>NZ_BBYM01000029.1 GCF_001570405.1 Microtetraspora niveoalba | reverse complement strand
GTGCTGGTGCGCTCGAGCCGTCGTGGAGTCGACCGACACCTCCCAGTCGATCCCGCCCTCAGCGTCCTGGGCGGCCTGCACCTGCGCGAGCAGACGTTCCCAGGTGCCGTCGGCAGACCAGCGGCGATGCCGTTTGTACACCGTGAGCCATGGCCCGAAGCGTTCCGGCAGGTCTCGCCACGGCAGCCCGGTCCGGGCCCGGTACAACACCCCGTTGATGACCATGCGGTGCTCACTCCACCGGCCACCGCGTGTTCCCGCGGGTGGGAGCAATGGCTTCAGCCGCTCCCACTCCGCGTTGGTTAAATCTCCTCGGCCTCCCATGCCGACCAGGGTGGGGGCGACACCCTGATCACATCAGGAGATCCGGGAAACAGGACCTAGAAAGGCCTGCCGTACGGACTCGTCGGACTCGGACAAGGCCGAAGGCGTGGCCACGACCACGTTGCACGCCCGCGCGAAGGCACGAGCAGTGTCCACAGACTCGAAGCTGTGCCCTACGCGCCCGACGACAGGCCGCTTTGCCTGGTCGCTCACTACCCCGAGCTCCGGAAGGACGCCGAGGGTTTCAAATTTGCCGGCGGTCTGGCTACGTAGCACGTCGGAAGGAACGAGCACAAGCAATCGCTCGGGGCGTTCTGCCGCGAAAACCGCGACCATGGTGTCCGTCTTCCCAGTTCCCGTGGGCATGACGACCGTCGCAGGCTGAAGGCTTCCGGTGGTCCAATGGGCGAAGACTGCCAGGAGCGCTCCAATCTGTGGAGACCGCAGGCCTTGATGGCTCGGTGAGGAGGAACTGAGCGCAGGCAAGCGGAAGGCACCTGCGAGGCTGGACTGAACCTTGGCTGGCGTGTCTGGCAGTTTCCCGCTGACCCACGCCAGGCGGCCGTCCTTCCTTCGGATGAGGTCAGCATGGGCGGATGCCGGTGCTGCGGCTATTGGCCAGCGATGGCCGTCAGCGACTGCCCATGCCGATCCTCCTCCGGTGAGGATCCGAGCTTTTCTCGGGGGAACCAGAAGCTGACGTGCAGTGTTCTTGTTGAACTCGATCGTTTTGGACCACCGCGCGGGCAGCTCTATGGACCGTTCCTCGACCACAATCTTGTCCACACGCCTCCCGTCAGCTGCCCCACGAGGCGCTACTTCGTCATAACCCCCACTGGTTTCAAAAGTCGATGATAGGCGACAGGGATTCACATTTCCTGCCTACTGCTTCGAATGGCAGCCGAAGGACCCAAGATGTGCTCTCGTGAATGGTGCAGAGGATGCCTGTCCACGAGGGGCGGACAACCCAACTGAGGTCGGGCAAACGTGACAGTTGCCGCGCCTCCGATGACGCACGTCGACTGGATCGGTTTGGTCATGTGCAAGGGGCAGCGAGTGCACTGCGTAGGCCGTTGGACCAACCTTCCTGCTGAGTTCATCGCTTGATCAGGGCGCATCAGGGCTCAGAGTGCCGCTCAGCAAAACAGGGCGGAGGCGGCAGAACCCCGCGTGCTGGGAACCGGGAACGATTAGGCTTAATCGGACCTTGATCAGCTGGATCAGCTGGCGTACGGGCGTGTGCAAGGAGTGTTGAGCAGCGAATGACGGAAGCGCCTGAGCGGATTGGCCGGTACACCGTGGCCAAAGAGCTGGGGTCGGGGGGAATGGGGGAGGTGTACCTCGCTTACACCCCGAGCGGTGATCCGGTGGCGGTGAAGCTGATCCGGAGTGACAAGCTCGATCCCCATACCCGGGCGCGCTTCGAGAAGGAAGCGCTGATAGCACGAACGGTGATCGGCACCAACCGGGTGGCGCGTTTCCTGGATGCCGACCCGTTCGCAGACAGACCCTGGCTGGCAATGGAGTACGTGGCCGGGCGCACGCTCTTGGCCTATGTGGACCAGGACGGCGTTCTCCCTTTGCCGCTGGTCGCTAGCCTAGGTGCTTTGCTGGCTGAGGGGCTTGCCGCTGTGCATGCCGCGGGGTTGCTACACCGGGATCTCAAGCCTCAGAACGTCATCATGGGCAAAGAAGGCCCCATGATTATCGACTTCGGGCTCGGCGCGTTCACGGATGCCGCGAAGGAGTCCCTGTCGCACAGCGGCATGATCATCGGGACCGTGCGCTGCATGCCACCGGAGCAGGCGGGCGGGAACCCAAAGGTGACACCCGCAGCAGACGTGTACGCACTCGGCGCAGTGCTCTTGTACACGGCGGCCCGTCACTACCCGTACGACGGTGCGACGTGGGAGGCCGTCGCTGTGCAGGTGACGAACCCTGATATCGGTCCGAACCTGAAAGCAGTGCCGGAGGGGCTCAAGCCGTTGATCTCCTCGATGCTCGCTCATGCCCCGGAGAATCGGCCGACGCTTGATGCAGTAGCCGAGGCATGCCAGACGTTAGTGAAGTCCGCCGGATTGACACCGGCAGACGCGCGGCTCGCGTTGATCGCGCGGACGACCGTCGATGGTGCACCCGACGCAGCTACGGAGACGTTGTCTCCGTCGTTCGAGAAACTGCTCGAGGACCGGGCCAAGGCCATGGAGATGGGCCCGGACTCGCCCCTCGATGGTCTTCGAGCTGATGCTGAGACCAGCGAGCCAGAAACGGGGGATGCAGAGCAACAGGAACAGACGCCCACGTCCGCGGAGCCTGTCGTGTCCCCGAAGACGGAATCGAGGCCGCGAGACACAGGCGGACGGCTACCGGCGTCGAAGCGGGTTGCAGACGAGTTGCGGGCGGAGTACGCGGTGGATGCCGAACTGTGATGATCTTGCCGTCATCCTTTATGAGGCGGCGGACGACTGTATGGAGCAGGCTTGGAGCCGTCCGTACGCCATGTGAAGTCGAATGGCGTGGGGTGGCCCCGTGGGTGAGGAATCGGAGCGGGCGTTGGGCGTCGAGGCAGGAACCGTGGACGGTCGGAGCGATGCGATACGGGACGCCTCGGAGCCTGACGAAATCTCGTCGGAGGAGTTACCGGCCTCGGGAGGGTATGCGCCAGGGGCCCAGGTTCTGATCCGCGACGAGTTATGGCTCGTACGCAAGTGCACGCCCACTCATCGTGACGGGTGGATGGTCGAGGTCACCGGCATCTCTCCATTTGTCCGCGGAATGGACGCCACCTTCTACGACCGGCTGGACGCTGTTCAGAAGCTGGATCCGCGCGAGACCAGACTGGTGCCGGACGATTCGCCGAATCACCGCCGGTCCCGGCTCTTCCTCGAAGCGATCATCCGGAAGACATTCCTCCCGCAGACCGAGCATGGACTGGCGCTGGCAGACAACTTCCTCATGGACCAGCAGATCCACCAACTGCGACCAGCAGAACTGGCGCTGTCGATGAAGAACCCACAGCCGCGGATTCTCATCGCGGATGTGGTGGGCCTCGGCAAGACTCTGGAGATTGGGGTGCTCCTGGCGGAGCTCATCCGGCGCGGGCGTGGCGAGCGAATCCTGGTGGTGACGCCGCAGCACGTGCTGGAGCAGTTCCAACGTGAGCTGTGGACCAGGTTCGGGATCCCGCTGGTCCGCCTGGACTCGACCGGTATTCAACGAGTGCAGCAGGACATCCCCGCGGGGCGTAACCCGTTCGCATACTTCAAGCGCGTGATCATCTCGATGGACACCCTGAAGGGCGATGTGTATGCGCACCATCTGGAGCGCACCGACTGGGACGCCGTCGTCATCGACGAATCCCACAACCTCGTCAACCGGGGTACCAAGAACAACGCACTGGCTCGCCTGCTGGCACGCAAGACGAACGACGCGCTCGTGCTGGCCTCGGCCACCCCACACAACGGCGATGCTGCCTCGTTTGCCGAGCTCGTCAAAATGCTGGACGAGGCGGCGATCGCCAACCCGTCCCAGTACGAGGTAGCTGACCTCAGCCATCTCTACATCCGGCGCACGAAGACCTCACGGGAGGTTCGGGAATCGCTCAAGGGCGCTTGGGCGGATCGCGGCCCATCCAAGCCCATTCATGTTGCGGCCACCGACAAGGAGCGTGCGGTCTTCAAGGAGCTGGCCACGCGGTGGATTCCCGCCGATCCGTCGATGCCATCGGTGAGCAGGCACCAGCTGGTTCCGTATCGGTTGCTGAAGTCGTTCCTGTCTTCGCACAGGGCCCTGCTGGAAACAATCAAAACCCGGATCGGGAACCTCGACGATCCGGCAGCCGGCAAGCCCCGGAACGGTGTGAGGCGACAGACACGGCCCGACGATCCCGCAGCGCGCGAGGCGGAGCGGGCCGCGCTGGTGGACCTGCGACGCCTCGCCGAGCAGATCGAGGATCAGGACTCGGCGAAGCTGGCGGCGCTGGTGGACGAATTACGCAGTATGGGTGTCGGGCCCGGGTCCGATACCCGTGTGGTGGTGTTCTCGGAGAGCATCCCCACCTCGAAGTGGCTGGCTCAGACCGTCCCCGCCGCCCTGGGCTTCGAGCGGATTGCTAGCCCGGACGAGAAGAAGCCCTGGCTGGGATTTCGGGGGGCCGTCCTGGTCATGCACGGCGAGGCCACCACGGATCAGGAACAGCAGGCCATCGTCGAGAAGTTCGGGCTGCGCGACGACCCCGTACGCATCCTGTTCACCGGAGATGTCGCCTCCGAGGGCGTCAACCTGCACCAGCAGTGCAACCTGCTGATCCATTACGACCTGCCGTGGTCCCTGATCCGGATCGAGCAGCGCAACGGACGCATCGACCGGTATGGACAGGAACGGCAGCCTGAGTTTCGCGCGCTGATCCTCACCAGCGACATACCGTGGCGCACGGACGAGACGACCGGACAGCCCCGAACTCTGGATGACCGTCTGGTGGGCGAGAAGCTGCTCAGACGTGAGGAGGAGGCCCACAAGATCGAAGGGTCCGCCGAGGCCGTTACCGGCCTGTACCGCGCCAAGGAGGAGGAGGACCGCCTGACACAGGACCTGATCGCGGGCCGTACGGTCGAGGAGTCCATCAAGCGCTCGAAGCAAAACGGCGCCTCCTTCCTCGCCGGGATTCTCGGTCAGGTGGGTGCGGTCCACGAACACCCCGACGTGGCCCGCGCCGTGGTGCCGACGCTCTTCCGGTCCACAGCCGACTACTTCGAAGAGGCGCTGCGGCAGGTCTGCCACCCCAATCCCGAGGACATGCTGTCCTTGCGACGCGACGACGATGGCACCATCGCCTTCGAGCCCCCGCGTGACCTGTTGTACCGGCTCAAGGCGCTTCCCAAGTCGTACCTGGACGAGCAGCAGATCCTGCCGCGCAAGACTCAGCCGGGGCGGATGCGCATCACCTTCTCCAAGGAACTCGCCGGCGCACGCCTGAAGGCGGCACGAGAGACCACCGCCTCCCAGTGGCCGAACGTTTCGTATGTCACCGACATCCATCCGGTTCTGGACTGGCTCACAGACAAGGTCCTGGTCGAGGTCGGCCGTCACCAGGCCCCCGTGCTCTCCGCCACCGTGGACGGTCCGACGTACCTGGTACAGGGCATCTATTCCAACGCACTCGGCAAGCCCACCGTCGTCGAATGGATGGCTGTCTCCCAGCTCCCTGACGCCTCCGTAGTGGAAACGCTGACCGCGGAGGTACTGGAGCGCTACGGTGTCGGTCCGAACATGCCCGGCCGCGCGACTCCCCGGGATCTGTCCTGCCTCCGCGCGCTGGTGCCGGATGCGATCGATGCCGCACAGCGGCATCTCGTCGCTCTCGAAGTCGAGTACCGCAAGCAGATCGACGCGACCCTCGCTCCCTACCGCCAACGGGTCGCGGAGTGGAGGCAGGAAGCGCTGTTCGCCAGTTCCCGCCCCAAAGAAGCGGAGCTGGACCAGACAGCCAGGCGGCGGCTGCAACTGATCAAGTCACTGGAGACGGCGGGCGAGCCGATGCTGCGCCTGCTGGCTGTGCTCGAGCCGCACACTGTCGCCGAAGGAGGCAGCACACGATGAGCACCGACTTCGCCTCCTTCACCAACCGCGGCGAGTACTTCTCCGCGCACTACTTCGCCGAACAACTCGGCAGCGACCTGAAGAAGGGCTTGTTCGCCACCTGGACTTCGCGTGAGGGTGACGAGAATGACCCGCGTAGGACCCCGCGGGAACTGCTACGCACCCTTCGCACCCCGTACCTCACAGAGAAGCTGCGCAGCTACTTCGCCGAGACCACCCAGGCTGACGCTGAGGATGAAGCCCGCCTCGCCACGCACAACAACCCAGAGTGGATCAAGCGGCTCGAGGAGTGGCACCAGATGGTCCTGCGTGCCCTGGGCTACGAAACCACATCGGCTGAACTCACCGTGCACCGAGCCGGCCGCGACCACACCCTCACCGTCGCCTATCACGGACACGGCATCATCGCCCTCGACTGCGGCTGGGCCGCCGTCAATGACTATGCCCTCAACGCCGATGGCGCCGGGCGACTGCTGTCGCCCTTGCGTGTGAGCGCGAGCGAGTCATACGAAACGGGCGCGGCTCTGGCCTCCTGGCTCTTTCAGAGCGAACTCGGCGAAGCAGGCGGCCCACACCCACGCTTCATCCTGCTGCTGTGCGGCGGTGTGATCCTGCTCGCCGACCGCCACGCCTGGAGCGAAGGCCGCTACCTCGCGGCCAACCTCGACGCCGCGCTGGAGCGCAATGACCGCACCCAGCAGGGCGAGCTCGCCACCATCGCCGCCTTGTTCAGCCTCGACATGCTCCGCCCCGGCGAGAACGACCGGAGCCGCGCGATCGATGCCTTGCTCAAGTCCTCGAGCGACAACGCGGTCGGCGTCTCCAGCGAACTGCGCTACGGCTTACAGCGCTCGGTGGAGATCATCGCCAACGAAGTTCTTCGCCGGATGGCCGAGCCGACGAACAACGTCACCCCTACCGACATCGCAAGCCCCAAGATCCCCTTCGCCCGGGAACTCACTCGCGAAGCGCTGCGCTACCTCTACCGCATCCTGTTCCTGCTCTACGCGGAAGCCCGTCCCGAACTGGGCATCCTCCCCGCCGACGATGGATCGTACGAGGCCGGCTACTCCATGGCTCGCCTCAGGGAGCTCGTGGGGCGCGATGAAGAACTCGTCGAGGAGGAGGCCAGGAACGGTTTCCATCTCTACGCGTCCCTAGACGTCCTGTTCAACAAGGTCAACTTCGGCCACCGGGAGTACGGCACCGAACCCGACGACGATCAGCCCGGTGACGACGAGGAGACGCGTAAGGCCAAGGCCGCCCGCCGTAGCGAGGACCGCGGCCTGCGCTTCGAACCGCTGCGCAGCGAACTCTTCGAACCGACCGCCATCCGCCTCATCGGCACTGGCGTCCTGGACCCGCGCAGCGATGAGGACGACGAGCCGCGCTGGCTCGACCTGCGCTTGCGCAACGAGGCCCTCCACGAAGTGCTGCGACTCCTCACCATGCAGAAGGGCAGGCGCGGCGAACGTGGCGGCTTCATCTCCTACCGCAATCTCGGCATCAACCAACTCGGCGCCGTCTACGAGGGGTTGATGTCCTACACCGGCATCATCGCCGACGAAGAGCTGTGCGAGGTGGCCAAGGGCGGCGACCCGGAGCAGGGCTCCTGGCTCATCCCATCGCGCAAGCAGAACCAGTACCCGGACAATACCCTCGTCCACTACGACGAGGCCGACGCCCGCAAGGGCCTGCGCGGACCCAAGAAGTACGACCGGGGCTCCTTCGTCTACCGGCTCGCGGGCCGCGACCGGGAAACGTCCGCCTCGTACTACACCCCTGAGTCACTGACCAAGGTCACCGTCGAGCTCACCCTCAAGAACCGCCTCGACCAGGAGCGCGACGAGAACGGAAACGTGATCAAGACGCGGGCCTCCGAGCTGCTGAAGTACAAGATCTGCGAGCCGGCGCTCGGCTCGGGCGCGTTTCTCAACGAGGCCATCAACCAAGTCGCCGACGAATACCTACGGCGTCGCCAGGAAGAACTCGACATCACCATCCCGGCGGCCGACGCGATCACAGAGAAGCAGAAGGCCAAGGCGTACATCGCACTGCACAACGCCTATGGTGTGGACCTCAACGCCACCGGCGTTGAGCTGGCAGAGGTGTCGCTCTGGCTCAACACCATGCACCCGGGCATGCGCGCTCCGTGGTTCGGCCTGCATCTGCGCCGCGGCAACTCCCTTATCGGCGCTCGCCGCGCGGTCTACTCCGGAGACGACGTCGCTGGCATCGAGAAGGCATGGCTGAAGGCCAAGGGCGCGCTGCCGCCGACGCCGCTTCCCTTCCTCAAGAACGGCGAGCCACAGCTGCTGCCCGACGACGCGGTGCACCAGTTCCTGTTGCCGAATCCGGGCTGGGCCGCGGTCACGGGCTCGGCCGAGGCCAAGGGACTCGCCAAGGAAGGCGTGGAACGGCTCGCCGCATGGAGGAAGGGGATCCTGCAACGCCCCCAGCGCAGCACCGCACACCTCAACAAGGACGGCAGCCCCAAGCTCGACCCGAGGACCAAGCAGCCGAAGCGGGAAGCGCCCTCGCAGTTCACACGGTTGCGGGACGCCGCCCGGAAGGTCGAGTTCCTCTGGTCGGCCGTCGTCAAGCGCATGCAACTCTCCGAGAGGGAGATCGCACGCCGGATCGATGTCTGGCAGGCCGATCCCGCGGATCCCGAGTACGCCTTCCTCCAGTACCCCGACCAGGCGGTGCCGAAGGAAAAAGTCTTGGAAGACCTCTTCAACGCCGTCGACACTCCGTACTGGCGGTTGAAGACGGTCATGGACGCCTGGTGCGCCCTGTGGTTCTGGCCGGTTGACAAGGCCGGGCTGCTGGACGGGACCGACGGCGAGTACGGGACGCACAGCGTGGTCAGCGACGCCGAGGAGCTCCACGAGGCCCTCGGCGGGATGCCCCTGACCGGGGAGGAGCCCGAGCCCCGGGAGCCTCCTGAGCCGCCGGCTATCCCGGTGCCGAAGCCCGCGCCGCGATTCGTCGAGACGATGGCCCTATTCGCAGTGGGGCCGGAACAAACCACCATCTGGGACCTGGAGTCGACCGCGGATGACGACGCGGTCGTGGAGTTCAAGAAGGTCGGGCCGAAGGAGCAGAAGAAGGCGGCGAAACCGAAGACGCCGCATAAGCGCCGGATCGTCCCGCTCAAGGACCTTGACGACTGGCTGGAGTTCCTGGAGGCCATGCTAGGTACGGCCGAGGTGCCAGAAGGAACCCTCCTCGACGCTTCCAAGAGTCTCGATGAACTGAAGAAATTCGAACAAACGATTCCCCCCTTCATGGGAATGGACCCCGGCAATCCCGAGGACCGGTTCCCGTGGCTCCGGACGGTGCGCGACATCGCGAAAGAACAGGGTTTCCTGCACTGGGAGCTGGAGTTCGCCCTCGTCTTCGCACGAGGCGGCGGCTTCGACCTCCAGGTAGGCAACCCGCCGTGGGTGCGGCCAGAGTGGAAGGAGAACTCCGTCCTCGCCGAGTACGAGCCATGGTTCATGCTCACGGAAAAGCCGTCGGCGGCAGACAAGAAGCAGCGCCGGAGTGACGAGCTCGCGAAGCCTAAAGTGGCTGCATATTTGCTGAGCGAGGTGACCTCGACCGTCACCATTGCTAACTATCTCTCGGCTTCGCAGGTATATCCACTCATCGCGGGTAGTCAGCCGGACCTCTACCGCGCCTTCATGTGCCAGATGTGGGACCACACCGCACCTCGTGGCAGCGTTGGGCTCATCCACCCTGACACGCACTTCAATGGCGACAAGGATGCCGCTCTTAGGGAAGCGGCATATCGGCGGCTGCGTGTGCATGCGGACTTCGTCAACGCTGGCAACCGCTTCTTCCCACCCCCTGTCGGCAGATCCAGCCACTTTGGCGTGCATATCTACGGGGAACCCGGCGAGATCTCTTTCGACCACCTGTCCTGGCTCTTCTCGGTTGACTCGCTGCGCCTCTCTGCCGCTCACGATGGCAGTGGCGACGCACCCGGGGTGAAGTTCCGGGGCGCGTGGGACGAGCGCCCACACAAGCGGCGCGTCATCCGTGTCACGCCGCACACCTTGGCCCGGTGGCAGCGACTGTCAAGCGAGCAGGACGTGCCGGTCGAGCAGGCTCGACTACTTTCACCGGTAAGTACAGCGGAGGACTTAGCCATCGACGCGCTGGCTGGGTATCCATTGCGGCTCGGCGCGCTCGGGCCGCAGATCACCCGTGGTTTCGACGAGAGTGGCGCAAAGAAGCCTGTATTCGGTGCTGGCAAGAACACTCCGCTTATCGACTACAACACGAACCGGGAAGGACTCGCGGACTATCAAGTCGATTCCTGGGACGAAGTCATCCTCAAGGGTCCGCAGCTTGGCGTGGCCAACCCGCTCTTCAAGCAGCCCAGTCAAGGCGGTGGCGAGGTGCGAGGACTCGATCATGTGCAGATTCCGTCTGACGTCGTACCGGAGTCCGAGTACCGGCGTGTGGCAGACGACAGTACGTATCGCGCCGCGCAAGGCAGGTGGTTGAATCACGTACGGCTTGAGAAATTGCGCGCCTCGGAGCAAGAGATCTCGATAGTGCGGGCCAGGTTAGCCAAGACACTGAAACTCCCTGAGGCAAAGATCACAGACAAGGAGGTGGACGAGGCGCTTGTCGCTATGGCGACTCGGCCCTACACAGAATTTTATCGCTTGGCGTGGCGGCGGCAGATCGCTCCTGACACTGAGCGTGCCCTGTTCGCCGCGATCATCCCTCCTGGTCCAGCGCATGTCCACATGGTTCACAGCTTGGCGATGCCCACCCCGAGAGCGACTGTGCTCATGGCTGGGTTCTGGGCGTCACTGCCACTGGACTACTTCTTACGTACAACTGGCCGAGGCGACCTCCAGGTTGCAGGAGCACACGCAATGCCCGCTCCTCAGACCGACCACCCTCTCGCTCCTGCCCTTCTCCTCCGAACTCTCCGTCTGAACTGCCTCACCACCGCCTACGCGAACCTGTGGCAGGAGCTCTTTGACCCCACCTGGGTGACATATGAACCCTGGGCTCGCGTCTGGAAGGGTATGAAGACGGAACTCCACGCCGTGACGCCGGACTGGCAGCGCGACATACCACTCCGTTCTGAATATGCCCGCCGAGCGGCTCTGGTCGAAATCGATGCCCTTGTCGCCGCATGGCTTGGCATTGACGCCGACACTCTTGTCACCATGTATCGGGCGCGATTCCCCATTATGCAGGACTTTGATCTAGTGACCTGGTTTGACGCCAACGAGCGGAAAATCGCTGGCGATCGGTATACCTATGGCCATGGTCAGGATAAGGAGCACTGGAAGCAGTTCGAGGCGTACTTAAAATCTCCGCAGATCAGCGCCGTTCCCGAGAGCTATACGGCCCCCTTTTACAAGGCGGATCGCGAAACGGAGATGCGCGAGGCGCACGCCGTCTTTCAGAAGCGGCTCGATGAAGCGATCGCCCGTGGCGCGTGGGATCCAGTCAAACAGGAGGTACCGAAGCCGTGAGGCCGACGCTTCAGGCGCGGGCGCTCAAGGAGAGCCTGCTGCAGTACCTGTCGACGACGTACGCGCTCAGCGACGAGGGGGCACGTGAGGCGCTGCACCGGTTCCTCGGGGACGAGACATCAGGGATGTTCCGGGGGCCGTATCTGCGGATTCATACGCCTTTCACGACCGCCGGCGAGGAGTGGCGCGAGCATCTGGAGTGGCAGCGTGCGGGGTTCACGCCGTACGCGCATCAGGCGGTGGCGTTCGCGCGGCTGACCTCCGCGAACGGGCACACGCCGCAGCCGACCATCGTCACCACGGGCACAGGCTCGGGCAAGACGGAATCGTTCCTCTACCCGGTGCTCGATCACTGCCGCCGGGAGCGGAGGGCGGGGAAGACCGGCGTGAAGGCGGTGTTCCTGTACCCGATGAACGCGCTCGCGACCGACCAGGCACAGCGCATCAACGACCTGCTCAAGGAGAACGACGATCTGGGCAGGCTGCGGGCGGGGCTGTACATCGGCGACCGGGCGGTGACGCAGTACGAGAAGGTGCATACACGGCGTTCGGACATGCAGTTGTCGCCGCCGGACATCCTGATCACCAACTACAAGATGCTGGACCTGCTGCTGCAACGCGAGGACGACGCCATGTTGTGGCGGGAGTCGGACATCCGATACGTCGTGGTGGACGAGTTCCACACGTACGACGGAGCGCAGGGTACAGATGTGGCGATGTTGCTGCGGCGGCTCGCGTCCGCGGTCGGCGCGTCCGAGAAGGGACGCCCGCTGGGGCGCATCTGCCCGGTGGCGACGTCGGCGACGCTCGCGTCGGGGGCGGGCGACGGCGAGGTGGCGCGCCTGCTGCAGGTGGCGACCGACGTCTTCGGCACGGAGTTCACCGCCGAGTCGATCGTCGGGGAGAACCGGCTGTCGGTGGAGGAGTTCATCCCGCTTACCGAAGTGACGATGCAGCGGCTTCCGACACCGGACGAGCTGCTCGCGCTGCCCGATCCCGCGTCCGGCGAGGAGGCGCTGCTCGACCTCATTGAGGCGGTGACCGGAGTCCGTGATGACGATCCGCTTCAGTTGGGGGGAATGCTGAAACGGCACCTCTTCACCCGGGCGGTGATGCAGGCGCTGGACGGTGAGTTGAAGACCGGCGCCGAGGTGCTTGACATCATGTGGCGGGCGGGAGCGGCCGGTTGGGCGGAGGCCGTGGCTCGGCAGCCGGAGAAGGCCGCGGAGGCGCTGGCCCGGTTCGTGGCATTGCTGTCGCATGCACGTGACCCCCAGTCTCCGCCGAATGAGCCGCGCCCGCTCGTCCACGTCGAGGTGCACCAGTGGGCGCGTTCGGTGTCCCGGCTGCTGCGGGGTGTGCTTCCGTGGCCGAAGGCGGAGTTCCGCTGGGATGTTGCCGGCATAGCGGACGCGAGCGTTACGGACAGTGAGCGCTCTGTGCCGGTGACGACGGCCACGTCGGCGCAGAACGCCAATCTTTTCCTGCCGGCCGTGTACTGCCGGGACTGCGGCAGGTCGGGCTGGGCGGTGTTCTCTCCGGAGAGCGACGACCACGACGTTCAATTCGACACTTTCAAGATCCGGCGCGCCTCGCTCGGACAGGACAAGGCCCGGGTACGGAACCTGATCGCGGCGACCGATCGTGAGGCGCGCGAAGGCTCTGGGGTAGGGCCGGCGTCGGTCGGCGGCAGGGGCGTCAGCGGCGCCTCGGCGACGCAGGGCAGCGGTGGCTTGCTTATGGTGCTGGACGGCGCGCGCAAGCGGCTGCGATTGCCCGATCCGCTTAACGACTACGACAGGAACACCGGGGAGCCACGGCTGGCAGCCCGCGACTCCGCGTTCGTACTTGTTTACTTCGGCGGCCCGGTGGCGAACACCGCAGCCAAGGAGGACTGGTGCCCAGCGTGTGGCGAGCGCAATGCGATTCGCTACCTGGGCACCGGTTCCGCCGCGATGGCCGCGGCGTCGATCACACAGCTGTTCACGGGCGGGGAGCTCGACAAGAAGCGGCACGAGGACAAGACACTGATGTTCAACGACTCGGTGCAGGACGCCGCGCACCGGGCCGGATTCGTCGCCAACCGCTCATACACCTTCTCGCTGCGCGCCCTGCTGGCCAAGCACCTGCGCCACGACGAGCCGACGGCGCTCAACGACCTCATCGCGGACGTGGTCGAGGCCACGACGGACAAGGACACCCTCGCTGCGGTGGTGCCGCCGGATCTGCACGTCTACAAGGGAGTCGACCGGCTGCTGTCCGGCCAGGGGCGTGGCGGCGACATGGCGACGTGGCGGCTCATCGGGCAGCGCCTCGCCTTCGAGGCCCTGATGGAGTTCGGATTCCGCTCCCGCAACGGCCGCACCCTGGAGCTGACCAGGACCGCCGCCGCGCACGTGCGTATCGACGACCAGGCGGCTGTGGTGGCACTGGTGAAACGGATCCACGAAGAGTGCCTCCGTGACAGGGTGCCACTGATCGCCCAGGACGACGCACGGTACCTGGCGTTGGTGCGGATCTTCCTTGAGCGGCTCCGCACTCGAGGCGCGGTCGCCCACAAGTGGCTGAGCAGGTACGTGGACGATGCGGGAACCAACCGCTACTACATCTGGGGCGGGCGTGCGCGAGGCATGCGGGCCTTCCCCAAGGGGATCGCGGCGCCGGTCTTCCTGCTGAGCCGGAGCAAGGACGGCAGCGACTTCGATTTCGCCACTGGTCGGCTCTCCTGGCATGAGCGGTGGGCCGGACGCTGCCTGGGGCTGCCAAGGGAGATGTCACCGGAGTTCTGGTCCAAGCTGCTGCCCGAACTCGCCGCGCTGGGGCTGCTGTCGGTGCGAACGCCCCGCGACACCTCGCTGCGCGTCTATGGCCTCAAGCCAGGCAATATCGAGGCCCAGCTGCTGGACGATACTCAGGTGCGGCATGCGTATGTGCGCTGCCCCGTGTGCTTCTGGGAGCAGACGGTGCACCCGTCACTGCTGGACCAGTGGCACGAGCAGCCCTGCCCCTCTTACCGCTGCCGCAGAGGTCGCCTGGTCGCCGGTGACCGGTCTGAGGGGTTGGGCGTGCACCACCGCGACCGCGACTACACCCGCGACTACTACCGGCTCCTGTACCGCGGGGCGGGCATCTATCAGGTGGTCACCGCCGAGCACACCGGCATGCTCACCCGCCCGCAACGCGAGGAGGTGGAGCGGGCCTTCAGAGAGGGGGCGGGCTTCAAGGCCCCCAACGTACTCTCCTGCACTCCGACGCTGGAGATGGGGATCGACATCGGCGCGCTGTCAGCCGTGGTCCTGGCCGCGCTGCCACGCCGCCCCGCCTCCTACGCCCAGCAGGTCGGGCGGGCCGGACGTCATACGGGTAACGCGTTCTTGCTGACGATCCCGGACCGCAGGCGCCGTGACCTGTACTTTCTGGAACGCCCCAAGGACCTGATCGCCGGCACGATCGTGCCGCCGGGCTGCTACCTGTCGGCCATCGAGATTCTCCGTCGCCAGTACCTGGCCCATCTGCTGGACCTCGCCGCCGCTAGACGCCTGGTACGCGCCGATGGCATCACGCTCCGCGCGCTGCCGCACAAGGCACCCCGCCTGTTCGGGCCATCCGGCTATCTGGCCGACCTGGTGGAGCTGGCACTCGCGCAGGGCGAGGAACTCGCAGACGGATTTCTGGAGCTGTTCCCCACCGGGGTCAACGACCAGGCCAAGGCCGAATTGCGCGCATACGCCACACACGGTCTAAAGGCCGCGGTCGAGGAGGCCGAGCGGGAGTGGTTCCGGGGGGAGCGGGCATTGCGGGCCCGGCTGCGCGAGATCGACGAGGCCCACGACGAGCTGCACGACTCCGATCCGGACCAGGCACGGCAGAAAGCCGAGCTGGACGCCGAGCGGCGCGGCGTCGGGCGGTACCTGATGAACCTGGGGGAGACCACGGCGCAGGCCGCGCTGTGCGATCTGGGACTGCTGCCCAACTACGCGCTGATCGATTCAACGACCGTCCTGTCAGCGATGCTGTTCGGCGAGGACGGAGTGAACTCCGAGACGGGCAGGGTGACCTACACCTCCGACACCTACACCTACGAGCGGCCTCGACGTATTGCGTTGGAGGAACTGGCCCCCGGTAACACCTTCTATGTCAACGGCTACAAGCACCGGATCAGCGGCCTGGAGATCACTGCCGGCGGTCGGCAGGGGTGGCGCACCTGGCGGGTGTGCTCCAGCTGTGGCTACGTACGCACCGAGAACGCAGAGGAAGACCGCTCGCCGTGCCCGCGCTGCAGCGCACGCATCGCGGACGACGGATCGTGCCTGTTCCAGATCGTTGAACCTGCCACCGTCACCTCGCGCGACAAGCGCGAGGACGCCCGGATCCGCGACGACAAGGACGACCGGGACCGCCGCTCCTACACCGTCGTGGATGCGGTGGACATCCCAGTGGAGGACATTGAGCCCGGCTCGTGGCGGCACGCCCACCAGACGTTCGGCGTCGACTACTGCCGACGTGCCATGATCCGGCGGATCAACGTCGGACCGGTCCGCTATGACGCTCCGGCTCGCGACGACTTCGCCGGATACCGTGTGCGCCTCAACCCTTTCCACGTGTGCACGGCGTGCGGGGCGGCCAGCGCGGACGGCCAGCCGGTCTTCGACCACGATGCCGACGAGCTGGACTCTCTGGCCGCCCGCAGCGGGCGGCTCAAGCACCATCGCCCGTGGTGCCCGCTGCGCCGCGGTAAGAAGAGCGACGCCAAGGATGAGCGAGTACTGCTCGCCCACCAGCTGCAAACCGAGGCGCTGCGGGTGCTGATCCCGGTCGCCACTGCGGATGTGGACTCCAGAGTGCACTCCTTCAGGGCCGCCCTGCGGCTCGGCGTGGACCTGCACTTCGGCGGCGACCCGCAGCACCTGGCCACCACCGTGGCCTCCATGCCAGACATCGAGAGCGGGAAGAGCCGCTGGTTCCTGGTGCTTTTCGACTCCTTGCCCGGCGGCACCGGTTACCTGGACCGGCTCACCGACCCGATCGCCTTCCGCGACACCCTAACCGCGGCGTACGAGATGTTGAAGGACTGTCCGTGCGCCGAGGAGCAGCGCCGGGCCTGCCATCGCTGCCTGCACCGCTACACCCCTGAGCCCTTCCAGGACATCGTCTCGCGCCAGTCCGCGCTGACCATGCTGGAGTCCCTGCTGTTCACGAAGGACGGCGCGGACGGCTGGGAGACCACCGATGTCGGGCACACCGGATTGGTCGGCCTGGACGCCCAGGTGGAATCCGACCTGGAAGCCCGATTCCTGACTGCCTTGCGCGACTGGGCGAAGGTCACCGACGGCGCATCACTGGACGAGGACGGTCATGCCAGCGGGCATCTGCGCTTCACCGGCGGCTCCGGAGTGACGCACTGGCGGCTGACTGCGCAAGAGCGACTCCAAGGCAGCGTCAGCGATTTCACTTTCACCCGTGTCGACGGCCCGGTGCAGAGCGTCAAGGTCTTTCTCGAAGGCTTCCGCTTCCACGCCAGCCGCGAGCACAACCAGATCGCCGCCGACGCGGCGAAGCGCACCCGCCTGCGCGCCGACGGGGAGATCGTCTTCCAAATCACCTGGGCCGACATCGATCTGTTCGAGAAGCAGCCCACCCGTACGAAGCCGGTCTGGCCGCCGTACCAGGGGAGTGCCCAGGAGCAGGCCAAGGCGGCCTACGAGGAGTACGGCGGGCAGCGCGCCCACTTCGCCGACGCCGTCTTCACCAACCCGATCGACACCCTGATCGCCTACCTACGTGACCCGAATCCGGACCGCTGGACGCGCCGAGCGCGCGCCCTGGTCACCGGGCTTGCCGTCCAGCCGGGCACAGCCCAGGTTGCGGCGACCGGGCGCCGCAGCGAGCTCGTCGCCGCCCTCCGTGATCAGCTGGCCGCCTTCTCCGCCGAGGAAGGCCACGACAAGCCGGTCGTGCCGGACGCGGCCGGTATCGGACCCGTCTATGTTTTCCGCACGCAGGACGACAGCGGACTGCCGATCGTGTTCGCCTTGGATGCCGCAAATCCAGAGGCGCTCAAGTGGACCGCTCTCACGATCCTCGACGACAGCGATGCCGTGCTGGACACAGACGAGCACAAGGAGCGCTGGCGGTCCTGGCTGTACTGGACCAACCTCACCCAATTCCTATCCCTGGCCGGCGGCGACGGCGTCCAGCTCGCCACCAGCAAGGCCGCCGACTTCGAGGTCGAGGTTCTCGCGGTGTGCGGCGGTCTCGGCGAGCTCGACTCGCTAATCAGCGTGCCGGGGACCGGCTCGCCCGTAGGTGTAGTCGCCCCCGCCACCCCGGACCACGGCTCGGCCGCCGAAGCCGCCGTGGCCGAGGCACTCCGAGACGCCGCCTGGGACGAGGACATCCTGGAGATCCTGCGGGAAGAGCCCGACGAGGCACCGGACCTGATCCGCCTTGCCGAGATGCTTGCCGACCGTGGCAAGCAGGCTCCTGTCTTCGGCTATGAACTGGGCTCAGGCCGCTGGTTGGCCGACTTCGCCTGGCACGGCCACGGCATCAAAATCGCCGTTGTCTCCGCCCACCAGGGCGACGACGACAGCGAGGCGCAGCGACGTGACGCTGCGTACACCGAGGAGGGCTGGACCGTCCGCACCGCCGCCGAATGGCTCGCCCATCTTGACGAACTACTCGAGAAGGTTCCCAACGCAGAGGAAGGTACTCCTCGATGACCGCCCGGCTCAGCCTGTACCGCAAAGCGGAACAGGAGCTATACAGGCTCGACCGCTCGGTCAAGGCCCAGTTCTACGACTTCTGCCACAATTTCCGAAACAACCCAGATCTGCCTGGGCTCAGGAAGAAGAAGCTCAAGGGCGACTCCCGCATCTGGTCCGCCCGCGTTGACCACGACTACCGGGCTCTGCTCACTCCCACCGGAGTGGATGCGGACGGTACCGAAAGCTGGCTGGTTATCGCCGTTCGTCACCGCAAGGATGTCTACGAAGAGCTCCAGGTTGCGGTCAACCGCGTCACCGGCGAGATCGAGTTCGTGGATCTCGCCGTCGTCGGGGATAGCGCCCTGCGCAGGGTCGGCATCACCCTCACCCCCACAGAGCCAGAGGAGCAGGGTCCCAAGCCCGCACCGGCACCCGCACCAGAGCCTGCGGCACCGGCCTTGCTGGCCGCGTACGACGCCAGGCAACTGCGCGAGCTCGGCGTCGCGGAGCAGCTGATCGAGCTGGCGCTCACCGTGACCACGAGCGCCGAACTCGACCAGCTCGTCGAGGGAGCCCCGTTGCTCTCGAAGGACGTCCTCTATGGTCTCGCCGCCGGGATGGACGTCGACGAAGTACGCAAGGAGATCACCGCTCCGGTCGAAATCGACCAGCGTCCCGACCCCGACGACTTCGCCGCAGCCCTCTCCCGCACCAAGGTGACCGCAGTCGACGACGCCGTACGCGACGCGATCGAAGAGGGCGACTTCCGCGCTTGGAAGGTCTTTCTCCACCCCACACAGGAACGCATCGTCCGCCGTCACTACAACGGCCCCGCTCGAGTCTCCGGCGGTCCAGGCACAGGCAAGACCATCGTGGCTCTGCATCGTGTCAAGCACCTCGCTGAGCAGTTGCCCCCTGGTCAAAACAAGCCGATTCTGCTGACCACCTTCACTAAGAACCTCACCACTGATCTGCGCCTGAGGCTCGCCTCCCTCATTGAACCTGAGCTGTTGGCCCGCGTGGACATCGCCCATATCGACCAGTTGGCCGCTCGCGTCCTGGGGGAGAACACGTCCCCCGGACGTGCCAAGCAGCGCGTTTACGACCACGTAGCGCTGAACGAGATGCGCCAACTGGTGGCCGAACTTGACGACCGGCGCTGGGAACCGGAGTTCCTTCTCGAAGAGTGGGAACAAGTCATCCTCGGCCAGTCGATCCTCACTCGCTCCGAGTACTTCAAAGCCCGCCGGGCAGGCCGCGGCCGCGCGCTGACCCGCCCCGAGCGCAACCACATCTGGAAGATCATTGAGCAGTTCGCCGCCCACCTCGACCAGCTCGGAGTCGAAACTTGGGCCCAGGCTGCCGAGCGCGCCGCCCGATTTGAGATCGAACGCGCAGCGAAGATCCGGGACCGGCGCCAGAACAGCAAGGAGGTCCCCGGTGAAGGTCTTGCCCACCGGGACGACAGTTCTGGCATGCGCGACCTCGGTTTCCGCTATCGGCACGTCGTCGTCGACGAGGCCCAGGACCTGCGTCCCGCGCACTGGAAGATGCTGCGAGCCATGGCCGACCCAGATCTGCCCAACGACATGTTCATCGTCGGCGACACCTACCAGCGCATCTACGATCACCAGGTCGCCCTCGGCGTCCTCGGCATCAACATCCGCGGGCGCGCTTCCCGGCTGACCCTCAGCTATCGCACGACCAGGGAAATCCTCGCTGAGGCCCTTCGCGTCGTCGAACCCAAGGGCAAGAACGTGAAGGTCCTCTACGACGACCTCGACGAGGGCACCGAGACCATCGCCGGATACCGCTCCGTCCTGCACGGCCCCAAACCCGACTTCGTCCCGTACGACACGTGGGATGACGAACTCGCCGGGCTCGCCGCCACCTTGAACACCTGGCGCGCAGAACTGTCCACCGACGACAACGGCGCCCCTATCGACCCAAGTGGCCGCATCGCCGTGTGCGTCGCCGACAGAGACATGGTCAGCCAAACCATGTATTACCTGGTCACCAAGGCAGGCATCACGTGCGTTGAGCTCACTAAGGACGGCCCCAAGGGTGACGGTGAGGTTCACGTCGGCACTATGCATCGCTTCAAGGGCCTCGAATACCAGCGGCTCGCCATCGTCGGCGCCAGTGACGGCATCATCCCGCGTACCAGCGTCATTGAGCGTTACCGCACCGAAGACCCGATTCGCTATGAGCGCGAGCAGCGTAAGGCTCGGTCCCTGCTATTTGTCGCCACCACCCGTGCCCGCGATGCTCTGACCGTTAGCTGGCATGGTAAGCCCAGCCCGTGTCTTCCTCTCTGAGAACGCCGTGGGCTTCCGGTGCCATACGGCCTCGCCGGCCTGTGCGGCACCGGAGTTGGCGCGTCTAAGTTGCGGCTGATCGGGACAGCGAACTCGCCTCATAGCGCAATTGATAGGTCCGCACGCCGTCGCTGTTCACGCGGTATAGCGTGATCGCGGACAGGAAGTGCTCCTTGACGTGCGCAGTGCGGCGACGCTCGTTCTCTCCGATGTCGCTGATCCACTCCTCGATGTTCTCTGGGAGCTTGAAGGTCAGCTCATAGGCGCCAACGGCATCCGTCGGCGACACTATCCACTCCGCTGTGTTTCCCGTGCCATGCCGCTTGATCCGCACTGTGTGGTCGGGTCTGATCTCCGCGTATTCCAGGAACCGCCGCTGATCGTCTGCGGCGAGCGGCAGGATGAACGGCGCCGAAGGGAAGCCGAGTAATAACTCTGCGTCGCTGTGCTGCCGTAGCACAGCGGTGAATTCATTTACTGCGGCGCTGGCCGCGCGTTTGAACGATCCATCAGGGACGGAGGCCGACGACAACAGATGCATCGGAGATGTCTCCAACGCCCGCCGTAGCTCAGCGCGCATCCAGGTCACAGGAAAACGGCCTGACTCCGGCAGATGTTTCTGCGCTGAGTGCAGACTCGTCGCCGTGGCTCCGATGAGGCCGAGCAGCCAGCCGAAGGATGCGCCGGATAGGTCCACCAAGGAAATCTGGTGAGCGAGCGCGTATCTCTGGGCATCCGCAGTGAAGCCGCTGGTGGAGAACAAAGCGTATGAGTACTTGTATCGCTGCCGCGGCCCCGCCCCGAAGCCCGTCATGAAGTTCTCGTTCACATCATGCACCACACCATGAGCGTTCCGTACAATCTCCAGCCCACAGCGGTCCTGGTAGTACTTCGCCTCCAGGAACAGCCGCACCGGCATAGAGAACGCTGGCGTGAACGCGAACTCTCCAAGCACATCGACTTGGTGGAGCGCGCCCCGTCCGCGGACCCGGAGGGTATCGCCGTCGGTGACCAACTCAGCGGGGTCTTGGTCCTCATGGACAAGCAGTCGGTATCCACTGAAGCGCAGGAGCCAGGCCAGCGACTCTTCCAGCAGGTAGCCCCTCAACACAGAGTCCTTGACCACTCCTGTCGCCCCTCCTGTAAGCCAGTCACACAGTCAAGCGTGATCATTTCATTTACTGGCGTTTAATGGAGGTGTGACCCCGAAGATTTCGTCCTGGCCAGGCACGCTGCAGCGGACCTCGGCGGCACTGTCCGAATAGGGGATTTGGCGCGAATCCGAAGGTGACTGTCGGTCGTCTACGTGAGCAGGGTCCGTTGACGAAGAAGCGGGAAGTAGCTTGCGTCATGCATCGGGCGTTTGATGAGTTCGATCTTGATGTTCCCGTCGGACGTTGCTGTAGAGCCCCGTAAGCCCGTAAGAGGCTGACTCCTTCTTCTGGGGGCCGCCAAATCTCTCGCCGCCCACAGGCGCGGGCCTGCAGGGCAACCGGCTATCTTCTGATAGGTCAGGGAGGGCGACGAACATGGAAATTCGGCATCGCTTGCAGGGCCTATGGTGATCGGGACCGGTCTGGAAGACCTCACTCCGAATTCGGTCATCGGGCGGAGTGACGCCGAATGCCGCCGTGTCCGTCGCCTCAGGCAATCGTACAGGTCCAGGCAGGACCGCCTGGCCTGCAGCTGTATGAAATTCCGTGAGGTTTCATGGTTCAAGACACCCGCCGAGTTCAGACGGCAGTTCTCGGCAGCCCCACGTCCGACTATCCGCTCTCGCTGCCCACAGATCGCAAGGAAGCAGAGCTCTACCTGAAGCGTTACAAGGGAAAACGCTTCTATTGCGGGGAGCATCTCGGCGGCTGCGGCTGGGAGCTGATGGACAAGCTCTACCGCGACCGCGTCTGCCACTTCGCGCATCACCCCGACCCCAAGGGGATCGCTCCGCAATGCGAGCGCCGCTACTTCGGCGCCGACAGCGCCGACCACCTCTACATCCATCGTGGCTTGACCTCTGGTCTGGGCAGGTCCGCGGTGTCGCAGCCCTTCCGGGGCACCATGGCGGAGGGCCAATGCACTGCTCTTCTGGTGAACCCCGCCCGGAGCCGCTCGGCCATCAAGGTCCAGTTCGTGAATCTTCCGTCCGACGCCTGGACGACAGAAGATGAGGAACTCCGCGCCCGGCTTGGCCGAGTCGACTGGATGCTCGGCGCGCGGGCGAGCGTGACCGCCAAGTACCTGGTCGATCGAGACGGCTACGCACTGCGCGTGCGTTGCGAGCAGGAAGGCACCGCTCGCGTCGTCAAAGTGGGCACGGAGACGCGCGACGGTGACCTTGAATGGTGCGCACTGAACGACTGCGAGATCAGTGGGCAGGGGATCGTCACTCCGCTGCTCCGTAAGCGCCGGCGGATTGCGAAGCCGCCAGCGGCGCCAGCAGTGCGGCTGCCCAGGTTTCCCTTGGCAGTCGAGGACATTGTGATCTACCCGCAGGAGAGGGTGACTCGACCGATAGGTGGGCCCGGCATCCCTGAAGGCTCCTACGTCGCAGCGGCGGACATCTGCATCGGCGAGGGCGACCGCCTACACGCCCGAATCATGGTGCCAGACCATCTGGATCTTGCGGTCGACGAACCGTACTCCCTTGTCGAGCCCGCGTCTGTGAACGCGCTGATCAGCCCCGGGAATGCCACGCCCGTATGGACCGTCTTCAGCGCGGGCGTGAGGCGTATCCGGACCAGCCAACCACCAAGCGTTCAGGTGCCACAGAAGCCGACGCCGGAGCCTGCGGCCCCTGCACAGGAACCTGGGACTTTCCGGAAGAAAGCCGTATCGTCTCCGGGCCAGTCTGAGGCACTGGTCCGACACAAGCTGACCTCGTTGATCCGGGACATGCGTGATGCGCGGAAAATCGGAGACCATGGACGTCTCTTGCAGACGCTGAGGGCCAACGAGGAGTTGCTCAAGGCGCTGACACGTCCGCATTTCAACAAGGAACGGGAGGCGATCCAAGAACTTAGCCGCTGGGCGACTGCGAAAGATGAGGCTCATGCGCGGAACGAGCGGGAGGTTCGTGAGCGCAGCGCGGCGCTCATCGATCAGATCGACCGGGCGAAGGCTGCGGGGAACCTCGAGGAAGCCCAGAGTGCGGTCGACGACCTCCGGAAAACACTGGTGCGTGTCTCGCTAAGCAACCCGAAGTTCACGACGGAGGCACGGAGTCTGCATGACCGTGAGTCATGGCTCGTACGCGCCCAATCGGAACGTGATCGAGCGGCACGTGCCCGTACGCAGGAAGCGCTGGCCGAGAGTATCCGTTCGAAGCAGCATTCTCGACTCAGCGAGGTGCTTGACCGGCTCCAGAAGGCGGAGATCGCGGGGGAGACCGCTGAGGTGCGCAAGCTTCACAAAGAAGGGCGCTCCCTGCTCAACAAGCTAGGCAACCACGCGACCTCGTATGAGAAGCGGCACCTGGACCTGACCGCCCAGTGGCTGGCGGCCGGCCGGGCGGACAGAGAGAGCGGGGCCGAGACCTCGGCCACCACATTGGAACTGAGCGTCCGTTCCACCCCGCGCGACGTCGCCGACCGCATATCCGCCGTCCTGAAAAGGACGGCCCGAGATCAGGTCGCCATCAACCTGGAAGACCTTGCAGGAGAGGTGGCTGCCGACCGTGTGTTATGCGCGAAGCTCCTGATCGAAGTCGACGAGCCGGTCAGGGACAGCGGACCCCTGTTGTCAGCCCTCGTGACTTCGCCGGACGGAAGCGTGCGCGGGGAGTTCCGTGAGATCCTCACGGGCCTCGGCTACGAGGTCCCAAAGACTGATCGAGCACTTCAACTCGTCTGGCAGCGCGAGGTGGAGCGGACGCACGCCTGCTATGCGGAGCCGCCGCGTGAGATGCCCACGAGCCTCGTGCCCCGCAAGATGGAGCCGGCATAGTGCGCGCCGAACCGCTGCGGCAGGTGTCCGCATGGGAGTTGCTTTCGGTGCGCGAGATGGTGCCGACGCGGACACTGCGTGGCTTGTCGCTCGATTGGAAGGCGGGTGTGAAGCACGAGCACGCACTCCAGTACGCCTCCGTGTTCGGGCCTCTGCATGCGAAGCAGATTGCCGGGGATTGGAGGTCCAACGGCCCGTTCACCGCCCGGTCTGCCTATGCCGTCATGGTGGTTGCCACCGCTCTCGCGGAGGCCGCTACCTACGGCTGCGGTCAGGAGACCTGCGGCTGCCAACAGCGGAACTTCCGTGACCAGCGATATCACCAGGACCTCAGCCGGGAATCGGCCGTCCAGCCGCTTGAACCGTTCGTATCCGGCGGTGGGCTCAAGCTCGTGAGGAGCGATCCGCGATGACGTTCCAGCTCGGGGCCAAGGTGAGTGACAAGACCGCGGCCAAGGCCGTCGCGGGGGCTGCTCACTACCTTCTCCAGCAGGAGGGGGAGCAGATCCTCTTCATCGGCAAGACGAACCAGGTGAAACCGCAACTCGATCTTGTCGCCCTGACGAACATGCGCGTCATCGGCGTTCATCTTCTGACTCATGAACGCCCGAAGGTGCATGTCTGGTGGCCGCAGGTCCGATGGTTCTACTTCAGCGACAAGTGGACCTCGATGAACCGGCTGAGCGTGGTCACGCACGAGGGAACGGAGATCCACTTCGGGACCGTTTCCAAGCCGGACGTGCCCTTCATCCGCGCGCAGATCGAACGGATGATCTCGCCCGCGCACACGAGTGCCGTTATCCGCGTGCTGCCGATCAACCGGGAACGTCAGCACGCCCTTGAGGCGGCGCGACTTCGTGAGCAGCAGATGCGGGCGGGGGAGTGGCAGCGATACCAGGCATCGGCTCCCTCCCCTCCTCCGCCGATTGCCTCGTCCTCTCCTGCTGTTGGGGCTGCTGGGGGGACCACATCGGTTGACCCACCAAGCCCCGTTCCCCCGCTTCCGGTGGCCGCGCCACTGCCTGTCGTTCCCGCTGGCGCGCCAGGTCTGATTGAACCTCTCGCCTCGGTGCCGCCGCCTGCGCCGGTGATTCCAACAACCCCCGTTCCGGCTGTCGTCGTGGCTCACGCGCCTGTCACCCCGGAGGAGCAGCGGCACGCCATCGAAGTTGACGTACCGAGCAAGACCGAAATTGGTATGCCGGTCCCGGAGAAGGAATTCCTTAAGGAGATCGCCGCGGCCAAGGCCGCGCCTCGGAAGTGGCCCTACATGCTTCTGATCTGCGAACTCGCCGGGATCGTCATGCGCGGTCACGGGTGGATCGCCATGGTCGCCGGGCTCGTCGCTGCGTGGATCGTTTCGACGATGGAAAGCCGGAGCCGTCGCCCGCGTGTTGACTACGATTTGCCCGACGAGGATGCCGTGCTCTTCGACCGTACGGTTGCCGCGTTCCGAGACGCCGCTCGTGCCGGGCAGATGTGGCTCGTCCTCGAAAGCCAGGCGGTGACCTCGGATTACGAGCGTAAGATCAACGCGGGCGCCGGATCTACTATGCGGCGGACGACGGCGTCGGTCGAGTTCTCGGGCCTCGACGGCATTGATATCAACATCAAAGCCCCCACTCTGACAGCAGCCGGTTGGACCCTGCACTTCTATCCCGACCGGTTCCTCATCGGCGAGAACGGAAGATTCAAGGAGCTCAACTATGACGATCTTTCGGTCAAGTCGGTTTTCTCGCGTGTCGTCGAGAACGAAATGGTCCCAACGGATGCCAAGGTTGTCGATCACACCTGGAGCCATGTCAACGTCCGAGGCGGTCCCGACCGTAGATTCAAGGACAACCGGAAGTTGCCGATCGTCCTGTATGGCGAATTGACGACGCGTGTCCACGGATCGGATCTGGTCTGGATGATCTCGGATGCGGATGTATCGAAGCGTCTGCGCACCGCGTTGAAGAACCTCGGGGCCGGAGACTACCGGGTGCAGGCATAGATCCCGCGGCCGGCTGCCTGTGCTTTGGCGGCGTACGCCTTGAACCTCTGCTCCACGCCGCCGCTGATTTCGGTGGAGGCGAGCCGTGTTGACCCTGAGAGGAGCGTCAGCGCATTGATCGACGCGCGGCCATTGCCTTCGCGCCATATGTATAAGGCGACGGGACTGGCGGAATCGTTCGTCCCTGCTCCCCGCGCTATCCAGGCATAGGAATCGCTCGGCAGGTAGGAGCGGAGCCGCTCCGTTGCCCACTCCGCCTTGCACTCACCGTCTACGGGGGCGGTGGCTCCGAGCAACCTGACAGCGATCCGACCACTGCGACTCAGGGCTATGCCTTCGGTCACTGCTCGGACGAGCAGTGAATCCCCACTGAGGACCGATATGACGACCACACGCTGAGCCGTTTTCGGAGCGCCTGGCGGCCGGAGCGCTTCGGCAGGCGTGGTCGGACTGGCTGCTGCCGTGGCCGTGGGACTGGCGGCGACGGCCCGGTGCTCCACTGGAGGCCCGGGTGCTTGCGCCATGCCGATCGTCGCCGCCGCGACCGCGGGAAACAGCGCCACCGCCCAGAAGCGCCAGAAGCTCGCCGAGCCCTTCGTCCCTGGTGCTCCCAGATAGAGCGTACGGATCTCCGACGCCGCGATGATCAGTCCGGCGACTATGAGGAGGAACTCGACCCAGAGTCCCTGAGCGGCCCAGACCACTCCCGCTTGGTAGACCGTGTCCAGATCCGACGTCTTGAGCAGCGGCTCCAACACCCGGGCGGGCCAGGTGAGAAACCACCAGACGGCCGTGACGACGTAGTAAATGACGGCGAGCGCGATGAGGTAGGGGAGGGCAGTGATACAGCCCCTGGCCTCGGACCGGCCAACTCCCGCGGACACGCGGACGGGTCCAAGCCCCACACCGACTCGGAGTCCCATGTTGCGGCTCATCTCCCCGCGAGGCCCATTTTGGAGGCGATGGTACGGCAAAGCAGGGCATAGATCCACAGTTCTGAAGTGACCGTATTGTCTGTGGTCGGAACCGTTCGGGGTTACGAGAAGGCTCTGCTCCGGCTTGTGCCCTTGGCGAACCCAGGCGAACAAGTTGTGTAATTGCTCGCATAGATCGTAATTCGGCCGCCGCTGGGTGAGGATGGCGAAGTGATCGCTGATGTGTCGGTTTGCCTGTCCCGGCTGGCCGAAGCCCTGGTACTGCTCGCCGCTCCGGCTGAGCGTCAGCACGACTGGTGTGAGCGGCACACCCTTCCCGAGGATGAACTCGCTCTTGAATTCGATGACGTCTACGGGTGGTCCGTATGGATGCTCGACGAGCAGCGGCCCGGTCTGCTCACCACCGAGGTCAAGGCGCTGCTGGATGGGATCGACCGCGCCCTTGAGGCGATGAGTGGTGAGGAGCATGCCGAGGTGTGGACTTGCGAGGGGCTGATGAGCGACCCGCGCTGGCAGCAGGTCCGCATTCTTGCTCGGCGTGCCGTGGCCGGCATCACGGAACTCGGCGTTTTCCCCGTTCCCGACATCGCCTCCCTGTAGGAAACGTGTCGGCACCTGTCGCCAGGCGTGCCCGACGCGTGGACATCGGTCTCCTCGTACAGGTCCAGCACATCGAGGGGTAGCGACGATCGCCTGGCGGAAGATGTCGTGGATCGCAGGCACCCGTGTACCTTCGCCTTGAGCTTGGGGAATGGCAGGGGAGCGGCGCGTCCTTCGGGCCGTGGCACGTTAATGGCACCAGGCTGCACTGTGCCGACCGCCGTGTGTTCGGCTTCACGAGAGGGAATCGGATGACTACGACGATCCGCAGGGCTGTGATCCCCGCCGCCGGACTCGGCTCCCGCCTCCTGCCGTTGACGAAGGCGACCCCCAAAGAGATGCTGCCGGTCGGCGACAAGCCGGTGATCGAACACACCGTGCGCGAGCTGGTCGCCTCCGGCATCACCGACATCACCATCGTCGTCTCCGGTGGCAAGTCGCTGATCCAGGACCACTTCCGGCCCAATCCCGCTCTGGTGGAGCAGCTACGGGCGGACGGCAAGCAGGAGTACGCGGACGCGGTGGAGGAGATCGCCGAGCTCTCCCGCCGCGGCCACATCACCTACCTGGACCAGCACGGCCCCTACGGCAACGGCACCCCGGTCCTGAACGCGGCCCGGAACTTCGACAACGAGCCGATGCTGGTGCTGTGGCCCGACGACGTGTTCGTGGCCGAGGTTCCGCGCGCCCAGCAGTTGATCCGCGCGTACGAGGCGACCAACTGCCCGGTGCTGGCCTTGATGCCCATGCGCCCGGAGGACTCCCAGCGCTACGGCGTGCCTGTGGTCAAGGAGGACCTGGGTGACGGGCTGCTGCGCATTACCGGCCTCGTCGAGAAGCCCAAGCCCGCCGACGCGCCCTCTGCGTTCGCGGCCATCGGCGGTTACGTCATCACGCCCGGCATCATCGACGAACTGCGCGAGCAGACGAGGCGCTGGTACGAGCACCGCACCGGCGAGATCTACCTCACCGACGCTATCAATGCCTATGCGGGCAGCCGCGCCGTGTACGGGCAGGTCATCCAGGGTCGCTGGTACGACACCGGCAACCCGGCGGACTACCTCGTCGCCCAGTTCGCCTTCGCCCTCGCACACCCTGAGTACGGGCCCGTCCTGCGCCGGCTCGCTCGCGACCTTGAGGGCCATCCCGGCATCGATACGAACCCCTGATCCGTGGTACTGGAGTGTCGGCGAACTCGTCTTCGTTCTGTCAGGTTTCGGGGTCGGTGATGGTGAACGAGTGCCGGGTGGCCTTGGCGCAGGCCGAGGAATCCGGCTCGTAGACGCACGCCGCCATCACAGCATGCCCAAGCCTGCCGATCGGCCGTAACGCTACAAATTCACGCGATTACACGACGCAACTCGGGCATGCCCTGGCGAATCGCCTTCTCACGAAGCTGAGGCCCTTGCCATAGCCTGAGGGTTGTCGAGATCGTCAGGAAAGGCAGGGCCCACCGAAAGGGACCTCGGCCACCGGCCGCCAATCCCAGGCATATTCCGGGCCGTCCTGAACGACCAAGTTGATGCTGCCTATGGTGACCACACAGTCGGGCACGGTGCGCCCCAGCGCTGCGATGATCGGAGCAGCGGGCTGTGCCGCCTTGCTGTAGGCCACCGTGACATGGGGCGTCCAGGGCGCGTGCGAGAGGACACCGTCGCGGCCTGTCGCCATGCGTGTTGCTGTCTCCACCGCGTTCAGCATCGGGAGGAGCGCGTCTCCGGGCCGCGCTTCCAGAGCGATGGCCTCCGGGTGATAGAACACGCGCCCCAGCGTCACGGTGATAGGGGGCACCTGTGCCAGCAACTCCCGAGCCTTGACGAGCATCGTGTCGACCTGGTCATCCGAGATCTCGTCCGTGAGGCCGGCAATGAGCGTCGTCAAGTGCAACCACTCGTGCGGCACCAGGTCCAGGCCGGGCAAACCGCTCAACCGCTCATGAGCAGCGGCTACCGTCGAACGGACTTCCGGACTGTCACGGAACAGGACGTGCCAATAGAGCTGCCCCTTCCCTGGGGGGAGCATCGTCCGTCTCCGCCAACGGTCGGCCATCACCTCTGGGAGTGGGCTCAACCATCCTCCTCAGCGACTTGATCTGCCGACAGGGCGGCAGAGTTGAACTCCCGAATCTGCTCACGCAGATCCGAGGCGACGTCAGAGCCGTGGAAACGCTGATCACGCAATCGCGCATCCATCTCCACGAGATAGTTCGTAACGGTAGCCATGCGAAGCTCGGGCGGCATAGACATCACGGGCGCAATCTGGTCGGCCGCACCGTGGAGGTCGCCCATCATCACATAGGCATTGCCCGCGCCGAACCGGATCTGCGCCCATGTCCCATACACCCACGGATCTCCTGACGTCCAAGCCGCCTCAGCTGTCCTAGCGGCCTGAATCGCCTCCTCCGGGGCGCCCGCCTGCAGCGCTACCGACAGCGCGTACAGCGCCTGGCGAGGGCGAGGACATGACCACGGTGACACCCCGGAGTCGTCCGACCGCGCGATATTCGCAGCCTTCTCTGCCCGCGTTAATGCTTCCCGGGCTCGGTCGATGTCGCCGAGCAGTCCAGCCGCGTTGGCCTCCTGGCTGGCAAGCAGGATCCGCAGCGGTGTCGGCGGGCTGCATTCGAATCCCTTGCGCGCCAGATCAGCGGACACCGCATATCGGCGCCGCCACCGCTCCGTCTTCGCCTGCGCGCTGAGCGCGGCTGCCTGGTTGGCACCAGCCTCGTCAGCGCATAGGGCCGCGGTCATGCCGTGCGTGATCGCCGCCGTGTTGTCATGCAGATCCCCCAGGAGGATGCACGAGTGGGCCAGGAGATCGGCCTCGATCCGGAGCAGGTCACGCGTATGACGAAGCCGCTGCCGACCGCCATGCAGCAGTGAGCGAACCTGCCGGTGAAGCTGGATGACGTCGGAGAGCATGCGTCTCGGCGGAACTCGGGTGTGATTCTCCGCGAGAACGTAGCTGGCCTCGGCGAGCATCTCGATAGTGCCCTGCCCGACGTTGCTCTGCTCGATCCACGCAGCGAGGTCGATCGCCTCGGCCGCGAGGGGCGAGAAGTCATCTGACTGGGAGTCCACTGCGACACTGGTGAGCGGATCAGCCTGGACCGCAGACCATGCTTCATCGCCAAACAGCTCCCGCTCGCTGATTTCTAGGACTCGCGCGAGCAATCGCGGGTACGGGTCACGCGGCCGGCGCTCCCCCGATTCCCACATACGCAGCATTCTGAGCAGCGATTCACGCGTCGGTAGGTGGGCGCGCATGCCCTCATCGGCAGCGTCAACCAGTCGCCGAACCATTTCCTTCGGCAGCCAATCCCGCTCCCGGCGCTTGTCTCGCAGTCGAACAGCCCAAGCCGGAACCTCGCCCATGAGACTCCTCGCGGACACAAAGCGGACGCTGGGGGAGTCCGCTTCCGTCCTCTATCGTCCTCTGTCGCGACGGCGACGCACAGCGTTGTGATGGATCCGCCACGTGAAAAGCGGGACCCGCCACAGTGTTAGCGCACCGGGCGGGCCCCTTGATCAGGAAGTGAGTCCTGACCCGTGCAACACAATAGAGCCCTACCCTCCGGGGCGACGCTCCCTCGCGGCTGGCGGAAGGTGGAGTGCTGCCGGGGCGAGCTGTGCGCGACCCGGGACCAGCGGTTCAGCGAGGGTGCCGAGTTCGCCGGCGCGTTCCGTACGGTCTTCGCCCCGAACGCTTTCGAGCTCGTGCGTGCGGCCGAGCTGATGGAGGCTCGCGCCGAGCAGGCCCCGCCGACACCGCAGTTCGTCCCCCTGGAGCAGCTCATCCCGCCACTGCCTGGCTTCGACGCCGAGCAGGCTGCCCCGGATTCATCCTGCTGGGAGGCGATGTGACCGGCGCGGCTGCTACGGCGGAGGCGCCGTACATCACCGCCTTCGCCGGCGAGCTGGTCAACCACCCGCTCGTCTTCCGATACGGGAGCGAGGCCCGCGCGATCCGCCTCTCCTACGTCGTCCCTGATGACAGTGATTGGCAGTGCGGGGTGCTGCTGGCCCGCCACGGTCGGATCCAGACCGGGCTCCCGTGCCGGGGCCGGGTTCACACCCGGCGGCAGTGGCGTTGCATGGAGCACGGCCTGTGCCTGCACTGCGGTGAACCTGCGGTCGACGCCAGCAGCGGGCGGTTCTGGTGGGTGATCTACGACGGACCCGGCACCGACCTCGACCGCGGTTACACCAGCACGCCGCCGACCTGCCGCGCCTGCATCCCCGCCCAGCTGGTCCGCCGACCCTGCATCGGCAGCTCGCGGCCGTGGATCGGAACGGCCGTCCTCGCCAAGCCGTACGCGGTGCTGGCCGACATCTACCGGCAGGGCGTCGGGGGCGCCCTCCTCGACAAGCAGGGCGTGACGATCCCGCTGGACGAGTTCCGCCGCCTGGAGCAGGCGCTTGCCCACCGGCTCATCGTCTCCTTCACCGACCTGCGTGCCGAGAGGTGGCCGAGTTGAGCCCTCTTGACGTCGCGCGGTCCGCGCCTCCTCCGTCTTGGGCGTGGACCGGGCCTCCCCGCCGTCGCGACCTGCAGCCCGCGACGGTCAAGCACGGCGCGCACCGCCCCACCCTGCGCGTCTTGCTATCACCCTCCGGCCGGGCCGCCACGGGAACTCACCTCCGCCCGTCCCGGCCCGGCCGGAGTCGACCGCCCCGGAAGGAGGAGCATGGACGAGCCGTTGACCGGCGTCACCCTCACCCGGGAGGAACGGCTGCTCGCCGTACTGCAGGCCACCTATCCCGGCTGGGAGATCATCTACCAGCCGGGGAAGGACGGGGAGTTGCCCTGGCTGGCGCGGCGCCGTACTCCTCCCTCGGAAGCGCAGCGCAGGGCCGGCATCCGGGAGCTCGTCTACCGCACCACGGGCGAGGCGCTGGGCTCCGCGGTGGCCGGGATGGTCGAGATCGCGCACTACGTCCACTGACTGCCCCCACCACGCCGCCGGCCATCTCGGGATTGGGCCGGCGTGGCAGGGGGCTGGGCGGCCATGCGAGGGGAAGCGGCCGCCCCACCAGCCCGGCAGGTGCGATGCCGGGAACCCGATGCCAGCCGTGCGCCGCAACCCTGGCGGACGCGTCAGGGGTGGCCTCTCCCTCTCCCCTGTGAGGGAGGGGCCACCCACACCATGAGCTGCCCTGCCGGCCCCGCGACACGGATCACGACTCCTCCTTCCGTCGCGGGGCCGACAGGGCGGGCGGCCCACTCGGGGGCCGCCCATCCCAACTCCCGGCCGGGCCTTCGGGTGCGGATCGCCCGGGCGGGGGCCCTCATCGAGAGGGCGACTCCAGCCACACGTGAGGAGAAAGATGCTGCCCATCACCGATATCGATCTTTCTGGCGCCGTCTGGCGTAAAAGCCGCCGAAGCGCCGGGAACGGCAACTGCGTCGAGGTGGCGGAGCTCCCCGAGGGACACGTCGGGGTCCGTGACAGCAAGGACCAGGACGGCCCCGTCCTCGTCTTCACGCCAGGCGAGTGGGACGCCTTCATCGGGGGCGTCAAGAACGGCGAGTTCGACCTGTGACCTGCCAGGATCTGTTGATCTCGATCGTGGTCTCCACGCGCGGCAACGGGGACGCGCTTCCTACGCTGCTGTCTGCCCTTGCTGAGCAGACGCTCGCCGGCGGCGACCTTGAAGTGGTACTCGTCGACAACGATCCACCCGGCCGCCGCGGCGCGGTTCAGGCGGCGGCCGTGGGTGGAGCGTGGCCGTTCCCTGTTCGGGTGCTCCGTGAGGCGCGCCCGGGGGCAAGCCGAGGACGTAACCACGGCATTCGTGCGGCACGTGGCAGGTACATCGTGCTTACCGACCCTGACATTCGCCCCCGCGAGGGATGGCTGGAAGCGCTGATGGCCGCCGCCATCGACGAGGGCGCTGCCGTGGTAGGCGGCAAGGTCCTCACCTACTACCCGGAAGGTACAGCGATTCCGCTGGAGTGGCCGATCACCCGGCCGCTCGCCGAATGCCACGGTCCGCTCGACTGGCCCAGCGCGCGGACCTCATACGGGTGGCCGTACTGGATCGTCACTGCGAACATGCTCATAGACCGCTTGGCGCTGCCGACGCTGGGGCTCCTGCGCACCGACCTGGGCCGCCGAGGCAAGCTCCCTCTGGACTGCGAAGACCTCGAATACGCCGACCGCGCCCTCCAGGCCGGGCTACGCGTGGTGATCGAACCCGAGGCCGTGGTGGACCACCCCGTCGGCTTCCCCCAGACCCGGTTCGCCTGGTTCCTCACCCAAGGCATCGGCCACGGCATCTGCGTCGCCCGGATGCGCACCAGCGTCGCCGTGCCGGCCGCCGCACTACGCGCGAGAGCCGCCGACCTGTGCGAAGCCGCCGACGGACTGATCCGCGCATGGGGATTCCTCGACAGCGCGCAGGCGACCGCCTCGCTGCGCGACATCGCACGCATCGCCGCCTACCACGCCGAACGTACTCGGCTCTTGCTTACCGGCCGAACGCTTCTACCGGCCGCGCCCAGCCGCACCCACGAAAGGGACACCGCATGAACATCACCGTAGAGAAGGGTCTACCGGCGGCCGACCACGTCATCGAGGTCGTCGAACGCAAAGGCGCCGGGCATCCCGACACCCTGGCAGACGGCGTTGCCGAAGCCGTCTCCCGTGCCTACAGCAACTTCTGCCTGAAGGAGTTCGGCGCGATCCTGCACCACAACAGCGACAAGACCGCGCTCCTCGGCGGAGCCGCCGACGTCACCTTCGGACACGGGGAGCTGACCAAGCCGATCACGGCGCTGATCAACGGCCGGTTTACCGCCGCTCTCGGAGACACGGGCATCCCCGTTCAGGAGATCATCGATAAGGCGGTGCGGGACTATCTCGGGGCCGCGCTGCCGCTGCTGGACATCTCCCGCGATCTGGTGGTGCGGCCGCGGGTGACGCAGGCGTCCAGCCCCGGCGCGGTGCTCGGCGAGGTCGACGAGCAGCAGGCCGGGCGCCGGTTCTGGTTCGCCCCCCGCAGCCTCGACGACCTGGCCGAGCGGGCCCGCATGTTCAGCAACGACACCTCCGCCGGCGTCGGCTACGCCCCGGCCGGGCTGGCCGAGAAGGTCGTCGCTGGAATCGAGCAGTACCTGACGTCTCCGGAGATGGCCGCCGCGTGTCCCTGGTACGGAACCGACGTCAAGATCATGGTGGTTCGGCACGGCAGCGAGGTACACATCACCGCGTGCGTCCCGCAGATCGCCGTCCACACCCCGGACCTGGCCACCTACTCGACGCGGCGTGCCGAGGCCCGCGCCCTCATCCGGGAGGTGGCGCACAACATCGCCCCGCAGTGCCTGATCGACGTCGCGGTCAACACCCGCGACAACGACGAGCGGCGGGAGCTGTATCTCACGGCGACCGGCTCCTCTCTCGAATCCGGTGACGAGGGAGTGGTCGGGAGAGGGAACCGGGCCAACGGGGTGATCTCGATGTGGCGTCCCTGGAGCGCCGAAGGCGTATCGGGGAAGAACCCGGTCTACCACGTCGGGAAGCTCTACAACTTGGCCGCCCAGCAGGCCGCCGAGCGGCTGCACGCTGAGACGGGCCAGACCGTCGCGGTCGCGCTGGTGTCCCAGTCTGGGCGTGACCTGAGCGACCCGTGGCAGGTCGTGGTGCAGACGTCCGGCGAAAGCCGGATCGACGACGGCCTGGCCCGCCGGGTCATCGCGGAAGTGATGGGCGACCTGGACAAGGTGCGGGACGGGCTGCTGTCCGGCACCCTCACCACCGCCTGAGAGAGGCATGGTCACGATGTGCGACAAGATGTTCGCGCCTTGTCTGAACCCCGCTACCGTGAGCGGCCTAGGCTTCGCCGAAGTCGCTGCGCTGGCCGCCGCCAACAACATCGGCCACATCGAGGTATCGATCCAGCAGGTTGTCGCGTTCGGGCCGGACAAAGCCGTCGACCTGCTGGACCGGCTCGGGATCCAGGTCGCCGCCGCGTGCGGGCTGCTCCCGGACGGCCCTGTCCTGCCGCACCCGCTGCTGGTCGACGAGACGACGTACCAGCTCGCCCTGGACGGGCTGGCCGGACGGCTCCACGCCTTCCAAACCATCCGGTGTCCGGTCGCGACGCTCGTCGTCAACCCGCGAACGGATCTCCCCCTGGCCGCCGCCCGCGAGCTGGCCATCAGCCGGTTGCGCCGGTTCGCGGCCGACTGCGCGCTGCACGGCGTGACACTCGCTGTCGAACCGGTCGGCGTCCGCAGCGGGCTACCGCCGTCCTTGGATGGGCGCAACGAGTTCGTCACGGACCTGCCACAGCTTCAACGTCTGCTCGACGACGCCGGCGGGGAGACACTGCTCGGTGCGGTGAGCGTGTGCGTCGACTCCTTCCACTGGGCCGTGACCGGAGCCAACCCGGCACACCTGGCGGGGCTCGACCCGTGGCGGATCGGGCACGTTCAGATCGCCGACATCCCACACAAGATCCCAGCCGGGGAATGGACAGACGCGATGCGGCTGTTCCCCGGCGACGGGGCTCTCCCATGGCAGAGGTTCGTTCGCGGTCTGGAGACGGCCGGGTACGGCGGGCCGGTGTCGGTGGAGCTGTTCAATCCGGACCTGCGCCGCCTGCCCGAGGACGAGATCGCCTGTCACGCTCTGTCCGGCGCGCTGCTGTTGGGAGATAGCAGGTGAGCGAGGTGCGGAAGCCGTGGCGGATCGCGGTGGCCGGGTGCGGGGGAGCCGCGTACGGCATCCATCTGCCTGTCCTGTCCGCTCACCCCGCCTTCGAGGTCATCGCCGTCGCAGACCGGGAACCAGGCCGCGCCGAGCACGCCGCCGCCCAGTTCGGCATCGCCAAGGTGGCCCGGGACGATGACGACCTGATCGACGGAGCCGACATGCTTGCCGTGCTCACCGGCGTCCACGAGCCGTGGATCGAGCGGGCGTTGTCGGCCGGCGTTCACGTCTTCACGGAAAAGCCCGTGAGCCTGGACATCGCCAAGACCCGGCGGTTTCGGCAGCAGGCCGCACGCTCTGGCCTTCTGCTGGAAGTCGGGGCGGTACGCGCCCACGACGGCGCCGTCGACGTGCTCCTCCAGCACCTTTCCAGCGGGGACCTGCGGGGAGGCTGGCTGGTCAAGGCCGACGGCACAGACGAGCGGGAACGCCGCCAGTTCCTGCCCCCAGCCGCGGACGCCTACACGTTCTCTGCCGACCCGCCCCAGCCGTGCCCGGCGGGGCTCAGCACCGCGGGACAGCAGGCACTGAAGATCCTTCTGTGGCAGGGCTACCACCTGCTGACGGTGCTGGCACTGGTATCTCCGCGGGCTCAGCCAGTCGCCTGCACGGTGACCGGCACCAGTGTCCACGCATGTGTCCGTGCCCCCAACGGCGCCCTCATCGCGCTCACAGTCGGCGCGGCCCCTCCCGGAACCCACATCGACCAGGCGCTTTTCACCGGCCCTACCGGCACCACCACGGCGACGTTCGGCCCGCCGTACGGGCCTGCTGGCCCCGGCCAGGTCATCGCCTACGATCCCCAGCCCAGCCCGGTCCCGATCCCGCCCATGGCACCGGCCGATCGGATGTGGTCGGCCATCGCACGACGACTCATCACCTTCCGCCAGCAAGTGGGCGGCGGGACTGGGGATCTCGCTGAAGTCATCGAACGGCTCGCCTACAGATTGGCCTGCCTCGCCAACGGCATCAGCCGGATGCAGTCACAGCTCCAGGAGGCTTCATGAAGAACGAGGCACCACGCCGAGTCGGCGTGGTAGGCGCGGGCAGGATCGTCCGCACCGGGCACCTGCCCGCCTACGCAGCAGGTGGCGTGCCAGTCACGGCGATGTGCAGCAGCAGCCGCGCCACCGCCGCCGCCCTCGCCGACGCGTTCCCCGGCCTGAAGGTGAGGATCCACGACACTGCCGCCGAGGTGGCCGCGGACCCTGACGTCGACGTGATCGACGTGGCGACCCGGCCAGACGACCGGCTGCAGGTCATCCGCGAGTTGCTGCCGTTCGGGAAGCCGCTGCTGGTGCAGAAGCCGCTCGCCTACACCCTGGAGGAGGCCCTCGCGATCGCCCGCGAGGCCGCCGAGGCCGGTGTTCCTCTCGCCGTGAACCACAACCTGCGGTGGGCTCCGCCCCAGCGGCTGCTCCTGGACTGGGCGCGCTCCGGCAGGCTCGGCGACATTGCCCACCTCGCGCACGTCCACCACTTCAGCGAGGACATCCGCGCCTGGTACATCGACCACCCCGACTATCTGTTCCTCGATCACGGGCTGCACTATCTGGACCTGGCCCGTCAGCTCGCCGGCGAACCGGTGGCCGTGTCCGCACGCGCGCGCATCCTGCCCGGTCAGACAGCTCTCAGCCCTCTCACCTACACGATCACCGCCACCCTCCATACCGCCACCACATCCGAGACATTCAGCCCGTCCGGCGAATGGGTGCCCGACGGGATTCTCGGCGCCTACAGGGCATTCGCCCAGGCCCTGGACAGCGACACGGTGCCCGAGCACGACGTCACCGACCATCTGCGCAGCCTCGCCCTGGCCGTCGCCGCGGCGACGTCGGCGGCCGAGAACGGCGCGTGGACCAACGTGCCAGCATCGGAAGGCGCCCTGCGATGAAGGAGGTGATGCTCGCGTTGGAAGGCCCACCCGGCGCCGGAAAGACGACACTGCTCGGCGCGCTCGTCCCCGCCCTCGGCGATACCGCCCTTTTCTTCTCCGAACCGAACATCACGCTGGGCGGGGAAACCACTCCCGTCCACGCCAGCACAGCCCAGGAGACGTTGTGGTACCTGCGGCAGGAGAAGGCCCGCGCCCAAGCATTACGGGACGCCGCCCTCGCCGACACCAACGTGGTGGTGTGCGACCGTAACCATCTCGGCGTGCTCGCCTACACCTGGGCCGCCCGCCAGCGCGACGCCTTCCCCTACAAGAAAGCGCTGGCCTACTTCCGGCGGCACATCGCCCCGCTGTACGACGGCAGCAAGCTGCGGACGGTGATCCTGCTGGTGAGCGTGGACGCCAGCCTGGAACGCCGCGGAGGCCGCCCCGCCCACCGATGGCTGCGCCAGTGGTACGACCCCGGCCTGTTGGGGCGGATGGCCGAGTTCTACACCGAACACAGCCGGGCTCTCTGCCCCAACCCGCCTCTGGTGATCGACACCGACCCGCTCGACCCGGCGGCGGTCCTGTCGGTCGTCGCCGGCGAGCTCCGCGCCGCCGGCGCACTCCTTCCCGCGCACATCCCCACCGCGCCCGGCCAGCCCGACGTAGACGCCAGATTCGCAGATTTTTACGCGGAGTCAGGCGGACGGGATCTGTTCGGCCGGACAGTAACGGACGCGTTCGCCTACCGGGGCGGGCTGATGCAGATGTTCCAGCTCGCCGCCCTCACCCAGGTCGACGGCCACACCAGCCTGTGGAACCCCTACCACGCCCTGCGCCAGTAACCCCTCGGAGCTGCTCATGACCAGCACAACCCCATGCGTGATCGGCATCAACTTCGGCCACGACGGCGGAGCCGCCCTCGTCACCCCCGACACGATGATCGCGATCGGCGAGGAGCGGCTCAACCGCCGCCGATACAGCCCCGGCTGGCAGGCCGCCCTCCTCTACTGCCTCCGCGCCACCGGCATGACCCTCGCCGACGTCGACCTCGTGGTGGCCAGCAACTTCGGCCGGATCCCGCTCACGGCCGCCGACACCGGCATGCACCACCTGGGCGTGGACCCGGCACGGATCGTCATCGTCGACCATCACCTCTCCCACGCCTATACGGCCTACTGCCTCGGCCCCTACGACCAGGCGACCGTCCTGGTCGCCGACGGCGCGGGCAACAACACCGACACCGAGACCTACTACGTGGCCACGCTGGACGGGATCGAACGGCTCGGCGGCAACGACCCGTCCCGGGGCCGCGCGGGCGGGATCGGCGCCACCTACGAGGCGTTCACCGAGTACCTCGGCTGGTCCGCCCAGGAAGCCGGAAAAACCATGGCGCTGGCCAGCTTCGGAGACCCCGACATCTTCGCCGCCCCGCTGTTCGACCTGCGCGGTACCCGCGTCTACGGGCGCCTGGCCGCCACCCATGCCGCTGGCGTCGCCGACCTGATCGCCCGCACGGGCTGGGACTTCGGGCCAGCAGGCAGCAAAGGCGGAGACGAGCGCGGAATCAACGCGGCCGCCTACCTGCAGGCCCAGGTGGAGCAGGTCCTCTCCGGTCTCGCGACGAATGTGATCGCAGAGACAGGGATCGGAAACCTGTGCGTGGCGGGAGGAGTCGCGCTCAACTGCGTCGCCAACGACGAGTTGCGTCGCCTACCTGCCGTGACCGGCCTGTTCGTGCCGCCGCCGGCGTCCGACCGCGGTCAGGCCCTGGGGTGCGCCCTGTACGGGTTGCACCAGCTCACCGGCCAGATCCCCAGGCGGCCGATCGCCGATGATGCCTTCGGACATCACTACAGCGACGACGAGATCGAGTTGGCGCTGCGCCGCGACCCCCGGTCAGGTCTCACGGAACGGTCCTTCGTCCCGTTCACCTGGCGGCGTGAGAGTGACATCGCCGCCACGGCCGCGCAGATGCTCGCCGCGGGGAAGCTGATCGGATGGTTCGACGGCCGGAGCGAACTCGGCCCCCGCGCGCTCGGCCACCGCTCCATCCTGGCCGACCCGCGCACCGTTGCTTCCCGCGACGCCCTCAACGGGTGGATCAAGCATCGTGAGCCGTTCCGCCCGTTCGCACCGGCCGTACTGGACGCCGACGCCTCCCGCTGGTTCGACATGGACGGCGCCCTGTCCCCGTTCATGCTGCTGGCGCCGGCCGTACGCGACGACTGCAAGCCCATGATTCCTGGCGTCGTCCATGTCGATGGGACCGCACGGGCCCAGACCGTCAACCCCAGCGTCAACCCGCGCTTCGCCTCGCTGATCAGCCACTTCGGGAAGATCACCGGCGTTTCGGTGGTGCTGAACACCTCATTCAACGATCGCGAGCCGATCGTCGAAACCCCAGCGGACGCGCTGGCCACGTTCCAAGACACGGACCTGGACGCTCTCTGTCTGGGTGACTATCTCGTGGAGAAGGAAAGCTGAGGACGTCAGAACTACGATGAGCGACATGCCCACCACACACATCCGTGCAGCTGCCCGTGTGGTCGTGCTCGACCAGGACGACCGGATACTCCTGCTGCGCTACGACGAAGGCAACGGCGTGTTCTGGGCAACCCCCGGCGGAGCCCTCGAACCCGGAGAGACCCACGTCCAGGCCGCCGTACGGGAACTGCATGAAGAGCTCGGTGTCGAGGCGGTTGAAATCGGCTTCGAGATCGCCACCCGAGCCAAAGAGCATGTGATCAATGGCGAGCTCACCCGGCAGGTGGAGCGCTACTTCGTCGCCCGAGTCCCTGCGGGAGAAGTTAACCCATCCAGGGCCACGCAGACCGACGACATCCTCGCCTGGCAGTGGTGGTCACTTTCCGAACTCGGTGCCACCCACCAGACCGTCTACCCCCTCGGCCTCACTGGTCTCGTTCAGCGGTTCCTGATGGATGGGCCCCCGTCACACCCGGCCGTCCTGGAAGGCTGACATCTGACAAGCCCCTATCAGTGCTTTGTTAGGTGATCAGGGTGGTCGCTGTGAGCAGGTCGGGCAGCGGCCGGTCCAGGTGGCCAGGAGCACCTGGAGTTCCTTGAGGATCGTGTAGAGGGTCAGGCCGCAGCTTTTGGGTCGTGCAGGCGCAGTTCGGTGCAGAACAGATGCGCGGAGGTCACCAGGGTGACGTGGCGATGCCAGCCGATCCAGGAGCGGCCCTCGAAGTGGTCCAGGCCCAGGCCGGTCTTCAGTTCGCGGTAGTCGTGCTCGAGATCCGCCAGCGGATCTTGGCCAGGGCGACCAGCGTGGCCGGTGGAGTGCCGGCGGGCAGGACGGTCAGCCAGTACTTGTCGGCTCGGGCTCATCGTCGGGCCATTGCGCGATCAGGAGACTGATCGGCAGCGTGCCGTCGGCTGCGGGGCGCGGCCGACGCCCGGCGACGCGAACGGGCAGGATGACGAACTGGGAGGTCATGAGCCCTTTGGAGCCGGCCCGCCAGGTCACGGTTTGCGCCGCCTGATGTCCGGCGGCCAGCACGTGCTCGCGCAGGCTGATCGGCCGGGCCGGGTAGCGGTGTGGCCGGGGCGGGCGGCCGCGGCCCAAGTACGTGACCGGGTCGGGTTCGTCGGTGGCGTGGTGGGCGGTGACCGCTCCTTTGACCTGCACCACGTGCAGGCCGCGCTCGGACAGGGCCGCGCGCAGGTGGGCGTTGTCGCCGTAGCCGGCATCGGCCACCACCAGCGGCGGCGCAAGACCCCAGGCGGCCAGCTCATCGAGCATCTCCACCGCGAGCTGCCACTTGGGCCGGTGGTGTTCGCCATCGGGGATGGCGCAGCGGGCGCGGCGCGCGCTGACCTGCTCGGCGGCCTCATCGTCAGCGGCCTGCGCGGGGTCCCAGGAGGCGGGCAGGAACAGGCGCCAGTTCAGCGGGCAGGAGGCGGCGTCGGTGACCGCGTGCACGCTGACGCCGACCTGGCAGTTGCCGACCTTGCCCAGGGTGCCGGAGTACTGCCGGGCCACGCCGGGTGAGGCGATTCCGTCCTTGGGGAAGCCGGTGTCGTCGATCACCCAGGCCACCGGGGTGATGGCGGCGACCGCCCGGGGTGGCCAAGTGGCGGCGCACTTGGGTGAGATCCCAGGTGGAGGAGGTGAGGAACTGCTGGAGTCCTTGGTGGTCGACACCCAGGCGCTCGGCCATCGGCTGCATCGACTTGCGGCGGCCGTCCAGCAGCAGGCCCCGCAGGTAGGTCAGCCCTTTGGCCCGCTGATCCCGGCGGGCCAAAGGAGCGAACATCTCTGCAGCGAAGGACTCCAGTTGCTGCCGGACATGGGCAAGGTGCTCGGGGGTCACGCCCGCATCGCACCACTACATCCCGAAACGGACCAGCCACAAAAGCCTGACCCAACAAAGCACTACTAGGAGGGCTGCGGCGGCGACCGCCCCGGCCACGTGCGGCGGCCGACCTCTGGTAGCAGAGAGTATCTATAAAGTAACCGTGAGTAGGGGAATGCTGGTGTGCGGCATCACTGCCCAGCAGAAAGGAAAGGTCAATGAACCTGCCCATCCAGTCCGCCCCTGTGGTGCGCACCATCAACGGTGCTCCCTCGACCGACCGTGACGGCGCGGAGCAGTCCCTCTGGCCGGTTGTGCCGATTCCGGGCGTTCCCTTCGCCGACGAGAACGACGAGTAACCAGCCGGTGAACCGGTGAACCGGTGAGTGCCCGGTGCCCTCTGCGTTCCAGACAAGGCGGCGTCGGGCGCTCATCGCAGTGGGTCAGCCATCCAAGCGCCAGCGGGGGAGTGACAGGAGCGACATGGGCGAGGTGCGGGACATCCCCGGACTGGCCGATCTGTGGAAGTTGACCACGGGCGACGACCGGATCACGGTGGCCGTCGTCGACGGGCTGGTCGACGAGACGCACCCGGCCTTTCCGGCTGGAAAGCCGAGCCAGGTGCGTGACGTCTGGCCCGCCGGTGCAGCAGGTGCCAAGGCGGCCCACGGCACTGCGGTGGCCAGCGTGCTGTTCGGCCGCCACGACGGCCCGGTGATGGGTGTGACACCGGCGTGCCGGGCGATCAGCGTGCCGGTGTTCGTCGAAGGGCGGCGCACCTCCCAACTGGAGCTGGCTCGCGCGATCGAGCTTGCAGCCGAGGCCGGCGCGCACATCATCAACGTCAGCGGCGGACAGCTGGCCGACGCCGGCGAGGCCGAGGACGTTCTGACGCGGGCGGTGCGCCGCTGCCGCGAGCAGGGCGTACTGATCGTGGCAGCCGCCGGCAACGACGGCTGCCTGTGCGATCACGTGCCGGCGACCCTGGAGGGGGTGCTGGCCGTGGGCGCGTGCGACGATGCCGGACGGCCGTTGCCGATCAGCAACTTCGGGCCCGGCAGCCGCCGACAGGGGCTGCTGGCCCCCGGCCAGGACATCCGGGTCGCCGTACCGGGCGGCGGGATCGCGACGATGACCGGCACCAGCCTGGCCACACCGATCGTGGCGGGGGTGGCGGCGTTGCTGACCTGTCTGCAGTTGCGCCAGGGTGGCAAACCGGACCCTCTCGCCGTCGGCGAGTTGCTGCGCGAAACCGCCGATCCCTGCGAGCCGGGCACCGGCCCGCTCGACAGCCTCGACCGCCTGGACGGGCTGGGCGGTCAGGGCGCGGCATGCCTGCAGCACTTGAACGGAACACTCAACATCACGAAAGCGGTGACTGCTGTGACCACCTCATCCTCGACCTCTTCGGCCACCACGCCGGCGGGCCCGGACTCCCCGGTGGACGCGGGCGAGCCGGCCGTGGCCCCCTCCTGCGGCGCCCTGCCGCACACCGGTGCCCCAGCCGGGTGTGACTGCACCACTGGCGAGTCCTTCATCCCCACGACCGCCCCTCCGGCGCCGGTACCCGCTCCCGTCGTGACGCCGCCGCCGATCCCTGCCGGTGTGGTGCCCTCGGCAGATGAGCCCCAGCAGGCTCCGCCCGCGGCGCAGCGGCTGGTGTACGCGCTAGGAACGCTGGGCTATGACTTCGGCAGCGAGGCCCGCCGTGACTCCTTCAAGCAGCTCATGCCGACGGTGCAGGTGGACGGGCACAGCGTGCCGGCCAACCCCTACGATCCGCGGCAGATGGTGGCCTACCTGCGCGAGCACCCCTCCGAGGCGCGGCCGCTGATCTGGACGCTGAATCTGGACCTGACCCCGATCTACGCCATCGAGCCGGTCGGCGGGTACGGGCCCGATGTGTACGAGCGGCTGACCGACTTCCTGGAGCGCCAGCTCAAGGCCGAGGACGACGCCGAGTTCGTCGACCGGGTGTCCATCCCCGGCACGCTGCCCGGCCGTACCGCGAAGCTGTTCAACGGGCAGTACGTGCCGGTGGTCGAGGTGAACCTGACTCGCGGCCTGTACGGCTGGTCGGTCGCCTCGCTAGCCCAGGCTGTCATGGACTGCGGTGTGCCCGAGCACAACCAGCGCGGCCACGATCACGGCACCCCCCTCAGCGACGCGGTCGCCGACTTCCTCCAGCGCATCTACTACGACCTGCGCAACTTCGGCGCCACCAGCCGCGACCGCGCGCTGAACTACGCCGCCACCAACGCCGTCCAGGCCCGCGAAACCCTGGCCGAGGCTCTCGGCCACGGCATGGCCCTGCAGAACATCGACGTGGAGAAAAGCCCTTACGGCCGCCCTGACAGCGACTGCTGGGATGTGAAGCTGCGCTTCTTCGACCCTGACAACAGCAAGCGGGCCAAGCGCGTCTACCGCTTCACCATCGACGTCAAGGACGTCCTGCCGGTCAGCATCGGCCAGGTCCGCTCCTGGCCCGAAGTCTGACCGCCCACCTGTTCCACCTGCCCTCGAGAGAAGGAGTGTTTTGGTGAGCCGTCCCCCGCAGGCGCCCCCGGTGCGCCGACCCGAGCTGATCGACCCCTACACCACCCTCGGCCTGAACGCTGCGACTCGCGAGCAGCGAACCCGCATCCGCAACCTGCTCACCTTCAACGCCAACGTCAACGACCCCGCCGCCTTCAGCCGGCCGTCCTATGAGCAGGCCAAGCTGTCGGCCCTCTGAAGGTCGGTCGCCCCCTCTTTCTGGCAACCCCGACGACGACAGGAGCCCGCCGATGGCCGATGCCCGCACCGCCCCCGGCCCCGCGCCCGGGACCGCCGCCCCACCGACTGCGCAGCCGGATACCCCGCCCGACCGATCCGCGCCCCCGCCGCGCTATCCCGCGCAGGCTGTGGCCGGGATCGCCGAGCTGTGGCGGCACACCCAAGGCGGAGATCCGGGCATCACCATCGGCGTCGTCGACGGACCCCCACAGTTGTCCCACCCCAGCCTCACCGGCGCTGACCTACGCGTGCTTCCCACCTGGTGGTTGCCCCCCACCCAGACCGACCCGAAGATGGCCGAACACGGCACCTGGACCGCCAGCGTGCTACTCGGCCAGCCCGGCAGCATCCTGCCCGGCCTGGCCCCCCGCTGCCGCGCCCTATTCCTCTCCCCGCCAGTCGACGAGGAGAACCCGCCCGACCCGCTGTCGGGAGCGCGCGCCGTGGAGGAACTGGTGGAGGCCGGGGCCGACATCATCCAGTTCACCCTGGCCTTCCCCACCGCCTCCCACGACGCCGACGACATGCTCAAACGCGCCATCGCCCGCGCCATCGACGCCGGCGTGCTCATCACCGCGCCGGCCGGCAACGACTACGGCAACAACAGCATCGCTCCCGCCATCCTGCCCGGCGTGCTGGCCGTCGGCGCCCACCGGGCCGACGGCGCCATGTTCTACTTCAGCAACCACGGACCCGCCTACACCGGGCACGGCATCACCGCCCTGGGCGAGGCCGTCTACGGCGCCCACCCCGATGGTGACATCGAAGCGCAGAAAGGCACCTGCGTCGCCGTCGCCCTGGTCACCGGCGCCGCAGCCCTGCTGATCAGCCTGCAACGCCACCTCGGCCAGCCACCCGACGCGCTCGCGGTCCGGGATGCGCTGCTGGCCACCGCCCGCCCCTGCATGCCCGAACAGAGCCACGGTCAGACTGAACGTTGCCTGAACGGCTTCATCGACGTGCCCGCAGCCACTCGTCGCCTCCTTGCCGCCCCCTCGCCCGGCATAGGGCTTTCCTCCCCAGCCCAGCACGACCACTCGGCCCCGGCCCCTGCCAGCTCCGGCCGCGTCCACCAGCACGCCCCTGACGTCGCGGCGCACCCGCGCCAGCACGACACCCAGCACCTGGCCAACCTCGCCTGGCCCCAGCTGACAGCACACCTTGCCGACCTGGCCGACCAGGCCGAACCCGGCGCCCGTCCGGCCCTGCTCGCCCTGGTCCGACAGCGCGTCCTCGACGTCGCCCGGGGATTCGTCCGGGCGGTCATGCAACGCGACTACCGGCAGGCCGCCGGCGCCGCGCGCTGGCTCGCCCTGTCCGGGATGGCACCGCACACCCTTGGTCTGGAGACGGGCATCGACTTTTTGGCCCAGCGCACGCCTCACGATCCCCAGGCCGTGCACCATCTGCAGGCCGCCCGCGCGTTGCTGAACGGGAAGCGCTCATGACCGGCCCGATCTTCGACACCATCGCCGACGGGGCAGTGCGCTGGCTACATCAGCACCTCGACCGATTCCGGCTGAGCACCGAGCTGCGGGCATCCGACATCCTGCAGCCGCCGCTCCTCCCTGAGCGCTCCTGTACCGCCTGCCTTCGCCAGCGCGGCTGCCCGGACCATCCCCGGCACCGATACATAGACGCTCTCTGGTGGGGGCGCGCGCTGACGCCACTGACCGAACTCGCGCTGGCCGGCACCGCCGTCCTGCGGGCCAGCGATCCGCGCACAGACCGGCATCGACTCGCCCACGAGATGGTCGACATGATCTGGAAAGAGATCGATGCGGGAGAAGTCCTGTTCGCACTGTTAAAGGCCGAGCCGGGGGAGGGCAGCGTCCTTTCGCTCTATGCCTTCCTGCGGGAGAGGGGCAGGCGCCATGCGGGAATCGAGCACATCGCCGCCCAGCTCGTGACAACACGCAACTGGAGCGCCAAGGAGGTCGCCCCCTTCCATCTGCTGGCGCGGCTGACCTCCCAGCGCGCCCTCGGGCTCCCCGTCGAGCACGTGGACCTGGAGGAGGCCATCACGAGGACTTGGCTGGCGCGCACACCCGAACCATGGCTGTTGGATCACCACCACGCCTACGCACTCACGCACACCGTGTTCTACCTGACGGACTGGGGCCGAGCGCCCGCACATCTGCCCACCGCTCTAGCGGCTTACCTCAACGATTGGCTGCCATGCTGGTCACAAGTGTGGTGCGAGGAGGAGGACTGGGACCTGCTAGGCGAACTGCTGGCCGTAGACGCATGCCTCCCCCAGCCCACGCTGGACGAACGGCTGTGGAACCACCTAGCTCAGGCCCAGCTACCGGACGGCTCCATACCCGGTCCGCGGTTTCCTTCACGTGGCATAGATCAAGCTGACGGTGATGCCTACACCTACAACCGTCACTCCACCATCGTTGCCGCCGTGGCCGCCTCCTGGGCCTGCGCTCGAGCTGCCAACCGAGCCGCCACGACGATATCTTAATACTGTTTGTGATCTTGGTCGTCTGATCGGTCCTGCTCCGAAGAGGGCACACCCCCTGATGAGGTGCAGAAGATCGCGATGCTCGCATCCATCGAGACCACGATGCCCTACAACCGGCGTCGCACCTCCCTGAAGAACCACCGGCCGTACCAGCTGAAACAGTCTTACGCGGACGAGCATGACGGTAGTTAGGGGAGCCGTTCTCCCGCGCACCGCTCGGCGACAGCACTGCTTTTGCCCCCCGCGCCTGACGGTCAAGGTGCTGCTTCATGCCCTGCCGCGAACCGCATGAACGTCGCCGGGCCCGCTGCGGATCTCCGGCTTAGAGAGCCGCAGATCCGCCATGATCATGATGTTCCATCAGTGGGCAGGGCAGCTGGGCCGGTACGGCTCGGTGGGAATGTACTGCTGCCACTCCTGGGGGGTGAACGACCGGCCTGCCGCACACCGCTCGCGGGATATTGTTGGGTAACGCCACGTCCCAGATCGGGACGTCTCCGCTGCAAAGGCGTATGCGGAGGGCCGCGCTCCGAACGCCCAACTCCAGCCGCGTAGTTGGACCGGCCTGCTCGCCCTGATCGGCATCGATGAGACGCACGCCGAGGCTGTCGACCTGGCCGTCCCATTGATCGCGGTACCAGGCCATTCCCCGGTCTGCCGCATCCCATCGAAGATCGTTGCCTTGCTTCCATCGGGGAAGCGGACCCCGAAACGCTCGATCGACCGGCCGGACCGGTTCTTCGGTTCCTCAGTGGAAAGGGGGAGCCAAGTGGCCGCCGGTTCGCGTATCGGAGCTGGCATCTGTGGCTATGGCCACTGCCGCCACCTGAACCGTTCGAGTTCGTCGTGGAGTGGCCAGCCTTCGACGTCCCGTTGACATTCACCGAGATCGACGCGGCCCCGCTCGTCTCAGCCGCCACCCGCGCGCAGCCGCTCTGGCCCTGACAGGTGCAGGGAACGTCAGTCAGCCCCATGAGGTGAGGAGCCGTACGAGAAACGTCGCCGGACGCTACGCGTCGAAATCGCCATCCTTCACACCACCGATGAAGGCTCGCCACTCGGCGGGAGAGAAGAGCAGCTTGGGGCCATCGGGGTCCTTGCTGTCACGGACCGCGATGATCCCAGGAAGATTGCTGGCGACCTCGACGCAGTTGCCACCGTTGGCTCCGCTACGGGCACTCTTCCTCCATACGGCCGTGGAGAGGTCTACATCGGTCAGGCCTTTGTCTTCCATTGGTCTCGTGCTTCCTTGATCATCTCTAGTGACTGACCGGGACGAAGGGCTTCGGCACGAATCCTGTCATAGGTGTTCCACATGAGGCTCACCAATTCATGCTCGGCAGACACCTCACCTGCGCCCGAAGACTCTATGGACACCGTGGTTGGCGCGTCTGGTAGTTCGGCGAGGGCGAACCCCGAGGTCAAGCTGATCGTGCATGGCGCGTTGTGCGGAACGATCTGAACTTTCACATTCTGACGACATGCCACGGTTGCCAAGCGGTCAAGCTGTCCATGCATGACGCTTGGACCTCCTATCGGGCGGCGCAGTACCCATTCATCCAGCAGAAACCACAGCGCTGGAGGGTGATCACGATCGAGGATGATCTGTCGGGTCATGCGCGCGTCTACCTGTTCTTCAACGGCTCGATCCGAGGTGGCAAGGCCGCCGCGGAAGACGGCACGTGCGTAGTCCTCAGTCTGGAGTAGTCCGGGAATCAGTAGCGGATCCCAGCTCCGTAGTACCCGTGCCCGGGGCTCGATCTCCTCTGACCATCTGAGGAACCAATGGGGCGCCGACGGAGAGGTGATGTTCCGGCAGAGCCGGGCGAAGAAGTCGCCGGTACCGAACACTTCGTCGCAGCGGGCGGCCAAGTCCGGCTTAGGGTTTCGGTTGCCGATCTCGATGTGTCCCACGAGCGACCCTGACACGCCCAAACGCATGCCGAGCCGCTCCTGGGACAGCCCCGCCTCCTTGCGCGCCCGCGCCAGTTCACGCCCGAAGCGCTGAGTCGGTGTCAGACGCGGGTCGAGATCGTTCGCCATCCTTCGCTTCCTCCCCTGATCTCCTGGCGGCGCTATGACGCCTTTTGACAGACCGCTACAACGGGCGAAAGTTACCGTCGTCCGATTGTCGGCGAATTGCGGCTACACGTCTACCGAAACAGCGTGCAATCTAATGCCGGAACTTCATTCCCCAGCGCGGCAATGACAGTAAAGGGACATATCTGGCCAGCCGTCGGAGCAGTTGTGACGATCAGACCGTGCGTTCGAATAGCAACAGGTATGGAGGTGACCATATGGCCCCGAACATAGCCTCCCAAGCTGAGGAACAGCTCATCCATCTGGTGAGACTGGCCTGGGACCTGCGGACCCTTGGGGTCTCTACCTCGCTTGTGCTGCTTCCGGGTGAATTCCCTGCGCTGGACGTTATGCAACCGAGCGGCAGACCCCTGCGTGTCGAGATGATTCGCCGGCCGCATGGCTGGGTGTTCACCTGGAGGCCTTCATGGTCGAGTCTGTGGCGGCGAGCTGAATGGGCGTGGGCGCTTGATGAGGATGCGGCCACAAAGGTCAAAGCGGCGGTGAATCCGTGAAAACGAAGAAACCGAGCCGCGCGCGAGTGCGCCGCCGGACTGGATATGCGGCCGTCTCGCGCGATCGGAACCTATGCGCTCTTGGCCAGGCCGACTTCGCCGGACAGGCCGTATCCGTCGGCGCTGCCAGAGCATGGGCCGATGGCCTGCTGGCCGGACACGTCGCGGACGAGGTCCGGGAAGACGCCGTTCTCCTGCTCAGCGAACTGGTCACGAACTCCGTCGTGCATTCAGATTCCGGGCGCAAGGCTGGCGGGCTGGTCACGGTCTTCCTGGCGGCCGGGGACGGCGTCGCGCACTGCGAGGTCATCGATGACGGATCGGGCGCCAGCGTTCCCGTCATCCGCGAGGCGTGCCCGGAAGACGGCAGCGGGCGAGGCCTGTGGATGGTGAACGTCATGGCCGACGCCTGGGGAGTCCATCACGATGACGAGGCAGGCAATGCCGTCTGGTTCCGCATAGGCGGACAACCCACGTCAACCCATCTCATGCCGCTTTCGTCACCTTGTGCGGGAGGTGCAGCGTGAGCGTGTTCCCCATGCCCGACTTCAGTAGCCGGCAAGAGCTTTCCGACGACGAACTTCGGGAGATGCGCGAGACGGTCGCCCGAGCGTTGGAGGTGACAGCGGAGATAGCCAGGCGGGAGCAGCATCGTCCGCAAGGGCTGATCAGCGGTGGCCGTCTCACTCGCAACGGACTGAACGTCGCCACCGAACTCATGGGTATCCCGCCCGTCTCCGATGAGGAGTGGCGGGACATCACCGGCCCGCCGGACGGCGTCACCCGGCATCTCCACTAGCAATGATCGAAAAGCTCCGTGCCGCTTGATGCGGTCCCTGATGGCGGCACGGGAGAGCGGTCCCCCTCTGGGGTGGGCGGGGACCGCTATGTGGGCCTGATGGCGCGCGTGACGCTCCGCGCGCGGACAGGCCGGGCGCGACGGTACGGGCAGCCCCCCGACACCTCCGTACCGTCGCGCCCCTTCCGAACCCCGACTGGTCCCTGAAACGCCGCCATGGGCCCACGTCCCCGCCGCTCACGGACACCGCGTGTGGCGCGTTCGTAGCCGCAGCGGGCCCGCCGTCATGCGGCGTCGAGACGCGGCAATAGTACGGACGCTCACGCCTATTCGCGTGGAGGTTGTCCTAACCGGCATCTCGTCGCAGGTATTTGAGTAAGTGACAGGGATCAGGTGGCCTGGGTGACTGGGCCACACCATCGTGACGACCTCGCCGCACTCCTTCCAGGACTTCTCCGCTCACTCCGGCCCGCCGCGGCATCTGCCGCTCAGCGTCTGGCTCACCGCACCGGAGGGCAAATCACCCGCCGTCTGCCGCAGCGGCTGCTGCATGCCGGTCACCGGACGGCTCGCCCGCCAGCTCATCACGACCTGCACTCGCCCCGGCGATCTGGTCGTCGATATCCACCCTGCCGATCACACGCTGGCGGCCAACGCGGTGATCCTTGGCCGCCGCGCGTCGGCCGTTGTCACCGACCCCGAAGTGGCGGGTGACATCTGGACGCGGGTGACCAGCGGCCGCGAAGCCGATCGGCGAAGGGTGGAGGTGCGTGTCGCCCGCCCCGAGGCCGCCTATCCGGTGCTGGCCCACCGACGTGGTGAAGCAGCCCTCGTCGTCATCAAGCGGACCTGTGAGACGAGCACGTTCACCAGTTCGGTCGGCTTGCCCCTCGAAGAGAGCCCGCTGGCCGAGCCTGCCGCGCTGCTCGGCAATGGCGGCCACCTGGCCGTCGTCACCGGCGTGCACCTGGTCGACGGCCGCCCGTATGACCCGGTACCCGGCCTCATCCAGGAGGCGCGCTGCGCGGGGCTGGTCTACCTGCAGCACATCGTGGCGGTGCACGGGTCGGTCCGGCGAGGCCAGATCGTCCTGTCCCTGCTCCCAGCCGCCCTCACCGCTGCCCGGACGAGCGCTGTCCCGCCGCATGTGCCCACGGTGCTGCGGGCGCACGCGGACGTGCTGATCTTCACCAAACCCGCCCGGCCGCCAGTCTCGGCCGAGCTGTACCCGAACGAAGAAGGGGAGGAGCGGTGATGAGGGAGCTGATCGGATCAGTATGGGTCACCGGGCAGCAGCCCTCACGGACGCAGCGGCGGGGCCGCTACCTGCCCGAGTCCATGAAGCACCCGGGCAAGATGCTGCCCGCCATCGCCGCGAAGGTGATCTCCACCTACACGCAGCCGGGCGAGCTGGTGATCGACCCGATGTGCGGCATCGGCACCACCCTGGTCGAGGCGATCCACCACGGCCGGCACGCGGCCGGCATCGAGTACGAGCCGCACTGGGCCAAACTCGCCGCCGAGAACGTCGCCCACGCCCGCTGGAACGGTGCCCTCGGAACAGCCCAGGTCGTGACCGGGGACTCCCGGAACGCCTCTCGCCTCCTACTCGGCCTGGCCGGGACCGCAGCGCTGATGCTCACCTCCCCGCCCTACGGCTCCTACACCCACGGGCATATCCGCTCCACCCGCGATACCGGCGATCCGGGCATCCGCAAGTGGAACCACCACTACTCCCGCGACCGAGCCAACCTGGCCCATCAGAGCCTGCCCGCCCTGCTGGGCGGCTTCGCCCAGATCCTGGCCGAGACCGCGCTCCTGCTGCGGCCCGGCGGCATCGTGGCGATCACCGTCCGGCCCTACCGGGTCCGCGGCGAGCTCGTCGACCTGCCCGGCCAGGTCTTCGACGTCGCTCAGCAGACGGGGCTGCTCTTCACCGACCGGATCGTGTGCCTGCTGTGCGGGATCGACGACGGCCGAGTGATCAACCGGGCGTCGTTCTTCCAGCTCCACGAGGCACGCAAGGCGTGGGAACGCAGGGTGCCGATCCACGCGATCGCCCACGAAGACCTGCTGATCTTCCACAAACCACTCACCGACGCAGCCGAGGCCGGGCGGTCTGCCGATCGGGAGGAGCGGTGAGGACGGTGCTGGTTCGACGGCGACGCGGGGTTCCTGACCAGCGGATATTGCTTGACACGCATTGCAGAGGTGGGCGTCGATACCGGCGTCCATGGTGGACCGGCCGCCCCATACCTCGCCACACCCGTGTACGGCGGTGTGGGGTGCGCCAGTCCGGCAGGGCAACGACACCACGCCAGCGCGTCCAGGGGGCGTACCTGCGCCCGTGCGGGGGCGTGCGATGACACCGGCAATGCGGGCGACCGACCTCGGTGACCTTCCGGCAGTGATCGATGTGGTCACCGCGGGACGGCTGTTGGGGTTCGGCCGGACCAAGGCGTACCGGCTGGCCAAGAACGGCGAGTTCCCCTGCCGGGTGCTGCGGATCGGCCGCAGCTACCTGGTGCCGACGCGGGAGGTGTGGGCGTTGCTCAGCTACCACGACGACGGCACACGCCGTCCACAGCCTGAGGAGAGGTGATCAAGGGTGGCGAACGGCACCACCTACAAGACCTGCGGCTGCCGCGACGCAGCGACGGGCAAGCAGCTCGGGAAGAAATGCCCGAAACTCCGCCGATCCGGCGGCGGAGGCGAGCGATGGAGCAGCACCCACGGCAAGTGGGCCTACCAGCTCGAACTCCCCCCGCACGGGGACGGGCGACGCCGCACCCCGCTACGGCGTCACGGGTTCGCGAGCTTGGAAGACGCAGAGGCCGAACTCGGCCACGCACGCGGGCTGCTCGCCTTGGATGAGGACCCGCACACACGGCGGAAGATCTGCGAGCTGATGCTCTCGGTCCTGAAGGACACCAAGGCGCTCCCGTCGATCGAAGAGGTGCGACGCAAGGTCCGAACCCACCAGGACCTTGACCGAACCGTCACGGTCGCCGAGTGGATGGCGGAGTTCCTCAAGCGAAAGAGAAGGATCGACCCGACCACCCGGCGCTCGTACGAGGCACACATCCGGCTCTACTTCGTCCCCTATCTGGGAGATATACGCCTGGACCAGCTGCGGGTTTCCGACGTCAGCGGCATGTTCGACGCGATCGAGGAGTTCAACGACGTCATCGCCACCGCCCGCGCCAGTGACGACCCCGTCCAGCGGGCGACGGTGAAGTATCGGCGGTCGGTCGGTCCCGCGACGATGCACCGCATCCGCGCTACCCTCCGCCACGCGCTCAACGTGGCGATCAAGCAGGACCGGCTGATCGACTTCAACCCCGCCGCCGTGGTCGAACTCCCCGACGCCAAGCCTCCCAAGGCGCTGGTGTGGACGGATGAGCGTGTGACCGAATGGAACGCTGACTTCCAGCGGCAGCTTGCCGCCGAGCGGGAGCGGCGAGACAACCGGTCCTTCAACACTGTCGGCCTCTATATCTCTACGCCGCGTCCGTCGTCGGTCATGGTGTGGACCCCGGCCCAGACCTCGGCCTTCCTTGGCCAGGCGAGCGCGCATCGGCTGTATGCGCTGTATCGGCTGATCGCCCTGCGCGGCCTTCGTCGCGGGGAGGCGGTCGGCCTGCGGTGGAAGGACGTCGATCTCAATGCCGGGACGGCGGGGGTGCACTGGCAGATCACTCAGCTCAGCTGGCAGCCGATTCAGGGGAAGCCGAAGACTGAGGCCAGCGACCGCACCATCGCCCTGGACGAGGAAACCGTCCAGGTTCTGCGCGCCCACCGCAAACGCCAGGCTGCCGAGCAGCTGGCCGCGGGCAAGGCGTGGGCCGACAGCGGGTTCGTCTTCACCGACGAACTCGGGCGGCCCTTGCATCCGCAGCACGTCAGCGACCAGTTCCACCTGATCGCATCCCGGGCAGGTCTGCCGCCGGTCCGGCTGCATGACCTGCGCCACGGCGCCGCCTCGCTGATGCTCGCCGCCGGGGTGGAGTTGAAGGTGGTCCAGGAAACCCTCGGGCACGTCTCCTCGACGTTCACCCGCGACACCTACACCAGCGTCTATCCGGAAGTCGCGCGGGCGGCGGCTGAGTCCACCGCCGCGCTCCTGGCCACTTCGGCTCCGCCTCCGTCGGTACCACCGCGCGGGCCGGACGGTCAACGGAACAGCCGCAGACCGGAGAGGGGCCAGCGTACGGGTTCCCACGTGAGGCTATCCGTCGTGCCCGACCTCTGATCCCGAATCTCTGAAACGCGAGACAGGCTCGCTGGAAAGAACTCCAGCGAGCCTGTCTCGCTCTTGTGAACCGGGCGCCACGACCACCGGGCGGGCCAGTTACCTGCGTTCAAGGCGCAGTGGATCACCTTCTTCCAGAGGTGGATCCTCGATGTTGAGCTCATTCCGGTCGCCGAGGTTCTGTGGGAGGTGCGATCGTTACATCCGGGCGGCTGTCCGGCTGCCGGTCCGGGCGGAGTTGGAATGGCAATTGGCCATCGCTGATGGAAGGCTTCTCTGTGTGGTGGCCGCCGGTATGACGGTTCCTTCACGCCCGGGAGAGGTGTTTCCGGGATTGCGACTACACGCCGAGGTCGAGTCCTCGATGGATGACCTGATCGCGTTCGTGCAGGCTCGTATCCGCTGGCCGCCGTCGGCATCGCCTTCGGCAAAGTCCGGCCGTCCTGGGAGCGCTTGCGGCGGTGCTGCTGAGCGGCCTGGCGGCGGCCTACCGATCGCCGCGGAACTCAGTCGCGGGCAGAGCGGCAGCGCCGCCTGAACCCCACGTGGTGCCCATCCAGGCGGCGCGAGCGGCCCGGGCTTCTCAGTGTGCGGACAGGAGGGACAGCAGAACGAGGCCGACGGTCACGACCCCGGCCGCGGCGATACGCCGGAGGCCGAGCCGTTCCGCGAAGCACCTGGGCGAGGTCGTCCAGCTCGTAGCAGGCTTCTCGCGTTCGGCGTTGGACGGCAGCTCGGGGCGGCTGCCGTCATAGGCCTCTCTCCCTTCCTCGCCCGATCGTGCGGTTACAGGGCCTTCACGTGTCGGTCGGTGTGCCCGGTGACGGCGCGGGGGTGCGCGGCGCGCGGCGGCGGCGGGGAGTGGCGCGGTTGGGCTGGGTGTGCGGCGGCGGGGTTCCCGGGTCGGGGAGGGGCTGAAAGGGGAGTTCGCCGCTGTAGCCGACGGCGAGGGTGAGTTGGTGCGCGGCCAGGCGGCGGGCGTCGGTGAGGGTCGGTCCGCCCGGGTCGGTGAGGAGCCGACTCGTCAGGCCGTCGAGGAGGGCCATGGCGACGGTGGCGACGTCGCCGGGCTCGCAGTCGCGGAAGTCGCCGGTGCGCAGGCCGTCCTCGATGGCGGAGACGAGCGGGGCCAGGATGCGGCGGCGCAGTTCGGTGAGGGCGGCGGCGAGTTCCTTCGATCCGGTGGAGCGGATCTCGAGTTCGGCCCATAGGCGGCATTCGAGGACGTCTTCATGGGTGAGCGGCAGCCCGAAGTCGATCAGATCGGCGAGACGCTCGGCCGGGGTGTCGCGGTGGGAGCTGTGGGTGCGGCGTTCCAGGCGGGCTTCGGCGCGGGTGAGAGAGTGCGCGAGCGCGTCGGTCAGCAGCCGGTCGCGGACGGCGAAGTGGTAGTGCACCAGCGCGGTGGACACTCCCGCGCGGGCGGCGATGTCGGCGATGCGAACGCCGTCGAAGCCGTCCCGGGCGATGAGTTCGACGGCGGCTTGGAGGATGCCTTCCCGTCCGCCTCGTGTGCCGGTGACCGCAGGTTCGTCTACGTCGTGCGCGGTGGGGTCGCTTGCGCTCACGGCTTCGATCCTGTCACAGCTCTTGCCATCACCCGGTTCCTGACTTTAAAGTCAGGCCACCTCTCCTGACTTTAACATCAGGAGCTTGTTTGAGGAGAACCCATGAGCCGCTACGGAGCGATGTTCGGCCCCGACATCACATTTCTCGGAGTCGATCCCTGCACACTCGACGACCCCGCCACTTACCGGGACGCCGACGTGGTGATCGTCGGCGCCCCGTTCGACGGGGGCGTGAGCCACCGGCCAGGCACCCGGTTCGGCCCGTCGGCGATGCGGTCGACCGACTACAACGCCCATGACGGGTCACGCCCTTCGTTGCCGATGCGCGTGGACGCGCTGCGGGACCTGCGGGTGGTGGACGCCGGCGACGTGGAGATGTTCGCCGGCGACATCGAGGGCAGCATCGCCGCGATCGAGGAGGCCGTGGCGACGATCGCCGCCTCAGGCGCGATCCCGATCGTGCTGGGCGGCGACCACACCATCGCGCTGCCGGACATCACCGGCGTCGCCCGGCACCACGGGATGGGCCGAATCTCAGTCATCCACTTCGACGCGCACGCCGACACCGCGCACATCGAGTTCGGCCACCTGCACGGCCACGGACAGCCGATGCGCCGCCTGCTGGAGTCCGGCGCCGTCCGCGGGGACCGGTTCCTGCAGATGGGCCTGCGCGGCTACTGGCCGGATCCGGAAACGCTGGACTGGATGGCCGACCAGCGCATGCGCTCGTACGAGATGAGCGAGATCGTCACCCGCGGCCTGCAGGAGTGCGTGGACGAGGCCATGGGAATCGCGCTCGACGACTGCGACGGAGTGTTCCTGTCCGTGGACGTCGACGTGGTCGACCCGGGCATGGCCCCGGGCACCGGCACCCCCGAGCCCGGCGGACTGACCTCCCGGCAACTGCTGGACACCGTACGCCGCCTGGCGTTCGAACTGCCCATCGTCGGCATGGACGTCGTCGAGGTCTCCCCGCCGTACGACCACGCGGACATCACCGCGATGCTCGGCAACCGCATCGTGCTCGAAGCGCTGTCGGGTATGGCGGCACGCCGCCGCGGCGACACCTGGCAGCCGGCCCGGCCGCTGCTCGACGGACGCGGCACCGCGACCCACTGAGCACCCGGGCGGCCGGACGGCGCACCTCATGCCCCGGCCGCCCCGGTGTCGGCAGCACGGGGGCTGCACCGCGCCGCGCCCCATCCCCACCTCATCCCGCGTTCCGCCCGGTTTCTCCCGCCTGTTCACCTCCCAAGCCTGGAGTGCCGCTTGTGACCACGTCCGAATCCGCCGGCACCGCAGCCGAACACCCCGCCGACGCGGTGGCACCGGTAGCCCGCGCCACCCATATCGAGACCTACGGCATCGACCACATCCCCGAGCACGAGCGCTACGGTCGTCCCCGCGACATGTTCTTCGTCTGGGCCGGCGCCAACGTGAACTACCTGTCCATCGTCCTGGGCGGCTCCCTCGTCCTGCTCGGCCTCGACATATGGCAGAGCCTGGCGGTGATCTTGCTGGGAAATCTGTTCTGGGTGTTCAACGGCATCCTTGCCGTCTCCGGGCCGGTGTCCGGGACGCCGTGCAGCGTGCTCACGCGCGCGACCTACGGCATACGCGGCAACCGCGTAGGGGTCATCGTCACGAACTGGGCGGTGTGCGTGGCGTACGCCGCGATCAACCTCGGCATGGGCTCCCTCTCCGGGTTCGCCCTGCTCGACCACCTCGGCGTGACCGTCACCACCGCGGTCCAGGCAGCCGTCGTCGCCGTGCTCGCGGGCGGCACCTTGCTGGTCAGCATCTACGGCCACGGCCTCATCGTCCGGCTCAGCCCGCTGTTCACCGCCGCGCTCGCCATCTGCCTGACCGTGCTGGCCGGCTTCGTCTTCGGGCACGCCGACCCCGGCCGCGGCCCCGAGGGCGCACTGCACGGAACGGACCTGGCCGCCACCCTCCTGCTGGGATTCACGATCATGGTGTCGGTCCCGTTGTCCTGGGGCAGCGGCGCCGACTACGCCCGCTACCTCCCCGCCGACGCATCCCCCCGCGCGGTCGCCGGATGGACGACGCTCGGCGGATTCGTCCCCTGCGTCGCGCTCAGCGCGGTCGGCGTGCTGGCCGGCACCGCCGTCGACATGACCGACCCCCAGACGTCCCTGAAATCGATCGTGCCCGGCTGGTTCTACCCGCTGTTCCTGCTGGCCATCGTCATCGGCTCGGTCGCCAACAACATCCTCACCACCTACAGCTCCGCCCTCGCGCTGCAGGCCACCGGCGTGCGGATCGGCCAATGGGCCGCCGCCCTGCTCGACGGCCTGGCCGCCACCGCCATCACCGCCTACGCCCTGTTCATCACCGACTTCCTCGACGCGCTGAACAACATCCTCGAACTCACCGTCGCCCTCCTCGGCCCCGGACTGGCCATCAGCGCCGTCGACGTGATCATGCGCCGCAACCACTACCCGGGGCCCGGACTGCACAACGAAACACCCACCAGCGCCTACTGGTACCACCGCGGCATCAACTCCGCCGGTCTGATCGCCCAGGCGCTGGGCACCACCGCCGCGCTGCTGAGCTTGAACTCCATGTACACAAGCCCCATCGCCGCCGCCCTGAACGGCGCCGACCTATCCGCCCTCGTCGGACCCCTCATCGGAGGCCTGACCTACGCCGCACTGTTTCGCACCCTGTACCCCCACCAACTCGCCCAAGCCCGCCGGGAACAGGCCGCCAAGACACCCACATCAGCCTGATCCGGTGGGACTGTACGGTCATCTTTTCTTCTTGACACTCCCGCGCGAACGTGCCGGGCCCGCGTCCGCCTCGACGTCGGGGCGGTCGTACCGCTCCAGGGAATGGACGGAGGTGTGGCGGGAACGGGCCAGCGGCATCGGGGTGAAGGTGCCGTCGTCCTCAGTGTCGTGGGTCAGCGCTGTGGCGAAACCGGTGCAGGGTCCAGCCGCCCAGCTCCTCGATGTCCTCGGGCGAGGCGAGCGGGTTGGCCAGGAGCCAAATGTTCTCCTTGAAGATCTCTTCGGTTCGCCGGTACGAGAGTCGGGCGGCCGCCGAATCCACCGCTGCGCTCCTGGCCACGCCGAATCCGGCCCGTCGCCGCCCGATCATCCAGACCGACAACGGTCCGGGGGCAAGCAGGAAAGTGCAGGGCGGAGGGGGACGACGGTGCGGCTGTCTGTTGTACCCGACCATGAGGCGGTTCGCCGAATGCCAGTACAGGTCGGAGAGTTCGGGCTCATGATGGATGGCGTAACTCTCCCCATGAGTGATGAGGTCCGAGTCCCCGATGGATGACCTGATCGCGTTCGTTCAGGCTCGCATCGACGAGTCCTGGCGGATCGCCGGAATGTGCGAGCCGGGCCGCTGGTTCCCGTCCCGTGTGAGCGACGATCCGAGGTCCTTCTCGCGTCAGGGCGTGTATGGCCACCAGCGCGTGGAGGTGCCCGATTGTGCCCAGCCGCGGATCACGGTCACCCTGGACGCTGCGTATGAGCGGCACATCGTGCACAACGACCCGGCCCACGTCCTGACCGATCTGGCCGCCAAGCAGGACCGTTTGAAGTATCTGGCGCATGTGGCCGGCGGGAGCTGGGTCGATGCGGGGGAGCACGCCCAGGCCGAGCACCTGCTACGTCTGGAGGCCGCCGCCTACGACTGGCACGAGGACTACCGCCCGGAATGGCGCCCCTGAAGCACTCTCCGAGACAGGAACGACGTCGTCCATGCGGTGCTCGGCCACCGCCCGGAATCCTGACATTGAAGCGGCGGCGGGCAGGTCCAGGCCCGGCACGCAGGTACTGCAGAGGTGAACCTCATCGGCCTCGGCGTGCGCGTCTGTTGCGCGCCGCCACGTCCCTGGACCAGCGGAGCCTCCGGATGGAGGAGCCGCAGCAACCAGCAGATTATTCGTCCGCTGGTTGCCGAATTACGAGCCTCAACTGCCGGGATTTCGCCTATTTGTCGGAGTCGGCGCATTTGGAACGTCCGTGACCGCCGGAATGCCATAACCGGGCAGAGGAGCCCTGTGGGGCGTTCGGTTGTGGCCTTGTCTTGATCGTCACATTGGTCTGACCTGAAGATCGATCTCTGGGTGATCTACCGTGTGCCCGGAGCACGCCCGGTGCCCGTGAAAGTCCGCTGGTTGAGCTTCCCGGCGACGTACACGCGAGCAAACAACGAGCAACCAACAGGAGCCTGCTTCTCGGGCCGAGATCGGCGCGCATCGAGAAATCGCAGGTCAGAAGCCATATTCACTGATCAAACTGAGTAGGGCGGGTGGGACTTGAACCCACGACCCACGGATTATGAGTCCGATGCTCTGACCGGCTGAGCTACCGCCCCGCAATGGTGGAGTCTCTCACAACTTAGTGCCTCAGCGGATCAGCGGATCACACCGAAAATCGGGCCGGAAGCGGAGCCCGGGACGCCCTCTTCGGGAACGGTCCACGGGGCGGGAAGGCCCCCGTTCCTGTTCATGGCCTGTCCGGTGCCCGGTACGGCGGTCGCAAAGAACGGCTCCACGCCGTCCACGATCAGGCGTTATGTCCATGATGTCCGGGTACGGCAGGGCCGAACAGGCTGAAGGGGTTTCGCCGTGGGCAGAAATCTGGTTCGCCGGCTCATGCCGGGGGTCGTGGTCGTCGTTCTCATGGGTCTGGAATCGTGCGGTACGGCCTGGCGGCCGGGAGGGGATCCCTCCAACGTCGCCGTCGGCTCGCTGAGTGAGGGTTTCCCGATCGGCCTGCTGCTGCCGGACACACGGACGCCCCGCTACGAGAAGTTCGACCGGCCGTACATCGTCCGGCAGGTCGCCGCCCTGTGCCCGAAATGCGAGGTGGTGTACGGCAACGCCGGCGGAGACCCGCAGCGGCAGTCGCGGCAACTCGCCTCGATGCTCTCGGCGGGCGTGAAAGTGCTGATCCTCGACGCGGTGGACCCCAAGGGCGTGTCGGACTGGGTGGCCCTGGCCAAGAACCAGGGGGCGCGGGTCGTCGCGTACGACCGGCTCGCCGGCGGCCCGGTGGACGCCTACACCTCGTTCGACAACATCCAGGCGGGCAGGATGCAGGGCCGTTCCCTGCTGGACGCGATCAGGATCGGGGGCGATCTCCGGCGCGGCGAGATCGTGATGGTCAACGGCTCACCGGCCGACCAGCACGCGGGCGACCTCAAGAAGGGGGCGCACCAGGTCCTGGACGGGCAGGTGACGATCGGCAGGGAGTACGACGCTCCGGGCTGGAGCCCGGCTCGGGCCGGGGAGGCGGTGCACGGCGCGTTCACCGCGCTCGGCCCCGACAGGGTGATCGGCGTGTACGCCGCCAGCGACGCCATGGCGGGAGGCATCGCCACCATCCTGCGGAACGCCGGCGCCACGCCCGGCACACCGCTCACCGGGCGCGGCGCCGAGCTCGAGGCGCTGCGAAGGATCCTGCTGGGCGCGCAGACGATGACCGTCTACCTTCCGATCAGGTCGGTGGCGCGGAGCGCGGCCCGGATCGCCGTGGATCTCGGCGTGGGCAGGACGGTGTCCGGGACGACGACGCTCTCCAACGGCACGGTCGCCTCGATCCCGGCCACGATGATCGCGCCCGTCGTGGTCGACAGGGGCACCATCAAGGACACGGTGGTCAAGGACGGTTACTGGACCGCGACCGAGATCTGCGCGCCGCCGCATCTCCGTACGGCCTGCCTCGCCGCCGGGCTGACCCAGCGGGCCGGAGGTTGAGGAGGACCTGCTCGGGTAGGCGGTCCGGAGCCATCCGACGACCGGAACGGAGGAGGACGGCATGGCGAACAAGCCGAACCCGATCCAGCTTCAGAAGGACCTGAAGGGCGTGGACTACCCGGCGAAGCAGTCCGACCTGGTGAAGGCCGCCCGGGACCACGGCGCCAAGAAGGAAGTCGTCAGCGCCTTGGAGAAGATCCCGGACCGGGAGTACGACGGCCCGAACGCGGTGAGCAAGGCGGTCGCCGATCTCGACTGACGATCCCTGGTCGTCCGATCGCTCGCCCAGGCGGGCGCACGGCGGGGGACGGCACGCGCGAAACGGGCGCGTGCCGTCCGCCGCCTCGACAAGCGTGACGAAGGTGTTCTCCGAACGTCGGCCGCACCCCCCGGAACGTTTTCCGCGCGAACGCCGCGTCACCGGGAATCGGCATCTCTTTCAGGACGTTCTCGGCCCGGAGGCCGAGCCCCGTGAGTCAAGCGCCCACGCACGGTTCGCGCCGCCGTCCATGGCCTGATCTCGACGGGCCTTTTCGTCTTCGTCGTCTTCCTCGTGCGCCGAGGGCGCGGCTAGCCCGACGGCCCCCAAGCGTGAACAGCACCGCGGCGGATGCGCCTCCGGCGGGCAACGCGGAGCGTTCAGTCACGCCACTCCGGGCGGTAGTCCGAATGCCAGTCATAGGCGGCGGCCTCAAGACGCAGGAGATGCTCCGCCTGTGCGTGCTCCCCGACATCCACCCAGCTCCCGCCGACGACGTGAGCGAGATATTTGAGACGGTGCTTCTTGGCGGTCAGATCCGTCAGGACCCGGGCGGGGTCGTGGTGAACCATGTGCCGCTCACACCGCACGTTCATGGTCGCCGCGATCTGCGGCTGCTCGCAGTCGGACACCTCCATGTGCTCCCGGCCGTACACGCCCGGGCGGGTGAAGGAAACCGGATCATCCGCCGTACGGGAGGAGAACCAGTGACGCGGTTCGCACCGGTCGGCGATCTCCTCGGCCTCGGCGATACGAGCACGCAGGAACGCGATCAGGTCATCCATGGGGACTCAACCCTCATCACTCGGGTGACAGCAGGTGGCCTCCCATCATGACCGGGACCGCCTCGGCGTGTGACGGCCACGATCCGCCCGACACCTACAGTGAGTGCATTATTTCGCTCCGTGAGGAAGGTTTTCCTCCTGATAACCCGGCGAAGCGGTCGAAAGCACTCACCTCTTGATGATCAAAGGATGCCCGTCGACGACCTGAGTGCCACCGAACGCTGGTGGTCGACGAGTCTCCACTCCTCTTACGGCGACTCCGCCGGAGAGCGCCGACGCCGCTCCACGAGGAGGAAGCGGACGACGATGAAGCCGACACTCGCGGCAGCCGCCGTCCAGACGATCGTCTTCCCTATAGCCTGGACCACCTCGTTCCTGCCGGGCGGGAGCACGAACATCTGTACGGCGGCGCCGACCGGCACGGTCGATCTCGCGAGCAGACCGATCGCCCCTGATCGCCTGACGCATGTACCGATTGCACCCAGGGGCGCTCCGAAGACGACACTGGCGACCCACCACAGGAGCGGCTCGGACTCGTACCAGGAGATCTGCCCGCCGCTACGGATTGCGTCCACGATGCTGTACGCGGCCGTGGCCGCAAGCAGGGCCAGTGCGCCGGCGGCAGCACCGAGCCGCGCCGGTGCCGTGGGACGGCTCTCCCCGGCGCGTGAGACCAGCCACCCCACCGCGACCGCCAAACCCGCCCAAGCCCAGCCGGAGTCGAGCAGCACGCTCACGATTTCCGGGACCGACCACCCGCTGGTGGTATACGCACGGCTTCCAAGGTCGGCATTGCTGTTGGAGAGGGCGTTCATGAGGGAGGTCGCCGCGCCGAATCCGGCTCCGACCGCCAGGGCGGTCACCAGGATCTCGACGGGACGGAAAACACGCGAGCGGTCCCGCCGTCGGCCGCCATGCCGCTGATCGTCAGTCACGGTGCCTTCCTACCGTAAAGGTCAGGATTGTGCGGCGGATCCCCAGGGTCATCCGGAGCGGACATGGGACAGCAGGTTCCCGGCCCCGTCGGAGCCGGCGCCGAAGCGTCCGGGAAGCGGGAGCGTGGCCTCGACCTGCGTCCCCGGCCTTGCGTCGACGCGTGCCGCGGGAGCCTGGCCGATCAGGCAGGTGCCGCCCAGTTCGGCGGCGCGCTCCCGCATCGAGGCGAAGCCGACGCCGGAGCGCCGGTGCGTGGGCAGCCCCTTGCCGTCGTCGCGTACCCGTACGACCAGCGCGTGCTCCGAGCGGGCCAGGGTGACGGTGGCGCTGGTGGCGTCGGCGTGCTTGCGCACGTTGGTCAGCGCCTCCTGCGCGATCCGGTACGCCGCGACCTCCACCGCCGCCGGCAGGTCGCGGGTCTCGCCCTCCACCTCGACCTGTACGGCCGGCCCGGGCTCCGCGGCGAGCGCGCGCACCGCCCCGGGCAGACCGAGGTCGTCCAGACTGGGCGGCCGCAGGCCGTAGACCAGGTCGCGGACCTCCTGGCTGACGGAATCCATGCTGCTGCGCAGGTCCCGCAACATCCGGTCGGCCGAGGACGGCGCCTCGCGCAGGCGCAGCCGGGCCACGTTCAGCGTCATCGACATGTTGGCGAGCGCCTGGCCGAGGCCGTCGTGCAGGTCGCGGCGGAGCCTGCGCCGCTCCTCCTCGCGCGCGGTCAGAATGCGCTCCCTGGAACGTTGCAGGTCGGCCGCCGTCAGCACGGCGTGCGCGACGTCCGCGACGTAAGGGGTCGCCGCCCGGATCAGCCGCTCGGTGTAGGCGGTGGAGAAGCGGCGCGGTCCGGGCGGCCCGATCAGCATGCGGCCGACCGGCTCGCCGTGCCACACCAGCGGGAGGGCGCGCGGCTCGGGCCCGGCCACGCCCAGTTCCACCCGCATGCCCGCGGAGCCGACCTCGACGAGGACGCCGGTGACGCCCAGGCCGTCGAGCACCACCGCGGTGACGGCGGCCAGCGCGTTGACCGGATCGGTCTCGCCGACCTCGCGGGCCAGCCTCCGGGCCAGTGCCTCGGGCCGGCCGTGCCTGCCGTACAGCATCACGTCGGTCATGCGGCGCAGGCGCGTGCGCAGCGGCTGGAAGAACGCGCCCGCCGCCAGCGCGGCGGCCAGCCCCGCGACCTGGTCGTAGCCCGACACGAGAAGCCCGGCCAGCGCGCCGGTGCCGAAGTAGACCGCGCCGACCGCCACGATCAGGCCGGTCGCGACGACGGTCCGGCTGATGACGGTGTCGATTCCGTACAGGCGGTACCGCAGCACGGCGAACGCGATCGCCACCGGAATCAGCCCGGTCCAGATCGTCGCCGGCAGCCAGTAGTCGTTGCCGAGCAGTACGAACATCGCGTAGACGACGAAGGCGAGCAGCGGCCAGGCGATCTGCCTGCGCGCCGCCGGGGCCGCGCCCCGCAGCCGTACCGCCTGGGAGAGTACGGAGAGCACCATGCAGGCGTTGACCAGCAGAGTGAGCGAGCCCATCAAGGCCGTGTGATGAGGAGCCAGGGCTTCGATGGCCAGCGGGCTCGGAATGACCTCCGGCCAGCGGTACGTGCTCGCGGGTGGCGTGGGCCGCACCATGTTGCACACGCCGTAGGCGACGATCGCGACCACGCCGCCGATCGCCGCGGGCAGCCAGCGGCGGGAGGGCAGGCGGTCGTCCGGCGAGAGCAGCGGCACGAGGGTGGCCAGCGTGCACCCTCCGACCACCCAACCCGCGATGGCCAGAAGGCGCAGCCAACCGGCACTCTCCAGGTGGCCGGCCGACGCCTGCATGAACTGCAGCCCGATCGCCATCACGTTGACCGCGCAGCCGAGACCGCCGACGCACATCAGCCAGGCCAGCCTCAGGCGGGGCCGGTGCGCGATCAGGAACGCGCCGATCAGCGGGAACATCAGGCCCGCGCTGTGATCGGACGCCGCGGGCGGCCACGGGGACCACTCCTTCGGCAGCGACAACTGGATCGCGGTGCCGGCCGCGGTCAGGGACACCGACAGTACGGCCAGCGCGGCGGACATCCTCCGCGCCCGCGCCGCCCGCCGGGCGTCCGTGCCGCCTCCCTCCGGAGACGCGGTCGCGGCCTCTTTTCCGCTCCCGCTCGCGGACGCCGTTCCACCCGTCCGATCCGGCGCCCGCGTCACGGCGGCCGAGGCCCGGCTCGCACCGGCGTCCCCGCCTGTATTCACGCTTCGCATCCCTTACCCCGTAGAAACCCCAGTGCCCGGGGCGATCAGCACGCGCCGTTCGCGACGCCTCGGATGATCACCGGCAGGTACGCCCTTCCTGCCGATCCGCAGCTCCCCACGCTCCACTCCCCGCGGCGCGGTCAGGCTGCCTCTGTACCGTTCCATTGAGTCGTCGCCCCCCGGAAGGAGAATGAGCCGGGCGGCCCGATCAAGATTGTCACAGCCCCGGAGCTGGAGCGCCAGGTAATCCGGGAAAGGCCGGCCGCCCGCTCGATCCCGGCAGGTGTCCGGAGCGGACCCGCGCGGATGCCATCCCTGGCCGTGCCGGATCCGCTCGCCCTGTTCCTCCTGCTCCTTCCGCTCCTGGCGCCGGTCGCGGCGATCGGAGGATCGGATCGGCGGCTCACATCACGATCGCCCGCGTACGAGGACGTCGGCTGCCTTCCCGCCCGTCCGCGGACCTGGGTTGCTTCGTCTTTTGCCGGAAATAACAGGATTTGTCGGAGTTGAGCGATCGCTCAAAAGTGCTTATCGTCGGGCATCGCCTCATGAAGGAGGGGATCGATGTCCGGACTCGATGTGGTCGTCGTGGGCGGCGGGATCGGCGGCCTGGCCACGGCGGTGGCCCTGCACCGGAGCGGCCTGCGGGTCGCCGTACTGGAGCGGGCGGCGGAGTTCACCGAGGTCGGCGCGGGCCTCTCCCTGTGGCCGAACGCGATGCGCGCGCTCGCGGCGATCGGCCTGGCCGATCGGGTGGTCGCGCTCGGCGAGGTGGAGACGGCGGGCGGCCTGCGGGATCGCGCCGGCCGCTGGTTGTCCCGGGTGGACAACGCCGAGATCGCCCGCCGGTACGGCCACCCCCTGGTGGTGGTGCGGCGGGCGGATCTGGTGCGGACGTTGGTCGCGGCGCTGCCTCCGCGCGCATTGCTGCCCGGCCGCGAGATGCGCGCGGTACGCGAGGACGGCGAGGGCGTGGTGGTCGAGCATCCGGGCGGGAGCCTGCGCGCGGATCTGGTCGTCGGCGCGGACGGCCTGCGCAGTGACCTGAGGAGGCAGCGGTGGCCGGGCTCCGGGGCTCCCCGCTACTCCGGATGCACGGCCTGGCGGATGATCACCGATCCCCTCGCCGCGGCGGAGCCACCGAACGCGCTGCGATCCGGGGGCGGCGTGTTCTGGGGGCGCGGCGAGCGCATCGGGTTCACGGCGCTGAGCGGTGGGCGGTTCTACTGTTTCGCGGCGGCGACGGCGCCCGAAGGGGGCCGCGCGACCGGCGAGGAGATCGACGAGGTACGGCGGCGCTTCGGTGGCTGGCCGGACCCGATCCCCATGCTGCTGGCGGCGGCGCCCGCCGGCGGGGTGCTGCGTCATGACGTGTACGAGCTTCCGCCGCCGCCGTCGTACGCGCGGGGCCGCGCGGCTCTGGTGGGAGACGCGGCGCACGCGATGGATCCGATGCTGGGCCAGGGGGCGTGCCAGGCGCTCGAGGACGCGGTGACGCTCGCCGCCTGCCTCGGCGGGGGCTCCGGCGTCGAGGCGGCACTGGCGCGCTACGACCGGCTGCGGCGTCCGAGGGCGCGGGCCGTGGCGCGTCGTTCCGCGCGGCTCGCCGCGCTCTCCCGGTGGACGTCACCCGGGGCGGTGACGGTCCGGGACCTGGCCGCGCGGCTGATTCCGGCCGCGGTGACGTTGCGGTCGATGGCGCCGATCCTGGACTGGCGTCCGCCGGTGGAAAGAGCGGAGGCATAGTGCCCGACTGGACGTACCAGCCGTTGCGCGGGATCGCGGCGGCGCTGCTCGGGGCGGACCGGTCGCGGCGATGGGCGCTGCGGGCGCTGGCCACGGTGGGGTCGCTGCCCGGCGGCGGGTTCGTGGTCGCGCGGGCGTTCGGGCATCGCCATCCGCCGTCGCTGCTGGCGGGGACGGTGGCCGGCGTGCCGGTGCGGAGCCGCCTGGGTGCGGTGGTCCCGCCGCGGGTGGCGCGGGACGCGGTACGGGCGCTGCCTCCGCTGGGCGCGGGTCTCGTCGAGGTGGCTCCTGTGGGGGAGGCGGACGTCCCCCTGGTCGTGAAGGCGGCGGAGGGGCGGCGTGTGCCGGTGGTGGCGCGGGCCGAGGGACCGGACGTGGCGAGGATGCTGGCACCTTACGTGGACGGGTTCACGACGGGGGCGGATCCGGGCGTGGTGCGCCTGACGTCTCCCAGCGTGGGGCCCGCGGTCGAGGCGCTGGCCGATCCGACGGCGGTGGTGCTGGCCGCGCCTCCGGTGCTGGTCGGCTCGGGGCCGGGCTGGTTCGCGCGGGTGGCCGAGGCGGTGACGCCGACCTCCGCCCCGCCGCCCGTACGGAAGGTGGGCGGCGATCTCCGGCGCTGGCCCGCGTGGTGGTGGGCGTTCCTGGTGGGGGCCGGGCTGGTCGTCGCGGGTGTGGGCGCCGCGCTGATCACGATGGGACCGGTGCTGCTGTGGTACGACCGTGCCTTCCTCGGCATGGGGACGGAACGGTTGCAGGCGATCAACCGTCGCCTGGTGGGGTTCCTGCAGCACGACCGGATCACGATGGCCGGGACGATGGTCGCGGTCGGGGTGCTGTACGCCGGTCTGGCGATGGGGGGAATGCGGCGTGGGTGGCCGTGGGCGCGCGAGGCGTTGACCGTGTCCGGGTGGATCCTGTTTCCGGCGTCGCTGTCCTCGCTGCGCTGGGGATTCGTGGAGCCGTTGCACGCGGCGGTCGTCGTGGTCCTGTTCCCGATGTTCGTCATGGCGGTGCGGCGCCGTACGGCCGGGCCGGGGTGGACGGCGCGGCCGGAGGGGCCGCGGCGCGAGTGGCGTGCGGCGCTGCTCGGCCAGCTTCTGATGGTGGGCACGGGCGCGGGGCTGCTCGTCGGCGGTGTGGCGGTGTCGGCGGTAGGTGTGACCGACGTGTTCGTACGGAGTGATCTGGAGTACCTGGGGACGGGACCGGAGGCGTTGCACGCGGCCGGACCGGGGTTGCTGCCGTTCGTCGCGCACGATCGGGCGGGGTTCGGAGGAGCGCTGACGGCGGCCGCCGTGGCCATCACATTGGTGAGCGCGTGGGGGTGGCGGCGGGGCGAGTCGTGGGTGTGGTGGTCGCTGGCGCTGGCGGCGGCGGCCGGGTTCGTGCCCGCCGTCGTGGTGCACGGGGTGATCGAGTACTCTGACTTCGGTCATCTGGCCCCGGTGTTCGCCGGTGTGGGCCTCACCGTGACCGCCCTGATCCTGTCCCGCCCCTACTTGTGCGCGCGTCCTCGGAAGGTCCGCCGACCTCCGGACCCGCCGTGATGGATGACATGGCCGACACCCGACAACGACTGATCGACGGCGCGATCGACACGATCCGCCGGCAGGGCGTCGCGGGGGCGTCGGCGCGGGTCATCGCGGGGAACGCCGGGGTGAACCAGGCGCTGATCTTCTATCACTTCGGCAGCGTGCAGGAGTTGCTGAGGGCGGCCACCCTGGCGGCGACGGAGGCCAGGGTCGCGCCGTTCGCGGCGCGGCTCGACGAGGTGTCGTCGCTTCGCGAGCTGCTGGATCTGGGCCGCGGTGTGCACGCGGAGGAGCGTTCCCTCGGGAACGTGACGGTGCTGGCGCAGATGCTGGCGGGCGCGCAGGCGGATCCTGAGCTGGCGGAGGTGACGTCGACGGCGCTGAGCCTGTGGATCGGGCCGATCGAGCGGACCCTGGAACGGGTGCTCGCCGGGTCTCCCGTGGCCGAGTTCGTCGACGTCTCCGGGCTGGCGCGCGCGGTGTTCGCCGGGTTCGTCGGGCTGGAGCTGTTCGAGGGAGCGGATCCGGCCGGCGCGGCGGCGGCGTTGGAGGCGCTGGACCGGCTCGGCGTGCTGCTCGAGGTGGTGGACGATCTGGGCCCCGTGGCGCGGCGCGCGTTGCGCCGGAGGCTGCGCGCGGCCGAGGCCTGATGCCGCGCGCGTGATGCCGCGCGCGTGAGGAGAGAGACCCTCGCGGGCCGGAGACCCTACGGCGCCGAACTCGCCCTTGTTCCTGGCCTCGGCCAGCCGGTCCAGGGTGTCGTTCGCGCCCTTGACGTAGGCGGCGTGGTGCTTGGCGTGATGCAGTTCGAGGATCTCGCCGGTGATCGCGGGCTCCAGTGCCACGTAGTCGTAGGGCATGTCCGGAAGCCTGTACCGACCCATCGCTGTCTTCCGCAGTTGAGTACTAGTTGCAAATAATACGCAACAACGATACTTATGCGACAAGCCGCGAGGGAAGCGCCCGCGCCACTTCCGATCACGCCGTCGGCGCCGAGGACGCGTACCGGCGCCGCCGCGACGACGGCCTCCACGCCGGCCTCGGTCGCCGGTGTGCTCGCCACGGAGCCTGGGGTGCCGTCGCGTGGAGGCGCGGCCGGGCGGATCAGCCGAACAGGAGCGGGCGGACGGTGTTCCAGCAGGTCTGATCCGCGGCGTTCAGCAGGCCGGGGCGCGGGTCGGCGGGCCGGTAGGGGCTCCCATCCGGGCGGCGTGCGACGCCGCCCGCCTCGGTCAGCAGCAGGACGCCGGGGGCGTGGTCCCAGGGCAGGGTCCGCTGGAACAGGATGAAGTCCTGGTCGCCGTCCAGCAGCCGTGGATAGTCCACGCCCGCGCAGGTGGTGCCCGGCCCCAGGGCGGCGAATCGGGGCGCCGCCGCCTCGACCCGTTCCCTCGCCCTCGCGTCGAGGAACCTGGTCAGCGCCGCCCCGCGCAGTCGTGCCGGATCGGCGGGAGCCGGTCCACGGCGCACCCGGATCCCGTCGCGCCAGGTCCCCGCCCCTTTCTCGGCGACATATACGCGGCCATCGGCGGGGCGCACGATCCACGCCGCGACGGTCTCCCCGCCCCGCACCAGCGCCACCATCACCGCGTACTCGGGGCGGCCCGCGACGAAGTTCGAGGTCCCGTCCAACGGATCGACCAGCCAGGCCGCCGGCGCCTCCCGCAGCGCCGTGACGAGTCCCGGGTTCTCTGCGGCGGCCTCCTCGCCGACGACCGGGGCATCCACCACCCCGCGCAGCCGGCGGCCGATCAGTTCCTCGGCCTCGCGGTCCGCCACGGTGACCACCTCGCCGGGCGACTTCTCCGCGACCTCTCCCGCGGCCAGCGCCCGGAACCGGGGAAGGATCGCGACCTCCGCTGCCTCGAGAAGGATTCCTGTCACCTCGTCGATCCACATGGACCACGACGTTAGTCCAGGCCCCGCCCCGCCTGATCGGGCAGCGCGTCGTCCTGCGCCGTCGCGGAGCGCGACGCGCACCTGGGGTGCCGCTCCCGGAAGCGCCGGAGCGCGACGGGTACGCCGATCGCGGTCACGGTCGGAATCACCCCGATCGTCAGCCGCACGGTGACGGTGGCGCCATCTATCGCGTTCGCAGATTGATGTGATGACAAGCATGTCTTGGACTCATCGATCGGGTTCCGTGCAAAGTGATGACATGACCGTGAATCTCTCAGCCGCCGCCGTCCCGGTGACGACGTCGCCGCGGGTGGGCGCGACCTTCGCGACCGCCGTCGCCCCCGCGGTGTGGGGCACGACCTATCTCGTCACCACGGAACTGCTCCCCGCCGGGCATCCGATGTTCGCCGGCCTCATGCGGGCGCTGCCGGCGGGTGTGCTCGCGCTCGTCCTGACCAGGACGCTGCCTCGCGGAGCGTGGTGGTGGAAGGCCGCGGTGCTCGGGGTGCTGAACATCGGCGCCTTCTTCCCGCTGCTGTTCCTGGCCGCCGAACGCCTGCCGGGCGGGGTCGCGGCGACGTTCGGGGCGGCGCAGCCGATCATCGTGGCCGTGCTCGCGGCGCTCGTCCTGGGCGAACGTCTCTCACGGTGGCGGCTGGCCTGGGGTGTGGTCGGCGTGATCGGTGTCGGGCTCGTCGTCATCGGCCCGGCCGCCGCGATCGACGGCGTCGGCGTGGTCGCCGGCCTCGCCGGAGCGGGCGTGATGGCGCTGGGAGTCACGCTCACCAAACGCTGGGGACGACCGGAGGGCGTGGGGCCGATGGCGCTCGCGGGATGGCAGCTCACCGCCGGAGGTCTCGCGCTGCTCGCCGTCGTGACCCTCTTCGAGGGTGTCCCCGCCACGATCGACGCGCCGGCGGCCGGCGGGTACCTCTGGCTGGGGCTGGTCGGCGGGCTGCTCGCCTACACGCTCTGGTTCCGGGGCATCGGCGTCCTGAACGTCACCGCCACCGCACTGCTCGGCCTGCTCTCCCCGCTCGTCGCGGCGATCCTCGGCGCGCTCGTCCTCGCGGAACGGTTCACCGTGCCGCAGCTCATCGGGTTCGGCCTCGCCCTGGCCGCGCTCGTGGCGGGGCAGCTCTCGCCCTTCCGATTCCGGAAGGGCGGGCTGCCGTCATGAGGGCCGCGGCCGCCGGGTCGACCGGCGTGTCCGGCACACGCGCCGCCGCCGGAGCCGCCGGACGAGGGTCCGCCCGTCGACGCCGGCGGAGTGCCGGGGCCGCCCGCCGCGGCCGCGGTCAGCGGCGCTCGGCCGACCGCGCCCGCAGCAGCTCGCGGGCCTGGAGGAACGGCGCGCGCAGGAAGGCCATGTGGTCCTCCTGCCCGTGCCTGTGGCAGGCCCGGCCGGGCCACACGCTGCGGCTGCGCTCGTCGATGTAGGCCAGGGAGCCGTCGATGAGGTTGAGCATGTGCCGGACCGTGCCCTCGTCGAACCTGCCGTAGCCCTCTCCCGTGCGCACGTAGACCGGCGACGTGTGCGCCATGATCGGCCGGGCCCACACGTCGTGGTGCCGGGCGACGTCCGCGCCGGGCCCGTAGCAGCGCGCCGCGATCCACGAGTCCTCCGTGACCGGCAGATCGGCGACCAGTTCGAGCGCCCGCGCCGGACGCTCCGAGCGGTGCTCGGCGACGACGCGGCCGTTCATCACGATCTCGATCCGCTCCAGGTCGAAGATCGACTCGACCCGGGCCTCCACCCGTACCGGGCCGCCGCCGGGCGCGCTGACGTCCTGTCCGGGGCGGTGGCCGTTCACGTCCATGTGCAGGAGCGGCCCGCTGGTCACGAACGTCGCCCCGCCTTGTACGGCCCGGCACCAGGCCCAGTAGTCCAGCTCCTCCTCCGGCGGCACCTGGGCGTAGGTGCGGATGAGGCCGATCGGCACCTCGCTGCTCATCTTGTCCGTGCCGCCCACGAGCGGGATCCGATATCCGGCGTTGAGATAGCGGTAGTACTCCTGGATGTTGTACGGGTCGTAGGCGATCATCTCGACGGCGTCGAGCCTGCCGGTGGCGAGCAGGGCGGCCGCCTCGCCGTTCGGCACCGGGAAGTGGGCGAGCACGACCGTGCCGCCCTGCTCGTGGCACTCGTCGGCCCAGTGCGACAACGTCGTCTCCAGGCCGCCTCCGAGCTCCGACTCCTCGGCGCCGCCGGTGCACCACGGCATGATCGGACGGCGCAGCCCGAGCAGGTTGATGTGCCCGAGCATGCCGCTGCGGTTCTCCTGCCCGGCGAAGACGTGGGTGTGGCCGTCGGCCGAGGTGTGGGGCCGTCCGGTGAACTCCTCGGTGTTGGTGAACAGGTGGCCCCACTGGCTGAGCAGGAGGTTGGTGATGCGCACGTCCTCGCCGCGCGCCTCCAGCTCGGCGCCGAGGGTGGACACGAAGTGGACATGGGTGTCGCCGCTGTACCAGCCGGTCGCCGTCATGTCGGTCATCCGGGTCAGGGTCAGTTCGAGCTCGGACTGACCCGGCCGGATGGTGACGGTCGTGCTGATCGGCCGGTACTCGAACCCCCGGGCCGCCTCGACCGTGACCTCGCCCAGCGGCAGCCAGCCCTCGCAGGTGCCGTCGATGTAGGAGTACGTGGTCGCCCCGAGGCGCACGTCGCCGCCGATGTCGAGGTTCCAGGTGTTGCCGTCCGAGTTGATGTGCCCGTGGTGACCGTGCGGCGGGTACGGGACGCCGTCGGCGGACCGGAAGTGGATCCGGCAGGGGACCGGCTCGCCGGTGGCGGCGTCCCTGACCACGGTGCGCACCCACGCGCGACCGGCGTCGGGCACCCGCCAGGTGACGCCGCCGTCGCTCCGCCGACCGGCGTCGAGCAGCTCGTCCCAGCCGCACGCGCCGACGACGGACCCGCCCCGCGAGAGGGTCAGCCGCGCCGACGGGGTGGCGGCGACGCGCACGTACGCGCGGTGCTCCTCCTCGACGGGCGCCCCCCACGCGGGCGTGCCGGACCCGTCGTCCGGGACGTCCGCGACGCGGCGGTAGAGATAGGTGGCGGAGCCGCGGTCGACGGTGACGGACAGGTCCTCCGTGACCGGGCCGAGCGACGGGTCGAGGTCGATCAGGACGTCCCGCCACACCGTGCGCCCGAACGGGTCCTCGTCCAGGTCGCTGGTGGTCACCGCGCCGACGAGGACGCTCGGCCCCAGCGAGCGGATCTCCAGGCCGCTGACCTTCACGCCCGGCCGGGGGTTCTTGAAGGGCCACAGATAGAACCGGTACGGCAGCACGTACGGCGACCTGGCCTGCGGGTCGTCGATGTCGACGAACCGCGCGCCCGCCGCGTCGAAGCGGCCGTGGGTGCGCGGCATCAGCCGGTGCTGCGCGTCGGGCACCGCCAGGAACGGGGTCTGCCCCCAGTCGAGGGGGATCGCCCGGTCGCTCCACAGCCGGGGGGTCGGCCCGATCTCGAACCGCTGGCGCACCGGCAGCCGCTCGGAGCCGCCGTCCTCGTACAGGAGGGTGTAGTGCGCGCAGACGTCGCCGACCGTCTGGCCGTCGAACAGGTCGGGCGACTCCAGCGCGTGCGCGATCACCATCCACTCGAAGGAGCGCTCCACCGGGATGGTGACGGCGTCTCCCTCGACCCGCAGCAGCGCCGCGTCGGCGGCCCGCTCGTCGCCGAACCGGAACGGGATGCCGTACAACGTCCGGGCGCCGAGGGGGTAGGAGTCGCCGTCGTCGAGGATCGAACGGGGCGCGTTGAGCACGCCGGCCAGGTCCACCGGCCGGTAGCCGCGTTCGGCGTGGGAGTGCCGCTCAGCCATGGTGGATCACCTGTTCCTCCCGCCCCGCGGGCGGCTCGTCGACGGACGTCTGGGCCAGCGCGGCGTAGAGCTGGGGAGCGCGTGCGCGCAGCCGCAGCGCGCGGGCGACGCCGAGGACCAGGGCGGCCACGCCGACGCCGATGATGACGACGTTGGTGGCGGTGCCCGCGCCGGTCAGCAGCGGCAGGTTGGTCAGGACCAGGACGAGCACCACGGCCAGCCCCAGGAAGCTGAGACCGGGGGCGATCGTGGTCCGGAACAGCCCGGCCTCGGGCGCCTCGCGGCGCAGGAAGCGGATGATCGCCAGGCAGCACAGCGCCCACAGGCCGATGATCCCGAGGAACCCGAGCGCGCTGCCCCACAGGAGCAGGCCCAGGTACGGGTCGAGCCCGAAGGAGGCGAACGCCGCGACGGCCACCGCCGCCAGGCCGCTCTGCAGGAGGCCCGCCACCCACGGCGCCTTGGTCCTGGGGTGGACCCGGCCGAGGGCGCGCGGCAGGAGACCCTCGCGGCCCATCGCGAAGAAGTAGCGGTTGGCGGCGTTGTGCAGCGCGAGCAGCGCGGCGAACGCGCTGGTCAGCAGCAGGACGTGCATCACCTCGGTGATCGGGGCGGGCACGTACGAGTCGAACACGGCGACGACGAGGTTGACCGGGTCCGCCTCGGCCGCCCCCGCGATCTTGTCCGCGCCGTACGCCATGACGATGACCCACGTGATGAAGGCGTAGAAGACGGCGATGAACCCGACCGCGATGTAGGTGGCCCTCCGGACCGTCCGGATGCCGCCGCGCGCCTCCTCGCTGAAGATCGCGGTGGCCTCGAAGCCCATGAAGGCTCCGGCGACGAGGGCGAACATGGCGCCGTTGCGCGGGTCGAAGACCTTGCCCGGCGCGAACGACTCGGCGGACCAGTGACCGGATCCCCCCTTCGCCAGGACGTACACCGCGAGGACGACCAGGACGGCCGTCTCCAGCACGAGCAGCACACCGAGGATCCGGGAGCTGGTGTGGATGCCGCGGTACCCGAGCCAGGCGACGAGCGCCACGCAGACCAGCGCGAACACGTACCACGGCACGTCGAGGTCGAAGTAGTTCTTGAAGGTCTCGGTGGCGTAGACGCCGAGCGCGCCGTACGTGCTGATCTGCAGCGCGTTGTAGGCCGCGATCGCGAGCATCGCCGCGCCCGAGCCGACCGGCTTGCCGAGGCCCCGGGAGATGGTGGCGTAGAAGGCGCCCGCGTTCCGCACGTAGCGGCTCATCGTCATGAACCCGACAGCGAAGAGCGCCATGACCACGCCGGCGACCAGGTAACCGCCCGGAACGGACGCACCGCCCTTGAGGAAGTGCAGGGGCGCGACGGCGACGATGAGCGTCAGCGGGGCGAGCGCGGCCAGGACCGTGAAGACGAGGTCCTTGGTCCCCATCGCGTCCCCGGCCAGGGCGTTGGGCGCGTTCGGCGCGCTCTCGGTGACGTGACCTGGCATTGGCTCGCTCCTTAACTGCGGGGGGCACACCGGTGTGCGGGAAGAAAGGAAGGAAGGGAAGGGAAGGGCCTGCGGGCGGCTGCGCGCCGGGGCCGACGTAACGCAGGAGCATAGGACGGGCACGTCGGCGCGGACGAGCGACGATCCGTCCAGCTCTCGCGGCCGACGGTGTACGTTCCGCACATTCCGTCGAGGGACGCCGCGAAGAACCCGGGCGGGGGAGCGGCCTCAGAGCTCCTCGAGCGCCCGGAGGGCGAGATGGAGCTCCACTCTCGTGTCCGCGTCGCCGAGCCGGCAGTCGAGGCTCGCCTCCACCTGCCCGATCCGGTGGCGCACGGTGTTGCGGTGGACCCCGAGCTCCTCGGCGGTGCGGTCCCAGTGGCCGTTGTGGCGCAGCCAGACCCGCAGCGTGGCGAGCAGGTCGGCGGCGTCCTGCTGGCGGCGCTCGTGCAGCGGCCGGAACCGGCGGTCGGCGTACCGGCGCAGCCGGTTCATGTCCAGCGCCCCGGCGAGCCCGTCGATCTCCGTGCCGCTCACCACGCAGTCACCCCGGAACAACGCCGTGCGCAGCGCCCCCAGGGCTTCCTCGTGCGCCGCGCGCAGCCCCGTCACGGGATGGGCCGAGCTGATGCCGGCCAGCCAGCCGGCCTGGGCGAGATCATCGGTGATCTTGGAGAGCGGGGCGGACTCGGGCAGCAGCGCGACGCAGACCGCGCCGTCCTGGTCGACGAACGGGGACGCCAGCAGGGAGGCGAGCTCGGCCAGCCGGGTGCCGGCCCGCCGGTCGCCCGCCCGGTCCGTCGCGCGTACGCAGGCGACCCGCCAGAGGGACACCGAGCCCTGCACCCCGAAGACGGCGGCGGCGTGCTGGATCCAGCGGGGCGAGTGCGGGTCGAGCGCCAGCGCCAGCGCCGCCTGGCCCACCTGGTGGGAGGGCCAGTTGTCCGTCGTATCCGGGATGATCAGGCCGAGCAGGGCGGCCGCCGTCAGCACGAGGGTGCGGTCGGTCACCCCGGCCACCATCGGGGCGCCCACCGCCAGCGCGTAGCCGGAGGGCAGCGGCCCGGTCACCGACTGCACCATGACACGCTGGTCGACCGAACTCATCGTGGCGCTCGCCGGGCCCGTGCTCGCGCAGACCCGGTCGATGGCGGCCCGCACGTCGGCGTCGACGCGCGGCACCCCGCCGGACCACTCCCGATCCCGGTCCCGGTCGTACAGCACCGCCCACCCGCCGGTGTGCGCGGCCAGCAGCTCCAGCGTCCTGGTGAGCGGGGACGGGCCGGCGGCGGCCCTGATCAGCGCGCGCTGCGCCTCCGTCAGCCGCCGGATCTCCGACAACTCCGACGAGAGGAGCTGCCCGTAGAGCAGCTCGGCACAGGACTCGAACGCGACCGAGGCGGGGACCTCCAGCAGCGGGAGATCCTGCTCGCGGCAGGCGGCCACGAGCTCGCCGGGCACCCGGTCGAAGACCGGCGTGACGCCGAAACCCAGCGCCGTGATCCCGGCCTCCTTCACCAGGCGCACGTACTCCGCGCTCTGCTCGGGCCGCAGGTTGGTACCCGCGAGGAGCAGCAACTCGTTGCCCTGCAGATACTGCGAGGGGTCGGTCAGCTCGCTGACGTGAACCCAGCGGATCGGCGCGTCGAGCCGGTCCGCGCCCGACAGCACCGTCAAGCCCAACTGGGCGACGAACACGCGAAGCGGGACCATTGGGTAACTTTAGTGTCACCGTCGCGATGCCCTCGCCGCCCGTCCGCTCCCGCGCTCAGCGGCTGACCGCGACGAAGATCTTCTCGCTCGGCTCCACCGTGATCCAGTCGCCGCGGAAACCCTGCGGGATGTGGAACGACTCGCCGGGGCCGAACTCCTTGCGCCGCCCCTCGGCGTCCTGCACGGCGACCCGCCCCTTGAGGATGAAGCAGATCTCGTCGTACGGCCAGGAGTCGAAGCGCACCGCCCCGGGCTCGCCCCGCCAGAAACCGCCGGTGTACGAGGTGGTCGCGCCGCCGAAGACGCGGAACTCCTCCTCGCTCCACTCCGGGGACAGCAGGTGGTAGTCGCTCAGCGGCGGCACGAAACGCTCGCCGTTCCGGGCGTCGATGCTCCGGACCTGGTCGATGCCGGCCTCGGCGGCCGGTACGGGGTTCGTCGGGGTGGTCACGAGGCGGCTCCGAATCGGCGAAGGACGTTGTGGGTGATGCGTTCGACGAACGGGTCGCCGAGGCTGAGCACGTGGGACCACTCCGTGGTGCCGCCGTTGAAGACCTCGCCGTCGCCGCGGGTGAAGGCGGCGATCATGCCGGCGCCGCGCATCTCGCCCTCGTGCACGTAGTCGGGCAGATCGTCGCCGAGGTCCGCGTTGTAGTTGTAGACCTCCTCCTCGGGCCCGCCGATCGGCACGCGGCCGCCGAAACGGTCCTCCTCGCCGCGTACGGCGGGGGCGAGAGCGAGGATCTCCAGGGTCTCCGGTGCGCCGTCCTCGAACGTCGGGTACGGCAGGCCGCGCCGGAACGTGTACTCGACCGAGTCCAGCTCGAAGGCGGCCAGGAACGACGGGGGACCGCCGAGCAGGTCGCCGTAGTAGAGGTCGGTCCCCTCGAACGCCCAATGGTGCGGCCGGTAGACGGTGAAGCCTCCCGACGAGCGGGGCGTGGCGACGCCGTAGCGGTTGTAGATCCCGCCGAGACCGTTGAGGCCGATGGTGGTCGCGCCGGGCCGGTTGACCGACTTCGCCTCCCACACGGTGCTGGCGAGGTGGGGCGTCTCGGCCGCGGCGGGGTCCAGGGACGGCAGCCGGTAGCAGTACTGCGTGTTCCCGTCGTCGCTGAGCCGCACCTGCCACTGGTAGTTGCCGCCGAACCTGGCGAGGTGGCCGCCGCCGTCCACGTAGGCGTCCACGGTGTCACGCATCCGCCAGGACCAGTACTCGTCGTGGCCGACCACGACGACGCAGGAGTATCCGTCCAGCGCCCGCGGGTCGAAGTGGAGGTCGTGCTGGGTCAGGTAGTCCAGCTCGTATCCGTTCCGCTCGGCCCACACCACGAAGTGCCGCTCGTACGTCGCCCAGAAGGCGTCGGCGTGATGGCGGCTGTAGCCGAAGAGGCGCGCCCACTCGTAGGAGGGGTAGCGCGGGGCCCCGCCGATCGGCAGCACACCCGGGTTGGCCTCGCGCGGCGCGCCGGCCGGCTTGCGGATCATGCCGCGCGCGATGGGACGCTGCGTCGAGGCGAGCGGCGACCCGGCGTCGTTGCGCGGGTCGTCTCCCAGGCCGCGGTAGTGGTTGGCGCCGCCCCAGTCGTTGTAGGCCAGCATCGTGCTGGTGGTCAGCACGAGCGCGGTGCGCGCCCGCCGGTGCGCCGGCGCCTTGACGACGAAGAAGTGGTCGCGTTCCCACAACTCGCCCGAGGGAGCGACGGCGCGGACCGTGACGATGTAGAAGCCGCTCCGCCAGTCGTCCGGGATCTCCAGCTCCAGCCCAACCGGCCAGTCGCAGCCGGTGGCGTGCGCGTCGGCCGGCGCCTCGAAGCGGCCCGCCGACAGGCCCTGCCGGGACCACACGCGTTCCGGCTCCAGCCCGTCGCGGACCACCTCCAGGTCGAACGACGGGACGCTCGCGCTGAGGTGGAACCGCACGGTCTCACCCGGAAGGTAGGAGAACCGGTCGGTGTAGCACCACACCTCGGCCGCGTCCGGTGTACTGAACGCGCGTTCTGACGGCCACCCCTTCGGTGACCAGGCGAAAGCGGCCGGGAGCCCGGCCGCTGTGATCTCGTCGCTCACATTTCTCCTCGGCTCGTACGTGACCCACCGAGTTTATGAACGGGCGGGTGCCGAGGAATGGACGAGTCGCACAACGCCCGCCTCGCCCCATGGACGGTCCGCCCAGAGGCGGCGCGGCCGGATCCCGCTAGAGTCGGCCCGCGTCCGCCGACTCTCCGTGAAAGGACCGACCAGCATGACCGAGCCCCGGGGGCCAGTCGACTCCTCCCGCGTCCCGCGCTTCGCCGGCCCGGCGACCTTCGCCCGGTTGCCCCGCCTGGACGAGGTGGGACGCGCGGACGTGGCCGTCGTCGGCGTGCCGTTCGACACCGGTGTCTCCTACCGGCCCGGCGCGCGGTTCGGTCCCTCGGCGGTCCGCGAGGCCAGCCGCCTGCTGCGGCCGTACCACCCGGGTCTGGACGTCTCGCCGTTCGCCGCCCAGCAGGTCGCCGACGCCGGGGACATCGCCTGCAACCCCTTCGACATCAACGAGGCCGTCGAGACCATCGAGGAGGCGGCCTCCGCGCTGGCGGCCGACGGCACCCGGCTGGTCACGATCGGCGGCGACCACACCATCGCGCTGCCGCTGCTGCGCGCCGCCGCCCGCCTCCACGGCCCGGTCGCGCTGCTGCACTTCGACGCCCACCTGGACACCTGGGACACCTACTTCGGCGCCGAGTACACCCACGGCACGCCGTTCCGCCGCGCGGTCGAGGAGGGCATCCTCGACACCGAGGCGGTCAGCCACGTCGGCACCCGCGGCCCGCTGTACGGCAAGAAGGACCTCGAGGACGACCGGCGGATGGGCTTCGGCGTCGTCACCTCCGCCGACGTGATGCGGCGCGGCGTGGACGAGGTCGTGGACGCGCTGCGGCAGCGGATCGGGGAGCGGCCGCTGTACGTGTCGATCGACATCGACGTGCTCGACCCGGCGCACGCGCCCGGCACCGGTACGCCGGAGGCGGGCGGCCTGACCAGCCGGGAGCTGCTGGAGATCCTGCGCGGCCTGGCCGGGGCGAACCTGGTCGGCGCGGACGTCGTGGAGGTCGCCCCGGCCTACGACCACGCCGAGATCACGTCGGTCGCGGCCTCGCACGTCGCGTACGACCTGGTCAGCCTCCTCTCCCTCACCGAGAAGTAGGGCCCGGCCCGCGGCGACGGGTGACGCGGGCCCGCGGAGCGCCGCACGGAACCGGGCGAGGTCCGTCCGATCAGGGCCCGCCCCCGCCGACGGGTCGCGCAGAACTGTGGATACTGCTGACCATGACATCGGACGGCACCGGATCGAGGAGCGGTGGGAGACTCCTCGCCCTCGGCATCATCTGGTTCGTGGGCACGCCCCTCCTGGCCGTGCTGGCGTTCATGTTCGGCTTCGCGCTGGGGGACAACGAGCCCGCGAACGAGAAAGCCGCCACGGTCCTGGTCGTCGCCGCCCTGATCCTCGGCCTGGGGGCGCCGGTCGTCGGCCTGCTCCTCTCCCTGGCCGCCCGCAACAAGATCGGCCTGGTGGGCTACGGCCTGATCACGGCCGCGATCGGCGTCCTTCTCTACACCCAGGTCGCCGCGCCCATGCTGGCGAAACGCACGATCCGCGTCGAGGAACCCCTGGTCTGCACGGCACCGCCGGACAGAGCCTCCGGAGTGCCCGGCTGCTAGCCCGTGCCGTCCTCCCGATCGTGACGGCGGGCGGGCCCGCCACCCTGGGTAGATTGGTGCCCGCGGATAACGATCTTCAGGGAGGAGTCCGCGGAAGCATGAGCAGCGATCAGGTCGGTCTCGACCAGGGGGCCTCGGCGGGCGGCCGGGGACGCGGGACGCGCCGGTGGGTAGGGGCGGCCCTGGCCGTAGCCGCGGCCGTGGCCGTCGCGTCCGGAGTCGCCGCCGTCACGCGCGACGAGCGCCGTACCGACGACCCCGGAGCGGGCGCGGCGTCCGCGACCCCGGAGCCCAAGTGGGACGGCGAGGGCGCGCGCACGGTGTGGCCGGAGGCGGTCGCGTCGCTGCCCAAGAAGTCCGCGGACGGACTCCTCTACCGCGCGGTCACCGCGCTCGGCCCCACCGAGATCCTGCTCACCGCGGAGTCGTCGTCCGAGAAGCGCGAGCGGTTCGAGGTCTACGACATGAAGACGGGCCGCAGCCGCGTCCTCGCCCGGATCCCGTCAGGAGGCGAGGGGTACGTCGAGCAGAACGCGGAGGTGGGCGAGGACTACATCGTCTGGTACGGCCGCAGGCCGAGCAGACCGGAGAGATGGGCCGACTTCTGGGTGGCGCCCCGGCAGGGCGGGGACCCGATCCGGGTCGGCGAGGTGACCGGCGACCTCGCCGGGATCGATCGCTTCGGGGTGACCGGGGACCACGTCGTCTGGTCGGCCGGGAACGGCGGCGTCTACCGCATGCCGATCGGCGGCGGCGAGCCCGAGAAGATCCCGGGAACGGACGGGCTGTGGCTGGCGTCCTGGCCCTGGGCCCGCAACGTGCCCGCGGAGAGCGACATCGAGACCGGGGAGATGTACGCCAACCAGAACGTTCTGGTCGACCTGCGCACCGGCGTGCGGCGGACCATCACCCCGCCGCCGGGCACCATCGGGCTGCGCTGCTCGGCGCAGTGGTGCGTCGGCCGCGAGGGCGGGGAGCCCCTCGTGATGCGCGTCGACGGTTCGGGCCGCACGCGCCTGCCGTGGAACGTGGCCGAGCTGGAGATCCACGGCGACCGCTTCGTCGAGGCGAACCGCGACAACACCACCCTGATGTACGACCTCGTCACCGGTAAGGCGGGCGCGGTCACGGCGGTCAGCCCGGACGGGAGCCTGGGCTCGTACCGGCAGGGCGCCTCGTCGTCGCCCACCCAGGTCTACCTCTGGAACGCGGGTGGCCTCGAGATCGAGGAGACCTGCACGCCGGCGGCGGGAGCCGGCGGGAAGGGAACACCCGGCCCGTCTCCGACGTGTACGACGAAGACGGTCGAGCCGGGCGACACGTACGACGCTCTCAACCTGGCCGCGATCCCCGGGAAGGGATGAGCGCGCCGCCGGCCGGATGACCGTCCCGTGCGAAAGGCCGGCCGCGCGCTTGCGGGCTCCGGCGGTCCGTTGAGTCACGCATGGGGCGATCCAGGTAGGCGCCACGGGCCCACTGGCATCCGGCTCCCGAGCCTTCCTCACGACCGGTCGTTGCGCACCGACCGCCGTCGTCGCCGTGGCCGGAGGCTGAGGCTCAGCGGTCCGCGACTTCGCGTACGGCGCCCTTGTCGGCGGACTGGGCCGAGGCGGCGTAGGCGCGCAGCGCAGTGGAGAGAGGGCGGTCGCGGTGGCGTGGCCGGTAGCCGATGCCCTGTTCCAGGTCGGCGCGCCGGGCTGCGAGAGCCTGCTCTCCTACCTCGAGGCGGAGCAGCCGGGCGGCGATGTCGACGGTGATGGTGTCGCCGTCCTGGACGAGAGCCAGAGGGCCGCCGGCGGCCGCCTCGGGCGAGACGTGGCCGATCGACAGGCCGGAACTGCCGCCGGAGAAACGGCCGTCGGTGACCACCGCGCACGAGGTGGCCAGGCCCCGCCCTTTGAGGTAGGCGGTCGGATACAGCAACTCCTGCATGCCGGGGCCTCCGCGTGGCCCCTCGTAGCGGATGACCAGGACAGTGCCCGGCGTGACGCGTCCGGACAGGATCGCTTCGGCGGCCTCCTCCTGCGACTCGGTCACCACCGCCCGGCCGGTGAAGACCCGCATGCCTTCCGGGACCCCGGCGGACTTGACCACAGCGCCGTCGGGGGCGAGGTTGCCGCGCAGGACGGCCAGGCCCGCATCCCGCGAGTAGGCGTGGACGGCGTCGCGGATGCAGCCGGCCGCGGCGTCCCGGTCGAGGGACTCCCAGCGGGCCGACTGGGAGAACGCGGTCGACGAGCGGGTGCCGCCCGGGGCGGCGTGGAACAGGTCGATCGCCTCACGGGAGGGGGAAGGGCCGCGGACGTCCCAGGTGGCCAGCCACTCATCGAGGGAGTCGGCGTGGACGGCGTGCACGTCTTTGTGGAGAAGTCCGGCGCGGTCCAGTTCGCCGAGGATGGCGGGGACGCCGCCGGCGCGGTGGACGTCCTCCATCAGGAGCGGGCCGTTGGGGGCGACCTTGCACAGGTACGGCACCTGGCGGGAGCGGGCCTCGATGTCGGCCAGGGTGTAGTCGAGGTCGGCCTCGCGGGCGGCGGCGAGCAGGTGCAGCACGGTGTTGGTGGAGCCGCCCATGGCCAGGTCCAGGGCCATGGCGTTGTCGAACGCGGCACGGGAGGCGATGGATCTCGGCAGGACGCGGACGTCGTCCTCGCCGTAGTAGCGGGCGGCCAGTTCCATCACGGCGCGGCCGGCCCGCTCGTACAGGCCACGGCGGGCGGTGTGGGTGGCCAGAGTGGAGCCGTTGCCCGGCAGGGCCAGGCCGAGCGCTTCCAGCAGGCAGTTCATGGAGTTGGCGGTGAACATGCCCGCGCAGGATCCGCAGGTGGGGCAGGCCGCCTCCTCGATCCGGGCCAGGTCGTCGTCCGGCACGAAGGGGTTGACGGCCTCGGAGACCGCGGTGATCAGTTCCAGGCGGGTGCGGACCGTACCGTCGGTCAACACCGCCCGTCCCCCTTCCATGGGGCCGCCGGAGACGAACACCGTGGGGATGTCGAGCCGCAGCGCGGCCATCAGCATCCCGGGTGTGATCTTGTCGCAGTTGGAGACGCACACCAGGGCGTCGGCGCAGTGCGCCTGGACCATGTACTCGATGGAGTCGGCGATCAGGTCCCGCGACGGCAGCGAGTACAGCATCCCGGCGTGGCCCATGGCGATGCCGTCGTCGATGGCGATGGTGTTGAACTCCCGCGCGATCCCGCCCGCCGCCGTGACGGCCTCGCAGACGATGCGGCCGACCGGTTGCAGGTGGGTGTGGCCCGGGACGAACTCGGTGAAGCTGTTGGCCACCGCGACGACCGGCTTGGCGCCGATGTCGGATGCCGGGATACCGGAGGCGCGCATCAGGGCGCGGGCGCCGGCCATGTTCCGCCCATGGGTGACCGTACGCCGCCGAACCGGTCGACCAGGTGGCGCCCGGCCACGTGCGGCGACTGCTGGACGCGCTCGCCGGCTTCCCCGCCTACGCCATCGCCCCCGACTGGACGATCACCGGCTGGAATGCCGCCTACGCCGCGCTGTACCCGAACGTGGACACCGTCGCCCCGCCCGAGCGCAACCTGTTGTGGCTGGTGTTCACCGATCCCTACGTCCGCGACCTGCTGCCCGACTGGGAGACCACCAGTCGCCGCTTCCTCGCCGAATTCCGCGCCGAGGCCGGACCCCGCCTCGGCGACCTGGCCCGCTCCCCGATCATCCAGCGCCTCCTCGGGGCGAGCAAGCCGTTCCGTGACGCCTGGCAAGACCACCGCATCGAGGGCTTCGCGTCCCGCCTGCGCGTCTTCCATCACCCCGCTCAAGGCGTCCTGCGCTACGAACACCACCGCCTGGCCCCCGCCGACCACCCCGACCTGCATGTGGTGATCTACACCCCCGCCGCGCCCACCGGCACCGAGATCCCGCCCGGGTGAGTCCTCGGCGCGTACGCCGCCGCGCTGGAACACGCGCGGCCCCACCCCGGGCCGCCGGGCATGGCGCGGTGTGCGGGGCCGGGACGCCAAGATCCGGAGTATTGACGGGTTCGTCGCGGCCGTGTGAGTCTCTCGCCAGTTCCCGTGCACGCAAACGCGGCACCCGCGGCCGTCGCCTGCGCGGCCTCGTGACCGGATGAGGAGCCTCGCCGCGGAGGAGTCCGTTTCGCCCGGAAGGGCGAGGTTGGCGGTTCCGTGGCTGTCTATCCTGTGTGTCAGGGGGTGACCGGGTGGCGATAACCGAGAACGCGCTGAGCGGCGGCGACGAGAGCGGCGGCGATGTGCCGGCGTCCATCGCGCAGCCGTCCGAACGGCAGGCGGCCGAGCAGGGGAGCTGGCTCGATCGGGTACGCGCCCGCCCCGGCGGCCGCCTCACCTTGAAGATCATCGTCGGCGTGCTCGGCGCGGCGCTCGTCGTCACCGGTCTGATCATGGTGCCGTTCCCGGGGCCCGGCTGGCTCGTCGTCTTCGCCGGGCTCGCCGTACTGGCCACGGAGTTCGCGTGGGCGCACCGGCTGCTCGGCTTCGCCAAGCGCACGGTCACCGTCGCGACCGACTGGCTCGGGCGTCAGAACTGGTTCGTCCGCGTCGTGGCCGCCCTGCTCACCGCCGCGCTCGCGGCCGCGATCGTCTGGCTCTCCCTCAAGCTCACCCTGGGCATCGACCTGGTGGAGCAGGCGAGGCTCTTCCTCGGCTGATCGGCGTGGGCCGCCGCCCGCGTGCACACACCGCACGCGGGCGACGGCGGGCGGGCATCCCGTACGGCGCCGGGCGCGTCAGGACAGGACGACCGGGCCGGCGTCCAGCGAGGGGCCGTCCACCGCGAACGGCCGGTGGGCCGGCTCCAGCACGATGTTCCGGCTCGGCGCGGGCACGTGCCGCAGATCATGCGTGATCAGGATGGTCGTCCGCCCGTCCATGAGCCGCCGGAGGAGCTCCATGATCCGCGCCGCCGTCTCCGGGTCCAGCCCGGTCATCGGTTCGTCGAGGATCAGCACGGGGGCGTCGCGCAGCACGGCGCGGGCGATCGCGATCCGCTGGCGCTGCCCTCCCGAGAGAAGCCGCCCCCGCTGGCCGATCGGGGTGTCGTACCCCTCGGGCAGCGTCCGGATGAAGTCGTCCGCCTCGGCGGTGACGGCGGCCCGGACGATCTCGTCCAGGGTGGCGTCCGGACGCCCGTACGCGATGTTGTCCCGTACGGTCCCCGAGAACAGCAGGTTCTCCTGCTGGAGGATGGTGATGTTCTCGCGCAGGGATCTGCGCGGCATGTCGCGGATGTCCGCGCCGTCGAGGAGGACGCGTCCCTCGGTGGGGTCGTAGAACCGGAGCAGCAGTTTGGCGATGGTCGTCTTGCCCGCGCCGCTCGGTCCCGTGCACACGAGGAGCTCGCCCGGGGCGGCGGTGAAGGTGAGACCGGTCAGCGTCGGCGTGGTCCGGCCCGGATAGGTGAACGCGACGTCGTCGAACTCGATCCGGGCGCGCCCGTGCGGGCCGAGGACGACGACGTCACCGGTCGCCGTACCGGCTCCGGCCGTCATCCGGGACGTCCCCGCCGGTGCGGGGCCGTCGTTCGCCTCTTCGCCGGGAGCGGGGCCGGAGGTGCCGGGATCCGGGTCGGTCACCGCGGGCCTCGCGCGCAGCACCTCGATCACCCGGTCCGACCCCGCCGCCGCCGAGGACACGTTGAGCGCCAGCTCCCCGAGCCCCTGGAACGTCGGATACAGATAGGCCAGGTACGCGGCGAAGGCGAGCAGGCCGCCGATGGTGAGCCGGCCGGAGGCGATCTCCCACGCGCCCACACCGATGATCACAAGCAGGCAGAGCGTCTCCACGATCTGGGCGGCCGGGCCGTAAAGGGCGGACAGCCGGGCCTGCGCCACGTTGGCGAGGAGCCACCTGCGGCCCTCCTCGTGCAGTCGCGCCGCCTCGGCCTCCTGGCGGTTGTACGCCTGGACCAGGGACTGGTTGGCCAGGCTCTCCTCGATGACGCTGTTCATCGCGCCGTTGCTCGACCGCTCGCGGGCGGAGGCGTTGCGCAGCCTCGCCGTGAACCCCTTGGAGACCAGCAGGAACAGCGGGACCATCGCGAAGGTCACCAGCGCGAGATCCCAGCGGATGAAGAACGCCGCTCCGGAGAAGAGCACCGCCCCCGCGGCGGTGGTGATGATCCGCACCAGGCCGGAGCCGACGAGCTCCTCGATCGCCTCGATGTCGTCGGTGAGGCGGGCCATCAGGTCGCCCAGGCGGCGGTTCTCGAAGTAGTCGGGGGTGAGCGTCTGGAGGTGGGAGAACACCCTGTCGCGCAGCCGCAGCAGGAACCGTTCCCCCGCGAGCGCCGTCGCGTACGCGCTGGAGAAGGACAGCAGACCGGCCAGCGCGGCGACGCCGATCCACGCGCCCGCCGGGGCCCAGAAGGAGCCGAGTTTCCCGCTGGCCAGGACCTCGTCGGTGATGAGCCCGAACAGGCCGATCACCCCGACCTCGCAGACGGAGGCGAGGACGGCGGCCACCACGCCCGCGGCGAACAACCAGCGGACGCCGCGGGTCTGCGGCCAGAACTCCCGCAGCGTGGTGCGGATCGAGACGATCGGCGCGGTGATCGTGGGTGCGTCCTCCACGGCGTCCGTTGACGCGGCGTCCGGCGGTGTGGCGTCGGCCGTTCCGGTCGTGTCCCTGTCAGGTGTGGTGATCGCCGCACGCCGTCCCGTCGCCGCCCGGGATCGTGAGGCCGGCGCCGGTGTGGGGGAGGCCGAAGGCTCGGAGTCGGCGTGCGGCGCGTATTCCTCGTCGGAGGATGGGTTCGGTTCCACGTGAGATACCTGCCTCTGCGATGGCCGAGAGCCGGCGGGAAAAACCCGCCGGCTCTCTTTCTTCAGATCAGCCAGGGCCTACCAGCAGCATCTGCGCCAGCAGCACCTGCGGCGGCAGCAGCAGCGGCGGCGACGACGGCAACCACCGCCTCCGCAGCCCCCGCCCCAACCCCAGGAGCTGAACTGCCCTGTCGGAAAGACTTTGGTAAGGCTCATTTGGTGCCTCCCTCAGACGGCTTCCGTGATCTTTCAAAAGCGACACTATCACCCCTAGCGCCGCAAATCATTTAAAATGCGCTCGAATTGAACAGCTTTTAATTGGCGGCCGAAAGCGAATTCTTCCGATTTAGGGTGAGCAAAGAGTCCTGCCGGGCCGGTTTGGGATCACGGGTGCGTTGCCGCTGCTTGACGTGCCTGACGGCCCTGTTGCCCGGCGTGTCACGACGAATGCGGAACCCGCCCCCGGGATCCACGGCGGGGAAAGGGGGGAGGGGATGATGTGCGGGAGTGGCCGCGACCGTTCGCCGACCTTTCGATGGCGAGTGGAATAGCCTGTCACGCGCGTTAACTCGGAAAGTCAGTCATCGCCCGGTAAAGGCGGTGATCGATCTCTAAAGGGGACGGGCTTTCGGAGGCTTCACGGCGATGCCTGTACCACCCCCACTGCCGTCACTAAGATCACGAATGGCCTGATATAGGGGCATTCGCGGAGGCGGAGATGTCGGAGCTGGAGCGTGTTCCGGATGGGATCGACACCTCCGCGCCGAGTTCGGCGCGGGTGTACGACTACCTCCTCGGCGGCAAGGACAACTACGCCCTCGGCCGGATGGTCACGGAGAAGCTGCTCCCGGTCGCCCCGGACGCGCGTGCCGTCGCCCGGGCGAACCGCGCGGGGGCTACGTCAGAGCGTCGCCGGACCCCACGTCCGCGGTCACGGGTGAGCGTCGCCGGACACCGCGTCAGCGGTCGCGGGTGAGCGTCGCGTGCATGAAGAACGGCTGGTCCTTCGTGTACTCGTTCTCGCCGTGCCCTGAGTATTCGAAGCCGAGCGTGCCGTCCTCGTTGAGCGTGAGATAGATCTCGCCGTTGCGTACGCAGTTGCCGCGCATGCTCACCCGCTTGAGGCGGACGGAGGCGTCGGTGATCTCGGCGAGCCGGGACGTCCCCGTGCAGCGGTAGTCCAGGAACTGCTCGGTGACCGTCCTTCCGCCCTTCTCGATGGTGACCACCAGCCGGTCGTGCGCGCCGGGGTCGTAGTCGACGCGACCGCGCCACACTCCCGCGTACCCCGCCGGGAATCGGGTCGCGGAACCGGACCCGGGCGTGGGGGAGGCCACCGGGGACGGGGACGCCGCGGTGGACGCGGACGGCTCCGCCGAGGTGGTCGCGACGAGTACCTCCGGCCCGGTGGTCCCGAGTGCGGCCGTTCCCCGCGCGCCGCCCGTGGGATCGCCGGACTCCCCACTCCCGGAGCCCTGCCACAGCAGCACGCCCGCCGCCACCGCGACGGCCAGGGTCGCCGCTCCCGTTCCGGCGAGCAGGGCGCTCCGGTGGCGTGAGCCGTACCGGCCGGGCTGGGTCGGCGCCCCGACGCGCGCCGCGGTGTCGCGGACGCCGGGGGGAGGGGCGGTGGCACTGCCCTCACCGCGTTCCCCGTGACCCGCGCCGGGCTCCGGCGGGGCATCGGCCCGTGCGGCGGGCGGCCCCGCCGGCGGCACCGGTGATCGCGGGGACGGCGGCGCCGGGGCGGGTTCGCCGGCGGCGGCCGATCGGCCGAGCAACCGCATCTGGACGTCGAGGATCGACGGCCGTAGCGCGGGGTCCTTGCACAGCGCGTCCGCGACGACCGACCGGAGCGGCTCGGCGAGGTCACCGAGGTCGGGCTCGCGGCTCATGACGCGGTTGATCACCGCGGGCACGCTGTCGTCGCCGAACGGCGGCCGCCCGGTGGCGGCGAACACGATCACGCAGCCCCACGCGAACACGTCGCTCGCCGGCGTGGCCCGCGCTCCGGAGATCTGCTCCGGGGACATGTACGCGGGGGTGCCCACCAGGCCGCCGCTCTTCGTGGTCGCGTCCATGTGCCGGGCGATCCCGAAGTCGATGACCCGGGGGCCGTCCGACCCGAGCAGGACGTTGGCGGGCTTGAAATCACGATGCACGACCCCGGCCTCGTGGACGGCCGCCAGGGCGGTCGCGGTCGCGACCGCCAGCCTGTGCAGCGCCGACCCCGACCGGGGCCCGGCCTGCTGGAGCGAGGGCCCCTCGACGTACTCGCTGACGATGTAGGGAAGGTCGGCGTCCACGTCGGCGTCGAGGACCTGCGCGACGCAGAAGGGCGCCACCCGTCGCGCGGCGCTGATCTCGCGGACGAGTCGTCCGCGGGTCTCGCCGTCGGCCCACTCCCGGTGCAGGACCTTGACCGCGACCTCCGTGCCGTCGGACGCCCGGCCCAGGTAGACGACTCCCTGGCCCCCCGCGCCGAGTCGTGCCTCCAGTACGTATCCGCCTATCTCGCGCGGATCGTCCGGAAGTAGCGGCTTCTCCACCGGTCCCCTCCCCTTTTTGCCCCGGCTTTACCTTAGATCGGCCCTGCCGCACGGGCGAAGGGCGCGCGGGACGAGCACCCGAGGCCGGGCGGGGTGTGCGCGCCACGGCAGCCGGGGGTTCGGGTCCCGGGAGATGGCCCGGGGGCGAAGGGGGCCCGGGAACGCGGGGGCCGGGAGATGGCGCGGGGGCGTAGGGGTGCCGGTGCCGGGAGATGGGGCCGGGGGCACGCATCGGGACACCGGCGCCGGGAACGCGGAAGGCGGGGCGGCAGGCGCCCCGCCTTCCGGTGAACGTCACGTCCGCCGACGGTGGACGGGCCGGTGCGAGAAAGATCCGGGGGATGCCCGGAGGGGGAGGGAGCCGGGCGACGCCCGGACGAGGTCAGAGGTAGAGACCGGTGCCGTGGTCGGTCTGCGGGGTCGCCACGGCGTGCAGGTCCCGCTCGCGCATCACCAGATAGATCTGTCCCTGGACGTCGACCTCGGACTGCTCCTCGGGGTTGAACAGCACCTTGTCGCCGACCTTGACCGCCCGGGCGTTGGCTCCGACACCGCACACCTCGCCCCAGACGAGCCGGTTGGCCATCTTGACGGTGGCCGGGATGACGATGCCCGCGCTGCTCCTCCGCTCCTCGGCATCGGGATCAGCCTTGACCATGACGCGGTCGTGGAGCATCTGAATCTCGAATTTGGGGTCAGCCACTCTCGCAGTTTACGCGGGCCCGAGCATCCGGGGTGAAGTGCGGCTATCGGCCCATCGCCAGGTTGTAGCCGGTGCCGGAGGTGCGGTACACCCGCCCGGTGCCCCACTTCAGTACTTCGAAGTCGACGTGGACGCTGTTGGAACGCACGCCGGTCAGGTCGGCCATCATCTTCTCGGACAGGTCGATGATCGCGGGGAGGTCGTGCTGCGCGACGGCCCACTCGGCGGGGCCGAAGTCCTCCACCACGCCGATGGCGCTCTTGCCCTTGTAGGTGACCTTGACCTTCGTGCCGAGAGGCCAGTACGGGCTGGCGATGGTCTGGTAGCGCATCGGCTTGCCCGAGGCGGTCTGGGCGTCCCAGAAAGAGGTGGCGGTCGCCCTGCCGGTGGGCAGCTTCGGCTTCGCCTTGGTGGTCTTGGTGGCCGTGGCGGCGCTCGTCTCGTTCGCCTTCGTGGGGCTGAACTTCTCGGGAGCGGCGGCCTGGGCGGCGGTGGCGGCGCCGGTCCCGGTGCGGGTCTCCGTGCTTGTGGCGGCGCCGGGTCCGCTGCCGGTGTCGGTGGCGGTGCTCGTCTCGGTGCCGGACTCGCTGGTGCTGGTGCTGGTGCTGGTGCTGGTGCTGGTGCTCTGGCTCTCGGCGGACGGGGCGGCCTGGGGGGCGGACGAGGTCTCGGCGGCGGACGGCGACTGCGCGAGACGCGCGACGTCACCGCCCTGGCCCGGCGACATCATCACTGCGGCGGCGGCCGACGCGCTTCCGATGAGCGTGAGACCTGCGGTCACGGTGATGATCGCCCGGCGGGCTCGTTTCTGCATGAGCATCCTTTCGCTGGCTCGCACATCGCCCCGGAGGGGGACCGGGGTGAGCGCCGTCGCGAGAGGGGCGTACGGCCGCAGCCGGGGGATCGGCGGCGGACCTGATTCCGGGCAGGGCGGAGCACGGCCCGGCGGGGTGTGAACTGGGGGGCTCCCGGGGAGGGGGAGGGACACGTCCTCTCAGGAGGTTTGCGACGACATTGCGATATTTGGGGATTTAGTTCGCAAGAGCGCTTTGCGTGGCACGAGTATAGGCAATCTGCCGGTAAAGCGGACAAATGGGCACAAATGGGAGGTAGATCTTCTTTGTGACGACTGGCCCGGAGAGCGCTCTCATAGCATGATCGAGTCCCTCATCCGAGCGAAGGAGACGCCATGCCGTACACGGACTGGGAATGGATCAACGAGCCCCGCGAGTGGGAGTCGGGCGAGATCCTGCGCGTCGTGGCCGACCCCGGCACCGATCTCTGGCAGAAGACCCACTACGGCTACTCGTACGACACCGGCCACATGTTCGGGCGGGTCGTGCCCGGCGACCTGCGGATCACCGCGACCTTCGAGATCGGCTGGGCCGAGCAGTACGACCAGGCGGGCGTCGTCCTCCGGATCGACGAGGAGAACTGGATCAAGGCGGGGGCGGAGCTCGTGGACGGCGTGCCGCACCTCAGCGTCGTCGTCACGCGCGGCTGGTCGGACTGGTCCGTCACGGTGCCCGGCGACGCGTTCGGCTCGGTCACCGTCGACTGCGAGCGCACCGGCGACACCGCCACGGTGCGCTACGGCCTCGACGGCGCGCCGCCGGAGCGGATGTTGCGCCTCGCCTACTTCCCCCCGGACGTCCCCGCGTTCGCGGGCGTGATGTGCGCCGCTCCGGTCGGGAAGGGGTTCGAGACCAGGTTCGGGCAGGTCTCCCTCACCTGACCGCGCCCGGCGGCGGCGCCTGACCTCGCCGAACTCCGGACGGCGTGACCGTTCGGGGACCGCCGAAAGGTCGGCGCCCTACGTTGGCGCGCATGACGACCGACCACCTGACGATCACGCCGAGCATCCTGTACTTCGGGACGCCGGTGGCGCTGCTGTCCACCGAGAACGAGGACGGCTCCTTCAACCTCGCCCCGATGTCCTCCGCCTGGGCGCTGGGGCAGGTGGTCGTGCTCGGGCTGGGCGGGGAGAGCCAGACCGCGCACAACCTCGCCGCCCGGCCCGACCTGGTGATCAACCTCCCCGAGCCGGGGCAGTGGACGGCGGTGGAGCGCCTCGCGCCGCTCACCGGCCGCGACCCCGTCCCGGAGCGCAAGCGGGGCGCCTTCCGGCACGAGCCGGCCAAGTTCGAAGCGGCGGGACTGCGCCCCGAGCCGTCGGAGACGGTACGGCCGCCCCGGGCGGCGGGCTGCCCCCTGCAACTGGAGGCCCGCGCCGCGCGGATCCGGCCGGACCTGACGGGCATGTTCCAGGTGATCGAGGCCCACGTGCTGCGGGTGCACGCGGACCCGCGCATCGTCGTACCGGGCACGCAGCACGTCGACCCCTCGGCCTGGAGCCCGCTGATCTACAACTTCCGGCACTATTTCGGACTCGGGGAGGAGCTCGGCCACACCTTCCGCTCCGAGACGGCGCCCGGCCGGCTCACAGCGCGGGGAGCGTGAGTGCGGGCACATCTTGCGCCCGGCCGGCTCACGGCGCGGGGAGCGTGAGTGCGGGCACATCTTGCGCCCGGCCGGCTCACGGCGCGGGGAGCGTGAGTGCGGGCACATCTTGCGCCCGGCCCGCTCACGGCGCGGGGAGCGTGAGTGCGGGCACATCTTGCGCCCGGCCCGCTCACGGCGCGGGGAGCGTGAGTGCGGGCACATCTTGCGCCCGGCCGGCTCACAGCCCGGGGAGCGTGAGCTCGGCGAACACCGCCCGGTGATCGGTGCGGGCGAGCCCGCGGACGTCGAAGGACCGGGCCGCCACACCCGGATCGACCAGGATGTGGTCCAGCGTGACCGGGGGGATGCCCCACCCGTTGAAGTGCCACGGCTCGTACGGCCAGGTGGCGGTGAGACCGTTCCCGGTCGTGGCCGCGGCGTCCCGATATCCGGCGTCGAGCAGCCGTCGCATCCGCGCGTGATCCAGCGTCGCGTTGAAGTCGCCGGCGAGGATCCGGACCGGGCCGCCGCCGGGCAGGGGCAGCGCGGCCAGCCCCTCCGCCCAGCAGCCCGCGCGTTCGGCGTACCGCGGCGCGCACGGATGCACCGAGACGACGGAGACCGGCGGCGCGCCCGGCACGCTGACCGTCGCCGCCCCCTGCCGGAACATCCCGGAGGGGATGGGCGGTTCGGGAGCGACCGGGTGGCGGCTGTATATCCCCGACCCGTGCGCGCCCGGCTCCGCCAGGTCCACCTCGTACGGCAGCAGCGTGCCGAGCCCGGCCGCGCGCAGCCCCTTGACTGCCGAGGGGGTGAGCTCCTGCAGGGTCAGCACGTCGGGACGCAGCTCCCGTACGAGGGCGACCAGCTCGCCCGGCGGCACCGCTCCCATCTTGAGGTTGGCGGACAGGACCCGCAGCCGTGGGCCGCCGGCCGGAGGGTTGCCCCCCTCCACCGCGCGGGGCAGCACGCAGGCGGCGAGGGTCGCGGCGACGACCATGCTCACGGCGAGGGCGGTCCACCTGCGGGACAGCAGCGCGAGCAGCGGGACGGCCGCCGCGGTGAGCGCGACGTAGGGAGTGAAGGCCACCGCGCGGATCCACTCGAAGTGCACGTCTCGGGGGACCAGCCGGAGCGCGGCCCACGCCGCGAAGGGCACGACCGACGCCCACACCAGGACGCCGACCCACCGCCGCCGTGCCTTCCGGCGTGGCGCCCCCGCCGCCTCACGCCGGGGAGCGGCCGCGTCCGCGACAGCCGCATCAACGGGGGCCGCCCCCGTCGGCCCGGAAGCGTGCGCACTTGGGGGCTCTTCGGTGTTCACCTGGTCTCCGGGGGCGGCCTCACCGGACGAACGCGGATCGATCATGTGAGGCACTCTCGCGTACGCGCCCGGCTCCCGCCACGGGAATCCGCGACCTGCCACCCGGCACCCTGCCGGGGAGATCCGCGGCCTGTGGTCCGGTGTCCCGGCGGGCCACCGATCGGAGGTCCGGGGCTTCGGGTGACGGCGGGGATTGATCTTATGTGCCGGACCTTCATACTGTGATGCGCGTTCCAGAGGAAAGGTCGGTCGATGGTCAGGTTCGCCCCCTATGCTCGTTTCCCTTGGCCGATCCGGTGGCTGCTCCGCGTCTTGACCGTCCTGCTGGTGCTCGCGCTCGTCCTCGCGGGCGTGGTCACCTGGACCGTCCGCAGGTCGTTCCCGCAGGTGGACGGTGAGATCAGGCTGCCCGGGCTGGCGGCCGACGTCACCGTGATCCGCGACCGGTACGGCATCCCGCAAATCTACGCGGACACCTCGGCCGACCTGTTCAGGGCGCAGGGGTACGTCCACGCCCAGGACCGTTTCTGGGAGATGGACTTCCGCCGCAAGACCACGGCGGGCCGCCTGTCCGAGCTGTTCGGCACATCGACCCTCGACATCGACAAGGTCGTGCGCACGCTCGGCTGGCGCCGTACGGCGGAGAAGGAGTTCGACCTCCTCGGCCCCGAGGCGCGCACGGCGCTGGAGGACTACGCGGCGGGGGTGAACGCGTGGATGGAGCAGAACCAGGGCTTCGCGGCACGCAGCCTGGAGTACGGCGTGCTCGCCCTGACCAACGGGGCGTACGAACCGGAGCCGTGGACCCCGGCCGACTCCCTCTCCTGGCTCAAGGCCCTGGCCTGGGACCTGCGCTCGAACATGGGCGCGGAGATCGAGCGCGCCATCGACGCGTCGGCGCTTCCGCTTGAGCGGGTGGAGGAGCTCTTCCCCGGCTACCCCTTCGACCGGCACCAGCCGATCGTGACCAGGGGAGCGGTCCGGGACGGCGAGTTCGACCCCAAGGAGAAGAGCGCCGCCTCGTCGGCGGCCGGGTCCCCGGCCGCGCCCGTCGCCCGCCCCGTTTCCGCGCCCGCCGCCCGCCCCGTTTCCGCGCCCACCGCGCCCGCCGATCCCGCCGTACGCCCGGCGGCCTCGGACGCGGCCGGGCGGGCGAAGGGGGCCGAGGCCGGCTCCTCCCCGTCCGGCGTTTCCGGTGCGCCCGCGACCGACGCGCTCGCCCGGGTGGCCAAGGTGCTCGACGCCGTCCCCAGCCTGCTCGGCACGTCCGGGGCCGACCGGGCGGGCATCGGCTCGAACTCGTGGGTGGTCGCGGGCGCGCACACGGAGAGCGGCAAACCCCTGCTGGCGAACGACCCCCACCTCGGGCCGCGGATGCCGTCGATCTGGTACCAGGCCGGGCTGCACTGCCGTTCGGTCGGGTCGGCCTGCCCCTTCGACGTCACCGGCTACACCTTCTCCGGCGTGCCGGGCGTGATCATCGGACACAACCACAAGATCGCCTGGGGGTTCACCAACCTCGGGCCGGACGTCACCGACCTGTACGTCGAGCGGGTCCAGGGCGACACCTACGAGGTCAAGGGGTCATGGGTCCCGCTGCAGACCCGGGTCGAGCAGATCAAGGTCGCGGGCGGGAAGCCGGTCGAGCTGACCGTGCGTTCGACCGCGCACGGGCCGATCATCTCGGAGGTCCTCGGCAACGCCGGGGAGGCGTTGCCGGGCGCCGCCGCCAAGCTCGGCAAGATCGACAAGGGGATGGCGGTCGCGCTGCGCTGGACGGCGCTCGACCCCGGCAGAACCGGTGACTCCATCTTCCTGCTGAACAAGGCGGAGAACTGGGAGCAGTTCCGCGATGCCGCCGCGAAGTTCGAAGCCCCCGCCCAGAACCTGATCTACGCCGACCTGGAGGGCAACATCGGCTACCAGGCGCCGGGCAAGATCCCGATCCGCGCGGACGGCGACGGCCAGTGGCCCGCCGCGGGCTGGACGGGCGCGCAGGAGTGGACCGGATACATCCCGTTCGAGCAGCTTCCGCACGCGTACAACCCGCCCGAGGGGTTCATCGTCACCGCGAACAACGCCGCGATCCGGCCCGACTACGGCCCGTTCCTCACGTCCGACTGGTCGTACGGCTACCGCTCGCAGCGCATCGTGGAGCGGATCACCCAGGCCGTCGGCGCGGGCAAGATCACGGCCGACACGATGCGGGACATCCAGATGGACTCCCGCAACGGCTTCGCCGAGACTCTCGTCCCCCACCTGCTGCGGATCGGGGGAGGCGACACCCCGCTCCTGAAGGGGTGGGACCTCGCACAGACCCGGGACTCGTCCGGGGCCGCGTACTACAACGCGGTCTGGCGGCACCTGCTCAAGCGGACGTTCGACGACGAGCTGCCGGAAAGCGCGCGGCCGGGCGGCGGCGACAGATGGTTCGAGGTCGTCGGGAAGCTGCTCGACCAGCCGGACTCGCCCTGGTGGGACGACGTCCGTACGGACGACGTGACCGAGACCCGCGACGACATCCTCGCGACGGCGATCAAGGACGCGGGGGCCGACCTGCGGGAGCGGCTCGGCGACGACCCCGACGGGTGGCGCTGGGGCGACCTGCACACGCTCGACCTGACCAACGAGACGTTCGGCACCTCGGGCATCGCCCCCGTCGAGTGGCTGTTCAACCGCGGCCCGCTCCACCTCGGCGGCGGCAAGGACGCGGTCGACGCGACCGGATGGGACAGCGACCTGGGCTACGAGGTCGACTGGGTCCCCTCGATGCGGATGGTCGTCGACCTCGCCGACTTCGACCGATCGCGCTGGATCAACCTGACCGGGGCGTCGGGGCACGCCTTCCACGCCCACTACGACGACCAGGCGGAGCTGTGGGCCGACGGCCGCCTGACCGCCTGGCCCTTCTCGGAGCAGGGCGTACGCCGGGAGGCGGTGGACACCCTCACGCTGACCCCCTGAACCGGCGCCGCGGCCCCCGGGGCCTCGCCGGGCGGCGACGGAGACGCCCCGCTAGCGGGCGGCGACGACCGAGGTGATCTCGCACAGCGGGAAGTCGAGGTAGTCGCCCGCCTCCTCGCACCAGGCGTCGAGGACGCCGCCGCGCAGCTCGCCGTGGCTCACCGTGGCGGTCACCCCGTCCGCCAGGGTGATCAGCGCGCGTACGCCCCGGTCGACGACGAAGCCGAGCAGCGTCTGCTGCGCGGCCGGCAGCCGGGTCGCGCGGCGTCCGACGACCGCCCAGGTCCGGCCCGGCGCGCGGTCCGGCGTGTCCCCCGGACGGTCGGGGCCGCGGGAGGCGAGCAGCCTCCGCGCGTGCTCGCGCGGGTCCGGCACGTCCACCGGGAGGTCCGCGAGGCCGTCCACCAGCGCGTACGGGTGGGTGGGGACGTCGGCCTCGGCGGTACGCCCGCCGGGGAACAGGATCAACCGGCCGTCGCCCGGCTCCGGCTCGCGCTTCGCGTCCCGGTCGTCGATCCGGCCCGGGGTGTCGTGGCTCGGGGTGTCGTGGCTCGGGCGCGGGCCGCGCCGGACGGCGACCCCTCCTGAGCCGTCGGGGACCGGGGCGTACCCGGCCTCCCGCAGCGCGGCGAGCGTGCGGTCGGCGGTCGCCTCACCGGCCAGGACGGTCGGCGCCAGCAGGCGAAGGCCGAGCCTGGCGAGCTTGCGGTGCGCGTGGATCTCGGCCAGCAACGCCGGTTCAGTGCCGAGGACGACGCAGCCCACGGTGGCCACGGCGACCTCGCCGTGCCTGCGCGCCACGTCGCGTACGAGGTACACGAGGGGCTGGGGCAGCGTTCCCACCTCGGCGAGCCCGTCGAGCAGGCCGTCGGCGGTCTCTCCCTCGTCCAGAGCACGCCGTACGCTGGCGGGGCCGAAGCGCCAGACGGACGCCGCGCCCTGTGACTCGCGGTCGGCGGCGCGGTCCAGCAGGGACGCCAGCTCGGCGGACGGCGGGCCGGTGACGACGGCCGTCAGGTCCGCTCCGAAGAGCGCCGTCCGCTGGGCGCTCGCCAGCGACTTGGCCGCCCGCTCCGCCAGGGCGGGGTCGTGCTCGACCTCGGGGGCGGCGCCGTCGTTCTCGGTGCCGGCGACCGAGCCGAGGGCGGCCAGCGCCCGGCCCAGCGAGGTCGTCGCGCCGCCGGCGAACAGCCCGAGCAGCCGCGCCTCCTCCAGGACGGCCGGCGCGCATTCGGCGAGCAGCTCCCTGTCGAGCAGCGGCGCCCGCCAGTGGACGGCCTGCACGAGTTCCGGGAACGTGGCGAACCCCCGCCCCTCGGGGATCTCGGCGAGCGCGGCGAGCAGGGCCCGGCGGATGCGGGCGACGATCTCCCCCTCGGGGTCGTCGCCCAGCACGGTCGCGTACCGTTCCTGGACCCGGCGCAGCGAGGACCGCTCCATCCGCCACCACGCCGCCAGGAGCACGCGCAGCCGGGCCGGGCCCTCGGACATCCGCCAGGCGTCGAACCCGTCGGTGGGGACGAGGCCGCCCGCGTCCTCGTCCAGGCCGATCAGCCGGGCCACGGCGGACACCTCGATCAGGAGGCGGGTCTCCTCCTCGGCGCAGCCGGTCTCCTTCGCGACGCGCTTCACCTCGCGCACGCCGACGCCTCCGCCCTTCAGCAGGGGGAGCGGCGTCTTGTCGACGTTCTCCAGCAGGGCGGTCGCCCGGTCGAGCAGGCGCGGCGCGGCCAGGCACATCTCGTGCTCGACCGCCTCCACGTCCACGGGCACGGTAGCGAGGTCGGGCGGGCAGGGCGTGAACGGCGGATGGTAGTCGGGGCCGCGCAGGGCGAGCGCCACGTCCCGGGGCATTCCCGCCACCCCCCACTGGGTACGGAACAGCAGGCCCCGCTCCACGGCCCACTTCTCGGGCGTCCCCGGTGTGATGAACAGGTCGCCGTTCACGCTGCGGATCGGCCCGTCCCAGGCGAAGTCGTCGAGCATGCCGATCGTCCCCTCCGGCGCGTCGGCGACCAGGGAGGACAGCAGCTCCGCGTCGCCGAGCGCCGCCGTCACCCGGGCCGTCATCTGGCGCTTCGTCCCCTGCGCCGGGATCCCGAGGTTGCGGCACATCCGCCGCAGGCCCTCGGTGTTCAACGTCCACGACTCGAGGTACGCGGCGAGCGGCTCGCCGAGGCCGCACGGAGCCGTCCACCAGCGGGCGAGCCCGCCGGCCAGCCCGATGCCGCCGTCCGGCTCCGGCCAGGCCAGCGCGTGGTCGTACAGGCGGTCCAGCCAGGGGATCGTCTCTGAGACGCTCACGCCGAGGAAGCGGGCGAGCCGTTCCTCGGTGGGCCGGTCGCCGAGCGCGAGGCAGGCCTGCACGATCTCCAGGGCCGGGAGGGGGAGGGTGCGCATGACCTCCATGACGGCGAAGTCGCCGGCCAGCCGCTCGGCGAGGGCGTCGAGCCTGCGCGGCCACGGCGGGGCGAGGGCGTCCGGCCGGTTGGCCAGCACGCGCGCGAGTCGTTCTTCGTCGAGAGTGGCCAGCCAGCCGGTCAGGTGATCGTTCATCAAATCTCCTGGAGCGTGGAGACCCCTGCGTCCAAGCGGGAGAGGAAACGCGGCACGATGCCACGCGAGCCGTGTGGTGACATGTCTCGGGGAGTCTCGGAAGGGCCACCGTAATCCAGATCGCGCGCCCCGGGGGCCGGGCGGCAGAAATATGAGCCCGCGTTTGGTTCCCGTCGAGGTCGCCGCGGGCGCGCGGCACGCTGAGGCGGCGGCGGGCGGGGCGGACGGCCGGGCGCGGGCTCGGCGGTCCCGGGCCGGTCGCCGGGGAAGCCGGGTCCACGCGGTTTCCCCGGAGGAGGAAGCACGCCCGGACGGGGACACGGCCCGGGCCGGCGGAGGGGCAGGCCCGGTGACGGCTCCTCAGCGGGGGCCGTCCGGTGAACTCACGCCGGGGCGCGTCAGGCGGACAGGACGGCCCAGACGGCCTTGCCCTGGGGCGCGAGCGGGGACCAGCCCCAGCACACGCTCATGGACTCGACGATGTGCAGTCCGAGCCCGCCCGGCTCGAACGGGGACGGGTCGCGCAGCACCGGTACGGCCGAGCCGGGGTCGGTGATCGCGCAGGTGACCAGGGAGCCGCGGCGGATCAGCGACAGCCGTACGACCTCGCGTTCGCGGCGGAGCGGCGTGGCGCCGAGCATGAGACCGTGCCGCAGGGCGTTGGTGGCGAGCTCGGAGACGATCAGCTCCATGCCCTCGGCCAGCTCGCCCATGTTCCAGCCGGCCAGCGTGCCCGCGGCGAAACTGCGGGCCGAGTGGATGGACTCCGCTCGCGGGAGCAGGACGAATGTGGCGCTGGCGGCGGGGGATCCGGGGGCGAGGAGATCGCGCGCGGGCTCCGGCCACCAGCCGAGGGGAGGCCACCAATCGAGCGCCGACCACTGGGTTTGGCCACGAGTCAGGTTCGCGGACTGCACGAGATCATGATGGTGGAAGGTCCCGTGCATGTGCAAGAGCGGATGCACGTGCATTTGAAGGATGCACGCGCTACGGTTACCCCCAAACACCTCTGGGACGAAGGGGGCGATCTTTGACAGACTGTGAACCAGTCCACATACCGGAGGAATAGCACGTGTCGATCGATCCGCCTGGATCCGGCTCCACCGTTCGGCGAATCATGCTTGGTGCGAGCCTTCGCAAGCTGCGCGAGGACCGGGGGCTGACCCGGGAGGTCGCCGGATTCCATATCCGCGCCTCAGAATCCAAGATCAGCCGAATGGAGCTCGGCCGGGTCGGATTCAAGACACGTGACGTCGAAGACCTGCTCACGTTGTACGGCGTGCACGACGACGCCGAACGCCGTGGCCTGCTGGAGATGGTCCGCGAGGCCAACACGCCCGGCTGGTGGCACAAGTACGGTGACGTGCTGCCCGGCTGGTTCGTCACCTTCATCGGGCTCGAGGAGGCGGCGAGCGTGATCCGCACCTATGAGGTGCAGTTCGTGCCCGGCCTGCTCCAGACGGCGGCGTACGCCCGCGCGGTGATCCGGCTCGGCTACCCGGACGATCCGGAGGAGTCGATCGAGCACCGCGTGCATCTGCGCATGCAGCGCCAGGAGCGACTGCGGCAGAAGAACGGGCCGAGGCTCTGGGCGGTCATCGACGAGGCCGCGCTCAAGCGCCCCATCGGTGGTGAGGGGATCATGCGGGAGCAGCTCCAGCACCTGCTGGAGGTGTCGATGCTGCCCAACATCACCGTGCAGGTGATGCCGTTCAAGTTCGGCATGCATGCGGCCGAGGGAGGGGCGTTCACGATCTTGCGTTTTCCCGAGTCCGATCTTTCGGACGTGGTCTACGTCGAGCAGCTGTGGGGTGCCCTGTACCTCGACAAGCGTGAGGACATCGATCCCTACCTCACGGCCATGGAGCAGTTGTGCGTGGAGAGCACCACGCCCGGGGGTACCGCCGAGATCATCGGCGATCTTCTCAGAGAGATGTAAATGCAGACATATAACGGGATGCCGGCAAACGACCTGACCGGGGTCACCTGGCGGAAGAGCGTCCGGAGCAACTCGACCGGCAACTGCGTGGAGCTCGCCGAGCTCCCCGACGGCGGTGTGGCGGTCCGCAACTCGCGGTTCCCCGAAGGGCCCGCGCTCATCTACACGCGGGACGAGATCCGGGCGCTGGTGCTCGGAGTCAAAGACGGGGAGTTCGACGGTCTTCTGGTGTGACGCCGTTTTTACGGGACCACGTACGGCCTTAACCCGTTCGTGCGAAGCCGTGTAACACGCGTCCGGCAGATTGGGTCCCACACCATCGTGAGATCAGGGGGCTCGCAATGCCGGACCGGATGACTCTCTATCCCGTGGCCGACGACGTGCTTCTCGCACCCGGAGGCCGCGTCGTGATCCGCACGTACGGCGTCGCCTCGGCGGCCGGGCCCGACGACGGCCGGCCCCGGCCGGTGACCTACCGGACGTGGGTCACCGGGGTCCGGGACCAGCCCAGGTACTGGCACTGGTGCCACTTCGAGGAGGCGCGGACCGGACACCGCAGGGTCCTCGACTGGCTGACCGGACGAGGCCCGAAGCCCCAGCCGGTCACGGGCGGCTGAGACCGCACCGGACCAGGGCGTCGCCCAGAGGCACGCCCCCGCGGTACGCCCTGAGACGCGTCAACGGCGACGCGTCGAAGGCGGCGCCGCCTCCGGCCCGGCGAGCGCGCCGGGACCCGCCCGCCCCTTCCCTCAGCGAACCGGGGCGTTCCAGTGCAGGATCACGGGCTCGCCGTGCTCGAAGCCGAGCGCCGAGTACGTCCCGGTGTCCAGACGGAAGAACCGCCCGTTGTCGGCGGGCAGGCCCAGCCAGCGGGCGGCGAGCACACGCAGGAAGTGGCCGTGCGACACCACCGCCACGTCCCCGCCCGCCGCGCGGATCCGCGCGATCACCTTGTCCGCCCGGTCGCCCACGTGCTCGATGCTCTCGCCGGGATGGGCGGCGTCGCCGGGGACGATCCCGTCGCGCCAGACGTACCAGCCGGGGCGTGTCCTGCGGATCTCCTCGGTGGTGATCCCCTCGTAGCCGCCGTAGTCCCACTCCCACAGGTTGGGGTCGGTCTCGGGGGACGGCAGCCCGGCGAGGCGCGCCGTCACCCGCGCGCGCTGGGCGGGGCTGGACAGGGTGAGCGCGAACGCCCGCCCACGCACCACTCCGCCGAGCGCGCGCGCCTGCTCCTCGCCCCGCTCGGTGAGCGGCAGGTCCGTCAGACCCGTGTGCCGCCCGTTCCTGCTCCATTCCGTCTCGCCGTGCCGCAGCAGAATCACGTCCATATCCGGCATCATGCCGCCCCGGCACCGCGGGCGAGGGCCGCGGGGCGGAACCACTGGGGGAGATCCCCGGACCTCCGCGATACTCCTTTCGGAGACGCCGACGCGGACCGCCTCGGCGCTGACCGAAAGGATCCCCCCGTGGAAGCTGTGCCGGTCGGACTCGTCGGAGCCGGGCCGTGGGCCGGGATGGTCCACGCCCCCGCACTCGCCGCAGGGCCGGGCACCCGGCTCGCCGGGATCTGGGCCCGGCGGCCCGAGGCGGCGGCCCAACTGGCCGCCGCGCACGGCGTCCCCTCCTTCGAGCGGCTGGAGGACCTGTTCGAGGTGTGCGCGGCGGTGGCCTTCTCGGTGCCGCCCGCCGTACAGGCCGAGCTGGGGGTGCGCGCGGCCAGGGCGGGCAAGGCGCTCCTCCTGGAGAAGCCGCTCGCGGCCGACCTGGACGGGGCCAAGCGGCTGGCGGACGCGGTCGGCGAGGCCGGCGTGGCGTCCCAGATGGTCTTCACGTTCCGCTATTCACCGGCCACCAGGGCGTTCCTGGAGCGGGCCCGCTCGATCGAACCGTTCGGCGGCCACGCCGCCAACATCTCCGGCGTGCTGCACGGGGGGCCGTTCGCCACGCCGTGGCGGCTGGAGCGGGGCGCGCTGCTGGACGTCGGGCCGCACATGATCGACCTGTTGGACGCCGCACTCGGGCCGGTCACGGCCGTACGGGCGCACGGCGACCCCCTGAGGTGGGTCGGGTTGCTCCTTGAGCACGAGAGCGGCGCGGTGAGCGAGGCGTCGCTCTCCATGGCCGCGATCGGCGACGCCCCTCCGCCCCGGATCGACGTCTACGGCCGGAAGGGCAACGCGTCCCTTCCGGTCACGGAGTTCGGCGAGGGCGTCTTCGCCGCGATGGCCGCCGAGTTCGCCGAGACCGTACGCCGCGGCGGCGGACACCCGCTGGACGCCCGCCACGGCCTTCGGCTCCAGGCGGTCATCGACGAGGCGGAACGGCAGCTACGCCGGATCGGGACGGCACGGCCGCGGTTCCCGAACGGCTGAGCACGAGCAGGCCGGCGATGAGCACGCAGGTGGCGAGCGGCGGGAGCACCCCCACGGCGAAGCCGGTGATCATCAGGGTGGTCAGAGCCGCGCCGATCATGAGGGTGCCGACGACCACCAGGCGGGCCGAGGCCGCGCCGCGCGGCTCCTCCAGGCGGCCGAACAGGCCGACCAGCGCCAGCAGCACGACCGTCAGCGCCGCCAGCCAGAGCGGGAGCCGCGCCCACCACGAGGAGGTGCCCGCGTCGGGCATGTCCGCCCCGAACCCGACCAGGACGATCCCCGCCACGGTGACGAGCGCCGTCATGTGCCACAGATAGAGCGTCATCATCCTGGGGGCGAGGACGGTGAGCAGGGAGTCCGTCAACGGGGTGCGGCAGAGCCGGTTGAGCGCCGGCCGCAGCAGCATCGCCAGTCCGAGCTGCCCGGCGAACAGCGCGAGCATGCAGGCGCTCGGCGGCGCCATGTTCGAGACCGCGCCGGGCATCCCGATCATGCTCGCCGGGTACGGCCCGGCGGCCACCAGACCGGCGACCATGCCGAACCCGGCGGCGGCCAGCGCCAGGGCGCGCCGCCCGGACAGCCACTCCAGGCGGCCCTCGGCGTACAGGAAGCCGACCTGGTGGACGGCGAGCCAGACGAACAGCACGTTCAGGTAGCCGGCCTGCTCCAGGCCGGAGAACCTGACCACGTCCACCAGCACCGCGCCGGCCGCCATCACCGGGAGCACCAGCCCGGCCCGCATCCGGGTCAGGTACGGCGTGGCCACCACCGCGAGCAGGTAGACCGCGAGGAACCACAGGAGCTGTCCCACGGTCCGCGCCGCCACCTCGACCGGCTGGGCGGGCACGCCCACGGCGGCCAGGACGTAGGGGAGGGGCAGCCAGACGAACGCCAGCGGCAGCACCGGCCAGGCGAGCCGCCGCAGCCGCCGCGCCACCCAGAGCCCGGGAGCCTGCCCCTTGCGGTCGGCGGACCGCCAGCTGATCGCGTTCGCGGCGCCTCCGGCGAAGAACACCAGCGGCATGACCTGGCTGATCCAGGTGACCAGCGGCACGGCGGCCAGCGCGTTCCCCGTGGACAGCCGACCGTCCGCGTAGGCCAGGACCGGCATGGTCCAGTGCTGGACGACCACCAGCACCATCCCGAAGACGCGCAGGATGTCGACGAACCTGTCCCTGTGCGCGGGACTCGGCGGAACGCCGGTACGGGACGGGGGGAGCATGGTCAGTGACATGGGGGATTCGCCTCCGCTGGGGATCAACTCCACAAGCATGGCGAGAAACCCCAGTTCAGCGCAGCGGTGCAGTCCCCCGTTCGATCGTTCGGCCAGGACTACCTCCGAGGGTGTAGCCAGCTACACCATGACCCTCCGGTTCACCGGCTTGTCCGTGTCTCCGGCCGTGTCTCCGGCCGTGCCCGCGGCCGCGTCCCGGGCGGCTTCGCGTGCCCTCCGGTCCGGCGGCGGGGGACCCGGCTCCCCGGTTCTCCGCGCGGCCGGTCCGGTGGTGGGGATCAGGCTCCCGCGTTCTCTCGCGCGGCCCGCCGGGGTCAGTGCGACAGGTAGCTCAGCACGGCCAGCACCCGGCGGTGCCCGCCGTCGCTCGGCGGCAGCCCGAGCTTGAGGAAGATGTTCCCGACGTGCTTGTGCACGGAGCGCTCCGTGACGGACAGGTGCCCGGCGATGTCGCCGTTGGACCTGCCCTCGGCCATCAGGGCGAGCACCTCGCGCTCGCGCGGGCTCAGCGCGTCCACGGGATGCCCGACCTGGCGCACCAGCAGCTGGGAGATCACCTCGGGGTCCATCGCCGTGCCGCCGCCCGCCACCCGGCCCAGCGCGTCCACGAACTCCGAGACCCTGCCGACCCGGTCCTTCAGCAGGTAGCCGATGCCGCCCTCGCCGCTCGCGAGCAGCTCCGCGGCGTACGTCCGCTCGACGTACTGCGAGAGCACGAGGATCGGCTGGCCCGGGTGCCTGCGCCGCACCTCGACGGCCGCGCGCACCCCCTCGTCCCTGAAACTGGGCGGCAGCCGTACGTCGACGACGGCGATGTCCGGCCGCTGCTCGCCGACCGCGCGCAGGAACGCCTCGGCGGTGTCGACCGTCCCGGTCACCTCGTGCCCCTCGGTCCGGAGCAGCAGCGCCAGGCCCTCGGCCAGCAGCACGTTGTCCTCGACGATCAGCACCCTCAATGGCACGGCAACTCCACGATCAGCGTCGTCGGCCCGCCCGGAGGGCTGGCCAAGTCGGTTCGTCCGTCGAAGGCCGCCACCCTGCGCCTGATCCCCGACAGACCGGTGCCCCCGGTCTCGTCCGCCGCGCCCCGGCCGTTGTCGCCGACGACGACGGTCAGCCGGCCGTCCGCCTCGCTCAGCCGTACGGACGCGGACGACGCGCCGCTGTGCTTGGCGACGTTGGTCAGCGCCTCGGCCACGACGAAGTAGGCCGCCGCCTCCACGGCGGCGGGCAGCCGGCCGACGCCGTCCGTCGTGGTCGTCACCGGTACGGGACAGGCCGCCGCGAGAGCGGCCACCGCGCCGGGCAGCCCCCGGTCGGAGAGGATGGGCGGGTACATGCCGCGGATGATGCCGCGCAGCTCGGTCATCGTCTCCTCGGTGCTGCGCCGTGCCTCGGCGACCAGCTCGGCCGCCTTTCCGGGGTCGGCCGCCATCATCCGCTCGGCGATGCCGAGGCGCATCGCGATCGACACCAGCCGGGCCTGAGCGCCGTCGTGCAGGTCGCGTTCGATGCGGCGCAGCTCGGCGCCGTGCGCGTCGAGGGCCGCCGCCCGCGTCTCGGTCAGCTCCGCGACCCGTTCGGCCAGCCGTACGCGTTCGGGGGTGGTGAGGATCAGCCGGGTCAGGTGGGCGTCGGCGGCGGCCAGCAACGGGATCGCCCACAGCGCGAGGGCGGCGACGGCCGCGAAGTGCACCGGGACGACGGTGACCACGCGGAACCAGCTGTCGACGGCGATGCCGGTCAGCTCGACGGAGTGCTCGGGAAACGGCCTCCACCACCAGAACGGCAGGGACAGGTCGAACCCGAGCCCCGCCCACAGACCGAGCGCCAGAGCGAGCAGCACCGGGCCGGCGACGAGGTGGAGGGCCAGCCAGCCGGCGTCCCGCCAGGTCATCGGGTCGTTCAGGGTCAGCCGGGCCCGATTGAGTATGCCCGTCCGCGGGCCGTACCGCGCGGTGACCGGCCGGCCGAGCCAGCGCGACGCCAGCCGTCTGGCGAGCCCGGCGACGGCGCGGTTCACACGCGCCGTGTACGGCACCAGCAGCAGGCCGACGAACGTCACGCTGAGCACCAGCGACACGAGGAACTGCAGGAGGGCGAGCACGCAGAGGGGGACGAGCAGCAGGCCGAGGACCAGGTGGCCGGTCGCGCGCGCGGCCCGTTTCGCGCGCCGAACGATGCCTCCCACGGGGGCAAGACTATTTGGTGACAGACCCGGTTGATACCGTTCATCCCGACGCACGGCGTAGCGAAGTCCGGTGGGATCCCGGCGCTGTCCCGCAACTGTGAAACCCCGTCCCCCGGGGGTGAGCCAGGTCGCCTGCACCGTGCGCCGACGCCATCGACCCTCGTGGAAAAGGGTGATCCGTCAATTGTCACGGGTCTCTCCAATTCCCGGTGATCCCCCTGGAGGACCTCGTGTCGCCCCTACGCACGACCTTCGCGGGCGCGTTGCTGGGTGTCGTCGCCCTGGCCGGTTGCGGCCAGACGGACGGCACGTCGGCCGCCCCCTCAGCGAGCGCCACACCCGCCGCCCCCGCCGCGGGTTCTTCCGCCTTCCCGGTCACGGTGCAGGCGGGCAACGGCGCGGTGACCATCGCCAAGCGCCCCGAGCGCATCGTGTCGCTCTCGCCGACCGCCACCGAGACCCTGTACGCCCTGGGAGCCGGAAGCCAGGTCGCGGCCGTGGACGACCAGTCCAACTATCCGGCCGACGCGCCGAAGACCGCGCTGTCCGGGTTCAAGCCCAACGTCGAGGCCATCGTCGAGGCCAAGCCGGACCTGGTCGTGCTCTCCAACGACATCGACAACGTCGTGGCCGGGCTGACCAAGGTGGGCGTGCCCGTCATCGTGGAGCCCGCCGCCAACACGCTCGACGAGGCGTACGACGAGATCACCGATCTCGGCGCGGCCACCGGCAACGCCGACAAGGCCGCCGAGGTCGTGGCGGGCATGAAGCAGGAGCTCGACCGGCTCGCCGCCGCCGCGCCCAAGGACGGGAAGCTGACCTACTACCACGAGCTGGACACCACGCCCTACGCGGCGACGTCCTCGACCTTCCTGGGACAGGTCTACGGCCTGTTCGGCCTGGTCAACGTGGCGGACGAGGCGCCCGACGCGGCGGGCGGCTATCCCAAGCTCTCGTCGGAGTTCGTCGCCAAGGCGGACCCGGCGCTGATCTTCCTGGGTGACACCAAGTGCTGCGGGCAGAACAAGGAGGCGCTCGCCAAGCGCCCCGGCTGGTCCGGGCTGTCCGCCGTCAAGAACGACCGCGTGATCGAGCTCGACGACGACATCGCCTCCCGCTGGGGGCCGCGCGTCGTGGACCTCGCCAAGGCCATCGGCGAGGCCGTCCAGAAGGCCGCGAGCTGATCACCGCATGAGCGCAGAGCCGCCCCGCGCCGATCCGCTTTGTGCGGAACCGCCCCGATCAGGCCTGGTCCACTCCGATCAGGAGCATGCCGACGCGCTCCGTGCGGATCCGCCCGCCGAGCCGTCCGGGGCCGATCGTGTACGGGCCGACCGGGCGGACGCGGGCCGCGCGGAGGTCGTGGAGCGGGAGGGCGACGGGTCCGGCGCCCACTCTGCCGGCTCCGGCCGTACCGACATCGGACGGTCGGAGGCGGCCCGGCCGAGGGCGGGGCGGTTGCGCGCGGCGACGCTGCTGGTCGCGGTGGCCCTCCTGCTCGCGAGCATGGCCTTCGGGCTGCTCGCGGGCGCGGCCGGGATCTCCCCGAAGGGGATCCTGCTCGCCCTCCTCGACCGGCTGCCGTTCGTCCACCTGGACTCGGGGCTCACCCCGGTCGAGGAGGGGCTGCTGTTCCAGCTCCGGCTGCCGCGGGTGCTGCTCGCGGCCGTCGTCGGCGGGCTGCTCGCCATCGCCGGCGCGGGATACCAGGGTGTGTTCCGCAACCCGCTGGCCGACCCCTACCTGCTCGGCGCGGCGGCGGGAGCCGGGCTCTGCGTGACCCTGGTCGTCGTGTTCGTCGGCGGCGACACCGGAACGACGATCCTCCCCGTCGCCGCGTTCGCGGGCGCGGTCGGCGGCGTCGTCCTCGCGTACGCCGTGGGGAACACCGCCGGACGCGGCGGCGGGACCGCCACGCTGGTGCTCGCCGGGGTGGCGGTCACGTCGTTCCTGACCGCGATCCAGACCTTCGCGCAGCAGCTCAAGGTGGAGGAGCTCCAGCGGATCTACTCGTGGATCCTCGGCGACGTCGGCGGCGGCTGGGAGCAGGTGCGGATGATCGCCCCGTACGCGGTGGTCTCGACGGTCGCGCTCCTGCTGCACGGGCGGCTGCTCGACGTGCTGTCCGTCGGCGACGACGAGGCCACCGGCCTGGGACTGCGCGCGGGCCGGGTACGGTTCGTCGTGCTGCTCGCCGCCTCGCTCGCCACCGCGTCCGCCGTGGCGGTCGGCGGTCTGATCGCCTTCGTCGGGATCGTGGTCCCGCACGTGGTGCGGCGGCTGGCGGGCTGGTCCTACCGGGTCGTGCTGCCGATCTCCTTCCTCGGCGGCGGGGCCTTCCTGGTGCTCGCCGACATGGTCGCCCGCACGGTGCTCGCCCCGGCGGAGCTGCCGATCGGCGTCGTCACGGCCTTCGTGGGCGCGCCGTTCTTCGTCGCTGTCCTGCGCCTGACCAGGAAGGTGGGCACATGAGCGGCCGCCGTACGCACCCGGTCGAGGTCAGCGACCTCGGCGTGGCGCTCGACGGGCGCCGGGTCCTCGAAGGCGCGCGGGTCTCGGTCGGCGGCGGGGAGTGGCTGGCCGTCGTCGGACCGAACGGCGCGGGCAAGTCCACCCTGCTCAAGGCCATGATGGGCCTCCTGCCGCACACCGGCGAGGTCCTCGTCGGCGGCGTCCGCGTGCGGGACCTGAAACCCCGCGACCGGGCCAGGCTCATCGCGTACGCGCCGCAGAGCCCGTCGCTGCCGCCCGACATGACGGTGTTCGACTACGTCCTGCTCGGGCGCACGCCGTACATCCCGTATCTGGGGCGGGAGAGCGCCGCGGACCGGGAGATCGCCGGCGCGGTGCTCGAGCGCCTGGACCTCGCGGGGTTCGCCGCCCGCCCGCTGGCGCACATGTCCGGAGGCGAGCGCCAGCGTGTCGTCCTCGCCCGGGCGCTGGCCCAGCAGGCGCCCGTGCTGCTGCTGGACGAGCCGACCACCGCCCTCGACCTGGGGCACCAGCAGCAGGTGCTCGAACTCGTGGACCGGCTGCGCGCGGGCGACGGCCTCACCGTGGTGACCACGCTGCACGACCTCAGCCTGGCCGGGCAGTACGCGGACGCGCTGCTGCTGCTGGCGGGCGGCCGGGTGGTCGCGGCGGGGCCTCCCGGGCGGGTGCTGACCGAGCCGCTGCTGGCCCGGCACTTCGGCGCCCGGGTACGCGTGGAGCCCGGAGAGGACGGACGCCCGCTCGTGCGGCTGCTCCGTCCCGCCGATCGATAGGTTTCCGGGCATGAGGATGACCTTGGGATACCGGGACGAGGACGGGGCGCGGCTCGCGTCGCTGCTGTGGGAGTTCGGGCCGGGCTGGCGGATGATCTCCTCGGCGATGCTCGGCGGCGGCATCGGTCCCCGGGAGTGGGTGCTGAACGCCCAGGTCATCGCCGCGTACGCGCGGATGGACCCGCTGGACCACCTGGCCGAGCTCGGCCCGGAGGGCGCGGGCCCCGGCGTCGGCATGCTGACCGCCGCCTCCGTCGACCGGTACGTCCAGGCGTCGGACGGGGGAGTGGACGCGGTGGCCACGGTGGGCCTGCGCGTCCCCACCTGGGCGGCGTCCCCCGAGGGCCGGCCCGACCCCGAACTGCGTCCCGCGTTCCTCGCCCCGGCCTCGCCCGGCCGCGCGGCGCATGATCCGGAGCGACTCACGGACCGGGGGAGGCCCGACCCAGTGCCGCCGGGGCTCCCGGCGCCGGGGACGATCAACATCGTCGTCGCGGTGCCGGTGCCGTTCACCGACGCGGCCCTGGTCAACGCGGTCATGACCGTGACCGAGGCCAAGACCCAGGCGTTGATCGAGGCCGGGTTCCCGTGCACCGGCACCGCCTCCGACGCCGTCTGCGTCGCCGTACCGGAGGCCGTGCGGGAGCCCGTGCGCGAGGCCGGGGCGGGGCACGGGGCGGAGGACGCCGCGGGGCGGGCGGCGGCTGACGGCGGGCCCGAGCTCTTCGGCGGCCCGAGATCGACCTGGGGCGCCCGCATCGCCCGCGCCGTCCACCAGGCCGTCCTCGCCGGAGCCGAGCAATGGAGGGCCGTCCACCTGGGATAGCGACCCGGCCCGGGGTCCATGGACGGGGTGGTTCGGGGTGGACTTCGCGGGGGTCGCGCCCGCCGTCAGCCTGCCGTGCCGCGCTCGCCCTCGGCGGGATCGCGGTCCTGTCGACGGCACCGCGTTGTGGCTGACGCCGGTCTCGCCCTGCGGCTCTCCCTGAGGCGCCCGATCGACCGGACGTGAACGGCCGGCGGCCCCGGCGACCGGGCAGCCGCGCTTCAGAGGGTGGCGCAGCCGACGGTGACCGCGAGGCGCGGCGACCAGCGGCCGGACTTCAGGTCGTACGCCTGGACGTAGCCGTTGGGCTTCCCGGAGCAGTAGAGGAGGTCCAGCTTCTTGCCGAAGCTGCCGCCGGCGAATCCGGCGTTGGCGGCGGCCTTGACGTACCCGGTCCTGTAGGTCTGTCCGTTGTTGTAGCGGAAGACGATCCGGACCGTGCCGACGTTGTAGTGGTCGCCGTTGACCTGGATGCGCGGGAGGGTGCCCGGCCCGTTCGGGGTGTACTTGCTGACCCAGAGGCGGGCCAGGACCTTGCGGTCGGACGAGCTCTTGTTGTCGGCCAGCGTCTGGGTGCGGACCTCAGGCGCGACGCAGACGTCGTCACCGGTGAACGCCTCACGCCAGACGAAACCGGTCACGCAGGTGTGCGGGCCGTACGCGCCGTCGGTCCAGCGGGCGGCCTTGGTGCGGTTCTCCTCCGCGGTCCGGGTGCGGACCTCGGGCGTGACGCAGACCAGGTCCGACGGGCGCGCCACTCGCCACACGTAGCCCTGAAGGCAGGTCTCGGGGCCGGGGTCGGGGGTGGCGGCAGACGCGGGCGCGGCGCCGATCGTGGCGGGGACGGCGAGGGAGAGGCCGGCGATCGCGGCGGCGGCCAGGCCGAGTGCGGTGCGCTTCATGGTGGTCTCCTGACGGGGGTGCCTCCCGGCCTGGCGCCTGCCTTCCGGGCTCGTGCACACAGGAAAGGGCCGGGCGGTTGCATCTCCCTTGATCACCGCATGCAGAAGTCCTGCAAGTGAGGAAAGCGCGGCCGGCGCCGCCGCTCAGGCGCTCTCGCGGCTCCGCCGCCCGCGGCCGGGGTGCTCGCGCGGCACGAGGGTGGGATTGACGTTGCCGAGCACGGTCTCCCGATCGATCACGACACGGGCGACGTCGTCCCGGCCGGGCACCTCGTACATCACGTTGAGCAGGACCTCTTCGAGGACCGCGCGGGCTCCCCGCGCGCCGGTGCGGCGCAGCAGCGCCTGGTCGGCGACCGCGCCGACCGCCTCGTCGGTGAACTCCAGCTCGACGCCGTCCAGCTCGAAGAGCCTGCGGTACTGCTTGAGCAGCGCGTCGCGCGGCTCGGTGAGGATGCGGGCCAGCGCCGTCCGGTCCAGCGGGTGCAGGGCCGACACGACCGGGAGCCGGCCGACGATCTCGGGGATCAGCCCGAACTTCAGCAGGTCCTCGGGCGTGACCTCGGCCAGGGCGCCCGCCCCGTCCGGAGCGTACGGGGTGGAGAGCTGGGCGCCGAACCCGGCGGCCCCGCTGCCGGTCCGCCGTTCGACGATCTGTTCCAGGCCGGCGAAGGCGCCGCCGACGATGAACAGCACGTTGGTGGTGTCGATCTGGACGAACTCCTGCTGCGGCTGCCTGCGCCCGCCCTGCGGCGACACTCTCGCGACGGTGCCCTCCAGGATCTTCAGCAGGGCCTGCTGGACGTCCTCGCCGGACACGTCGCGGGTGGCCGACGGGTTCTCGCCCCTGCGGGCGATCTTGTCGAACTCGTCGATGTAGACGATGCCGGTCTCGGCCCTCCTCACGTCGTGGTCGGCCGCCTGGAGCAGCTTGAGCAGGATGTTCTCGACGTCCTCGCCGACGTAGCCCGCCGCGGTGAGCGCGGTGGCGTCGACGATCGCGAACGGGACGCCCATCGTCCGGGCGAGGCGCCGTACGAGGTAGGTCTTGCCGGATCCGGTCGGGCCGATCAGCAGGATGTTGGACTTGCCCAGCTCGACCGGCTCCTCGCCCGCGCCGGCTCCTCCCCTCATCGCCCGTACGCGCTTGTAGTGGTTGTAGACCGCCACCGAGAGGGCCTTCTTGGTGTCCTCCTGGCCGATGACGTACCCGTCGAGGAACGCGTGGATCTCCCGCGGCTTGGGCAGGCCCGCCAGGGCCGGGCCGGACGACTCGGCGTCCTCCTCCTCCTGGAGGAGCTCCTTGCAGAGCCGGACGCATTCGTCGCAGATGCACAGCGGGCTCGGTCCTGCGATCAGCCTGCCGACCTGATGCTGGCCTTTCCCGCAGAACGTGCATTTCAACAGACTGTCGTCGTCGCCGGTGCGGGCCATTCCGGAGCGTCTCCTCAGCGGTCGTTGGGTCCACGGCCGAAGGCGTCCGGACCGGGAGTCGGGGCAAGGGGGCGAAGGGGCCGCGGGGCGCGTCACCCCCTGGGACACGCGCTTTCAGATGATGTCAGCACATGATCTCATTATCTGAATGCGCCGCGCCCGCCTTCGTCGAGCCGTTCGACGCCGTCAGCGTCTGCGAATAACTGGCGGGCCTCGGGCTGCACCGGCTCGAAGCCGTGGAGGAGGCCGTGCGCGCCGCGCCGCCCGGCGCCGAGGTCACCGCCGTACGTGTCGCGGCGGGCCGGATCGTCGCCAGGGCCGACGGCCGGGGCGCCTGCCACGCCGTCGCCGCCGCGGGCGGTACCGGGCACGGCGCCGGGTCTGCTACCCAGGAGCGGTGACTGTTTCCGGGCTGACGGTGGGCGACGTGGTCTCCGACGCGGCGCTGCGGCTGACGCTGGTCGCCGGTTCGGCGGGGCTCGACCGGGCGATCACCTCCGCGCATGTCAGCGAGGTCCCCGACCCGCGGCGATGGCTGCGCGGCGGCGAACTGCTGATGACCACGGGCATGAGGGTCCCCGCTGACGGCGGGCACGAGGAGTTCTTCCGGCTGCTGGCCGGGGCCGGGGTGGCGGCCGTCGCGCTCGGGCTCGGCTCGACGCTGGCCCACCAGCGGACGCCCGCCGAGTGGGCCGGCGCCGCCGAGCGGTGGGGCGTGCCGCTGATCGAGGTGCCGGAGGAGACGCCGTTCATCGCGATCACGGACGCCGTCTACCGCAGGCTGGCCGAGATCCGGTACGCGGAGGTCGAGCGGGCCGCCCGCGCCCAGCGGGTGTTGACCGGCCTCGCCGTACGGCCCGGCGGGGTCGAGGCGATCGCGCGCGGGCTGGCCGCCGAGGCGGGGCTGTGGGTGATCGTGACCGACCGCCTCGGCGCGCCGCTCGCGGCGGTGCCGGAGGAGGCCGCGGCGCGGCTGGAGGGGCTCGGCGGCGAGCTGGACCGGGTCGCGGGCCGGGGCCTGCACGCGGCGGCGCGCCACACGGACGAGGGCGGCGACCTGCTCGTCCAGCCGCTGGGGGCGGAACGGCTGCGAGGGTTCCTGATCTGCGGGGCCGGGAGCGAGCTGGGCTCCTTCCAGCGGATGCTCGTGGGGTCGGCCGTCTCGCTGATGTCCATCGAGCTGGAGCACCGGCAGGCGCTGGCCGGGGCCGAACGGCGCCGCAGGGCCGGGATCGTCCGCGAGCTGGTGACCGGCCGGTACGGTCCGGAGACGGCGGCGTCGCTGCTGGACTCCATCGGCCTCGGCGGCACCCGGGTCCGGGTGGTGGTGACGCAGGACGCGACGGACGCCGCGGCCCGGCTGGAGGCGCTCGGCGAGGCGTTCCCCGAGGCCGCGGGCGCGGCGCACGGCGGTGAGATCGTCCTGATCGTTCCGCAGGACGAGGGGCTGGCCGCGCGGCTGGCGGCCGAGCTGCCGGGCCTGGCCGTGGGGATGGGCGGCCCGGTGGAGCCGGGGTCCCTGGAGCTGAGCCTGCGCCAGGCGCGGCAGGCGCTGACGCTGGCCCGCCGCAGCGGCCCGGGCGTCCATGACGCGCTCGCCCGGCCGAACTTCCAGATGTTGCTCGGCCTCGGGCCGCCGGAGGTGCTCAGGGCGTACGCCGACGCGGTGCTCGGGCCGATCGACCGGCTGCCCGCCGGGCGCGGCGAGGAACTGATCAGGACACTGTGGGCCTGGATCGAGGTCGACTGCTCCTACGAGCGCGCCGCCGCCCAGCTCGGCATCCACCGGCACACGCTGCGCGAGCGGCTGCAGCGGGCGGAACAGCTCACCGGGAAGCGGCTGGCCGCCCGGGAGCTGGGCGACGTGTGGATGGCGCTGGCCGCCCGGGAGGCGGCCGAGAGCATCGACGGGCAGGCCTGACCGCCTCGTCGCACTCGCTGAGCGGGCGGGGCCTCGCCACCTCAAGCGGGCAACCCGCCGATCGGGCGGATATCGCCGCCCGGACCCGCCCGATCGTCGGGGGTACGCCGCTGACCTGCCGATTTAGTGTGTCTCCGACCTCGCGAAGGAGACTCCATGACTGTGGCACCCCCTGGTTCGGACACCCCGTCCTCCACGCTCAGATCCGGCGCCGTCGGCACCAGGGATCTGGTTTTCTTCGTCGTCGCGGCCGCCGCGCCCCTCACCGTGATGGCCGGGTTCGGGCCGCTGGCCTTCCTGTACGGCGGCGAGGGCACGCCTTCCGGCTACCTGATCGCGGGCGTCGTCTACCTGCTGTTCACGGTCGGGTTCGCCGCGATGAGCAGGCACGTCTCCGGCAGCGGAGCGTTCTCCGCGTACATCGGCCGGGGCCTGGGCCGGGTGGCCGGCGCGGGAGCGGCCGTGCTGGCCTACGCCTCCTACGCGCTGGGCCAGATCGGCTTCGCCGCGGCGGCCGGGCTGTTCGCGTCCACGGCGATCGAGGACCTCTTCGGGGTCCGCGTCCCCTGGGGAGTGACGGCGGTGGCGCTGTCACTGCTCGTCGGCGCGATGGCCTACCGCCGGGTCGACATCGGCGCGAAGGTGATGGCCGTCCTGCTGACCGGCGAGATCGGCGTCCTGGTCGTGCTGGCCGTGGCGGTCCTGGCCCGGGGCGGCCACGAGGGGTTGTCGTTCGGCAGCTTCGCGCCGGGCGCCGTCCTCACCCCGCACCTGGGCGCGATGCTGGTGATCCCGCTGGTGGTGTACATCGGGTTCGAGCAGACCGCCATCTACAGCGAGGAGGTCCGGGACCCGAGGCGGACCGTGGCCCGCGCCACCTACATCGCGGTCGGCTTCCTCACACTCTTCTACTCCTTCGCGAGCTGGACGCTCTACATGGCGATCGGCCCGAACGCGCTCGGCGCCGCCCTGTCGGGCGACCTCTCCACCCTCGTGTACCGCCTCAACGACACCTACGTCGGCGGGGCGATGACGACGGTGATGGAGGTGCTCATGGTCACCAGCTACCTCGCCGGCGTCCTGGCCCTGCAGAACGCGTGCGCCCGGTACCTGTTCGCCCAGGGGCGCGAGGGGCTGCTCCCCGCCGCGTTCAGCCGGGTCGGTGCCTCCACCGGCACGCCGAGCGTCGCCTGCCTCGCGCAGACGGCGATCGTCACGGTCGCCCTGACGGTGTTCGGCGTGTCCGGCCTGGACCCGTACACGCAGGTCGTCATCTGGACGAACACGCCGACGCTGGCCGGGGTCATGGCCCTGCAGATCCTCACCTCGATCGCGGTCGTCCGCCACCTGGGCCGGCTGCGGGCGGGCGAGTCGCTGTGGCAGCGGCTCGTCGCGCCCGGCCTCTCGGCCCTGCTGCTCACCGGTGTGATGGCGCTCCTGCTGGTCAAGCTGCCGGTGCTCACCGGCATGGGCCCGCTCGGCAACGCCCTCATGTTGTCGCCGCTGCCGGTCGCGTTCGCCGCGGGCTGCCTGCGCGCCCTGCGGCTCCGCTCGGCGCGGCCCGACGTTTACGACCGCGTCGGCTCCGTCGACCCGTTCGCCTCCTGATCTGGAAAGGACGACATGACCCTCCCGCCGCGATACGCCTGGTCGATCCCCGGCTGGCAGCCGGAACGGCCCAGGAACGACCCCGACATCAAGGAGATCTGGTGCTACACCGACCGGTTCGGCTACGACCCCGGTGACGAGGTCGCCGTCCACGTCCACACCACCGCCGAGTCGTACGACGTCGCGGTGGTCCGGGACGGCGCCGAGCCGGAGACGGTGTTCCGCCGCGCCGGCCTGCCGGGCGCCGCGCACCCCACGCCGGACGACGCGTACACGACCGGCTGCGGGTGGCCCGTCGCGTTCACCGTCCCGGTGGGGGAGGACTGGCCGTCGGGCTTCTACCTGGTCGTCGTCGGCATCACCGACGAGCACGGGCGGCGGCACGAGCGCGAGCACTTCTTCGTCGTACGGCCCGGCGCCCGCGGCGGGCGGGCACGCATGGCGCTGGTCCTCACCACCAGCACGATGCTCGCGTACAACGACTGGGGCGGCGCCAACGCCTACCGGGGGCTCGGCGACGATCCGTACACCGACGTCCCGACCCCACGGCAGTCGGCGCTGCGGCCGATCGCGCGGGGGATGTTGCGCAAGCCCGAGGGCGCGGCGCGCAACCGGCACACCGACGTGCCGCCGATCGGGTGGGAGCCGCGGCACCCGGCGTACGAGTGGGCGTACGCCAACGGCTACTCCCGGCACCACGCCGACGCCCTCTGGGCGACGTACGAGCGGCCGTTCGTGGTCTGGGCGGAGCGGAACGGCTACCGCCTGGACTACCTGACCCAGCACGACCTGCACTTCCGGCCCGAGTCGGTGGACGGCTACGACTGCCTGGTCGTCGTCGGGCACGACGAGTACTGGACCGCCGAGATGCGCGACACGGTCGACGCGTTCGTGGACCGGGGCGGGAACCTGGCCAGGTTCGGCGCCAACTTCGTCTGGCAGGTGCGGCTGGAGGACGACGGCGCCACCCAGGTCTGCCACAAGATGCCCGGCGAGGACCCGGTCGGCGCGACCGACCCGGCGCGGGACACGACCGCCTGGGACCATCCCAAGACCGGGCGTCCGGGCGCCGCGACCATGGGACTCACCGGCCTCGGCGGGGCGTACGCCCGTTACGGCTCCACGACCCCCCGCTCCAGCGGCGGCTACACCGTCTACCGGCCCGACCACTGGGCGTTCGAGGGCACCGACCTCTACTACGGGGACGTCTTCGGCGGCCCGGCGCGCATCGTCTCCTTCGAGGTGGACGGGGTCGACTACACGTTCCGCAAGGGTCTCCCCTATCCGACGCACGAGGACGGCGCGCCGGAGAACCTGGAGATCCTGGCCATGGCCCCGGCCGTCATGGGCGAGATCGACCGCTGGGGCGGCCGGGTCCCGCTCGGCGCGCCCGAGGGCGAGGCGCTGGGGCTCGTCGCGGCCATGTACGACGGGCAGCCGCCCGAGTTCCGCCGCGAGGCCAGGTACGGCGCCGCGATGGTCGGCGTGTTCGAACGCGGCGGCACCGTCTTCAACGCGGGGACCTGCGAGTGGGTCAGCGGACTGATCGAGGGCGACCCGTTAGCGGATCACCCACAACGTCCTCCGCCGTCTCAGCCGCATGTCGTAGGAGGACCGGTGGAGCGGTCGACCCGGTTCGCCGGGTCGGGCGGGGCGTACAGCCTCCCCTCGGGATCGCGCCGGGTCGGTGCCCGCTCCCGCACGTCCCGCGGGCCGCGCTATACGACGGCTCGGGATGGCTCGGCCCGACGGTTCGGATGTCCCGGTCAGAGGCTGTCGAGGAACTCCACGAGCAGGCGGTTGACGTCGTCGGGGCGTTCCTGCTGGATCCAGTGGCCGCAGTCCAGGAGGTGACTGCCAGTGAGGTTGGGGAGCGTTTGCGGATAGGCGGCTATGGCGTCGGAGAGCCACATGGTGGAGGCGTCACGGGTGCCGCCAAGGAAGAGGGACGGCTGCTTGATCGGGGAGTCCGCGTACGTAGCCAGGTCCTCCCAGTCGCGGTCCATGTTGCGGTAGCGGTTGAGGGCACCGGTGAAGCCCGTGCGCTCGAACTCGGCGGCGTAGAAGTCGAGGTCGTCTTGCGTCAGCCAGGACGGCAGCGCGCCGGTAGGGAAACGCTCGCGCAGTGTGCCGCCCTGGGCGATGAAGTGCGGGTCTGGGGAGTCCGCCGCAGCCATCGTGTCCGCCGACAGGGCGCTGTAAAACCCAGCGAGCCAGCCGCGCACGTTGGGCTCGATCTCGGCCTCGGCTCGTCCGGGGCGCTGGAAGTAGGAGACATAGAACTCTTGCCCGCCGCCCATTCCCGCGAACACTTCGCTTGGCCGAGGCCCGCCGGGCGGGGTGTAAGGGACGCTCAACAATCCGACCGCACGAAACACCTCGGGCTCGACGAGTGCGGACTGCGCTGCGATCGTCGCCCCCCAGTCGTGGCCGATGATCACAGCGGAGCTTTCACCGAGTGCCCGGACCACCGACACGTTGTCACTGATCAAGTCGAGCATCCGGTACGCGGCGGGGTCCTGCGGCTTGGACGAACGCCCGTAGCCCCGTACGTCGAGCGCGACGGCCCGGTAACCGGCTGCCGCCAGCACGGGAAGCTGCCGCCGCCAGGAATACCACGACTCGGGGAAACCATGGACGAGCAGCACCAGCGGGCCGCTGCCCTGCTCTACGACGTGAATCCGCTCCGCGCCCGCTTCCAAGATCCGGTGCTTCGCCGTCATCGTCCCTCCTCGGCCAGGACTCGTTGGTCGTCCTGACTGTAGAGTCGAGGGAGGTCAGGGCCTGAGTTCTGTTGCCATTCCAGCAAAAGGACACATCAACCCGATCTTCGGCGGCTGCATGCTCACGGGGATCACGTCCCGCCGGATCCGCGTCTGGCACACGGGCCTGACCAAGCACGGTCTCGGCGCATCGACGACTGCGAAGGCGTACCACCTCCTTCGCGGCATCCTCAACACCGCCGTTGACGACGAGCTGATCAAGAAGAACCGTGCAAGATCAAGAAGGCGGGATGTCGGAGTGCAGCGGCAGCACACCGGCACAGCCGGGCGCATCGAGAACAGCCAGATCGCCGTCTACCTGGCCTACGCGACCACCGGCGGGCATGCATTCATCGATCGTGAGCTGTACCTGCCGAAGACCTGGACGGCCGATCCCGTCAGGTGCCACGCCGCCGGCGTACCCCAGGCGCGAGTGTTCACGACCAAGGGTGAGCTGGCGGCGCGGATGGTGGTCCGGGCGTTGGAGTCCGGCCTGTGCCCGGACTGGGTGACAGGGGATGAGGTCTACGGGCAGAGCCCGCATCTGCGCACGGAGCTGGAGGAACGTCAGGTCGGTTACGTGTTCGCGGTCGCCTCCAGCCACCGCGTGACCACGCGCGCGGGCACCTATCGCGCCGATGAGATGACCTTTGCCCTGCCGCAGCGGGCCTGGCAGCGGCTCTCGGCTGGAGCGGGAGCCAAGGACCACCGCTTCTACGACTGGGCGTTCGTCGACGTGATCAAGAACTACGGCTGGAGTACTAGGAGGTGAACCGCACGGTGTTGACCATGTGGTCGATCAGGTCCGGGTCGCACTTCGCGCAGAAGAACGTGATCAGCACCGACGACTCCCCGGAGCCCTGCCGTACGACGTAGGCGGAGAAGTCGAGGCGGCCGCCCTGCCGGGGGTCGCCCGCGACGCCGGCCAGCTTGACGGCGGGGCGGGCGCCCACGGTGACCGCCATCGGAGCGCCGGTGAACGCGACGGTGCCCGGCAGCGCGGACTGCAGGCTCTGCTGGAGCTCCACGGGGGAGTCCGACGTGCTCAGCGCGTTGTTGACCTGGGCGAAGATCCCGGTCGCCCGGTCCGGCTGCCCGTTGATGACCGGGTTGACCTTGGACCAGTCGGTGTTGCCCGGGATCGCGAACAGGGCGTTGAACTCGTCGGTCGCGGGAGCGGCGATCATCCACTGGTCGCCGTTGGTCCGCGCGGTCCCCCAGGTGGAGGGGTAGGCGATCGTGAAGGGCGCCGCGACGGATCCGGGGTAGGTGTTCCAGCTCGCCGCGGTGTCGCCGCCTCTGGTGACGATCAGCGCGGCGGCCACCACGATGGAGACCAGCACCGCGCAGCCGCCGATCAGCGGCCCCAGCGGCAGCCGCCGGCGCCGCCCGGGGGCCGGGCCGGTCTCGCCGGGCGGGCCGGCGGGCCGGGCGGCGGCGGGCCCGGAGTCCGGAGGATACGAGGTGGGTCCGGACGCGGCGCCGTATCCCGGGGGATACGAGGTGGGTCCGGG
>NZ_BBYM01000028.1 GCF_001570405.1 Microtetraspora niveoalba | reverse complement strand
GTTCGAGGCCTCCGGGGGCACCTATGGCTCCCCGCGGATCACCCATGACCTGCACCAGGCGGGCTGGCGGGTGTCGAAGAACACGGTGGCGATGCGGATGGCCGAGCTCGGCCTGGCCGGGCGGCCGCCGAAGAAGCGGCGGTCGCTGACCCGCCAAGGCAGGCGCCCGGCCGCGCCCGACCTGGTCCGCCGGAAGTTCACCGCGATCGCGCCGGACGTGCTGTGGTGCGGTGATGTCACCGAGATCGACACTGGCGAGGGCAAGCTGTACCTGGCGACCGTGGAGGACCTGTTCTCCCGGCGCCTGCTCGGCTATGCGATGAGCGAGCATCACGACGCGGCGTTGACGGTCGCCTCGCTGCAGATGGCTGTGGCCACGCGCGGCGGTGACGTGGACGGCGTGGTCTTTCACTCCGACCGGGCAGTGAGTACACCGCGGCTCGCTACCAGGCCGAATGCGTCCGACATGGGGTGGTCCAGTCGATGGGCCGGGTCGGCTGCGCGCTCGACAACGCTGCGGCTGAAGCGTTCAACAGCACCCTCAAGGTCGAGTACGTGCACCGGCAGCGCTTCCGTACGCGGGCCGAGGCACGGATGAAGATCGCGACCTGGATCGTCGACTTCTACAACACCAGCAGGAGGCACAGCGCTAACGACGGGCTGCCGCCTGTCACGTTCGAGCGTCAGATGATTGAGAAGAGGCAAGCATCAACGGCCCTGCTGAGGGCCGCTGTGGCATAGGACCGTCTCCACGCTTTCAGGGGATTGACACGTGGGACCCCGAGAAGTGACGGCAACGGTGACGGCAACGTCGGCCACCAGATACACATGCCGGGCACCTTTAAGCCCCCTCTAGTCCCAGGTCGTCGGTGAAGGCCAAGGCGATTGCCACGCCTGAAAAGCGGACGGTCATGCTGCTGTGCTGCTTCTTATGTCTCACGCCTGACAGTCCTGTGCTCCGGCTCGGACGCCTCGCGCCGAAATATGTAGCCATATGGGTGTTTTGCTAAATTTGTGGCATTTGTGATATCTGTAATGATTTGCCGCCCTGTGTTAAGAGTCATTTTCGTATCGATTATAAATTGGCTGATGTGTTGATCTCCTGGAAGTGCTTAACCTGCCTTGTCCCTACTAGATCCGCAGGTGGGAGCCATGAGCGAGCAAGCAGCACAGCCGATTGTCGGCGACGGGCAGGCCATCACTCCCCTTGGACCCTCCAAGATGACCGAAAGCTCTCCTGTCAAGAAGGCTGCAGGAGCGCGAACAGCTCCAAAATGGGAGGCCGACGCGCGTGACCGTGTACGAGGGGCGATACGGCGCTACGCCAAGCCACTCGGCGATCTCGTGGCGCGTGATGCCAACGAAGGAGATACAAGGCTTCTCATCACCGACTTCCTATGTGCAGGCCTCGGATACGACAAGTACGAAGACCTCACCACGGAATACCAGGTCAAGGGCGAGTTCGCCGACTACGGCGTCCGCATCGACAAGCAGTTGGTCGCCTTCATCGAGGTGAAGCGCTGCAGTCAGAAGCTCAACACCAAGCACCTGCGCCAAGTGCAGATGTACGCCGTGAACGAGGGTGTTGAATGGATGATCCTGTCCAACGGACAGGTGTGGCAGGCCTACCACATGACCGCTGGCCTGCCCGTGGTCGTCGACCTGGCACTTGAAGTGGACCTGCTCAGTGACACCGGCCTGGCCGCCAAGACAGACGCGCTCTTCTACCTGACCAAGGAGGCGTTCAAGCGCCGCCTTATCGACGACCTGTGGAGGGCCCGCGCCGCGACGTCGCCGAAGTCCTTGGCGCAGGTGCTTCTGTCAGACGTGGTAGCCGACGCTATACGTAAGGAACTTCGGCGCCAGACGAACTACAACGCCGATGTCAACGAGATCCATCGGATCTTGCGTGGCGAGGTTCTCCGACCGGAGACCTTGGCCTGAGATGGGCACCGGCGGCCGGATGCCGTGATGAGCGATCTTGCTAACGCGGATGCTAACAACGAGTCTGGACGCCCCTGGACGGTCCTGGTTCAGGAGACTTCGCAGAGCCCGCCCGACCAGGCCCGGAAGACAGCCGTGGACGGCTTTGGACGGTCCCCTTTCGACTTGTAAACAGAAGGTTTCACTTGGGGAGGCCGTGACGATCGCCGGCTTCGGTGCTCACCGTTGGGGGCGGGGGCGATCGCTGCCGCGGCCCTCCTTCGTCGGGCCTTGCCACCGTGTGACCATGATGCCGGTGAGCGGAGCGCTGAGGGCAGCGTCGACTCATGAACTCCCGATGAGGTCGTCGAAGAGGCGGCTGCTATGCGCAGCGAGCTGCACCAGTTGATCAGGGTGCCGGTTGCAGTTCGAGTTGCATTCCGCCGTTGATCGCTGGTGTCCGTCCACGGCCGTGAACGGCCTGACCTGGCGTGGCGGACATCGGCGGACACATTCAAGAGCGCCTTCACGAGACTCGTAATGCGTAGGTCAAGGGTTCGATTCCCTTAGGCGGCTCCAGCAGCTCAGAGGGCCCCTTCCGATCAAGGAAGGGGCCTTTCTTGTTAACACCCTTGCTGACAGCGGCCGGTGATCATCGCCAGCCCCCTAGGCGCGTTCTTGATCAAGGGTGCAGAAAGCCCCTTCCGGTTGTGGAAGGGGCTGTCGAGGGGCATTCCTCAGGGTGCTTTCTCGAGTGCTTGGGCGAAGACGTCGGCGACGGTCGCTTCTGCGGAGCGGATCATGTGGGCGTAGACCCGGAGAGTGATCGCGGGGTCGGCCTGGCCGACCCGGGCCGCGACGACGTGCACGGAGACGCCAGCAAGCAGGAGCGTTGTCGCGTGTATGTGCCGCAGGTCGTGAAGCCTGGCGTACGGCAGAGGTTCGGCCGGCGGCTCCTCGTCCTTCGGCGCGTTGTAAGCGTTGATCATGTCGCGCATGAGGCCGGTTACGGCACCGGGATAGATGGGCTCGCCCCATCCCGTTGTGAACACGTAGTCGTCATCTGAGCCGCGCCACGCGTCGGCCAGTCGGTCACGGTCGGCGTCCTGCTTCTTTCGGGCCATCGCGAAGCTTGGGAGTGTTCTTCTTGGCGGTCACGCCGGGATCTTCTTTTCTGCCAAGCGGGCGATGAAGTCGCGCAGAGACGTGACGGGAACGCGCCGGGAACCGTCGGCCAGCTCGTCGAGCGAGCCGAGCCGTAGGCATTCGGGCCCACGCGCTTTGACCCCCAGGCCGTGATCGCCGACACCATGACAATGTCACTTCACGAGATGTAACCGGAAAACGCCTTGGAGATGTCGGGTGGCGTCGTAGTCTGACGCCATGAAGCCGAGCGACTTTCTGCTCTCTGCGCAGCAAGGTTTCCTGGGGACGCCGTTGGTGCGGCAGGTGTTGGACGTCGAAGGGTGACCGCGCTGCGGAATGGCCCGCTGGAGGACGTGCCGGACCTGGAGGCTGCTCAGGCGAGCATCTGCCTCGCACCCAGCGAACTGCAAGCTTTCGGTACCGGCGGCGCTGCGAACATATCCGAAATTACCGCGTCGAAGGCTGGCGTCAACGCCGCACCGACGGCCGAGAATGTAGGTGTCTAATATGACTGGAAACCGGATCAACCGCATCAATCGGGCCTACCGCCTACGACGCCGACCCGTTGGGCAACTCACCGACGGTGACCTCGAACTGGTTGAAGAGCAGGTACCGGAGCTGGCCGACGGTCAGGCCTTGGTCCGCACCAAGCTTCTCTCGCTCGACCCAACCTCCCGCGTCTGGATGAGCGATATACGTAGCTACGAACCTCCGGTCCCGATCGGCGCAGTGATGCGTGGCTTCGGTGTCGGCGAAGTAGTTGCATCCAGGCGCGAAGACATGCCGGTCGGGGCCACTGTCAGCGGTTTCACCGGTTGGCAGGAACTGGTCCTTGCCGACGACTCACAGCTGGAGGCGCCGCTTACTGTCCTGCCGACCCCACTGCCGGCACCCGAGTCGGCCTTTCTCGGCGTCCTCGGCCACACCGGCATCTCGGCCTATCTCGGGATCGACTTGGCCGAGTTGAAAGAGGGAGAGACAATCGTCATCTCTGCCGCCTGCGGTGCGGTCGGCTCGATTGCCGGTCAGATCGCAAGGCAGAAAGGGGCGGGACGGGTGATTGGCATTGCTGGCAGTCCCAGCAAGTGCCAACACGCCGTCGAGGTTCTCGGCTATGACGCCTGCATCGACCACCACGCCGCTGACTGGCGTGCACAACTCGACGCCGCCACACCGGACGGGATCGATGTCGATTTCGAGAACGTTGGCGGGCCGGTCATGGATCACATTTTGATGCGGCTCAACATCGGTGCCCGGGTTTCCCTGTGCGGAATGATTTCCGAGTACAACAGCTATAACGAGGGCGGCGAACACACTGGAAGTCTCACCAACATAGTCCAGCTGATCATGCAGCGGGCGACGATCAAGGGCTTCCTTGTACTTGACTGGGCCCACCGCTTCGAAGAGGCGATCACATACCTCGCTGGGCTGCTCGGCGAAGGTAAGCTCCACTACGACGAGACAATCGTCGGCGGCGGCATTGAAGCTGCCCCGCACGCTCTCCACCAGCTGTTCAGCGGCGCAAACTTGGGCAAGCTACTTGTGCGGGTAGCAGATTGAGACGTCGCTTGGGAGGCCTCCTAAAGCGGGTGCTTCAGGCTGCCGCGTGGCTTCTGGTCCTCGGGCCTAGCGGCCCTCCCTCCCGTAGGCGGCTCCAGCAGCTCAGAAGGCCCCTTCCGATCAAGGAAGGGGCCTTTCTTGTTGACACCCTTGCCGGCAGCGGTTGTCGATCATCGTCTGCCCGCGCCCGGGCGGCGCGTCCTTGATCAAGACAGTCATGCGGGCGACAGCCGTGACATAGCGGAGACCCCTGGCCGTTACCTCGCGAAAGGGCATCTTCGTTCTCGCCGGCCCGCTGCCGCTCCACGATATCCTGTCTAACAAGATATGATGGACGCATGAACTCACGGGGCATGACGGAACAGGCGTTCCTCGTCCTCACCGCGCTGGCAGACGAGTCGCGGCACGGCTACGGGATCGCCCAGGAGGTCGAGCGACTCTCCGGGGGGCGCGTGCAACTCAAAATCGGCACACTGTACGGAGTGCTCGACCGGCTGGCCGCCGACGAACTGGTGACGCTCGACCGCGAGGAGGCCCATCAGGGACGACTGCGGCGTTACTACCGGCTCACCGACCGGGGTGCCCGCGCCCTGGAGGCGGAGGCCGTACGGCTCGCCGAAAACGCCCGCTACGCGACGGAACGGCTGCGCGCCCGGCACGCCGGAGGGACGGCATGAGCGCCCTGGAGGATCGCTACCGGCGGGTGCTGCGGCTGCTGCCGGCGAGCTACCGCGCCGAGCGTGAGGAGGAGATGGTCTCGGCGTTCCTGGACGGCGCGGGATCCGCCGCGGACGACGACGACGCCTGGCCGCGCTGGTCGGAGATCGCCAGCGTGGCCGCGCTCGCGCTGCGGGCCCGCCTGGGGGGCGCGGGCGCGGCACCGAGGAGCCTCGCCTGGGGCCGGGCCGTACGGCTGACCGCCCTGATCGGCCTGGCATTCCAGGCGATGATGAGCAGCGTCTACCTGGCGCAGGCCCTGGGCGTCTACGGCGTGTTCACCCTGCCATACGCGAACGGCGAGATGCCGATCGGGGAGCCCGCGTCGGCGGAGCGGGCATGGCATCTGATCAGGGACCTCGCGTCCGCCCTGTGGATCGTCAGCTATGTCGCGCTGGTCCGTGGCCGTCCGCGCGTCGCGAAGATCGCGGCAACCCTCGGCCTCACCGCGTACGTCGCCGACTTCGTCCTGTCCTGGACGGGTGTGCCGGAGATGTCGGTTCTCGCCCACTGGGTGATCCAGTCCCTCATGCTCGTCGTCCCCACGCTCGCCCTGCTGGCCGGGTTCCATCGGGACGTCCCGGCGCACCGCCACTCGGGACGGGCGGCCGTGCTCCCCCTCATCGCCGGGGCGGCCCTCTTCTTGATCATGGCGGGGTTGACCTGGGCCGTGGTCGCGGCGAACCGCTCGCCGCAGTGGCCCGGCATGTGGGCATGGGTGTGGCCGTGGCTTCCGCCTTCCGGCCTGTTCTGTCTGGCGCTGCTGGTGGCGTGCGCCGGATATGTCGTGGCACACCTGTCGGCACCCCGGTGGCGCTCCCCCGCCGTGCCGCTGGCGCTGGCGATCCTTACCGTGCCCGTGATGCTGTCCCGGCTCTCGTACCTCAACCCGGGCTCCGACCAGCTCACCGAGACGTTGAACGCCGTGACCGTCGCGCAGGTCGTCGCGCTCCTGCTGAGCGGTGTGACTCTCGCCGTGATCGGCGCCAGGGCGCTGCCCGCCGGGGACACGGCCTCCCGAGCGGTCTCGTGACGGTGAGCTGAGAGACCCGGGCATCGGTCCTCCAGCCCTCCGAGATGGTCTCGTTCGGCGACAGCGGGTTCCCGCCGCACCCTGCGGTTCACGACGCGATCCTGAACGGCCCTGCTTCGCTTGACAGACAGAAAACCATGCGCAATATGAAGTCGGTCACGTACTCTGCGTAGCCAAATCCGTTGATCTCTGTCCCTCGGGAGGGCTCCATGCGCAGGATCATCCGTCTCCTCGCCACGTCCGCCACCGTCACCGCCGGCACTGTCATGGCCACCGCCGCCGCTGCCGGCGCCGACGTCGGTGTCGGCGCGGAGGTCCACTTCGTGCCCCTCGGCTCCCTTCTCTTCAGCGACCGGAACATCAAGCGCGACATCGTCCCCGTGCAGTGGGATCGTTGATCTTGAAGCTGCCGGCGTTCATGCGGCTGCGTAACCGACACGACCAGCCGGCTACGCAGCCGCTCCAAGACCATCGAGACGATGCTCCACCGGAGCCGTATCCCGGCGCTGTCAACGGCTACGAGATCCTCGCCAAGGTCGCCGAGCTGCCGGTCAGCACGTGGCGGTACGAGTGGGAGCCGGACGGGGTACGCCATCTGGGGCCGATGGCCCAGGACTGGAAGGCAGCCTTCGACTTCGGACAGCCGGACACCCGCATCCCGGCCGTAGACGCCAACGGGGTAACTCTCGTCGCCATCCAGACCCTGTACCGGCTCGTCGTCGACCTGCAGAACCAGGTCGACGAGCTCCGCGGTATCGCCTCGACATCCGGGCCCGGCCCGCAGAACCCGCGGACCGGCTGACCTGGCCCGACCGCCCTGGCACGGGTTCCCGACCATTTCGTATGGGTTGTCATCGTGAGTCGAAGACGACCCCGGGCGTGTACTGCGGGAGGAGTACAGCAGCCGCGGTAACGGCATCGGCGTACCGCCTACCGCTGCACGACTACACAGGGAAGTCTGATCACGAGTATTGAGCGGGACGCTCAATGACTCGAGGAGACATGATGCGAACCGCGAATCCCCGTACGGATGGAGCTCTGGCGGGACTGGCCCGGTTCTGCTACCGACGCCGCCGCCTGGTCCTCATGGCCTGGATCGTCGGTGTGATCGCCGTGGCGTTCGTCGGCTTCGGCTACGGCGCCGCCCCGGACAACGACTTCTCCGGCGGGAACTCCGACTCCGCCAAGGCGCAGGCGCTGATCGAGAAGCATTTCCCCGAGCGACAAGGGGACACGCTGACTCTCGCGATCAAGGCGGAGAAGGGGATCGACGACCCTGCCGCCCGCCAGAAGATCGAGAAGGCTCTCGCCGATCTGGCGACCTCACCGGTTGTGGGACCGGTGACCTCGCCGTACCAGGACAAGAGCCTCGTGACGCAGGACCGTCGTATCGCCCGTACGACCATCCCGCTGACCCGGAAGGACGTGGACAAGACCGCGGTCAAGCCCCTGGTGGACATGGTCAAGAACGCCTCCGGTGACGGCGTGACGCTGGCGCTGGGCGGGACCCAGGCGGAGAAGGCCGAGACACCCCCGCAGGGTTCGTCCGAGAGCGTGGGCATCGTGGCGGCAGCGGTGATCCTGTTCATCGCCTTCGGGTCACTGGTGGCGATGGGCCTGCCGATCGTGACCGCGCTGCTGGCGATCGCCGCCGGGATCGCTCTGATGAAGCTGGTGGGATACCTGGTCCCGTCACCGGATTTCACCGTGATCCTCGCCGCGATGATCGGGCTGGGTGTCGGCATCGACTACGCGCTGTTCATCGTGACCCGCTACAAGGACGGCCTGCAGGCTGGCGACGCGCCCGAGACCGCCACGGTAAAGGCCATCACCACGGCCGGCCACGCGGTCCTGTTCGCCGGTACGACCGTTGTCATCGCGCTGATGGGCCTGATCGTCATGGGACAGCGGTTGATGACCGGCGTAGCCGTCGCCACGTCGGTGATCGTGCTGGTCACGATGATCGCCGCAGTGACCCTGCTGCCGGCGTTCCTGGGCTTCACCGGCCACAAGATCAACTCACTCCGTCTGCCCCGTCGCACGTCCCGCCGCCGGCAGGCCGCCGGTGACGCGTCCCCGGAGCGCCGCCGTACCATCGCCGAGCGCTGGGCCGGCGTGGTGCAGCGCAGGCCGCTGGTCTCCGCGATCCTGGCCGGCGCGGTCCTGTTGGTGCTGGCCGCCCCCACGCTGTCGATGCGGCTGAGCAACCCCGACGCCAGTGTCCAGCCCCGCGACAGGAGCAGCTACACCTCGTACGAGATTCTCTCCGAGGGCTTCGGGCCCGGCTACAGCGCACCCCTGATCTTCGCCGCCGAGGTCGGCTCCAACCAGGCCGATCTTCGTCCCGTCATCGAAGCGGTCAGCGTGACGGAGGGCGTGGCCTACGCCACGCCGCCTCAGGTCAGCAAGGACGGGCAGGCCGCGATCTTCATGGCCTTCCCCACGACCGGATACCAGGACGAGGCGACCGCGGACCTGGTGCACCACCTCCGCGACGACGTGCTGCCCAAGGCGCCCGGCGGTGAAGGGGTCTACGTCGGCGGCCCGAACGCGGGCACGATCGACGCGGCCGATGACATCGGCTCGCGCCTGCCCCTGATGATCGTGGTCGTCGTGGCGGTGTCCCTGGTGCTGCTGATCGCGCTGGTCCGGTCGGTCACGATCGCGCTGCAGGCGGCCGTCATGAACCTGCTGTCGATCGGCGCGGCCTACGGCGTGCTCGTCGCGGTCGTCCAGTGGGGATGGCTGGGCTCGGCCCTCGGTTTCCCCACCACCATGCCGATCACGACCTGGGTGCCGATGATGATCTTCCCGGTCCTGTTCGGCCTGTCCATGGACTACGAGGTCTTCCTGATCTCGCGGGTCCGTGAGGAGTACGAGCGCACCGGCGACACCCGGACGGCCGTCACCCGCGGGATGGCGCGGACCGCCAAGGTCATCACGGCCGCGGCCGCCATCATGGTCGCCGTTTTCACGACCTCCCTGCTCGGCCCCGACGTCGCGGTCAAGCAGGGAGGCCTGGGCATGGCCGTCGCCGTGCTCATCGACGCCACCATCATCCGGATGATCCTCGTCCCCGCGGTGATGGAGCTGTGCGGCAAGGCCAACTGGTGGATGCCCGGACGCCGGGCGCCGAAGGCGGCCTCGGCTCCCGCGGCCGAGGTCGCGGAAGAGGCCAGGGTCTGACTCTTCCTCGCCCGACGGCGAGCGACGCCGCCACCGCCGGACGAAACCGCATCCATCTGACCGTCGACGCGCTCGGCCGGGGTATCCCGGCCGAGCGTCTTTCTTGGTCCGCCGTTGAGTTCGGGGCCTGCCCAGGGAGGTGTCATACCTCCAGGAGCCGGCCGATCGCACCGGCGCGCCGGTGATTCAACACTTGGGACGCCGACTTCGTCTGAGTGGTGAGAACCGAGGAAAGGCGAAGGCAATTGGACGACGACTCCCGCTTCGCGGACTTCGTCGCCGCACGGGCCGATGCGCTGCTGCGTTACGGCTACGTGCTCAGCGGCGATCCCCACGATGCGGCCGATCTCACCCAGGAGGCGCTCCTCCGGCTGCATCGTGCGTGGTCGCGGGTGTGCGGCAAGGACAACCCGGAGAGCTACACCAGAAGGATCATGGCTCGGCTGCACATCAGCGTGTGGCGGCGCCGCCGTCGCGAACGGCTCTTCTGGGAACTGCCTGACCAGGCGAGCCCGGGCACGCTGCCCTCCGAGACGGAACAGGACCTCTGGCAGGCACTGAAGGGCCTGCCTCGCAAGCAGCGGGCCGTAATCGTCCTGCGGTACTACGAGCAACTGACCGACGCGGAGATCGCGACCGTACTCGGCGTCTCCCGAGGGACGGTGCGCAGCCACGCGTCGCTCGGCCTGAGCAAACTCCGATCTTCCCTGCCACACCCCACCGCTACCGGAGGGAGCGCCTCATGAGCGACCACCTGGAGGAGATGCTCCGCGGCACCCTCGGCCACGCCTCCGAGCTGGCGCCGCGAGCGCCGAGCACCCTGTCCGCGCACATCATGCGCAGGTCGCGGGTACGGCGGATGCGCGCGCAGGCTCTGGTCGCGGCCGCCGCGGTGGTGGTGATCGCGGGCGGGGCGGCGGTGGCCGTACGCGGCGCCGGACACGATCCCACGGCGGTGACTCCGACCGTGACACCCTCTCCCACAGCGACCGAGATGAGGATCCCCGCCTCCGTCGAGGAGGTCTGGCCCGAGGCGGTCCGGAAGATCCCGGCCAAGCTGCCCGGCGGACGCAAGTTCCAACCCCGGGGCTTCGTCGACGACCACACACTGCTGCTGGAGACCTGGGAGAGCTTCGAGAAGGCCGACGCCATCTACGCCTACGACCTGGACAGCGGTCGCATCCGCAAGATCACGAGCATCCGTACGCCGAAGGGCGTGTACGCGTCGGGCTACGCGGTGGGCGGCGGGCGGATCGTCTGGCAGACGATCGACGTGGTCCACGGCAAGCCCGTCACCTCGTTCTGGTCGGCTCCCGTCACCGGAGGGAAGGTGACGGCCATCGCCACCGAGCGCGTGGTCAGGGGGCGCGGCGACCGACTCGCCGTTGTCGGCGACACGCTGGCCTTCAGCCTTCTCGAAGGCGGCGTCTTCACTGTCCCCCTCGACGGTGGGGCCGTCGAGCCGGTCGCGGGTGCGGCAGGTCACCACATCCTGCGCTGGCCCTGGGTCGGCGCCCCGGGGGAGTACACGCCGGAGGGCGAGACGAGCTTCCAGGAACTGCTCAACGCCGAGACCGGAGAGACGAGCAGGGCGGTCGTCCATCCGGGGGAGGAGTACGTACGGTGCGGCGTGACGACGTGCAGCGGTACCAAAGCCGATCGCACGGCCTTCTACCGGCTGCGCGACGGTTCACAGGAACGTCCCCTGCCCGAGAAGTCCTCGCTGTTCGGACTCGCCCGGGACCGTTTCCTGACCGTCCGTCTGCCGAATCCGCCGGGCGGTCAGGCCCTGTACGACGTGGTCACCGGCAAGTCGGGAGACCTGGGTCTGCGCCCGAACGCGAAAGGTCAGTCGATCGCGGTCGAGGCCGGCCTCGGAGACGGACGCCTGGTGGCGTACCCGCTGGGGAACGAGTACGTGATCATCGATCTCGCGAAGATCCGGTGAACGTGTCGCAATCGCATCTGGGTGGCTCCTCCGACCCGCGGATGACTCCGCTGTCAGTGGCGGACCAGACAGAAGGGATGCCCTGCCGGATCCGCGTAGATACGCCAGCCCCGCCCGTCAGGGCCTTCGTCCAGCACCGCCGCGCCCCAGGCGAGCACCTGCGCCTGCGCCTGATCCAGGTCCGGGACTCCGAAGTCCAGATGGAACTGCTGAGGGCGGGACGGATCCGGCCACCGCGGCGGCCAGTAATCGTGTACGCGCTGGAAGGCGAGTACGAGACCGGACGGCGTGTGCAGTGTCGACCAGTCGTCGCCGAGGGCCCACCGCCGGTCCTGCTTGTCGACGGTCCCGCCCAGCAGGGATCGGTAGAACCCGGCAAGTCGCAGCGGATCGGGACAGTCCAGCACGACACACTGCAGTTCAGCGATCATGTCGAGATCCTAAGCGGCCATCGGAGGCCCAGGCAGTCGTCCCCGAAGGCGGCCCCGGGGTCGCCTGGTCGCTCCACGGCCAGTGAGCTTGCTGTGGGCGGGCATGCCTTGGCACTGGAGATTCCTGGCCGGTTTGTGTTGCAAACCGGTTTGCGGCGATCTACGCTCTGGGTGTCGGTCGATCCCCATCGGAGGATGCCATGGTCAACCGGGCCGAACTGGAGCGCGTTCGCTATGTCACCGCCCACTTCGAGGTTCTGCAGGGCTTGGCCGTGCTGCCGGTGGCCCTGGGCTGCGGCGTGGCCATGGCCTGGGCGGCCGGCTGGATCAGCGGGTGGGTCGTGCCGGTGGTCGCCGTGATCGCGGCGGCGGCGACGGTCGCGGCGACCCGCCATTACCGCCGCACCTATGGGCAGGTACGGCCGCGCCCCGGCAAGGCCCGCGACACCTTTCTCCTCTGGCCCACGGCGGGCCTCATCACGGTGGTGGCGCTGGCCCACGCGGTCGGCCCGCACCTCTCCATCAGCCCGGAAGGTGTGGTCCTCTCCGTCGGAGCGCTGGCCGGCGCGTGGTTCCAGCGCCCGCTCGCCCCGGCCTTCCTGCTCATCGGCTGCGCGGGGCTCGTCCTGAGCCTGGCCCCGCTCGGCGGTCCGGGCGGTCCGCACCCGCTGTCGGACACCGAGAACTGGATCATCCTCTTCTGCGCCGGAGTCGCCGTGCTGGCCGGATGGGGCCACCTGTTGCTCCGCCGTACGCTGGGGCGGGGCCGCCACCTGTGAACGCTCCCTTCGAAGAGCTGGCCGGACTGGACAAGCTCATCCACGAACCGGCCCGGCTGGCGATCACCACCGCTCTCGCCGCCTGCGAGCGGGCCGACTTCCTGTTCCTCCAGCGGCTGACCGGCCTCTCCAAGGGCAACCTGTCCGCCCACCTCGGCAAGCTGGAGGCGGGCGGCCTGGTCGAGATCGGCAAGGAGTTCGCCGGCAAGCACCCGCGAACCTGGATCGGGCTCACCGAGTCGGGCCGGCGGTCGGTCGACGCTCATTGGGATCGCCTCAACGACCTGCAGGAGCGTTCACGCGCCTGGGCCGCCGACCACCAAGCCGAGCCCTGACCGGCACATCGTCGCGGTGTCGGTCTCGGCGGCCCACACGCGGTCAATGCACTGCTGAGTCACACATATGTCGGCCGGTTGCCCGATGACCCGCTCGGACGTACGGGACGCCCAAGACGCGGCTCACGGCAACCGGCCGACCCGGAAAGAGATTCAGGCGAAGATGTCGTCTGCTGACTCGGCGGTCGCTGCTCGGCGGATCCACGTTTCGAGCTGCTGGAGGTCGGAGCAGTGGGTGATGCGGTCGCGGGCGTCGGCGGAGATCTCGAGTCCGCGGGCGTCGAGGACGGCGAGGATGGCCGCCACCTCACCCTTCGCGCGGCCTTCCTGGATACCTTCTTTCCGGCCTCGGTCGATCCAGTGGGAGAGGTATTGGCCGGCCATGCTCTCGTAGTCGTGGCTCGTCGTGGTCACCATCTCCTCCAGTCGATTCCGGGCACGGCCAGAACGTTACCGATCGTGACTTTGCTATTACCCTTCGCGTGCGTGTGTGGGGTGGTTGCTTTCCTCCCCCGGGGTGGATTTCCCCGCGATGCGGCCCGTCGGGACCCGTTTCCCTGGGAACCGCTCGGACGGGGAAGGTCAGGAGCGCTTGGCCACGGTGAGGAGGAACGCGGTGTCCTCCAGAGCCTCGACGCTGTGCCGCGCCTGCGGGATGACCAGCAGGTCGTCGGTGCGTCCTTCCCAGGCGTCGTCGCCGCTGCGCAGCACCAGCCGTCCGCGCAGGACGAGCAGGGTCGCCTCGCCGGGACTCTCGTGTTCGGCGAGGGTGGCGCCGGCCGTGAGGGTGAGCATGGTCTGACGGAGGACGTGTTCGTGCCCGCCGTAGACCGTCTCCGCGCTGCGTCCCGCCGGGGCCGCCGCCGCCCGCTCCAGGTGCTCACGGGCCAGCGCGTCGAGTGAGATCTTCTCCATGGTCACCAGTCTGCCAGGGGGCACCGCACGGCTGCAGGCACTGTGAGCTGGGCGGACGTAGAGTTCTCGCATGCGCCCACCGCTGCCGGGTCCGCTGGAAGAGCTGGCTCCGCTCCTTCACGAGTACGGCTACGCCGCGGTGGCGGCGGTGATCTGTCTTGAGGATTTCGGCGTCCCCGTTCCGGGGGAGACGATCCTCATCGCCGCAGCCGTCTACGCGGGCGCCGGACATCTCAACATCATCGTCGTCATCGTGGTCGCGCTGGCGGCGGCCATCGTCGGCGACAACATCGGCTACCTGATCGGCAGAGTCGGGGGCCGGAGGCTGGTCCGCCGCTGGGGCCGTTACGTACTGCTCACGCCGGAGCGCTTCCACGCGACCGAGCGGTTCTTCCTCCGCCACGGAAGCAAGATCGTGGTGATCGCCCGGTTCGTCGAGGGGCTGCGCCAGGTCAACGGCATCGTCGCGGGCACCACCGGCATGCCGTGGCGCCGCTTCCTCGTGTGCAACGCCATCGGCGCCGTCCTGTGGGTGGGCGCCTGGGCGAGCCTCGCATACTTCGCCGGCAAGAAGATCGACGTCGTCTACGAGATGATCGACCGCTACCGGACGTACGCGCTGATCGTCGCCGGTCTCGCGGTCGCCGCCGTCGTCGCCTGGCATGTGGTGCGCCACCTTCGACACCGTAAGGGGTGACCGCGGTGCCGCACCGGAGGCGGAGCGTCCCCGGAAATCCGTTGCCCCCGGTACGGCGCAGGCATGACGATCGCGGGATGAACGAAGAACGTAAGACCATGGCGGGCGCGATCAGCTACAGCGAACGCGTCAGAGACGGGCGCCCCTGGGCGGATCGGGTCGAGGTGATCGGCCCTGGCGCCGCGGACGCCATCATGTCGGGAATGCGGGGCTGGGCGGTCTCGGCCCCGCCCGACCTGGGGGAGGAACTGCTCGCGCGGGGCGCGCGCGTGTTGCGGCACGCCCATGTCATGTTGTGCGACCTGAAGAACGTGGAGCCGGCCGAGATCGAAGCGCCGGAAGGCTTCCGGTTCGTCCCGTGCGACCGTACGCCGGAGGAACTGCTGCCGGCGGTCCGCGCGGCCTACCCGCCCGACCATCCCGATCGCCACCCCGGTGAGGGGGACACGATCAGTGAGGAGCTCACCCCCTTGCTGGAGGGACGGCTGATCGGGAAGGTCCTGCCGTGCAGCCTGCTCGTCGTGGACTCCGGCGACACGGTGGTCGCGGGGGTCGTGGTCAACGACTTCGACGAGATCCCCTGGGTCTCCCAGGTGTTCCGCCACCCGGTCGAGGCGCCTCCCGGGACCGGTGCGCTCGCCCTGCGCGCCGTCCAGGCGCGGGCCGTCAAGGACGGGCTGGCCACGCTCGGGCTGGCGGTCACCCACACCAACCCGGCGAAGCGGGTCTACGACAGGCTCGGTTTCGTGGTGACCGAGACCTCGATGACGGTCGCCGTCTGATCCCCCGCCGCGGCCGCCCCCGGCCGTACGGAAGACAGGTCAGGGAGACAGGGTGATGCGTACGCCGACGGTGCCCCGGCGGCCGCGGCGCAGTTTGCTGCCCAGGACGGTCAACCGGCCGATCAGTCCGTACTTCCTGATCAGGAGTTCGCGTACCCGGTCGGTGTCCTGCGGCGAGAGCAGTACGGCTTCGCCGGAGACCGGCTCACCGCGCGGCCTGCCGCGCACGTCGCAGGGGGTCACCGTCACCTCCGGCCGGTTCCGGATGCGCTTCACCTTGCCGGAGTCGGCGACGGTCCAGACGACCAGGGCGTCGTCGTCGCGCACCACCCAGACCGGCGTCGGGACCGGGGTCCCGTCGCGCCGCAGCGTCACCAGAGACACGTACTGTTCCGCGCCGAGCCGTTCAACGGTTGTCATGCCAGCACCGTACGCGCCGCCCGCCCCTGCCCTGGGAAATCGGCAGGCCTCCGGTGATGAGACAGGGCGGCGGCCTGCGCGGGACTCGACTCGGTCCCGCTTCACCGGAAAGAAGTCGCCGTCCCGAAGCAACCTCATCAGGGGCATGCGCATGAAACGGGCATGCCGACTGAGATCAGGAATGTGATGGGGGAGCCTCCTCCGAGACTCCAGGCGGCGGCTTCCGCTGATGTGACCGTCGCCGAGTTGTTCGCGGCCCACCGTCTTGGGCTGGTCCGTTTCGCTTTTCTCCTGGTGGGAGACCAGGAAACGGCCGAGGACGTCGTCCAGGACGCCTTCGCGGCCGTCCATCGCCGATGGAGACGATTGGCGGATCACGATGATCTGCTGCCCTATATCCGTACGGCGGTGCTCAACGGCTGCCGTACGGTTCACCGCCGCCGGGCGATCGCCCGGCGGTTCGGCATCGACCGGGAGGTCCCGTTCTGGTCCGCCGAGTCCTCGGCCCTGCTGGGGGAGACCCGCCGGGAGGTGTTCGCGGCCGTTCGAGATCTACCGCGCCGCCGGCGTGAGGCGGTGGTGTTGCGCTATTACCTCGATCTTTCCGAGGAGGAGACGGCCGCGATCATGGGGGTCAGCCGCGGCACGGTGAAGTCGACCACGTCCCGGGCGCTCAGGACGCTCGCCGAGAAACTTGAGGAGGACCGATGACCCAGCGAATCGAACAGCAGCTCCGTGACGCCTTCGCCGCAGGTGCGGAGCTCGTACGTGCCGAGACTCTGCGTCCCTCCGACCGGGTGCCACGGAGGGAGGCCCGCCCGCGCTTGCGCAGACCTCTGGTGCTGGCCCCGCTGATGGCGGCTCTGGCCGTCGTGGTGGTGAGCCTCACCGTCGTGGCCGGGCTCGGCAGTCCGGCCACTGTGGCCGGAGGTGCGCCGCCGCCTCCGCCGTTCCTGCTGACGGCGGGAGACGATGGCCTGTCGATCCGCGACGCCGTGACCGGCAAGATCACCGAACGGGTGGCGATGCCTCCCACGCCGAAGGGGAACCGCCTGTTCAACCCCGGGGGATACGTGCTCGCCGGTACGGGAGAGGGCACGACGTTCTACGTGGCCCAGAGCGTGACGGAGCCCGGGACGATGGTGAGCACCACACGCTTCTACCGGCTGCGCGTGGACGATCGGGGCAAGACCGCCGAAATGGCGCCGGACGTGATCCCTCCCGTGACCGGTGCCGGTCCCGTCGTCTCGCTGGCCGTGACGCAGGACGGTGCCCGGCTGGCCTACGGTTTTCAGTGCGCCGGGAAGGTCCGGTGTTCCGGCGCTCGTCTCGCGATCGTCGATCTGGCCGCGGACAAGACGCGTAGCTGGTCGGCGGACGCCTCCGAGAGCATCAAGAGCCTGTCGTGGGCGGCCGACGCCCGTACGCTCGCCTTCGTGGCCGGCTCGGAGGTCCGCGTCCTTGACACCGCGGCCGCAGGGGACACGCTCGCCGGCAGTCGAGTCGTCGTACGCGGTGTGGAATCTCCGGTGGGCGTGGCGATCAGCCCGGACGGCGGCACGATCGCGGTCGGTGGCCCCTTCTCGCAGCCGGACGGCGAGGCGCCGCAGCGTTACTCCATCGAGGAGTACTCGGTCGCCGACGGCACCAGAACGCGCACGCTGTTCACCGCGGAGAACACCGCCAGAACGGTCGCCAAGTGGACCCTGATCCGCTACGACGCCACCGGGCGGCATCTCCTGATCTGGGGCAACGTGTACCCGTTGAGCAGGCTGGAGGACGGTCAGGCGACCGTCCTCGTCCGCCCGCCGGTCCACCCGGACCCCGAGTCCCCCGACGCGTCGCCGCAGGAGATGTTCGCGGCCTGGTAACCGGGGCCGGGAAATTGGGATGCCCGGTGACGAGATCGGGCGATAACCTGCGCGGAACGCGAGGAGGGGAAGCGCCGTGGGACACGTCGAGATCGGGCACCTGACCTATGTGCTGCCCGATGGACGGCCGTTGCTCGACGACGTGTCCTTCCGCATCGGAGAGGGCGTCAAGGCAGCGCTCGTCGGGCCCAACGGCGCGGGCAAGACGACGCTGATGCGGCTCATCGCCGGCGATCTCCAACCGGTGGAGGGCACCGTGGCCCACTCCGGCGGGCTCGGCGTGATGCGGCAGTTCATCGGCAGCATCCGCGACGGCCGCACCGTCCACGACCTGCTGCTCAGCGTCGCGCCCGTCCGGGTCAGGGAGGCGGCGGCCCGCCTGGACGCGGCCGAGCTCGTGATGATGGAGCGGGACGACGAGAAGGCGCAGATGCGCTACGCCCAGGCGATCACCGACTACACGGACGCCGGCGGCTACGACATCGAGGTCCTGTGGGACACCTGCACCATGGCCGCCCTCGGCGTGCCGTACGACAGGTGCAAATATCGCGAGGTCAACACGTTGTCCGGCGGCGAGCAGAAGCGGCTGGTGCTGGAGGCGCTGCTCCGCGGTCCCGACCAGACGCTGCTGCTCGACGAGCCCGACAACTACCTCGACGTGCCGGGCAAGCTCTGGCTGGAGCAGGCGCTGCGGGAGACGCCGAAGACGGTCCTGCTCGTCTCCCACGACCGGCAGTTGCTGGCGAACGCGGCCGACCGGATCGTCACCGTCGAGTCCGGCAACATCTGGGTCCACGGCGGCGGGTTCGCGACGTACGCCGAGGCGCGCAAGGAGCGCAACGAGCGCCTGGACGAGCTGCGCCGCCGCTGGGACGAGGAGCACGCCAAGCTCAAGCGCCTGGTGGTCATGCTGAAGAACAAGGCGACCTACAACGACGGCATGGCCAGCGCCTACCACGCGGCGCAGACGCGGCTGCGGAAGTTCGAGGAGGCGGGGCCGCCCGAGCTCGCGCCGAAGGACCAGCTCATCAACATGCGCCTGCGCGGCGGTCGCACCGGCAAGCGCGCCGTCATCTGCGAGAGCCTCGAACTCACCGGCCTGATGAAGCCGTTCGACCTGGAGGTCTGGTACGGCGAGCGCGTCGCCGTCCTCGGCTCGAACGGCTCGGGGAAGTCGCACTTCCTGCGGCTGGTCGCGGGGGAGGCGGTCAGGCACACCGGTGTGGCCCGGCTCGGCGCGCGGGTCGTCCCGGGACATTTCGCCCAGACACACTCCCGCCCCGAGCTGCTGAAGCGCACGCCGTGCGAGATCGTGATGACCGAGCACGCCAAGCTCAAGAACGAGGCGATGAAGGCGCTCGCCCGCTACGAGCTGGCCGGAGGCATCGCGGAGCAGCGCTTCGAGACGCTGTCCGGCGGGCAGCAGGCGCGGCTGCAGATCCTCCTGCTCGAACTGTCGGGCGCCACGCTGCTGCTGCTCGACGAGCCGACGGACAACCTCGACCTCGCCAGCGCCGAGGCGTTGCAGGCGGGTCTGGACGCCTTCGACGGCACGGTGCTCGCGGTCACCCACGATCGGTGGTTCGCCGCGGACTTCGACCGCTTCCTGGTCTTCGGGGCGGACGGGCGGGTATACGAGGCGCCTGAACCCGTTTGGGATGAGACCCGGGTGGTCCGCCCGAGATAGGCGAAGATCCTAAAGAGTTCGTACGGCTGGCGCGTGTCCGTTGGGTGGCGTCCCATTCACCGGGTTATGACGGCTAAGTGACTCAGCGCAGCCGCATGGCAGCAGCATTGGCCCTCGTCGTCGTGGTCGTGGCGGCGGGGTGCAGTGGTGAAACGAGCGAAAACAAGAAGCAGCTCGCCCCGCTCACGCTGAAGGAGCAGGTCTCCTCGATCGACAAGTCGAGCAACGGCTACGTCGTGACCTGGGCGGGCGTGCTGGGCAACGCCAACCGGTGGCACTTCGGGGAGAACGCCGTGGCTCTGATCAGCGCGCGCGACGCCGCCGGCAAGGAGGTCCTCCGCATGGAGCAGCCGCTGGACGCCGTCCCGCCCGGCCGCTCGCTGGCGTTCACCGGCCAGGCGGTGGCGAAGGCCGCGCCCGCGAGCGTGAAGGTCGACTACCGCCCGGCGTCGTGGCGTCCGGTGAAACGGATCCCGTCGGCGTTCCGGCGCTTCCCGGTCTCCGACGTGGCGACGGACAAGCTGGAGGCGGGTTCCTACCTCGTCACCGGGTACGTCAGCGATCCGTTCCGGAAGGCCGCGAACAGCCTGGTCGTCACGGCGCTGCTCCGCGACGAGGCCGGCGCCCTGCTCGGCGGCGGCACGACCTTCGTCGACGACGTGCGCACCGAGATGAAGCGGCGTTTCGTCATCACGGCGAGCGGCGTCAAGGGGAAGGTCGCCGACACCGACGTGTCGGTCAGGACCTGGGGCGCGACCGCCAAGCCGTACGAGGAGCTGGTCGCGGGCGGGACGGTCCCCGTCAACGTGGCCAAGCCGACGACCAAGCCGTTCGCCAAGGATCGCGGATATCCGCCGATCGGTGACCGGCGGCCATGAAAGGCATCGTGACGGTCCCGGAGCCCAGGATCGGCGCGGACCCACTATGGATCTTGAATTCCGAGGCGGGATACCGTAACGGCATGACCACCTCCCGGATCGTGCTGTTCGGGGCCACCGGGTTCACCGGCAGGCTGACGGCGCAGGCGTTGCTCATGCTGGGCGCCCGGCCGCTGCTCGTCGGGCGGGACCAGACGCGGCTGGACGGGTTCGCCGCGTCGCTGCCGGTGGCGCTCCCCACCGCGGTCGCCGACGCGGGCCGGTCGGAGTCGCTGGAACGCCTGCTCAACGCCGGCGACGTCCTCATCTCCACGGTCGGCCCCTTCACCCGGTGGGGCGAGGGAGCGGTCACCGCGGCGAGCGAGGCGGGGGCGGTCTACCTCGACTCGGCGGGCGAGCCCACGTTCATCAAGCGCATCTTCCAGCGGTACGGCCCGGCCGCCGCGACCCGGCAGGCCGCCCTGATCACCGCGTTCGGGTACGACTTCGTGCCCGGCAACGTCGCCGCCGCGCTGGCGCTGCGCAAGGCGGGGACCGAGGCGGCCCGGGTGGACGTCGGCTACTTCGTCCGCGGCAACATGGCCAGGCGCGCCAGCGCCGGCACGAGGGCCTCCGCGCTCGGCGTCGTCCTGGAGCCGATGTACGGCTTCCGCGAGGGCCGCATCGTCCGCGAGCACGGCCGTACCCGCCAGTTCACGGTGGGCGGACGGCGCCGCCACGGCATCTCGATGGGCGCCTCGGAGCATTTCGCGCTGCCCAGGGCCTTTCCCGGGCTGCGCGAGGTGAACGTCTACCTGGGCTGGCTCGGCGGCCTGACCCGGGCGGCGGGGGTGCTGGCCAGGGCGACGCCGGTGCTGGCCGCGTTGCCCGGGGCCAGGCGGGTCACCGAGGCGATGGCCGACCGGGTGATCCGGCTCGGCAACCGCGGCAGGGCCGCGGATCCCGGCATCTCCTCCCAGACGGTCGCGGAGGCGTACGACAAGGACGGCAGGCTGCTGTCGTCGGTGCAGCTCGACGGGGGCGACCCGTACGACTTCACGGCGCGGATCCTGGCGTGGGCGGCGACCACCGCGCTGGCCGACGGGGTGAAGGGGGCGGGGGCGCTCGGGCCCGTCGAGGCGTTCGGCCTGGACGCCCTGCTCGAAGGCTGCGCCGGTGCCGGGTTGCACCTTTCGTCGGTCTAGCGAGGTTTATCGCTACATATCGCGCAAAACACGCGAATGGCCTGGGATGAATCGGGAGCGGTACGGATCAAGCGCACACAAGACGAATCCCATTGTATGAGATGGGGGCGCCAATATCATTTGCTCTCGTTCTGTGGAATCGGTAGAACTGCTAGTTATTAATCATTTACTCTCGGTCACATGGATGACCGCGTGCTGGTCGAGGCGTTGCGCGCTCGGGACCCCGATGCGCTGGCCGCGCTGTACGACACGTATGCCCAAGCGATCTACCGATACTGCCTCGTCATGCTCGGCGGTCCGGACAGCGCGCAGGTCGCCCTGCGTGACACGCTGATCGCCGCGGAGGCGCTGGTCGGCTCGCTGGCGGATCCCGGGCGGTTCCGCGTCTGGCTCTACACCCTGGCCAGGGGCGAGTGCCTGCGCCGCCGCACGCCGCAGGGCGCGGAGTCGCAGGGCACCGACCTCTCCACCGTGCTCGTGCCCCAGCTCTCCGATCCCGCCGACGCGGAGCTGCGCGTCGTCGCCTGGCACGCCACCCGCGGCCTCGCCCCCGAGGACCGCGAGGTCCTCGAGCTCGCGAGCAGGCACGCGCTGACCGGCGCCGACCTCGCGACGGTCCTCGGCACGGGCCAGCGCTACGCCGACGGCCTCCAGGAGGCCGCGACCGAGCGCCTCAGCGACGCGGTCACCGTCGAGATCCTCGCGAGGAAGGGGCCCTACGACTGCCCGCGCCGCGCGAAGATCCTCACCGGGTTCGCCGGAGAGCTGACCGCCGAGACCCGCGATCGGATCTCGCGCCATCTCGCCCGCTGCGAGACCTGCGCGGCCCATCGCGTACGGCACGTCTCGCTGGCCAAGGTCTTCGGTCTGCTCCCGGAGGCGACCCTGCCGGACACCGTGCGCGTCCGGGTGATGAGCTGCTTCGCCGACCCCGAGCTGGTCGCCTACCGCCGGTACGTCGCCAAACGGGTGGGGCGGCTCACCTCCGCCGGGTTCCCCGCGGGCGGCGCCGGGCGCGCCTGGCCGCGCGCGTTCGGCGGGGCGCTGGCGACCGTGGCGGCGGTCGGCCTCGTGCTGTTCTCGTTCAACCAGTTCGCCGGGCGGCCGGAGGACCGGATCGTCGGCATCGCGTCGGACGCCTTTCCCGCCGCGGGCGACCCGCCTGGTCTGACGGTGCCGTGGAAGGCCACTCCCCGCGACCGGCGGATGATCCTCACCCCGATCCTCGACCGCGGCCCCGACCCTGCCCGCCCCGCCGGTGTCCGCGACGACGCGGAGTGGCCGGTCATGCGGACCAGCCCGGACGCGGGTCCGGGAGATGCGGGCACACCCTCGCCCTCCGGCTCCCCGTCCAGGACGACGCCGACGCCGCGGCCGTCGCACTCGCAGACCCCGTCCGCCGAGCCGTCGGAAAGCCCGTCCGGCGACGTGTCCCCGCTGCCGGAGCCGTCAGGCCCGGAGACGCCCGCCGATCCCCCCGGCTCCGGAGACCCGGGCCGGGAGCACCAGCACCACCATCCCCGCCCGCAGCGAAGCTGCCCGCCCGACAGCTCGCCGTCGCCGACCCCCAGCCGTACCGCGACGGCGAGCCCCACTCCCACTCCCGCCGCCTCGGCCGCGCCCTCCGCCGCCCGGTCCGCGCCGCCGCCGCGCCCCGCCAGGTCGGTGCCGCCGCGTCCCGCCCGGTCCGCCATCCCGGAGGAGCCCGTACGGCCGACGGCCGGGGAACGCCCGCGGGGCCGTGACCAGGACCCCGGAGCCGGGGACGCCGCCGGCCGGGACGGTTCCTCCCGGGACGGTTCCTCCCGGGACGGTTCCTCCCGGGGCGGTTCCTCCCGGGACGTCTCACCCGCCGCTCCGGCTCCCGCGGAACCGACACTCGCCGGATAGTCACTTCCGCGGTCGTTATCCCAACAAAGCGATAAAGCGCCCCTTTATCCGTGCCCTCCGGCCTCGGCCGGAATTGCCCGAGAATGCCGTCGAGAATTTCCGGCTCACGGACATTACGCTCGGTGAGCCTATTGTGTACGCAGAGTTATTCTCGGGGAGTCTGGGAGTGGTGAAACGGAAGGGGTAAGCATGCCACTCCGCATGGCATCCGGGCATATCGCCGGGCTCGCTTGCGGGCTCATTCTCACTCTCGCCGTTCCGGCGGGCGCCGACCCGGGAGGGCCGGCCGGAAAGATCGCCGACGCGCGTGAGCAGGTGCGCGCCCGTGCACAGGAGCTCGGCCGGGCCCAGGCCGACTACGCCGCCGCGAAGGCCCGCCTGGCCGAGCTGAACGCCGATGTCGAGCGCCTCGTCGAGGCGTACAACGGGCGGCTCGTCATGCTGCGTTCCGCCGAAGAGGCGTACGACCAGGTGACGGAGAGGTTGGAGCAGGCGCGGGGCGAGGTCGAGGAGGCCCGCAAACCGGTCGCGGCGGTGGCCGCGCAGCGCTACGCGAACCTCAGCGTCAGCGACATGGGGCTCGCCATGCTGACGGGGGACGGGTTCAACGGCTTCATGCAGCAGGCCGACATGCTGAGCCAGCTCGGCAGCCAGCAGGCCGCGAGCATGCAGAACCTGACCGACACCGAGACGGTGCTCGACATCGTGCGCACCCAGGCCGCCAGCGCGTACACCGAGCAGGCCGAGCAGGCCGAGCAGGCCAGGCTGGCCAAGGAGGCGGCGGCCGCTGCGGTGGCCGAGCAGGAGCGGCAGATGGCGGAGATCGAACAGGCGACCGAGGAGATCACGCGGCGCCTCGACGCCGCCCGCTCCCGTGTCGAGCGTTTACGGCAGGCCCGCGAGGAGCGCAGGCAGTCCCGGCTGCGGACCATGAGCACGCGCGCGGCGTTGAAGGCCCCGGCCTGGGCGGCCACCGGGGTGGCCGGACCCGGCGGAGTCGCGGCGACCTGGGCGCTCCAGCAGCTCGGCAAGCCGTACGTCTGGGCGGCGGCGGGGCCCGGCAGCTTCGACTGCTCCGGGCTGACGATGCGCGCGTGGGAGCGCGCGGGAATCGATCTCGACCACTGGACCGGCACGCAGTGGCAGTCCGGGCCGCACGTCCCGGTCGAACAGCTTCAACCCGGTGACCTGGTCTTCTTCGGAAGGGTCACCAGCGATCCCGGGACGATCCACCACGTCGGCCTCTACATCGGCCGGGGGTTGATGGTCCACGCCCCCCAGACGGGGGACGTGGTCCGCATCGCGCCCATCTGGCGTCCCGACCTCGTCGGGGCCACCAGGCCGACCTGATCAGGCGTGGTCGTGGCCCTGCTCCTGGAACCGCTTCACTGAGTTGGTGATCTCGGCCTCGGCCTCGACCCGCCCCACCCAGTTGGCGCCCTCGACCGACTTGCCGGGCTCGAGGTCCTTGTAGACCTCGAAGAAGTGCTGGATCTCCAGCCGGTCGAACTCGGCGACGTGGTGGATGTCGCGGATGTGCTCCATGCGCGGATCGGTGGCGGGTACGCACAGGACCTTGTCGTCGCCGCCCTTCTCGTCGGTCATGCGGAACATGCCGACCGCGCGGCACTTGATCAGGCAGCCGGGGAAGGTCGGCTCCTGGAGCAGGACGAGCGCGTCCAGCGGGTCGCCGTCCTCGCCCAGGGTGTTCTCGATGAAGCCGTAGTCGGCGGGGTACTGGGTGGACGTGAACAGCAGACGATCCAGTCGGATGCGACCGGTCTCGTGGTCCACCTCGTACTTGTTCCGTTGCCCCTTGGGAATCTCAACGACAACGTCGAACTCCACTACGGTTCCTCCACTCAAGCTCTCCCGGCATCCCGGGGGCGTTAATGTCTCGTAGGCGTATATCCCATTTGGCGCGACAAGAGGTGACATGGTGCGACGCGAGCGATGGGTGTTGTTAGTCACCCTCGCCCTATTGCAGGTGTTCGCCGTCGCCGCAGGCGTCCATGTGATCACCAAGATCGCCGGCACACCGTCGGCTCCGATCGCGTCACCGAAACCGACCCCCACCCCCATCATCACCGCCGGCGCGGTTCTGGCCGCGGTTGGGGACGCGCCTCTTCCCGCTAAGGGTACTTTGACAGCCCGGCTCACCCGCGCGCTGGGTGACTCCGCGCTCGGCCGCAGTTCCGGCGGCGTCGTGCTCGACGCCGAGACCGGCGCCGCGCTCTTCGACGGCCGCGCGGAGGTCGCGCTCACGCCGGCGTCCACCACCAAGATCGTCACCGCGGTCGCCGTCCTCGCCTCCGTCGGCCCGGACGCGACCTTCGCCACCAAGGTCGTCACCGGCGCGGCGAAGAACTCCATCGTCCTCGTCGGCGGCGGCGATCCCACACTCGCGGGGCCGAAGGAGTCCCGCGACCTCTATCCCCGGCCCGCCTCGCTCGCCACCCTGGCCTCCCGTACGGCCAAGGCCCTCAAGGCGGCCAAGATCACGACCGTCACCCTGGGATACGACGACTCCCTCTTCGAGGGGCCGGTGACCCCGCCCGGGTGGAAGCCCACGTACGTGCCGGAGGGCAGCGCCTCGCCCGTCACCGCGCTCGCCATCGACGAGGGCAGGGTCGCGCCCGGCCAGAGTGCCCGCGTACCCGACCCACCGCGCGCGGCCGCCGCCGCCTTCGCGTCGCTCCTGATGAAGAACGGCATCAAGGTCGACAAGAACATCAAGCCCGTCACCGCCGGGCAGACGGCGAAGGAACTCGCCCGGGTCGAGTCGGCTCCCGTCTACGCGCTGGTGGAGCGCATGCTCACGATGAGCGACAACGACCTCGCCGAGGCGCTCGCCCGCCAGGTCGCGATCAAGGAGGGGCTGCCGCACACCTTCCCCGGGCAGGCCGCGGCGGTCCACCGCGTCCTCGGCAGGCTCGGCCTCGACAAGGACATCACGATCACCGACGGCAGCGGCCTCTCCATCAAGAACCGCATCACCCCCACCGCGCTCGCCCGCCTGCTCGCCGCCTCGGTGCTGCCGGCCAACCGCGACCTGCACTCCCTGGTCACCGGGCTGCCCATCGCCGGGTTCACCGGCACCCTGCACAACCGGTACGACGACTCCGGCTCCAGGCCGGGCCGCGGGCTGGTCCGGGCCAAGACTGGCACGCTCAACGGCGTGAACACCCTCGCCGGCGTCGCCTACACCGCCGACGGTCGGCTCCTCGCCTTCGCCTTCATGGCCGACGACGTGCCCGACCCCACCGCCGCCGTGGCCGCTCTCGACCGCCTCGCCACGATCGTCTCCCAAAGCTGAGGGAAGGGGCGCACGCGTCCCTCGCGCGCGGAGGGAGGGAGGAGAACGTACGGTGGTGAGTATGCAGGTGATCGACTGGGATCTGGCCGTCGCGACCGGAGTGCGCCTGGTGCGCCCGGGGCCACAGGTGAGCCGGGAAGAGGCCAGACAGGCGGTCGCCGAGCTGAGGCGGCTGTCCCGCGAGGCCGAGGGACACGTGCGGGAGTTCACCCGCATCGACTCCGCCCCGCCGGAAGCCGCGACCATCGTCGACCGGCCGGGATGGATCCGCGCGAACGTCGACGGGTTCCGGGTCGTCTTCGAGCCGCTCACCCAGAAGATGTCCAGCGTGCCGGCGATCGTCGGCGCGGTCGGCTCCCGCATCACCGGCGTGGAGGTGGGCGCCGTCCTGGCGTTCCTCGCGTCCCGGGTGCTCGGGCAGTACGAGCTGTTCCTCCCGCCCGACCCCGACGGCCGCGCCCCCACCGGGCGGCTCACCCTGGTCGCGCCCAACATCGTGCACACCGAGCGCGAGATGGGCGTCAACGCCCGCGACTTCCGCCTCTGGGTCTGCCTCCACGAGGAGACCCACCGCGTGCAGTTCACCGGCGTCCCCTGGCTCCGCGAGTACGTCCGCACCCAGATGACCGAGTTCCTGCTCGCGTCCGACATGGACCTGACGACCCTGCTCGAACGGCTGCGCGCCGCCTCCGACGCGGTCGCCGACGCCATCAGGGGAGGCGACGGCAACCTGATCGAGGCCATCCAGACCCCCGAGCAGAAGGCCGTGCTCGACCGGGTCACCGCCGTGATGACGCTGGTCGAGGGGCACGGCGACTACGTGATGGACGCCGTCGGCCCGTCCGTCGTCCCCTCCGTGGCCGAGATAAGGTCCCGGTTCCAGCGTCGCAGGGAGGGCGGCTCCCGCACCGACCAGCTCATCCGGCGCCTGCTCGGCATCGAGCTCAAGATGAAGCAGTACGCCGAGGGGGCCCACTTCGTCCGCACCGTCGTCGAGGCGGCCGGGATGGACGGCTTCAACCGGGTCTGGACGTCCCCCGACACGCTGCCGACCAAGGACGAGATCACCGACCCCCACGCGTGGATGGGCCGCGTCCTCGGCACCCGCTCACTCGACTCCTCCCCCGGGGACTCCGCGCCCGGCGATCCGTCTCACGGCGACCCCTCGGCGAACGGGGGGACCGGCGGGCCCGGGGACTGACGGGGCACACCGTACGGGCGCGCGGCACCGCCACGGGACCGCGACGGCCGCCTGAGCGGCGTCGAGCCGCGAGGGCACGCACGGACCGCTTCACGGGAACGGCTACGGCCGCCTGACCGGGCCCGCGCCGTACGGGCGCGCGGCGCCGCCGCCCGGTGGCGGCCGCGTTTTCCCCGTCCGGCTGGCGGGCGGACACAATGGCCTCATGGGCCCCCATCCCGCCGTCGCCGACGTCCGCCGTGCCGTACGGCTGTCGCTCGCCGACCTGCCCCGAGAGGCGCTCGTGCTGGTCGCGTGCAGCGGCGGCGCGGACTCGCTCGCCCTCGCGGCGGCGCTCGGCTTCTCCGCGCCGCGCATGGGCCTGCGCGCGGGGCTGCTGACCGTCGACCACGGCCTTCAGGAGGGCTCCGCGTCCCGCGCCCACGACCTCGTACGGCTCGCGCCCCGGCTCGGCCTCGACCCGGCCGTCGTCCTGCCCGTCACCGTGGGCCGCGTGGGCGGGCCGGAGGCGGCGGCGCGCGACGCCCGCTACGCGGCGCTCTCGGAGGAGGCCCGGCGGCTCGGGGCGGCGGCGGTGCTGCTGGGGCACACGCGGAACGACCAGGCGGAGACCGTGTTGCTGCGGCTGGCCCGCGGCAGCGGCACCCGCTCGCTCTCCGGGATGGCGCCGGTCTCCGGGGTGTACCGCAGGCCCCTCCTCGGCCTGGGGCGCGCGAGGACCGAGGAGGCGTGCGCGGCCCTCGGGCTGGAGCCGTGGCACGACCCGCACAACGACGATCCCGTCTTCACCCGGGTCCGGGTCAGGCACGACGTCATGCCCGTCCTGGAGGCGGCGCTCGGGCCGGGGGTCGCGGAGGCGCTCGCCCGCACCGCGCGCCTGTGCCGAGACGACGCCGACGCCCTGGACGAGTGGGCGGACGCCCTGTACGCCGAGTCGCGTACGGGACCGGGCGCGGGGCTGGCCGTGGCCGTGCTGGAGAAGGCCCCGGGCGCGGTGCGGCGGCGGGTGATCCGGCGGGCGGCCGTCGAGGCGGGCGCGCCCGCGTCCGCGCTGGCCGCCGCGCACATCGACGAGGTGGAGCGGCTGCTGACGGCCTGGAGGGGGCAGAAGCGCGTGGATCTACCCGGGGGGGTGGGAGCGGTCCGGCGCTGTGGCACCCTGATATTCGCTACAGGGAACAACCTCGCGTAAGGAATCCGCAGGTGGATGCAGCCGACATGGGCAAGGACCTTTTGAGCGTCCTCATTCCGGAACACGAGCTTCAAGCCAAGATCAAGGAGCTTTCCGGCCAGATCGACGCCGACTACGACGGTAAGGACCTGCTGATCGTCGGCGTCCTGAAAGGGGCGGTCATGGTCATGGCCGACCTGGCGAGGGCGTTGCACGTCCCCGTGCAGATGGACTGGATGGCGGTGTCCTCGTACGGCGCGGGCACCAGGTCGTCCGGTGTGGTGCGGGTGCTGAAGGACCTGGACACCGACATCGCGGGCCGCCACGTGATCGTCGTCGAGGACATCATCGACTCGGGACTCACGCTCTCCTGGCTCATGAACAATTTGAAGTCGCGTAACCCGGCCTCGCTGGAGATCTGCGCGCTGCTTCGCAAGCCGGACGCGGTCAAGGTGCCGATTGACGTGAAGTATGTCGGGTTCGACATTCCCAACGAGTTCGTGATCGGTTACGGGCTCGACTACGCGGAGCGATACCGCAACCTTCCGTTCATCGGCACTCTCGCACCGCATGTCTACGGCGGCGAGTAAGCCCTGAGCGAAGTCCCCTTGTACGCGGGCGATCCGCTCCCAGGTGGGGAACACGGATTGCGTCACGTACGTTGGAAAGGTAAAGCCGGAGCCGCTCTTGCAGTTACCGCATGCGGCGGCCCGGTGTACCTTCGGATATCTGCGGGTGCCATTCGGTTACCTGCGGGTAGTCAGTAGGAGCGGCGAGGGATGCCGCGACCCGGGTTCCACCCGGGGCCAGGCCTTGGTCAGGAAGGGACGGGCCCGCCGGGGTTCCGCAACGGATGGATCTCAAGCGATTTACACGTGGGCCACTTCTGTGGATCCTGGGCATCGTCGTGCTTCTCCTGCTCGTCACCACGATGTTCAATGGTGACGGCAACTACGCCACGGCCGACACTTCCACTGTTGTCCAGCAGATCCAGCAGGGCAACGTGAAGAATGCCACAGTCGTCGACAAGGATCAGCGGGTCGAGCTGACGCTGAACAAGCCGATCGACGTGGCCGGCAAGTCCGTCGACCGCATCCAGGCCCCCTGGGTGCAGGGCCAGGGCGTGCAGCTCACCGAGGCGCTGGCGAAGGCCAACCCCTCCAAGGGCTGGACCGTCGAGGTTCCGAGGGAGAACTTCCTCGTGAGCCTGCTGGTCAGCTTCCTGCCGATCATCATCATCGTCCTGATCTTCCTGTTCATCATGAACCAGATGCAGGGCGGCGGCTCCCGGGTCATGAACTTCGGCAAGTCGCGGGCGAAGCTGATCACCAAAGACACGCCAAAGACGACGTTCGCCGACGTCGCGGGTGCCGACGAGGCCATCGAGGAGCTCCAGGAGATCAAGGAGTTCCTGCAGGCCCCGGCCAAGTTCCAGGCGATCGGCGCCAAGATCCCCAAGGGCGTCCTGCTGTACGGCCCGCCCGGCACCGGTAAGACCCTGCTCGCCAGGGCCGTGGCCGGCGAGGCCGGGGTGCCGTTCTACTCGATCTCGGGTTCCGACTTCGTCGAGATGTTCGTGGGTGTCGGCGCCTCGCGCGTCCGCGACCTGTTCGAGCAGGCGAAGGCGAACGCCCCGGCGATCATCTTCATCGACGAGATCGACGCGGTGGGCCGCCACCGCGGCGCCGGTCTCGGCGGTGGCCACGATGAGCGCGAGCAGACGCTGAACCAGCTCCTCGTCGAGATGGACGGCTTCGACGTGAAGGGCGGCGTCATCCTCATCGCCGCGACCAACCGGCCCGACATCCTCGACCCGGCGCTGCTGCGTCCCGGCCGTTTCGACCGGCAGGTCGTCATCGACCGGCCCGACCTGGAGGGCCGCAAGGGCATCCTGCGCGTCCACGGGCGCGGTAAGCCGTTCGCCCAGGACGTCGACCTGGACGTCATCGCGCGGCGCACGCCGGGCTTCACCGGCGCCGACCTCGCGAACGTGATCAACGAGGCGGCGCTGCTGACCGCCCGCCAGGACCAGAAGCTCATCTCGATGAACACCCTCGAGGAGTCCATCGACCGCGTGATGGCCGGTCCGGAGCGCAAGTCCCGCGTGATGTCGGACGAGGAAAAGAAGATCATCGCGTACCACGAGGGCGGTCACGCCCTGGTCGCGCACGCGCTGCCCAACTCCGACCCGGTCCACAAGATCACGATCCTGTCCCGCGGCCGCGCCCTCGGTTACACGATGACGCTGCCGATGGAGGACAAGTTCCTGGCGACCAGGTCCGAGATGATGGACCAGCTCGCGATGCTGCTGGGCGGCCGCACCGCGGAGGAGCTCGTCTTCCACGAGCCCACCACGGGCGCGTCCAACGACATCGAGAAGGCCACCTCCATCGCCCGCCGCATGGTCACCGAGTACGGCATGAGCGAGAAGCTCGGCGCCCGCAAGTTCGGCAGCGGCAACGGCGAGGTCTTCCTCGGCCGCGAGATGGGCCACGAGCGCGACTACTCCGAGCAGATCGCCTCCACGATCGACGAGGAGGTCCGCCGGCTGATCGAGTCCGCGCACGACCAGGCGTGGGAGATCCTCGTCCAGTACCGTGACGTGCTCGACAACCTCGTGCTGGAGCTCATGGAGAAGGAGACCCTCTCCCGCGAGCAGGTGCTCGAGGTCTTCGCGCCGGTCCAGATCAAGGAGAAGCGGCCGTCGTACGCCGGGTACGGCAAGCGCCTCCCGTCCGACCGCCCGCCGGTGATCACGCCGAAGGAGCGGGCCAACGGCAACGGCCAGGCCCTGCCCGCCGGCAGCCCGGCCCCCTGGATGAACGACCAGGCGCCGCAGAAGGACGAGGCCTGACCGTGACGGTTGAGCCCCATCACGTGGACCAGGGCCGGATCGAGAAGGCCGTCCGGGAGATCCTCCTCGCCATCGGCGAGGACCCCGACAGGGACGGCCTCCGCGACACCCCGGCCCGGGTCGCGCGCGCGTACACGGAGCAGTTCGCGGGCCTCGGGCAGCGTCCCGAGGACGCGCTCACCACGATGTTCGACGCCGACCACGACGAGATGGTGCTGGTCAAGGACATCGAGGTGATGTCGACCTGCGAGCACCACCTGCTGCCCTTCCACGGCGTGGCCCACGTCGGATACACGCCGAACGCCAAGGGGCAGATCACCGGGCTGTCCAAACTGGCCCGGCTGGTGGACGTGTACGCCCGCCGGCCGCAGGTGCAGGAGCGGATGACCTCGCAGATCGCGGACGGGCTGATGCGGGTGCTCGAACCCCGTGGCGTGATCGTCGTGATCGAGGCCGAGCACATGTGCATGAGCATGCGCGGAGTGCGCAAGCCGGGCGCCAAGACCATCACCTCCGCGGTCAGGGGCGACTTCCGCACCTGTGAGAGCACGCGCGCCGAGGCGATGTCGCTGATCCTCGGGCGGAACTGATCCGGACACCGCCCGTCACCTCCGACACGGAAGAGGAGGGGAGCATGACCACACACGACGTGCCCGGGATGCCCGCCCCCGGGCGCTGCCTGGTCATGGGCGTGGTCAACGTGACCCCCGACTCCTTCTCGGACGGGGGGCAGTGGTTCGACGTGGACGCCGCCATCGCCCACGGGCTGGAGTTGGTCGCCCAGGGCGCCGACATCGTCGACGTGGGCGGCGAGTCCACCCGCCCCGGCGCCGCCCGGGTCCCGCTGGGCGAGGAGCTGCGCCGGGTCGAGCCGGTGATCCGCGTCCTGCGGCAGGAGGGCGTGACGGTCAGCGTCGACACCATGCGGGCCGAGGTCGCCGAGGCGGCCGTGGAGGCCGGAGCCGTCCTCGTCAACGACGTGAGCGGCGGGCTGGCCGACCCGGCGATGCCGAGAGTGGTCGCGGCCACCGGCGTGCCGTACGTCGTGATGCACTGGCGGGGCCACAGCCACGACATGGACAGCCGAGCGATGTACGGTGACGTGGTCACAGAGGTGAGCGAGGAGCTGCGCAAGCGGGTCGACTCGGTGCTCGGCGAGGGTGTGCGCGAGGAGCAGATCGTCATCGACCCCGGGCTCGGCTTCTCCAAGAACCCCGAGCACAACTGGGCGCTGCTCGCCGGCATCCACCGGCTGGCCGAGCTGGGGCACCCGGTGCTGATCGGCGCGTCCAGGAAACGTTTCCTCGGACGGTTGCTGGCCGACGCCGAGGGCAGGCCACGCCCCTTCGATCGCAACGACGACGCCACGCTGGCGGTCACCGCGCTCGCCGCGCGGGAGGGCGCCTGGTGCGTCCGCGTCCACCAGGTGGGGCCCAACGCGGACGCCGTGCGCGTCGCCGCCGCCTGGAAGGCAGCCGATGAAGGACGTTGAGGAGCTCAACCAGGAGTTCTACGACGCGATCGAGAGCGGCGACCTGGACCGGATGTCCGAGATCTGGGTGGAGGACGCCGGCGATCGGGTCGCCATGTGCGTCCATCCCGGCTGGCCCATGCTCACCGGCCGGTCCGAGGTGCTCCGCTCGTGGGCCCTGATCATGGCGAACACGCCGTACATCCAGTTCGTGCTGACCGACGTGCGGACCAGCGTGCTCGGCGACGTGGCCGTGCTGACCTGCGCGGAGAACATCCTGACCGCGGCGGACACCGACGAGCCGGGGTTCGCCGCCGGCCGGGTGGTCGCGTCCAGCACCTACGTTCGCACCCCTGAGGGCTGGCGCCTGTGGCTCTACCACGGTTCTCCCGTCCTGCAGAGCGAGGACGAGGAGGAGGAAGAAGAGTGAGCCGCCCAAGCGACAGCGTCCGTCTGGTGGGGTTGCGGGCGCGGGGCCGGCACGGCTGCCTGCCCGCCGAGCGCGAGCTGGGCCAGGAGTTCGTGGTCGACGTGACGTTGTTCCTCGACACGGCGCCGGCCGCAGCGGGGGACGACCTGACGAAGACGGTGGACTACGGCGCGCTGGCCGTGCGCCTGGTCGAGACCGTCGAGGGTGAGCCGGTCAACCTCATCGAGACCCTCGCCGACCGCCTCGCCGCCCTCTGCCTCTCGTACGACCGGGTCGACGAGGTGGAGGTGAGCGTGCACAAGCCGGCCGCGCCCATCCCGCTGCCGTTCGACGACGTGGTGGTGACGGTCAGGAGGGGCCGCGCATGAGGGTGGTGCTCGCGCTCGGCAGCAATCTCGGCCGCCGGATGGACAACCTCCAGGGGGCGCTCGACGCCCTCTTCGACGCTCCCGGGCTGACGTTCGTCGCGGTCTCCCCCGTCTACGAGACCGACCCGGTCGGCGGGCCCGAGCAGGGGCCGTACCTCAACGCGGTCGTCGTGGCCGAGTCCATGCTGGACGCGCGGGCGCTCCTGGAGCGGGCCCAGGGCGTCGAGAACGCCTTCGGCCGTACGCGGGTGGAGCGTTGGGGGCCGCGCACCCTCGACGTGGACCTGATCATGGTGGACGGCATCGTGTCCGACGATCCCGAGCTCACGCTCCCGCATCCCCGTGCGCACGAGCGGGCGTTCGTGCTGGTCCCCTGGTCGCGGGCCGATCCGGACGCGACGCTTCCGGGGCGCGGTGCGGTGGCGGACCTGCTCGCCGGGCTCGACCGGGCCGGTGTACGGCTGCGCGACGACCTCGTCCTGGAGCCCCCCGCCTGATGTCGTCCGAGGAGCGCGTGTGAAGCCCAGCAACCCCGGAGTGCTGGTCGGCCTGGTGGTGGTCTTCGCGGCGATCACCTGGGGGCTGTTGCAGAAGACCTACTCCCAGCTTCCGACGGTGCCCTGGAGCGCGATCCCGACGCTGCTGCTGCTCGCGATCGGGGAGGGCTACACGGGCTGGCTGACCCGGGCCAGGATCCGCCGCAGGCCGGGCACCAAGCCGCCGGAGCCGCTCGCGGTGGCCCGGCTGGCCGCCCTGGCGAAGGCGACCGCCCACGCGGGCGCGGTGTTCGCCGGGGTGTTCGCGGGGTTCGTGTTCCACGTGCTCAACCTGCTCGACCTGCCCCAGCCGCGGCAGGACGCGTTCGTCGCGGGCGGCTCGTTCGCCTCGTGCGTCGTGCTGATCTGCGCGGCGCTCTTCCTGGAGCACTGCTGCCGGGTGCCGGGCGAGCCGAAGGACCGCACCTGATCGGCGTTACTTGTCGATGTCGCCGACGACGAAGAACATCGAGCCGAGGATCGCGATCATGTCGGCGACCAGGTTTCCCGGCAGGAGCTCGCGCAGCACCTGCACGTTGTTGAACGACGCGCTGCGCAGCTTGAGCCGCCACGGGGTCTTCTCGCCCCGGGACACCAGGTAGTACCCGTTGATGCCGAGCGGGCTCTCCGTCCAGGCGTACGTGTGCCCCTCGGGGGCCTTGAGGATCTTCGGCAGGCGCTGGTTGATCGGCCCGGGCGGCAGGTCCCGCATCCGCTCCAGGCAGGCGTCCGCCAGGTCGAGGGACGCCTTGACCTGGTCGAGCAGCACCTCGAACCGGGCGTGGCAGTCGCCCGCCGTCCTGGTCACCACCCGGACGGGCAGCTCGCCGTACGCGAGGTAGGGCTCGTCCCTGCGCAGGTCGAAGTCGACGCCGGAGGCGCGCGCGATGGGGCCGCTGACGCCGTACTGCATGATCGTCTCGGGGGAGAGGGCGCCGACGCCGACGGTCCGGGCGAGGAAGATCTCGTTGCCGGCGATCAGCGCCTCGATGTCGGGGAGGCGGCGGCGCACGTCGGCCACGGCCGCGGCGGCGCGGTCGAGCCAGCCGAGCGGCAGGTCCTCCTTGAGGCCGCCGACCCGGTTGAACATGTAGTGCATGCGTCCGCCGGAGATCTCCTCCATGACGTGCTGCAGCGTCTCGCGCTCGTTGAACGCGTAGAAGACCGGGGTGATCGCGCCGAGCTCCAGCGGGTAGGACCCGAGGAACATCAGGTGGTTGAGCACCCGGTTGAGCTCGGCCAGCAGCGTGCGGGCCCAGACTGCGCGCTGCGGGACCTCCATGCCGAGCATGCGCTCGACCGCGATCACGACGCCGAGCTCGTTGGCGAAGGCCGACAGCCAGTCGTGCCGGTTCGCCAGGACGATGATCTGGCGGTAGTCGCGCACCTCGAACAGCTTCTCCGCGCCCCGGTGCATGTAGCCGATGATCGGCTCGGCGCCGATGATGCGCTCGCCGTCCAGGGTGAGCCGCAGCCGCAGCACGCCGTGCGTCGAGGGGTGCTGCGGTCCGATGTTGAGGACCATGTCCTCGGTGGCCAGCTCCCGGGGCGCGACCGCTCCCGCGCCCGACCCGACGCCCACCACGCGTTCCTGGAACGCGCCGGTGGCCCGAGGCTCTCCTGTCATACGGCCCATGCTCCCACGTCCCGGGCCGGTCCAGGATGGACCGATCAGGAGGAAACGCGTGTATCGGTCGCGGCCAGGGAGCGCAGCGCCTCGATCAGCCGGTCCACGTGCTCGTCGGTCGTGCCGATCCCGATCGACGCGCGTACGGCGCTGGCCGTGCCGTCCTCGCAGCCGCCGTCGGCGGTGCCGAGCAGGTGGCGGACGAACGGGTGGGCGCAGAACTTGCCGTCCCGGACGCCGATGCCGTGCTCGGCCGAGAGGGCCTCGGCGACCTCGCGGGCGGTCAGGCCGTCCACGGTGAACGACACGATGCCGATCCTGGGGTGGTCCGGGCCCCAGAGGGACAGCTCGCGCACGCCCTCGATGCCGGCGATGCCCGCGCGCAGCCGGGCCACCAGCCGCTCCTCCTCGCGTACCAGTGCGGTCCAGCCGGTGGCGGCCAGCGCGTCGCAGGCGGCGGCGAGGGCGATCGCGCCCAGCACGTTCGGCGTGCCGGCCTCGTGGCGCACCTCGGGGTCGTCGCTCCACAGCGTCTCCGCGCCGTCCGAGCCGTCCCGGTCGCTGGTGTCGCGCGCTCCGACGGAGGTCACCGCGCCCCCGCCCAGCAGGTACGGCGCGGCCGCAGCGAGCCAGTCCGGCCGCCCGACCAGGGCTCCGGCGCCGAACGGCGCGTAGAGCTTGTGCCCGGAGAACGCCACGTAGTCGAGGTCGAGCGCGGCCAGGTTGAGCCGCCGGTGCGGGACGAGCTGGGCGGCGTCCACGGCGATGCGGGCGCCGTGCCGGTGGGCGATGTGGGCCAGCCCGGCGATCGGCCACAGCTCGCCTGTCACGTTGGAGGCCGCGGTGACGACGAGCAGGGCGGGGCCCTCGATCTCCGCGAGCGTCTCGTCCACGGCCCTGATCGCCTCGCCGGGGAAGGCCGGGGGCGCGAGCCGTACGGCGTCGGGCCAGGGCAGCAGCGAGGCGTGGTGCTCGGTGTCGAAGACGACGACCGTGGTGCCCTCGGGCAGGCTGCGGGCGAGCAGGTTCATCGCGTCGGTCGTGTTCCGGGTGAAGACCACCGCGTCGCCGGTGCGGGCGCCGACGAAGGCCCGCACGGTGTGCCGCGCCCGCTCGTACCTGGCGGTGGTGAGCTGGGAGGCGTATCCGGCGCCGCGGTGCACGCTGGAGTAGGCCGGGAGCGCGGCGGCGACGGCGGCGCTCACCGGCTCGAGACACGGCGCGCTCGCCGCGTAGTCGAGGTTCGCGTACGGCACCAGCCGTCCGCCCTTGACGGGCACCTGGAGGTCGGCGCCGACGACGGCGGGGATCGGCCGGGACGGGGCGGCCTCGGCGGGGGCGGGGACGGCGGGGAGCGAGATCACGGACACGACGGCCTCCTCGGGTCAGGGACCCCGGCCGTGGCATCGGTGGCGGAGCCCGCGCTTGACCGGCGCGCTTCGCGCCGGACCTGGTCCTCACCCGGGGCACCCCGCCGCGGACGCGAGGGTTGCCGGCCAGCAAGCCGGGGCTTTGCGCTGGCGCTCATGACCTGTGCGGCACTATAACCCACCCCCTCCCCGCCATCGCAAGCCGCCGTTTGCCCGAAATGTGACGTATGTGGTGGGGCTCCGGGTGATGCGACCAGGGAAAATGCTTCGTATGGTTGCTTTGTGAAGTTTGATCCTTGGAATCCCGAGTTCGTGGCCCACCCGTACGGCGTCTACGCCGATCTGCGTGAGAACGAGCCGGTCAGCTTCTTCGAGCCGACCGGCCAGTGGCTGATCGCCCGCCACGCCGATGTCAACACGCTGCTGCGCGACCGGCGGCTGGGCCGTTCCTACCTCCACGTCGCCTCACACGAGGCGTTCGGCCGGGAACCCGAGCCGGAGTTCCAGGAACCCTTCTGGAGGGTGGTCCGGGCCGGGATGCTCGACGTCGAGCCGCCCGTCCACACCCGCCTGCGGCGCCTGGTGTCCAAGGCGTTCACGCCCCGGATGGTCGAGGCGCTGCGCCCCCGGGTCCGCAAGATCGCCAGAGAGCTGGTGGACGGGCTGGTCGAGCGCGGCGGCGGCGACCTGCTCGCCGAGGTGGCCGAGCCGCTCCCGGTGACCGTGATCGCCGAGATGCTGGGCGTGCCCGAGGCCGACCGGCACCTGCTGCGGCCCTGGTCCGCCGACATCTGCGGCATGTACGAGCTCAACCCCTCCCCCGAGGCCCAGCACACCGCCGTACGCGCGGCGAAGGAATTCGCCGAGTACCTGCGCGACCTGGCCAGGACGCGCAAGGACCAGCCGGGCGACGACCTGATCTCCGCGCTCGCCCAGGTCGTGGACGAGGGCGACCGGCTGACCGAGGACGAGCTGATCGGCACCTGCGTGCTGCTGCTCAACGCCGGCCACGAGGCCACGGTGAACGTCACCGGCAACGGCTGGTGGTCGCTTTTCCGCAACCCGGGCGAGCTGGAGCGGCTGCGAGCCGACCGGAGCCTGATGCCCACCGCGATCGAGGAGCTGCTGCGCTGGGACACCCCGCTGCAGATGTTCGAGCGCTGGGTGCTGGAGGACATCGAGGTCGGCGGGGTGACCATCCCGCGCGGCGTGGAGATCGGGCTGCTCTTCGGCTCGGCCAACCGGGATCCCGAGGTCTTCCCCGACCCCGACCGGCTGGACGTCGGCCGGGTGGACAACCCGCACATCTCGTTCGGCGCGGGCATCCACTTCTGCCTGGGCGCCCCGCTGGCCCGGGTCGAGCTGGTGGAGTCGTTCAGCGCGCTGCTGGACGCGGCCCCGGCCATCGAGCTGGTCGAGGAGCCCGTGTGGAAGCCCGGCTACATCATCCGGGGGCTGGAGTCGCTCAAGGTCAGCGTGACTGGCTGAGCCAGCCGAACCTTCCGAGCCCGGCCGGGTCGATCAGCTCGGCCTCCTCCGAGGCGCGCCCCAGCGCCCGGAGGTAGCCGCGCGGGTCGGAGTGCGCCAGCGCGAGCGGCGGCCGGGCTCCGGTGACGCCCAGCCGCCGCAGGGCCTCCCGCTGCGTCGTCAGCGTCGTCGTCCGCGCGCCCGCCCGCTCTCCGGCCGCGGCGCACGCGTCCAGGGCCACGTGCGCCGTGATGTCGCACGACCCGTCCGGCACGGGTGGTACGGCCGCGCCGTCGCGGTAACCCGCCAGCGTCCCGGCTGCCGGGCGGTCGTCCACAGGGTGTGCGTAGTCCACGGCGACCGCCGTCCCGCGCGTGAGCCGTACGAGCAGGGACGCCCAGGCGTCGTCGCGGGGGCGGCCGATCTCGGCCCGGTCGCCCTCGGCCCGCAGCGGCCACCAGCGCGCGAGCCAGGCCAGGTCGGCTCCGTCCGGGGCGGGGCCGGGCCGTTCCTCGCCGGTCTCGGGGTCCACCAGGAGCAGGCGCGGCCCGTCCCCGGTGAGCTCCACCACGTCGACCGGCACGTTGTCGAGCCACTCGTTGGCGAAGACCAGCCCGGCGACCTCGTCGGGAACGGCGGCCACCCACGCCACCCGGTCGTCCAGGCCGTCCGGCCGCGGTGACAGATCCACCGCCGTGACCCGCAGCCGGCCCGCCAGCCCGGACGGGGCGAGCGCGAGCACGGACGCGGCGAGGAGGCCGTCCCCCGCGCCGACGTCGACCAGGTCGAGGATCTGCGGGCCTCCGAGGGCCTCGTCCACCTCCCCGAGCAGGCGCAGCACCGCCCCGGCGAAGGCCGGCGACGCGTGGACCGACGTGCGGAAGTGCCGGCCCGGCCGTTCACGCAGGTAGAACCCGCCGTCGCCGTACAGCGCCCGCCGCGTCGCCTCCCGCCAGGTGACCCACACGCCGACCGACGTTACCGCCGTACGGCGGGACCCACTTCGCGCCCCGCGCCCGCGCGAGCCTTATCGATCATGACGGCGGCCGCTCATCACGCTCGGGGCGCGGCGGTGTCTGGACTGAGGAACGAGTCCCGAGTGACGAGGGAAGACATCGCCTGAGGGCGCCCCGAGCCCGCCGAGCGAAGCGAGGCGATCAAACACAGCCCCGAGCGCTACCCCCGGCATTACGGCGCTGAACCGTCACGCGAGGGGCGCGGCGGTGGAGTAACCGACGAGCGAGCGGGGAGCGAGGAACGAGCGACTCCGAGCGAGGAGGGCACGAGCCGACTTCGGGCGCCCCGAGCCGCGCGAGCGGAGCGAGCGCAATCAGACACTGCGATGCCCGCCGCCGTTACGCTGGGCGGGAGGGAGGCGTCATGGATACAGGTGACCGCCCCGGGCGGCTTGCTGTGGGGGTGCTCGGCGCGGGGCGCGTGGGCTCGGTGCTGGGGGCCGCGCTCGCCCAGGCCGGCCACCGGGTGGTGGCGGCCAGCGGGGTCTCCGACTCGTCCAGGAGGCGGGCCGCCGAGCGGCTCGGCGTCGAGCTGAGCCGGCCGGAGGAGGTGCTCAGGCGGGCCGACCTGGTGCTGCTCACCGTGCCGGACGACGTGCTGCCCGACCTGGTGTCCGGGCTGGCCGCGACCGGCGCCGACCTGCGCGGCAAGCTCCTCGTCCACGCCAGCGGCGCGTACGGCCTGGCGGTGCTCGATCCGGCGGCCGAGGCCGGGGCGCTGCCACTGGCGCTGCACCCGGTCATGACGTTCACCGGCCGCGACGACGACCTGGCCCGGCTCACCGGCGCGTCGTTCGGTGTGACGGCTCCGGTGATGCTGCGGCCGGTGGCCGAGGCGCTCGTCGTCGAGATGGGGGCCGAGCCGGTCTGGATCGCCGACCAGGACCGCGCGCTCTATCACGCGGCCATCGCGGGGGCGGCCAACCACATGGTCACCCTGATCGCCGAGTCTCAGGAGTTGTTGTCGCGGATCGGCGTCGAGCATCCGGGCCGGATGCTGGGCCCGCTGCTCGGGGCGGCGCTGGACAACGTGCTGCGCCTCGGCATCGCCGGGCTGACCGGCCCGGTCGTGCGCGGCGACGCCGGCACCGTGCGCAAACACGTGGACGCCCTGATCCTCGCGGCACCCGAGGCGGCGGACGCCTATGTCGCCCTCGCTAGGCTCACCGCCGACCGGGCGCTCGCCGCCGGGCTGCTCAAGCCCGAGACCGCGGAGCGCCTCCTGGACGCGCTGGGAGGGAACATATGGACGTGATCGTCGCGGGCGACCGTGCTGAGCTCGCCAAGGCGAGGGAGGCCATCGGTCCCGGCAGGCTCGCGCTGGTCCCCACGATGGGGGCGCTGCACCCCGGGCACCGCTCGCTGATGCGGCTGGCCCACGAGCACGCCGAGCACGTGGCGGTGAGCATCTTCGTCAACCCCCTGCAGTTCGGCCCCTCCGAGGACTTCGCGCGCTATCCGCGCACGCTGGAGGCCGACCTGGAGGTGTGCGCGGAAGAGGGCGTACGCGTGGTCTTCGCGCCGTCGGTCGAGGACATGTACCCCGAGGGCAGCCAGGTGGGGGTGTCCGCTGGGGCGATGGGCGCGACGGTGGAGGGCGCGTTCCGGCCCGGCCACTTCGACGGCATGCTGACCGTGGTGCTGAAGCTGTTCAACCTGGTCCAGCCCGACGTCGCGGTCTTCGGGCAGAAGGACGCGCAGCAGCTCGCCCTGATCCGGCGCATGGTCCGCGATCTCAACGTGCCGGTCTCGGTCGTCGGCGCGCCCACGGTACGGGAGGGGGACGGCCTGGCCCTCTCCAGCCGCAACCGCTACCTGTCGCACGCCGACCGGGGCACCGCGCTCCACCTGTCCCGCGCGCTGCGCGCGGGGGCCGCCCAGGCGAGCCCGTCCCGCGTGCTGGACGCGGCGCGGGCGGTGCTGGACGAGGCGGCCCGGCTGTCGCCGCCGCTGCTCCTGGACTATCTGGCGCTCGTGGATCCGGCGACGTTCGCCCCCGTGGGCGAGGAGCACCACGGCGAGGCGATCCTGGCGGTGGCGGCCAAGGTGGGGAGCACCCGGCTGATCGACAACATCACCGTCGACCTTCCCTGACCTGGGAGATCCCCTGCCTTTGCGGTTTGGAGGGGGGCCCGTGGGGCCGCGTATCCTTGGGGCGTTATCGTCATTGTGACGAAAGGGGAACCCCCGATGGTGGCGATTCCGAGAAAGCTCACCGCGCCCGCCCCCGGCTGGACCGTCCACGCCGACGTCGTCGTGATCGGCTCCGGCATCGCCGGACTGACCGTGGCGCTCCGCTACACCGAGCTCTCCCCTGTGGGGAAGGTGCTGGTCGTCACCAAGGACACGCTGTCGGCCGGGTCCACCCGCTGGGCGCAGGGCGGCATCGCGGCCGTGCTCGACCCGGACGACACGCCGGGCGAGCACCTCAGGGACACGCTCGTCGCCGGCGTCGGCCTCTGCGACGAGGAGGCCGTACGCGTCCTGGTCACCGAGGGGCCGGACGCGCTGCGGCGGCTGATGGACCACGGGGCCCGCTTCGACCGCGACGAGCGCGGCGAGCTGCAGCTCACCCGCGAGGGCGGCCACCGGCGCAACCGCATCGTCCACGCGGGCGGCGACGCCACCGGCGCCGAGGTGCAGCGCGCCCTCGTCGCGGCCGTGGCGACCGAGCAGCGCATCGAGGTCATTGAGCACGCCCTCGCGCTCGACCTGCTCAAGGACGCCGGCGGCCGGGCCTGCGGCGTCACCCTGCACGTCATGGGCGAGGGGGCGCGCGACGGCGTCGGGGCCGCCCGGGCGAACGCCGTCGTCCTGGCCAGCGGCGGCATGGGCCAGATCTACGCCTCCACCACCAACCCGGCCGTGTCCACCGGGGACGGCGTCGCCCTCGCGCTGCGCGCGGGGGCCGTCGTCAGGGACATCGAGTTCGTCCAGTTCCACCCCACGGTCCTGTGGCTCGGCGAGGACTCCACCGGCCAGCAGCCCCTCGTCTCCGAGGCCGTACGCGGCGAGGGCGCGGTGCTGATCGACGCGGACGGCGAGCGCTTCATGCGCGGCGTCCACGAGCTGGCCGACCTCGCGCCGAGGGACGTCGTGGCCAAGGCCATCACCCGGAAGATGCGGGAGACCGGCGCCGACCACGTCCACCTCGACGCGCGGCACTTCGGCGAGGAGAAGTGGCGGGTGCGCTTCCCCACGATCCTCGCCGCCTGCCGCGAGCACGGCATCGACCCCGTCACCGAGCCGATCCCGGTCGCTCCGGCCGCCCACTACGCGAGCGGCGGCGTCCGCACGGACCTGCGCGGCCGCACCACCCTCCCCGGCCTGTACGCCTGCGGAGAGGTGGCGTGCACCGGCGTCCACGGGGCCAACCGGCTCGCGTCCAACTCGCTGCTCGAAGGGCTGGTCTTCGCGGAGCGGATCGCCTCCGACCTGGTGGCGTCCTCGGCGGAGCCGGGCGAGCCGGTGGACGACGGACGCCACGAGGGCCTGGTCGACCCGCGTACCCGGCCGAGGATCCAGAACCACATGAGCCGCGGCGCGGGTGTGCTGCGCAGCGAGCGGAGCCTGGTCGACGTGTCCCGTGCCCTGTCCGGCGCGCTGTGGACGCCGGTCGCGGTCGCGCCGTGCACCGAGTCGTGGGAGGCGACGAACCTGCTGACCGTCGCGTGCGCCCTGACCGGCGCGGCGGCCGAGCGGCGCGAGACGCGGGGGTCGCACTGGCGCGAGGACCACCCCGCGCGCGACGACCGGCACTGGCGGGGGCACATCGACATCACCCTGGAAGAGGAGGGACTGTTCATGCGGCACACGGCCCACGAGGAGCGGCCCGGCCACCGGCCGGCGGAGCTCCCGGACGAGCTGTCCGCCGAGCTGGCCGGGCTCGGCGTCGATCCGGCGCGCCTCCTCGCACTGGTGACCGAGGCGCTCACCGAGGACCTGGCCGGCCTGCGGGACGTCACCTCGGCCGCCACGATCCCGGCCGACCAGACCGCCGTCGCGGACGTGGTCGCCCGCGCGGACGGTGTGGCGGCGGGCCTGGCCGTCGCGGAGGCGGTGTTCCGCCAGGCTCCCGGCGGGGTCGCGGTGGAGCGGCACGCCAAGGACGGCGACCGGGTGGCCCGCGGCGATGTGCTGATGACCGTGCGCGGCCTGACCACCGACCTGCTGACGCTCGAACGCACCGCGCTGAACTTCCTCACCCACCTCTCCGGCGTCGCCACGCTGACGCGCCGGTGGGTGGACGCCGTCTCGGGCACGAAGGCGCGGATCCGTGACAGCCGCAAGACGCTGCCCGGCCTGCGCGCGCTGGAGAAGTACGCGGTGCGATGCGGCGGCGGGGTCAACCACCGCATGGGGCTGCACGACGCCGCGCTGATCAAGGACAACCACGTCGTCGCGGCCGGCGGGGTCGCCGAGGCGTTCCGCGCCGTACGGCTGGCCTACCCCGACCTGCCCATCGAGGTGGAGGTGGACCGCATCGACCAGATCGAGCCGGTGCTCGCGGAGGGGGCCGAGGAGATCCTGCTCGACAACTTCACCGTGGCGGAGCTGGCCGAGGCCGTACGCCTGGTGGACGGGCGGGCACGGCTGGAGTCCAGCGGCGGCCTGACCCTGGACACGGCGTCCGCCGTGGCGGCGACCGGTGTGGACTACCTCGCGGTGGGCGGCCTGACGCACTCCGCGCCCGCGCTCGACATCGCCCTGGACCTGCGCGAGGCGGACCGGCCCCGTGGTGCCTGAACGCGGTGATGGTGAGGGATTGATCGACAGAGTGCATAATCGGGGCATGCTCCTCGCCATCGACGTCAGCAACACCCACACGGTGCTTGGCCTGTTCGAGGGTGAAGAGGTCATCGAGCACTGGCGGATCGCGACCGACCCCCGGCGTACGGCGGACGAGATAGCGGTGGTCCTGCAGGGGCTGCTCAGCCAGTCGCCGCTGCTCAAGGACGCCGACATCAGCGGCATCGCGATCTGCTCCACGGTGCCTTCGGTGCTGAACGAGATGCGCGACATGTCCCGGCGCTACTTCGGGGACGTGACCGCCGTCGTCGTCGAGCCCGGCGTACGGACCGGCGTGCCGGTGCGGATGGACAACCCCAAGGAGGTCGGCAGCGACCGCATCGTCAACGCGCTGGCCGCCACCACGCTGTACGGCGGGCCGTGCGTGATCGTCGACTTCGGCACGGCGACGTCGTTCGACGCGGTGTCCGCGCGCGGTGAGTACATCGGCGCGGTGACCGCGCCCGGCGTGGAGATCTCCGTGGACGCCCTCGCGTCCGCCGGGGCCCAGTTGCACAAGGTCGAGCTGATCCGGCCCCGGTCGGTCATCGCCAAGAACGCCGTCGAGGCGCTCCAGTCCGGCATCGTGTACGGCTTCGCCGGCCTGGTGGACGGCATCGTCGAGCGGATGGCGGCCGAGCTGGCCGACGACCGGGACGAGGTGACGGTGGTGGCCACCGGCACCGGCGCACCGCTCGTGGTCAGCGAGGCGCGCACGATCGACGTGCACGAGCCGTGGCTGACGCTGATCGGCCTGCGGCTGATCTACGCGCGGAACACCGGCTGACGGACGAGGCTGGGGTAGATCAGCCGCCGCAGGGCGTGGTCGATGACCTCTTCGGTGGACATCTCGGGCAGTTGACGCATGACGTCGGCGAGCAGCTCATCGTCCACGTCGATCGACATTCGTATCACCTGCCCCACTTTAGAGTATTCGTCACTTAACGCGCATGATTTTTCGCGAAGCGTAGCCGGATCCGATCCGGTGGCTAGCCTTTTGTCTGTGAGCGACGACCTCAACGGGGTGCCCGAGCAGATGCGGGTCCGGAGAGAGAAGCTGGACCGGCTGCGGGCCGAGGGCATCGACCCCTATCCGGTGGGCTTCCCGCGCACCGCGACCGTCGCCGAGGTCCGGGAGAAGTACGGCGATCTCGGGCCGGGCGCCGCCACGGGCGACCGGGTCGGCGTCGCGGGCCGGGTGATGTTGTCGCGGAACGGCGGCCGGCTCTGCTTCGCCACGATCAGGGACGGCTCCGGCGACCTGCAGATCATGTTGTCGCTCGACCGGCTCGGCGAGGAGTCCCTGGCGGCCTGGAAGCGCGACGTCGACCTCGGCGACCACGTCGGGGTCGAGGGCGAGGTCGTCACCTCCCGCCGGGGCGAGCTCTCCGTCATGGCGGAGCACTGGCGGATCACCTCCAAGTGCCTGCGCCCGCTGCCGGAGAAGCACGCCGGGCTCAGCGATCCCGAGTCGCGGGTCCGCCTCCGCTACCTCGATCTGATCGTCAACGACGAGGCCAGGCGGATGGCGCGGATCCGCGGCGCCGCCGTGCGGGCCGTCCGGGACTTCTGGCACGACGAGGGCTACCTCGAAGTCGAGACGCCGATGTTGCAGCCGATCCACGGCGGCGCCGCGGCCCGGCCGTTCCGCACCCACATCAACGCGTACGACATGGACCTCTATCTGCGCATCGCGATCGAGCTGTACCTGAAGCGGCTCGTGGTCGGCGGGCTGGAGAAGGTCTTCGAGATCAACCGGAACTTCCGCAACGAGGGCGTCGACGCCACGCACAACCCCGAGTTCACCATGCTGGAGGCGTACGGGACGTACCTCGACTACAACGACATGGCGGATCTGACCCGGCGGATGTACCAGCAGGCTGTGGTGGCCGCCCTGGGCACGACGGTCGTGGTCCGCGACGGCGAGGAGGTCGACCTCGGCCTGCCCGAGTGGCCGCGCGTCACGCTCTACGGCTCGGTCTCGGCCGCCCTGGGCGAGGAGGTGACGCCGCGCACCCCGCTGCACCGTGTACGGAGATACGCGGACCGGCATCGGGTCGGCTGGGACTCCGGGTGGGGGCAGGGCAAGCTCGTCCAGGAGATCTTCGAGAAGCTGGTGGAGCACACGCTGGTGCAGCCGACGTTCGTCATGGACTACCCCCTGGAGACCTCGCCGCTCACCCGCCCGCACAGGGACGATCCGCTGCTGGCCGAGAAGTGGGACCTCATCGGGTTCGGCACCGAGCTGGGCACCGCCTACTCAGAGTTGGTCGACCCGGTCGAGCAGCGCCGTCGCCTCACCGAGCAGTCCCTCCTCGCGGCCGGAGGCGACCCGGAGGCCATGCGCCTCGACGAGGACTTCCTGCGGGCCCTGGAGTACGGCATGCCGCCGACGGGCGGGGTGGGGGCCGGGATCGACCGCATGATCATGGCGTTCACCGGTGGGAACATCCGGGAGACGATCCTGTTCCCGCTGGTCAGGCCGCCGTCCGGCCGCGGGTAGCCGGGTGCGTTGACCCGCCGGGGGATTGCTGCATGATCTTGGGAGGGTTACTCTCTTTCGGGAAGAAAGATCCTGGAAGTGGGGCAACCTACCTCAAGGAGGACTTGTGGTGACATCCTCGGCGGCGCGGCGACCGGAGACCCCGCGCCAGTACGACGCCTATGACCCTTCCTGCCCATCGCGGGGCCTCTTCGACCGTCTCAGCGACAAATGGGTCGGACTGGTGGTGAGCGCCCTCGGTGACGGGCCGCTGCGCTACACCGACCTGGCGCGGGCCGTCGCCGGTGTGAGCCAGAAGATGCTCACCCAGACGCTGCGCACTCTGGAGCGCGACGGCCTCGTGTCCCGCCGGGTCACCCCGTCCGTGCCCGTACGGGTCGACTACGAGCTGACCCCCCTCGGCTGGACCCTCATGCCCCTGCTGTACGCGGTGAAGGAGTGGGCCGAGGTCCACATGGCGGAGGTCGAGTCGGCCCGGGCCGCCTATGACGCCGATCGGTGAGTCCTTTCGGTCGTGGGACCCGCTCGGCGTTTTCCCGGCTTGCCGGGAAATGCGGGATAAAGACGATGACCTAAACTACGTGACCCAAACCACACCAGCGCTTTGCCGTACACGGTGTCAATGACCAATGAGAGTCCGAACTTGACGATTTTTGAACAAAGTGTTTACCTTCCCAAGGCGAGCCGATAAATCATGCTGGTGGGGGAGGGCCGACGATGCCACTTTCCGATGTGGTTTCCCGAGGCGAGAGCCCCGCGTCGGAATGCGAACGCGCCGGTCTCACCGATGACGACCTAAGGCTGCTGGCCGAGCTGGCCAAGGGCGGCACCGTCGATCGGGTGGGCCGTCGCCTCGACGTGAGCGGACGCACCGTCCGGCGGCGGTTGCGGGGCATCTGCGACCGGCTCGGCGTCGCGACCGCCATCGAGGCGGTCGCCTGGGCGGCGAGGCGCCGCCTGATCTGACCCCGGCCGCGCCGGGCTTCCTCCGCCGCACACGAATCAGCCCCCGACCGTCGATCCGGTCAGGGGCTGACGTCACAGGGTGATCGCTAGTCGGCGATCCGTACGGCTCCCACGATCGGCCGGTTGGCCAGCGAGGCGATCCGCACGACGTCGCCCGTGCGCGGCGCGTGCACCATGTAGCCGCCGCCGATGTAGATGCCCACGTGGTGCAGGTCGTTGTAGAAGAAGACCAGATCGCCGGGGCGCATGTCCTTCACGTCGATGTGCGTGCCGGCCGACCACTGCGAACCGGTGTAGTGGGGCAGGCTGATCCCGACCCGCTGGTAGGCCGCCATGACGAGCCCGGAGCAGTCGTAGGAGCTCGGGCCGTCGGCGCCCCACACGTACGGCTTGAGCTGCTGGGTGAGGGCCCAGCGCGCCGCCTCGGCGGCCTTGCCGTCGCCGATGATGGGGAAGGCCAGCCGCCTGGCGGCGCTGCCCCTGGTCACGCTTCCCGCGACCTTGCTGTAGAGGTTGCTCTCGGACTTCTTGACCAGCTTGCGGATCTTTTCGCGCTGCACGTCGAGGCCGGAGAGCAGGTCCTTCACTTCCGCCTGCCGGGCCTTGGCGCTGGTCCTGGCCCGCTCGGCCGCCTCCATGGCCTTGGCGACCTGCGCGACCTCCTCGCCCTGCTGCATCTGGAGCGCGTACGTCGTGGACGCCCGGTCGAGGTAGGAGTCCGGGTCGTCGGAGCCGAGCAGCACGAAGGCGGAGTCGAAGCCGCCGGTCATGTAGGAGTTCTGCGCGAGGAGGCTGGCCGTCCTGCGCCGGGTCTCCAGCTCGGCCTCGCTCGTGGCGAGGGTCTTCTTGGCGAGCTCGGCCGACCGCTGGGCCTCCTTGAGCTTGACCCGGGCGCCGTTGTACTGCTCGGTCAGGGTCTCGATCTCGTCGTAGAGCCGCTCGACCTCGGCGGTCAGCTCCTTGAGGCTGGGCTCGGGATCGGCGGTCGCGGACACCGCCGGCACGCCGAAGGTCATCGCGATGATCGCGACGCCGAGGAGCGCGACCCTGCGGATCGGGCCACCGGCGGAAGACCGGGGGCGGCGCCGTCGCCCGCGGGCGTGCCTGCCCGCGGATCGTCCTCCAGAGATGCGCACCAAAGCTCCTCTCCTACGCGTGCCCGGCAGGGGGGATCCCGCGCCGCGCGGCTCCCGGTCGGCGGCGGCGTTCTGCCCGGCACTCTGGCCGCCTACCGGGTTAGCTGACGGGTTCGGGCCGGAGCAGCCCTACCTTTCGGATTCACCCCTTGAGGATCCGGGAGTGACCTGGATCTCCGCAGTTGGTTCCCCGGCTCCCCTCGGCATGGCGCCTCGGGGACTCGGCGGTCGCGGTCGTCGCGCCTTGTCGCGATGACCGGCATCGTCGGTGGACACTAGTGCACCGGGGGTTCCTGCTCAACCAGAACTCCGGATTCCGTCTAGGTTCCACAACCGAACGATCACGACCCGGTCACGCGTGATAAAGAGGCGGAACACCATCCGGCCTGCGCCGACCCGGCCGGACCCCGCCTCCGTGGCAGGTCACCGCGGCGGCGACCTTGCTAAAAGGGGAAATTTCCGGAACGCGACCCGAGGGGGAGCGCAACGTGCTCGAACGGATACGCCGCGTGAGGCTCGTCGGGAGGCGCCGAGTTTCGGCATGACCGATACTCCGCGTTCTTCTTCCCGTCGGCGTGCGGACCCTCGCCGCGCGCTCGAACGGCCCGCCCGGCGACTAGGCTGGCCGTTCATGGAGCAGGTTGCGGGCCGGCCCTCGGAAGCCGAGAGCGGCGAGCGCGCGCCCGGGGCAGTGCGGGTGCGCCGGGCCAGGACCCCCGACGTCCGTGCCATCCGCCGCCTGGTCGACGCGTACTCCGGTGTGGGGCCGCGGCTGTTGAAGAAGACCACCGTCACCCTTTACGAGGACGTCCAGGAGTTCTGGGTGGCCGAGTACGACGGCGCGGTGGTCGGCTGCGGGGCGTTGCACGTGCTCTGGGAGGACCTGGCCGAGATCCGCACGGTCGCGGTCGATCCCGAGGTCCGGGGAATGGGCGTGGGTCACCGGATCGTCGCCGCGCTCATCGACGCCGCCCGCGAGCTGGGCGTGCGCCGGGTCTTCTGCCTGACCTTCGAGGTCGCGTTCTTCGGCCGGCACGGATTCGTGCCCATCCACGGCACTCCCGTGTCCCCGGAGGTGTACGCCGAACTGCTCGCTTCCTACGACGAGGGGGTGGCCGAGTTCCTCGATCTGGAGCACGTCAAGCCCAACACATTGGGCAACACCCGCATGTTGCTGCATCTCCATCCCCGATCCTGACCATTGTGGTGACCGGCCGGAAAGGTGACTGTTGACCACTCCTGTCGCTACTTTGGCCATACCGGCATGTGCATGACCCTTTGTGCATGCGACCCCGAAACGAGGTGAAACGGTGAGCTCCGGACAGCCGCCGTACCCCCACGACGCGCCGGACGGCACCCCACCGCCGCCTTCGGACCGTGAGCAGGGTACAGACAATCCCGCCCAGCAGTACGACCCCGACGTCACGGTCGTCACCTACCGCAACCCGTCCCAGTCGACGGGCCAGCAGCAGGCGTACGGATACGGCCAGCAGCACGACCAGCACGTCTACGGCCAGCCCCAGCAGGGGTACGGTCAGCAGCCTCAGCAGGGGTACGGCCAGCCCCAGGGTTACGGGCAGCAGCCCGGGACGGGCGCCTTCGGCCAGCCGCAGGGGTACGGCCAGCAGGCCGGCTATCCCCAGCAGCCTCAGCAGCCTCAGCAGGGCTACGGGCAGCAGCCCGACTACGGCCAGCAGCAGGGGTACGGCCAGGCCCAGCAGGGCTACGGTCAGCAGCCTCAGCAGGGCTACGGCCAGCCCCAGGGTTACGGGCAGCAGCCCGGGACGGGCGCCTTCGGCCAGCCGCAGGGGTACGGCCAGCAGGCCGGCTATCCCCAGCAGCCTCAGCAGGGCTACGGGCAGCAGCCCGACTACGGCCAGCAGCAGGCGTACGGCCAGGCCCAGCAGGGGTACGGCCAGCAGCCCGACTACGGGCAGCAGCAGGCGTACGGCCAGCAGGGTTACGGGCAGCAGCCCGACTACGGCCAGCAGGCGTACGGCCAGCCCCAGCAGGGGTACGGCCAGCCGGGCTACGGCCAGCCGTACGGCGGACCGGTGGCCGAGGCGATCCCGCCCGGCGCCCCCGCCCCGCTCGCCGAGTGGTGGCAGCGTCTGGTGGCCCGCCTCATCGACGCGGTGATCATCGGCATCCCCTACGCCATCGTCTCGACGGTGATCGCCGCCATCGTCATCACCCAGGCCAGCTTCAACCCGACGACGGGCGTCTTCACGGAGTCAGGCGGCGTCTTCCTCGCGAGCCTGCTCACGTCGATCGTCGCCGCCGTGATCATGAGCGGTTACGAGTTCCTGCTGCTCAAGCAGCGCGGCCAGACAGTCGGCAAGATCGTCATGGGCATCAAGGTCGTCCCCGTCGGCGGCGCCCTTCCCCCCGGCGGCCTCGCGTCCGACGCGGCGGTCAAGCGCGCCGGCGTCCTGTACGGCCCGCAGTTCCTCGGCTGGATCCCGGTCGTGGGCCTGCTTCTCAACATCTTCTCGCTGATCAACGTCCTCTGGCAGCTCTGGGACAAGCCGCTCCAGCAGGCGCTGCACGACAAGGCGGCCGGCACCGTCGTCGTGAAGATCAAATAGGGCGTCGCCGGGTAACTCCGGGAAACACGGGACCGATGGAACGGGCCATCGGTCCCGTTTTCATAGGGATTCGGCGGGGACTGGAAGTGTGTCCAATTGGGGAAGGGAAAAGCGGTAACGGTCGGGATCGCCGCCGCGATGGTTGGGGAACGCACGTCCTCACAGTGAGAGGTGACCCAATGACCGCGGAACCGCCCCCCGGCCAGAACCCGTACGGCTCGGCTCCGCCGCCTCCGCCGCCCGGCTCCTATCCGCCGCCCGGCCCTTATGGGGGCCCTCAGGGCGCATATGGCGCGCCTCAGGGCGCGCCCCTTCCGCCGGGCGTTCCCGCTCCGCTCGCCGAATGGTGGGAGCGGCTGGTCGCGCGAATCATCGACACCCTTGTCTTCGGGGTCGCCTACCTGATTCTCAGCGCCGTGTTCGTCTTCGGGACCGGCGGCTCGTTTCTCGGGGGCTTCCTCTCGGCCCTGATCGCGTACGGCCTGTACACGGCCTACGATTACGTCCTGCACTCCAAGGACGGGCAGACCGTCGGAAAGAAGATCATGAAGATCCGGGTGGTCGCGCTCGGCGGCGCGCCGCTCGATTCCTCGGTCGTGATGAGGCGTTCGGCCGTGTATCCCGGCGTCCTCGTGCTCTACGGCATTCCCGTCCTCGGTCTCCTGGCCAGCCTTTTCGCCTTGGTGACGGGCGTGTTCATCCTCGTCGACAAGCCTCTGGGCCAGGGCCTGCACGACAAGGTCGCCGGAACCGTGGTGGTGAAGACGCCTCGTTGATCTCCGGAAGAACTTGACCGACGTCCGGTCAAAACAGTGGGGCGGGCCCGTCGCGGACCGCCCCACTTGTCATTCATGGGTACGATTTCTATGCATCCGGTAAGGCGGCTGGAGAGACATGGATTCGCTCCGCGGGCACCTGCCGCCCCGGGCGCGCACCGGGCGTCACGTGGGGCTATCGTCAGGTCAGGGCCGCCAGGAGGGCGGCGGGCGGTGCGCCGCATCAAGGTCCCGAAAATCCTGGGTGCCGAGAAAGACACCCCCGGCACGAGCGAGGACGAATGACAGAGGTATTGTCCGCCTTGATACCCGTCGTAGTTGTCGGCGGAGCGGTCGTCTACGGCGTGGTTAAGTTGGTGCGTTCCGAGGCGGCCGGCCTTCGCGCCGCATCGGAACGACGTGACAAGGACAACACGAGTTCCTGAGGGCGAGCTGAAAGTTGAATTGTCAGCCGCCCGAAGCGGGTATATGTTTGGCTGACGAATCAAACAATGCTCTGCGAAAGGATTGCCGTATGGCCAAGCATACGCAGGTGATTCTCATCGACGATCTCGATGGCGGCGAGGCCAATGAGACGGTCACCTTCGCGCTTGATGGCAAGTCATATGAGATTGATCTCAGCGATGGGAACGCAAAGAAGCTGCGCGAGGCGCTGTCGCCTTTCGTCCAAGGTGCACGGCACGCCGAGCCCACTCCGGCCCGTGGTCGCCGCCGTGGTGCCGCCGGTGGTGCTCAGCGCGCGATGACACGCGAGAAGAGCGCGGAGATCCGTGCCTGGGCCAAGGCGCACGGTCACCCGGTGAGCGAGCGTGGTCGCATTGCCGCCTCGATCGTCGAGGCGTACGACGCCGCCCACTGAGGGGGCTTTTGATCGTGCGGTCAAACCGATCGTCGGATGTTACGACCTTCGGTTGGACCGCACGATTCTGTTTGCACTTCCCTAAACCTCGTTCGCTTGCGGCGTATCGGGAACACCTCACCCCCGGCAGGTAGTTGGATGAAGGGTGAACGCCCTGCTCTCGGGGAACGTCCTCTCTGATAGGAGCGGTTGCCGGGTCGGGGCTACCATGCGGAAGGACGGGGCCGGATATGCCGGGTCCGCCTGACCGCTCTGTGAGGAGCGACGAGATGTTCGAGAGGTTCACCGACCGTGCGCGGCGGGTTGTCGTCCTGGCCCAGGAAGAGGCCCGGATGCTCAACCACAACTACATCGGTACTGAGCACATTCTTCTTGGCTTGATCCATGAGGGTGAAGGCGTTGCCGCCAAGGCTCTGGAGAGCCTGGGCATCAGCCTTGAGGGTGTGCGCCAGCAGGTCGAGGAGATCATCGGCCAGGGCCAGTCGGCGCCTTCGGGGCACATTCCTTTCACCCCCCGCGCCAAGAAGGTCCTTGAGCTGTCGCTCCGCGAGGCCCTGCAACTCGGCCACAACTACATCGGCACCGAGCACATCCTGCTCGGCCTCATCCGCGAGGGCGAGGGCGTGGCGGCGCAGGTGCTGGTGAAGCTGGGGGCCGACCTCAACCGGGTGCGTCAGCAGGTCATCCAGTTGCTGCACGGCTACCAGGGCAAGGAGCCCGCGGCGGCCGGAGGCCCGCAGGAGGCCGCTCCGTCGACCTCCCTTGTGCTCGACCAGTTTGGCCGCAACCTGACCCAGGCCGCCCGTGAGGGCAAGCTCGACCCGGTCATCGGCCGGGAGAAGGAGATCGAGCGGGTCATGCAGGTCCTCTCCAGGAGGACCAAGAACAACCCGGTTCTCGTGGGTGAGCCCGGCGTCGGCAAGACCGCCGTCGTCGAGGGGCTGTCCCAGAAGATCGTCAAGGGCGAGGTTCCCGAGACGCTCAAGGACAAGCAGCTCTACACGCTGGACCTGGGCGCGCTGGTCGCGGGTTCGCGTTACCGCGGTGACTTCGAGGAGCGCCTCAAGAAGGTGCTGAAGGAGATCCGCACCCGCGGCGACATCATCCTGTTCATCGACGAGCTGCACACGCTGGTCGGTGCGGGCGCCGCCGAGGGCGCGATCGACGCCGCCAGCATCCTCAAGCCGATGCTGGCCCGCGGCGAGCTGCAGACCATCGGCGCGACCACCCTGGACGAGTACCGCAAGCACCTGGAGAAGGACGCGGCTCTGGAGCGGCGCTTCCAGCCGATCCAGGTGGCCGAGCCCAGCCTCAGCCACACCATCGAGATCCTCAAGGGTCTGCGGGACCGTTACGAGGCGCACCACCGGGTGTCCATCACCGACGGCGCGCTCGTGGCCGCCGCCACGCTGGCCGACCGGTACATCAGCGACCGGTTCCTGCCGGACAAGGCGATCGACCTGATCGACGAGGCCGGGTCGCGGATGCGCATCCGCCGGATGACCGCTCCGCCGGACCTGCGCGAGTACGACGAGAAGATCGCCAACGTGCGGCGCGAGAAGGAGTCCGCGATCGACGCGCAGGACTTCGAGAAGGCCGCGGCGCTGCGCGACCAGGAGAAGCAGCTCCAGCTCAAGCGCGAGCGCAGGGAGAAGGAGTGGAAGGCCGGCGACATGGACGTCGTGGCCGAGGTCACCGAGGAGCTCATCGCCGAGGTTCTCGCGACCGCCACCGGCATCCCGGTCTTCAAGCTGACCGAGGAGGAGTCGCAGCGGCTGCTCCGCATGGAGGACGAGCTCCACAAGCGGATCATCGGCCAGGACGACGCGATCAAGGGTCTGTCCCGGTCCATCCGCCGGACCCGTGCCGGTCTGAAGGACCCGCGCCGTCCGGGTGGCTCGTTCATCTTCGCCGGCCCGTCCGGTGTCGGTAAGACCGAGCTGTCCAAGGCGCTGGCCGAGTTCCTGTTCGGGGACGAGGACGCGCTGATCATGCTCGACATGTCCGAGTTCATGGAGAAGCACACCGTCTCGCGGCTGTTCGGCTCCCCGCCCGGCTACGTCGGGTACGAGGAGGGCGGCCAGCTCACCGAGAAGGTGCGGCGCAAGCCGTTCTCGGTGGTCCTGTTCGACGAGATCGAGAAGGCCCACCCGGACATCTTCAACTCGCTGCTGCAGATCCTGGAGGACGGTCGCCTGACCGACGCCCAGGGCCGCGTGGTGGACTTCAAGAACACCGTCATCATCATGACGACCAACCTCGGCACCCGGGACATCTCCAAGGGCATCGGGGTGGGCTTCGCGAAGTCCAACGACGTCGAGAGCAACTACGACCGGATGAAGTCCAAGGTCCAGGAGGAGCTCAAGCAGCACTTCCGGCCCGAGTTCCTGAACCGTGTCGACGACATCGTGGTCTTCCACCAGCTCACGCCGAAGGAGATCATCCAGATCGTCGACCTGATGCTCGCTCAGGTGGACGAGCGGCTCAAGGACCGGGACATGGGCCTGGAGCTCAGCGCCGCCGCCAAGCAGCTGCTCGCCGACCGCGGTTACGACCCGGTGATGGGCGCCCGCCCGCTGCGCCGTACGATCCAGCGCGAGCTGGAGGACGTTCTCTCCGAGAAGATCCTGTACGGCGACCTGCGTCCGGGCCAGATCGTCAAGATCGACATCGAGGGCGAGGGCGACACCGCGAAGTTCACCTTCACGGGCGAGGCCAAGAGCCCCGAGGTGCCCGACTCGGCCGCCTCGATCGCGGAGCCGATCCAGCACTGACACAGGCGACACCGACTGCGCCACGGGAACCCCGCGTGAGAACACTCACGCGGGGTTCCCGCTTTGTTGACACCCGGACTATGCCACCACCCGATGTAGTACTACACTGCGTAGAGCGCCCGCCGGAGACACGACGGGCCTGACATCACTCCCGCGGCGTACCGAGAAATCCGCTGCGGGGCGGACGCGGTAACCGGAAGCACCGGGGCAAGCTCGGTGGCCCGGGCCGGATTTCCCGGCAGGGAGGTGACTCCCGTCCCATGCGGTCAGGACCGACCGCGTGGGCCAATAGGGCCGGGAAAGCGGACAAGCCTTGGAGGGACCTGATGCGCCTGTTGCACGACGACGGGACGCTCGTTCATCTGGCCTACAACACGGGAGTTCATCCCGCCGAGGACCTGGAGAACCTGATCGCGCACCTCACCCGCTACGCGGTGCCGGTGCGCAGGAAGCTGGGCGTGGACCGGCTCGGTGTGTGCCTGTGGCTCGCCCCCGCGGTCGCCGACCACCTCATCGCCGACCGCATCGAGCTGGTACGGCTGCGCCGCTCGCTCGAGGAGCGCGGCCTGGAGGTCGTGAGCCTCAACGGCACCGGCGGCCGCCACCAGGAGGTTCCCGGTCCCGACTGGGCGAAGCCCGAGCGCTACCGGTACACCATGGCCCTGGCCAAGATCCTCGCGTTCCTGCTGCCGGACGATGTCAGGTTCGGCAGCATCTCCACCATCCCGATCGGCTGGCGCCGCGACTGGCCGGCCGACCTGCACGCGATCGCCTCGCGCCGGCTCGACCGGCTCTCCCGCGAGCTGCGCGGCCTGTACAGCGTGACGGGGAAGACGATCCGGGTCGGCTTCGAGCCGTGGCCAGGCTGCGTCATCGAGACCACCGAGCAGGCCCTGAGCCGGGTCGGCGGCATCGACTCCGAGCACCTCGGCGTGTGCCTGGACGCCTGCCACCTGTCCTCCGGGGACGAGGAGGCCGGCGAGGCGCTGCGCGGTCTCGCCCGCACCGGCGCGCCCGTGGTGAAGCTCGGGCACGTGCACAATCACGGCCAGGAGAGCCCGAGCACCCAGCCCGTGATCGAGGGCACGCTCAACGCGATCCTGTCCGGCGCGGTGAGCGGCAGCGCCCACGTCGAGGTCGAGGTCCACGACTGGACCCCGCCGAAGTCGAAGGGCCCCGCCGCGCTCGTCGCGCGGCTGGCCGACGAGCTGGACTGGACCCGCAACAACCTGACCGCTCTCGGGCTCAAGCTCGCCGCCTGATCAGGCGGGCAGCCGGTAGGTCCCGTCGTCGAGGACCTCGGCCAGCCCGTCGTCCAGGAGGCCGTCGAGAGCCCTCTCGCGCTGGACGTGGTCCGCCCAGACCGCGTCCAGCGCCTCTTTGGGCACCGGGCCGTGCGCCTCGCGCAGAACGGCGAGCAGCCGTCCCCGGCACTGCCGGTCGGTGCCCGCGTACGTCTGGCCGCGCCGTACGGGGCCGTCGTGGGCGGGCCGGCCGGCGAGGCGCCAGGCGCACTGCGCGGTGATCGGGCAGCCTTCGCAGCGCGGGGAGCGGGCCGTGCACACCAGCGCGCCGAGCTCCATCACCGCGACCGCCCAGCGCGGCGCGCCGACGGCGGGGATGAGTGACTCGGCAAGCCGCCGCTCGGCCGTCGTGGTGGCCTTCGGCGGATACTCCTCGCCGCGTACGGCGCGGGCCAGCACCCGGCGGACGTTGGTGTCCAGGACGGCGTGGCTGCGCCCGTACGCGAAGCTGGCGACCGCGGCGGCGGTGTAGTCCCCGACGCCGGGGAGTGCCCGCAGCTCGTCGTAGGTGTCGGGCACCCGGCCCCCGTGGTCGGCCGTGACGGCCCTGGCGCAGGCGTGCAGGTTCAGCGCCCGGCGGGGGTAGCCGAGGCGCCCCCAGTGGCGTACCGCCTCGCCGGGCGGCTCTGCGGCGAGTGCCTCGGGAGTGGGCCAGCGCTCCATCCACTCCGTCCAGATCGGCAGCACCCTGGCGACCGGGGTCTGCTGGAGCATGATCTCGCTGACGAGGATGCCCCAGGGGGTCGCCTCCGGGCGGCGCCACGGCAGGTCCCGGTTGTGCTCGGCGTACCAGTCGAGGATGGGCTCGCGCAGTGAGATGGCCACCCGCCCGACCTTACCGGCGCTCGAGTCCTGCGCCGTCGGCGAGCCGTTCCCCTTCGCGCCCAACGACTCACCATACTTAGCGTATGGATCCGGACACGTTCCGTAGCGACATCGGCATCGAAGGGACGGACGTCTACTGGCGCCGTCGCATGGCGGTGCTCACCGGCGTCCTCGTCGTGGTGGCGGTCGTGGCCTGGGCTTGCACGAGCGCTTCGGGCAGGCGGACGTCCGCCGGGGCGGCCGATGGCGCCACGCCCGCGCCCGACGCGCTGGTCGTCTCGCTCCCGTCGCCTCTCGCCTCGCCGTCGGCCTCGGGGAGCCCCTCGCCCGCCGCGTCGTCGTCCGCGGAGAAGGACGGCAAGGGCGGCAAGGACGAGAGCGACGACAAGGACGTCAAGGCCGCCAAGGAGGCGAAGGCGGCCGCTCCGCTTCGCCCCGGCGATCCCTGCGACCCGAAGGATCTCGTGCTGAGCCTGCGCGGGGGCCAGCAGACGTACGCGAGTGGCGTGGAGCCGACGTTCCTGCTGACCGTCGTGAGCACCGGCAAGGTGGACTGCACCGTCGACGTGGGCCCGCGGATGCTGGAGACGCGCATCGTCTCGGGCAACGACCGGGTGTGGTCCACGGCCGACTGCGTCAGCGGCGACGGCGTCGACATCCAGATGCTCAGGCGCGGCGTGCCGTACGTGCGGACGATCAGGTGGGATCGGCGCCGCTCCGGCGACGACTGCACGGGGAAGCGTACGACGGCCCTGCCGGGGACGTACGTCGCCTGGACGCACGCGGCCGGCCTGCGCAGCCCGAAGGCGGTCTTCTACCTGCGCTGATCGAGGTGCGGCGGCGCCCGGGCTCAGATGTAGCGTTCGAGCAGTGACGACTCCGCGAGGCGGGACAACCCCTCGCGGACGCTGCGGGCCCGGGTCTCGCCGACGCCGCCCACTGACTGGAGGTCGTCGACGCTGGCGGCCAGGAGCTTCTGCAGCCCGCCGAAGTGGTCGACGAGCCGGTCCACGATCGTGCCGGGCAGCCGGGGCACCTTGGCCAGCAGCCGGAAGCCGCGGGGGCTGATCGGCCCGTCCAGCGCACCGGCGTCGGAGTAGCCGAGCGCGTGGGCGACCTTCGACGGGTCGAGCAGGTCGCCGGAGGACAACGCGTCGAGCGCGCGCAGGTGCTCGGTGAAGTCGCCCGAGCGCTCCAGCGCGGAGTCGGGCAGGTAGTCGCGCACGATCAGCTCGCGGTCGGCGTCCACCCCGGCGACCAGCTCGTCCAACTGGAGCGAGAGCAGCCGCCCGTCGGTGCCGAGCTCCACGACGTAGCCCTCGATCTCGCCCGCGATGCGGCGGACCATCTCCAGGCGCTGGACCACCGTCACCACCTCGCGGACGGTGACCAGATCCTCGATCTCCAGGGCGGACAGGGTGCCGGAGACCTCGTCCAGCCGCATCTTGTAGCGCTCCAGGGTCGCGAGCGCCTGGTTGGCCTTGGAGAGGATCGAGGCCGACTCCTCCAGGACGTAGCGCGTGCCGTCCAGATAGAGCGCGATCATCCGCATCGACTTGCTGATCGCGATCACCGGGAAGGACGTCTGCCTGGCCACCCGCTGGGCCGTGCGGTGGCGGGTGCCGGACTCGTCCGTCGGGATGGAGGGATCGGGCACGAGGTGCACGGCCGCGCGGACGATCCGCAGGTCGCCGCTGTTCAGCACGATCGCGCCGTCCATCTTGGCGAGCTCGCGAAGCCGGGTCGCGGCGAACTCGACGTCGAGCTCGAAGCCGCCGGTGCAGATCTCCTCGACGGTGCGGTCGTAGCCGAGGACGATGAGGCCCCCGGTGTGGCCGCGGAGAACACGTTCGAGGCCCTCACGCAGCGCGGTGCCAGGGGCGACGGCGGCGAGAATCGCCCTGCGCCGCTCGTCAGTTCCCTTGTCGTCGTATGGCACGTGACCCCCGCGGTCGGACGCATTACCTCGCTCAGTTTACCGGCGCAAGCCCAGGGTCACCGGACGTGCGAGAGGGCGTCCCAGACGTACTCGGCCTCGGTGACCTCGAAGCCCGGTGCGAAGGTCGTGGTGCGCAGCACGGGCTCGCGGACCGCGACGAGATGGCCGCGTGTCGGCGCCCGCTCCAGCTTCGGCGCCTCGTCTTCGAGCGACCCCTTGGGGACCAGCGCGCGGGTGAAGCCGAGCCGGGCCGCCTCGGACAGGCGGCGCCGTACGTCCCGGACCGGGCGCAGCTCTCCGGCGAGCCCGACCTCGCCCAGGACCACCAGGCCGGCGGGCAGCGCCTGGTCGGCGGCCGCGCTGACCACGGACAACATCAGGGCGAGGTCCACCGCGGGGTCGGTGAGCCGGATGCCGCCCACGGTGGCGGTGAACACGTCGCACTTGCCGATCTTGGCCTGGAGGCGTCGCTCCATCACGGCGAGGACCATCGCCACCCGGTAGGAGTCGAGGCCGGAGGAGGTCCGCCTCGGCTGCGGCGCCTCGGTCGGCCCGACGAGGGCCTGCACCTCGGCGGGGATCGGGCGGGTGCCCTCGATGGTCACCGTGACGCAGGTGCCCGGCACCGGCTCGGTGTGCCGTGACAGGAACAGCCCGCTGGGGTCGGTGATCCCGGTGATGCCGCGCTCGTTCAGGTCGAAGCAGCCGACCTCCTCGATCGGGCCGAACCGGTTCTTCACGGCGCGGACCATGCGCAACCGGGAGTTGCGGTCGCCCTCGAAGTGGAGCACCACGTCGACGAGGTGCTCCAGCACGCGGGGGCCGGCGATCGTGCCGTCCTTGGTCACGTGGCCGACGAGAACGGTGGACATGCCGCGCTCCTTGGCCAGGCGGACCAGGTTGCCCGCCACCTCGCGCACCTGGGTGACGCCGCCGGGCACGCCGGTGGCCTCGGCGGAGCCGATCGTCTGCACCGAGTCGACGATGAGGAGCCGCGGCTGCACCTTCTCCACATGCGCGACCAGGGCCGACAGGTCGGTCTCGGCGGCGAGGTAGAGCCGGGGCTCGATCGCGCCGATGCGGTCGGCCCGCATCCGCACCTGGGCGGCGGACTCCTCCCCGGTGACGTAGAGGACGGTCTCGTGGCCGGCGGTGCGGGCGGCGGCCTCCAGCAGGAGCGTGGACTTGCCGATGCCGGGCTCGCCGGCGAGCAGGACGACCGCGCCGGGCACCAGGCCGCCGCCCAGCACCCGGTCGAGCTCGCCCACCCCCGTGGGGCGGGCGTGCGCGACCTCGGCCTTCACCTCGCTGATCGGGACCGCCGGCGCGCTCACCGCGCCCGGTCTGACCACGCTGACGCCCTGGCGGGCGCCGGCCTCCTCGACCGTGCCCCACGCCTGGCACTCGCCACAGCGCCCCACCCACTTGGCGGTGGTCCACCCGCACTCGCCGCATCGGTAGGACACCCTCTGCTTCGTCGCCACGGGGGCACGTTATCGGCCCGCGCCGACAAACAGGCACGGACGTCCGCTCCGGCGGCCGGTCAAAACTGGCCGTCGAGGTCGGCGAGCAGCAGCCGCTTGGGCTTCGCGCCGCGGATCTGCCGGACCACCTCGCCGTCCCGGTAGAGGTTGAGCGTCGGGAAGCCGAGGATGTCGTACCGGCGGGCGATCTCCGGGTGGTCGTCGGCGTTGAGCTTGGCCACGGTGAGGCGGTCGCCGTACTCGGCGGCGATCTCCTCCAGGATCGGGGCGATCATCCGGCACGGCGGGCACCATTCGGCCCAGAAGTCCACCAGGACGGGCTTGTCGCTCCGCAGCACCTGCTCGTCGAACGTCTCGGCGGTGAGAGTGATCACGGTTCTCCTCCTTTGGAAAGCACGCAGCCCGGGCAGGCCCGCGCGAGCTGGGAGGCGACCTCGGACCTGCGGGCGACCAGCGCCCGGATCTCCTCGTCGATCTCGGCGAGCTTGCGCCGGTAGACCGCGACGGAGTCCGGGCAGGCGTGCCCCGACGGCCGGCCGGACCGCAGGCACTCGACGAACGGCCGGGCGTCCTCCAGCGTGAACCCCACCGCCATGAGCGAGCGGATCTCGACGACCAGCCGCAGGTCGGCCTCGTCGTACTCGCGATATCCGTTCGCGGAGCGGCGCGCCTCGATCAGCCCCTGTTGCTCGTAGTAGCGCAGCGCCCGGGTGCTCACCCCCGCGCGCCGAGCCAGCTCTCCGATCCGCATCGGCCCTCCCGGAACCAGACGGTAAACCTTGACGCCGACGTCAAGGTCAAGGAGCGGGCGGGATCAGAAATGCCGCCAGCGCAGGACGTTGGGGTAGGCGATCTCCAGTCCCTCGGTCTCGTCGGCGGCCGCCCGCGCCACCTCGGGGGTGAACTCGATGCGCAGCACGCTCTCCAGATCGTCCCTGGACGTGAAGACCATCCGCAGGTCGAGCTCGCGCCGCCGCCAGCCCTGGCGGGACCAGAACGCCTCCACGTCCTCCGGGGAGTACGACGGCAACGAGCGGCGGAACCAGCGTCCGAAGGCGCCCCTCGTGGCGTCCAGGTCCACCACGAAGGCCGCGCCGCCGCGGCGCACGACCCGGGACAGCTCGCGCAGCCCCGGCTCGCAACCGGGCCCGAAGAAGTACGCCCAGCGGGCGACGGCCACGTCCACCGAGGAGTCGGGCACGGGGAGCTCCTGGGCGGTGCCCGTACGGACGTGGACGTTGGGCAGGGAGGCGCAGCGGGAGGCGGCGTGCGAGGCGAGGCCGGCGTGCGGCTCCACGCCGACCACACGGGCCGCTTCGGCGGCGAGCGCGGGGAGGTGGAAACCGGTGCCGCAGCCGATGTCGAGCACGTGGCCGCCGTCCCAAAGGCGGATCGCGCGCATCGCCGCGTCGGCGACCCCGTCGGGGTCCACCGCGCGGTTCTCCACCTCGTAGATCCGCGGGGAGTTCCAGATGTTCGGGCTGGGGATCGCCCCGGTCAGGATGCGCGCCATGCGTCAACGATAGGTTGTGATCTTCACTGCATCATTGTGGCGTCGCGGCACGCGCTCTCCGCCCGGCTTAGGCTGGATCCGTGAGTGCCATCCGTGTCCCCAGCGCGAAGATCGCGTTGTCCACGGCGTCGGTGTACCCCGAGCGGACGCCGGACGCCTTCGAGCTGGCGCAGCGCCTGGGATACGACGGCGTAGAGATCATGGTCGGGCAGGACCCGGTCAGCCAGGATGTCGAGGTCCTCCAGCGGCTGGTGGACCACTACCAGATGCCGATCCTGGCCGTGCACGCCCCGTGCCTGCTCGTCACCCAGCGGGTGTGGGGACGTGACCCCTGGCTCAAGCTGCAGCGGGCCCGCCGGGCGGCCGAGCGGCTGGGCGCGCGGACCGTGGTGGTCCACCCGCCGTTCCGCTGGCAGCGTGACTACGCCCGGGACTTCGAGGTCGGGCTGGCCCGCATGCGCGAGGAGACCGACGTGGTCTTCGCGGTGGAGAACATGTTCCCGCTGAGGGCGCGCGGCAGCGAGGTCGTCCCGTACGCGCCGGGGTGGGACCCGATCGACTACGACTTCCCGGACGTCACGCTGGACCTGTCCCACACGGCCGTCTCGGGGTCGGACGCGATGGAGATGGCCGCCAAGCTCGGCGACCGGTTGGCGCACCTGCACCTGGCCGACGGCGTCGGGACCACGAACAAGGACGAGCACCTGGTGCCGGGGCGGGGCAACCAGCCGTGCGCGCAGATGTTGCAGCGCCTCGCGGGCAACGGGTACGACGGCCTGGTGGTGCTGGAGATCAACACCCGCAGGGCGGCGGGCCGGACCGAGCGGATCGACGATCTGGCCGAGGCGCTGGCCTTCGCGCGGCAGCACCTGGCGGCCACGGGTCGGCGGTGACGGAGCGGGCCGTGCCCCGGCGGAGGCCGGGCCGCAGGCCGGGCGCCGCGGACACGCGGGGTGAGGTGCTGGCCGCCGCACGCCGGATCTTCGCCGAGAAGGGGTACGACAAGGCGACTGTCCGGGGCATCGCGGCCGAGGCGGGGGTGGATCCGGCGCTCGTCCACCATTACTTCTCCTCCAAGGAGGGCGTCTTCGTCGCGGCCATGCAGTTCCCGATGGTGCCGGCGGACGTGCTCCCGGGGATCCTCGCCGGGCCGCGCGACCAGATCGGCGAGCGGCTGGTCCGGTTCCTGCTGACGATGACGTCCGCCCCGGAGGCCCGCGAGCCGATCATGGCGCTGCTGCGCACCGCGATGGTGAACGAGCAGGCGGTGGGTATGCTGCGCGAGTTCATCACCGACGCGATCCTGACCCGGGTCGCCCAGGCGCTCTCCATCCCACCCATCAGGATGGAGGTCGCCTTCGCCCAGATGTTCGGGGTATTGATGATGCGGTACATCGTCGAACTCGAGCCGCTCGCCTCGGCCGGCACGGAGGAGCTCGTGGAGATCCTCGCCCCTACGCTGCAGCGATACCTCACCGCGTAGCCCGGGGTCGTGCTGCTCTAGAGCTTTCTTCTACTATCGGGGCGGGACGTATCGGACTTTTGCCCGGCAAGTTACCGATGGGTAGGATTTGGTGCGGCCTCGGCGTAATCGTGGATGACCTGCGGTCGTACGCTGGCAGCCAACTTCGGTATAGGAGGACCCGTGCTCTGGGTTGCGATCATCGGGCTCGTCGCGACGGCCGTCGCGCTCGCCCTGGCGGGCCGCCGGGTGGCGTTCCTCTACAGGCTCGCCACCAGTGGACAGCCCGCCCCCGAACGTGTCGCATACGCCAAGGAAAACGTCGGCACCGAGATCAAGACCCAGCTCGTCGAGGTCTTCGGGCAGAAGAAGCTGCTGAAGTGGACGCCGTCGGGCACCGCGCACTTCTTCGTGATGTGGGCGTTCTTCATCCTGGCGACGGTCTATCTGGAGGCGTACGGCGCGCTCATCCAGGGGATGATCACCGGCACTCCGGACTTCCACATCCCGCTCATCGGGACGTGGGCGGTGCTGGGCTTCCTCCAGGACTTCATAGCCGTCGCCGCGCTCATCGGCCTGATCGCCTTCACCGTCATCCGGATCAAGAACTCGCCCAAGAAGCTCGGACGCGGCTCCCGGTTCTCCGGCTCGCACCTGGGCGGCGCGTGGCTCGTCCTCTTCATGATCTTCAATGTGATCTGGACGATGTTCCTCTTCCGCGGCGCCGCGATCAACACCGGGAACTTCCCGTACGCGTCGGGCGCGTTCGCCTCGGAGCTGACCGCGAAGATCCTGCCGACCAGCGAGCTGCTGGAGGAGATCGGCCTCCTGCTGCACATCGGCGTCATGCTGGTGTTCCTGATCATCGTGGTGAACTCCAAGCACCTGCACATCTTCACCGCGCCGCTGAACGTGCTCTTCTCCCGCCGCCCGGACGGCCTGGGCGCGGCGCAGGAGATGCGCAGCGGCGGCAAGGTGCTCGACTTCGAGGAGGCCGACCCCGAGGTCGACGTCTTCGGCCGGGGCAAGATCCAGGACACCACCTGGAAGGGCTTCCTCGACTTCTACACCTGCACCGAGTGCGGCCGCTGCCAGTCGCAGTGCCCGGCGTGGAACACCGGCAAGCCGCTGTCGCCCAAGATGCTGATCATCGACCAGCGCGACCACGCCTTCCAGATCGCTCCGTACCTGCTGGCGGGCGAGGAGAAGCGGGACTCCTACCCGGAGGACGTGCTCGCCCTGCTGGACAAGCCGCTGGTCGGCGAGGACGGGGTCATCCACCCCGACGTGCTCTGGTCGTGCACCAACTGCGGCGCCTGCGTCGAGCAGTGCCCGGTGGACATCGAGCACATCGACCACATCCTGGACATGCGCCGCTACCAGGTCATGATCGAGTCCTCGTTCCCGTCCGAGGCGGGCGTCATGCTCAAGAACCTCGAGAACAAGGGCAACCCGTGGGGCATGTCCGAGATGAAGCGGGCCGAGTGGATCGAGGAGCTCGACTTCGAGGTCCCGATCATCGACGAGAAGATGCCCGAGGACGTCGAGTACCTGTTCTGGGTCGGCTGCGCGGGCGCGCTGGAGGACCGGGCGAAGAAGACCACCAAGGCGGTCGCGGAGCTGCTGCACATCGCGGGTGTGAAGTTCGGCGTGCTCGGCCCGATGGAGGCGTGCACGGGTGACCCGGCCCGCCGCCTGGGCATGGAGTTCCTGTTCAACATGCTCGCCCAGCAGAACATCGAGACGCTGAACGAGGCCGGCGTCAAGAAGATCGTGGCCACCTGCCCGCACTGCTTCAACACCCTCGCCAACGAGTATCCGCAGCTCGGCGGCACGTACGAGGTCGTGCACCACACGCAGCTCCTGGCGCACCTGGTCGAGGAGGGCAGGCTCACCCCGATCACGCCGATCGAGGAGAAGATCACCTACCACGACCCTTGCTTCCTGGGCCGGCACAACAAGGTGTACGCGCAGCCCCGCGACATCATGGCGAAGGTGCCCGGCGTTCAGGCGCAGGAGATGCACCGGTGCAAGGACCGCGGTTTCTGCTGCGGCGCCGGCGGCGCGCGCATGTGGATGGAGGAGCGGCTCGGCAAGCGCATCAACACCGAGCGGGTGGACGAGGCGCTGACCACCGATCCGGACACCGTTTCCACGGCGTGCCCGTTCTGTCTGGTGATGCTGGGTGACGCCATCAACGAGAAGAAGAACAGCGGCGAGGCCAAGGAGACCCTGGAGGTCGTCGACGTGGCGCAGCTCCTGATCAAGTCGGTCAAGGGGGAGCCGGTCGCCGGCTGACGGTTCGCGTGCCGTACGGGCCGCCCTTCCCGGGGAGGAACGGGAAGGGCGGCCCGTCGCTTGTCAATCTTATCCACAATTTGTGGAATTGATCCGTCAAAACGCCAGGGCTGTTGGAAATCGGGGCGTTCGGCGCAAATCCCTTTCTTGGCATATCCACATAACGGGAAAATCACGGTAACCTCAACGGTGGCTCAATCAACGGGGAGGGGGCTGCGCGGTGAGCGTGATCGTTACGAATGCCGAGGTCACCCTTGCCGACGTGCTCTCCGTGCGCATGACCGTGGACGAGCCGCTGTCCGGAGAGGCTCGGCTGGTCCTGCGGCACCGCGGCACCGGCACCGAGCGCCTGGTCCCCCTCGACGACGCCGGCTCCCATGAGGACGCCGGGACGGCCGGGCTCGCGGTCCCGCTGTCGCCGCTGTCGCTCGCGCCCGGCCGCTGGGACGCCTACCTGCAGCGGGACGGCTCCCGCCTGCGGCTGCGCAGCGTCGATCCCGGGTTCTCGCTCGACCGCCTCGACGCGTACGCGCTGGGGCGGCGCACTCTGGCCTACCGCGCGTACCGCACCCGGAACGGCTTCCTGGCTGTCAAGATCGACCGGGCGGCGCCGGTGGCGGACGTCCGGGCGGTGTGGTTCCGCGAGGGACGCTTCGAGGTCACCGGTCTGCTCGCGTACACGGGGCTGGACGACGACGACCGGCACCGCGACGCGCGGCTCGCGCTGCGCCGAGGCGAGCAGGGCGACAAGGGCGACCGGGGCGACCGGGGCGGGCCGTGCGCCGGCGACGCGAGCGTGACCGTCGCCGCCACGGTGCAGGGCGTGCGGTTCCACGCGGCGCTCTCGCTGTGCGACGTGCTCGCCGCCGCGCCCGACCAGGAAGGCGTCTGGCAGCCGTCCCTGGAGGTGGACGGCGTCGCCGGACGGCTCCCGCTGGGCGCCAGGATCGACGACGTCGAGGGCAAACGCCGCAGGGTCCACTATCCGCGCGTCCTCGTGGACGGCGTCCCGGTCACCCCCACCTTCACTTCCGACGACGAGCTGCGCCTGGAGGTGGGCGCGTGAAGATCTCCTTTCTCGTCCCCTCCGCGTACGCGATGCGAGGGGACGTGCGCGCCACCCTGAACCTGGCGGCGGGGCTGGCGGCGCGCAACGAGGTGGAGATCGTGAGCGTCAGGCGGACCAGGGAGACGCCGTTCTTCCCGGTCGACCCGCGGGTCTCCGTCCGCTGGCTGGTCGACTCGCGGCCCGGCGTGCGGCGCCTGCTGCCGCCCGGCCAGATGCGCACCGAGGTGGCGCTCTGGCGCGCGCTGCGCGGGCTGCGCACCGACGTGCTGGTCACGACCAGGCCGAGCCTCGCGGTCCAGGCCGCCCGGCACGCGCCGCGCGAGGTGGTGCGCATCGCCCGGGAGTGGTCGCGCCCGGCGGTGCCCGACCCGGTCCGCCGGTTCTATCCCCGCCTGGACGCGGTGGTGACGAGCACGGCGAGCGCGCGGGAGGACTGGGCACGGCTCCTCGACGACGACCTCTCGGTGCACGCCATCCCGGACGCGCTGCCCGCCGGGCCGTGGCCGCGGTCCCGGATGGACAACCGCATCGTCAGCGCCGGAGGCCGGCTCGTGCCGGTCAAGGCGTACAACCGGCTGATCCGCGCCTTCGCCGTCGTCGCGGACAAGCGGCCCGACTGGCGGCTGCGCCTGTACGGCACGGGCCCGGAGGAGAAGCGGCTGCGCGCCCTCGTCGCGGAGCTCGACCTGCACAACCACGTCTATTTCATGGGCGCGACGTCCGACCTGCCGGGCGAGTTCGCCAAGGCGTCGATCGTCGCGGTGCCGTCCCGGCAGGAGGCGCCCGGCATGAGCGTGGTCGAGGCGCTGAGCTGCGGCGTGCCGGTGGTGGGGTTCGAGGGGACGCGAGGGCCGGCGGAGTTCGTCCGGCCCGGCCACGACAGCGTCCTGGTGCCCGAGGGGGACGGCGAGGTCGAGGCGTACGCCGCCGCGCTGCTCGGGCTGGTGGACGACGACCGCCGCCGTTCGGCGCTGGCCGCGGGCGCGCTGCAGACCGCCGCGACGCACGCCGCCGACCTGGTCGCGACCCGCTGGCAGGAGCTGATGTACGGTTTGCGATCCCGCGAGTGACTGGCGTTACCTCCCAAAACGGGTAGCGTGAGGTCATGCACGGGTACAGCGGGGACAAGCAGGCGTATCTCAAGCGGCTGCGCCGGATCGAGGGACAGATCCGGGGGCTGCATCGGATGGTCGACGAGGACGAGTACTGCATCGACATCCTCACCCAGGTGTCCGCGGCCACCCGTGCGCTCCAGGCGGTGGCTCTCGGTCTGCTGGAGGACCACATCGCGCACTGCGTGGCGCACGCGGTGAACGAGGGCGGTCCGGCGGCGGACGAGAAGGTCAAGGAGGCGTCGGCGGCCATCGCCCGGCTCGTACGCTCCTGAGCCGCCGGGCTGGTTGACTAGTCCCGGAGAAAAAACGATCCCGGACCCCGTCGCCGGAGTCCGGGATTGTCGGTAGTCGGGTTCTCGTGAATTCGCCTTCAGCGGCTCGCCGAGGTCCCCAAACCGAGTGCGTTGTCGAGTTCTTCCAAGGTCAGTCGGTCATCGCTGAAGTTGACGGCCTCCAGCACCTCCGCATAGAGCGCGATCTCGTCCAACGCGACACGGTCGTGGACCCGAGAGTCCAGGTCGTCGTGCCCCACCGCGTCGTCCTTCCTTCTGCAGCCCACACCCACCACGAGGTTACGTCCCGGCTGTCTTTCCCCGACATGGCCCATCGGGACCATTCCTGGGGGCTGGTCGACCCCCTACCACTAACCATTTCCCAGATTCTGAGATCACAATTCGGTTAATTTCGGGAAGCGCTTCCGGGGCTTTGGTAAAAGCAGAGGATATTGCTCGTTCCTGGGAATCATGTGAAGAAAGTGTCACGTGTGAAAGAGCCACCCGGACTCTGACTGATCGTGGAATTCACCGGTCACCGGGAGCCCGGGGGCGGTGTCGTCCCGCTCGTGCATGAGGCACGCGACGACGGCCGACGACACCGGGAACCCGCGCGGCGGCGGCGTCGTGCCGGTCAGGGCGCACCACGCCAGACCCGTGGCGTACGCGGCTCCGAGCAGGGCGGCGGCCGCGTCGCGGCCGGGCGGCGCCAGGGCGGCGGGCAGCGCGCCCGAGGAGGGCCAGCAGCCGCGCAGCGGGTGGGCCGGATCGGTGAGCGCCACATAGAGCGACCGGCGCATCTCGTCGTCGATCCAGGGATAGAGCAACGGCACCACGCCCGCCGTCGCCCCGCCCGTCACGGCGGCGATGTCGGCGGCGAGCAGCGAGGCGGCCACCGCGCGCGGGTCCGCGCCGGAGCGGGCCACGTGTCCCAACGCCTCGACCAGGTCGTACAGCCGGTGCCGGAAGTGCTCGCCCGGGGACGTCTCGGACAGGGTCGCCACGGCGAGCCGTGGAGGGCGGCGCGCCAGCCACGCCTGCCGTACGGCGCCGGTCTGGGCGGCGGGAGCGTCCAGCCAGGGGCGTGTGGCGGCCGGGCCCGCCATCGCCAGCAGCGCGTCCGCCCTGAGGCGGAACCTCGCGTCGGCCCTGAGCACGGAGGCGGTCTCGACGACCAGCCCGGCCATCCGCCCGGCGAGCCGCGCGCCCGCCTCACCCGGCCGCGCGAGCATCCGTTCGGCGTACAGCGCCACGAGCGCGTCGAGGGGGACCGGCGGCAACCAGCGCACCCAGTCGTCCCCCGGCAGCGGGCGGGCCAGGAACTCGCCGAACATCGACAGCAGCACCTCGTTGCCGTCGAAGGCGGGGGCGTAGGCGCACCACATGATCGTGCCCCACACCGCCGCGACCGTGCCGGCCACGTCGGCCGCGAACACGTCGCGGAACACGCCCTCGGGCAGCGGGAAGTCCGCACGGCCCAGGCGGCGGTGCGCCACGACCAGCTCCCTGATCCGCTCCGTGACGCCCTCGGGCACGTCCGGGCCGACGAACGCCTGCGTGGAGCCGCGGTCGACCGCGAAGTCGGGCCCGGCGGGCACGAGGAGGTGGGGGACGCCCGAGGTCGGCGGAGCCGGGCGGGCGGCCGAGCGGACCCGGGGCAGCGCCGGGGGCGCCGACAGGTGCCAGCGGCCGTCCACGCGGTCGAGCCGGTGCCACCGCGCGTGCGCGCCGAACAGCCAGCGGGAGCCGTCCGGGGTCACCAGGGTCCGCGCCGCGATCGCCTGCTCGCGCGCGGGGCCGGGCAGCGTCGCCCAGCGCGGGTCGGCGACCATGGCGCGGACGTCCCGCTCGATCGCCGTGAAACCGTCCCAGTGCACCCGGTAATGGTAGATCCCGCCGACGACAGGACGGCTGAAAGTTTCAGCCGCGAGAACGCCCATGACCTGCGGGGATGGGTCGCGCGCGGCGGGCCGCGCGGTTTTCCGTCCGGTGTTCTCTTTGCACGGAGGGGTGCGACGTACTTCCATTGGTCAGCGTGACGGAGATTCAGCGGGCGGAGGCCGAAGTGGAACCCGCAGTGGAACCCGCGTCGGAGCCAGGCGTGACGCCCGGCGGGGAACGGCTCGGCAGGCTGCGGCGGTTCCTCGGCCGGCCGGCCGACCGGACCGCCCTGCTGATCTGGTTCTTCTGGCACGTCGCGACCTACATCTACATGGTGCTGGCCGCGCCCGGGAGGACGGAGGCGCCGCTGCTCGACCGGCTCACGCCGTGGGACTCGGACAACTTCATCGCGATCGCGCAGTACGGCTACGACGGCACGCCGGGCATGCCGGACGCGCCGAAGCTGATCGCGTTCTTCCCCGGGTTGCCGCTGCTGCTGCGGGACCTGCACTGGCTGATCCCCGACTGGAGCCTCTCCATCGTGCTGGTGTCGCTCGTGGCGAGCGCGGTGGTCGCGGTGTCGTTGTCCCGGCTGAGCGACTCGTACCGGAAGGGGACGGGCACCTGGACGGTGCTGGCGTTCTTCCTCAGCCCGTTCGCGGTGTTCCTGCTCGCGGGCTACTCGGAGGCGCCGTTCCTCGCGCTGGCGATCCCCGCGTGGCTGCTCGCCCGCCGGGGCCGCTGGGCCGCCGCGTCCGTCTGCGCCGCGCTGGCGTCCTCGATCCGGGTGTCGGGGCTCTTCCTCGCGCTCGGCCTGGCCGTGATGTTCCTGGTCGCGAAGAACGGCAGGCAGTGGCGCAAGCTGCCGTGGCTGGCGCTGCCCGGCGTGCCGGTGCTCGCGTACATGCTCTATCTCTGGGACCGCACGGGCGACCTGATGGCGTGGAAGGCGGCCGAGGCGCAGTACTGGGGGCGCTTCCCCGAGGCGCCCTGGCAGGTGCTGATCAACACCTGGAACAGGTCGATCGACGAGGTGGCGCTGCGCACGTCGTACCAGGAGGAGATGCTGGCGGCGGCGGTGCTCGTGGCGCTCATCGTCTGGCGGCTGGTGCGCCGCCGGTGGGAGGACGTCGCCTATCTCGCTCCGCAGGCGGTGGCGCTGCTGGCGATGTCGTCGTTCTACATGTCGGTCGGCCGGGCCTCGCTGCTGTGGTGGCCGCTCTATCTCTCCATCGGCATCGTGGGGGCGCGGCGGCCCTGGGTGTTCATGGCGTATCTGGCGGTGGCCGCGCCGGTCATGGCCATCAACGTAGGAAATTTCACCACCGGTGCCTGGGTGGGGTGAGACGTCCTTTTTGCCGCTATCTATCCACGTCTCGCTAGTATGATCACGTTTGCTACGCTGAGTAGTCGATTGATTGTGGAGAGTGAGATACATGATCGGTGCGCGTCGGCGTCACATGGCGAGGGTCATCGTCTCCGGAGTCCTGCTCGCCTCACCGCTCGTCGGATCCACCGGGGCGGTGGCCGACGACGACCCGCTGTCGTACCGGGTGAACGCTCTCACCTTCAACCTGTGCGGGGGCAACAACAAGCGGAACACGTGCGCCGAGGACCTCATCCCGGAGCGACGGCGCGTCTGGGCGCCCCAGGTCTCCGCGCTGATCAGGAGCAGGGACGTGGACGTCGCGTCCTTCACCGAGATGTGCTACGCCCAGGTCGACCTGCTGCAGCGGGAGCTGCCCGACTACGACTTCGTCTGGTACGGCCTCGGCAGGTCGGCCAACTGCCGCCAGATCTGGGGTGACATGACCGACCGCACGACCGCGCCCAACGGCAGGACCGCCGGCATCGCGCTGGCCTTCAAGAACGGCGTCGTGGGGTCTCCGATGCGCCGGAGGCTGGTCATCGACAACCCGGACGCCGACCCGACGGCGTCCGTGCACAGGCGCGGCGTGCTGTGCGCGCGCTCGGTGATCGGCATGGAGTACGCCGTCGGCTGCGTGACGCACATCTCGGCCCTCGAATCCCCCACGCAGGTCACCGGGCGGATCGGCGAGTGGGCGGGGAACGCGCCGGTCATCCTCGGCGGCGACTTCAACCGCCTGCCCGAGCACCCCGAGCTGACCAAGGTGTACGGCCCCGCTCTCGGCACGGGGGGCTTCACGGAGGCGGACGCGGGGCCGGCGGGCCGCCAGAGCCGGGGCGGCAGCCCGACCACGAGGGGCGGCCGGAAGATCGACTACATCTTCGCCAGCCAGGAGGACTACCGGAACGCCGGGGCGGAGGTGATCGACACGAATCCCGAGCTGTCCGACCACCGGCCGCTGGCCGGCACGTTCACCGGGACCCTCGACGGCGGCTACACCCAGGCGTTCGTGCACACGTTCACCGAGGTCGTCACGGAGGCGTTCACCGCCATCCCCAGGTGATCACCCGCTGCGGGGCGCCCTCACTGCGAGGCGAGCGGGGCGGCCGCGGCGTGGCGGCGCGCCTTGGCCATGTAATTGTCCGGCGTACGGGCGAACGAGGCGCGGTCGGCGTCGGTCAGCTCCCGCACGACCCGGGCGGGCACACCCGCGACCAGCACTCCCGCCGGGACGACCGCGCCGGGCGTGACCACCGCGCCCGCCGCGACCAGCGTCCCGGCGCCGATCCGCGCGCCGCCGAGGACGACGGCGCCGATGCCGACGAGCGCGCCCGTCTCGACGTGGGCGCCGTGGACCATCGCCTTGTGCCCGAGGCTCACCCGGTCCTCCAGGATCGCGGGCTGGCCGGGGTCGGCGTGCAGGCAGCACAGGTCCTGGACGTTGCACTCGGCGCCGATCTCGATCCGCTCGTCGTCGCCGCGCAGCACCGAGCCGTACCAGACGCTCGACCCGCGGCCGAGCCGTACCCGGCCGACGATCACCGCGCCGGGCGCGACCCAGGAGTCGGGGTGCAGGTCGGGGGTGGCGTCGTCGTCCAGAGCAGCGATGTACGGCATGGCGTCATGATCCCACGGGCCCGGCCGCCGGCTCGGCGGGGAGGGGCGTTCCGTGCTGTCACGGGCCTTCCCGGGCGCGGTACGGGCCGGGAACGCGGGGGGGCGGGGGCTTCATGGGGTCTTCATGACGGGGCCGGGAACGCGGGTGCCGGGGCTTCGCGGCGTCTTACCGGGGGGCTTCATGGGGTCTTCATGGGTGTGGCGCGGGGCGGCCGGGAGCGCGCGCCGGGGCGCGAGGTCGGGCATTCGGGTTGCGAGGTAGGGCGGATAGCAGGAAAGTCATGTCCTGACGTGCGTTACCGCCTCAATTCCCAACCCCAGGGCTTGTCAATGACGAATCAGACCGAGAACTTCCCCGACCTCCTGAGTGACGACTCCTTCGAAGTCGTGATGCGCGGATACAGCCGCCGTCAGGTCCATGACTACATGATCAGGACCCGGAACCAGATCAGGGACCTTGAGGAGCGGCTGGCGCGGACCATCGACCAGGCCGAGCAGAGCCGGGCCGAGCTGTCCGAGGCGCGCCGCAGGCTGTCGGAGGCCCCGCAGAACCCCGACGAGCTGGGCGAGCGGCTGAGCCAGATACTCAAGCTGGCGCACGAGGAGGCGGCGGCCAACAAGGAGGCCTCCCAGTCGGAGGCCACCAGGTTGCGCGAGCAGGCCGCGAACGAGGCCGACCGGATGATCGCCACCGCGCGGGAGCAGGCCGACTCGATCCGGGCCGCCGCCCAGGAGGAGGCCGAGCGCCGGGTGGCCGACGCGACCAGCGCCGCGGAGCGGCTGCTCGCCCAGGCCGGAGCGGACGCCGAGGAGACCCTCGGCACGGCGCGCGCCGAGGCCGAGGACACGCTGCGCTCCGCGCGCGCCGAGGCGGACCGGCAGCTCACCGTCGCCCGGCTGGAGGCGGAGAAGCTGGTCGGCGACGCCCGCGCCGAGGCCCACTCGACGCTGACCGCCGCCCAGCAGCGGGTCGCCGCGCTGGACGAGCACACCGGCCGCCGGGTGGCGTACCTGACCGACACGCACGCCGAGGTGATGCGCAGGTTGGGGGAGATCGGGTCGGTCCTGGGCGACCTGATCCACCGGGAGAGCGCCGCCGGCCCCCTGATCGACGAGGCCGCGGTGCTGCCGCCGGCCCCGCACGCCGCCCCCCAGCCGCTCGAGCTCGCGCCCGCCGAGGCCGCCGCCGATGACGACGAGGACATCCGGGTCATCGTGGAGGACGTGATCGGCCAGGCCGAGGGCGGCCCCACGCCGCCCGGACAGGACACCGACGTCACCACGGACGTCGCCGTGGTCCGGGTGCAGAACGAGCAGCAGAACGGCCGGCCCGCCCACCACCAGTAGCCGCCGACCGGTGGCCGCCGGCGGTGGCGCGTCTGGTGCCCGTGGAGGCGCCGTTGGGATGGCACCAGTGGCGACGCCCCCACGGGGGATCAAGGATGCGGAAGCCTCCGCCCCCGATAGGGTCGGAGGCTTCCGCGCTCGTGGCCGGGCCCTGCCGCGTCCGGGTCGTCCTGGGGTGTTGGGGCGCCGGAGGCGGCTTGACCTCTACCACTCAAGGTGGGGGACATCTCTAGAGAAATCAATGATCGGTATGGTCAGGTCAACCTATCGCCGGTCGCCTGCTTGACCTATGCGTCGAAGTCGTACTGGAGTACGTACGAGGCGGCGTCGAGGATCATCTCGTTGTGCTCGACCGGGCGGCCCTCCGCGGTGTAAGCCGTACGTGCGATGGCGATGACGGGGGTGCCCGCGGGCAGGCCGAGCAGCTCCGCCTCGCGCGGGTGGGGCATCCGGGCGCGCAGCTCTTCCGTGAAGTGCGCCGGGGAGTGACCGAGGTCGCCCAGCCGGGCGTACACACCGCCGGGGCCGGTGTCGGGCAGCACGACCGCCGTCCCCTCGACCAGCTCGGCGGGGAAGTGCGAGCCGGCGAGCTGCACCGGCCGGCCGTCCACGAGATAGCGCCGGCGGCGCACCCACACCTCGCCGGTGCCCAGGACACGAGCGACCTCCTCGTCGGCCGGTTCCCGCCGGATCTCGACCTGGTCGACCGTGTAGGCGCGTCCGTGGGTGTCCGCGTCCCAGATGGCCCGGCCCTCCGCCCACTGTTCGCGGGAGAGCCGTCGCGAGCCGTGCCTGCGGATCGGGCGGAACAATCGCACGTACACGCCGGAGCCGCGCCGGGGGACGGCCAGGCCCTCGTTGATGAGCACGGCGAGGGCCTGGCGGGCCGTCGCGCGGGCGACGCCGTACTCGGCCATCAGCGCGTTCTCGCCCGGTAGCCGATCTCCGTCACGCAGATCGCCGGACAGGATCCTGCCGCGTAACCTGTCGGCGATGCGCCGATAGATCGGGAGTTCGTGATGCACCGGGCTTTCCGTCACGTTTGATCACCCTCTGTCACCAACGGGGGGTTAGCGTCTTCAGAGAACTTGCCCCGTCTTGTCCACGATCGCACAGGAAATGACGTTGGCCCGGTGCTTATTTTGAGCGGATCGTGCCTGTGTGACGATCTCCAGGGTTTATCGCTGCCGGTTACCGTGGAACGGTCCGCGCCGCCGTGCGGGCCGCGTGCCAACGCAGCGTCATGATCGCGGCCAGTACGGCTCCCGCCGTGTTGAGCAGCACGTCGTCGATCGACGACACCCGGTGCAGGCGCAGGCCGAACTGGAGGGCCTCGACGGTGACGGAGGCGGCGGCGGCCACGAGGGCCACACTCCACAGCCGGGCGAACCGCGCGGACCTGACCGGCAGCAGCGCGCCGAGCGCCGCGAACACCAGGAGGTTGCCTCCGACCTGCACGATCGCGGTCGCGGCGGGCGCCCGGAGTACGGCGGCCAGGTCGCGGAAGGGGACGAGGTTCACGCCCTCCGTGCCGCTTCCCGGGGTGAGGACCATCCACAGCCAGGGGAGGGTTGCGACGATCATGGCGATGTCCGCGTACGCCGTACGGGCCGGGTGGGGGTGGCCCAGGGCGGCCCTCCGGCGCGCGAGCAGGCGGGCCGCGAGCACCGCGACCGGGATCGCCAGGACGGCGCTCAGGATGACGTGACCCCACATGCGCCATACGAGAACCATGGCGGACATTGTGTGGGTGGTGACGGGATCGTGGCCACCCGGCCATGGTCCCGTGCGGGTCGGGCCCGGCGGGAGAAGTCTGGACGTCTCCCTGTGTGTCAGGGCACATTTGGCGGTATTTCAGGAAATGACTACCGAACAAAGGAGTTCAGATCGTGGCTATCAGCCGTGCCGACTGTTACGCCCTCGACAGTGAGGACCCGCTGCGTGAGCTGCGGGAGGAGTTCACCCTTCCCGGCGGGGTCACGTACCTGCTCGGCAACTCCCTGGGCGCGCTTCCCCGGCGTACGGCGGCCAAGGTGGCGCACACCGTGGAGACCGAGTGGGGTCGCGACCTCGGCGCGAGCTGGAACACCGCGGGCTGGTGGGACCTGCCGCAGACCACCGGAGACCGGCTGGCGCGGCTGATCGGCGCCGGGCCGGGCAGCGTCCTCGCGGGCGACTCCACGTCGGCGAACATCTTCAAGGTCATGGCCGCCGCGCTGCCGCTCCGCCCCGGCCGCCGCGTGATCGTCTCCGACCTGCAGAACTTCCCCACCGACCGGTACGTCGTCGAGGGGGTCGCCAGGGCGCTCGGCTCGTACGAGATCAGGGACATCGGGTCGCTCGACGAGGCGCTGGGCGACGACGTGGCCGCGGTGCTGCTCAGCCACGTGGACTACCGGACCGGCGAACTGCGCGACATGGACGCCGTCACCGCCCAGGTGCACGCCGCGGGGGCGTTGATGATCTGGGACCTCTGCCACAGCGCCGGGGCCGTGCCCGTGGACCTGCGCGCCGCCGGCGTGGACTTCGCCGTCGGCTGCACCTACAAGTACCTCAACGGCGGGCCGGGCGCGCCCGCGTACCTCTACGTGGCCGAGCGGCACCAGGACGCCGCGCACAACGTGGTGTCGGGATGGCACGGGCACGCCGCGCCGTTCGCGTTCGAGCCGGACTACCGGCCGGCCGACGGGGTGCGTCGCTTCGCCACGGGCAGCCCGCCCGTGCTCTCCTACAGCGCGCTGAACGCGTCGCTGGACATCTGGGAGACCGTCGACATGGGGCAGATCAGGGCCAAGAGCCTGGCCCTGACCACGCTGTTCATCGACCTGATCGACGAGCTGCGGCCCGATCTGACCCTCGTCACGCCGCGCGACCCGGAGCGGCGCGGCAGCCAGGTGAGCTACCGGCACGCGGACGGCTATCCGGTGGTGCGGGCCCTCATCGACAAGGGCATCGTGGGCGACTACCGCGATCCGGAGATCATGCGGTTCGGCTTCGCGCCGCTGTACCTGCGCTACGTGGACGTGTACGACGCGGCGACGGCGCTGGCGGAGGTGCTCGACAAGGAGCTGTGGCGGGACGAGCGCTACCAGCGGCGGCTGACCGTGACCTGACCGGTCATCCGGTTTGTCGTGATATGTGCTGGGCGGGGCGGAGGCCGGGTCCGGGTTCGCTCCCGGGCCCGGCCTCCTGGTGTTCCGCTCTCCCCTGCCGGGGCGCGGCCTATCGGCGCTTGGCGAGGTCGGCCACGATGTCGCTGGCCAGTGCCACGCAGGCGTCGCAGATCCGGCCGGCCTCGCCGTGAACCATGTGGTTGCGGGGGCCGGGCGTCTGCCGGCAGAAGGAGCAGGCGGCGTCGCGCTTCTTCCGGCGGTTCGCCAGATGGCGACCGGCGAAGGGCGGGGAGAAGCGCTTTCTGGCGGCCTGCTTCGAGAACCCGAACCGCTCTCCTATTGCGGTCCAGGAGGCGCCCGCCTCGCGGGCGTCGCGTACGGCGAGGTCGAGCAGGGCGTCCGTGTCACGGCTGAGCTCCTCGCCCAGGGTGATCGCGGCCGAGAGGGTCTCAAGGGGGTCCGCCGGGTCGACCGAACGTGACCGCGCCTTCGAGAGTAATTCTGATGGCTCCATGTCTGACAACCTTAGGTTGTCCTTTGAAGATCATCAAGCTGGCCATATCGGGACGACCCGGACTTTTGGGTCCGGCCCCTCCATCACCGCCGCACGGCCCGGCACGACCCGCTCGATGCCGCGTCCCGTCGCGTATCCGCAGGTCACGCACTACGTATCCGTGAGCCACGGACTGCGTATCCGCAGGTCGCGGACTACCAGAGGGTCCAGGGGCTCTCCACGCCGCCGCTGTAGGCGGACGCCCCGGTCTTCTTCCACCGTTGCCGGACGTCGTGCTTGGCGCCCTTGCGCGGGGCCGTGGTGGTGAAGGGGCCGCAGGTGGCGATCGCGCCGTCGTTCGCGGGGGAGACGCCCGAGCAGATGAAGGGCTGCGACACGTTCGTGTCGGCGTCGGTGTCGTAGAGCTGGACGTGGACGTCCGAGCGGACCGAGCTGGACCCCCTGACCCGGCCGAGCAGGTGGAAGACGTCGCCCACCAGGGCCATGCAGGGGGACATCTCCACGCCGGCGCTGACGGAGAACCACGAACGGCACCGCCATGCCGGCTGGGACTCCTGGCCTCCGGGATCGATCGTGACCTTCTCCTCACCCGGCGGGTCGGCCGCCACGGTCGCCGGCGGCTTGGGACTGGGTGTACGGGTGCGGTCCGGCACCCGGCGCGTCGGGCTGGGCCGCGCGGGCGGGCGCGTCTCGCTGGGCGCCGGGCTGTGCGTACGGACCGGCCGGCTCTTCCGGGGCGGCGTGGGTGAGCCGCTCGCCGTCTCGGACGGCGTGGGGGACGGGGTACCGGCCGTGCCCGTCGCGCCGGCCCGCTCCGCGCTGATGGCCGGGTCGCCCTGGGCCCCCACCTCGGAGTCGCGCCACGGGGCCACGACGGCCACCGCGGCCGTCGTCAGCGCGAGCGCGGTGACGGTCGCCGCCGCGACGATCAGCCGTTTCCCCGAGCGCCCGCGTGCCGCCGAGGCCACGGTCCGCTCGCCCGGCGTACCGGAGCCCGCGCTTCCAGGGGAGGTCGGTCCCGCAGAGGAGGCCGCGGCCGCGCTCGGCCCCCTCGTGATCGGAGCGTCCACGGCCGGGGCGTCCACGGCGGGGTTGTTCGCGGGGAGGGTCTCTGACGTGGCGGAGGGATCGCCTTCCCTGGCGACCGGGGTGAGGGCGGGCAGCCCGGCCAGCGCCGGCGCCGCCCGGTGCAGCGCCGCCGCCACCTGGTCGGCGGGCGGACGCCGGGCGGGGTCCTTCGCGGCGCAGGCGGAGATGATCGGCCACAGTACGTCCGGCATCCCGGGCAGCCGCCGGGGCATCGCCGTCGCGTGCCGCCGGAGCAGGGCCATGGGGTGGTCGCCGACGAACGGCGGACGCCCGGCGAGCAGCTCGTACAGGATCAGACCGACGGCGTAGACGTCCACGGCGGTCGTGGGGGCGCTGCCGTCGGCCACCTCGGGAGCGAGGTACGCGGGCGTGCCGATGATCGAGGTGGTCTGGGTGAGGCCCGGACCGTGGACGATGCGGGCCACGCCGAAGTCGGTGAGCCGCGCCTGCCCGGTGGCCGCGTCGAGCAGGACGTTCCCCGGCTTGATGTCCCGATGGATGACACCCCGGGCGTGCGCGGCCGCCAGCGCGTCGGCGACCTGGGCCATGAGCAGGGCCGCCTCGGCCGGGGGCAGCGTGCCGCGGCTGCGCAACAGGGCGCGCAGATCCCCGCCCCGGACGAGGTTCATCACGAGGGCGAGGCGCTCGCCCTCGATGACGAAGTCGCGCACCGCGACGATGTTGGGGTGGCGCAGCGTACGCATGACGTTGCGCTCCTGCACGAACCGCAGGACCAGGTCCTCGTCGCCGCTGAGACCGTCGCGCAGCAGCTTGACCGCGACGACCTCTCCGGTCTCCCGGTGCCGCGCCCGCCAGACCGTGCCCATCCCACCGGCACCGATCTCGTCGAGGAGCACGTACCGGCTGCCCAAAGACGCCTCGGACCCACCCTTAGCCATCGTTCGCCTTCCCCCTCGATCAGGTGGGATCACAATAGTCAGGCAGATGTGGACGGATCGTCAGTTTTCATCGGTCTCCTGCGAGCCGTTCGCCCTTTCGAGCACCTCCTCCGTGGTGAGCGCGGCCTTGGGGTGGTGGCTCAGGCACATCGGCACCCGCAGCTTCGCGAACGCGGTCCCCTCCGAGGCGGCGTAGAACTGGCCGGAGCCGAGCCGGGAGATCTCGTCCACGCCGCTGCCCTTGGCCCGGGCGATCTCCCGTGCCGCGTCGATCTGGGCCGGGCTGTTCAGCAGGCCGAAGAACTGGGTGGCCGCGTTCCCCGGGATCTGGTTGTGCAGTCCCTTCGGCGCCTGGGTGGCGAAGACCAGGCCGAGACCGTACTTGCGGGCCTGGGACGCGAGCGCCAGCGTGCTCCGCGTACAGGGGGTGAGCATGGTGGACGGCGCGAACGTCTGCGCCTCGTCCATCACGAACAGCCCGCCCAGCGGCCGCTCGCGGGCCGGGTTGCGCTTGATCCAGGCGAACAGCGCCATCTGGAGCTGGTTGACGAAGCTCTGCCGCTGCTCGTCCCCCTGCATCCCGATGAAGCTGATCACCGAGATCCGGGCCCGCTTGCCCTCGGGAGGCGTCAGCAGCAGGCCGGGATCGACCGGCGCGCCCTCGCCGCCGAACATCGGGTCGTTCACTCTGGCGGCGGTGAGGGTCTGGGCCAGGTCGGCGCCGATCTTCGTCGCGCCGTCCAGCCCGCTCACGCCGTCCGGGAGGTCCGACAGCAGCTCGATGAGGCCGGTCAGGTCGGTGTGTCCCCGCCTGCCGTAGTACCTGAGCGCCTCACGGAGCACGGCCTGGCCGCGCTGGGCCTTGTGCGTCTTCGCGTCCAGCTTGGCGTGGGGCAGGATCGACGCCACCGCGACGTCCAGCGCGGCGTCGAACTCGTCCGGGTCGTCGGCGACGCCCGCGAAGTCCGGCAGCGGCTGGAAGGTCAGCGGGCGGCCCAGCTTCCTGCGCGGCGTCCAGACGACCACGTCGGTGTTCGCGAGATAGTCCTCCGCGCGCGCCGCGTCTCCTTCGTCCCAGTACGGCGGGGCCTCCGGCCAGGGGTCGCCCAGCCGAGCCAGGTCGTTGTTCGGGTCGAGCACGATCGCGGACACGCCCTGGAGCGCGCACTCTTCGACCAGGCGGCGGATCAGCACGGTCTTGCCCGACCCGGACCCGGCGAAGATCGCCGTGTGCTTCCTCAGCGTCTCCAGGGTCACCCGCATCGGCGTGCCGTCCGTCATCGCCCTGCCCACGGTCACGTACGGCACCATGCTCACGCCGGACCGGGTGGGGAGGTCGGCATCGGACGCGCCGGAGCCCTTCCGGCCGGCCTCCTTGTGACCCGGCTCCGAAGGAGCGGGATCAGGCCGGTCCTCCGGTACCGAGTGTCGTTCCGGGCCGGATGCGCACGGCACGGAGGAGGGAGACCCCGCGGCGGCCGGTTCTGCCACGCCTCCACCCGGCGTGACGGGGCCGGTGTCGGTGTCGGCGGGTGACACCGGTGTCCTGGGCGTGGCCGGGACATCGCCCAGGGCCTCCGTGAAGATCTTGATGTCCTCGGCGGGTCTCCGGACGGTGAACCAGGCGCGCAGCCGCGGATCGTTCTCCATGATGAGGGTTTCGAGCGCCGCCATCCGCGCCAGATCGTCCGGACTGACGGTCAGGGTCCGGCCGCCCGCCTCCTCGAACGCGGCCAGTGCCTCACGGGTTCGCGGCCCCTTGGCCCAGTCCTCGTTGCGCAGGATGAACAACCGCCGCTTCGGCGTGGCCGCGTCCAGTCCCGTCGCGACGCAGGCGTTGCGCAGCCGGGTCAGCGCGGCGTTGGCGTGCTGGGTGGAGATCGCGCGGAACGCCCAGTGAGCCTCGTCCTCCGTCGCCTCGTGCAGGGTCCGGCGCAGGCGCGCGTGCAGCGCCGGCTTGCCGCTCGGCGGCGAGTCCTGCGCGAAGTCGTTGCCGTCGTCACCCAGGCCCGCGATCCACGCGGTGAGCCCGGCGGTCAGCAGGCGGGGCATCGTCGCGTCCTCGGTCGCGGGGGCGAGCGCCGCGGGGATGTCGGCTCCGTTCCTCAGCTCGGCGTAACGGGCGTCCAACGCGGCGAGGTCGGCGGGCGAGATGGGGGGCGGCTTCCGCCTTCCGGGCGTGTCACCGAAACGTTCCAGTTCCCAGACGGCCCCTTCGAGCAAGCATGCCTGGACGTGGGCGTGGATCTCTTTGAGGAGCTGGCGCGGGGTGAACTCCCCGGCCTCCGCGAACGCTTCGGGGGCGATCGGCCAGGTCGGATAGGGCGGCTGGTAGCCGGCCCCGGCGTACTGCACCTGGAACCGCTTCGCCACCAGGGAGCGGGCGATCTCGGGGTCGTTGAGCGTCCTCAGCGTTGCCGCCCTGCGGAACCTGTCCTGCACGGTGTCGGTGCCGAACTGCTCGATCAGCACCCAGGTCGACGGGAGGCACGAGAGGATCGTCACCGTGCGGCGGGTCATCTCGCGCAACCCCATCAACCCGTGCGCGACCTGCTCGATCTTGAGCAGTTCGTCCGCGTCGGGAATCTGGTTCTTGCCGGCCAGCAGCGTGAGTTCCGCGATGAGCAGGTCGATCTGGTCGACCGCGATGACCGAGGGGCCGGTGAGCGCGAGCAGCCGGGACAGGTCCCGGACGATCTCCTGAGGCGATTTGGCGACCTGCCGGATGCCCCAGCGGGCCCGTTCTCCCGGCTCCTCCTCCGGGCTCGCGGTGAGGAACGACTCGCCGATGTCCTGCGCGGCGAACTCGTCCGAGGCGAGCAGCGCGAGAGCGCGCGCCACGTCCTGGGTCTCCCGGCCCACCTGGCGGTCCACATGACGGAGGGCCCCGATGAACGCGTCGAGAGCGTCCTTGGTCAGGGCGGCCTGGCCGTAGATCGCTCTGCGGACCATCCGGGGTACGTCGGCCAGGGACGCCAGGCGCCGGAGGAAGACGCTGAGCTGTGTCTCTCCGCCGATGTCGCGACGAGAGAGGCCGTCCAGCATGGAGAGGACGGTGCTCTCCCAGAAGTTCCTGGCGTCGAGCAGCCCGACCAGGAAGAAATAGCCGCCGTCGCGCTGCACCTGCTCGCGCAGCGAGCCGAGCAGGTGGGTCTTGCCGCTGCCCCGCTGGCCCTGAACGACCAGCCCGATGGGGTTCGCGTTCTGGTTCTCTCCCGCCTCGGCGACGGCCTGGAGCAGCATCTGGGCAGTGGCGTGGTGGAGGGTCTCCACGTGGTACGGCGACGAGCACCACACGTCGTCGGCGCCGTCGATGTAGTTGAAGCGGAGGGCCCCCAGGGCGGTCAGGTCACGGTCGGTCATCACGCCTCGATCTGGAGGAGATGCTTGCTCTGGTTGCCGATGATCACCGCCGCTTCCCGGTCCGCCGCGGTGAGCGCCTTCTGGTTCGACTCGGGGCTGAAGGTGACACCCGGCGTGCTGGACATCCGCTTGAGGGTGGCGTCCACCTCCGACCGGGAGACGTCGCCGAGCAGCGGGCGGAGCTCGGTGAGCCTCACCCAGTCACCCGGCTTTCCCGCCAGCTTCGCGTAGGCGGCGCGGATCGCCATCTCGGTGTCCGCGGGGGTGTCGGCGTCTCTTACCGGCCGGTCGCCGTAGCTCTCGCCCTCCGCACGCCTGCCCTGGATGGGTTCGGCAGGTGTGTCGTCCGCGCTGCCGTCCGGTGTGCGCGCGTTCTCAGCGGCCGTGGGGTGGGCGGGGGCCGTCCCCGGCTGGTCGACGGACGTCGTCCGTGTGGCGTCGCCGGCCGAGGGAGCGTCCGCGGGCCGGAAGATGTCCGAGTACCGGTGATCGCTTCGGTCCAGGAATCGCTGGAGGGCGATCATGATCGCTCGCGTGGCCGCGACCGCCGCCCGTCCCACGTTGCCGGCGGGCATGGTGAGCCCGGCGCGTACCTCCTCCGCGACCCGGACCCATCCCTTGTCGGTGAGCAGGTGAAGGTTGGCGTTCCGGTGCTCTCGGCTTTTGCGGCTGTCCACCAGCTTGAGGTCGTTCAGCTTCCGGCGCTGTTTGCCGTTGAGATCCACGCCGCCGTACATCGCCTGCAACTCGGGATTCGGCACTTCCCGGGCTTCAGCCATCAACACCAGCAATATTGCGATATCGGCAAACGTCAGGTCGGTTTCGGACATGCGTTATTCCTCCAATGGGCTCTGGCGGCGTGCGCGAAGCTCACGCTCTATCCGGTCGAGCACGGCTTGCGGGTCCGCAAGGATCTGTTCGTTGCTGAACCGAAGGACGGCGTGACCATCCCGGATGAGCCAGGCGTCGCGCCGTCGGTCGGCTTCGTATTTGTCCGTGGTGCCGTGCTCTCGGCCGTCGATCTCGACGACGCAGCGCTCGGCGCGCCACAGCAGGTCGAGCCACATCCGGTTGACGAGCGGGTGCGGCTGGTAGGGCTGGTTCCACTCCCGCCCGGCGGCCCAGGCGCACCGGCCGAGGGCGTCTTCCAGCCTCTTCTCGACGGCGCTGCCCGGGTGGGGACGGCCGGCGGCCGGATAGGACCTGATCGGCACGTCCGCCCGGTGTTCCTTTCCTCGCTCCGTCCGGCGTTCCGCGGGCCCCACGTACACGGTGGGTACGCGGTCGACCGACACCAGCGGGGCGCCGGTCAACCAGACGCCGAGGCCGCCGCGATGGGCGAGCCACTCGCAGGCCCCGACGAGGATCTCCTCCGTGAGCGGGGACAGGCCGGTCGGTACGACCACGAGGATCGCGGCGTGCGCCCGGCGGAAGCTCGCGGCGAGCACCCGGGCGAGCCCGGCGGCCCGCGTCTCGGGAGCGAACCTCGTCCTGCCTCCCGGGAGGACGCCTGTACCGGAAGGGGCGGGTGCCAGGGCGGCGCCGTTCACGGCTGAGCCACGAGGCCCGGCCGGTCTGCCGTTCCCGGGGAATCCACAACCTGTGGACAAGTCGGCGGGAGGGGCGGCGGCCCAGCGGAGGGAGATCTCGGCCAGGTCGGCGAGGAAGGGACCGAAGTGGCCGGTCGCCGACGCCGCCCGCAGGGCGAGGGCCCGTACGGCGGGCACACCCGCGCCGCCGGGGCCGTCGATGCCGTCCGCTCCCGGCAACCACGCGGGGAACAGGCCGACGGCCGCCTGTTCCAACTCGTCCAGCATCGAGGCCACCAGGTCGGCTGTGGACGGGGCCTCGCGCGCGAAGTACGTGACGATCGCCGGGGCGCCGTCGGGCAGCGGGTCGATGGCCGGGGTCAGGGCTTCGGCGCCGGCCCCGTGGAGGCGCACGACGCGGCCGACAGGCAGCTCTCCCCACGACCACGGCACGAGTTACCTCTGAAGTCCGGATTTATGGGTTTGGCTGAGATTATCCGGCTGTCGCGTGTTACGTAGGGGTTTTGTGGGATCGGTCCATTGGGATTCGCCGGGCTTGTCGTGCGGCATATCCAGCGCTCGGCTTTCGTCGCTCTATATGGCGACGAGTGGAAAGTTGTCCGAAATGCCGTGCCGGCCGATGTCTCACCCTGCCCCTGGCGTGAGCACCGGGGGCCCGTCGGCCGGCTCAGAGACTTGCCCCTGGCGTGCCCTGGGCGGCGGTCAGCGGCCGGGGTCGGCGCGCCAGATCCACCAGGAGTAGACAGTGGGCCCGATCGCGCAGACCGCCGTCCCGGTAAGGGTGAGCACGACCAGCGCGGGGATCGGCAGGATGAAGGCGCCGACCAGGAGCGCCAGGCCCACCACGGCGAAGAGGATGCCGGCCAGGCGGTTGGCGCGCCGCCAGGCCACGTCGCTCTCCAGCGTCCAGGGGGTGCGCACGCCCGCGATCCAGTTGCTGCGCGACTTGGGCAAGTAGTTGCCGAGCACCACGAAGAGGAGAGCGATGAGCGCCATGATGATCCTCACCACGGGCAGGTCTCCGCCGGCCGCGTTGAAGACGCTCACCGCGTGAGTGACCGTGAGTAGGACCAGCGTCCCCACCCAGGCCGCGAAATAGACGTGCCGGGAACGTGCGGCGTTCTGCCGCCGGGGCATCAGCCGGGGCGCGACGGCGAGGAGCAGGCCGAGCCCGAGGACGATCAGGGGAAGCGTGATCAGGGCCTCGGTCTTCCCGCCGTAGCGGTCGACCTCGCCGGACGGCCCCCAGTGCATGGGGATGCGCGCGTCGTCGGGAAGGGCGGTCCAGCCCCAGAGCGAGATCCCGCCGGCCAGAAGCAGGGCGGCGGCGGTGGCGATGAGGCCGGGACGGATGTCGAGCCGGTCCTCGGTTGCGGCGTCCTTGGACATGGGGGTCCTTTCCTCGTCGGGGGCGGGGGTCGTGTCCGGCGAGTGCTCCTCAGGGTGGGGGTGGGGCGCCCGACCCGGCCGAGTCGATCTTGAACAGGTCGAGAAGCGCGGCCAGCGACTCCTCCAGCAGGGAGAGCTGGAGGCTGTAGACGATCGAGGTGCCGTGCCGCTCCCCGGCCACCAGGCCGGCCTCGCGCAGCACCCGGAGGTGGCCGGAGAGGGTCGGCTTGGCGATGTCGAAGTGGGCGGCGATCTCACCGGCGGGGAGGTCTCCCCGTCGGAGCAGCGCGATGATCTGCCGGCGGGTGGGGTGAGCCAGCGCCTCGTAGACAAGATTCATCGCTTCGTTTCCTTGTTAGGCAACAACCGAATAATACCTCGTGCGGCGGCCGCGGCCGCGCCGGAGGGGGTCAGAGCCAGCCCTTGCCCTCCGCGGTCTCCACCGCCTCCGCCCTGGTCCGCGCGCCGAGCTTCTGGATGGCCGCCGAGAGGTGGTTGCGCACGGTCCCCGACGACAGGTGCAGGCCGCGGGCGATGTCGGCGATGGTGCCGTGGCCGCGCGCGGCGGCGAGCACGTCCTTCTCGCGCGGGGTGAGCGGGCTGGCCCCCTCGCTCAGCGCGGCGACCGCCAGCGCCGGGTCGATCGCCTGCCCGCCGTCCGCGACCTTGCGGATCGCGGCCGACAACTGCTCGATCGGCGTGTCCTTGATGAGGAAACCGCGTGCCCCGGCGGCGAGCGCGGCGTGCAGGTAGCCGGGCCGGCCGAAGGTGGTCACGATGACGACCTTCGTCTCCGGCACCGCCGTACGCAGCCGTCTGGCCGCCTCGAGTCCGTCGATGCCGGGCATCTCGATGTCGAGCAGCGCCACGTCGGGACGCAGCGCCTCGCAGGCGCCCACCACCTGGTCGCCGCGGGCCACGTCGCCGACCACCTCGAATCCCGGTTCGAGCGACAGCAGCGCCGCCATGGCGCCACGGAACATGGTCTGGTCCTCGGCCAGCAGGATGCGGATCGCCATCGTGCCTCCCTCCGCGTTTCTCGTCATCACCCCTCCTCGCGCCGTGAGCCCTTCCGCGGCACCCGGCGCCATCGTGTCCTCCTCGGCGTTTCCCGTCATCGGGCCTCCTTCGGCGCCTCGACGCGGAGCAGGAAGCCGCCGCCGTCCCGGCGCCCCACGGTGAGCGTCCCGCCGAGGGCGCGGGCCCGCTCGCTCAGCCCGGCGAGCCCGTTGCCCCGGCCTTCCCCTTCCGGCGGGCCGGAGCCGTCGTCGGCGATCTCCACCGAGACGGGCGCGACCGGCGAGACGGTGATGACGCACGACGACGCGCCGCTGTGCCGCAGCACGTTCGTGATCCCCTCGCGTACGGTCCACGCGAGCAGGCCCTCCACCGGAACCGGCAGGTCCCACGTCTCGGGGGCGCGCACCTCGCACGCGATGCCCGCCGCCTCGGCGGCCCGTACGGCGGACGACAACTCGGCGGCGAGCGTGGGCTGGCGGTAGCTCGTGACGGCCTGCCGTACCTCGGCGAGGGCGCGGCGCACGGTCGCGTCGATGTCCTTCAGCTCGGCGTCGGCCCGGTCGGTGTCCAGCGAGAGCAGGCGGCGGGCGAGTTCCGTCTTCACCGCGACGACCGAGAGGCTGTGCCCGACCAGGTCGTGCAGGTCGCGGGCGATGCGGTTGCGCTCTTCGAGCACGGCCAGCCGGGCCAGCTCGCGCCGCGTGCTCCGGAGCTCGTCGATCAGTTCGGAGCTCCTGCGCGCCTGAGCCGAGAACACGCCCGCCAGCAGGACGAACGCCGCGAAGACGACGGCCTGCCCCACGTCCGCGCCGTGCGAGAGGACGAGCAGCCCGGTCGCCGCGGACACGCCCCCGATCAGCGGCTTGCGGTGCCGGCTCCGGCTCCAGCCCGCCGCCGAGGTCGCCCAGGCGGCGGTGACCGCCCATTCCGGCCCGGCCCACGCCTCCAGCCCGAGGACGAGGGCCGTGAGCACGCCGAAAGCCGCCGCCCAGTGCCCCTCCCTGTCGTCCGCCATGAAGCGGGTCGTCACGCCGAGCACACCGGTCAGTACGGCGAGGCAGAGGACGAGGGCGACGGCCCACGCCGGGTGCCCGCCGTTCACGTACACGGCGGACGCGAAGACCGTCGCCAGGATCATCAGCAGGAAGCGGGACCAGGCCCGCGCCGACCATACGGAGGCGACGCCCCGGGCGGAGCCGTCCTCCGGCACGCCCGGGACGACGCCGGGGTTCGCGCCGGAGGCTCCGCCGGGGGAGCCGAGGGAGCCGAGGGAGCCGGGGGAGCCCGGGGACACGTCAGGGGATGCGTCGGGCGTCGGGCCGGGGGGTGTGCCGAGGCCCGCCTCGGGGACGTCGCTCACGCGCCCGAGCTCCGCCGCCACCGCAGGAGCACGGCCGCGCCGGCCAGAACCGTCCACGCGGCGAGCACACCGGCCTGCGCGAGTGTGGGCGCGTGCCCGGCGATCACCGCGTTCCCGCCCTGGACGAGTCCGTACGACGGGGTGAGCTCGCGGATCCGCTCCCACACCCCGGGCAGGGGCCCGGCGCCGATCACCCCTCCGAGCACGGTGAGCGCGAAGAAGACGACGACGATGCCGAGCTGGGCGGTCTTGCCGCGCAGGGTGAGGCCGAGGAACAGGCCGAGCAGCCCGAACGGCAGCGACCCGGCGAGCAGCAGGGCGATCAGCGCCGCCCAGCGACCGGCGGCCAGGTGGACGTGCCCCGCGGTGAGCGCCGCGACGGACACGCCCGCCACCCCGGGCAGGACCATGAGCACGCCGAGCACGATCCGGCCGGCGAACCACTGGGCGTCGCCGAGCGGGGTGACCTTGAGCTGGCGGAGCCACCCCTGCGCCCGGTCGTCGGCGACCCCGCCGCCGGCCGCCATGAGGGCGCCTCCGGTCGCCGCGTACACGGCCATCGCGACGAGCGCCAGCGCCGCGACCTGCACGCCGTCCTGGGTGCCGCTCTGGCGGCCCCACAGCAGGTAAAAGGCGACGGGGACCGCGATCAGGAAGACCAGGTACTTGATGTTGCGCAGGGTGCGGATGATCTCAAACCGCATGAAGGGCCACATTACTGATCCTTTCCCGACGGGACTTCCGATGAGAGCGAGATGAGGGCTTCTTCGAGACCGGCGCCGGTCACCTGGAGGTCGCGCACACCGCCGATCGATGCGTAGAGCGTCTCGACCGTCCGGTCCGCGTCGACCGTGCGGAGCCGCACGTCGTCGCCGTGGATCGTGACGTCCACGACGCCGGGCAGGGCGAGCAGGCGGCGCGGGTCCGGCGCGGCGAGCACGCAGCGGACCGTCCGTCCGCCCGCTCTCGCCTTGATGGTGGAGGGGGCGGCGTCGGCCACCACGGCCCCCCGGTTCAGCACGACGACCCGGTCGGCGAACTGGTCGGCCTCCTCCAGGTAGTGGGTGGCGAAGACCACGCTGGTGCCGCCCTGGGCCGCGTCCCGCACCACCGCCCAGAACTCGCGGCGCGCCTCGACGTCGAGGGCGACCGTCGGCTCGTCGAGGAACAGCAGCTCGGGACGGCCGGAGATCGCGATGGCGAACCGTACGCGCTGGGCCTGGCCGCCGGACAGCTCGGTCGTCCGGCGGCGGGCCAGCTCCGACAGGCCCGCGAGCGCCAGGACCTCGTCCACGCGCCGCTGCCCGCCGTACAGGCCGCAGGCGAGCCGTACGATGTCGCGGATCGTCGCGCCGTCGGGCAGGCCGCCGCTCTGCAGCAGCGCGCCCACCCGGCCGGCCGCCACGGCGCGCGACGGGGTGGTGCCGAGGACGGTGATGTCGCCCTCGTCCGGGCGGCGCAGCCCGAGCATGAGATCGACCGCGGTGGACTTGCCCGCGCCGTTGTGCCCGAGAAGCGCGACCGTCTCACCGCGGCCGATCGTGAAGCTCGCCCGGTCGAGCGCCCGGATCGGCCCGAAGTTCATGCTCACCTTGTGGAAGAAGACTGCCGAGTTCTGCATGACCTCGACGGTAGATTCCGCTTTTTCTCGCGATAAGTGGCGTGAATCGTGACTTCACCCATGACGGTCGTCACGGGTCGTCGCCCCCGGTCGGTGCCTCAGGCGAGGCGGTGCTCCCCCGGCGAGCGGCAAGATCCGGTAATCATCCAGGCCGGTGATCGTGGGACGCGTGGCGGCCGCCCGGCCGTGGGGTACACAGGCAGGCACCGCCTGTTCCGTTCCCGGAGGCGGCGACCGAAGGCGTGGGGCCGGAGGCCGTGGGGTTCTGCGGGTGTCCGGCCGCAGAGTGACGAGAAGGGCAGGTGCCGCGACGACATGGCCCGTCATCACATGAGGAAACCGCGAGCGGCGGCGGTCCGCGGCGCCTGGTGGCCGGTGCCCGTCGTGGCGGCGGTCGCGATATGCGGGGCGGTGGCCTGGCCGCACGGCAGGGCGGAGGCGCTCGCGATCCCGACCTCCGCCCGGATGCCCGCCGTCGCCCGCGACCACGGCCCCGTCGTACGCACGGGGAACGGCAAGTGCAACAAGAACTACGCGCCCTCGGTCAACAGCCCCTCGATCCTGCGCGGGATGCAACAGGTGACGAGCACCAGCGAGACCACCAACACGCAGTCGGCGATGTGCAAGAAGCGGTCGCGGATCTGCCGGATCCTGCAGAGGCTCAAGACGTTCCACCGATGACGGGCGACGTGCCGGAGGAAGACGCCGCCCGGTGAGACGATCCCGCGGAGGCTCGAAGACGTTCCGCGGACGACGGCCCGTCCGGCCGCGTCGCCGGCTCGTCGGGTAATGGCGCGGTAATAACCGCGCCGCCCGTTATCGCCGCCCCTCATCGCCTCCGTGTCATCGACGGAGAGCCCAGTACGCTGGCGAATCGGTTCCGGTTTTTGAATGTGGCCGGAAACCGTCCGAATTCGACAGAGGGCGACCACCAGATGTTCTTTCAGCATGGCGTCGGGGCGCATGGCGTGAGGAAACGCGTGCCGCTCTTTCTCGTCGGCGGCTTCGTTTCCGTCGTTTTCGTCGCGGGTCTCTCCCCTGCCTCGGCAGAGGCGGGGCTTTCCCCGGTGAGCCGTGGAACGGCGGGCGCGCGTTCCGGCGGCGGCGGGGACGAGAACAACACCGGAAACGGCAGCCATAACCGCAATATCTCGGCGGTGAGGAGTCCGACCAGTAATCGGGGCTATCAGCACACGTCCACGAGTGGCATCGGCGGCGCGACCAGCGTCCAGAATGCCCTGTGCCGCAATGTCAGGGTTTGTACGATAACTCAGAACGTCACCGTGAATTTTCCCGATGGAGCGGTGGACGGCGACCCGGGGACGCCGGCCGTGGACGCCTCGCAGACGACCGAACCGTCGGCGTCCGGTCTCGCGGCGGGCCCGGACGGGCTCGACACCGAGCTGCTCTGGCTGGAGCCCGGGCTCGGCGATCTGTGGTGAGGTGAGCGGGGCCCGGCTGTCCACCAGATGACCGCCGGGCCCCGCTCATCGCTTCGGTTCAGCCTGCGGCCCATGGTTCCCGTCAGGTGGTGGCGAGGGCCACGGTGGGGGACAGGCGGGCGGCGCGCATGGCGGGGTAGAGGCCCGCGACCGTGCCGACGACGAGCGTGGCGCCGATCGCGCCTCCGACCGCCCACGGCGGCACGACCGGCGGCCAGTCCCGTGTCAGCGCGTAGCCGACGGTGGCCAGGGCCCCGAGCGCGGACCCGGCGACGCCGCCCAGCGCCGACAGCAGCAGCGACTCCGTCAGGAACTGGATCCGCACCTGGCCCCGGGTCGCTCCCAGGGAGCGGCGCAGGCCGATCTCCTTGCGGCGCTCCAGCACCGAGATCACCATCGTGTTGGCCACGCCGACCCCGCCGACCAGCAGCGCGACGCCGCCGAGCCCGAGCAGCAGGTTGGTGAACGCGCCCGCGGCGGCCGCCCGCGCGGCCAGCGCGTCCGAGGGCCTGCTGACCTCGACCTCCTCGGGGTTCTCCGGGTTCACCGTACGGGGCAGCACGGCCCGGACGGCCTCCACCGACTCCTCGGCCGACCGCTCGTAGACGGTCGTGGGGTGCCCGTCGAAGCCCAGGTGCCTCTCGGCGGCCGGAAACCCGACCAGCGCCGACCGCTCGATCTCCGAGGCGAGCGGCATCGGGCCGAGGATGCCGACGACGGTGAACCAGCGGTTCCCGATCCACACCCGGACGCCGATCCGGTCGACGCCGAGCCGTTTCGCGGCGGCCGAGCCGAGCACGGCGGCGGGCTGCCGCTCCGTCGCCGCGTTCAGCCAGGTGCCCCTCTCGACGCGTCCCTCCAGCGTGGTGAGCAGGCCGGCGGTGGCCGCCCGTACGGCGATGCCGCCGGTGACCGCCTTGGGGATGCGGTCGGTCCGGCGTACGGTCGCCTCGACCGTGCCGGTGGCGGCGGCCGTGCGGACGGGGCCGACACGTTCGACCATGGCGACCGCGTCCACGGGCAACCGGGAGTTCTCGCCGAAGAGGGTGCGGCCGGCCGACACGGTGAGCAGGTTGGTGCCGAGCCGGTCGAGCTGGCGCAGCAACTGCTCACGCGACGACGAGGAGATGCCGATCACCGCGATCATGGTGGCGATGCCGATGGCGATCCCCAGCGCGGAGAGGATCACGCGGGTGGGGCGGGTGCGCAGCCCGGCCGCGCCCACCCGCAGGACGTCGGCGGGGCTGAGCCGGGCGGGCACGGGCTTGGCGGTCATCGCATCTCCTTGAGTGTGGAGACACCGGGATTCGGCCGTGGGGAGGACGTCATTCGCCGGCTCCGATCGTGATCTCCGCGGGGGCGCGGAGGCCGGAGCCCTCGTCGGCGACGATCCGGCCGTCGCGGACCCGGACGCGGCGCGGGCACCATCCCGCGATCTCCATGTCGTGCGTGATGACGGCGACCGTGGTCCCCGCGGCGTGCAGGTCGCGCAGCACCCGCAGCACCTCGGCGCCCGCGGCGGAGTCGAGGTTCCCGGTGGGCTCGTCGGCCAGCAGCAGCGGCGGGTCGCCCGCGACCGCGCGGGCCACGGCCACCCGCTGCTGCTCGCCGCCGGACATCTGCTCCGGGCGGTGCCCGAGCCGGTGGCCGAGGCCGACCCGTTCCAGCGCCACGGCGGCCCGCTCCCGTCTGACCCGCGGCGGGACGCCCGCGTACAGCAGGCCGTCGGCGACGTTGTCCAGCGCGGTCGTCCCCGGGGACAGGTGGAACCTCTGGAACACGAAGCCCAGGTGGCGCGCCCGCAGCGCGGACAGTTCGCGGTCGGAGAGCCCGGCGACGTCGTGGCCGGCGATCCGCACGGTGCCGCCGGTGGGCCGGTCCAGGGTGCCGATCATGTGGAGCAGGGTGGACTTGCCCGACCCGGAGGGGCCGACGATGGCGAGCAGCTCGCCGCCGCCGACCGTCAGGCTCACCCCGCGCAGCGCGTGCACGTCGCCGCCGTAGACCTTGGTCACGTCGCGCAGCTCCACGACGTACGGCTCGCTCGGCGGGCGGCCGCCGGGGCGCGCCGCGGACGCGCGACGAGACGCCGCGCGGGGCGTGCCGTTCGTGTTCGTCCGCTCGTTCACGACTCGGGCACCCCCACCCGCATGCCCTCGGCCAGGCCGGCGCCGGTGATCTCGACCATGCCGCCGCCGAAGGCGCCGGTCTCGACCGCCACGAGGCGGGCCGCGCCGTTCTCGACGACCTCGACGCCGAAGCCGCCCTCGCGCAGCGCGAGCAGCGCCTCCACGGGGACGGCCAGCACGTCCTCGTGCCGCTCGCTCACCAGCTCGACCTCGACCGGTGCCTGGTCCAGCCGGGTCCTGGGCGTCTTGTCCAGGGTGATGTCGACGTCGACGGTGCTCCCGTCGCTCTCCCCCTGAGCGGTCCGGACGGCCTTCGCCACGGTGCCGACCGAGCCGATCCTTCCGGTGACCTCCTCGCCGCCGGGGAGGGTCACGGCGACCTTGGCTCCCTTCCTGGCGAGCGTCTGGTCCGCCGTGTCCAGGTCCACGTGGACCAGCCGCCGCAGCCCGCTGACCGTGAGCGCCTGCCGTCCGGGCCCGGTGCGGTCGCCCACCGCGACCTTCGTCTCGGTCACCCGGACCGCCGAGGGGACGAACACCGCCTGCGCGGCGTCCACCTGTCCGGTCTCCGGCAGGCCGTTGTCGTCCTGCCACGCCTTGACCGCGAGGTGGGTCGCGTAGCTGAAGTGGTCGTCCACCGTCAGGTCGTCGCCGTACCCGAGGGCCTTGAGGTTGCGTTCCAGTTGCCTGACGTCCGGCCCGTCCGGCACGCCCTGCCGCAGCGTCCGATAGAGCGGCAATGTGCCGTACAGCGCGACGACCGGTTCGCGGTCGACCTTGAGCAGCGGGCGGCCGCGGCGGACCACGGAACCCTCGGCGGCCACCCAGGTGACCGTGCCGGAGGCGTCCGTGGCGATCCGGCGCTCCCCGTCGTAGGTGAGCGACCCGCTCACGGTCTTGGTGTCCACCAGGTCCTGCCGGGTGATCGTGGCGGTGGCGGTGGTCGTCGGCGTACTGGGGGCGGCGGCCTCGGTGCCGCCGCCGTCGAGGAGGACCGTCACCACCCCGGCGGCGGCGAGCGCGAGGAGGCCGCCGGCGACGAGCGTCTTCCTCACTTCCCGCCTCCCGGCCGCGGCGCGAGCTTCGAGCAGGCCTCCTGCGCCTCTTTGATCTTGCTTTCGTCGGCCTTCTCGTGCTTGATCTCGATGAGGCCGTCGACCGGGTCGGGCACGTCGACGCCGTGCTCGCGCATGCACCGGGCGAACTTCACCAACCGGTCGATGACCTCGGGGTCCTTCGCCCTCGCGCCGATGCCGGACTTCTCCATGATCGGCTGGCATTCCTTCATCGCCGCGTCGACCTTGCCCTTGTCCATGCCCTTGGGCACCTGGATGCGGACGCCGCCGTCCGCGCTCGGGTCCGGCATGTCGACGCCGTGCTCGCGCATGCACTGGGCGAACTTGAGCCCCGCTTCCTGGGGGTCGAGCGTGGCGGAGGCGGACGCGCCGGGCGTGGCGGCGGACCCGCCGCCGGCCGAGGCGATGCCGTCGTCCCCGGAGGAGGCGGCTCCGGAGCCGCCGCAGGCGGCCAGGACCAGCGCCAGTGGGGCGGTCGCGGCCAGCAGCCGGATTTTCATGGCTCACTCCCTCGTGCTCCGGGTCGTTCGCCCGGAGCGCGGCCCAACTCCAGCGGGCGCGGTGCTAAACGCGGATAAGCCGGGATGTGCGCGGTTCGCCTTACTCGCGGCTAACACCGGCTCGGTCACTCTCGATGCGGGATCAGGGAGGCAGGGATGCGCGTGCTCGTCGTCGAGGACGAGGAACAGCTCGCCGACGCCCTCGCGCGGGGGCTGCGGCTGCACGCCCTCGCCGTGGACGTCGCCTACGACGGTCAGGAGGCGCTCGAACTGGCGGCCTACGTGGACTACGACGTCATCGTCCTCGACCGCGACCTCCCGGAGGTCCACGGCGACGACGTCTGCCGGGACCTGGCCGCCAGGAGCGCGGCGAGCCGGATCCTCATGCTGACCGCCGCCGGCCGGGTGCGCGACCGGGTGGACGGGCTGTCCCTCGGGGCCGACGACTATCTGGTCAAGCCGTTCGCGTTCGCCGAGCTGGTGGCACGGGTGCGGACGCTGGCCCGCCGCTCGCCCCGGGCGGCGCCCCCGGCGATGGAGCGGGCCGGCGTACGGCTCGACCCCGCCCGCCGTACCGTCACCCGGGACGGGCGGGAGATCGGCCTGAACCGCAAGGAGTTCGACGTCCTGCTCGAACTGCTGCGCGCGGGCGGGAACCTGGTCTCGTCGGCCGAGCTGCTGCGGGCCGTCTGGGACGAGTACGCCGACACGGGGACGGGCGTGCTGCGGGTGACCCTCACCTCGCTGCGCAGGAAGCTCGGGGCTCCTCCCTTGATCGAGAACGTGCCCGGCAAGGGATACCGGTTTTGACCGCGTCCGGCGCCCCCCGGCCGCCTTCCCGGCCGCGCTTCCGGGTGGGGCGGGTCCTCGGCGCGGTGTTCCCCTGGAACCGGCTCGGCCTGCGGGTGCGGCTCACCCTGCTGTACGGCGGGTTGTTCTTCGCCGCGTGCTCGGCGGTGCTCTGGATCGGCCACCTGCTGACCGCGCGGGCGCTGGAGAAGCAGCTCGTCATGAGGTTCGAGAAGGCACCCGTCTCCCTGCTCGGCGCGTTGCAGCCGCTCCCCGGCGGCAACCTCCCGCAGGTGGTGAAGCTGGAGGTGGAGCAGCGGGCGGCCAGTGTGCTGGAGGAGACGACGCGGTCCTCGCTCCTCGTCATGATCCTGATCGGGATCGTCGCGCTGGTGCTCGGCCATCTGGTGGCCGACCGGGCGCTGCGGCCCCTCGACCGGGTCACCGAGACCGCGCGGCGGCTCGCCGAGAGCAGCCCGAACGAGATCGCGCTGCACGAGCGCATCGCGTTGCGCGGCCCCCGGGACGAGGTCAAGCGGCTGGCCGACACCTTCGACGCGATGCTCGACCGGCTGCACCGCGTGTTCGACGCGCAGCGCCGGTTCATCGCGAACGCCTCGCACGAGCTGCGCACCCCGCTGGCGATCAACCGTACGGTCCTGGAGGTGTCGCTGGAGGAGCCCGCCGCCTCCGAGGACCTCAAGGCGCTGGCCCGGGCGCTGCTCGGCACGAACGCCCGGTACGAGCGGCTGATCGACGGCCTGCTGCTGCTCGCCCAGTCGGAGCAGGAGCTCACCGTGCGCAAACCGGTCGACATGCGGCACGTCATCCGGATCGTGCTGGACGACCTCGACCTCGACCACGTACGGCGCAGGAGGGTAGCCGTCCACGAGGACCTGCGCCCGGCGGTCGCCCAGGGGGACCCGCTCTTCCTGGAACGCTGCGTGTCCAACCTGTTGGAGAACGCGGTGAAGTACAACGTGCGGGACGGCGAGGTCCGGGTCGCGCTCCGCGCGGACGAGGCCGCCGGCGAGGTGGTCGTCACGGTGGAGAACACCGGTCCCGCGGTCTCGCCGTACGAGGTGGACGACCTGTTCGAACCGTTCCGCCGGGTCCACGGCGAGCGGGTGCGCTCGGCGGGCGGGGCCGGGCTCGGCCTGTCCATCGTCCGCGCGATCGTGGACGCGCACGACGGCGCGGTCTCGGCGCGGCCCCGTGCCGAGGGCGGCCTCGTGGTCACCGTGCGGCTGCCCATGGCGACGACCTGAGCGGGATTCCGGTGATCCGTCCCTTTCCGGGTAGGGGGTGAGCACAACCGCGTTTCCCGAGGTCGAGGAGGTCATCCCGGGATGGAGTCGTCCGCCGCGAAGTCGCTGGGCCTGCCGGACGGGGTGCGGGCCTGCCTGTTCGACCTGGACGGGGTCCTGACCCGTACGGCCTCCCTGCACGCCGCCGCGTGGAAGGAGATGTTCGACGGTTTCCTGCGCGAGCGCGCCGAGCGGACCGGCGGCCCGATGGTCCCGTTCGACGAGGTGAACGACTACGACACCTACGTGGACGGCAAGACCAGGGCCGACGGCACCCGCGCGTTCCTCGCCTCGCGCGGCATCGACCTCCCCGAGGGCGACCCGGACGACCCGCCGGGCGCCGAGACCGTGAACGGCCTGGGCAACCGCAAGAACGAGCTGGTGCTCGACCGGGTCAGGAAGGACGGCGTGGAGGTGTTCGAGGGGTCGGTCCGCTACGTCCGGGCGGTGCGGGACGCCGGGCTGCGCCGTGCGGTCGTCTCGTCGAGCGCGAACTGCCGCGACATGCTCGTCGGCGCCGGGATCGAGGACCTGTTCGAGGAACGCGTCGACGGCGCCACGGTCCTCCGGGAGCACCTCGCGGGCAAGCCCGCGCCGGACGCCTACCTCGCCGCCGCGCGGGCGCTCGGGGTCCCGCCCGACCGGGCGGCGGTGTTCGAGGACGCGCTCGCGGGGGTCGAGGCCGGGCGGGCCGGCCGCTTCGCGTACGTCGTCGGCGTGGACCGGACCGGGCAGGCGGACGCGCTGCGCGAGCACGGCGCCGACGTGGTGGTGTCGGACCTCTCCGAGCTGATGGACCGCTGATGATCACTCATCCCGCGTTCGCGTGCGAGCCCTGGTGCCTGCGGCTGTCCGGGCTGGACGTCGACGTCCTCGCCCAGTCGGAGTCGTTGTTCGCGTTGTCGAACGGGCACATCGGCTGGCGCGGCAACCTCGACGAGGGGGAGCCGCACGGCCTGCCCGGCAGCTACCTGTCCGGCGTCTACGAGGTGCGGCCCCTGCCGTACCCCGAGGGCGGCTACGGGTTCCCCGAGTCGGGGCAGACCGTCATCAACGTCACGAACGGCAAGGTGATCCGGCTGCTCGTCAACGACGAGCCGTTCGACGTCCGCTACGGACGGCTGCGCTCGCACGAGCAGACACTGGACCTCCGCGACGGCGTGTTGCGGCGGACCGCCGAATGGGAGTCGCCGGACGGATGCCCGGTCCGGGTGTCCTCGATCCGGCTGGTGTCGCTGGTCCAGCGGTCGGTCGCCGCGATCTGCTACGAGGTGGAGCCCCTCGGCGAGCCGCTGCGCGTGGTCGTGCAGTCCGAGCTCGTCGCCAACGAGCAGTTGCCCGCGGCGGCGGGCGACCCCCGGGTCGCCGCCGCGGTGGAGGCGCCGCTGATCTCCTGCGAGCACGCCGCGCGGGACGCCCGCGCCGTGCTCGTGCACAACACCCGCGCGAGCGGCCTGCGCGTCGCCGCCGCGATGGACCACGTCATCGACGGTCCGGACGGCACCGGCGTCGTCGCGGAGAGCTCCCCCGACCTCGGCCGGGTGACGGTGATCGCCTCGCTCGAGCCCGGCCGGCCGCTCCGACTGATCAAGTTCGTCTCGTACGGCTGGTCGGGTGCTCGGTCGCGCCCGGCGGTGCGGGACCAGGCCGACGCCGCGCTCGCCGCCGCCCGGCAGAGCGGCTGGGACGGCCTGCTCGCCGAGCAGCGGAGCTACCTGGACGAGTTCTGGGCCTGCGCCGACGTCGAGGTGGAGGGCGACGCGGAGATCCAGCAGGCCGTGCGGTTCGGGCTCTTCCACCTGCTGCAGGCCACGGCGCGCGGCGAGGGCAGGGGCATCCCGGCCAAGGGCCTCACCGGCAGCGGCTACGACGGGCACTGCTTCTGGGACAGCGAGGCGTTCGTGATGCCGGTGCTGACCTACCTCCTCCCCGAGGCGGTCGCCCACGCGTTGAGCTGGCGGCAGAGCACGCTGCCGATGGCGATGGACCGGGCGCGGCAGCTCGGGCTGCGCGGGGCGGCCTTCCCCTGGCGGACCATCCACGGCGAGGAGTGCTCCGGCTACTGGCCGGCGGGGACGGCGGCCTTCCACGTGAACGCCGCCATCGCCGACGCCGTCGTCCGCTACATCGACATCACCGGGGACGAGGCGTTCGACAAGGACGTGGGCCTGGAGCTCCTCGTGCAGACGGCCCGGCTGTGGCGGTCGCTGGGACACCACGACGTGGAGGGGGCCTTCCGCATCGCCGGGGTCACCGGCCCCGACGAGTACAGCGCCGTCGCCGACAACAACGTGTACACGAACCTGATGGCGCAGCGGAACCTGCACGCCGCCGCCGACGCGGCCAAACGCCACCCCGCCGCGGCGAGGAGGCTGCACGTGGACGAGGAGGAGATGGCGGCCTGGCGGGACGCGGCGCGGGCGATGTACATCCCGTACGACGAGACGCTCGGCGTCCACCCGCAGGCCGACGGCTTCACCGACCACCAGGTGTGGGACTTCGCCGCGACCAAGCCCGACCAGTATCCGCTGATGCTGCACTTCCCGTACTTCGACCTGTACCGCAAGCAGGTCGTCAAGCAGGCCGACCTCGTGCTGGCCCTGCACCGCCGGGGCGACGCGTTCACGGCCGAGCAGAAGGCGCGCGACTTCGCCTACTACGAGCGGATCACCGTGCGGGACTCCTCGCTGTCGGCCTGCACCCAGTCGGTGATCGCGGCCGAGGTGGGCCACCTGGACCTGGCCTACGACTACCTCGCCGAGGCGGCGCTGATGGACCTGGAGGACGTCGAGCACAACACCCGCGACGGGCTGCACATCGCGTCCCTGGTCGGAGCCTGGATCGCGTTGGTCGAGGGGCTCGCGGGGATGCGTCACCACGACGGCCTCCTGTGCTTCGCGCCGCGCCTGCCCTCGGCGCTCACCGGGCTGTCCTTCAGGGTGTCGCTGCTGGGGAGGCGGCTGGCGGTCAGCATGGACCTGGATTCCGCCACGTACACGCTGCTCGACGGTGAGCCGCTCAAGATCGTCCATCACGGGCATCCGGACGTCGTCGTCAAGGGGGCGCCGCTCACCTGCCCGATCCCTCCGATATCGCCCGGCCCGGCGCCCACCCAGCCGCCCGGCCGCCGTCCGGCGCACCGGCAGACGAGGCAGAGCCCCGCGGTGACGCGGGCGGCGGAGCCGCCGGCCCGTCCGGTGACCTGACCCCGTACGACGGTGCGTCCGGGCCTGGCCAAAGGGGCCCGGCCGGCCGATCCGCGGCCGGCGCCCCACCGTCGAGAAGGGCGAACTGGACTGGAAGCCCGCCGGAGAGTGAGCGGCCGAGGGAGTCTGGCCCCACCAGTGGACGACGAGGATCACCGGGGTGGGCTGACTCTGGCGGAGGCGTCCTCACCATTATTCGGGGCACAGCTCAAGCTCAGATATGTCCCGGCATCGCCTGATACTCAGGATTTCATGAATGATGATTCATGTTTCATCATCTGTCGGACAACTCATGACGGGTGTACTTGTCTTGGTGGGCGAGATCGGCCGAGAAGTCGTCCCCGCGTCTGAGATCCCTGGTGTTCCTTCAGGTGTGGCGGGAGCGACCAAAGGGATGAAGAGCCTATTTCGGCGGCGCGAAAGAGGGGCGGTGGTCGTTGGCTGTCAAAATTTGATACCAACGACGCCAACGGCCCATCTTCCGCTGGATTTTACGCCGATAATCGTCAAGTCTTGACGCGTAGGGCGCGTGCATCGGCGCCCTGGACCATGAGCCGTCCGTCCGACAGGAGGCAAAGTGCTTCTCCGCTTCCGCGTCGCCAACCACGCGTCGCTGCGCGATGAGCAGGAACTCAGCCTGGTCGCGCTGGACGAACACGCCGATCTGGCGGTGCGCAGCCCCATTGACGAGGACGTGTCGGTGCTGCCGGCGGCGGCGATCTACGGCGGTAACGCATCGGGTAAATCCAACCTCCTGCAAGCGCTGCGCTTCATGGCGACCGCGGTCGAGGACTCCCACCAGAGATGGCGCCCCGGAGCGGTCATCCGTCGTAACAGCTTCCGTTTCGATGACGAGAGCCGGGAAAGGCCGTCCGAGTTCTCCGCCGACATCGCGATCGACGGAGTCCACTATGAGTACGGCTTCTCCCTCGACGACACGGCGATCCGGAGCGAGTGGCTGTACAGCTTCTCCCGGCAACAGCGACGGGTGCGCCGGGTCCTGTTCGAGCGATCGGGCCCGGAGGGGAAATCGATCCACTTCGGCGATTACCTCAAAGGCAGGAAGAAGGCCATCTCCGAACTGGTGAGGCCGAACAGCCTGTACCTCTCGGCCGCCGCCGCCAACAACCATCCGCAGCTGACGGAGATCTACCGCTGGTTCGAGCGCCAGATCATCTACATCGACGCGGGCGAGCCGCAGTTCTTCCTGCCTCTCACCTTGCACGAGATGGCCGAGCACGACCGGGAAGGCGTCCTCAGCCTGCTCAATTACGCGGATTTCGGCATCACCGACGTCCGCCATGAGCAGCGACCGGTGGACGAGGAGGTCCGAGCCAGATTCATCGCCTTCGTCAGGGCGATGGATCCCGACCAGGTCCCCGACGAGGACGCCGTGATTCACGACGACCCCAAAGTGGATTTCGTCCACAACGTGCAAGGATGCGAATACACGCTTCCCCTGGAATACGAGTCCAGCGGGACGCGAGGCTGGTTCGCGCTGCTGGGTCCGGTCGTTCGTGCCCTCGCCCGGGGCGGGCTGCTCGTGGTCGACGAGCTGAACGCCTTTCTGCATCCCTTATTGGTGGGGGAGCTGGTGCAGCTCTTCCAGGATCCGCGCTTCAACCGGCGCGGTGCGCAGATACTTTTCAACACTCATGACGTGAGCCTCCTTTCCCCGCTGACCAAGGCGAGGCTCAGGCGCGATCAGATCTGGCTCACGGACCGGGATCCGGACGGGGCGACAGAGCTTCATCCGCTGACCCGATATCGCGTACGGGACGGACTCGACAGCGTTTTCCGCGGCTACCTTCTCGGCCGCTACAGGGGCGTTCCCGTTTTCGACGATTCCGTCCTGAGGGAAGCCCTTGCCCGGCACAATGGTCCGCATGCCGATGTCGCGCAGCAGCAGAACTCTGAAGCGAAAGCAGGGGAATCTTCCCGAGCGGAAACGCTTTCTCATCTACTGTGAGGGCGAGGTTACGGAACGCATTTACTTCGGGGAGTTGAAGCGTCGGTTCAGGATCCCCGGAGTTCAGTTCGGCGGCGCCCACGGCGAGCCGCTGGGACTGGTCAAAGCGGCCATCGACCATCAGAGGCGAGCGCCCACATCGGGTTCGGACCAGTGCATGAAGTATGACGAGGTCTGGTGCGTGGTCGATGTGGAGGCGCCGATTCCGCATGCCGCGCTGGACAGGGCGTTGGCTTTGGCGGACCGGAATGGCATAAAGTGCGCTGTGTCAAACCCGTGCTTCGAACTTTGGCTCGTGCTCCACATAAAAGACCAGCGCGGCTATATCACGACGAACAAGGCCTGCGAGTTGCTGGAAGCGCATGGCGGGTGCGATTACCGGCGAGACGGGAAGAGTCTCAGCGCGCACGCTCTGATGAACGGGTATGAAGTAGCCCGGAAGCGGGCTCGGCTGCTGGAAGACATCCACGGTCCGGAAACTCGGTTGACGGACCGCAACCCGTACGCCTCGGTGTGGCAGCTCGTCGACGGGCTCCGCGCGCAGGTGGAGGCGGGGAACAGCCGCTGATCGCCTGGGGCGGGGCGCCCGCTGCCCGGCGAATGCCGGTTCGCCGGTGTGAAGGAGGGCGGGGCGAACCGCCGGATTTGGCCTAATGTGATCAGCGTGCAGCCACCCGAGGACCCGGGCGATGGCGGAGCCGCCGTGCCGCCGTCCGGCCCGTTCGAGGAGGAGCTCTGGGCGGCCTTCGCGGCCGGCCGCACGGCGTTGTGCCTGAGCATGCTCAAAGACGCCGACTTCGCGCTGCCGATGACGCGGGCCGCGTTCGAGGGGGCGGAGCCGGTCGCCTGGCCGACCGCGTCCGACGGTGAGCGGACCTGGCTGATCGCCTACACCTCGGCCGAGACGATGGCGCTGGCCACCGGAGGCGTCGCCGCGCGGCACCGCGTCGTCTCCCTGGTGGAGCTGGCCGCCGGGTGGCCCGACCCGCGCTGGGGTCTGGCGATCAATCCCGGCGTGCCGGTCGGCTTCCTCCTGGAGTCGGGCACGGTGGCCAGGCTCGCCGTCCCCACGCTCGCCCAGGACCTCGCGCTCGCCCCCGACAGGGGCGTCCCCGTCCTGCAGAAGGTGCTGCGCCCGGAGGAGGTGCCCGAGCTGCTGTACGGCGGCGAGCCGCGGGTCTCCGGCTACTGCCACCACGCCCTCGACGTGTCGCACATCGCCACGCCCGCCGTGCTCGCCGAGGCACTCGGCCGCGCCGACGCGTTCACCGCGAGCGGGGGGCTCACGCTGCTGCGCTGGCGTCCGGTCGGGCTCGGCCTGTACCGCACGCCGTACGGCGGGCTGGACGAGGACGGCCGCGAGGCGGTGGCCGGATGGGTGGTCGAGGAGCCGCCCTTCGTGGGGCTGGGCCTCGTGCCCAACCCGGACCAGGTCATCCGCGAGTACAAGGTGTACGGCGTCGGGCTCACCCACGGCGCCGAGATCTGGGAGCTGACCGTGGAGGGCAGGGAGCGCCGGCACGCCGTCTATCACGGCGACCTGCGCCGCTGGCTGCTGGTCGGGGTGCGGGAGGAGACGTCGTGACGTGGCACTTCTACCGCGCCCGCTGGCGCGGCGCCGACTACCCGTGCAGCCCGGAGGCGTCCGCGCTGGAGACGTGGATCCGGCTGCGCCGGGACGAACCGGCCGAGGGGTTCGAGGAGGTCGAGCCGGGATGCCACGTACGGACCGTCCCGGCGGCGGAGTGCGAGTCCGTGCACTTCGTGACGACCGTCTGCCGGTGGCGTGACGCCGAGTTCCACGTACACGCCGAGCGTGAGGGCGAACTGCTGCTGGAGTATCTCGGCGGCTCCGCGCCCGAGGCGGTCGCGCTCGGGCTCGAACGGATCGAACGCGGCGTCTACCGGGCGTGGGTGCCGCGCGCGGAGGTCGGCGAGCTCCGGGAACGGGCGGTCTCCCTGGATCGGTGAACTTCTGCCGAAGATCATCGATTTTGGTAATGGTCTTGTCGAATGATGTTCACTTGGCGGAAACTAACCGGAAAAGCGTGATAGGCGGGCGCGATTCAGGGGGTGTGCCGTGGAGTCCGACATCGAGGCCCACGTCGCCGGTCTGCGGGCCTACACCGAGCAGCTCCGCACCACCTTCCTGCGGCTCCAGGACGAGGGCGTCGAGCTGCACGCGAAGGCCAAGGCCATCCAGGTGACCGAGAAGTCCCGCGACGGCATGGTCTCGGTCACCGTGGGCGCGCGCGGCGAGCTGATCCGGCTCGACATCGATCCGCGCGTCTACCGCCGTCCCGACGCCCGCGCACTGGCCGACAGCATCGTCGAGACCGTCCAGCGGGCGGCCGCCACGGCGCAGGAGCGCATCGTCGAGGTCTTCGAGCCGCTGATCCCGCCGGACCAGATGAAGGCCCACCTCGACGGCGACCTCGAAACGGTGATGACCCAGCTCGCCGACCAGATGGGCGGAAAGCGATGAGCGGCCGGTTCGAGAGCGTCATCATCAACAAGACCGCCGTGACCGGCGGGCTTTCGCAATGGACCACCATGGCCGGGGACCTGGAGCGCGACTACCCCGGGCTCGTCGCCAGGATCACCGAGCTCAACGCCGCCGAGCCGTGGGGCGGCGGCAGCGAGGGAAGCTCCTTCCGGAACTCCTACTATCTGAGCGGCGGCCCCGAGGCCCTCATCGCCAAGGGCAAGAGCCTGGTCAAGCAGATCGTCGAGGCGGGCCCGCGGTTGCGTACGACGTTCGACACCACGCTCGCCGTGGACGAGGCGCACGCCCAGGACTTGGCCCACGTCACGGCAGAGGACGAGGGCGGCCAGTACGCGGACCCGAGAACGCTGCGGGTCACCGCCCCGAACGCCGCCCAGAACGCCGGGCGGAACACAGCGCAGAACGACACGGCCCAGGACGACACGGCCCAGGACACGGTCCGGCAGGTCTGACGCGCGCCCACCCGGGCGCCCGGACGTGAACCCAGACTGAGCGGCGGAGCGGGGACGGCATGGCCACGAACACGGGCACCAGCATCGTCAACCAGGGCGGGCAGGCGACCCGCCAGGGTGGGGCCGTCCACATCGACAGGGACGTCACCCCCGCCTGGGAGACCGGCGCCCTTCCCGGTTGGGTGGTCCACACCCTGATCCCCTTGCTCGCGGCCGGGCAGAAGTGGCCGGAGGCCAGCGAGAGCAAGTTGTCGGAGCTGGCCCAGGCGTGGGAGGTCCTGGCGGCCGGGCTGACGCCGCACGCGGAGCCGGCCGGGAAGTCGGTCCGGACCATCGTGGCCGGCTGGCAGGCCCCGGCCACGGCCGACTTCGTCACCCGGGCGCAGCACATGTTCGGGAAGGAGGCCGGCCTACAGGGGATCTCCCGGGGCGCGCGCGGCTACTCGGCGCAGGTCAGCAACTTCGCGGTCGAGACGCAGTACTCCAAGCTCTCCGTCAACGTGGCGTTCTGGGTGACGGCCATCGCCATCGCCATCGCCATGTACGTCGCGTTCTTCACCGCGGGCTCGACCACGCCGCTCATCGGCCCGTACGCGTCGGCGGGCCGCGCGGCGATCGGCCGCATCCTCGCCCGGCTGGCCGCTGTAGCGGGACGGAAGGCCGGATCCACCCAGGTCGCCAAGCTCGCGGCGCTCAACGGGCCGACCGGGGGGAGCCTGATCGCCCGGCTGCTCGCCTCCCCGCTCGGCCGGGAGCTGATCGAGGAGATGGGCGAGGAGTTCGTCATCGACGGCGTCGCCCAGTACCAGCAGATCCAGATGGGCACCCGTACCGAGTGGGACTGGGACAAGTCCAAGGCCGCCCTCCTCGGCGCGGGCACCGGCGCGGTGGTCGGCATGAAGCTGGCCGGCCCGGTCTCCAAGATCACCAACAACGTCCCCGGCTTCGCCGGACGGGCGCTGAACACCGGCCTCAGCAACATGGCCGCGTCCCCCGCCGGCAGCTTCGTCGCCAACGGCGTGGTGTACGGCCAGTGGACCAACCCGTTCTCGGCCGAGTCGTTGTCGGGCGCGTTCTTCGGCGGTGTCGGACGCACCGGATCGATCAGCCCGTTCAACCCCGAGGTCTACACGACGCTCTCCAACCCGGGCACCGCGCTCGCCTCCGCGTACGACATGGCGGCCCAGTCGGACGCCCGCCGGATGGGACTCAACATCGACCCGAACGCGGGCGGCGACGCCACCGGCGCCGGAGGCACCCCGGGAGGCCCCGGTGGCGGCGGCGCCGGCAGCGCGGTCGTCGGCGGCGGGTCGGGCCAGGGCGGCGGCCGGGCCTCCGGCGGCGCCACCCGCGGCGGGAGCTCCGCGTCCACCTCTTCCGGAGGCGGTACGGCCTCCCGTACGGCGCCGGTCACCGCGGACGCGGAGGACGGAGGCCGTCGCGCCGCGACCCCGTCCGCCGACGCGGAAGGGCGCGGCAACCGGAGGAGCCAGCCCGAAAACGAGACCCGGACCGACGCCGAGGCGAACCCCGACCCCGACACGAAGGCCGACACGAGCGCGGACACCGCCCCGAGCGCCGCGAACGACACGAAGGCCGACACGAGCGCGGACACCGCCCCGAGCGCCGCGAACGACACGAAGACCGCCGCGAACGGCGACACGAAGGCCGACACGAGCGCCGACACACTGGCCGACACGGGCGGCCGGGCGGCCACCGACACCGACCAGGCGGCGGTGAGCACGCCGGACGAGCAGGCCCGGGACACGCCCGGCGAGCAGGAGACACGTTCCCGGGTCGCGGTGTCGGACGATGAGGCGACGACGCCGGACCCGCAGCAAGACGCCACGACCTCGCCGGACACCCGGCCGGACGGCACCGCCCGCACCCAGCCGGAGGCGGCACCCGCCGCGCCCGAGACTCAGCCGGACGCCACCCCCGACCAGCGGACCGACCCGGCTCCGGCGGCGCCCGACACGGAGACCGGCACGGGGGAGACCAGGACGGACGGCGCTCCCACCACCGACACCGGCACGACCCAGGACACCGCTCCGGCTCCGGACAGCGGCACAGACACGGACACGGGCGCGGCGGTTGCTCCGAACAGCACGCCGGACGCCCGGCCCGCGCCCGACGCAGCTTCGGACACGGCGCAAAACAGGGCGCCCGACGCTGCACAAAACACGGCGCCCGACACGGCACAGGACACGGCGCCGGAAGAGGGCGCGCCGAGCACGCTGGCCCAGGACGAGGCCGCGTTCCACACCGCGAGAGCCAGGGAAGCCGTCGTCCGGGCGCTGCTCGACGCGCACCCCGGCACCGTGCTCCTCCCTGACGGAGGCCTCATCGTCCCGCTTACTGGGGCCGACATCGTCGTCTCGCCCGCCGCCATGGCTCGGATCATCGACCGCGTCGGGCGGCGTTCGCCGCAGGTGGAGGACGATGAGGCGCTGCAGGCGGAGGCGCTGACCCTGCTCGACGAGCAACTCGCCACCGACACCGCTCCAGAGGACGCGTACGCGGCCGACCTCGTCCCCGGGCAGCCCGTCGGTCTGCGGGCGAACGCCGCGCTCGACTACGCGCTGAACCGCCTGGCGCCGGGGGCCGTCCTGCTGGCGGACGGCGGGCATCTCGTGTCCGACGAGTCCGGCCACTATGTGATCACGCCGAGGATGTTGCGCGCCGTCCGCTCCGTCCTGGAGGCCGCCGCGGCGAGCGACCAGGACGCCGCCACTCTGCGAAGCCGCGCACTCCTGGTCGTGAGCCAGGCGATGGCGGTCAGCCAGGACACGTCGCCTGCTCCCGAGCCGGTCACGAGCCGCCCCGGCACCGTCACGTCGCGGCCGATCGCCGGCACCCGCTATGTCACCGATGGTCGCCAGACCCAGCGCCTCACCGACGACGAGATCCGCACCGCGATCGACGAACTCATCGCCTCAGACTTCCACGGTGACGAGGTGACGGACTGGAACTGGTCTCCCGACAACTCGACTCTGGTGGTGGAAACCAGGAACCACGGGGTGCAGCGCTTCCAGTTCCTGCTCGGCGGCCTCGACTCCCGCCTCATGGCGGAGACTCACGTGAACCGCCGCGGCGGCGCGCATGTCGTGCATTTCGCGGCGCACATCGCCCCGGACCAGCTCCCGCGCGTCTGGCTGCACGAGATCACCGACACCCTGCACGCGTTGAGCCGCCCCGAACAGGGGATCATCCGCAGGTCGCTCTTCCGCCGGGGCCGGCAGCAGAACCACGTCGACGGATGTGTGCCGGCTCGGCTCAACGAGCACGCCTACCTGGCCCGCAAGTGGCGGGCCGCGACGTCCTCGGACGAGCGATGGAACATCCAAGTCGATCTCGACGGAGTGGCCCGCGACCTCCGCGCCCACGGGCAGACGCCCCCGCCCGCGCCCTGGGGGGCGACCCCCCATGTACGCGGCGTCCAAACGCCCCCCGCAGTGGCCGAGAACGCCACGGCGACCGAACTGGAACGTGTGATCGAGGAGCTCCACCGCGCGGAGGGCAAGCTCAAGGAGGCCGCGAAAGCGCACAAGGAGATCGCGAGGAAGGCCGCCATCGAGGCCGGAGTGGCCGGCCGTGAGAGCCGGGAGACCGGTGGAAGGCGCGACCAGGGCAGCGCGACGCGCGCCCGCAAGAAGAACAGGGAACGCGAGCAGCATCGCGCCAAGCGGGACCGGCACCTGCGGATCGGCCGGATGTACTCCGAGGCGCACAAACAGGCCGAGGCCACGCGGCTGGCGTACGCGCGCGCTCTCGCTTTCATGCAGATGGCGGCTGGCCCGAATGCCAATGAGGCGGCTTTGGCGCGAGGGCGGGTCGCCGACGCGGTCAGCACCGCGCGTCAGCAGCACGACAGTTATCTGAAGGCGGTGGAGCAGGCGCTCCCCAGGGTGGGCACCATGCCGGCGGCGCTGCCGACCGGGGTGCTGCCGCATCTCACGGCGCTGACCGACCAGGTGAACCAGGTGCTGGCCGACCAGGGGGCGCGCCGCCGGTACACGCCGAAGGAGCTCGAGCACATCCTGCGCGCCGACTTCCGCAGGGTCGTCTCCGAGGACGGACTGGTGCTGCGCGCCGGCACCGGGCGCAAGAGCTTCGAACTGAAGATCCAGCTCAAGGTCTCCGACATGATCGAGATCATCGATCCCGATGTCAAGGCGTCGGAGATCATGCTCGGCACCCTGCCTCAGGGCGGCATGAGCGTCCAGGGCGCGGAAGCGGGCAAGGGGGGAGGCTCGCTGGGCTTCGACACCCGGATGCTCGCGCAGTTCCTGCCGCAGGACAGCCCGATGCAGATGTTCCTGGCGTCCGCGAGCGTCGGTTTCAACTACGACGCCGGGCGCAACTGGTCGCGCAATTCCAGCGCCGCCGAATACTTCCTGGGTGGCGCGGTCGAGGACAACAGGAGCGAGTCCCTGCTGTTCGACGCCGCCGGCAGGTGGGAGATCAGCGTTCGTGAATCGCAGCGGCACCCCTGGCGGCAGGTGGCCGCCGTTGATCAGGGTGCTCCGGGGGACTCGACCTCCCTGCGGTTCTGGGTCTCCCACGTCTACGCGGACCAGGCTCCGGTGAACACGAAGTTCCTCCCGGAGGCGGAGCGGAACAACGTGATGCCCGAGCATGTCGTCAGCGATCTGACCGGGCTGAGGCAACTGGCCGACCAGATCGTGGACCAGGTCTCGAAGGAGCGGCAGAAGGTCGATCTCAGCGTGGGGGGACGGGCCCGCGCCAAGGTGACCGAAGATCTCCTCGGTGATGCCGGGAGGGCGGTCCGCGAGGCCGCAGGCTCGCCGCCCACCCTGGACGAGAACGTCCGCCGGCAGATCCACACCTTCATCACCGAGACGCTGCGCGGCGAGCTGCGGGAAGCCGTCAACGACACGCTGACGGCCGTGATCACGGACTCGCGCGGCCGGCCGCTGATGACCGTGACCGTGGATACCACGGTGGACATGGACTCGGCCGAGCTGGTCGGGCACCCCAGCCGCGACCATTGGCAGGAGCGGCTGAGGGTCGGCTTCTCCACCGCCAACGGTGGCGAGTCGTACGGCGGCTCGCGTGGCGGAGGGGTGTCCAGCGCTCTCGGCATCCCCAGCGGCGACGTCCAGGTTTATGGGGACCACGACTACGCGGTGGGACCGACCGCCAAGGGGGGGCGGTCGAAGTCCCGGTCGGCGTCCGCGTTCGCCAACGGCCAGGCGATCCACCCCAGCGTGCAGCGCTACACGGGATACACACAGGGGTACGAGCTCAAGCTGACCCACAAGGTCACCGTCCAGATGGCGCGAGACTCGGAGCCGCTCGAAACGCTGAGCGGCGACAGCACCGCGCTGATCCGGATGCCCGAGACGGACGCCTACCGCTACGGCCTTCCGGTCGACGAGGCCGCCCTGCAAACCCCCGACGGCAAGCCCCTGCCCAAGCGGAACGGTGTGCAGGTGCTCAGGAGCGACCCCGATCCGTCGGCGCCGCCGGGGAGGAAGCCCGATCTCCCCCTCTGGTTGGGGCACCCTACGGGATCGACCACCGCGCAACCGTTGATGCGGGGCGCGGGACCGGCCCTCGTACAACAGGTGGAGGGCCTGACACCGCTCAAGAAGAAGATCTACAAGGAGCTCGCCGAGCTGGGCGTGCTGCCCGAGATCGACGCGAGCGGCAAGGTCACGTACTCCAGCGATCCGCTGGAGCGGGCCTCCCAGATGCTCAACCTGCACGAGGTGAACGAACAGCTCTCGGCGCGGAGCGTCGAGACGAACTACGACCTGCTGGCCCAGGACGGTCTCGAATTCAGCCTGACCCACTTCAAAGGACTCGCGTCCCCGAAGACCTGTGTCGTCAGGCTCAATCTGACGCAGGACTTCGACTCATGGAACTACATCGGCCACACCGACAGTGAGGCCATCGCCAACCTCTACATCGGCTCCGACACCGCGGGCCGCGCCAACGGCACCACGTGGACGAAGAGCTGGGGTGCCTCCGGCAGTTTCACCGATGGGCCGCCCAAGGACGTGGAGGGGCGGACCGACAGTCACAAACCCGGCTACGACGGGAACCGGCCCCGCACGGTGGGGTCGAGCACCGCCGGCACCGGAAACGTCGTGACCCTCAACGAAACCGACCATGTCGCGATCGGAGAGGTCGATCACGTCATGGAAGCCACCATCACGTACGACGGGGTCAAGAAGGACCCCCTGAGCGAGCCGGGCAAGGCCCGGCTGGTGTTCCCCGTCGACCTGCTGCCGCCCAGCAATGGTGAGGCCCCCCATCCGATCGGCCGCCCCACCGACGAGCTCATGGCCAGGGCGACGCTGCTGCACATGGACACGACGGGTATGTTGGCCCTGGCCGAGGAGCTGCTGCCGAACGGCATGGCCGCGGACTCGCCCGCCCGTGCCCACCTCGCCGCGTTCCTCGACGTGCGCAGCCTCATCGCCCACCCGGAGTGGCGTCCCCAGGGCGGCTCCACGGAGGGCGAGTACGGCACCAGTGCGGCCGTCCGGCCGAAGGGCGTGTTGCCGTCCGAGTCGTCCCTGCAGGTCGAGGGGGAGTTCGGCGAGGCCAGGCTGCTCGGTGTGGCCGACCTGGTCGGCGGCCGCATCAACCTCACCCTGGGCAGCGCCGGCGTGTCGTGGGGCGGGACGTGGGGCGGCACCAGGAGCGCGTCACTCGGCGAGTCGTATGGCGAGTCCACCTCGGAGGGCGACGGCTCATGGAGCCACGGCGGCAGCATGGACCGCGGCCGCTCAGCGAGCGTGACCGGGTCCCATGGCGAGCTCGACATCTGGGGTAGAGAGCGCCTGGAGATCTACGGCAGGCAGTACATCTTCGACGGCACGGTGGATTTCACGCTCACGGGCAGCGAGGGGCATCCCAACCCGGTCGTGGCGGGCAGTGTCCTGCAGGGCGACCCCCAGGAGAAGCAGCACCCGGGGCGGCCCGTCCTCTTCTCCGTCCCCGAGTACGACGTCCTGACCATGTACGCCGAGGGCAAGTTGAAGTTGCCGTTGCACGTGGTCGCCGACGCGGTGGAGAGGTTCCGCGACGGCAACCTCAAGCTGGACAGAACGCTGGCCACCGGCCTGCTCCAGCGCTATCTGACCGACAGGCGTCAGGCCGTGCAGGACAACAAGCCCCTCGGGCTCGCGGCCGGCCACACCCCGGACGTCCTCCTGAACGCCCTCACGAAGGTGAAGGACCTGGAGAAGGTCGCGGAGGGGCTCGGCCCCCAGAGCGCCGCCCAGAGCGCGCCGCAGCCCGCCACCGGTCAGGGAGGCGCCTCCCAGAGCGGCCAGCAGAGCAGCCAGGGTGGCCAGCAGAGCGGCACGCAAGGCAACCCCGCACAAGGCGGTAATCCCCAAGGGGGCCAGCAGAGCAGCCAGGGCGGCCAGCAGAGCAGTCAGCAGAGCGGCCAGAGCAGTCAGCAGGGCACTCAGCAGGGTGGCCAGCAGGCCGCGCCGCAGAGCATGACACCCGACGAACGCATCGACGCCGCGCTGAGCCGGGCGCGCGATGTGGTCCAGCGGCTGAGCGAGGTCTATCTGGCCCCGCACTACGTCGGGGCGATGGGCCTGAGCGTGGTCGAGTCCTTCACGGTCACGAACCCGGAGGACAACGACAACCCCATCAGCGTGCTCGACGCGGTGCGGGCCGCCGTCGAGGAGGTCGCGCCGCAGGCACTCCAGCGGAGCCCGGTCATGAGCCGGAGCCTCAGGGGCGACCTCGCCGGGACGCGGCCCGAGGGACACCTCGACGCGATGCTCAGCGCACGGGGATTCGTCAAGAGCTACGAGACGCTGGCCGACCCGGCCACCGGACGGGCCGAACTGGTCACGGTGCGGGCCCGGCTGGTGCCGGTGGACTCGAAGACCGCGTCCCACGCGGAGCTGCTCGGTCACATCCCCGACGGCGGCTTCATCGTGCAGGACTACGGCTACCGGGAGGTCACCGACTCCCAGTCCGCCGGCCGCTCGGGGAACGTCAGCGGGGGATACTCGCACGGCGCCGCCGACTTCGGGGAAAGCGGGGGAGGCTCGACCCATCGCGGAGGGTCGTTCAGCGAGAACCAGGCCGAGCAGTTCACCAAGATGCAGCGCTTCTCGCAGTTCAACGGCCTGGACCGGGTCAAGCAGAGTTTCCGGCTGGAGATCGAGGTCGAGCGTACGCCGTTGCGGCGGGGGCCGGTCCGCACCACCGTGCGTGAGAAGGTCGACCTGATCAGGCGGAGGCCCACCGCCACCGCCAAGTTCACGTACGACGCCGACCTGGTCCGGCGGACGCCGACCGGCATGACACGCGCGCGCAGCGAATCGAAGACCGAGCCGGATCCCGTGGTCGACCACCGGCGGGTGGAACTGCCGCCGGCCCATTTCGTGAACTCGGTCCAGCACGACGCGGATCCCGATCACAACCTCTTCGCCGTGATCGAGACGAAACTGTCCGAGATGATGGACGCCGCCTCCGTGCAGGAGCGGATAGCAGAGCTGGAGGCCCGGCTGTCGCCGGTGTCCATCTCCGCGGCGTTCGCCAAGATGGTCGGCCCGGGCGGGCACGAACTGGTCCGCATGGCGCGGAAACATTTCCGCAGTCAGGGAGTGGACGTCCGGGTCGAGGCCCACCTGTCCGATCTGCAGGTCGTGTCGGCTCCGTTCGAGGCGGAGATCGGCGAGGTCGACCGCATCATGCGCACACTGAACGTGTCGATGTCGCGTTCGCACCTGTGGCCGGGAAGCGGCAACGTGGGCGGATCGTCGGGTGTGGCCGGTGTTTCGGGTGGCACGTCGTTCGGTGACCAGGCGTCGGCGGCCGTCTCCGCGGTCACCGGCCTGCGCAACGAGGCCAGCAAGTTCGAGAAGGGCAAGGTGGTGGTCGTCCGGGTCCGGGTGGACTACGACCTCACCTTCCAGCACAAGGCGAGGCTGCCCGGCGGCGACGAGAAGGTCGTCAAAGATCCGGTCCACCTGCCCGCCGCGGCCAGGGGCGAGGCGTACCTCGTCGTGTTCGAGTCCTCCCTCAAGACGCTCAACGCCCGGATGGAGGCCGGGATCCGGGCGCGACCCGGGTGGGATTTCACCGATGAGTCGCAGCCGAGGTCCCAGCTCAGACCGCCGACAGGTCCCCACCAACAACTGGATCCCAAGGACCTGCTCGGGCATGTGGCCAGGGCGAGGCAGCAGGCCAGGGACGAGGGCCATGTCGTCCGGTTCGTGGTGGGAGACGGGCGGCACGTCGACGTCTACCTGGCCGCCCCGGACGGCTCGCTGCACAGTGTGAAGCCGGACGGTGGCTTCGCCGAGGCCCTCGCCACGTTGCCGCCCCTCGTGCTGAACGCGGCGGCGGCCGAGAAGGACATCGACCTGCTCTCGGTCTTCCAGAACTCACCGGCGGGCACGACCTTCACCGAGCAAGTGGTGGCGGCCCTGGCCGCGAAGAATGTCACGGTTGACCCGAAAGCCCCCGTCTGGCCGTCCGAGACGGGCGCCGCGTCCAGCACCCAGGGCGCCGGCGCCGGGCAGAGCGCGACGGGGATCAGCGCCGGTGGGGCGCCGTCGCCGGCGCTGCCGGACACGCCGTTCGACACCCAGGCCCGGCCGGCCGGGGTGCCCGACCTGAGCGTGACCGAGATGGTCGGCCAGAACATCTCGGTCGCCGACTTCGGCGGCGGGGTCACCGCGCTCGACTGGACCACCGACCAGGGTGTTCCGATCGACCCGGACGCGCCGCCCGCCGACCTCGACGGCGCGGTCGTCGCCGTCACCACGCCGGCTAACGGCGTGCAGCATGCCCGCGTCGTCGTCGGCGATCCCGGGGAGGACCGGATCGGCTACACGTCGTACCGCTCCGGTACGCCCGAGGACCCGCACGTCATCACCATCGCTCCGCGTACGGACCCGGCGGTGGTGTCGTCGGTCCTGGTGCACGAGATCTCGCACGTCGCCGACCAGCACGCGGCGGAGGCGGCGGGCGCGCCGCAGGGGGTGATCCGGCCCTCGCTGCCGGAGCACACGCACGAGGAGGGCACCGACCACTGCCTCACCCCGCGCCTCAACGAGCACGCGCACCTTTCCCGCAAGTGGAGCGAGACCGCCGATCCCGCCGCCAGGGCCCGCATTGCCGAGGCGATCGACGCCATCGCGGACGACATCACCAGGCGCGGGCACACCCCACCCGCGCCGCCCTGGCAGGCGACGGAGACCGCGGCGGAGGCGAGACCCAAACCGTCGATCGCGGACCTGCTGAACGGCGACGCCTCACCCGCCCCCGCAGCGCCCCCCGCCGCCCAGACACGACTGCTCACGCTGCCGGAGCGGGTCGCCGCCGACATGGGCGCGAGCGTACGGCGACCGGACGGCGGGCTGCTGGAGGCCGCCGCGCCGGGACGAGCGACCGTCACGGTGCGGGGTGCGTCCGCGCCGGACGCTTCGGCGCAGGAGAACGCGGAGGGGACGGCCGTTGTCGACGTCCGGGTCCGGCCCGACGCGCGGGTGGCCGCCGGAGCCCGTCCGGACACGCCCTCGTCGACCGGGGAGCGGCCTGTGCCGGGTTACCTGGATCGGATGCTCAACCGGGACTCGCCTTCCGGACCACCGAAGGACGCCACCCACCTGGCTGGCAACCCCTCGGCCTCAGCGCAGCCACACGAGGCACCCGGCCCAGCGTCCCGCGATGCGTCACGGGCCGGTTCGGCCCCGCACGATCCCGCCGCGTCCGGTGCCGTCCCGCCACGGCGACCCGGGGACGGGGCGCCTCCCGCGGGCCCTCCCCGATCCTCGGATTCGGGTCACGGCGTGCCTCCGGGCGACAGGACAGCAGACCTGCGTCCCCGGGAAGACGGCAGGACAGCAGACCTGCGCCGGGAGGACGACAGGACGGCACGCCTGCACCTCCGGGAAGACGACGCCTCCGCTCCGAGAGGGGCGGATGGCCCGCACCCCGATGGGGACGGCCTCGCGTCGTCCCGGATGGCGGAACTGCTCGCCGAATTGACAGCGGCACGGGAGCGAGAGCCCCGCATACCGAGGTGGCTGGACGGAATCCATTCCGGCATCGCCGAAGTGCCCGTGCTACTGGGCGGCAGGACCGGGAGGGCGGACGGCGTAAAGCACACCTGGTCCGACCTGGTGGAGAGATGGACGTTCAACGACGGTTCCCGCATGGTCCGCAAGGTCATGGCGACCCCGGAAGAGGCAGACTCCGAGGTGCTGGCTTCGATCGTGGGGATCGCCTTGGGGGCCGACGTCCCCGGGGTGTACCGGGCCGGGGACAGAGTCATTTATCAGGAGTTCAAGGAGGGGCAGCACCGAGTTGCGTTACCTTCGGAAGAAGTGCCGACAAGACCCGAGTTGACGCGGAGTGGCATGCGCATCAGTGTGCTCGACGTGCTGGTCTGCAACCGTGATCGTCATGCCCTCAACTGGCTTCTGAGCCCGGAACCGAGAACGCCCACCGGCCAGAGGATCGGGGTCATCGGCATCGACCACAACCTCTGCTTCGAAGACCCCCAGACCTGGGCTCCCAAGGGGGATTTCGGAACTCAGTTCCTCCGTAGTGTGCGTTCACCCGACGGTGCCCACATGCGCTACGTCTGGAGGCCCAACCCGCTCAGCCCAGAGGACGTCCAGGGCATCAAGCGGGTGCTCAAAGATCCCAAGATTAAATGGGAGTTCGAACGACGGGGACGGTTGGACTGGTACCTGAACATGCTCTCCCAGCTCGGTATGATCGAGAGGAATGCTGTAGGGACGAAGCCGATCATGCCGATGCCCGTACGAGCAGTGCCCAAGGTGATCACACGCCCCGAGAGAGACCCTCTCGACCCGGAGGAGTGATCCGGATCGCACCCCGAGATCAACGCCAACCACGGAACGGATGTTTCGACTATGACGAGACGGATGCTGAAACTCGTGGCGGTAGACACCGACAAGGTCCTCGGAACGATCGAACTGACCGAGGCGGGCGAGTTGACGGGTAGCTCGCCCGACATCCAGAACATGATCGACACTATGGCGAGCAGCAGGCGGGCAAGCCCGCAGGAGGCGTTCGAGGGCCTGACCTTCTGGAGCAACGGCTATGTCAAGGTCGTCCCTGCCGAGGGCTGACCTCGGGCCGCGCCGGACCGGCCATCACCCATGCACCTCAGACGGCGGGTTCAGAGGCTGGGGCAGGAGCGACTCGAAACTCGCCCCCTCCCCGAAGACCTCCTCGTACGGCAGGCCCTCCGGAAAGAGGGGGCCTCGCTGTGTCTCCGCCGAGACCTCGGCCGCCGTCAGCTCATTGAGCATGCCGTAGACGTCACGCGGTTCGGCGGCCTGCCGGTGCCCGGCCGAGGAGCCCTGCGTCTGCGGCCGCCGGGGCGAGGTGGTCCCGGCCGAGGCATGATGGGGATTCCCAAGGAGAGGACGGCTATGACGTTCGCGGTCGCGCGGACCAGGGACGAGGCGCATCTCTACCTCGACCTGCATCCGTGCAAGCAGTGCGGTTCCGTGGAGACGACCTGGGACAGGGGCCTGGCCAGCGTGGACGGCACGCTGGTCGACCGCTACGCCGGCGCCTGCGACGACTGCGGCGCGGAGCGCGAGTTCCTGTTCGGGCTGCCGGAGCGGCCGGTGGCCTCGGCGGGCTATCCGACGTTCGGCGGGCGGGAGCCGTCCCAGCTCCTCGACGCGGGCGAGTGGATGTGGGTGGCCGACCTGACCGCGGGCAACGTGCCGGTGGACGATCGGGCCGAGGCGCGCCGCGCGTTGTCGATCGCCGTGGCGGCGGTCGAGGAGATCGTCAAGTTCATCCCGCCGGGCGCGGAGGAGGTCCCGGACGACGGGTTCTGGTCCGAGCGCGGACGGCAGGTGCGTACGGCGGAGCCGGGCCGCTTCCAGCTCGACCGGTTGCTGATCGTCCGCGACACCTACCGCGATCTGGTGGTCCGGCATGGCTGATCGCGAGCGGTCCGAGAGCCCCGGGGGCCGGGAGGGCGGGCCCGATCGTGGCGATGGCTCCGGGGGCACGGACGGGCCGGACACGGACCGGGACACAACCGAGGGCGCGGCGGCTCCGGGTCTCCCCGGCGGCGGCCCCGGCGACCCGGACGACCTCACCTGGCCGGACCTGGGCCCCGGCGGGTACGGTGGCGGCCCGGCCCGTTCGCTGGTCGAGGCGTACGTCTACCTGGACCTGGCGGCCGCCCCCGGCGGCGGAGGGGCGGCCGGCCACGCGGTGCTGTCCGAGGAGGAGGACGGCTGGCGGGTGAGGCTCGCCGACGCCGAGGTCTTCGTCCCGTACGTCGCGGAGGCCGAGGCGCGGCGCGAGGAGCTGACCTTCGGCTCGGGCGTCTCCGAGCTGATCGACCCCGGCCAGTGGGTGCTGATCGGCGCCACCTACGCGCGCAGGGCGCTGGAGGCGGCGCTCTTCTTCGCCGCCGACCCGTCCTCCGACGAGACGTACATGAACGTCGTCACGGACTGGCGGTTCGCGGCCGACGCGGTGGCGGAGGCGCTGAAGTTCGTCCCCGACGACGCCGACGCGCTGCCCGAGGCGTCGTTCTGGACAGAGACGGGGCGGGAGGCGTACGAGCGGGAGCCCGCCCGCTTCACCCGGGCGAGGATGGAGGACGACCTCGCCTACTACCGGACCTCCCTTGACGACTTCGTCCGCCTGCACGCCGGGGACGACGGGGACGACGACCGCTAGTCCATCAGCACGCGAGCCGGCGGAGCAGCAGGGCCGGCCGGTCCGTATCGGCATGCACCGATTCTAGCATTGCTAGATTTCTTCGCCGTCGCTATGCTAGCGTCGCCCCTGATCGCTAGCGCTGCTAGATTTCCTCGGAGGAATCCATGCTCACCCCCACCGCGTACGGCCTGGCCATCGTGCTCGACCTGCTGGTCGCGTTCATCGGCGCCCGCTTCCTGTTGCAGCCCGAGTCCGCGGCCGCCGGGTACGGCGTGCCGGCGAAGCCGAACGCCTACCTGACCATCAAGGGCCTGCGCGACTTCAGCTACGGAGTCCTCGGCCTGGCCCTGCTCGCCTTCGCGGGAACCCTGGCTGCTGCGTGGTTCATGCTCGTCGTCGCGCTGAACCCGCTCGGGGACACCCTGATCGTGCTGCGCAACGGAGGCACCAAGGCGGTCGCCTTCGGCATCCATTTCGCCACCGCCGTCGTCGTCCTGATCAGCGCCGCTCTGCTGTTCGCCGTCTGATTCGCCGTCTGATTCGCCGTCCGATTCGCCGTCTGGCGGGAGTCGCGACGATGTCGCCGATCGGCCGCCGGCCGAGGCTCGGGGCGATCGTCCAGATCCCGCGATCCGGCTGGAGCACGCGCCCGCACGGGTCCGGGAAGACCGGAGCCCCGCCCCCCGGGAAGAGTGGCCGGGGGGCGGGGCGACCGGATGGGCCCGCGCCGGTCAGGTGAGGCCCGGACCCGGCGGATCAGTGGTCCGGCGGGTCACAAGGGAGGCGGAACGGGTCAGGCAGGGCAGGGTCAGGCGGGGTCGCGGACGGTGACCGTCAGCGTCCCCTCGACCGGCGCCCGTCCGGGGACGCCGACCGAGAGTGTCCCGGTGTACGTCCCGGGACGGCTGAAGGCGCGGCCGGACACCACCGTGAAGGCGTCGTTGATCCGCATGTCCGGGATGCTCGCCTCGCGGGTGGTCGTCGGCGTGAGCCGTTCGGTCTCGCCGTCGCTCCAGGTGACGATCGTGGTGAGGGCGGTGGAGGCGAGGCCGGGCGCGGTGACCGTCCAGGCGGCGCCGGTCGGCGCGCCCGTGGTCGCGGTCGCCGGAGTGCCGAGCGCCGCCATCCGCCAGGGGACGTCGGCCGTGGGGAAGAAGTTCGTCCCCTGCACCGTCAGCCGGCCTCCCATCGCGGACAACCGGGTCGTGAAGTCGGCGTAGCTCCGCTGCGCCTGCGGGGTCCACCCGGCCTCCGCCGTGGCGATGAGCCTCGGGTAGCTGTAGTACTGCGCCTGGCCGACCCGCCGGATGAACTCGCCCCACAGAGCCGACTCGACTCCCAGCACGCTGGACTCGGCGATGCCGGGGATGTACGTGCCCGGGTCCCAGTTGTAGTGCCGGTCCAGCCCGCACACCCCGCCGCAGGCCCAGGTGCCGCCCTGCGGCTGGCGCGAGTCCTGCTTCTGCGGCACGTACGCGTTCGGAGCCGGGGAGAGGATCACCTTCGCGCCCCGGTTGTTCACCGCGTCCGCGACCGCGTTCCGGTTCCCGTTCCAGAACTGGACGACCGCGCCGTCCTTGGGGAGGGCGGTCCCGGCGTACTCGTTCCAGCCGACGACGGTCTTGCCCAGCGACGCGACGGTCCCGGTGAACGCGTCCACCATCTTCGTGTAGTCGGCGTGGCTGGTGACGTGCGCCTCGTCGCCGCCGATGTGCAGGTACGGCCCCGGCGTCATCTCGGCGATCTCGGTGAGGACGTTCCGGACGAACTCGTACGTCACATCGCTGTTCGCGTCGAACGAGGAGTATCCGACGTTGCCGGTGCCGTTGGCGGGCACGGTGGCCTGTCCCTGCTGCGGCCTCGGCCGGGCTCCGGCCGTGTTGAGCTGCGGGATGGCGTGCAGCGCGGCGTTGGTGTGACCGGGCATGTCGATCTCGGGCACGACCGTCATGCCGTTCTCGCTCGCGTACCGGATGATCTCGGCGTAGTCGGCCTTCGTGTAGAACCCGGTGACGCCGAGCTCGGTGCCCATCTGCTGGCCGTTGTCGTTGTACGTCATCGCGGTGCCGCCGCTGACCCCGGTGAGCAGGCCGTAGTCGATGCCGGACGGGTTGTCCCGGGGCGCGCCGATCGCGATGCGCCAGCCCTGGTCGTCGGTCAGGTGCAGGTGCAACCGGTTGACCTTGAACTGCGCCGCCGCGTCGATGTACGCCTTGAGCTCGTCCATCGGGTAGAAGCTGCGTGCGACGTCGAGCATCATGCCCCGGTACGCGAAGCGCGGATAGTCGCTGATCGTCACCCGGGGCAGCGTCCACGCGGCGGGCACGACGCCGCGCGACTCCACCCACTGCGGGAAGAGCTGGCGCAACGTCTGCACGCCGTTGAGCGCGCCGTTGGGCGTGTCCGCGGCGACGCGGACGCGGTCGGCCTCGACCGTGAGCGTGTAGCCCTCGTCGGCGTGGCCGGCGGGCGCCTTGCCCGCGCCCACCTCGACGACGATCGGCGCCGGACCCCACCCCTGGCCGACGACGTTCAGCCGGTACCCGGTGGACCGGCGCAGGATCCGTGCCAGGTATCGCGCCGGGGCGTCCGCGCCCGCGCCGATCGCCACGATGCGGGTGTTCTTGTGCAGGGTGAACGGCGCGCCGTCCCGCGTCTCCACCGACACCGGACGCGGGAGCAGGCCGAGGGTCGGCGCCGGCGGCGCGGGCGGCGCGTCCCAGATCTCGAACTCGGAGATCGAGTACCCGTACGCGGCCCACCGCCGGTAGCCCTGCATCCGGACGAAGGACACCGGTGACGCCGACTTCACGTCGATGACGTCCGTGCGCGGGCAGGTGTCGCGCTGGAGCCGGGTGACGTCGGTCCAGGTCACGCCGTCGGCCGAGGTCTGCAGGGCGAAGTCGCGGGCGCAGGCGTTCGGCCAGGTGAGCGTCACGTGGTCGACCTTCGCGGGCTGCGCCAGCCGCACCTGCACCCAGTTGTCGTCCTGGTACTTCGACGACCAGCGGGTCGCGGTGTCGCCGTCGTTGACGTGCGCGGCGACGAAGTCCTGCCGGTCCAGCTCGACGCTGGAGGCGGTGGCGGTGCCCGCGAGGGCGAGGTTGACGGGGGCGGCGGGCGCGGCGGCGCCCGGCTCGTTCGCCGGTGCGCCGCTCGTGCCCGGCGCGCTGGCTGCGGCGGGTGTGCTCGGTGCGGCCGGCGTGCTGTCTGCGGCGGCTGTGCTCGTGCCGGCTCCGGACGCCTGTGCCGTGCCGACGCCGGGTTGCGCGAGCAGGGCCGCGGCGAGCGCGGCGGAGAGGACGGCCGCGACCGAGCGGCCTCTCGGTCGTGTGGGGGATGTGGGGGAACGGTGGGGGGTTGCGGACATGGGGCTCCTTCACGACGCCCGGTGCCGTCGCCGGAACGCGCGCCGAACAGGACGATCGGCACGCCGGTGGCGGTCGGTATCGCCAGATTTTGGGCGTCGCGAATCTATTATGTCAACACTCTGAACATAAATCGGAGTCGTTGCTGCCGCGGCCCTCGCCCGGGGCGCGGCCGCCGTGTCGCCCTCGCCG
>NZ_BBYM01000027.1 GCF_001570405.1 Microtetraspora niveoalba | reverse complement strand
CGGCGGCGGCCGCACGGGCCGCGGCCCGCGCCGAGCTTCCCGCGCTCGCCGACCTGTCCCTCTGATCCCTGATCCGGCCCTGCCCGGTCACCGGTGCCACCGCCGCTCCCGGCCTGATTCGTCGTCGCCGGGGCGGTCGCCGTGCCCGGGCGTTGTAGTGCCGCCGTCGTTCCGCGCTGAACCACCCCGCAGCCTCACCGGGGCCCGGTCGGCGCGTGAGCCGCTGTCGCCGGTCGTCGCCGTGTCGTTCCCTGCCGCCCGTCATCACTCCCGTGCCTGAAGGAAGAGCGCGGGCGACTTCTCGGCTCTGTGGCTCTCGGTACCTATGCGCCTGTGGATAACTCTGGGGCAGATGGTCCGGGTCGCGGATACGGTGAGGGAGTGCTTCGACGAATGGGCCTCGCGCTGCTGGTGATCGTGATGGCGGGCTGCTCCGCGGTGGAGGCGGAGCGGTCCGCGGGCTCCACCCCCTCCGCCTCCCCTCCGTCCTCCTCCGCGCCCGGCGAAAGCCGTACGACGCCGGCGCCGGAGGGGTCGCCGTCCGCCGATGCGGCCGGCGGGGGAGAGGCGGAGACAGGAGGCGGGGGGACGGGAGGCGCCACGGGCGACGTCGCCGCGACGCTCGCCCGGATGAGCGTGCAGGAGAAGGTCGGCCAGCTCTTCATGCCGGTGGTGTACGGCTCGCGCGCCGACTCGAAGCACCAGGAGAACACCGCGCGGTTCGGCGTCGCCACCCCGGCGGAGGCGGTCGAGAAGTACCACCCGGGCGGCGTGATCATCTTTCCCTGGGCCGGCAACGTCTCGGACGCCCGGCAGCTCGCCGCGCTGACCACCGGGCTCCGCAAGGCGTCGCGGGTCCCGCTCATGATCGGCGTCGACCAGGAGAACGGCACCGTCTCGCCGCTCTCCTCGATCGTCACCAAGCTCCCGGGAGCGAGCGCCATCGGCTCGACGGGCGACCCGGCGAACGCGCGGGCCGCCGCCCGGCTCACCGGCACCGAGCTGCGCGCCCTCGGCATCACCATGGACTTCGCGCCGGTCGCCGACGTCAACATCAACCCGCGCAACCCGGTGATCGGCCCCCGGGCGTACGGCTCCGACCCGGGCAAGGTCGCCGCCATGGTCGGCGCCGCGGTGGACGGCTTCCACGCGGCCGGCATCGCCTCGACCGCCAAGCACTTCCCCGGGCACGGCGACACCTCGACGGACAGCCACACCGGTCTCCCCGTGATCCAGCACTCGAAGGCGCAGTGGCGCAAGCTCGACGCGCCGCCGTTCCGCGAGGCCATCGCACACGGCATCGACGCGATCATGTCGGCGCACGTCGTCATGCCCAAGCTCGACCCCTCCGGCGATCCGGCGACGTTGTCCCGCACGATCCTGACCGGGCTGCTGCGCGACGAGCTGGGCTTCGACGGGGTGATCAGCACCGACGCGCTCAACATGGCCGGGGTGCGCGAGAAGTACGGCGACGCCGAGGTGGCGGTGCGCGCCGTCCTGGCCGGGGCGGACGTGCTGCTCATGCCGCCGGACATGCCCAAGGCGTACGGCGCGGTCCTCGCGGCGGTGAAGTCGGGCCGGATCTCCGCCGCGCGGCTGGACGCGTCGGTCACCCGGATCCTGCGCCTGAAGGAGAAGCGGGGCATGTTCGGCGCGGTGACGACGAACCCGGGGGTGGTGCGGTCGGCCGCCCACCTGAGCGCCGCCCGGCGTATCGCCCGTAAGGCGAGCCTCCCCTGACGCTCTATCCTTTTGAACCAGATTCCAGTGGGAGGTGTCGTGCTCAAGGGAGTGCTGATCGACTGGGGCGGGGTGCTGACCACCAGCCTCACCGACTCGATCGCGGGCTGGATCGCCCAGGACCGGATCGACGCCTCGCATTACAAGGACGTGATGCGTGAGCTGATCCTGCACGCCTACGATGGCGGCGGCGAGAGCGCCATCCACGCGCTCGAACGTGGCGAGATCTCGGCGGCCGACTTCGAGCGGGACCTCGCGGCCAGGCTGATGACCCTCGACGGCGTCCCGCCGGTGGCCGACGGGTTGCTCGCCCGGATGTTCCTCGGCTTCGAGCCGGTCGAGGAGATGAACGAGATGCTGCGGCTGGCCCGCGCGGCCGGGATCCGCACCTGCCTGGTGTCCAACTCCTGGGCCAACGACTATCCCCGCGACTCCTGGGACGGGCTGTTCGACGCCATCGTCATCTCGGGAGAGGTCGGCATGCGCAAGCCCGAGCCGCGGATCTTCCACCACGCCCTCGATCTCGTCGGGCTGCCGGCCGAGGAGTGTGTCTTCATCGACGACATCGAGGCGAACATCGCCGCCGCCCGGGCCCTCGGGCTGGTCGGCATCCACCACAGCGACGCCACCGCCACCATCGGCGAGCTGGAGGGCCTGTTCGGCCTGCCGCTGCGCCCCTGACGTGACCGACGAGAGGTTCCCATGCGCGTCTATCTCCCGTGCACGCTTCCCGCGCTGGCCCGCGTGGTCGCGCGGGGCGAGCTCGGCCCCGCGCCGCTGATCGGGTACGCGGTGACTCCGGCCCTGGTCGAGTGGTACGCCTCCGGCGACACCGAGGAGCTGGAGTACGTCGCCATGACCGAGGCGGCGCGGGCCTCGCTGCGGATGCTCGCCGAGGAAGGCGCGGCGGAGCTCGCGGGCGGGCCCGCGGGGGGACCGGCCGAGGAGGGCGGCGCGGGGAAGGCCGGGGTGCCGGCCAGGCGGGTCGTGCTGGCGGCCGAGGTGCCGGACGCCGCCGTCGCGGCGAGCGCCGACATTGACGAGCGGGCGCGGGTGCGGCTCACCGAGCCGATCCCCATGTCACGGGTCGCCTCGGCTCACGTGGACGACCCCGACGCCGCCCCCGACGTCGAGGCGGCCGTGGCCGCGCTGCCCGCCGCCGACCTCGGCGACGACGACGCCCGGTTCACCGTGGACGGCGCCGAGGCCCACGAGCTGATGTGGTATGCCACCCAGGAGATCCCCGACCTGCTGACCTGACGGGCACACCATCGAGCTCCGGGTGCTTCCACCGGCGGGTGGTCCTGCTGGGAGGGCGGTCCCATCGGCCGGCGGTCCTACCGGAGGGCGGGGCGTCCGGGACATCGGGGCCGGCGTGAAATATCGGAACCGGTAGGGGGCGTCCGAGGGCGGAGCGTGGGGCGGTGAGTCGACACATGACGGAGGTTCTCATGCGCAGCTGTCGTGCCTAGATATCATCCATCCTGATATGACACACATTGTTTGGGACTGGAACGGGACCCTGTTCCACGACATCGACGCCGTGGTGGGCGCGACGAACGAGGTCTTCCGTCCATACGGTATCGGCCCCTACGACCCCGACGGCTTCCGCGCCGTCTACACCCGCCCCATCTGGGTGGCGTACGAGCGGATGCTCGGCAGGTCGCTCCACGACGGCGAGTGGGAGCGGCTCGACGAGGGGTTCCACGATCACTACCACCGCCTGATGCTCGCCTGCGGGCTGGCCGGGGACGCACTGGCCAGCCTCCGCGAGTGGGAGGCGGCCGGGCGGACGCAGTCGCTGCTGTCCATGTGGCACCATGAGCGGCTGGTGACCAAGATCGACGAGATGGGCATCACCCGGCACTTCAACCGGGTGGACGGCCTGCGCGGCGGCTCCGGTGGGCACAAGGCCGAGCACATGGCGGCGCACATCCTGGCGCTCGGCCTCGACCCGGGGAAGGTCGTGGTGATCGGAGACAGCGTGGACGACGCGCACGCCGCGCAGCATGTCGGCGCGCGGGCCATCCTCTACACGGGCGGCATGAGCAGCCGCGCCGAACTGGAGAGCGTCGGCGTCCCCGTCGTCGACGCCCTCGCGAACGCCCTCGACCTGCTCTGAACCGCCCCGATCTGATCTGCCCCGATTTGGTCCGCTCGGCTCAGGGCTCGTCTGTTCTGAACCTCGGCTTGGTCCGCTCGGCTCAGGGCTCGTCTGCTCTGAACCCCGGCCCAATCCGTTCGGCTCAGAGCTCGTCTGCTCTGAACCCCGGCCCAATCCGTTCGGCTCAGAGCTCGCCTGCTCTGAACCCCGGCTTGAACCACTCAGCTCAGAGCTCGCCTGCTCTGAACCCCCCGGCCTGAACCACTCAGCTCACGACCCACCTGCTCAGGAGCCCACCTGTCGAATCGGCCCGATCTCAATGGCCCTGACCGGAACCGCTCCGATCTGAGCCCGGGTCGCGACCGGCTCAACCTGCACCGCTCAACCTGCACCGCTCAGCTCAGGGCCGGCTCAATGTGAACCCGCTCGATGTGAACCCGCTCGATGTGAACCCGCTCGATGTGAACCGGCTCGATGCGAACCGGCCTGATCCCCCACGGAGGCCACGATCAACCGCCTCGTTCTCTGGAACGTCGATCTCACCCTGGTGGACGTCACCATCGTCGCCAGGGAGGCGTACGCCGACGCGTTCCGCATGGTCACCGGGCGGCCGCTGGTGAAGCTCGCCCCGGCGATGGGCCGACCGGACTCCGAGATCATCTTCGAGACGCTGGCGGTCAACGGCATCGCGGTCGAGGACCACCACCTGCCCAAGTTCCTCGACGCGCTGGCGGTGAGCTTCGCGGCCAGGCGCAAGCGGCTCCCCTCGGAGGGCCGGGCGATGCCGGGGGCGAAGGACGCGTTGAAGGCGGTGTCCCGGCTCGACGGAGTGATCCAGTCGGTCCTCACCGGGACGATCCGGAGCAACGCGGTCCACAAGCTCAAGGCGTTCGGGCTGGACAAGGCGATCGACTTCGAGGTCGGGGGATACGGCGAGGAGGTCTATCCCAAGGCCACGCTGCTCCAGGTGGCGCAGGGCCGGGCCAAGGAGCGGTACGGCGCGGCGTTCACGTCGGCGAACACCGTCCTGATCGGCGACTCGGCACGCGACGTCCAGGCCGCCCGCATCGGCGGCGCGGCCATGATCGCGGTCGCGTCGGGCCGGTCGACGGCCGCCGAGCTCCGGGACGCGGGCGCGGACATCGTGCTGCCCGACCTGTCCAACGCCTCCGAGGTGGTGGCGGCCGTCGCCCGCCTTACGGATCGCTGACACCGGGTTGTTCCGGCCCGGCCGGGCCGGCCGGGCCGTTCCGGCGCGGGGTGGACTACCGGCCGGTGAGGCCGTTCAGGAAGCGGGCGGCGGCGGGGGCCGCCACGGCGGCGCCCGTGCCGCCGCCCTCGACGATGACGGCGAACGCCAGGTCGCCCCGGTAGCCGATGAACCACGAATGCGTCGGCGGTTCCTCACCCGAGCCGTACTCGGCGGTCCCGGTCTTGCCGGCCGTGCCTGCGGGGAAGGCGATGCCCCGGGCGGTGCCCTCGCTCACGACCGCGGGCATGAGCTTGCGCAGGGCGCGTACGACGCCCGGCTCCAGCTCACGCGGCGCGGAGCCCCCGGAAGGGACGAGGTCGGCGGGCACGAGCCGCGGCGGACGCCAGGTGCCGTTCGCGATGGCGGCGGCGACGGCGGCCATGTTGAGCGGGCTGGCCAGCACCCGGCCCTGGCCGATCGAGGCCGAGGCGAGGTCGGTCGCGTCGTTGGGGTCGGGGAACTGGGCGCGTACGGCGGGCACGCCGGGCTGGATCGGCAGGCCGAAGCCGAAGCCGGAGGCGACCGCGCTCATCCGCTTCGAGCCGAGCCGCTTGACGGCGAGGTCGCCGAACGTGGTGTTGCACGAGTGGGCGAAGGCGTCGAGCAGCGGGATCGTGCCGAAGTCCTCGTACTCGGCGTTGTGGAAGGTGTAGCCGCCGATCGTCCGCTCCGCCGGGCACTCCACGGTCTCGGTGGCGCTCATGCCGTCCGCGACGAGCGCCGACGCGGTCACCACCTTGAACGTCGATCCCGGCGGGTACGCGCCGAGCAGCGCGCGGTTGAAGCCGCCCGGCTTGTTCACGACCGCGAGGATCTCGCCGGTCGAGGGGCGCAGCGCGACGAGCGAGGCGGGCTTGGACACGTCATCCAGCGCCCGGGCCCCGGCCCGGTGGACGTCCAGGTCGATCGTGGTGGTCAACGCCTTGCCCGCGGCCTTCTCGGTGGTGGCGACCGTGCGGGCCGTGCCGTCCGGGCCGACCAGCTCGACCTGGCTGGACGGGGTGCCCATGAGGCGGGAGCCGTACTGCTCCTTGAGCGCCTCGACGAGCTGCTGGACGGAGCCGGGCGCGGATGTGGTGTCGATCCGGGTGCCGTCGGCCGCGGTGATGGGTGCCGGTTCCGGCTTGACCGTGGTGACCTTGAACCTGCCGCCGCGGGTGAGTCCCGGGTGGACGGCGGCGGGCGTCCACGACACCCGCCAGGCGCGGTCGTGCTCCACCAGGCGCAGCTCGCCGTCGTAGGAGAAGTCGACCGCGCCGTCGAGAGCGGCGCGGAAGCGTACGGCGCTGCCCCCGTTCCCGCTCTCGCGCGCCTTCCCCTTCACGGCGAACCGGGCGGACGTCACCTTGAGGCCGGTGCGGAAGTCGCCGTACACGCGCTGGAAGTCGGCGGGCGGGTCGGCGGTGAGCGCGCGCATCGCCCCGTAGTCGGACCTGGACCAGGCGGCGAGGAAGGCCGCGGCGGTCTCCTCTGGCGACCCTTGCGTGCGCAACGCCCAGACGGCGCCCCCCGCCGCCACGACCGGCACCAGTACGGCAGCCGTCACGAGCGGCCAGCGGCGGCGCCGCCTCTTCTCGCCGGCTCGTGGCCGATGTCGCGAAATTTCCACCACATTTCCCCCTTGCGTGTCCGTGCAGGCAAGAGGACCAGACGTGGGGTATTCATGTCCAATAGAGATATGAGGTCCGGAGCGATAGCAGTTTCGATATCATTGCCGGTCATGGACCTCGTACGGCATCTGAGGTACTTCGTCGTCATCGCCGAGGAACTGCACTTCGGGAACGCGGCGGCCCGGCTCGGCATGGCGCAGCCCCCGCTCAGCCAGCGGGTGAAGCGGCTGGAGGACGAGCTGGGCGTGCGGCTGTTCGACCGGACCAGCCGCCAGGTCAGGCTGACGGACGCCGGGCGGCTGCTGCTGCCCGAGGCGCGCGACCTCGTGGCCAGGGCGGAGCGGATCAGGGAGCTGATGGCGCGGACGGTACGGGGCGACACGGCGAGCCTGCGCGCCGCCGTCCCACCCGATCTCGGCGCGTCCGTGCTCGCCGCGCTGATCGCCCGGTTCCGCGCCGGCCACCCCGACGTACGGCTCACGCCGGCCGAGATGGGCACGTCGGACCAGGTGGACGCGCTGCTGGGCGGGGAGCTCGACCTGGGGGTGCTGCGCCATCCGGTCGCGGCGTCCGGGCTCGGCTTCGGCCCGATCCTGGTCCAGCATCCCGGGGTGCTGCTGCGCGAGGAGGACGAGCTCGCCGGGCTGGCGACGGTGCACCTGGCCGACCTGGCCGGACGCGAGCTGGTGCTGCCGCCGCGCGCGCTCGAACCCGGCCTGCACGACGAGACCCTCGCCGGCTGCCGCCGGTACGGCTTCGTCCCGGCCGAGGTCAGGCACGCCGTGCACGGCCAGTTCACGATCGGGCTGGTCCTCGCCGGCAGCGCGGTCGCGTTCGGGCGGTCCGCGGACGTGCCGGGGGTGGCGTGGCGCCCGCTGGCCGGCTCCCCGCTGGTCTGGCGGACCTCCACCGCCTGGCGCGGCGAGCCGTCCGAGCACGTGGCCGGGTTCGCCGATCTCACGACCCGCGTTCTGCGGGAGGATGCGGGGATGTCCGACGAAGGCGCGTCGCCGCGAACGTGGGTGGCCCCCCGCCCCGCCACGGGGTTCCTGTCATGAGGCAGCTCGAACAGATCTTCCGTACGGCGGGGGTCACCGGGTGGCTGCACGCGGTGGACATCGACACCGGCCGCGAGGTGGGCCTGGGCGCCGACGAGCCGGTCGTGCTCGCCTCGGTGTTCAAGGTGCCGCTGCTGGTCGCGTTCTACCGGCAGGCGGAGCGCGGGCTGATCGACCCGGCGGAGCGGGTCACCGTCTCCCCGGAGGGGCGCGCCGGGGGCGGCACCGGCGTCTCGGCCATGCTGGACGAGGTCACGGCCTCGCTCAGGGACCTCGCCTACCTCATGATCAGCGTGAGCGACAACGCGTCGGCGGACACACTGCTCGCGCGGGTCGGCCTCGACGAGGTCAACGCCGCGCTCGCGGACCTCGGCCTGTCCCACACGTGGGTCGAGCACTCGTGCGCCGACCTGTTCACGGCGATGCGGGAGGACGCGAGGGCGGCGGACATGGCCGAGCTCTCCCAGATGACCACCGACCCGGCTGTGCTCTCCCGGCTGCGCGTGCTCGACCCGGCCAGGACCAGCCGCGGCACGTGCCGGGACATGACCCGGCTGCTCGGCATGATCTGGCGGGACGAGGCCGCCGGGTCCGCCTCGTGCGCCGCCGTACGCCGCCTGATGGGCCTGCAGGTCTGGCCGCACCGGCTCGCCTCCGGCTTCCCGTACGACGACGTGGCGGTGAGCGGCAAGACCGGGACGCTTCCGACGATCAGGAACGAGGTGGGCGTCATCGAGTATCCCGACGGGGGCCGCTACGCGATCGCCGTCTTCACCCGGTCGATCGGCACCGCCCAGAACCAGCCGCGCGCGGACGCGGTGATCGGCACCGCCGCCCGGGTCGCGGTGGATCATCTGCGCGCGCCGTTCATGGGGACGGGCCCCATATGACAGGTCCGCCGTATGTGGGTGGAGATGGTGACACGGCGGGCCGGCCTCGTCAGGATGGGGGCATGGTCGAGGAAGGTGCTCTGCTGTGGGAACCCACCGCGGAGGTCGTGCGCAACGCGAAGATCACCCGCTATGCCGAATGGCTCGGCAGGGAGGGTGACTATCAGGACATATGGCGCTGGTCGGTCGAGTCGCCGGCCGAGTTCTGGACGTCGATCTGGGACTACTTCGGTGTGGTGGGCGAGCGCGGGGACGGCCCGGTCCTCAGTGGGACGATGCCCGACGTCACCTGGTTCGAGGGCACGACCCTCAACTACGCCGAGAACGCGCTGCGCGGTGATCCCGACCGCCTTGCCGTGATATTTCGTGATGAGTCCGGAAACGGGCGGACGTACACGCTGGGCGAGCTGCGGGCCGAGGTCGGCCGGGTCCGGGCGGGCCTGGTCCGGCTCGGCGTGGGTCGGGGCGACCGGGTCGCCGCGTACGTGCCGAACATCCCCGAGGCGCTGATCGCCTTCCTGGCCACGGCCTCGCTCGGGGCGATCTGGTCGTCCTGCTCGCCCGACTTCGGCGCGCCGAGCGTCATCGACCGGTTCACCCAGATCGAGCCGAAGGTCCTCATCGCCGTCGACGGCTACCGCTACAACGGCAAGGAGTTCGGCCGGGCCGGCGTCGTCCGCGACATCGCCGCCAAGCTGCCCGGCCTGGCCGCGACGGTCTGGATCTCCTCCACCCCGGACGCCGCCGGAGAGGGGCTGGACTGGGCGGCCCTGCGCGCCGAGGCGGCCGAGCCCGAGTTCGAGCGGGTCCCCTTCGGCCACCCGCTGTGGGTGCTCTACTCCTCCGGCACCACCGGCCTGCCCAAGCCGATCGTGCACGGCCACGGCGGCATCGTGCTCGAACACCTCAAGGCGCTCAGCTTCCACCAGGACCTGGGCGAGGGCGACGTGTTCTTCTGGTACACCACCACCGGCTGGATGATGTGGAACTTCCTCATCGGCGGCCTGCTCGTCGGCTCCACCGTCGTGCTGTACGACGGCAGCGCCGCCCATCCGGACACCGGCGCGCTGTGGGAGCTGGCCGCGGAGGAGGGCGTCACCTACTTCGGCACCGGCGCGCCGTACATCGTGGCCTCGATGAAGGCGGGCCTGCGGCCCACCGGGCTGGAGCGGCTGCGGGGCATCGGCTCGACCGGGTCGCCGCTGCCGCCCGAGGGCTTCGCGTGGATCTACGCGGACGTCAAGCCGGACGTGCAGCTCGGGTCGTTCTCCGGCGGCACGGACGTCTGCACGGGGTTCGTGGGCGCGACGCCGCTGCTGCCGATCAGGGCGGGGGTGATCCCGTGCCGCTGCCTCGGCGCCCGCGTCGAGTCGTTCGACCCTGCGGGCACGCCCGTGGTCGGCGAGGTGGGCGAGCTGGTGGTGACCGCGCCCATGCCCTCGATGCCGGTCATGTTCTGGAACGACCCGGCCGGCGACCGCTACCGCGAGTCGTACTTCGCGGACTATCCGGGCGTGTGGCGGCACGGCGACTGGATCAAGATCCTGCCGGACGGCGGATGCGTCATCTACGGCCGGTCCGACTCCACGCTCAACCGGGGCGGCGTCCGCATGGGGACCAGCGAGTTCTACCGGGTCGTCGAGCGGTTCGAGGAGATCGAGGACAGCCTGGTGATCGACACCGGGCAGCTCGGCCAGGACGGGCGGCTGCTGCTCTACGTGACCCTCGTCCCCGGCGCCGAGCTGTCCGACGAGCTGGTCGCCCGGCTGCGCGCGGCCCTGCGGACCGAGCTGTCCCCCCGCCACGTGCCGGACGAGTTCCATCCGGTCCCCGGCATCCCGAGGACCCTCTCCGGCAAGAAGCTGGAGGTCCCCGTACGGAAGATCCTGCTCGGCACCCCGGTCGAGAAGGCCGCCAACCGCGACGCCATGGCCAACCCCGAGGTCCTCGCCCACTTCGTGCCGCAGGCTACGACCTGAGGCCGCTCTCGTAGGCGACGATGACGAGCTGGGCGCGGTCGCGGGCGTCCAGCTTGGTCAGCAGCCGGCCGACGTGGGTCTTGACCGTGGCCAGGCTGAGGCGCAGGTGCTCGGCGATCTCGGTGTTGGACAACCCGCGGGCGATCAGCCCGAGCACCTCGCGCTCGCGCTCCGTCACCCCGTCCAGCGTGCGGGTGAGCGGCCGCGCCGGCTCCGGCCGGCGGGCGAACTCCGCGATGAGGCGGCGGGTCACGCCGGGCGCGAGCAGGGCGTCGCCCGCGGCGACGACCCCGATCGCGGCGAGCAGGTCCGCCGGCGGCGTGTCCTTGAGCAGGAAGCCGCTCGCCCCCGCCCGCAGCGCGCCGTACACGTAGACGTCCAGGTCGAACGTCGTGAGGATGAGGACCCGCACCCCGGCCGTCTCGGGCGAGCCGCAGATCCGGCGGGTCGCCTCGATGCCGTCCATCTCGGGCATCCGGACGTCCATGAGGACGACGTCGGGCCGTTCGGCGCGGGCCAGCTCCACCGCCTCCGCGCCGGTGGCCGCCTCGCCGACCACCGTCAGCCCCGGCGCGGTCTCGACCAGGAGCCGGAAACTGCCGCGCAGCAGGGCCTGGTCGTCGGCGACCAGCACACGCACCGGCTCGCTCACCGGCTCGCTCACTGTTCCACTCCCGTCCTCGCGCCCGCCGGCCCGTACGGCAGGCGGGCGGACACGCCGAACCCTCCCTCGGGCCGCGGCCCCGCCGTGAAAGTCCCGCCGTACATCATGGCGCGCTCGCGCATCCCGGTCAGGCCGTGTCCGGCGGCGTCGGGGGGAAGGACGCGGCGGCCGGGGCCGTCGTCGGTCACGTCGATCCGCGCCTCACGCCCGTCCGCCCGGATCCGCACCCTGCAGCGGGCCGGCGCCGCGTGCTTCACCACGTTCGTCACGGCCTCCTGCACGATCCGGTAGATCGACAGCTCGACGCCCTCCGGCAGGCCGTCCGTGCCGCGTACGTCGAGGTCGACGCGGACCCCGGCCGCCGCGGCCCGCTCGGCCAGCGCGGGCAGCGCGGCGACCCCCGGCGCGGGCGCGAGATCCTCGGCCGTCTCGGAACGGAGCACCCCCAGCATCCGCCGCATCTCGGTCAGGGCGCCCCTGCCCTCGGCCTCGATCACGCGCAGCGCCTCGACCGCGTCGTCCGGCCGCGCCCCGGCCCGCGTCGCGACGTGGTGGGTCGTGCCCGCCTTGACCGTGATCAGGCTCAGGCTGTGCGCGACGATGTCGTGCAGCTCGCGGGCGATGCGCAGGCGCTCCTCCGTCACGGCCCGCCGTGCGAGCTGGTCGGCCCACCGGGCCGCGTACGCCCGCCGCTCCCGTACGGCGTGGCCGACCGTGAACGTGCCGGCCATGGCGACGAAACCGGCGGGGACCAGGCCCAGGTGGTTCGCCCACCGCGGGGGGACCGCCGGAACGGACAGCCCGAAGGCCAGCAGCCCGACGAACCCCGCCGCCGTGGCCGCGCCGAGGGCGGGTACGGCGGCCCCGCCCCGGGGGCGGCGGGTGGACGCGATCGTGTAGAGGGCGTAGCAGGCGGCGAGGAACGGGTCACGCAAGACACCGAGGAGCACCGCCGCGAGCGACGCCGCCATGACGGCGCAGAGGACAGGGACCGGCCACAGCCGCCGGAGGGCCCCGGGCAGGCCCACCACGGCCGCGACCAGCGCGTCCACCCACAGCGGCACCCCGGGGGCGTGCGCCCGGCCGGGGGCGAGCGTCTGCGTGAGCAGCACCCCGGTGTACACGGCGGCCACCAGGCAGTCGAGCGCGACCAGCGTGCGCCGGGAGACCGGCCACGCCCGGTGCCCGGCGTCCCGCGGGGAATCGTCCACCCGGCGACGGTACCCGTGCCGCTCCCACCGCGCCTCAGCCCCAGGACTGACAGCCCGTGGTCCGATGTGCGGGACCGGTGTCACGCGCCATCGTGAGCCCATGATCGAGATACGCGACCTGGTCAAGCGGTACGGCCGGACGACGGCCGTCGACCGGCTGTCCTTCACGGTGCGCCCGGGACGGGTCACCGGCTTCCTCGGGCCCAACGGGGCGGGCAAGTCGACCACGATGCGGGTGGTCCTCGGCCTCGACGCGCCCACCTCCGGTGAGGCGCTCGTCGACGGCCGGCGCTACGCGTCGATCCGCGGGCCGCTGCACCACGTGGGCGCGCTCCTGGACGCGAGCGCGGTCCACCCCGGCCGCAGCGGGTACGACCACCTGCGCGCGCTGGGCCGGACGAACGGCATCGGGCCGCGCCGGGTGGCCGGACTGCTGGAGGAGGTCGGGCTGGCCGGTGCGGCGAGGAAGCGGGTGAAGGAGTTCTCGCTCGGCATGAGGCAGCGGCTGGGGATCGCCGCCGCGCTGCTCGGCGACCCCGCCGTGCTCATGCTCGACGAGCCGGTCAACGGCCTGGACCCCGAGGGCGTGCGGTGGATCCGCGGGCTGCTGCGCTCGCTCGCCGCCGAGGGCCGCACCGTCCTGCTGTCCAGCCATCTGATGAGCGAGATGGAGCTCACCGCCGACCACCTCGTGATCATCGACGGCGGCCGGTTGGTCGCGGACTCGCCGATGCGCGACCTCGTGCCGGACGGCGGGTCGCTGGAGGACGTCTACCTGCGGCTGACCGCGCGCGGCCCGGCACGCGAGGCGGCCCGGTGAACGCGCTGCTCTCCGCCGAGTGGCTCAAGCTCCGCTCGGTGCGCTCGACGTACGCCCTGGTCGCGGTGGCCGCGTCGGCCGTGCTGCTCGCGGCCCTGCTCACCTGGCCGGCCGTGGTCGCCTGGGACCGGCAGCCGCCGGAAGTGCGGGCCCGCTGGCAGGGCATCCCCATCGAGCAGTACCTCGTGTTCGTCCCCCAGCTCTGCATGGGCGTGCTCGGCGTGCTGGCCGTCTCCTCCGAGTACGCCACCGGCCTGATCAGGCCGACCCTCGTTGCCGTCCCCGGGCGGATCGGGGTGCTGGCCGCCAAGGCCGCCGTCGTCGGCGCCGCCGGGCTGGTCACCGGAGAGGCGGCGGTGTTCGGGACGTTCGCCGTCAGCCGCGCGCTGATCGGCGATCGCCCCTTCCCCAACCACACGTCGCCGCTGCCGGAGGAGCTCCCCCTGCTGCTGTGCCTGGGGCTCTCGGTCGCGGTGTTCGCCGTGGTCGGCCTGGCGCTCGGCGCGGCCACCCGCTCCACGGCGGCGGGGGTGGTCTGCGTCGTCGCGGTGCTCTTCGTGATCCCGGTCATCGTGAGCTACCTGCCCGGTCCGTGGAACGTCCGCGTCGGCGCGGTGATGCTGCCCGACCTGCCCACCCAGCTCGTCGGGGCCGTCTTCGACACCGGGATCACGACGGGGCCGTGGGCGCGGGTCGCGTTCCTCCCGCCCGGCTGGGCGTGGGCCGTGCTCGCGGCGTACGTCGTGGCGCCGCTCGCCGCCGCGGCGGTCCTGCTGCGCCGTCGCGACGCCTGAGGCGGGGAACGGTCAGACGCCCTGGGGGAGGCGGAACAGGCGGCCCGGGTCGTAGGCGGCCTTGACCCGGGCCAGCCGCTCGGCGTTGGCCCCGTAGTACTGCCGCCGCCAGCCGGTCAGCTCCGGGTCGATGTAGTTGACGTACGCGTGGTCGCCGAAGTGGGGCCGCATCGCCGCGTGGGCGGCCCGGGTCCAGGCGGCGGCCCCCGCCCGGTGGGCGTAGTACTGCACGCTGAACAGGGCCCGGCGGTGCGGGAAGGCGGTCGCGCCCGGCGCGATCCTGCCGACCGCGCCGCCGAGCGCGTCGAGCAGCACCGAGTGCCGCCCGGACGCGGCCACCTGCCCGAGCAGCGCGCCGATCCCCGCCCCGGACAGCGGCGCGTACGCCATGTGCGACTTGGCGGAGAACGCGTCGCGCACCAGCCGCCCGTTCGAGGTCTGCCCCGGCAACGAGCCGGGGCGGTGGCACTGCGAGACCGACATCGTCGAGCATCCGGCCATGATCATCATGGCGTGGCCGTACGAGGTCGGGGAGATCCACCGGCTGGAGGGGTCCGACCCCACCCGGCGGACGAGGTCGGCGAGCAGGCGTTCGCAGCCCGCCCGGCCGCCGACGTACAGGCCGCCGATCTGCACGTCGAGCGAGGGGTCGTGGTTCAGGTGCAGGTTGGACCACATGGCGTCCGGCGCGTGCGGCGCCCACGCCTGCCACGCCCGTACGGCCGCGGCCGCCTTCTTCCACGGCCAGTGCAGGAAGAAGACGGTGACGTCGCGGGTGGTGTGGGTCCGGAAGGTGAAGGACGTCGCCACGCCGAAGTTGCCGCCGCCGCCTCCCCGTGACGCCCAGTAGAGGTCGGGGTGCTCGGTGGCCGAGCAGGTGAGGGTCCGCCCGTCGGCGGTCACGATGCGCGCCGACTCCAGCACGTCGCAGGTCAGGCCGTACTTGCGGGAGACGACGCCGATGCCGCCGCCCAGCGTCAGCCCGGCGACGCCGACGGTCGGGCACGACCCGGCGGGGATGCTCACGCCGTGCTTCCCGAGCTGGGCGTAGACGTCGACCAGCCGGGCGCCCGCGCCGACGGTGGCCCGCCCGGCGGAGTACCCGACCGTGCTCATCGGCGACACGTCGACGACCAGGCCGGGACCGGTGGACCAGCCCGCGTAGCTGTGGCCGCCCGACCGCGAGGTCACCGCGACGCCGTACCTGCGGGCGAAGGCGAGGCACTCCGCCACGTCCGCGGCGCTCCGGCAGTACGCCACGGCGGCGGGCCGCGTCGCGTCGAACGCGGTGTTGAACACCAGACGCGCCGCGTCGTAGGACGCGTCGCCGGGGCGGATCAGCCGCCCGCCGAGGCCGCGGGCGAGCGCGGTCCAGTCCGCGGGCCGGGGGCCGGCCCAGGCGGGCGTGCCGGAGGCGAGGGCGGCGCCCGACGCGAGGGCCGTACCGGCCAGCGCCGAGACGCGGAGGAAGGCGCGCCGGTCGATCATGGTTCACTCCCCGAGGTTCGATCTCCCTCGTGAGACGCGCCATGATCGATGATGGTTTGGTCACATTCGGGTCACCGCGCCGTCTCGGCGGCGCGGGAACCCCGGCGTGGTACGGCGATCGGCCCGGGTGGTCAAGTTGACGTGTGTGGCGTTCTGAGGTGGTATCGGGATCGTGGGTGGCGTGGAGCTCCGGGTCAATGGGGATCGGGAGACGAACGGGCACCTGAGGAGATGACATGTCGGGGACGCGTCGGTCGGGTCGCGGGGGCTGCACCCCGCGCTGTGGGATGCTGGTCGCACCGTCCTCTGCCGGCGTGACCGGTCCGCCTCCTATCACGAGGTCCCGGACCCTCCGCTGAGATCATCGCGAACCCGACATCGGGTGCCGACCACATACATTCCCCCTTTTGCGGAACGATCGCCTCGCCATGGGGCAGTACCACCAGGACCGCAACGAATATCCAGAACCTCACAAAGGAGTGAGTAGCGAGATGCCGCTCGAGACGGCGGGGAGCCGGCGCGGACCGGGAACGGCGCGCGGATCGGAAACGGCCCAGACGGAGCCGGAACCTGACGGGGCACGGGTGGGGCGCGGACCGGGGGAGGCGCTGGACAGGCTGCTCCGCGACGCCGCCGAGAAGTGCGCGCCCGCCCCGGAATCCTCCTCGGGCGGGGACGTCCTCGCCTTCCTCCGTGACTACTACCGCCACGTCCCCATCGAGGACCTGGCCGACCGCGACCCCGCGGACGTGTACGGCCCGGCCATGGCCCACCGGCGGCTCGCCGAGCACCGGCCCCAGGGCAGGGCGCTGGTCAGCGCCTACACGCCGACCATGGAGGAGTGCGGCTGGGACCCCGGCCACTCCGTGATCCAGGTCGTCACCGACGACATGTCGTTCCTCGTCGACTCGGTGACGATGGAGCTCGACCGGCACCACATCGGCATCCACCTCCTCGTCCACCCCCAGATGCGCGTCCGCCGGGACATGGCCGGCGCGATGCTCGGCCCCGGCCAGGAGGAGGCCGCCGGCCAGGTCCTGCCCGAGTCGTGGATGCACATCGAGATCGACCGGCAGACCGACCCCGCCGTGCTCAAGGAGCTGGAGGCCGATCTCCAGCGGGTCCTGCAGGACGTCCGCCAGGCCGGCGAGGACTTCCCCAAGATGCGCGCGCTGGCCGTCAACACGGCGGAGGACGTCGCCGCCGACCCGCCGCCGCTCAGCCAGGCCGAGGTCGCCGACAGCGTCGAGCTGCTGCGCTGGCTCGCCGACGACCACTTCACGTTCCTCGGCTCCCGGGAGTACCGCCTGGAGCAGACCGAGGAGGGCGACGCGCTGCGCGCCATCCCCGGCACCGGCCTCGGCATCCTCCGCGCCGACAAGGCGGGCTCCGACAGCTTCGCCGCGCTGCCGCCGAAGGTGCGCGCCAAGGCCCGCGAGAAGCAGCTCCTGATCGTCACTAAGGCCAACAGCCGCGCCACCGTGCACCGCCCGGCCTACCTCGACTACATCGGCGTCAAGCTCTTCTCGCCGCAGGGCGAGGTCATCGGCGAGCGCCGTTTCCTCGGCCTGTTCACCCACGTGGCGTACAACGAGTCGATCGCGCGGATCCCCGTGCTGGGACGCAAGCTCGCCGACGTGCTCGACCGGGCCGGGCTGGCCGCCGACAGCCACGACGGTCAGGACCTGAAGGAGATCCTGGAGACCTACCCCCGGGCCGAGCTGTTCCAGATCCCGGTGGACGAGCTGCTGCCGATCGCGCTCGGCGTGCTCCGGCTGCGCGAGCGCAAGCAGGTCAAACTGTTCCTGCGCAGGGACGACTACGGCCGCTACATCTCCTGCCTGATCTACCTCCCCCGCGACCGGTACACCACCAAGATCCGGCTGCGGATGCAGGAGATCCTGCTCAAGACGCTCGGCGGCGCCTCGCTCGACTACAGCACGATGATCGGTGAGCAGCCGCTGGCCCGCCTCCACATCGTGATCCGGGGCGAGCGCGGCAGGTCGCTCGCGGAGGTCCCGGTCGACGTCGAGGAGCTGGAGGCCCGGATCGCGGCCGCAACCCGCTCCTGGGACGACGACCTGGCCGCCGCCGTCACCGAGCTCTGCTCCCCGGAGGAGAGCCCCGCCCTGATCGCCCGGTACGCCAACGCCTTCCCCGAGGGCTACAAGGCCGACTTCCCCGCGAGCACCGCCGTCACCGACCTGAAGCGGCTGGAGGAGCTCTCCGCCGACGACTCCGGCGACATCGGGATGAACCTCTACGAGCCGTACGGCGCGGCCGAGGGGGAGCGGCGGTTCAAGATCTACCGGATCGGCGCGCCCATCTCGCTGTCGCACGCCCTGCCGCTGCTGCAGCGCATGGGCGTCGAGGTCGTCGACGAGCGCCCGTACGAGATCAGGCGGGACGGCGACACGGTCAAGGACGCCTGGATCTACGACTTCGGCCTGCGCTACACCCCCTCCGGCGAGGTCGACAGGAACGACGTCAAGCGGCTCTTCCACGCCGCCTTCGGCGCCCTGTGGCGCGGCGAGGTCGAGAACGACGGCTTCAACGCGCTCGTGCTGGCCGGGGGCCTCACCTGGGAGCAGGCCGAGATCCTCCGCGCGTACGCCAAGTACCTGCGCCAGACGAGCAGCACGTTCAGCCAGGAGTACATCGAGAAGGTGCTGCTCGGCAACGTCCGGCTGGCCCGGCTGCTCGTGCGGCTCTTCGAGGCGCGGCTCGCGCCCGGCCGTTCGGAGGAGGTCCGGTCGGAGCTGTGCGACGCGCTCCAGGAGGAGGTCCTCGCCTCGCTCGACGAGGTCGCGTCGCTCGACGAGGACCGCATCCTGCGGGCCTACCTGGAGATGATCGCCGCGACCCTGCGGACGAACTTCTACCAGTCCGCCGAGGGCGGCGGGCGCAAGCCGTACATCTCGCTCAAGTTCGACCCGCAGGCGATCAGCGTGCTGCCGCTGCCGCGGCCGAAGTACGAGATCTTCGTGTACTCGCCGCGTGTCGAGGGCGTGCACCTCAGGTTCGGGAAGGTCGCCCGCGGCGGCCTGCGCTGGTCGGACCGCATGGAGGACTTCCGCACCGAGATCCTCGGCCTGGTCAAGGCCCAGATGGTGAAGAACACCGTCATCGTCCCCACCGGGTCCAAGGGCGGCTTCGTCGTGAAGCACCCGCCCGCGGGCGGCAGGGACGAGGTGCTGGCCGAGGGCGTCGCCTGCTACCGCCAGTTCATCTCCGGCCTGCTGGACATCACCGACAACCTGGTGAACGGCGAGGTCGTCCCGCCGCGTGACGTCGTCCGGCACGACGGCGACGACACCTACCTCGTGGTCGCCGCAGACAAGGGCACCGCGTCGTTCTCCGACATCGCCAACGAGGTGGCCGAGGAGTACGGCTTCTGGCTCGGCGACGCCTTCGCCTCCGGCGGCTCGGTCGGGTACGACCACAAGGGCATGGGCATCACCGCCAGGGGCGCCTGGGAGTCGGTGAAGTACCACTTCCGGGGCCTGGGCGTGGACGTCCAGACCACCGACTTCACCGTCGTCGGCATCGGCGACATGTCCGGCGACGTCTTCGGCAACGGGATGCTCCTGTCGGAGCACATCCGGCTGGTGGCCGCCTTCGACCACCGGCACGTCTTCGTCGACCCGGCGCCCGACGCGGCCACCGGCCACGCCGAGCGCCGCCGCCTGTTCGCGCTGCCGCGCAGCTCCTGGGCCGACTACGACGCGTCGCTGATCTCGGCGGGCGGCGGCGTGTGGCCGCGCACCGCCAAGTCGATCCCGGTGTCGCCGCAGATGCGGGCCGCGCTGGGCATCCCCGAGGGCGTCACCGCCCTCGCGCCCAACGACCTCATCAGCGCGATCCTCACGTCCCCCGTGGACCTCCTGTGGAACGGCGGCATCGGCACGTACGTCAAGGCCGCGTCGGAGAGCCACGCGGACGTCGGCGACAAGGCCAACGACGGCCTGCGCGTCAACGGCGCCGACCTGCGCTGCAAGGTCGTCGGCGAAGGCGGCAACCTGGGCTTCACCCAGCTCGGACGCATCGAGTTCGCCCTGAACGGCGGGCTGATCAACACCGACTTCATCGACAACTCGGCCGGCGTGGACACCTCCGACCACGAGGTGAACATCAAGATCCTGCTCGACCAGGCCGTCCGCGACGGCGACATGACCGACGAGCAGCGCGACAAGCTGTTCCTCGACATGACCGGCGAGGTCGGCGAGCTGGTGCTGCGCGACAACTACGCGCAGAACGTGGTGCTCGGGGCGGCCGGCGCCCAGGCGTCCGACATGCTCCACATCCACGCCCGCTACCTGCGGAAGCTGGAGCGGGCCGGGCTCGTCAACCGCGACCTGGAGAACCTCCCCTCGGACAAGGTCCTGGCCGAGCGGCGGCAGGCGGGCCTCGGGCTCACCCAGCCGGAGTTCTCGGTGCTGCTCGCCTACACCAAGCTCGTGGTGGACGGCGAACTGCTCGCCTCCGACCTGCCCGACGACCCCTACCTCGCCCCGTGGCTCGTGTCCTACTTCCCGTCGGCGCTGCGGGAGCGGTTCGAGGGCTCCATGGACGCGCACCCGCTCCGGCGGGAGATCATCACGACCCGGGTCGTGAACGACGTGGTCAACTTCGGCGGGACGAGCTTCGTCTACCGTTTCGGCGAGGAGACCGGCGCATCCACCCCGGACATCGTCCGGGCCTACCTGGTGGCCCGCGAGGTCTTCGACCTGCCGAGCCTCACCCGCCAGGTCGAGGCACTGGACAACGAGGTCGACACCGCGACCCAGATCGCGATGCTGCTGGAGGGACGCAAGCTGTCCGAGCGCGGCACCCGCTGGCTGCTCGGCAACCGCAGGCCGCCGCTCGACCTCGCGACCACCGCCCGGTTCTTCGCCGACGGCGCGAGCGCGCTGCTGCCGCACCTGCCCAAGCTGCTCACCGGCCGCGACCTCGTCGCGTACGAGGAGCGCAGGGACGGCTTCGTCGCGCGCGGCGTGCCGGACGAGCTGGCCGAGCGGGTCGCCGCGATGGTGCCCGCGTACTCCACGTTCGACGTGGTCGAGATCGCCTCGCTGACCGGGCTCCCGCTGAACGAGGTCGCCGAGGTCTACTTCGACCTCGCCGACCGGCTGCAGCTCGCCCGGCTCAGGGAGCGGGTCATCGCGCTGCCCCGGGACAACCGGTGGAACTCGATGGCGCGTTCCGCGCTCCGTGACGACCTGTACGCCGCGCACGCCACCCTCACCAGGGGCGTGCTGCTGCACAGCGACTCGGGGCTGTCGCCCGAGGAGCGGCTGGCCCGCTGGTCGGAGGCGAACGAGGCGGCCGTCGGACGCGCGCGGCAGACGTTGTCGGAGATCTGGGAGAGCGACCACTTCGACCTCGCCACCCTCTCGGTGGCGCTGCGCGCGGTGCGCACCCTCGTCGCGTCGAGCAACCTGCCGCACACCGACGAGTGAGGACGCGCCGGGTGACCGGGGTCAGCGGGTCGTGGCCTTGGTCACCCGGCCGTCGTAGCCGATGACGTGCGCGGGCGCGGTGGAGCTCTTGGGCGGCACCGCGCTCGCGTACTGCTGCGTCTCGATGATCCGCCGCTCCCTGCGCACCACCGGGTTGCCCAGGTCCCACTTGGCGTCCTTCGGCACGGCGAGCGGACGGCCGTACCCGCAGCTCAGCACCGGCGACCACGTGCTGGTCCGCAGCAGCGTGTACAGGATGAGGCCGCCGCCGTCCTTCGTGCGCAGCGCGAAGACCGGATAGTCCACGGCGGCGGCGAACAGCGAGTCGAAGTTCATGCAGTCGGCCTGGCGCGCCTTCTCCCGCCGCTGCTTGATCTCGGTGGCGTACCCGGTGGTCTGCGGGCCGGGCGCGATCAGGCCGGAGGCGAAGCCGTCCTTGCCCTCCTCGGCGATCGTCGCGTGCAGCGGCCCCATCAGGTTGGGGCTGATCGCCACACTCTGGTCGCGGGAGTCGAGGGGGATCGCGTAGCCGTCCTCGTCGAGGGCCGCCTGTGGCGCCTTCTCGCCCTCGTACAGCAGCGTGGCGAAGCTGTTCTGCCACGCCGCCTTCGCGTTCTGCCGTACGAACGTGAGCACGGCCGTCCTGACCTCGCCGGAGGAGTCGCGGCGCTCGACGGTCGCGGCGAACCACTGGCGGGACGCCTTGGCCGGAAGCCGGGGCACCAGCAGCGTGCGCTCACCCCACGTGTAACGGGGCGGCTTCCCGCCGGAGGCGTGGTACTGGGCGATGGTGATCGGGCGCTGCCCGTCCCTGGAGAGCTGGATCATCCAACGCTGTGCCCGGCCGGCCCAGACCACGTCATCGGTCGCGAGATAGGAGTCCAGCGCCGTACGGGCCTCCGCGAGCGTCACTGCGGGCGCGGCGGGCGGCCGGCTCGGCGACGGCGACGCGCTCGCCGTGGCGGCGACCGGGCTGGGCGAGGGGGCGGGCGCGGCTCCCGCGCAGGCCGCGGTGGCGGCGAGGGCGAGCACGAGCGCCGGACGGCAGGCGAACGCGAGCACGCGCGCGGCTCCGTCCACCCCGTGGCCTCCTCTCGCGTGTCGGCACGCCCACAGCGGCCGCATGAGGGGCCACATCCCGGCCACATCGTAGCCAAGGCGCCGTACTCAACAGGGTCCCGTGTTCGCGTACCCTTTACAGACGTGGCAGTCATCGATCCAGCCGAAGAGATCAACGAGCTTACCGGCACCCTGAAGGGCATTCAGGACGTGCTCGACCTCGACGCTCTGCACAAGCAGATCGCCGAGCTGGAGGAGCAGGCTGCCGCGCCCGATCTGTGGAACGACGTGGAGAAGGCGCAGCGGGTCACCAGCAAGCTCTCCCACCTGCAGGGCGAGGTCAACCGGGTGGAGGGCCTGGCCAGCCGCCTCGACGACCTGCCGGTGATGTTCGAGCTCGCCGCCGAGGAGGGTGACGAGGAGGCGCTCGCCGAGGCGGAGAAGGAGCTGGCCTCGCTCAAGTCGGACGTCGGCGCCCTCGAAGTGCGCACGCTCCTGTCCGGCGAGTACGACTCCCGCGAGGCGCTCGTCACGATCAACTCGCAGGCCGGCGGCGTGGACGCGGCCGACTGGGCGCAGATGCTCCTCCGCATGTACCTGCGCTGGGCCGAGCGCAAGGGCTACCCGACCGAGGTCTACGAGACGTCGTACGCCGAGGAGGCCGGCATCAAGTCGGCCACGTTCACGGTCAAGGCGCCCTACGCGTACGGCACGCTGCGCGGCGAGCACGGCACGCACCGCCTGGTCCGGATCAGCCCCTTCGACAACCAGGGCCGCCGCCAGACGTCCTTCGCGGGCGTGGACGTCGTGCCCGTCGTGGAGCAGACCGACCATATCGACATCAACGAGGACGACATCCGCGTCGACGTCTACCGCTCATCGGGCCCGGGCGGGCAGGGCGTCAACACGACCGACTCGGCGGTCCGCATCACCCACCTGCCGACCGGCATCGTGGTCTCCTGCCAGAACGAGCGGTCCCAGCTCCAGAACCGGGCGACCGCGATGGCGGTCCTGTCGGCCAAGCTGCTGGAGCGCAAGCGCCAGGAGGAGGCCGCCGCGATGAACGAGCTGCGCGGCGAGACGACGACCTCCTGGGGCACCCAGATCCGGAACTACGTCCTGCACCCGTACCAGATCGTGAAGGACCTGCGCACGGGCGTCGAGGCCGGCAACCCCAGCGCCGTCCTGGACGGCGACCTCGACGAGTTCATCGAGGGCGAGATCCGCTGGATGCGCCGCCAGGAGAACCAGTAACCTCCCGGAGCTCCTCTCCTCCCCCTCGCGAGCCGCGAGGGGCGAGGAGCCCGCGCCCCGCACAAGCCGACTTCAGTCGCCCCGAGCCGCGCGAGCACCCTCCATCATTACGGCGTCCAGCCATCACGCGAGGGGCGCGGCGGTGTCCGGACTGAGGCACGAGCCAACTTCAGGCACCCGAACCGCCGAGCGCCATCGATCGTTACGGCGGCCGGCCATCGCGCGAGGGGCGCGGCGGTGTCCGGACTGAGGCACGAGCCAACTTCAGGCACCCGAACCGCCGAGCGCCATCGATCGTTACGGTGGCCGGCCATCGCGCGAGGGGCGCGGCGGTGTCCGGACTGAGGAGCGAGTGGGGAGCGAGGGACGAGCGACTCCGAGTGACGAGGGAAGACAGCGCCTGAGGGCGCCCCGAGCCCGCGCGAGCGAAGCGAGCGCCATGAACACAGCGAGGTCAATAAACGCCCTCAGCCGCTGACGTGTTTGAGGGCGAGCAGGGCCAGGGCGAGGATCACCGTCAGGGCGATGACCGCCGGCGGCAGCCCGAAGAAGCCGTGGTGGTGGACCTTGGCCCGGCCCTCCCGGCACACCGGGCAGCGGCCCTCGACCACGGGGCCGGCGCACGCGGCGCAGATCAGATGTTCACAGCTCATGGCACCTCTTCCTTCCCGCCAGGCAGACCCTAATCGTTTTGTTTCCGTTATGGACGTTCCATGCCAGTGTTACCCCCTAGACTGGCCTTCGGCCAATCGGAACGTCGATCCTTCGCAAAGAGACCGGCGCCCCCCGAGCCCGATGTCCCAACCCCTAGACTGGCTTGCCGTGATGCGCCCGTGATCCATTTCGATAATGTCAGCAAGGTCTACGCGAACCAGAACCGGCCCGCCCTCGACCACGTGAGCGTGGACGTCGACAAGGGCGAGTTCGTGTTCCTCGTCGGTCCGTCGGGATCGGGGAAGTCCACCTTCCTCAGGCTGGTCCTCAAGGAGGAGCGGCCCAATTCCGGCGCGATCCATGTCGCCGGAAAGGATCTCGCGAAGCTCTCGAACTTCAAGGTGCCGCACCTGCGGCGCCGTATCGGATGCGTCTTCCAGGATTTCCGGCTGCTGCCGAAGAAGAACGTCTACGAGAACGTGGCGTTCGCCCTCGAGGTCATCGGAAAGCCCAGGCGCTTCATCCGCAAGGTCGTGCCCGAGGTCATCGAACTCGTCGGCCTGGAGGGCAAGGCCCACCGCATGCCGGAGGAGCTGTCGGGTGGCGAGCAGCAGCGGGTGGCCATGGCCCGCGCGTTCGTGAACCGTCCTATGATCCTCCTTGCCGACGAGCCGACCGGGAACATCGACCCGGCGACGAGCATCGGCATCATGAAGGTGCTCGACCGCATCAACAGGACCGGCACCACCGTGCTGATGGCCACGCACGACGCGGCCATCGTCGACTCCATGCGCAAGCGTGTGGTCGAGCTGGAGGACGGCAAGATCGTCCGGGACCAGTCGCGCGGCGTGTACGGCCAGGCGTACTAGCCCACGAGCGGCGGACGGGCCGGCGCCAGGCGCCGCCTGGACGCCGCGTAGTCAGTTTGGAGTAACGGGGAGCATGCGGGCCAATTTCATCTTCTCCGAGGTCTGGATCGGCCTCCGCCGAAACCTCACGATGACCATCGCGGTCGTCGTGACCGTCGCGGTCGGCATGGGCCTGCTCGGCATCGGGCTGATGATCAACTCCCAGGTCTCGTCGTTGACCAACGTCTGGATGAACAAGGTCGAGCTCTCGGTCTTCCTCTGCGGGAAGAACGACGCGTTCCCCGCCTGCAAGAACAAGGGCGCGATCACCGCGGACCAGAAGGCCAAGCTGAAGCAGACGATCGAGAGCATGCCCGACGTCGAGAAGGTCGACTACGAGGACCAGAACCGGGCGTACCAGAACTTCAAGGAGGGCGGGAACAACAACATCCTGCTCTCGGTGCTCAAGCCGGAGGACCTGCCCGAGTCCTTCCGGGTGAAGCTCAAGGACCCGGACAAGGCGTCCGCGGTGGAGCAGAGCCTCAAGGGCCAGGCGGGCGTCTCCAACATCGTGAACCAGCGCCAGATCCTCGACACGGCGTTCGGCTTCATGGAGAAGCTCAAGTACATGGCCCTCTCGATCGCCATCCTGATGGTGATCGCGGCCACCCTGCTGATCGGCAACACGGTGCGGCTCTCGGCGTACAACCGCCGGAGGGAGACCGGCATCATGCGGCTGGTGGGCGCCTCGAACGTCTACATCCAGCTTCCGTTCGTCATGGAAGGCGTCATCGCCGGCCTGATCGGCGGCGTCTTCGCGGCGGTCCTGCTGATCGTCACGAAGGTCATCATCTTCGACCAGATCCAGATGTACATGTCCGCGCCGCTGAGCTGGAACACACTCGCCGGAGTGATCACGCTGACCATGGTCGTGGGCGTGGTGATCTGTCTCCTCGCGTCCTTCGTGACCCTGCGCCGCTACCTGAGGGTGTGACGGGGCATGGTCGCGCTCTCCCGCGCCGTTCGACGCGCCGGCCGCCGGTAGGCTCCCTATATGCCACGTGAGATCGGGCGCAAGCTCATCGCTCAGAACAAGCGTGCCCGGCACGACTACTTCATCGAGGACACGTACGAGGCCGGGCTCGTCCTCACCGGCACGGAGGTCAAGTCCCTCCGGGCCGGAAAGGCCAATCTCACCGACGGCTACGCCACCGTGGACGGCGGTGAGGCATGGCTGATCAACGTGTACATCCCTGAGTACAGCCAGGGCACGTGGACCAACCACGCCGCGCGGCGGACCCGCAAGCTGCTGCTGCACCGCAAGGAGATCGGCAAGATCCAGCAGGTCCTCAAGGAGCGCGGCCTGACGCTGGTGCCCCTCGCCCTGTACTTCAAGGACGGCAAGGCCAAGATCGAGATCGGCATCGCGCGCGGTAAGAAGGACTACGACAAGCGGCAGACCCTGATGGAGAAGCAGGCCGACCGCGAGATGGCGCGGGCGATGTCCAACGCCGTCCGGCGGCGGGGGGGCCGCTAGGCCGTGTCCGCCGCGAAAGCCGTACGGGCGGCTCTGGCTCTGGGGCTGGCCGTGCCCATGTTGACCGCCTGTTTCGAGGAGCCGACCCCGCTCGACGCCGTACGAGACTTCCTCGTGGGCTGGCAGAGCGGGGACTACGCGGGCGCGGCCCGCAGGGCGGACGGCGACCCCGCCGTCGTTCGGAAGGCCCTGGAGGACGTCGGCGTCCAGCTCGACGCCGCGTCGTTCCGGTTCTCCCTCAAGGGCGTGAAGCGTGACGGCGACACCGCCAAGGCCGAGTACCACGCCGAGGTGGACCTGGGGGAGAACAACCCCCTGTGGGAGTACGACAGCACGCTGCCGCTCCACCTGGCCGGCGGCCAGTGGAAGATCAAGTGGTCGCCGAGCGTGATCCACCCCGAGCTGCACGCCGGACAGCGGTTCGCCGTGGACGTGGAGCCCCAGGCCAGGCAGCCGATCCTGGACAGCGCGGGCGAGTCCCTGCAGGACGAGACGATCCGCTACGTCGCGGGCGTGTACCCGAACAAGATCGCCGACAAGACGGCGCTGTGCGAGGAGCTGTCCAAGGTCACCGGGTTCGCCGAGGACCGCCTGCTCAGCCGCATCCTGTCGTCGCCGCCGCAGTCGTTCGTGCCGCTCGCGACGTTCGGCGGCAAGACCTTCAACCAGGTCAAGGACAAGCTCAAGGCCATCAGCGGCATCTTCATCACGACCGACAGCATCCCCGTCGCGCCCAAGTCGCCGAAGGACATCGTCGGCCGCGTCGCCGCGATCACCCCGGAGGCGGAGCAGCAGCTCGGCGGCCCGCAGCGGGCCGGTGACACGGTGGGCCGGGACGGCCTGCAGAAGGCGTACCAGGACCAGCTCACCGGCTCCACCGAGACCCGGGTCGTGATCCTCGACGCCTCCGGCAAGCAGGTCAAGGAGCTCAAGGCGTGGCCGGGCCGGGCGAACACCTCGGTCCGCACGACCATCGACTCCGGCCTGCAGGCCGCCGCCGACGGCGCCGTCGCGGCGTCGCCGCGGGTCGCGCTCGTCGCGGTCCAGGCGTCCACCGGCGAGATCCGGGCGGTCGCCACGCAGGGGATGAGCCAGCAGAAGGACGCCCTGGCCGGGAAGTACCCCGCGGGCACCGCCTTCTCGATCATCGCCGCGGACGCGCTGCTCAAGAACGGCTTCGACCCCAAGCAGAAGGTGCCGTGCAGCGCCGACCGGTCCGTGTCCGGCGCGAGGTTCCAGTACGCGGGGGCCACCGGGGCGACCACCCCGACGTTCGCGGCCGACTTCGCGCACGGGTGCGTGACCGCGCTCGCCTCCCTGGCCCGGAGGGTCAGCGGCGACGCGATCGTCGCCAGCGCGGCGAAGTACGGCATCGCCAGCCCGTGGGAGCTGCCGCTCGCCTCGTTCAGCGGCTCCGTGCCCGACCCGGCGAGCGACGCCGCCACCGCGAAGATCATCGCGGGGCAGACCGTGCGGGTGAGCCCGCTGACCATGGCGCTCGTCGCCGGCGCCGTCAAGTCCGGCACCTGGCGTCCCCCGGTGCTGGTCACCTCGCCGTCGTCGCCCGATCCCACCGCCGAGGTGGCCCCGGCCGCGCCGCCCGCCCCCGTCCCGCTCGACCCCACCGTCGTCGAGCAGATCCGTACGCTCATGCGCGCCGGGGTGACCTCGGGGTCGGCCCGCGCCGCGGCCGCTCCCGGCGACCCCGTCTACGGCGTCGCCGCGGGCATCGGCTACGTCGTGAAGAAGCAGCGGCGCGACCTGTCCTGGTTCGTCGGCTGGCAGGACGACATCGCGGTCGCCGTGCTGGCGGAGAGCACCGACGCCTCCGCCGCGTCGGCGGTCGCGGGCCGGTTCTTCCGCTCGGCCGGGCTGAAAAAACTCTGAGAGAAAAAATCTGGGGGGCGAGCAACCATTCCGGCCTCCGGAGGCGTCTCTCTAAGTGACTGAGCACCGCTTGGGGGGTTGCGGACTCAGTCACCGTGATGAGACCAGGGCTCCATCTCGGGGGGAGCCCTGCCGTCCGGACCGGCTCGACCCTGCCGGTCGGCCCCCGGGGGCGTGCGTGATGGCGCGCCTCCGGGGGCTTCATCGTCTCCGCCGGTGATCGGGAATTGGGTTCGCGTGCCCGGTGTTGGGGGATGTATGGTTGCGATGCCGGTCCCCACGGGGCCCGGGTTGACAACTCAACAGGGGGTGACCGGTTTCGACTTCGACATTGCAAGTCAGGGGAAGCGGGTCGAGGACTGCGGACATAACCTCGTTAACACTGTGACCGCAAACCAATAAGTGCCAATAACAAGCGCACTGAGGTCAGCCAGGGCTCCCTGGCCCTCGCCGCCTAAGCAGCGAGAGACCTCTGTCAGCCCGGGACCGCCTCCGGCCCGGACCTGACATCGCTAGGAGGCTCAACCGAGAGACCCGGTCACGGGGTCGATCGGGAAATCAAACAGTGACTGAGCCCGTCGGCGACATGCCTGTGTGATCGCCGGGGCTGAGAAAATCGCAGCAGGCTGCACCCGGAGAAGCCCTGTCTTGGTGTTGAAGGACGCGGGTTCGATTCCCGCCACCTCCACTTTGCCCGACCTGCGGTCGGCGGCCTCCGGCCGTCTTCCGCAGGTCTTTGTTTTGCCCAGGGGGCGACCCCCTGGAACCCCCGGGATGAGACCCGTGGTCGATGGCCTTGGCCGTCTTCCGCGGGTCTTTGTGCTGCCCGGGAAACCCAGGGGCAGGAGTCGCGAGGGGCGGTCGCGTCGGTGGACATCACCGGCGGGGCCGCCCCTCGGCGCGTTCTCAGCCCCCCGTCACGGCGTCCGCGACGTACGCGTCGATCTCGGCGAGCAGGGCGGCCTTGCCCTCGAAGGTGAGGAACGACGCCCGCACGGCGTTGCGGGCCAGGTCGGCCACGCCGTCCTGGTCGAGCCCGAGCAGCTCCGCCGCCACCGCGTACTCGTCGTTCAGGGTGGTGCCGAACATGGGCGGGTCGTCGGAGTTGATCGTGACGGGCACACCGGCCTTGACCAGGGTGGCGAGCGGGTGCTCGGCGAGGCTTTCGACCGCGCGGGTCCGCACGTTCGACGTGGGGCACACCTCCAGGGTGATGCCCTCGGCGACGAGGTGGTCGAGCAGGGCGGGGTCCTCGACGCTGTGCACGCCGTGCCCGATGCGCTCGGCCTTCAGCTCGCGGATCGCCTCCCAGACCGTCGCCGCGCCGGTCGTCTCGCCGGCGTGGGGCACGGAGCGCAGCCCGGCGGCTCGGGCGGCGGCGAAGTGCGGCGCGAACTGGGTGCGGGGCACCCCGATCTCCGGCCCGCCGAGGCCGAAGCTGACCAGGCCGTCCGGCCGCTGCTCCAGGGCCACCTTCAGAGTCTGGTCGGCGCCGTGGACGCCGTCCTCGCCCGGGATGTCGAAGCACCAGCGCAGGATCGTGCCGAAGTCGCGCTCGACCGCGACGCGGGCGTCCTCGATCACCTCGCAGAACTCGGCGGCGGCGAACCCCCGGGACACGTGCAGGTGCGGCGTGACCGTGAGCTCGGCGTACCTGACCCGCTGCGCGGCCAGGTCGCGACCGACGCCGTGGAAGAGCGCCCACACGTCCTCGGGGTCCCTGATCAGGTCGACGACGGCGAGGTACACCTCGATGAAGTGCGCGAAGTCGCGGAAGACGAAGTAGTCGGCGAGGAGCCCGGGGTCGGCCGGGACGGGCGTCGAGCCCTCGTGGCGCGCGGCCAGCTCGGCCACGATCTGGGGCGACGCGGAGCCCACGTGGTGAACGTGCAACTCGGCCTTGGGCAGTCCGGCGATGAAACCGGTGAGGTCAGGAGCGGTCACCGCACGACCGTAACAACGGCCGCCCGCCGCGTACCAAGTCGAAACGTCCATTCTCACACAACAATGTCAGGATCAACCGGGAAGCTGGCCCAGGGTGACCGTGACGGTGCTGGTGCGCCCGCTCGGGTACAGCAGGGTGACCTTCGCGCTGTCGCCGGGCTGGTGCCGCGCGAGCGCCTCGGACAGCGCGGTGGTGTCCGGAGTCCGGGTGTCGTCGACCTTGACGATCACGTCGCCCGGCCTGATCCCGGCCGTCTCGGCGGCGCCTCCGTTGGTGACCCTGCCGACGAGCACGCCGACCGGCGAGCCCAGCGCGTCCACGGCGGTGCCCGCCTGGATGCCGAGCCCGGCCCGGTGGCTGTTGACGACCTTGCCGTTCTTGATGATCTGGTTCGCGATGTCGGTGGCCGTGTCGCTCGGGATGGCGAAGCCGATGCCCGCGGCCGCGCCGAGCTGGGGGTCGACCGCGGCCAGGCTCGGGATGCCGACGACCCGGCCGCCCATGTCCACGAGCGCGCCGCCGCTGTTGCCCGGGTTGATCGCGGCCGAGGTCTGGATGGCGTTCGGGATCGTCGAGGTGGGCGTGCCCTGGCCGCTCGATCCGCTGACCGTGCGGCCGAGCGCGGAGACGATGCCCTCGGTGACGCTGCCGGAGTAGCCGAGCGGGTTCCCCATCGCCAGCACGATCTGGCCCACCTTGAGGTCCCCCGAGCGGCCGAAGGACGCGGGGCGCAGCCCCTGCGTGTTGTCCACCTTGATCACGGCGAGGTCGCCGGCCGGGAAGACGTTCAGCAGGCGGGCGGTGCGCTTCTTCCCGCCGGTCGCGAGGGTGACGGAGAACTTCTCCGCCCCCTGCACGACGTGGGCGTTCGTCAGGATGTGCCCGTCCGTGTCGTACACGATGCCGGAGCCGAGGCCCTCGCTGGTCGTGATCTGCACGATCGACGGCAGGACCTTCTTGATGACCTGCTCGTACGTGGTCTGCAGCCCTCCCGCGCCGCCCGTGGGCGACGGGGCCGCCGTGGGCGAGGCGGCCGGGGCCGGGCTGGACGGGCCGGGTGGCGCGGTCGCGACGGAACCTCCTGACGTGAGGCCGGCCATCGGGCTTGTACAGGCCGCGCAGGCGAGCAGCGCCATCGACGCCGCAGTGCGGGCGAGGGTGCGTGAACGTGCCATGCGCGAGCGACTACCCCCGTGGACGGAGGTATTCCCGGCCGACCATGACAATGCCCCCGCGATCGGGCGTTCGTCGCGTAATCTGCGGGCATGGCCGAGGCTGGTGAGCCGTTCACGACCCCCATGCCCCGGGTGCCGCCCGAGCCGCCCCCCGCCGCTTGGAGGCCCCGCCTCGTCTACACCGCGCTCGCGGGCGCCGGGACGGTCGTCGCCATCGTGCTGGTGTTCGCGGCGTTCTCCGGCGACCGGCCCGGGGCCGGGCCCGCGTCCCTCCACCAGGGGCGGTCGGCGAGCGCGCCCGCGACCGGTCCCGCCGCCTCCGCGTCGCCCTCGTCCTCCCCGGCGGCGGTCCGCCTGCCCCCGGTCCCGGCCGCGCTGTCCATGGTCGTCCACCCCGGGCGGGGCACCCCGGCGGCGAGCTTCGTCGTGGACGAGAGATCGGGCATCGGGTACGCGGGGTTCGGGCCGCCGTGGCGCGCCGCCGCCGACCCGGCTCCGTTCGCGTACGCGCAGCGGGCGGGGCGGGCGCTGATCGTCTCCAGCCCGATGCCGGGCGCGGTGCCGCAGTCGCTCACCACGCGGGCCGAGTACCGGAAGGTGGCGGCGCGGGCGGCCAAGTGGACGCTGCGCTTCCAGCCGGAGGGCGCCTCGCTCGCCTGGACGGCGTCGCAACCGCTGCGACGGGGGAGCGGATGGCTGCTCGGCTACCGGGTGACGTACCGGGTCGGCGGGCGTGGCCACACGTCGGAGGCGATCGTGGCGGTGGTCGGTACAAGCGGCACGAAAAGCGCGGCGAACGGTGGGGGTAGCGGCGCGGGGAAGAAACCGGCGCTGCTGTTCGCCACGGTGCCCGACACCCATCCGGGGTTGTACCGGGACCTGAACATGCTCGTCTGGACCCTTCGCCCGATGTGACCGGGATATAGCCGGAGAACAACCTTCCAGAATATGATTCTGGGAAATTCACGGTACGCGGGTTCGAGCGTGGAGGGTCAGATGGCGATCGGTCTGAGCGAGGAACACGAGGCGCTGCGCGAGTCGGTCACCCGATGGGCCGAGCGCGCCGTCCCCGCCGACGTGGTGCGGGGTGCGGTGGCGGCCGCCGGCGGCGGAGTCGAGGAGCGTCCTCCCTTCTGGTCCGGCCTGGCGGAGCAGGGACTGCTCGGGCTGCACATCCCCGAGGAGCACGGCGGGTCCGGGTACGGCCTGCTGGAGGCGGCGGTGGCGATCGAGGCGTTGTCGGAGCGGGTGGCCCCCGGCCCCATCGCCTCGACGGTGCTCGCCGGCGCGGCGATCCTGAAGGCCGACGGCAAGGCCCACGCGGAGCTGCTGCCCGGCCTCGCCGACGGCACGCTGGTCGGGGCGGTCGCGCTGACCGGCGCGATCTCCGGCGTACGCGAAGGCGGTGTGCTGACGATCAGCGGCGTCGCCGAGCCCGTGCTCGGCGCGACCCTCGCCGACGTGCTGGTGCTGCCGGTCTCGACCGACCGCGGCGAGGAGTGGGTGGCGCTGGACGCCGCGCGGGCGACCGTCACCCCGATCCCGTCGCTCGACCTCACCCGCGGCGTGGCCAAGGTCGAGGTCGATGGAGTGGCCGTGCCCGAGGAGCGCGTCCTCGACGGGCTGGAGGGTCCGGACGTCCTCAACCTGGCCGCGATCGTCCTCGGCGCCGACGCGGCGGGCGTCGCCTCGTGGTGCGTCTCGGCCGCCGCCGAGTACGCCAAGGTGCGCGTGCAGTTCGGCCGCCCGATCGGCCAGTTCCAGGGCATCAAGCACAAGATCTCGCGGATGCTGGTCGCGCTGGAGCAGGCCAGGGCCACGGTGTGGGACGCGACCCGGGCCACGGGCGAGGAGCTGGCGTACGCCGCCGCCGTCGCGGGCGTGACGGCCCCCGACGCCGCGGTGCAGTGCGCCAAGGACGCCATCCAGACGTTCGGCGGCATCGGCTACACGTTCGAACACGACGCGCACCTGTACTATCGGCGCGCGCTGAGCGTGCGGGCGCTGCTCGGGTCCTCGGCCGACTGGGCCGAGACCGTCGCCTCGCTCGCGCTCGACGGCGTCTCCCGCGAGATGGAGATCGACCTGCCCGAGGACGCGGAGCCGCTGCGCGCCGCCCTCCGCGAGGAGATCGCCCGGATCGCGGAGCTGTCCACCGAGCCGGACGGCCCCGGCGGGCGGGGCAGCGAGCAGAAGCGGGCGCTCGCCGCCGCCGGGCTCGTCCTGCCCCACCTGGCCAAGCCGTGGGGGCGCGACGCCACGCCGCTGGAGCAGGTGCTGATCCACCAGGAGCTGCGCGCGGCGAAGGTCAAGCCGCCGCAGATGATCATCGGCGCCTGGGTCGTGCCGTCCGTCGTCACGTACGGCACGCGGGAGCAGCAGGAGCGTTTCCTGCCGCCGACGCTGAGCGGCGAGATGATCTGGTGCCAGCTCTTCTCCGAGCCGGGCGCGGGCTCCGACCTCGCCTCGCTCCAGATGAAGGCGGAGAAGGTCGAGGGCGGCTGGCGGCTCAACGGCCAGAAGATCTGGACCTCCGTCGCGCACTTCGCCGAATGGGCGATCTGCATCGCCCGCTCGGACCCCTCCAAGCCCAAGCACGAGGGCATCACGTACTTCATCGTGGACATGAAGTCGCCGGGCGTGACCGTGCGGCCGCTGACCGAGATGACCGGCGAGAACCTGTTCAACGAGGTCTTCCTCGACGACGTGTTCGTGCCGGACGACCTCGTCGTGGGCGAGGTGAACGAGGGCTGGAAGGTCGCCCGCAACACGCTGTCCAACGAGCGGGTGTCGCTGTCGTCCGGCTCCGGCGGTACCGGCGCGTCGGTGCCCGACCTGCTCGGGCTGTGCCGCAGGCTCGGCCGGGAGCTGACCCCGGTGGAGCGGCAGGAACTCGCCCGCGTCGTCTGCGAGAGCCACTCGATCAACGCGCTGTCGCTGCGGGTCACGCTCAAGCAGCTCGCCGGGACCGAGCCCGGCGCGGACGCGTCGGTGCGCAAGCTGCTGTCCACCGCGCACGCCCAGAACGTGGCGCAGGTGGCGGTCGGCCTCCTCGGCGCGGCCGCGGTGACCGCGGCCGACTGGAAGCTCGGCGACGCCGGCTACTGGAACCGGGCCGTCCTCGCCACCCGCGCGATGACGATCTACGGAGGCACGACCGAGGTGCAGCTCAACATCATCGCCGAGCGGATGCTGGGCCTGCCCCGCGACCCGGAACCCGGCAGGTAACGTCCGGTTGTCCCTGCCCCGGCTCGTCCCCCTGTCCCTTCGCCGGCCGGCGGGCGTCCCTCCGCTCTCTCCCCGGCCTCCGGGCCGGGCGGGCGTCGGCGGCCGGCTCGCCCGCCTGGCCCCGGCGGCGCTCGGGCTGCTGCTCGGGATGCTCGCGCTCGGGCCCGCGCTGGGGCCGGGGTTCGTGCTGCGGTACGACATGGTGTTCGTGCCGGACCCGCCGCCGGCCTTCGGGCCGGCCCTGGGGGCCGGCGGTTTCCCGCGTGCGGTGCCGAGCGACCAGGTCGTGGCGCTGCTGTCGCTCGCGCTCCCGGCGGACATGGTGCAGAAGGCGCTGCTGCTCGGCGTCTTCGTGCTCGCGGCGTCGGGGGCGGCGGCCCTGCTGCCGGGAGAGCGTACGGCGGCGCGGCTCGCGGCGGCGGCCTTCTACGCGTGGAACGCCTATCTCGCGCAGCGGCTGCTGCTCGGCCAGTGGGCGCTGCTCCTGGGGTTCGCGGGGCTGCCCTGGGCGGTCCGCGCGGCGGCGGGCACGACGTGGCGCGCCGCCGGGTGGGGCGCCTCCACGGACGGCGCCGCCGAGGGCGGGGCCATGGGCGGTGCGGGGTGCGCCGCCGGGGGTGAGAGCTCCGGCCGGTGGTACGCCGTACGGCTGGCGGCGGCGCTCGTTCCGGCGGCGGTCGGCGGGTTCCAGGCCATGCTGGTCACCGCGATCACCGTGCTGCCCGTGGCGGCCCTTTCCGGGCCGCCACGTGTCGCGCGGGCGCGCGTGCCGGTGACCGCGCTGGTCGTCGCGGTGCTCAGCCTGCCGTGGCTGGTCCCGGCCCTGCGCTCGGACGCGGTGACCGATCCGGCGGGCGTGGAGGCGTTCGCGGCGCGGGCGGACGGCCCGTTCGGCACGCTGGGCAGCCTGCTCAGCCTCGGCGGCGTCTGGAACGCCGAGGCGGAGGTGCCGGGGCAGGGCTCATGGAGCGTCGCGGCCGTGCGTCTGGCCCTCAGCCTGGTCGCGCTGGCCGGGTTCGCCCGGTTCATCGGGTTCGCCGGGTTCACCGCGATCGCCAGGGTGCGTGAGCGGCGGGACGCCCGCGTGAATGGGCCGCGGTTCGGGCGTGGATTGGCGGCGGCGGCGGTCGTCGGCCTGGGGGTGGCCTGCCTGGGCGCGTTCGCGCCCGGCGTGCTCCGGGGGCTGATCGGGTGGTGGCCGGGGTTCGGCCCGTTCCGCGACGGCCAGCTCTTCATCGCGCCTCTCGTGTTGTGCCAGGCGCTCGGGTTCGGCTTCGCGGTGGACCGGCTGGGGCGGGTGGGCCCGGCGGCGGCGGCCGTTCCCGTGCTGGTGTTGCCCACGTTCGCCCTGGGCGCCTTCGGGCGGCTTGCGGCGGTGGACTATCCGGACGAGTGGCGCCGGGTCCAGGCCCTCGTGAACGCCGACCCCGCCCCGGGCGCGCTGGTGTCGCTGCCGTGGGGGGCGCACCGCGCGTTCGCGTGGAACGGCGGGCGGGTGATCCTCGATCCGGCCGTCAAGATGTTCGCCCGCCCGGTCCTGTGGGACGACACGCTCGTGGTCGAGCGACGGGCCGGGGGAGCGATCAGGGTCGCGCCCGAGGCTCCGGCGGCGCGCCGGATCGGCGCCCTGATCCGGGACGGGCACGGCCCGCTCACCTCGGCGCTCACCCGCGAGGGCGTGAGATTCGTTCTCATCGCGCAAGTTAATGAGAACGAGTTCTTGTCTCGGCTTCCGGGCGCGCGGCCGGTTCTCCGTGCCGGAGAGCTGCTCTTGTTGCGGCTGTGAGCTGCGATTACCCGCCAATTTGACCGGTACCAGAGGGTAACTTGCATTGTCACGGTTTGACTAACGCTCTGGCTTATGACCTGTATCACGTTCTACTCTCGGCACACTGCGTACGGATCCGGGAGGGAGAGGCACGATGTTGAAGGTGCTGGCCGCTCTGGCGGTCGGAGCGGTGCTCGCCGGCGTCGCCTCGGTGGCGGTCGTCAACGTCGCTTCGCCGACGCCAGAGCCTCCGAACAAGCCGCTCTACAACTACGGCACTCGCTGATCTTTTCGATCTCGCTGAACTAGATCACCGGATCATCCGGTTCCCGGCCTCCGGCGGGCGATGAGTTCTGTTTCGCCATGCCTTTTTCCGGCGGCCATGAAAGTCCCGCAATTCCCCGCAGATTTCCCCGTAGATTTCCCGCCTTTTCGACTTTCTCCGCAGAGCGTGGCGGAGCCGCGCGAGGAAGCAGCGCTCGGCGGCGCCGCGGCGGCAAGCAGAGCGGAGCCGTACCAGGAAGCAGCGTGCGGCGGCACCGGACAAGGAAGCCGTACCAGGAACGGGAGGAGTGATCGTGGCCGTACCGGATGTGGGCGCGAGCGGCGCCCCGTTCGCCCCCGGGCGACTCGGCGCGGCCCGTCCCCAGCTCCTCGGGACCGCCCGCGCCCCGCAGCCCTCCCTGCGCGGCGTGCGGGTGGCCGTGCTCAACTTCCGCGAACCCCTCCAGTCCGTCGCCGGAGGCGCCGAGGAGTACGCCTGGCAGGTCAGCCGCTTCCTGGTGGGCGAGGGCGCGCTGGTCCACTTCGTCACCAGCCGCGAGCCGGGGCAGCGGGCGGCCGAGCGGCGGGACGGCATCGAGCTGCGGCGGATGGGGAACCGCTACCTCGTCTACCTGCTGGTGCCGTTGTGGCTGCTGCTCAGGCGGCGCAGGTTCGACCTGGTCGTCGACTCGATGAACGGCATCCCGTTCTTCGCGCCCCTGGTCGTCGCGCGGCGCACCGCCGTCGTGTCGCTGGTCCACCACGTCCACGACCGGCAGTTCTACGCGTTCTTCCCCCGGTGGCTGGCGCGCGTCGGCTGCTTCGTCGAGGGACCGGTGGCCCGCCTGGTGTACCGGAACAGGACCACGATCACGGTCTCGGAGTCGTCGCGCGAGGAACTGCGCGCCCGGCTGCGCTGGCGGGCGCCGATCGTGATCATCCCCAACGGGAGCCCGGTCGCCCGGCCCGTCGCCGACATGCCGGTGGAGGGGGAGCCCGCCGTCGTGTACGTGGGCCGCCTCGTCGGCCACAAGCGGATCGACCGGGTCGTGGACCTCGCCGCCGATCTGCGTGAGGCGTGGCCCGGCCTCGCCGTGCACGTGGTCGGGCGCGGCCCCGAGCTGGACCGGCTCGCGCACCGGGCGGAGGAGCGGGGCGTGGCCGACCGGGTGCGCCTGCACGGATACCTGGCGGAGCCCGAGAAGAACGCCGTCATCAAGGCGGCGGTGCTCAATGTGACGGCCTCGGAGTTCGAGGGCTGGGGGCTCACGGTGATCGAGGCGGCGGCGCTCGGTGTGCCCACCGTGGCGTACGACGTGGCCGGGCTGCGCGACTCCGTCAACGACGGGGTGACGGGCTGGCTCGTACGCGAGGGCGACAGCCTGGCCGCCGTCGTCGAACACGCGCTCAAGGAGCTGGCCGACCCGGAGCGGCGTGCCCGGATCCAGGAGGCCTGCCGAAACTGGGCAAGGGAGTTCACATGGGGCAAAACCGGAGCTAGCATGGCGGATCTCATCGCCGCCGAGCTCGCCAAGAGCATCCCCCTCCACGGAGCAGCTCAGTGACCCTTGCCGGCTGGATCCGCCAGGTGGCACCCCCGGAAGTCCCCGAGAACCACCCCGGGCCCGTCCCGGAGGCGGAGTCGTACAGCGGGCGCTTCCGGCACCGGCTGCGGCTGCTCGCCGGCTGCCTGCTCCTCGTCGCGGTGGCCTTCAACACCGCCACCGAGAAGATCATCGCCGAGACCAAGCTCGACATGGCGGTCAACCCGGTCGCGTTCCTCGGCCGCGCGCTGCACCTGTGGGACGACGCCTACTTCGGCCACCTGCAGAACCAGGCGTACGGCTACCTGTTCCCGATGGGGCCCTTCTACGCGCTGTTCCTCGCGCTGGACATGCCCGCGTGGAACGTCCAGCGGCTGTGGATGTCGTTCGTGCTGTGCGCCGCCTTCCTCGGCACCGTGCAGCTCGCCCGCGCGCTGCGGATCGGCACGCCCGGCACGCGGATCCTCGCCGGACTGGCGTACGCGCTGGCCCCGCACGCGCAGGCGCTGATCGGCATCAACTCCTCGGAGTTCCTGCCGAGCGCCGTGTTGCCGTGGGTCATGCTGCCGCTGGTCAAGGGGGCGCGCGGCGAGCTGGGGCCGCGCCGGGCGGCGGCCCTGTCGGGGGTCGCGTTCCTGTTCTGCGGGGGCGTCAACGCCGCCGCCGAGCTGGCCGTGCTGATCGTCCCGTTCGTCTATCTGCTCACCCGGAGGCCGGGGCCGCGACGGCGGCGGCTGCTCGCCTGGTGGCTCGGCGTGGTCGCGGCCGCCTCCTGCTGGTGGCTGGTCCCGCTGCTGGTCATGGGCCGGTACGTCTTCTCGTTCCTGCCGTACATCGAGAACGCCGCCGCCACGACCCAGGTCACCTCGCTCACCAACACCCTGCGCGGCACGTCGAGCTGGCTCGCGTTCCTGTCGGTGGACGGCGAGCCGTGGATGGCGGCGGCCTACGAGCACGCGCTGCGCCCCTGGCTGATCGTCGTCACGGTGCTGATCACGTGCCTCGGGCTGGCCGGCCTGCTGCGACGCGACCTGCCGGAGCGTCCCTTCCTCCTGATCTCGCTGCTCGCCGGGGTGGCGATCGTGGTGGCCGGGCACGCGAGCGCGATCGCCGGGCCGCTCAACCCGCCGGTGCTCGACCTGCTCGACGGCGCGCTCGCGCCGTTCCGCAACCTGCACAAGTTCGACGCCCTGATCCGGCTGCCCATGGCGCTCGGCCTGGCCGGGCTCCTCGCCCTGGCCCGGGCCCGGTGGCGGCCCCCGCTCGCCGCGGCGAGCGGCGCGCTGGTCGCGCTCACCTGCCTGCCCGTCGCCGCCCAGGGGCTCGCCCCCACCGGCGCGTTCGCGGAGATCCCCGGCTACTGGAAGCAGGCCACCACCTGGCTGGACGAGAACGCGGGCGACGGCATGGTGCTCGCCCTGCCCGGGTCCAAGCGCGGCGAGTACCTGTGGGGCCGCCCCCTCGACGAGCCCATGCAGCCGCTGCTCACCGCCCGCTGGGCGACGCACACGATCGTGCCGTGGGGGTCGGCGGGCGTCACCCGGCTGCTCGCGGCCGTGGACGACCGCTTCTCCAGCGGCCAGGGGTCGGCCGGGCTGACCGCCACCCTGCGCAGGATCGGCGTCTCCCACCTCGTCGTACGGAACGACCTCGACCGGCGCACGATCGGCGGGGCCTGGCCGGCGCGCGTCCACCAGGCGATCGAGGACTCACCCGGCCTCACCCAGGTCGCGCGGTTCGGCCCCGGCATCGGGATCGGCCGGAACGACACCGCCTCCGGCTGGCTCGACCAGCCGTACCACGCGGTGGAGATCTACCGCGTGGAGGATCCCGCGCCGCGCGCCGGGACCGTGCCGGTCGAGGGCGCGCTGCGGGTGGGCGGCGCGCCGGAGGCCGTGCTGACCCTCGCCGAGCAGGGCCTCCTCTCCGGCGACCGCCCGGTGATCCTCGGGGACGACCCCGGCGCGCTGGAGATCCCGCCGTCCGACACGATCGTCACCGACACCCTGCGCAAGAGGGGGGTCGCGGTCAGCGACCTCAGGCAGGCCGCCACCGCCACCCTCACCCGCGACGACCCCGACCCGGGCAGCGACCTGACCGACCCGGCGTGGGAGACGTTCCAGTCGACGGCCCGGCTGTTCGAGGTCGTGGACGTGCGCGCCTCCTCGTCCGAGTCGGACGTGACCGCGATGCCGGACTCCCGCGACCCCGGGCACCAGCCCTACGCGGCGCTCGACGGCGACCGGCGTACGAGCTGGCGTTCGACCGGATGGAAGGGCGCGGTCGGCGAGTGGCTGGAGGTGCGCCTCCCCGGGCCGACCCGCCTGCAGTATGTGACGATCGCGCTCGAGCAGGCCCCGATCGGGCCGCCGCCCTCGGAGATCGAGGTGGAGACCGACGCGGGCACGCTGCGCCAGACGGTACGCGCGACGGAGGACGACCAGCGGCTCGCCGTCCCCCCGGGCGAGACGAGCCGGGTCCGGGTCCGGGTCACCAAGCTGGCCTATCCGCCGAAGACGACCCTCGGCAGCCGGGTCGGCGTCCGCGAGCTATCCGTCCCCGGGGTCACGCCGGGCCGCACGATCGTCGTCCCCGAGGTGCCCGGCGACCGGTCGGGCGAGGCCGCCGTGTCGTTCACCCGGAGCGGGGACGTGCCCGCCTGCATGCGCGGCTCGTACGTGTGGGCGTGCGCGGGGCGGCTGGAGGTGCTGGGCGAGGACGGGTACGGCTTCGACCGCTCCTACGTCTCGCAGGGCTCGGGGGACCGGGTCGTCACCGGCCAGGCCGTGCTCACCGACCGCTCGGCGATCGAGAAGCTCGCCTCGCTCCCGGGCGACCCGCTCACCGTCACGACGACCTCGACGTTCACCGGCCACCCGGCGGCGCTCGCCAGGTCGGCCTTCGACGGCGACCCCAAGACGGTCTGGTACGCGTACCCGTTCGACCGCAGGCCGTCGCTGGACGTCCGGCTGGCCCGCGCCATGACGCTGTCCCGGATCAAGGTCGTCTTCCCCGACTCCCATCTCGGGGCCCCTCCCGTACGGGTGACGTTGCGGGCGAAGGACGGCGGCGTCCGCGAGGGCTGGGTGGGGCGGGACGGCTGGGTCACCTTCCCTGCGCTCAGAACGCGCGAGCTGACCGTCGAGTTCAGCGCGCCCAGCTCGCGCTCGCTGGAGGTCGTCGACATCACGATCCCCGGCGTGCGCCCCCTCGGCGGGCTGGGCGGGTTCCCGCTGCGGCTGCCGTGCGGCTTCGGCCCGACGCTGCGGGTCAACGACGTGCCGGTGAACACCGAGATCGTCGGCGGAACGCTGGCCGACGTCCTGGCCGGCCGGGCGCTGACGTACGCCTCGTGCGAGCGAGTGAACGTGCTCCCGGGGGAGACCCGGCTGACCGCGTCCGCCGACGACCCGTACCGGATCCGGTCGGCGGTCGTGCGCGCCCCGGAGGCCGCGACCGGGGCGTCCGGCGGGACCGCCACCGTGATGCGGGCCGCCGAGGAGCGGGAGTGGACCGGCTGGGAGCGCCGGGTCCGGGTCGAGGCGGACCGGAAGAGCTACCTGGTCGTCAACGAGAACTTCAACGAGGGCTGGCACGCCTACGCCGGAGACCGCGAGCTGGCCGCGGTCCGGCTCGACGGCTGGCGGCAGGCGTGGATCCTTCCCCAGGGCACGTCGGGGACCGTCACCATGCGCTACGAGCCGGACGCCGTGTACCGCGCCGGGCTGCTGGCGGGCGGCGTCCTCGCCCTCCTCGTGGTCGCGCTCGCCCTCGTGCCCGCCCGCCGCCGCGGCCCGCTGGGAGGTCTCGTCCCACCCTCCTGCGTGCCGAGGGCCGTCCCGGCGCGGTGGCTCTGGCCGGTGGCCGCCGCGTACGGCTTCTGGACGGGCGGCGTGGCCGGGCTCGCCGTGCTGACCGCGCTGTTCGCCGCGGGCGTGTGGTTCCGCCGGGTCTCGGCCGCCGCGCATGCCAGGCGCGGTGTCCTGTTCCACGTGCTGCGTGCGCTCGCCTCGCCGCGTCTCGGGCCCGCGTCGTTCGTCCTCGCCGGGCTCAGCCTGGCGGTGGGGACGTACCTGCTCGGCGTGGAGAACGCCGCGTGGGGCCGCCCGCTCACCGATCTGGTGCCCCAGCTCCTCTGCCTGCCGCTGCTCGCCGGCCTGTTCGGGAACATCCCCGGCGTCCCGGCCGCCGTCCCGGCTCCCGCGCCGCCCGCTCCGCCGCCTCCGGTCGCGATCGGCACTCGTGATCCCAGCCTTTCGGGAGTACCGTGACAAACGTGATCACGCCCGTCGAGGGAACGGCGAAGATCCGGATCACGCTCTCGCCCGAACTCGTCTCCTTCCTCCGCGGCGCGCGTGACCTCCTCCGCCGCCACGGCCTCCTGCTCACCGCGCTCGGGCTCGTCCTGCTGCAGACCGCCTGGAAGGCGTCCGTCGTCGCCGAGGCGTACTTCAAGGAGGACGACTTCGAGTTCATGGCGCGCGCCGTGGAGAGCGGGCTCTCCTGGGACTACCTCACCCGGGTCCACTACGGCCAGTTCATGCCCGGCGGCTTCCTGCTCGCGTGGGTGACCGGCCGTCTCGCGCCGTACGACTGGGGGCTGGCGAGCGGCGCCGTGCTCGCCCTGCACGCGTGCGCGGGCCTCGCCGTCTTCCGGATGCTCCGGGTGGTGTTCGGGCCGCGGCCGGCCGTCATCGCGCCGCTGCTCGTCTTCCTCGTCGCCCCGGTGACCGTGCCCGCGCTCGCCTGGTGGGCGGCCGGGCTCAACACCGCGCCGCTGCAGATCGCGCTGCCCATGGCGGTCGCCTCCCACGTGCTGTACCTGCGCACCGGGCGCGCCCGCCACGCCGCCGCGGCCGCCTGGTGGACGTTGTTCGGGCTGGCCTTCTTCCTCAAGGCGTACGCGATCCCGCTCACGCTCTTCGCGCTGACCGCCGTCTACTTCGGCGGGCCGCGCGCCGCGCTGCGGCGGCACGCCCGGGTCTGGCTCCTGTACGGCGGGACGCTTCTCGCCTACCTCGCGCTCTACCTGTTCCGCTCGGTGGCCGCCGACGCCGAGTCCGGCCGGATCCCCGCGCCGGACGACGCGATCGGGTTCGTGTGGGAGCTGCTCGCGCACACGTTCCTGCCGACCGTCCTCGGCGGGCCGTGGAAGTGGTTCTCCGGCACCGACTGGGCGGTGACGTCGCCGCCCGGAACACTCGTCGTGCTCTCCTTCGTGGTGGCCGCCGTCCTGTTCGCCGTCACCGTCCGGTACCGCCGCCACGCGGCCGCCGCGTGGGCGCTCCTGCTGGCGTACCTCGTGGTGGCGGACATCGCGCCGCCGCTCTACGGCCGCGTCTACCTGATGGGCGCCTTCGCGGGCGCCGACTCGCGGTACGTGGCGGACGCCGTGCCGCTGCTCGCGCTCGTCGCCGCCCTCGCCGTGCTGCCGATCGTGGGCGAGGCCGAGCCGTACCGCAGGCCGCCGCCGTCCCGCGAGGTCGTGTACGGCCTCGGCGGCCTGGTGGTGGGCGGGTTCACGGTCGCCTCCCTCGCGTCCACGGCCGTGTTCGCCGGCCACCTCGGCAACGAGCGGCGCCACTCCTACCTGCGCGAGGCCGGGCGGGCGCTGGCCGCCGCGCCCGCCGACGCCGTCGTCTACGACCGCGCGGCGCCCGTCGACGTCCTGCCGCCGTCCTACCGCTCGTACGCGCTGACGTCGCGGCTGCTCGGGCCGCTCGCGACGCCCGGGCGGCGGGTGCAGATGTACCGGCCCCCGGCGTCGCCGGTCGGGCTCGTCTTCGACGACGCCGGGCGGCTGGTCCCGGTCGAGGTGAAGGGGGAGAAGACCGTGCCGACCACGCCCGACGGGTGCTGGCCGGCGTCCGGAGCCGCGGTCGAGGTGCCGCTCAGGAGGCCGGTCGCGGCGGGCTCGCCGCCCGGCTCCCCGGCGGGGACGCTGGTCCGGCTCGGCTACGCCTCGCGCGTGCCGGTCCGGGTGACGTTGTGGATCGGCGACCGGAGCACGGCGCTCGGCCTCAGGGAGGGCTTCGGGAAGGTCTTCTTCCTCGCCCCTCCCGGCGTCGACCGGGTGCTGGTGACCGACGTCCCGGCGGGCAGCGGCTTCTGCACCGGCGACGTCACCGTCGGCGAAGCCGTACCGGCGCCGTGAACCGGGCCTTCGCGGCGCTCATGAGCGCCCCCTTCGTGCGGGCGGCCGCCACGCGGCGCGCCCTGGCGCTGGTGCTGGTCGGCGCGGGCGGCTTCCTGCTGACGCTGGTGCCGCTGCTGCGCGGCTACGTGTACGACCAGGTCGTCCGCGCCCCCTTGGACCGGTCGTCGGTCACCCGCATGTACGCGAAGTCCGCGACGTTCTTCGACCCGGCGACCCAGCGGACGCGCACGGGGCCGATCGTGCTGACCCGGACGGTCACCGGCGACGCGAAGGCCGGGGACGACGACCGCGCGGTGTGGATCGAGTTCTCCTCGCTCACCACGCTCGAAGGCGACCGGATCGGCTACCACGAGCGGCGGGTCGCCTTCGACCGGCGCACCGGGGCGATCGTGAACTGCTGCGGCGAGTACGTCGACGGCGACACCTCCGCCCGGCAGGCCGGCCTGGCCTTCCGGTGGCCCCTCGGCGCGCAGGAGCGCGACTACGAGTTCTACGACGTCGAGGCGCGGCGCGCGCTCCCGGTCACGTTCGACGGCACGCAGACGCTGAACGGCACGCTCACCTACCGGTACACGCAGCGCACGCCGCCGGTGAAGATCGAGGACGTCGCGGCGCCGCTGCCCGGCCGGCTGCTCGGCCTGCCGGGCCGGCGGGACGTGCCGGTGACCCGCTGGGCGCGGACCGAGCGGACGATCTGGGTGGAACCGGTCAGCGGCGTGCCGGTCAAGACCGAGGAGCGGCTCCGCCACACCTTCCGCACCGCCGACGGCGTGGACCGGCTCGTCGCCCTCCGGGCCGACCTGCTCACCCCGGCGGAGGAGCTGGCCGGCAACCTGGCCGAGGCCGGGGCGTACTCGTCGTGGACCATGTGGATCCGCACGGTCCTCCCGATCGCGGGCGTCGCGCTCGGCGCCGCGCTGGCCGGCGCGGGGATCCTGCTGCTGCGCCGGTCAGCGCCTGCGCAGGACGAGGAGCAGGTTCCAGGTCACCACCTCGCGGACGCCCGGTAGGAGGACCACGTGCCTGGCCCACCGGGGGTGATAACGCGGGAGCGCCTCGACCAGCTCGGCGTCCCCCTCGCGGTGCTCGCGGCGGGCCCAGGCGAGCATCTCCGCCACCGTCACCGCGTACATGCTCTCGCCGTAGACGTTCTTGGGGCGCCTGCCGTGCCGGCGCTCGTAGCGGCGCGCCGCGCGGTGGCCGCCCAGGTAGTGCCACGGCGAGGTCTCGTGCCCGCCCCACGGCGAGAACCAGCTCGTGTACGAGAGGTAGACGAGCCCTCCCGGGCGGGTGACCCGCACCATCTCGGCGGCCATCGCGCGCGGATCGGGAACGTGTTCCAGCACGTTGGAGGAGAAGCAGACGTCCACCGAGCCGGTCCGCAGCGGCAGGCACAGGGCGCTGCCGAGCACCGCGCCCTCCGGCATCGCGCCGTCCCTGGCCCGCATCTCGCCCGCGTCGCAGTCCACGCAGACCGTGCGCGCGCCGGCCCGGCGCAGGGCGTCGGCGAAGTATCCCGGGCCGCCGCCGACGTCCACGACCAACGCCCCGTCCAGGCGGGTGTAGCCGCGAAGCTGGGCCACCGTGTCCGCGGCGAGCAGGCCGTAGAAGAAGTCGGGGTCGGTCTGCTCCTTGCGGAACGCGCTCAGCAGCCGGACGGAGCGGGCGACGTCGGCGCGGAACGGCGCGACCCCGGACGGATCGGGACGGAACACCTCATGGGTCTCCACGCGGCGGAGCCTACACGGTATATAGAACGTGTTGCGATATAGAACGTGTTGCATCCAATGCGATGTGATTTTCGGGGCGAATTCGAACGGCGATTTCGGCGGAAGGGCCTCCCATGACCGAGACGGACGTCGAGCGCGACGGGCGGCCCGAGGTCGTCCAGATCCGCATCCCCTCGCTGAGGCTCGGCCCGGTCGTCGTCGCCGCGCTCGCGCTGATCGTGATCTCGCTCGTGCTCAAGGCGGGCGTGCTCGCCCGCGGCTACTTCATCGAGGACGACTTCCTCTTCGTCGGTGACGCGTACGAGCACGGCCTCACCTGGGACTACCTCACCCGGGTCCACAAGGGGCACCTCATGCCCGGCGCCCTCGCCCTCGTCTGGGTGCTCTCCCGGGTCGCCCCCTACAACTGGTTCCTCGTCGCCTCCGTCATGCTGGCCCTGCAGGCGGCGGCCTCCGGCGGGATGCTGCTCCTCCTGCGCCGCCTCTTCGGCGACCGGGCCGGCATCCTCGTCCCGCTCGCGCTGTACCTCTTCGCGCCGCTGACCGTGCCCGCGCTGAGCTGGTGGTCGGCCGCGCTCAACGCCGTGCCGCTCCAGGTCGCCATGGTGTTCTCGCTGGCCGCGCACGTGCGGTTCCTGCGCTCGGGGACCCCGCGCCACGCCTGGCACGGCCTGGCCTGGGCCGCCGCCGGCATGGCCTTCTCCACCAAGGGCGCCTTCCTGCCCCTCGTCACCTTCGCCCTCACCACCGCGTACTTCGGGGCGGGGAACGCGGGCGGCTGGGCGCGGGCGATCGTCCGGGAGCTGCGCGCCCGGACCCGGGTCTGGGCCGCGTACGCCGTGCTGCTCGGCGGCTACGGCCTGCTCTATCTGCTGCGCCAGGGGACGGCGGGAGAGGAGGGGGCGGGCATCCCCAAGGCGGACGTCGCCCTGGGCCTCGTCGGCTGGCTGCTCGGCCGCACCTTCCCGGCCGGCGTCGTCGGCGGCCCGCTGAACTGGGGCGGCCTGGCCGGCACCGGAGGGCTCGCGGACCCGCCGGTCGCCATGGTCGTGACGGCGTGGCTCGCCCTCGCCGGCCTGGTCGTGTTCACCTGCCTCCACCGCAGGTCCGCGTGGCGGGCGTGGACGATCGCCGCGCTCTACGTCGTCATCGCCGACGTGCTCCCGACCGTCCTCGCCCGCGGCAGGTACACGGCGTTGGTCGGCACCGAGACCCGGTACGTGGCCGACGCCGTCGTCGTCTTCGCGCTCTGCCTCGCGCTCAGCGCGCTGCCGCTCCGCGGGGAGGAGGACACCTACCGGAGGCCGCTTCCCGGCGTGACGCCGCTGACCACGACCCTGCTGACCGTCGCGTTCCTGGTCGCCTCGGTGGCGTCCGTCAACGCGTACAGCGGCACCGTAACCGCCGCCGACCGCATCCGGCCGTACGTGGAGAACGTGCGGGACTCCCTGGCCCGGCTCCCCGAGGACGCGCAGATCTACCCCAGGCCGGTCCCCCCGCACGTGGTCCTGCCGTGGAACGGCGACCGGCGGCTGACCTCCCGCGTCCTCGCCCCCCTCGCCGGCGAGGCGCTGCGGGCCCGCATGCGCGACCCCGCCCCCGCCGAGCGCCCGTACGTCGTGGACGACGCGGGGCGGATCGTGCCGGTCGACCACCTCTTCGGATACTTCGACATGGTCGAGAACCTGAACGGCGACGCCCGCGGCAAGGGGCGCGAGTGCTACGCCCTGCGGGCCGGCGCCGCCGCCTTCCCCGTCGAGTCGTTCGGCGGCCCCGAAGGGGTCGGCGCGCTCGCCTACACCAGCGCGCGGCCCGTGACCGTCGAGGTCTCCCTCGGCGCGGTGTCCCGGCGGCTGGACCTGCCCCCGACCGCCCAGAACCGGCTCGTCTACTTCCCGCACGCGGGAGCCGGAACGGGGCTGCGGGTGGCCCTCGACGACCCGGAGGCCACCGGGTTCTGCCTCAAGGCCGTGGCCTTCGGCGCCGCCGTCCCCGCCGGCGCTCCCTGAGCCCGCGCGCGCCGCCGGGGCCCGACGAACACCCAGAGGAACGCGAGAGAGCCGCAGGAGTCCGCGGCCGGCCCGTCCATGCCCGGAGCCGGATTCGTTATGCGCACCGTGTATACCCTCAGAGTATAGTGACGATCATGAGTGTGCCCCTGGCATTGCTCGGCCTGCTGGAACGGGAGCCGAGCCATGGATACGACCTGAAACGCGACTACGACACCTTCTTCGGCGGGGGCAAGTCCCTGCCCTTCGGGCAGGTCTATTCCACGCTCGGCCGGCTGGCCAGAGACGGCAAGGTCACCGCCGGGCAGAACGAACCGGGAGACGGGCCCGACCGCAAGCGCTATGCCATCACCCCCCTGGGCAGCGGCGAGGTCGAGGCGTGGCTGGCCGAGCCGGTCGCGGCCGAGCCGTACCTGCACACGGTGCTGTTCACCAAGGTCGTGCTGTCCCTGATGCTGGGGCGCGACGCGGCGGGCTACCTCGACGCCCAGCGTGCGACCCATCTCCGACGCATGCGCGAGCTGACCGAGATCAAGCGCACCGGCAACCTGGTCGACGCGCTCCTGGCCGATCACGGCATGTTCCGCCTCGAGGCCGACCTGCGGTGGATCGACATCACCCAGGCCCGGCTCGGCGCGCTGGCGGAGGCGGTGCGCGACCGGTGATCGTCAACGCTCTGCTGCGGGCCGAGGAGATCAGCCGCTCCTACGGCGACACGCCCGCGCTGCGGGAGGCCAGCCTGTCGGTGACCGCGGGCGAGGTCCTGGCGGTCATGGGGCCCAGCGGTTCCGGCAAGTCGACGCTGCTGCACTGCCTGGCCGGGATCTTCACCCCGGACAGCGGCGAGGTGTGGTTCGACGGGCGGCGGCTGGACACGCTGGACGACGGACGCCGCAGCGAACTGCGGCGCACCGCGTTCGGGTTCGTCTTCCAGTTCGGCCAGCTCGTGCCGGAGCTGACCGTCGCCGACAACGTGGCGCTGCCGCTGCTGCTCGGCCGTACCAGGCGCAAGGACGCCTACGCGCGGGCCGCCTCCTGGTTGGAACGGCTGGAGCTGGCCGACCTGGGCGGCCGGCGCACCGGGGAGCTGTCCGGCGGGCAGGCACAGCGGGTGGCCATCGCCAGGGCGCTGGTGACGGGGCCGCGGGTCGTCTTCGCCGACGAGCCGACCGGCGCGCTCGACTCGCTCACCGGCGAGCTGGTGATGGAGCTGCTGGTGGCCCTGGCCCGCGAGGAGGGCACCACCGTGATCGTGGTGACCCACGACGCCCGCGTGGCCGCCTCCGCCGACCGCGAGATCGTCGTACGGGACGGGCGGGTCACCGACCCGTACGCGAGCGGGGTCGGCCGATGATCCTGCTGGGCCTGCGGCTGTCCCTGCGCGCCGGGAGGGAGGCCGCGGCCAGGCTGGCGCTGATCGTCGCCGGGGTGGCGGTCGGCGTCACGGTGCTGCTGGCCACGTTGTCGCTCTTCAACGCCTTCCAGGCCACCAACGACCGCCTGTGCTGGGAGTGCACGCGCGGCACGGCGCCCAACGGCTGGGCACTCGACGCCACCGCCGACGGCGCGCTGTGGAACCGCCACGAGGACTACTACGCGGGCCAGACGATCACAAGGCTGGACGTCGCCGCGCTCGGCTCCCGGGCGCCGGTCATCCCCGGCCTGTCCCGCATGCCCGGCCCCGGCCAGTACTACGCTTCGCCCGCGCTGGCCAGGCTGCTGGACTCGGCTCCGAAGGAGCAGCTCGCCGACCGCTTCCCCGGCACCCGCGCCGGATCGATCGGCCCGGCCGCGCTGTCCGGGCCGGACGAGCTGGCCATCGTCGTGGGGATGACGCCGCGGCAGGTCGCCGCGATGCCCGGCGCGCGGCAGGTCGACACGCTCGCCACCGAGCGCGCGGTCGACGACAACGCCGACATCTACCGGTTCGGATTCGTCGTCGCCGCCGTCGGGCTGATCGTCCCGCTGGTGGTGCTCGTGGGCACGGCCACCCGGCTGGCGGCGGCACGGCGCGAGGCGCGCCTGGCGGCGATCCGGCTGGTGGGAGCCACCTCCCGGCAGGTCGACGTGCTCGCCACGGTGGACGCCGCCCTCGGCGCGCTGCTCGGCGCGCTGGCCGGCCTCGCGCTCTTCCAGGTGGTGCGGCCCGCGCTGGCCGGGGTGCGGATCACCGGCGCCCGCTTCTTTCCCGAGCTGATCGCCCCGCGCCCCTGGCAGTACGCGGCCGCGCTCGTCTGCGTGCCGATCGTCGCGGCGTGCGCCGCGCTGTGGTCGATGCGCCGCGTACGGATCTCGCCGCTCGGCGCGGTCAGGAAGGCCGCGTCGCCCCCGCCGAGGGCGTGGCGGGTGATCCCGCTGCTGGCCGGGCTGGCGCTGTTCGCGGTCCCGCTGTACCGGAACGGCAAGGAGTCCGATCCCCTGCTGGCCGGCGCGGGGCTTGTGCTGATCATGGTGGGGCTGGTCCTGGCCGGGCCCTGGCTGACGATGCGGGCCGCACACCTGGCCGCCCGGCTGACCCGGAGCGCGGCGACGCTGCTGGCCGCGCGGCGGATGGCCGCCGACCCCAAGGCCGCCTTCCGCGCGGTCAGCGGGCTCGTGCTGGCGGTGTTCATCGGCACGGCGATCGCGTGCCTCGTGCCCGCGGTGCTCTCCGGCCAGCGGGCCGTGGCCGACGGTGCGCTGAACCACGTGCTTCGCGCCCAGTTCGCCCGGCCCGGCGTCACGGGGTTGTCCCAGCAGGCGCAGGCGGACCTGCTCACCCGCCTGCGCGACCACCCGGGCGTGGACGTGCTGCCGATCTACACCAGGGCGGACAAGGCGAGCATTCCGATGCCCGCCGACGATTCACCGCCCCCGGTGGCCGTCGTCGACTGCGCGAGCCTGGCCCGCTTCCCCGTGCTCGGGCGGTGCCCGGCGGGCGCGCAGGCCGTGGCGGGGGCCTTCTACCGCGTGGTCAACGTCGACAACCCGCTCACCATCGACAAGATCCTCCCCCTCGCGGGACCCGCCGGCGAACCCGTCTCCACCACCTCCGGCCTCGACCTGGAGTCGATCCTGATCAGCACGGCCGACCCGGCGGAGGTGGAGCGGCTCCGCACGCTGCTGGCGGAGCACACCGCCGACGCCCCGATGACCTTCGCCGAAGTCGCCCAGGTCAGAGCGACGCTCTACACCCAGATCGAGAACGTCGCGCTGGCCATGGTCGCGCTGACCCTGATCGTCGGCGGCTGCAGCCTCGTGGTGGCGGTCGGCGGCGGGCTGGTGGAGCGCAGGCAGCCGTTCACCCTGCTGCGGCTGGCCGGCACCCCCACCCGCACCCTGGCCGGGGTGGTGCTGCTGGAGTCCGCGCTGCCGCTCGTCCTGGCCTCCGTACTCGCCGCCGGCGCCGGGTTCGGCGTGGCCGAGCCGTTCATCGACCAGCTCGCGATGAAGAGCGCCTCCCTGGCGATGCCCGGGCCCGTCTACTTCGCGACCGTCGGCGGCGGTCTCGCCGCCTCACTGCTGGTGATCCTGGCGGGCCTGCCCCTGCTGAGGCGCATGACCTCGCCCGACAACGCCCGTTTCGAATAGGAGCCCGATGAAGCTCAGATCGCGACCGGCCGCGCTGATCGCGCCGGTCCTGCTCGCCTCCGCCGTGGTGCTGCCGGGCACGAACGCGCCCGCCGCGGCCGACGACGCGCGCTACTCCGCCACGATCCGGCGCACCGAGTACGGCATCCCGCACATCTCCGCCAAGGACTACGGCGGCCTCGGATTCGGGTACGGCTACGCCTTCGCGCAGGACAACCTGTGCACGCTGGCCTCGTGGGCGGTGACACTGCGGGGCGAGCGATCCCGGTACTTCGGTGCCACCGCCGATTCCGACGACCCGGTCAGCCCGGTCACCAACTTCGCCAGCGACGTCTACTACAAGAGCGTCGCGGACTCGGGCGTCGTGCGGCGGCTGCTGGCCCGGCCCGCGCCGGTGGGGCCGAGCGACGACCTGCGCCGCATGGTCGACGGCTACGTCGCCGGATACAACCGCTACCTGGCGGACACCGGCGTGGCGAACCTGCCCGACCCCACCTGCCGCGGCAAGGCCTGGGTCGGCCCCATCACCGCCACCGACATCTGGAACAACCTGCTCGACCTCAACCGCATGCTCGGAAGCTCCCGGCTCAAGGAGGCCGTCACCGGGGCCGGCGAGCCCGAGGCCGAAGGCCCGGCCAGGAAACCGGCCGCGGGCAGCAACGGCTGGGCACTGGGCCGCGAGGCCACGCGCGACGGCCACGGCATGTTGCTGGCCGACCCGCACTTCCCGTGGAACGGGATCCGCCGCTTCTACCAGGTGCAGCTCACCATCCCCGGCGTGCTCGACGTCTCCGGCGGCAGCCTGTACGGCACGCCGGTCGTCCAGATCGGCCACAACGCGAGCGTGGCCTGGACCCACACCGTCTCCCACGCCCAGCGCTTCACCGTCTACCGGCTGAAGCTCGCGGGCGACCGCACCAGCTACATGGTGGACGGCCGGGCGGAGCCGCTGGGCCGCCAGGAGGTGGAGGTCACCCTGCCGGACGGCACGATCACCGGCCACACGCTCTACACCTCGCGGTACGGCCCGGTGCTCGCCGTCGGGCACACCGACGAGGTCGCCTACGCGCTGGCCGACCCCAACGCCGCCAACCTGCGCGCGGCCGACGAGTGGCTGGCGATGGCCAGAGCGAAAGACCTCACCCAGCTACGCGCGGCTCAGGACGCCCATCAGGGCATGCCGTTCGTCCACACGCTCGCCACCGACGCCGGCGGGACCGCCTACTTCGCCGACAGCTCGGTCGTCCCCAACGTCACCGACGCCCAGGCGCGCCGCTGCGAGAAGCCGTCGCCCATCCCGGGGCTGGAGGCGTACGTCCTGGACGGCTCGACCTCCGCGTGCCTGTGGGGCGAGGATCGCGACGCCGTCGTGCCCGGCGTCTTCGGGCCGGGCAACCAGCCCAGGCTGACCCGCGCCGACTACGTGGCCAACTCCAACAACACCTTCTGGATGACGAACCCGTCGGCGCCGCTCACCGGCTTCCAGCGCGCGTGGGGCGAGGCGCGCACCGAGCTGGAGCCGCGCCCCAGGGTCAGCCTGGACATGATCGCCCGGCGGCTGTCCGGGACCGACGGGCTCGGCGCGCCCGGCTTCACGCTGGAGACACTGCAGGCCACCGTGTACGGCAAGCGCAACCACAGCTTCGAGCTCATGCGTTCGGACCTGCTGAAGCTGTGCCGCAGCCACCCTGAGCCGTCCTCGTCCGACGGCAGGCGGGTGAACGTCCGCGAGGCGTGCGAGACGCTGCGGAACTGGAACGGGCGCGCCACCCTGGACAGCCGGGGGGCCGTGCTCTGGCGCGAGTTCTTCACCCGGCTGCGGCGTCCCACCAGGCCGGGAGAGCCTGTTTTCAGCCCGTGGCGGGTGCCGTTCGACCCCGCGCGTCCGCTGACCACCCCTCGCGGACTCAAGCACGACGAGCCGGTGGTGCGGCAGGCCCTCGCCGACGCGGTGCTCTTCTTCCAGGCCGACCGCGTCCCCTTGACGCTCACCGCGGGCCAGGCGCAGCACTACTCCTCGATCCCGCTTCCCGGCTGCACCGAGGGCGAGGGCTGTTTCGACAGGGTGCGCATGCGCGGCGAGCTCGGCGCCGACGGGCGCTATCCGGAGGTGGACACCGGATCCAGCTTCCTGATGGCCGTCGAGCTCACCCCCGGCGGCCCCCGCGCCCGCACCGTCCTCACCTACTCCCTCTCCGCCAACCCCGCCTCGCCCCACCACACCGACCAGACCGTGTTGTTCTCGCGCGGCCGGTGGGTCACCGCGCGCTTCACCGAAGCCGAGATCGCCGCCGACCCGCGTCTGCGGACCGCCACCGTGAGCGGGTGAGGCATCCGACGTCGTCTCGACGGCGGTGAGCGGCCCCGGTCACGTGCCGAAACTCCGTCCCTTCGCGGATAATCCGCTCCGGGACGTCTTGGATAGGCTGGCGGCATGACAGCGATGGCCCCCGCCCGCACCGAGACGGACCTGTCCTTCCTGCTGGACCACACCAGCCACGTGCTGCGCTCGCAGATGACGGCGGCGCTGGCCGAGATCGGGCTGACGCCGCGCATGCACTGCGTGCTCGTCCACGCGCTGGAGGAGGAGCGCACCCAGATCCAGCTCGCCGAGCTGGGCGACATGGACAAGACCACGATGGTGGTGACCGTGGACGCGCTGGAGAAGGCCGGGTACGCCGAGCGCCGCCCGTCCGGCACGGACCGGCGGGCGCGGATCATCGCGGTCACGGACACGGGCGCGGCGATCGCCGCGCGCAGCCAGGAGATCGTGGACGGCGTGCACCGCGCCGCCCTGAACGCCCTGCCCGACGACGAGCGCGAGGTCCTGGTCCGCGCCCTGAACCGCCTGGTCACCGGCCATCTCGCGACCCCGGCCGAGGGGCCGCAGCAGGCGCGCAGGGCGCGGGAGCGTCAGAAGTAGCTCCGCAGCGGTCAGGGGGCGGGTTCGAGGGCCCGCTCCTTCGGCTCCGCGGGTCGCGGGGTGGTGACGACGTACCGGATGAGCCGGCGGGCGGGCTCCTCCACGAACCGGTAGGTCAGATGCGCGACCAGCCCGGTGATCACGGCCACCGGGACGAAGTTCAGCAGCAGGTCGCCGGTCCACGTCTGCTGGCCGGTGAAGTCGTACCACAGGTAGAGGACGACGAACTGCCAGAGGAACACGCCGTAGGAGATCCGGCCGAGATAGCTCATCACACGGTTGCCGAGCAGGGAGCGCACGAGGTTCGGCCGGTCGGGCTGGAGCGCGGCCGGCGCGACCAGGCAGAAGGCCACGGTCGTGTAGAGGATCTGCTCGAACAGCCCGGTCCACAGGCCGTCGATGCCCACGAAGCGCGCCCCGGTGACGGGCGTCGAGGCGATGACGTACGCCAGGACCGCGACCAGCCAGAGGGTCCCGGTCGACGAGGTGACGGCGTGGCAGAAGCGGCGCGGCCGGCCGTCGTCCAGGCGGGCCCAGGCGGCGATCACCGCGAGCATCATGCCGGGGACGAAGAACGTCCACGAGCGCGGCAGCCACAGGTTCATCCAGGGCCGGTACTCCGGATGGAACTCGAAGATCGTGTAGACGTACGAGAGCGCGCCCACGACGGCGAGGGCGACCAGCAGCCGCCTGGCCCGGCGGGCGACGTCGGTGACGCCCCCTCGCGTCGCGTACGCGCGGAGCAGCGCGGCCATGATCGGCAGGGTGAGATAGAACGCGACCTCGACCGAGAGGCTCCACATCTGGCCGAGCCCCCGGGGGCCGAGGCCGAACCACCAGTGGTCGATGTCGTAGTTGTGCAGGAGCAGCAGCATCTCCGTCCACGTCCAGGCGTCCGTGCGGTGCTCCTCCGCCCACAGCAGCAGGGCGACCACGACGACCAGCCAGTACGCGGGCATGATGCGGAAGAACCGCTTCCACAGGTACGTCTGCGTGTCGGGCTCGGCGCCGCCGGCGAGCACCGACTGGGCCCACGGCCGGTACAGCAGCAGCCCGGACAGCGTGAAGAAGATGGGCACGCCCACCTCGCCCCGGGCCAGCAGGCCGCCGGCGAAGCCGTCGCGCAGCGCGACCCCGGTCTCGATCGCGACATGGAACAGCAGGACGCCGAACGCGGCGACGGCGCGCAGGCCGTCCAGCGACGTCTGGTGCCCGGTGACGGCGGGCGGCTCGATCGCCTGCGGTCCGGCGGCGGCGCGTTCCGGGGACCCGGACCCGGGGGAGCCGGGGGCCGGGGGAGGGACGGAGAGCGGGCCGTTGCTAGAACCTGTTTCGGTCACTTTTCCGCATCCCTCGTGACGTGGATCACTCTGCGCACTAACATATCGCGAAATAGAACCGGTTTTCAGAACAAAACGGCAGACGATACCCCCTCGCCCCCCAGGAGGAGCCGATGCGCCGCTTAGTTGGTGTGGTTCTGTTGGCAGCCGGCGCGTTCTTCATCGTTCTCGCACCATTGGTCAAGTTCTACGCGGCGGGCAAACTGATCCAGGCCCCCGCCGACCAGTACGGGATCACCCGGCTCACGGCGGAGAACGCCCAGTACTTCAGCGTTCCGGATCTGAAGGTGCTCAACGGGACGGTGGACATCACCGTCACCACGCGCGGCGACGTCAAGGAGGCGAAGGACGACCACGTCGTCTGGGACCAGGTCACCGTCGCCAACGACGTCACCAACGCGCGGCCGTTCATCTCCATGACGCAGTTCCGCAGCGCGTTCAACAAGTACGACGGCGTCGGCGTGAACTGCTGCGGCGCGAACGTGGACACCGAGCCGGTGCAGCTCGAAGGCCAGATCTACCTGTTCCCGTTCGGGGTGGAGAAGAAGACGTACAAGGTCTTCAACTCGTCGGTGCGCAAGGCCTTCGACGCGACGTTCGAGGGTGAGGAGACGATCGACGGCCTCACGGTCTACAAGTTCGTGCAGAAGGTGCCCCCGACGGTCACCGAGACCCTGAACGTCCCGGCCTCGGTGCTCGGCATGACCGAGACCGGCGACGTCGCGACCGACCGCGTGTACGACGGCGTGAACACGTTCTGGGTGGAGCCGAGGACCGGAGCCCCGGTGAAGCAGGAGCAGCAGCGCCACGAGGTGCTCAAGACCAAGGACGGCGTCGAGCGCCAGCCGGCGTTCATCGCGACCGCCGTCATGACGCCCGGGTCCGTCGCCGACCTGGTCGGCACGGTCAAGGACAACCTGAGCCAGATCACCCTCGTCTCGACCACGATCCCCCTGGTCTCGCTGATCCTGGGCATCGCCCTGATCCTCGGCGGGGTCGTGCTGCTGCGCGTTCCCTCGTCCCGCGACGCCTGATGGGGCGCGGACGCGCGCCCGTCCGCCCGCCGGTGGCTCAGCCGCCGGCGGGCTTTCGCGCGCGCGGGTCCGTCGCGATCGGGCTGGTGCGGGCCTGCCGGCCCCGCCAGTGGCTGAAGAACGCGCTCACGTTCGCGGCCCCGGCCGCCGCCGGAGTGCTGACGACCTGGCCGGGCCTGCGCGGCTCCCTGATCGCGTTCGCCGCGTTCTGCCTCGCGGCGAGCGCCACGTACCTCTTCAACGACGCCGCCGACGTGGCGGCCGACCGCAACCACCCGCGCAAGCGGTTCCGGCCGATCGCGGCGGGGATCGTGCCGGTCCCGGTGGCCCGGGCCGCCGGAGTGGTGCTGCTGGCCGCCGGTCTGGCGACCGGCCTGGCCGGGGGATGGCGGCTCGGCGCGGTCGTCGCCGGCTATCTCGTGCTGACGTTCTGCTACACGGTCTGGCTCAAGCACCAGCCGGTGGTCGATCTCGTCGCGGTGGCCGGCTGCCACGTGATCAGGGCGTACGCGGGCGCGGTGGCGGTGGCGGTGCCGGTCACGAGCTGGTTCCTGGTCGTGATCACGCTGGGCTCGCTGCTGCTGGTCGCGGGCAAGCGGGAGGCCGAGCTGCGCGCGCAGGAGCGCAAGGGCGTGAAAGTTGCAAACCCCGCGAAAGGCCGGAACGCCGGGAAACCCGCGGCCACCCGGTCGACGCTCAGCGTGTACACGACGTCCTATCTGGCCGGTGTCCGCTCGATGACCTCGGGCGCGATGATCGTCACGTACTGCCTCTGGGCGCTGCAGGAGCACCAGGGGACGGCGCTCGGCTTCTACGCGCTGAGCATCGTCCCGTTCGTCCTCGTCGTCCTGAGACACGCGCTACTTGTGGATCGCGGCATTGGGGAGGAACCTGAGGAACTGGCCCTGAGGGACCGGCCGCTGCAGGTCTTCCTCGTCCTGCTGCTCCTCCTGCTCGCCATCGGGATATACGTGACATGACGCTTCTGACCGGTTGGGGACGCACCGCCCCGACCCCCGCCACGCTCGCGCGCCCGCGTTCGGCCGACGAGGTCGCGGCGCTGGTCAAGGAGATCGGCGCGGACCCGGCGCGAAAAGGGAACGGCGCGGACCCGGCGCGAAAAGGGAACGGCGCGGACCCGGCGCGTGTGGGACACGGCTCGCGCGGTCTGGTCGCCCGGGGGCTCGGCCGGTCTTACGGCGACGCGGCGCAGAACGCGGGCGGCACGGTCCTGGACTGCGCCGCCCTGCGGCCGTCCTGGACCCTGGACCCGGAGTCGGGCCTGGTCACCGCGTCGGCGGGGACCAGCCTGCACGACCTGATGACCGGCCTGGTGCCGCGCGGCTGGTTCGTGCCGGTCAGCCCGGGCACCCGGTACGTCACCGTCGGCGGGGCCATCGCGGCCGACGTCCACGGCAAGAACCACCACGTCGACTCGTCGTTCGGCGCGCACGTACGCTCGCTGACCCTGGTGACGGCCGACGGGAGCGCCCGGGTGCTCGGCCCGTCCGACGACCTTTTCTGGGCGACCGTGGGCGGCATGGGCCTGACCGGGGTGATCGTCGAGGCCACGTTCGCGTGCGTCCCGATCGAGACGTCCCGGATGCGGGTGGACGTCGAGCGGACCCGCGACTTGGACGAGACGCTCGACGTGATGACCGCGACCGACGACCGCTACCGCTACACGGTGGCCTGGATCGACCTGATGGCCCGCGGCGGCCGCACCGGGCGCAGCGTGCTGACCCGCGGCGACCACGCGACCCGCGAGGACGTACGCGGCCACGTGCGCGGCGACCCCCTCGCGTTCGCGCCCCGGCAGCGGCTGTCCGCGCCGCCCCGGGTGCCGGACGGCCTGCTCAACCGGGCAACCGTCGGCGCCTTCAACGCCGTCTGGTACGCCAAGGCGCCCAGGGAGCGCAGGGGGCTGATCCAGGGCATCACCCCCTTCTTCCACCCGCTGGACGCGGTCGCGGGCTGGAACCGGATGTACGGCTCGCGCGGGCTGGTGCAGTACCAGTTCGTGGTGCCGTTCGGGGCGGAGGACACCCTGCGCCGGGTGGTCGGCGCGTTGTCCACCCGGCGGGTGGTGTCGTTCCTCACCGTGCTGAAGCGGTTCGGCGCGGGCACCCCCGGGATGTTGTCGTTCCCGATGCCCGGCTGGACGCTGGCGCTGGACATCCCGGCGGGCGTGCCCGGGCTGGCCGGGCTGCTGCGGGTGTTCGACGAGTGGGTCGTGGCGGCGGGCGGGCGGCTCTACCTGGCCAAGGACTCCCGTACGTCGGCCTCGGTGGTGGCCGCCGGGTACCCCAGGCTGGAGGAGTGGCGCGCCATCAGGGACGCCGCCGACCCGGACGGCCTGTTCCGGTCCGACCTGGCCAGGAGACTGCGTCTTTGACGTCGGCCGTCCGGGCTCGGCCGGGTCGCCGCTCCCGGAGGCCGCGTCCCTCCGGGCCCTGATGCGCCCGGCGTCCCCCGGAGATATCTCATAGACGGAAATTTCCGGAGAAATCGGTGAACCGGTGGCCGGGCAGGCCGGCCGTACGAGGAGGGGTGGGCGTGAGGAACGCGCTGGGATCGGTGGACACGGTGCTGCTGCTGGGCGGCCGGAGCGAGATCGGCCTGGCGATCGTCACCCGGCTGGTCCGCGACGGCGCGAGCCGGGTGATGCTGGCGGCGCGCGGCGGCACGGTCCCGGAGGAGGAGCTGGCGCGGCTGCGGAAGCTGGGCGCCGAGGTCCACGTGGCCGACTTCGACGCCTCCCGGCCCGAGACGCACCAGGCCCTGATCGACACGGCCGTGGACCGGCTGGGGGATCTCGACGTCGTGATCCCGGCCTTCGGCGTGCTCGGCAGCCAGGCGGTCTACGACGGCGACCCGGAGGCGGCGGCCCGGGACGTCGCGGTCAACTTCGGCGGCCACGTCTCGGCCGGGCTCGCCGCGGCGCGCCGGCTGCGCGAGCAGGGCCACGGCACGCTGGTGGTCCTGTCGTCGGTGGCGGGGGTGCGGGTCCGCCGGGCCAACTTCGTGTACGGCTCGGCCAAGGCGGGCCTGGACGGCTTCGCGCAGGGGCTGGGGGACGCCCTGCACGGCTCGGGCGCGCGGGTGCTGGTCGTCCGGCCGGGGTTCGTCATCGGGCGGATGACCGAGGGGATGACGCCCGCCCCCATGTCGGTGGGGGTGGACGAGGTCGCCGACGCCGTGGTCGCGGCGCTCCGGTCGCGGGCGCGGGTGGTGTGGGTCCCGGCGCGGCTGGGCCCGGCCTTCGCCGTCATGCGGCTGCTGCCCCGGGCCGTCTGGCGGCGGATGCCGCGCTGATCCGCGTGGGCGGAGGGAGGCGGCGCCCGCCGTGCCTGGTCCTCGGGCCGCACGGGCGGCGGATGCCGCGCTGACGGGCTCACGCCGACCCGCCAGCGCTGATCGATCCGGGCCGACCGGCCCGCGCTGATCCGCGTGGGCGGGCGAGGAGACCCGGGGCCATATCACGAAATGATCATTAGAACGCGTTCTATCGATATGTCCGCCCCTGGTTACCGATCAGTAGGAAGGCGTTCCGGAAAACGCCGGAAAGGTTGTCACTAGAACACGTTGCAGTGCGGAGGAGCCGGACATACAGTCGAGGCCATGCGGACACGTGTCACCGACATGTTCGGGATCGAGTTCCCGATCTTCGCGTTCAGTCATTGCCGGGATGTCGTCGCCGCGGTCAGCCGCGCCGGCGGCATGGGAGTGCTCGGCGCCCTCTACTTCACCCCCGAAGAGCTCGAACTGGAGCTCAAGTGGATCGACGAGCACGTCGGCGGCCGGCCGTACGGCGTGGACGTGGTCATGCCCGCCTCCTACGAGGGGGCCGACCTCGGCGTCGACTCGCCCGCCGACCTGGTCGCCCGGCTGCAGGGCATGATCCCGGACGGCCACCGGAAGTTCGTCGAGGACCTGCTGGCCGGTCACGACGTGCCGCCGCTCACCGGGGACGACCCGGGCAAGGTGCTGCTCGGCTGGACCGACGCGACGGCCCGGCCGCAGGTCGAGGTGGCGCTGCGGCACCCGATCGCGCTGCTCGCCAACGCGCTCGGCCCGCCCCCGGCCGACGTCGTGGAGCAGGCGCACGCGCGCGGGGTCAAGGTTGCCGCGCTCGCCTCCACGCCGCGCCACGCCGTCAAGCAGGTCGAGGTCGGCGTGGACGTCGTCGTCGCCCAGGGCACCGAGGCGGGCGGCCACACCGGAGAGATCTCCACGATGGTGCTCATCCCCCAGGTCGTGGACGCGGTGGACGTGCCGGTCCTGGCCGCGGGCGGCATCGGCGACGGCCGCCAGATGGCGGCGGGCATGGCGCTCGGCGCGGAGGGGGTGTGGACCGGCTCCATCTGGCTCACGGTCGAGGAGGCCGACACGCCCGAGCTGGCCCGGCGCCGGATCCTGACCGCCACCTCGCGCGACACCGTGCGGTCGCGGAGCTGGACCGGCAAGCCCGCCCGGCTGCTCAAGAACGAGTGGACCGACGCCTGGGAGTCGGAGGAGTCGCCCGGCACCCTGCCGATGCCGCTCCAGTTCATGCTGGTCTCCGACGCGCTGCGCCGGATCGGCCGGTCGGACGCGGGCGAGCTGGCCACGTTCCCGGCGGGCCAGATCATCGGCACCATGAACCAGGTGAAGCCGGCCAGCCAGGTCGTGTTCGACCTGGTCGAGGGCTACGTCGAGGCGATGGAGCGCCTCGGCCGCATCACCGGGGACTGATCCCGGACCGGCGCATCACGACATGAATCACGAGAGAACGGATACATCGGCTCCGCGATCAAACGTTATCGCCGCGTGCTCATCCCCTTGAGGTGATCTGCGGTAGAACGTGACTCCCGGCATGATTTCGGCCGTCGCGGGGGGATGCCGACCTCACAGAGGAGCGGAGCCGGTGCAACCGAGAGCTGGAGCGACAACCCCTGGGGACGCGGACCTTCCGGCAGGTTCCGGCGCCCCCGCCGACCCCGGCAGGGCGGGGGCGAGGAGCTTCGAGATCGAGCTGCCGCGTTGGCTGAGCGTGCCGTTCCTGCGCCGATGGGCGCTGCCGTCCGCCGCGCTCGTGCTCGTCGCGGCGCAACTGCTCTGGAAGTGGTCGCTGTTCACCCGCGGCTACTTCTGGGGCGACGACTTCGCCTTCGTCGCCAGGGCGGCCGAGCGCGGCTTCGGGTGGGACTACCTCACCGCGCCGTGGGGCCCCAAGCTCCTGCCCGCCGGGTTCGCGCTCGCCTGGGTCGTCACCCACCTCGACGCGTACGGCTGGGAGCTGGCGAGCGGCGCGCTGCTGGCGCTCCAGGCCGCGGCCTCGCTCGCGGTGTACCGGCTGCTGCGGGTGCTGTTCGGGGCGCGCCCGCTGATCCTGGTGCCGCTCGCGCTGTACCTCTTCACGCCGCTGACGCTCCCCGGGCTGCTGTGGTGGGCCGCCGGGCTGGAGCTGGTGCCGTTGCAGCTCGCGATCTGCCTGGCCCTCACCTCGCAGGTCCACTACGTGCGGACGCGGCGGATCCGGCACGTCGTCGCGGTCGCCGGGTGGTTCCTGCTCGGGCTGGCCTCGTTCTTCCTCAAGGCGGCGGTCGGCATCCCGCTGCTGCTGTTCCTGCTCACCGCCGCGTACTTCACCGCCGGTCCGTGGTGGCGGGGGTGGTGGGCCGCGCTGCGCGGGAACCTGCCCATCTGGGGCGCGCTCGCCGCGGTCCTCGCGCCCGCGGCCGTGGTGTACCTCTCCCGGGCCGACACCGGCGACCAGCCGGTGCGGCTGCCCCCGGCCGGCGACACCGCGCTGTTCGCCGGGAGGCTGCTGGGTGAGACGTTCCCCACGGCGGCGGTCGGTGGTCCCGGCACCTGGTTCGGCGGGCTCGTCGCGCCGTCCTGGCCGGTCATCGCGCTCGCGTGGGCGGTGCTCGCGCTGTACGCGGCGGCGACCCTGGCGCTGCGGGCGCGGGCGGCCCGGGCGTGGGCGATCCTGCTCGCCTACCTGGTGCTCGCCGACCTCGTCCCGGTGCTGCTCGGGCGCGGCGTGTTCGAGGCGCAGGCCCTCGAACCGCGCTACGTCGCCGACGCCGCCGTCGTGCTCGCCCTCTGCGCCGGGCTGACGACGCTGCCGCTGCCGGAGGAGCCGCGGCCGTACCGGGCGCTGCCGCCGCGCGGCCTCGCCGTGCCGGCGGTCTCGGCCGTGCTGGTGTGCGTGTTCCTCGTCGCGTCGTACGCCTCGGGGGACGCGTACGCGGCGCAGTTCGCGGCGCAGCGGGCGCGGGCGCGCGGCTACGTCGAGGCGGCCGGCGCGACGCTGGCGAAGACCCCCGCGACGGCCGACGTCTACCCGCAGCCGCTGCCCGCCGACGTGCTGATCTACGGCTTCGGCGAGGGCAACCTCAGCTCGCACGTGCTCAGCCCGCTCGCCCCCGAGCCGCTGCGCGACCGGATGCGGCACCCGCGGCCCGCCGCCTCGCCGCTGGTCCTCGCCGAGGACGGCCGCGGCCTGGTGCCGCCGCGGATCCTCGGCGGGTACGCGGTGCCGGAACGGGGAGCGCGCTGCTTCCCGCGGTCGGCGGGCACGGTCACGCTCCCGGTCCGGTCGAACGGGGACTACGCGGTGGGCGGGTTCACCTACGAGGCCGACCGGCCCACCTCGGCGACGGTCCGGCTCGGGGAGGCGCGGGCGGAGTTGTCACTGGGCGCGGGGCCGGCGGGGGCGTACTTCCCCGTCAAGGGGGTCGGCGAGGCGATGACGCTCACCCTGGCGGACCGGTCGGTGAAGTTGTGCGTGACCGGGGTGGTGCTCGGAACCCCGGTCCCCGGCACCACCCCCTGATCGCGCCCCTGATCGCGGCCCCTGAGCCCGGCGCGCCCGGTCAGCGGGCGACGGCGTAGAACGTGTCGGCGATGTTGCCGTACCCGTGGCCCTTCGGCAGCCAGTCGCCGGGCACGTTCGCGATCCAGCTCCGCGCGACCAGCTCCCACACGTTGCGCGGCCAGCCGAACGGCGTGTCCTCGGTCCAGTTCTTGGCCTGCCAGTCGGCGTTGACCTTGGCGACCTTGAAGCCCCAGGCGCCGTAGTTGACCTTCATGGTGCTGTTGAGGGTGTCGTTGAGCAGCACCGACTGCTTGGCCTGGCTCTTGCCGTCGTCGCCGAGCAGCCAGGCGGCCACGCCCGGGTTGTACCAGTCCATGCCGATGAGGCGGGCCGAGCGGTGCGCGGCGAGCTTCAGGCCGCCGGTCACCTGCGGCATGTAGAGGGCGGCCGACGCGGTGCCCTTGAGCATGCACCCGGTGTCGGCTCCGCCGTCGGGCGTGATGCACCCGTAGACGTCCTGCGCGCCGATGCTGACGGTCACGTACCTGACCTTGGCGCCGTTCTCGCGCAGGAACCTCTTCGCCGCGGCGAGCTGCGACTTCGCTCCGTCGTACGAGCAGACGCCGCCCTGGACGAAGGACTTGGTGGTCTCGCCCATGCAGCCGAGTTTCACCAGGCGCAGCGTCGGCTCGTCCGCGCTGAGCTTGGCGTAGAGCTGGTCGGCGTAGCCCTCGTCGGTCGGGACGTTCGCGTTGTCCTGCCCGAGCGGCTGCGCTCCCACCGCGAGGGAGTCGCCGAGGGCGAGGTAGTAGGTCACGTCGTCGGCCTGGGCGGGGGCGGCCGGGACGAGCGCCAGCAGGGCGGCGCCGGCGAGGGTCATGATCGCGATACGCGGGGGCATCGACGTCCTCCTGGGGGGTTAACCAAGTTACCGCTTGGTATAGGTGGGAGGGATCGTAACGTGCCCCCGGTACGCGGAACAGTCCCAATTCACAGCGGACGCGGGAGTTCTGTCACTTCCCCCGGTAAACCGGCGGGCGCTTCTCCCGGAAGGCGCGGGCGCCCTCCTTGGCGTCCTCCGAGCCGATGACCGGCCATCCGATGGCGTCCGAGACCTCCAGCGCCTCGGCCTCGCCCATCCCCAGGGTCGCGCGGTACGTCCGCAGGATGGCCTGGACGGCGAGCGGCCCGCACGCGGCCACCTCGGCGGCCAGCTCGCGCGCGCTCTCCAGCGCCGTGCCGTCCGGGACGACCCGGTTGACCAGGCCCATCGCCAGCGCCTCGGACGCGCTGATCGCGCGGCCGGTGAGCAGGATGTCCATCGCGAACGCGTACGGGATCTGGCGCGGGAGCCGGATGGCGCAGCCGCCCATCGGGAAGAGCGCCCGCCGGGCCTCGAACAGGCCGAGGGTGGCGCTCTCGCCGACGATCCGCAGGTCGGTCCCGACGAGCAGCTCGGTGCCGCCGGCCACGGCGTACCCCTCGACGGCGCAGATGATCGGCTTGGTGGGCAGCGACGCGGTGTCGCGCAGCAGGCCCTTCCAGTGGTAGTCCCCGATCTCCGCGGCCCGCCGCCGCACCTGCTCGTCGCCGGAGGGCGAGCCCATCGCCTTGAGGTCGGCCCCGGCGCAGAACGTGCCGTTCGCGCCGGTCAGGATGCCCACGCGCACCTCCGGCTCGGCCGAGATGTAGGCCCACGCGTCGGCCAGGCCGACCAGCATGTCCGTCGAGAGCGCGTTTTTGGCCTCCGGGCGGTCCATCGTGACGACCACGACGGGACCGTCCCTCTCGACCCGGCAGTGCGGTGTGCTGATCGGCAGGAGTTCCACGGACACCTCCGCTTAGTCAAGCGCTTGGTCAGGCGAGGAGAACCTGATCCTAGATCGGCCCCGCCCGCCGCCGCCAGATCCCTCAATCAAGCGCTTGATCGGCGTCGGTGCCCGGGTTAGTCTGCCCGCAACGCACTAGAACCGATTCTCGTTTGACACCGCCCGGCCGGGCCAGGGGCCGACGAAGCCTGGCGTCATTTGTGGGGAAATCAGGGGGAGAGACCGCGCCACGACAGAGCCCTCGGCTCGCGGGTCGGGCGCATCGAACGCACCGGACAGGGAGCGATGGACATGGGCTCGCTTGGTTTCTGGAGGATCGCGCAGGCCGACCCGGACTGGATCGCCGCCGTGGACCCCGACGGCACGCGGCACCGGGCGGGAGACCTGCTCGCCCGGGCGAACCGCCTGGTCCACGGCCTCCGCGAGCTGGGCCTGCGGCCGGGGGACGGCATCTGCGGCCTGGTGCCCAACGGCGCGGACGGCCTGGCGCTCTATCTCGCCGCGCTGCAGGCCGGGTGGTACTTCACCCCCGTCAACTGGCACCTGACCGGTCCCGAGATCGGCTACATCGTCGCCGACAGCGACGCCAGGGCGTTCTTCGTCCACGAGCGGTACGCGGCCGAGGGAACGAGGGGCGCCGAGGTGGCCGGCATCGCGTCGGAGCGGTGCTTCGCCTTCGGCCGGGTCGAGGGTTTCCGCCCCGTCTCCGACCTGACCGACGGCCGCCCGGACACCCTCCCCGAGGACCGCACCGCCGGGGCGACCATGCACTACACCTCGGGCACCACCGGCCGGCCCAAGGGAGTACGGCGGCCGCTCAGCGGCCTGGACCCGGACGACTCCGCCGAGCTCCTGTCCTTCCTGCTCGGGTTCTTCGGGATCACCCCGGGACGGCCCAACGTCCACCTGGTCACGTCTCCGAGCTACCACACCGCCGTCACGCAGTTCGGCGGCACCGCCCTGCACATGGGCCACACGCTCGTCTACATGGACCGGTGGGACGCCGAGGAGATGCTGCGGCTGTCCGAGAGGCACCGCGTGACCAACTCCCACATGGTCCCGACGCACTTCAAGCGGCTGCTGTCGCTGCCCGAGGAGACCCGCCGGAAGTACGACCTGTCCTCGCTGCGCTGGATGATCCACGCCGCCGCCCCCTGCCCGGTGCCGGTCAAGCTCCAGATGCTCGACTGGTGGGGCGACGTGATCTACGAGTACTACGCCGCCACCGAGGGCGGCGGCACGATCGCCACCCCCGAGGACTGGAAGAAGCACCCCGGAACGGTGGGCAAGGCCTGGCCGATCAGCGAGATCCTCATCGTCGACGACAACCTCGACGAGGTGCCCACCGGCACCCCCGGCACGATCTACATGAAGATGGCCGGCGTCCGCTTCGAGTACAAGGGCGACCCGGCCAAGACCGAGGCGGGCCGGCTGCGGGATTACTTCACGGTCGGCGACATCGGCTACCTCGACGAGGACGGCTTCCTGTTCCTCTGCGACCGCAAGGCCGACATGATCATCTCGGGCGGGGCCAACATCTACCCCGCCGAGATCGAGAACGAGCTGCTCGTCCACCCCAAGGTCGCCGATGCCGCCGTCTTCGGCATCCCGGACGACGAGTGGGGCGAGCAGATCAAGGCCATCGTCGAGCCCGCGCCCGGGTCCGTACCCGGACCCGAGCTGGCCGCCGAGATCCTCGACTCGCTCAAGGGCCGCCTGGCGAAGATGAAGTGGCCCAGGAGCATCGACTTCATCGACGAGATGCCGCGCGAGCCGAACGGCAAGCTGCTCAAGCGCAAGCTCCGCGACCCCTACTGGGAGGGCAGGGACCGTGCCATCTGACCCACCGTCTCACCCGCCGTCTCACCCGCTGGAGGCCAGGCACGTCCTGGAGTTCCCCGGCGGCTACACCCGCAGCACCGGCCCGGTCATCGGCCGCTTCCTCACCGAGCTGCGCGACCGGCGCATCGTCGGCGTCCGCACGGCCGGAGCCCGGGTGCTGGTGCCTCCTCTGGAGTACGACCCGGACACCGGCGAGGCCGTGACCGGCGAGTACGTCGAGGTCGGCCCGGCCGGAACCGTCCAGGCGTGGGCGTGGGTGAGCGCGCCGCGCCCGGCCCATCCCCTCGACCGGCCGTTCGCCTGGGCCACGATCCGGCTGGACGGCGCGGACACCGCGCTCGTCCACGCGGTGGACGCCGGCGGCCCGAAGGCGATGCGGCCCGGAATGCGGGTGCGGCCCCGCTGGAGGGACCGGACCTCCGGGACCATCACCGACATCGAGTGCTTCGTCCCCGAGGTCACCATGATCACGGCGCCGATACGCACCGAGTACCGCGTGCGCCCCGGCGCGGCGCTCACCCGCTTCCTGGAGAGGATCGGGGACGGCGTCCTCCTCGGCGGACGCTGCGCCGGATGCGACCAGGTCTACGTCCCCTACCGCACCTCCTGCCCGGCGTGCGGCGCGCTCATCGAGGAGGAGCGGGAGGTCGCCGACACCGGCACCGTCACGACCTTCGCCATCAACAACCTGCCCGACCCGCGCGCCCCCGAGGTGCCGTTCGTCTCCGCGTACATCCTGCTCGACGGCGCCGACATCCCGATGATCGCCCTGGTCGGCGGCATCCCCGCGCACGAGGTGCGGCAGGGGATGCGGGTGCGCGCCGTCTGGGTGCCCCCCGAGGAGCGCACGATGTCCATGGCCGACATCCGGTGGTTCGCCCCCACCGGCGAGCCCGACGCCGATCTCTCCGCCGGAACGCCGGGAGGTGGTGCGTGATGCGCGACGTCGCGATCGTGGCGTTCGCCCAGACCACGCACACGGGCCACGACGCCGGCCTGACCGAGGCCGAGATGCTGCATCCGGTGATCGACGAGGTCCGCCGGGCGACGGGGCTGTCGCGGTTCGGCTTCACCTGCTCGGGCTCGTGCGACTACCTCGCCGGCGCGCCGTTCTCGTTCGTCTCCGCGCTCGACGCGCTCGGCGCGTGGCCGCCGATCAGCGAGAGCCACGTCGAGATGGACGCCGCGTTCGCGCTGTACGAGGCGTGGGTGCGGCTCCAGCACGGCGACATCGACTCCGCCCTCGTCTACGGCTTCGGCAAGTCGTCCACCGGCGACCTGCGGGAGATCATGACGCTCCAGCTCGACCCGTACTATCTCGCGCCGCTCGGCCTCGACCAGGTTTCCTACGCCGCCCTGCAGGCCGCCGCGCTCGGAGGCGACCGGCCGGATCTGCGGGCGGCCCTGGACGAGATCGTACGGCGCAGCCGCGCCGACGGCCGGGCCAACCCGCACGCACTGGACCTGCCCGACCCCTCGGGAGAGGACGCCGAGGTCCAGCCGCTCCGGCCGTACGACGTCGCGCCGATCACGGACGGGGCGGCGGCGGTCGTGCTGGCCGCCGGGGACCTGGCTCGGGAACTGGCCGAGAACCCCGCCTACATCGGCGGCATCGCGCACCGGGCGGAGCCGCACTACCTCGGCGTCCGCGACCTGTCCCGGTCGCCGTCGGCGGCGGACGCGGCCCGCGCCGCGGGCGTCGGCAAGGCCCCCGTGGACGTGGCCGAGCTGCACGTCCAGTTCAGCCACGAGGAGCTCATCCTGCGCGAGGCGCTCGAACTTCCCGAGGACACGGTGATCAACCCCTCGGGCGGGCCGCTCGCGGCCAACCCCGTCATGGCGGCCGGGCTGATCCGCCTCGGCGAGGCCGCGCGGCGCATCCTCGACGGCCGGGCCGGCCGCGCCGTCGCGCACGCGACCTCGGGGCCCTGCCTCCAGCAGAACCTCGTCGCGGTGCTGGAGTCCGCGCCGCGCCCCCAGGAAGGAGCCGGACGTGGGTGAACGCTGCGCCGTCATCGGCGTCGGGCAGACCCGCTACACCACCAAGCGCCTGGACGTCTCCATCGCCGGCCTGGTCCGGGAGGCGGCGCAGCGCGCCCTCGACGACGCCGGGCTGACCTTCGCCGACATCGACGCGGTCGTCGTCGGCAAGGCCCCCGACCTGTTCGAGGGCGTCATGATGCCGGAGGCGTACCTCGCCGACGCGCTCGGCGGCGCGGGCAAGCCCGTCATGCGCGTCCACACGGCGGGCTCCGTCGGGGGCTCGACCGCGCTCGTCGGCGCGTCCCTGATCCAGGGCGGCGTCCACGACCGGGTGCTCGTCGTGGCGTTCGAGAAGCAGTCGGAGTCCAACGCCACCTGGGCTCTGTCCACGCACCTGCCGTTCGGCGCCTCGCTCGTCGTCGGCGCGGGCGGCTACTTCGCCCCGCACATCCGCGAGTACATGCGCAGGTCGGGCGCGCCCGACCACATCGGCGCGCTGGTCGCGGTCAAGGACCGGCGCAACGCGCTGAAGAACCCCTACGCCCATCTGCGGATCCCCGGGATCGACCGGGCGATGGTGGAGTCCACCCCGATGCTCTGGGAGCCGATCCGCTACCTGGAGACCTGCCCCTCCTCCGACGGCGCCTGCGCGATCGTGCTGGCGTCGGAGAAGGCGGTCACCGGGACGCCCGCCTGGATCCACGGCGCCGCCATGCGGTCCGAGCCGCTCGCGCGGGCCGGGCGGGAGACCGTCAGCCCCCAGGCGGGCAAGGACTGCGCCGCCGACGTCTACCGCCAGGCCGGGATCTCCGACCCGCGCAGGGACATCGACGTCGCCGAGGTCTACGTCCCCTTCTCCTGGTACGAGCCGATGTGGCTGGAGAACCTCGGCTTCGCCCCCGAGAACGAGGGATGGAAGCTCACCGAGGCCGGAAGCACGGCGCTCGACGGCGACATCCCGTGGAACCCCTCCGGCGGCGTGCTCAGCTCCAACCCCATCGGCGCATCCGGGCTGATCAGGTTCGCCGAGGCGGCGCTGCAGGTGCGGGGCATGGCGGGGGAGCACCAGGTCGAGGGCGCCGCCACCGCGCTCGGCCACGCGTACGGCGGAGGCGCCCAGTTCTTCGCCATGTGGATCGTGAGCAACCGGAAACCCTAGGTACCCCCAGACCAGCAGGGAAGAAGGCCCCCGGGATGGAGTTCAACCACGCCGATCTGTTCGAGGGGCTCGCCGACGCGATCGGGGACCGCACGGCGGTCGTCTGCGGCGACGAGCGCGTGACCTACGCCGACCTGGACGAGCGGGCCAACCGGCTGGCCCACCACCTGTCCGCCCACGGCATCGGCCCCGGCCGCCACGTGGGGCTCCACCTGTACAACGGGGTGGAGTACGTCACCGGCCTGCTGGCAGCGCTGAAGATCCGCGCGGTGCCGGTGAACGTCAACTACCGGTACGTCGAGTCCGAGCTGCTCTACCTCTACCGCGACTCCGACATCGCGGCGCTCCTGTTCGACGTCGAGTTCGACGACCGGGTCGCCGCCGTCGCCCCGGACGCGCCCGAGCTGCGCCACCTCGTCGCGGTCGGCGGCGAGTCCCGCGTGCCCGGCGCGGTGCCGTACGAGGCGGCGCTCGCGGGGAGCCCGTCCACCCGGGACTTCCCGCCGCGCTCCGGCGACGATCTCTACATCATCTACACCGGCGGCACGACCGGCATGCCCAAGGGGGTGATGTGGCGGGTCGAGGACCTCTTCATGGCCTTCGGCGCGGGCAACCCGTACGGCGAGCCGGTGAAGACGCCGGAAGCGCTGATCGAGCAGGCCAGGAACTCCGGCCCGCTGATCATGATGGCGGCGGCCCCGTTGATGCACGGCGCGGCCCAGATGGCGACGTACATCGCCTGGTGGTTCGGCGGGACCATCGTCTACACCCGCAAGTTCGACGCGGCCGACGCCCTGCGCGCGATCGAGCGCAACGGCGTCTTCACCGTCAACCTCACCGGCGACGCGATGGCCCGCCCGCTCGCCGAGGAGATCGCGTCGGGCTCCTACGACCTGTCCTCACTCGGCGTGATCAGCTCCACGGGCGCCATCCTGACCGGGGCGGTCCGCGACCGCCTTCAGGAGGCGCTGCCGCACGTGATGATCGTGGACAACTTCGGCTCCACCGAGTCGGGGTACACCGCGTCCGCGCTGTCCGACTCCTCGCCCGAGTCCGGCATGAAATACCAGCCCAACGCCAACTCGACGATCGCCGTGCTCGACCACGCGCTGCGCCCGGTGAAGCCGGGATCCGGCGAGATGGGCACCGTGGCCAAGACCGGGCGGATCGCCTCCGCGTACTACAAGGATCCGGAGAAGTCGGCCCGCACCTTCGTCACCGACGAGGACGGCACCCGCTGGCTGCTGACCGGCGACCTCGCCCTGGTCGAGGAGGACGGCACCATCCGCGTCTTCGGCCGCGGCTCCCAGTGCGTCAACACCGGAGGGGAGAAGGTCTTCCCCGAGGAGGTCGAGGCGGTGCTCAAGGGCCACCCGGCCGTGTTCGACGTCGTCGTCACCGGCATCCCCGACGAGCGGTGGGGGGCCCGGGTGGCCGCCGTCGTCCAACCGTACGAGGGGACCGCGCCGACCCGGGAGGACCTCGACGCCTACTGCCGGCAGCGGTTGTCGGGCTACAAGGTGCCCCGGACGTACGCGTTCGTGGAGGAGGTGCTCCGCTCGCCGGCGGGCAAGGCCGACTACCGGTGGGCCAGGGAGACCGCCATGCGGGCCGCCGCCACCTGACGGCGGACGGTCCGGCTCAGAGCTTCTTGGCGCCCTCGCCCGCCAGCGCGGCGACCGCGCCGAGCCCCAGGTAGACGACCCCGCTGCCCACGTCGAGCCGCCGCCGGGCGCGGGCGGAGCGCCGCAGCCGCCCGGCGAGCGCCGAGGCGAGCAGTGCGTACGTGCCGTCGCTGGCCATCCCGAGCACGATCCAGATCGCGCCGAACAGCACGATCTGCGGGGCGATCGGGCCGCGCGCGGGGTCGGCGAACTGCGGCAGGAACGCCAGGAAGAAGATCGCCGTCTTGGGGTTGAGCACGTTGACCACGAACCCCTCGGCGAACAGCCGGGCCCGGGACGCCCGCCGGATCTCCGCTTCGCCGCCGTCCGACGCCCGGCTCATCAGCTTGCGCACACCCAGCCAGACCAGGTAGGCCGCGCCGACGTACTTGACGATCGTGAAGGCGGTGGCCGAGGCGGCGAGCAGCGCGCTGATGCCGAGCGCGGCGGCGACGACGTGGACGACGGAGCCCGCGTGGACGCCGAGCACCGACACCAGCCCGGCGGACCTGCCCTGGGCGACGCTGCGGGTCACGATGTAGACCACGGCCGGGCCCGGTACGACGAGCAGCGCCAGCGTGGCCGCCGCGAAAAGAGCGAGAGTGGTGATCTCGGGCATGCAGCGGAGCATAACCAAGCACCCCGCCCCGGCGACATCCGGTTTTCCCACCCCTCGAGACGCCCCTCGGCCCGTCACGGCTCAGCCGGGAGCGTCAAAGCGGTCAGGAGGGCGGTGGTGGCCGGCGGGTCGGGCGGCTCGCCGTATGTCGCGGCGAAGACGCGCCGGGCCGACCCCGGCAGCTCGGCCGCCCGGATCCCGGGAGAACGATGCGCGGACAGCGCCAGCGCGGGAAGTACGGCGACGCCGAGGCCGGCCGCCACCATCGCCTGAACGGCGACGTAGTCGTCAGTGGTGAACGATACGCGTGGCTCGAACCCCGCCCGCGAACAGAGGTCGAGCAGGTGGGACCGGCAACGGTCGCAGCCCGCGATCCAGCGCGAACGCGCGTGCGCGCCGACGCCCTTCGCAGTCGTGTCCGCCGTGCCGGCCGGGGTGATGAGGCAGCTCGGGTCGTCGAAGAGACGCGTGAGCCGGATCCCGTCGTCCTCGGGGCCGGTCTCCTCGTAGCGGAAGATCACGGCGACGTCGACGTCGCCGGCGCGGAGCATTCGCAACGCCTCCGGCGGCTCGGCCTCCGCGAGCCGCAGGTCCAGCCCCGGGTGCTCGTCGGCGAGCCGGACCGCCGCCGCCGGAACGAAGGTGCCGAGAGCGGACGGGAAGGCGGCCAGCCGCACCCGGCCGGCGCGGAGCCCGACATGGCTGTCGAGCTCCGCTTCGGCGGACTCGATACGGCCGAGGATCTCCGCCGCGCGTTCGGCCAGCAGCCGACCGGCCTCGGTCAGCCGGATGCCGCGGCCGACCCGCTGGACCAGTTTCGCCCCGGTCTCCGCCTCCAGCCGGGCGAGGTGATGGCTCACCGAGGGCTGCGAGTAGTGCAGTTCGCGCGCCGCGGCTGTGACGGAGCCCCGCGCCGCGACCGCGACCAGCACCCGGAGCCGTACGGGATCGAGCATCGTCGCCCTCTCGCCGATCCAATGGAAATATCACCCCTTTCTATATGAAACCGCGAAAATCTCTGTTGGACTGATGAATGCCGGACCCGCGACGCTGGAGCGCATGACAGATCTTCGCGATGTCCTGCGCGCTCGGACGCTCCTGGCTCCGCACCTGCCCGAGACGCCGATGTGGTCCTATCCCGTGCTGAACGCGGTCGCCGGGGCCGAGGTGCACGTCAAGCACGAGAACGTCCAGCCGACCGGCGCGTTCAAGGTGCGCGGCGGCATCACGCTGCTGGCCGGGATGGCGGACCGGTCGAGCGGCGTGCTGACGTACTCGACCGGGAACCACGCCCAGTCCGTGGCGTACGCCGCGCGGCTGTTCGGCGTGCCCTGCTCCATCGTGATGCCGGAGAACCCCAACCCGGCCAAGGTCACGGCAGTGGAGGCCCTCGGCGCGACCGTCGAGATCGCCGGGGCGAGCATGGTGGAGGCGGCGGACCACGCGCGGGAGAGCGCCGCGCGGCAGGGAATGCGGCTGATCGGCCCGGCGGACGAGCCGGACATCATCGCCGGGGTCGGCACGCTCTACCTGGAGATCCTCGCCCTACGGCCCGACCTGGACGCGATCTTCGTTCCGGTCGGGTCGGGCACCGGCGCGGCCGCCGCCTGCGTCGTGGCCCGGGCCCTCGCGCCCGGTTGCCGGGTCATCGCGGTCCAGTCGGCGCAGGCGCCCGCGGCGTACGACTCCTGGCGTCTCGGCGAGCCGGTCCGGCGGCCGGTGAAGACGACGGTCGAGGGGCTGGCCACGGGGACGGCCTTCGCCCTGCCCCAGGACATCATGCGCGAGAGCCTGTCGGACTTCACGCTGGTCGGTGACGACGACATCCACGCGGCGCAGCGCCTGCTGGTCACCCACGCCCACACCCTGTCCGAGGGAGCGGGAGCCGCGGCGCTGGCCGGGCTGCTCGCCCGGCGCGACGAGTTCGCCGGAAGCAGGGTCGCCGTGGTCTGCACCGGGGCCAACGCGGGCCCCGCCGAGCTCGCCCGCCTGCTGCCGAATTGACCGAGATCGCGCTAGGCGAGGTCGTCGCGGGTGGCCTCCTCGACCTCGCGGAGGCTCTGCCGGGTGAGCTCCAGCTCGGAGGTCAGCTCGTCGAGCGCGGCCCGGCCGCTGTCCACCGCCGAGGTGGCGGTCATCGCCGACACCTCGACCGCCCGCGCCACCAGGCCCTCCAGGCTGATCGCGCCGGACTCCAGGCGGGCCAGCACCCGGCCGCGCGCCGCCGTCAGCCGGTCGACCACCTCCTGCTGCGCGTTCAGCGCGGCGATCGACCGGTCCAGCTCGCCCGCGACGTCCGGCCCGGCGGCCCGGCGGGCCCGGTCGAGCCGGGCGCGCTCCTGGCCGAGGAACCGCGGGTCGAACCGGGCCAGCGCCGAGCCGGTCACCGACGCCTGGCCGGCCAGCCGCCGCAGCGTCGCCACGGTGTCGTTCACCTGCGGCGTCATCGCGGCGATCCGGTCGAGCAGGATCTGGCCGCGCATCGAGGCGGTCAGTTCGGCGAAGGAGCGGGCCGCCCGTTCGGCCCGGCGCAGCCACCCCTCCTCCGCGCTGCCCTTGGCCACCGGCGGCGGCTCCGGATCCGAGGGGCGGCGCTCGCCCCCGGTGGACACCCAGGCGGAGGCGAACGCCTTGGCCAGCCACACCGCGATCCCGACGGCCGCCGAGGCGGCCGGGTGGACGTCGACGGCCCAGGCCGCCCCGCCCGCGGTGACGCCGAGGAGGAGCCCCCAGGGGTCGCGGAGCTCGTCGGTGAAACGGGACACGGGAGCGCTCCTGCCTCAGAAGTTGGAGATCACGGCGGTGAAGACCTCGTCGATGCTCCCGGGCTTGCGGGAGTCGTAGGCCGCGGCGTCCGTGGTCTGGGAGATCTTCTTCAGCGTCTCCAGATCGGCGTCCGCGCCGTACGCGATCGTGAACACCCGGACCGTCTCCTGCCCCCGCTCCTTGCTCAGCCTCGACATGAGCGTGTTCAGCGAGATGGAGTTGTTGTCCTCGTTCTTGCCGTCGGTCAGGAAGACCACGGCGTTGATCGCGTCGCCGTCCCGCCGGGACAGCACGTGCTGGTACGACGCGAGCGTCGTGTCGTACAGGCCGGTGCCGCCGTCGGGGATGAGGCCGTTCAGCCGCTCCTTCAGGGCAGCGGCGTTGTTCCTGCCCATCGGGACGAGTTCGAGGTGGTCCTTGTTGCCGTCCTGCTTGAGCGAGAACATCCACAGGCCGACCCGGTCGTTCGGGCCGAACTGGGGCAGCGCGTTGATCGCGGCCTCGCGGGCGAGGTCGAGCTTGGTCTTGCCGGTCCCGGCCACATCGGCGCCCATCGAGCCGGAGGTGTCCATCACGATCAGCACGTTGGCGGGCTTGCGCAGCTCGGCCCAGCTCTTCAGCGTTCTGTCCAGCACGTTCGGGATCGGGACGCTGAGCGTGGTGGCGGGCTGCTTCGGGTCGAGCCCGTTCGCGGCCGTGATCAGCTCGCCCGCCTTGCCGTCGGCGGCGCGGAAGGCATACGACGCGAACTCCTTCTGCTGCTCGTCCTCGTGGAGGAACTTCAGGAAGTCCTGCGCGGCGGCGCGCTTGTCGTCCCCGGCCCACGACAACACCGCGTACGGGTTGTCGGAGAAGAGCGTGCCCTCCTTGGGATAGATCGCCACCAGCGGCACCTTCGGCTTCGGGTGGTCGCCGAGCGTCTTCGGGTCACCGCTCGGGTTGCCCTGGTTGTAGTCCCAGACCGACTTTTCCTCGACGGTCACCGCGGAGATGTACGACATCGCGGTGCCCTGGTCGTCGGCGTGCTGGAGGTTCGCGAGGAAGGTCAGCGTGGTGTCGCCGTAGTGGACGATCGACCGCTCGACACCCTGGACGAACCGCCGCGTCTTGGGGTCGCCGATGTTCTTCTCCGACAGGTCGCCGGAGAGGCCGGTGGCCGCGAAGTACGCCCCGACCGTCGCGTTCAGCCCGGCGGTCGAGAAGTTGGGGTTGGTCTTGCCGAGCCGGAACCGGCCCCACTCTGGGTGGCCGTACTTCGCCCAGCCCTTGGGGTCGTTCGCGAGTTCGAGGATGTCGGACCAGCCGAGCTTCTTGCCCGGCCAGCCGAGCGCCTGCGCCATCGGCTTGGGCATGGCGATGACGAGCGGCGTCGTGGCGATCGACGGGTTGTCCCCGGTGACGATCTGCCCCCGGTCCGTGCCCTCGGTGCGCTGCCGCAGCAGGGTGATCCACCCGGTGCCGGCCGGGGACCAGACGTCCGGCTTGGGACCGTCCTGCTCGGTGTCCCAGCCGCGCGCGAGGGCCTGCATCGCGCCGCCCGACGGCTTGGACGCGACCACGACGTCCACGCAGCGGCCGTTCACCTCGCGGCCGTTGTAGCGGTTCGCCATCTTCCTGAGCAGCTCGGCCTTCTCGCTGGACGCGGCGACCGTCACGGTCGTGCCGCCGTCGCCGCAGGCGAGCTTCTGGCCCGTGGCGTCGCCGTCGCCGCCGGAGTCGCCGCCGAACCCGAGGTTCACGCCTCCACCGAAGAAGAGCTTCAGTCCGACGATCAGGGCGCCCGCGAGGATGATCGCGACGATGAACGGAGCGAAGCTGCGACGTCGCCTCGGCTGCTGGGACTGGTACACGCGTCCTCCGGGGGAAGGCGGGGCACGACCTCGATCCGGCCGCTGAGATCGTTATTTATCCTGACGAACGGCGAACAACGTTAGTTGCAGATCGTCTCGGACGGCTAACCCGCTTCGACCGATTTGGTCACCGGATGATGTTCACGCGCCGGCCACCCGGCCGTGGATCAGCTCGACCAGCGTGGCGTGGACCTCCTCCACCGGACGGTCCGGGCGCAGCGCCCGCCGCTCGATCGACACCGTCAGCACCATGCCGAACAGCGCGGTCGCGGCGGTCCCGGTGTCGAATCCCGCGCGCAGTTCCCCGGCGGCGACCGCGTCCGCGAGGACCCGCTCGTAGACGCCGAGCGCGCCCTCCCGGAGCCGCACGACCGCGTCCTGCCAGGCCGTGCGCCACATCTCGCCGAAGAGCACCCGGGCGAACGGCCCGTACTCGTCGAAGAACCGGAGCTGCGCCAGCACCACCGCGTCGAGCCGGGCCAGCGGGGAGGCGCCGGTGGGACCTTCGGCGGCCTCCGCCAGGGAGAGGGCGAGCCGCTGGATCCCGTGGTCGAGCAGGGCGGCGAACAGCGCGTCCTTGCTGCCGAAGTTGTAGAACACGGTGCCCTTGGCCACGCCCGCCCGCTCGGCGATCGCGTCCACCGTCGTCCCGGCGAACCCCTGCTCGGCGATCAGCTCGACCGCCGCCCGGAAGAGGCGGCTCCTGGTGTCCTCGCGGCTCACGGCGTCTCCTCACAGCTCACGGAGGGGGTCACAGGGCCAGCTCCGGCTTGAGCCTGCGCATGGTCCAGGTGCGGCCCCCGCGTACGGCGAGCATGGTCAGCGCGAGGCCGCCGGCGACGAAGGCGGAAAGCACGCCGCAAGCCTGCCACACCACGAGCGTGTCGCCGCCACTGATCAACCGGCGCATCCCCGCCACCACCCAGCTCATCGGCAACCACGGCGAGATGGTCTGGAAGAACCCGGGCGAGGTCTCGATCGGGTACGTCCCGGCGGCCGAGGTGAGCTGCAACATCAGCAGCGCCAGCACCACCACCCGGCCGGGCGGCCCGGCCAGCGCGTTCACCGCCTGCACGATCGCGAGGAACGCCGCCACCGTGAGCAGCAGGAACGCGGCCGCCCCCGCCCAGCGCTCCGCCTCCATGCCCAGGCCGAACCGCAGCACGGCGAGCAGCACCGCGACCTGCAGCGCCCCCATCGCCACGCCGGGCAGCCAGCCCGCGAGGGCGGTGCGCCAGGCGGGCGCGGAGCCGGCGAGCAGCCGGGGGTTGAGCGGCCGCAGCACCATGTACGTCACCATCGCCCCGACCCACAGCGCCAGCGGCACGAAGAACGGCGCGAAACCGGTCCCGTAGTTCGGCACCTCGTTGTCCACCTCGGTGGCCAGCCGCACCGGGTCGCTCATCACGTCCGTACGGCCGCCGCGGTCGGCGGCGTCGTAGGACGGGATCCGGGCCGCGCCGTCGCCGAGCCTCGCGGCCAGTTCGCCGGAGCCGTCGGTCAGCTCGCCCAGCCCGGAGCCGAGCTTCCCGGCGCCGCCGCGCAACTCGCCGATGCCGTCGCCGAGCTTGCCCGCGCCCGAGGCGAGCGTGCCGAGCCCGGCGGTGAGCCGCTCCGCGCCGCCGTCCAGCTTGCGCAGGCCGTCCGACAGGGTCCCGGCGCCGCCGCGCAGCTCGCCGATGCCACCCGCGAGCGAGGTCGCCCCCTTCAGCGCCTCGCCGGTGCCGTCGTGCAGGTCGGAGGCGCCCTTGGCGAGCCGCTTGAGCCCGGCGTCCAGCGTGTTGAAGTCGCCCCTGGCCTTGTCCAGCCTGTTCCCGAGCGCGGGCGCGGCCTCGGCGAGCGCGCGGGCGTCGGACGCGAGGGCGCGCGCCTTGCGGGCGAGGTCGTCCACCGCGCCGGACTGCGCCGCGACCTTGTCCCGCAGCCGCCCGGCTGTACCGGCCAGCTCGCCCGCCGAGCCGGACGCGCGGCCCACGAGGGAACGCAGCTCCGGGTCCGCGTCGGGATGCGCGTCCAGCCATCGCTCGACGGCCCGCAGGTCGCGCTGCGCCGCCCCGGCCTGGTTCCGCACGGCGTCGGGCAGGTCGCCGAGCGCGTTCGCGATCGTGTCGGCGCCCTCGGCGACCGCCAGCGCCGCCGACCTGATGGCGGGGCCGTTCTCCTTGAGGATCGGCGCGTACTTGTCCGCCGCCTGGTTGATCGTCGGGGCCAGCGCGTGCACGTTCTCGTACGCCTGCCGGTTGCCCTCGGCGAGCTTCGCCGCGCCCTTGTCGAGGGCCGACAGGCCGCCGCGCAGGTCGGCCGCGCCCTTGCCGGCCGTCGCGAGGCCCCCCGCCAGCTTGGTGGAGCCCTTGTACGCCTCGTCCAGGCCGCGGGCGAGCGTGCCCGAGCCGTCCAGCAGCGTGGTCGCGCCGGTGGAGAGCTTGCGCACGGCGGTCTGGGCGGTGCCGAGGCCCTTGTCCAGCTTGATCGCGCCCTTCTGGGCGCTCGCCGAGCCGTCGTGGAGCTTGTCCGCGCCGTCCGCGGCCTTCGCGGTGGCGTCGTGCAGGTCGGCGAAGGACAGGAAGATCTGGTCGAGGTACCCCTTCACGGCGGTGCGCCCGGCCGCCGCCTTCACCTCGTCGAAGACGGCGTCGGAGATGGTCCGCATGATGTAGCTGCGCCCGGTGTCCACGCGTACGCCGAGCAGGGCGGGACGGGGCCGCCCGTCGCCGGAGGGCGAGGTGAGGTTCGCGCTGAAGTCGCGCGGGATCGTCAGCGACAGGTAGTAGGTGCCGTCGCGCATGCCCTGGTCGGCTCCGGCGGCGTCGGTCCGGTGCCAGGAGAAGACCTCGCGCTCCTGCAGTTCGCGGGCCAGGTCGCCGCCCGCGTCCACGGTCTTGCCGTCCGCCGTCGCCGCCCGGTCCTCCACGACGAGGGCGACGGGGATGTTCTTCAGGTTGCCCTGCGGGTCCCAGAACGACCACAGGTACAGCCCCGCGTACAGCAGCGGCAGCATGACGACGCCCGCCAGCGCGACCCGGGTCAGCCGGGACCGGGTGAACCGCCGCAGCTCCAGGCGGCCGAGGTGCAGGGGGAGCGGCTTCACGAATGATCCTTCAGGAGAGTTCTGCGGCTTGTTCTGCGGTTTGCGAGGGCGGCGCGGCTTCACGGGAGATCCACGACGGCGTCGGCGTGGCGGACGGCGAGCCCGTGGCCGGTGCAGGAGGCGACGACGGTGAGACCGGCGCCGCACAGGTCGCGCAGGGTCCGCCACAGCTCGTCCGCGCGCGCCTCGGGCAGCCCGAGGTCGAGGTCGTCGACCAGGAGCAGCCCCGGCCGGTCGAGCAGCGCGAGCGCGATCCCGAGGCGTACGGCCTGGTCGCGGGTGAGCGCCCGGGCGAGCGTGCGCTCGCCGCCCGGCAGGGCGGACAGGTCGAGCCCGGCCCGCGCGAGCGCCTCTCCGGCCGCGCGCGACCGCCCCCTCCGCCACGGCGGCCCCCACGGCCCGAGCCTCTCGTGCAGGTGCTCGCGTACGGACAGCGCGCCGTCCAGCTCGTTCACCCCGGAGGTCAGGCCGAGCGCGGCGATCCGCTGGACGCGGCGCGGCGCGGTCTGCCCGCCCACCGAGAGCGCGCCGGAGGTGGGTTTCATCCGGCCGGCGAGGGTCAGCAGGAGGCTGGTGCGCCCGCTGCCCGCCGCTCCGGCGACGGCGGCGAGGCCCGCCGGTTTCGCGGTGAGGGAGACGCCCGAGTAGACGACGCCGTGCCCGCCCTTCAGCGTGAGGTCCTTCGCCACGACCTCGGCTCCAGGGAACACCACGGCCTCCTCGTCGATGAGTGCTTATGAACTGACCGGTCAGTGCAAATCTAAACCAATGGGAAGCCGGATACGAAAACGGCCGTGCGGCCCCGGTGAAGGGGACCGCACGGCCGTGGAATCGCGGGCGCGCCCGTCAGGCGCCGTAGCTCGCCAGGAAGAGCGCCTCGGCGGTGATGACCTTGCGCAGCTCGTCGAGCTCCACCCGCTCGTTCGGGGCGTGGATCGACGCGTCGCCGTCCTCCGCGCCGTACAGCAGGATCTCGGCCTCGGGGAACAGGCCGGACAGCTTCGCGACCAGCGGGATCGAGCCGCCCTGCCCGACGTCGCGCGGCGCGCGGCCGAAGGCGCGCTCCATCGCCGCGTCGATCGCCGCCCGCGCCTTCCCGCCGCCCGCGGCCAGGAAGCCCGAGCCGGTGACGAAGTCGGAGAACGTCACCTGCGCGCCCCACGGCGCGACCTTCTCCAGGAAGCCGGTCACCGCGTCGAGCGCCGCCTTCGCGTCGCCCGCCGCGGGGATCCTGATCGTGACCCGGGCCCGGGCCGCCGGCTGCACCGCGTTGACCGCGCCCGACACGGTCGGCACGTCCAGCCCCGTCACGGTGATTGCGTACGACGCCCAGAGGCGGTCGGCCAGCTCTCCGGAGCCGACCAGCGAGACGCCGTCGAGCACGCCCGCGGTGGCGCGGAACTCGTCCTCGGTCTCGTCCGACCCGCCGTCGAACGTGCCGCGCGGCAGGCCGGGCACACGCACGTCGCCGCGCTCGTCGTGCAGGGCGGACAACATCCGCATCAGCGCGGCGAGGGCGTCGGGGGCGGCGCCGCCGAACGCGCCGCTGTGCACGGCCTCGCGCAGGGTGCGCACCTCGACGGTGAAGGCGGCCATCCCGCGCAGCGACGTCGTCAGAGCCGGCTCGCCCAGGCGCGGGTTGCCGCAGTCGGCGACCACGATCGCGTCGGCCCTCACCAGCTCGGCGTTGGCCTCGACGAAGCTCTCGAGACGCTCCCCGGCGTACTCCTCCTGGCCCTCGACGATGACCTTGACGCCGACCGGGAACTCGCCGCCGAAGGCGCGCAGCGCCGCCACGTGCGCGATCACGCCGCTCTTGTCGTCGGCCGTGCCCCTGCCGTACAGCGCGCCGTCGATCAGGGTCGGCTCGAACGGCGGGGTGCGCCACAGGGCGGGGTCGCCCGCCGGCTGCACGTCGTAGTGCGCATACAGGAGGACGGTGGGCGCGCCGGGCGGGGCGGGGGCCTCCGCGAACACGGCGGGGAAGCTGCCCGCGACCGGCACCTGGCGGACGTGCGGCAGACCCGCCCCGCGCAGCAGTTCCTCGGTCAGGGCGGCGGCGGCGAGCACCGGCTCGTCGGGGTGGCCGGGGAACGCCACGGACGGGATGGCGGCGAGCCGCCGGAGCTCCTCCACGGCCTGCGGCATGCCGGCCTCTACGGCGCTCTCGATCTCTTCTGGTGTCATGCGTTTCCCCTCTCCGACCCCTTCGTCGGACGCTGTTGGCTGCGCCTCATTGCACCACATGCCCGGCGTGTCCCAGCGGTGAGCGAGGTCTGGCTTCTACGGGAATCGCCTGACGGATTTCGTTGTGCTTACATGTCAATATCGCGAAATTCGAGGTTCATGCACAATGAAGCCACGTAATCGCTTGGCATTTGCCGCTTCGGCGTGCAGACTGAAGCGAGCACCAGATCACCCTAGGGAAGGTTGCGATGACGGACCCCGACGTTCTTAAGGCCGCACAGGACAACCTGTGGATGCACTTCACCCGGCACAGCGCGTACCAGGACGCCGAGGTGCCGATGATCGTCAGGGGTGAGGGCGCGTACGTCTACGACATCCACGGCAGGCGCTACCTCGACGGTCTGGCCGGACTCTTCGTCGTCCAGGTCGGCCACGGGCGCGAGGAGCTGGCCGAGGCCGCCGCCAAGCAGGCGCGCGATCTGGCGTTCTTCCCGCTGTGGTCCTACGCCCACCCGAAGGCCGCCGAGCTGGCCCAGCGGCTCGCCGGGCTGACCCCCGGCGACCTCAACCGCGTCTTCTTCACCACCGGCGGCGGCGAGGCCGTCGAGTCGGCCTGGAAGCTGGCCAAGCAGTACTTCAAGATCCAGGGCAAGCCGCTGAAGACCAAGGTCGTCAGCCGCTCCATCGCCTACCACGGCACGCCGCAGGGCGCGCTCTCCATCACCGGCATCCCCGCGCTCAAGCAGGTCTTCGAGCCGCTGGTGCCCGGCGCCATCAAGGTGCCCAACACCAACATCTACCGCGCCGACGAGATCACCGGCTTCGCCGGCTCGGACAAGGACCCCGAGGCGTTCGGCCGCTGGGCCGCCGAGGAGGTCGGCCGGGCCATCGAGATGGAGGGCCCCGACACCGTCGCCGCCGTCTTCGTCGAGCCGGTCCAGAACGCCGGCGGCTGCTTCCCGCCGCCGCCCGGATACTTCCGCCGCCTGCGCGAGATCTGCGACCAGTACGACGTGCTCCTCGTCTCCGACGAGGTCATCTGCGCCTTCGGCCGCCTCGGCACGATGTTCGGCGGCCAGAAGTTCGACTACGTGCCCGACATCATCACCTGCGCCAAGGGGCTGACCAGCGGCTACGCCCCCATCGGCGCGATGATCGCCTCCGAGCGGCTGTTCGAGCCGTTCAAGAAGGGCACCGAGACGTTCGCGCACGGCTACACCTTCGGCGGCCACCCGGTCGCCTCGGCGGTCGCCCTGGCCAACCTCGACATCTTCGAGCGCGAGGACCTGCTCGGCCACGTCACCGCCAACGAGCCGGTCTTCCGTGCCACCCTGGAGAAGCTGCTCGACCTGCCGATCGTCGGCGACGTCCGCGGCTCGGGCTACTTCTACGGGATCGAGCTCGTCAAGGACAAGTCGACGAAGGCGACGTTCGACGACGACGAGTCGGAGCGGCTGCTGCGCGGCTTCCTCTCCAAGGCCCTCTACGACGCGGGCCTCTACTGCCGCGCCGACGACCGGGGCGACCCGGTGGTCCAGCTCGCGCCGCCGCTGATCTGCGGACCCAAGGAATTCGACGAGATCGAGGGGATCCTCCGCTCGGTGCTCACGGAGGCCTGGGCCCGGCTGTGAAAGCGTGACCCGTGAAGGGAAACCGCGCATGAAGGGAAACCGCCCATGAAAATCGGAGTGCCTGCCGAGGTCAAGAACCACGAGTACCGCGTCGCTGCGACCCCCGCGGGAGTTCACGAACTCGTCCGCCACGGTCACGACGTCCACGTACAGCGTGGTGCCGGCCTCGGCTCGCACATCACCGACGAGGAGTACCTCGCCGCTGGTGCCAAGATCCTGGACACCGCCGACGCCGTCTGGGGCGAGTCGGAGATGATCCTCAAGGTCAAGGAACCGATAGCGGAGGAGTACCACCGTCTCCGCGAGGACCAGGTGCTCTTCACGTACCTGCACCTCGCCGCCTCCCGCTCCTGCACCGACGCGCTGCTGTCGTCGAAGACGACCGCCATCGCGTACGAGACGGTGCAGGTCGGGAACGGCCTGCCGCTGCTCGCGCCGATGTCGGAGGTGGCAGGCCGGCTCGCCCCCCAGGTCGGCGCGTACAACCTGATGCGGTTCAACGGCGGGCGGGGCATCCTGCCCGGCGGCGTCCCCGGCGTGGCCCCGGCGAAGGTCGTCGTCATCGGCGGCGGCGTCTCCGGCCTCAACGCCGCCCAGGTCGCCGTGGGCATGGGCGCCGACGTGACCGTCCTCGACATCAGCCTCGACCGGCTCCGTTTCATCGACGCCATCTACCAGGGCCGTCTCAAGACCGTCGTCTCCAGCGTGTACGCCGTCGAGCGGGCGGTGCTGGACGCCGACCTCGTCATCGGCGCGGTCCTCATCCCGGGCGCCAAGGCGCCGACGCTCGTCTCCAACGACCTCGTCTCCCGGATGAAGCCGGGGTCGGTGCTCGTCGACATCGCCATCGACCAGGGCGGCTGCTTCGAGGACTCCCACCCCACCACGCACGCGGACCCGACGTTCCAGGTGCACCGGTCGGTCTTCTACTGCGTGGCCAACATGCCGGGCTCCGTCCCGAACACCTCGACGTACGCCCTGACCAACGCCACCCTTCCCTATGCCGTGAAGCTCGCCGGCCTCGGCTGGCGCGAGGCGCTCCGCGGCGACCCCGCGCTCCGGCTCGGGCTCAACACCCACGCGGGCCGGGTCACCAGCGAGCCGGTGGCGGTCGCGCACGGCCTGCCGCTCACCCGGGTCGCGGAAGTGCTCGCCGCCTGATCCGCGCCTGATCGCTCCTCGCGCGGTGTCTCGGGGGACACCGCGCACGCGGTCAGACGGACCCGCTGTCAGGCGAACCGGATGAATCCGGCGTACATTCCCATGCCGCAGGCATAGCGCAGGTCGCCCGCCGGGCGCGGCGGCAGCCGTACGACGTCCTGGCCGGTCACGGTCAGCACGACGTCACGGCCGTCCACGGTGACGGTGCGGGTGCAGCCGTTGTTGTCGCGCGTGCGGAAGACGATCTCCAAGGGCAGGCCGGCGCGGGCGGTGACGATGCCGGGCCGGAAGCCGCGCTCGGTCGCCCAGATCGTGATCCGCTGCACCCCGCCGGGCCCGGGCGACGCCACGGTGCCCGGCGCGGCGCGTGCCGTGGTGTCCGTCGCGGACTCCGCCGCCGCGAGACCGGTGCCGGGCGCTCCCGGGTCGGGCAGCCACCCGCCCAGCCTGAGGCCGTACGACACCGTGAAGAGACCGGCGACCAGCGCCGCGACCCCGGCCAGGGCGGCCAGCCGGGACGAGGAGAGGCGGCGCAGCAGCAGCCCGAGCACGGCGAGGGCCGGCGCCGTGCCGAGCGCGAACCCGGCCATCGCCGCCGCGCCGGTCAGCGCCGATCCACTGGAGACGGCGGCGACCTCCATGCTGATCGTCACGCCGCAGGGCACGAGCACCGTGCCCGCTCCCAGCACCAGGCCCCGCCGTACGGGTGCGCGGACGCCCCGGCCGGGCGCGAAGGCGTGCTCCCCGTGCTCGTGGCCCCCGCCGCGCTCCGTGTCCTTCACGCGCTCGACATCGCCGAGGCGCTCCCCGGGGGGATCGGTGTGATCGGGACAGTCGTTGGAGCAGGCCGGGGCCCGGCGACGGAGGATGAGCCGGACCGCGTGGAAGACGACCATGAGCCCGGCGCCGACGAGCAGCACCGCCCGCACGGACGCCCCGAGCCGTACGGCCGAGCCCGCCAGGCCGAGCAGCCCGCCGAGCAGCGTGTGGGCGACCAGCCTTCCGGAGAGGAACGCCCCCACCGCCGCGGCGTCGGCCCGCGTCGCGGCCACCCGACCGGCCCCGGACCCGGAGTGTCCTGCCACCTGATCGGCCGGGGGCGGGGACCCTGGGCGCGCGGACGGCCGGGGGCGCCCGGTCAGGGCGACGAGCAGGCCCCCCTGGACCGCCGCGCACGAGGCGGTGCCGGCCGCGAGCCCCGCGGCGAGCCCGCCCGCGAAGAGTGCGGCCGGGCCCACGCTCAGGTGACGAGCGCCAGATCGTCCAGGCTGCCCTGTTTCGCGGCCTCGACGATCGAGCCGAACTGGTCGAGACTCATCTCCACCCGCTGCCCGAAGTCATCGGTGATCACCACCTGGCGCTCCGGCGGCGCGGACGGGTCGACGAAGAGTTCGGGGCAGCCGCAGCTGCAGTTGCCGCAGAAACGCGCGATCGACCTCACGTGCTCCTCCTTGGGGGTGGGCTTCCCGCGCAACGTAACGTGGCCGCCACGAGACGACCAGTAACAGTTGGGTGGCCTCGCCAGGACATCACCCGGCCGCGATCGACGGATCGAGGGCCTCTCGGCCTGTCCTTCCGACGTCTGGTGGTGGTGGCGGCGGTGGCGGTCGTCCCTGCCGGGGTGCGGCTCGGCGGTCGCGGGTGGAACGGCTCCGAGCCTGTCCTTTCCCTCCTTTTCCCGCGCCCTGAGCGGACCGTCCCAGCCTGCCGTCCCGGCGGTGTTTCCCCTCGCTCCGCCGCACTCCAGCCGGTTGTACGCCTTGTCGCACAGAGTTATGCGATCTGACCATGCGTGACTTCGTGCAGCTCTAGGCTGGTGCTCCCCATTTTCTAAGGAGCACCATGAGCCCCCTGGCCGCCTTCCTCGACGAGGCCGATGTGGAACCGGCACAGAGCAGACAGGGCATCTATCTCGTCGCGGCCGCGCTCGTGGAGAACGCTGAAGCCAACCTGCTGAGGACCTTCCTCCGGTCGCTGGTTCAGCAAGAGGACGTCGACCCCAAGCACGGCTTCGGGAGACTGCACGTCTCCAGGATCAAGGACAAGCAGCGCAAGACCCGGATCGTGGCGACCCTCGGGATGTTGCGCGGGATCACCTTCTGGGTCGGCCGTTGTGCCGGATATGGGGATCCCAGGGAGCGCGAGCATGTTCGACGGCTCGTTCTGGACGGCCTGCTGCCGTGGCTGGCCAAAGCGGGAGCCGAACAGATCGTGATCGAGCAGCGAGAGGATGCCGCTCTCCGCGCGGCCGACATGCGAACGGTCGCGCATCTGCGGTCAGCCGGTCAACTGCCGGACATCGCCGTCCACCAGGCGCCGCCGTCCGCGGATCCTCTGCTGTGGGTCGCCGACTCGTGCGCGGCGGCTTGGCGGCGTGCCTTCCTTGAAGACAAGAGCAACTGGTCGAGCTGGTACGAGACGCACACGACCCTCGTCGAGGTCGCGTATGAGAAGCGAAAGGGCCGTTGAACGCGCCGAGCCGGGCTCCCGGCTGTGCGGGGGTTCCCGGCTCCACGACTTCCGCTTCCCGTTGGGAGCGGCTCGATATAAGAGTTATGGATCGCTGTGGAGATGTCAACCGAAAGTGATGAACGGGTGGGTGCCGGGGGCTGGATAGCGTTGCGGGCGTGAAGTGGAGGGTGACGGCGCTCGGGGACGCCCTGCTGTGGGCGGGCCTGTCCCTGCCGCTCCTGTGGGCCGGAACGTCGCTGCTGGCCGAGCCGTACGCCGGGTGGGAGGTGGGGGCGGGGCTGCTCCTCATCGCGGTGGAGGTGGCGGTCGGCCGGTCCCGCCCCCTCGCGGCGTTGCTGCTCGCCGCGCTGGTCTGGGTGGCCTCGGTGGCCTGGCGGGGCGACCCGACGGTGCTGTTCCCGCCGCTGGCGGTGATGAGCTACCTGGCGGGCTCCCGCATGGAGCGGGTCCGGCCCGCGCTGTACGGCATGGCCGGGGCGGCCGGAGCGGCCGCGGTCCTGGTGCCCCTGCTCGGCCGCGACCTCGGCGCCCTGTTCTTCGCGGTCGCGGGGATCGCCGTCTTCGGGCTCGTCCCCTGGCTGGCGGGGCGGGCGCGGCACCAGCACCTGGCCCTGGCCCGGGCCGGATGGGAACGGGCCGAACGGCTGGAGCTGGAGCAGCGCATGGTCGCCGAGCAGGCCCGGCTGCGGGAGCGCAACCGCATCGCCGGAGACATGCACGACCTGCTCGGCCACGAGCTGAGCCTGGTCGCCCTGCGGATCGGCGGCCTCGAGGTCGCGCCGGACCTCGACCCGCGTCATCGCGAGGCGGCGGGGATGGCGCGGACGGCCGTCACCGCGGCGGCGGAACGCCTCCGAGAGATCGTCGAGGTGCTGCGCGACGACTCCGATCCGGGGCCGTCCCACGAGAGCGTCGCGGAGCTGGTCGAGCGCGCCGGGGCGGCCGGGATGCGGGTCGAACTGCACGGCCGGGAGGCGCCCGGCGACGGGACACGGCTGCGGCCCATGCCCGAGCGGGCGCTGCGGCGCGTGGTCCAGGAGGGGCTGACGAACGCGGCCAAACACGCCCCCGGAGCCCCCGTGGCGGTCCGGATCGAGCACACCGCCGGCGAGTCGGTGGTGACCGTGTCCAACCCGCCCGCGTCCGACCCGCCCGTGTCCGACCCGCCCGTGTCCAACCCGCCCGTGACCCGCCCACTCGTGTCCGACCCGCCCGTGACCAGCCCACTCGTGTCCGACCCGCCCGTGCCGAACAGGCCCGGGCCCAAAGCGCCCGTGTCGAACGGGCCGGTGTCCACCCCACCCGAGTTCGAGGCCCCCGCATCGGGTCCGTCCGGTCCGTACGCCTGGGGCGGCCGCGTGACGGGAGGGGGACGCGGGCTCGCGGGGCTGACCGAGCGGGTCCGTCTGTGCGGGGGCAGCCTCACGGCCGGCGTGCGGGACGGCCGGTTCGAGCTGGTCGCCCGGCTGCCGCACACCTCCGGCCCCGCGGCGGTCGCGGCGGTCGCGGAGGCCGCCGCGCCGTCCCGGTCGTCCGTCCACCTGGCCGAGGCGCGCAGGCGGGTCCACCGCAGCCGTTTCGCGGCTGTCGGGGCGGCCCTGGCGATGGTGGCGGCCGGGGTGACGTTCGTGCTCGGATTCATGGTGTGGGACGCGGTCACCTCCGTCCTGCGGCCCGCCGACTTCGACCGGCTGCGGGTCGGGCAGGCGTGGAGCGAGGTCGCCGCCGTGCTGCCGGGCCGTACCCGGATCGACGACCCGGTGTGGCCGGAGCCGCCGGCGCCCGCGGGGGCGGTGTGCCGGTACTACGGCACCCACCCGAACCCGTTCGACGAGCGGCGGTACGAGCTCTACCGGCTGTGCCGCTCGGGAGGGCGGCTGGCGAGCAAGGATTTCCTCCCACACGACCTGGCTTCGTAGAGTTCAGGCGACATTCCGGGGGAGGAGCGCGATGGTCCGAGTGGTGCTGGCCGACGACGAGGCCCTGATCCGGGCGGGGGTCCGCACGGTCCTGTCCGCCGACCCCGGCATCGAGGTCGTCGCCGAGGCGGCGGACGGGCGGACGCTGGTCGAGCTGGTCCGCGCGCACCGGCCGGACGTCGCGCTGGTCGACATCCGGATGCCCGAGCTGGACGGTCTGGCCGCGATCGGCGAGCTGCGCCGGGCCGCCCCCGGCACGGCGGTGCTGGTGATGACGGGTTACGGCCGGGACGCCTACATCGCGCGGGCGCTCGCCGACGGCGCCGCCGGGTTCCTGCTGAAGACGGGCGACCCCCGAGAGTTCGCGATGGGGGTGCGGGCGGCGGCCGAGGGCGGGGCGTACCTGTCACCCCAGGTGGCGCGGCGGGTCGTCGGCGAGCTGGCCGGCGACCTGCTGGCCCGGGGAGCGGCGGCCCGCGAGCGGATCGAGGCGCTCACGGGCCGGGAACGCGAGGTGCTCGCCCTGGCCGGCGCGGGGTTGTCCAACGCGGAGATCGGCCGCCGCCTTCACCTCGCCGAGGGCAGCGTCAAGACGTACATGAGCACGATCCTGGGCCGGCTGGGGGCGCGCAACCGTGTGGAGGCGGCGCTCATCGCCTATGAGGCAGGGCTGACGGACTCGTCCGCGCGTCGCTGAGCAGGACGCGCAGCGGGGGCGTCCGGCGCGCCCATCCGGCGATCGAGGTCACGGGCATGGCCAGGACCAGCATGAGCAGCGGCGCCGCGACGGCGCCGAGCAACATCCCCGCCAGGACGTCGTGCGGGAAGTGGACGCCGACGAAGACCCGGGAGAACGCGCCGAGCACGGCCAGGATCGTCACGTACGGCAGGGTGCGACGCCAGGCGACGACCAGGGCGGCCGCGGCCGCGGCGACGAGCGTCGAGTGGTTGCTCGGCAGCGACCAGTCCCCGAGGGGAGGGCATTCGGCGATGGTGGTGACGCCGGACACGATCCGGCAGGGCCGGTCCTCCCGGATGAACGTCTTGATCACCTCGCTGAACACATAGGCCGTCACCATCGCGACGGGCGCGAGCAGCGCCAGGGCCATCGTGCGGTCGTCCCGCCTCCTGGCCCGCCACCACGCGCCGAGGAAGAGCGCGGCGAAGACGAAGAGCACCGCGTCCGTGCCGACGTCTGCGATGACCTGGAACCAGTGCGGCGTCCTCCCGGCGAAATCGACGATGTCCCGGTACAACTCGGTGCTGACCTCGGGAATGTCATCGAACTGCGGATCCATGTGCTGTTCTCCGTGCCGTAACCGATCGTTAACTGAACACAGGACAGTACGGCCATTCGCGGATGCTCGCTGTCATCCGAGGTCGCGGATCGGGGTTGACTTCGTCAATCCCGGTGGAATCCCGCAGGTCGCGGGTCAGAGCCAGCCCGGCCGGACCAGGCCCGACTCGTACGCGATCACGACGAGCTGGGCGCGGTCGCGGGCGCGGAGCTTCATCATGGTGCGGCTCACGTGGGTTTTCGCGGTCGCCGGGGACATGAACAGCTCGCCCGCGATCTCGTCGTTCGTCATGCCGGTGCCGACCAGGGCGAGGACCTCGCGCTCCCGGTCGGTCAGCACGCCCAGCTCGCGCGCCGCGCCCGGCGACTTCGCCCGCGCGGCGTACTCGGCGATGAGGCGGCGGGTCACGCTCGGGGACAGCAGCGCGTCTCCGGAGGCGACCACCCGCACGGCCTGGATGAGCTCGGCCGGCTCGGTGTCCTTGACCAGGAAGCCGCTCGCGCCGTTCCGCAGCGCCTCGAAGACGTACTCGTCGAGCTCGAACGTCGTCAGCATGATGATCCGGGTGGTGTCCAGGTCGGGGTCCGCGCCGATCGTCCTGGTGGCGGTCAGGCCGTCCACGCCGGGCATCCGGATGTCCATCAGCACCACGTCGGGGCGCAGCTCGCGCGCGAGACGCGCGGCCTGCGCGCCGTCGCCGGCCTCGCCCACCACGGTCATGCCGTCCTGGGCGTCGAGCAGGGCGCGGAACCCGGCCCGGACCAGGGCCTGGTCGTCGGCCAGCACGATCGTGATCATTTCTGCTCCTCGTCGGACGGGGCGGGCAGGGGAAGCGCGGCGGAGACCCGGAAGCCGCCCTCCGGCCGCGGACCGGCCGTCAGGGAGCCGCCCAGCGCGGCGGCCCGCTCGCGCATCCCGGGGATGCCGTTGCCGCCGCCGAGGCCCGGCACGGCCTTGGCCGCCCCCGCGCCGTCGTCCTCGACGAGGACGGCCAGCTCGCGCGGGCCGTACGTGACCCTGAGGGTGACCCGGGAGCCGGGCGCGTGCCGGGTGATGTTGGTGAGGGACTCCTGGACGATGCGGTATCCGGCGCGGTTCACCCCGGCGGGGAGCGGCCGGACGTCGCCGTCGACCGTGACCTTCACCCGCAGGCCGCTGCGCTCGACCAGCTCGTCCAGCCGGTCCATCCCGGCGGTGGGGGAGCGCGGCGCGCCGTCCCGCAGGACGCTGAGCACGCCGCGCATCTCGGTCAGCACGTCCTTGGACGCCTGCTTGATCGTGGCGAGCGCGGTGCGCGCCTGCTCGGGATGGTCGTCGATCAGATGCAGGGCGGTGGACGCCTGGACGTGGATCAGCGAGATGTTGTGCGCGAGGACGTCGTGCAGCTCCTGGGCCATGCTGAGCCGCTCCTCGCTGGCCTGCCGCCTGGCCTCCTCCGCGGTCACCCGCTCGTGCTCGATCAGCCGCCCGCGTCTGGCCCGGTAGGACTCGGCGACGGTGAGGGTGAGCAGCAGGAACGCCGCGATCGCCGTGTGGTGGAACCAACCCTGCGGCTCGGGGATGAGCCACGTGGAGTACGCCGCGAAGAACAGGAACGTCACGCCTCCGGCCAGCCAGGCGGCCAGGCGGTGCCCCGAGACGACCGCCCAGAAGAGCACCACCACCGGGCTGACGAACACGGGACCGTAGGCGAAGTCGAGCAGCAGGTACGCCCAGGTGGCGGCCAGCGTGACGAGCAGGGCGGGGACGGGGAAGCGGCGGCGGACCGCGATGGCGAGCGGGCCGGCGAGCAGCAGCGCGTAGCCCCGCCAGTCCAGCGGCACGCGTCCGAGCTTCTCGACCGAGACCTGGCTGTACTCCGCGCCGTGTGAGCCGAGCGTCTGGACGAGGGCGACGGTCAGCGGGAGGAGGGAGCCGGTCAGGCGGCGCCACGGGGAGCGGTTGCGCACATCAGCACGCTAGCCACTGCGGCCGACCGCTTCATCCGCCCACCGCCGGACCTGTGGATACACCTTCGGGAGTACTCCGGGGCGCACGATATGTTGAAGTTTCAACCGATTTTCGGCGCGCAACATAAGGAGCGTTATGTCCAGGCCGATTCTGCAGATCATCGTGGCGAGCACCCGTCCCGGCCGGGTCGGCCTCCCGGTGGCGGAGTGGTTCCGCGACCGCGCCGTCGCCCAGGACGTCTTCGACGTCGAGATCGTGGACCTCGCCGAGGTGAACCTGCCGTTCCTGGACGAGCCGCACCACCCGCGCCTTCGCCAGTACGTCCACCCGCACACCAAGGAGTGGAGCGCGACGGTCGAGCGCGCCGACGCGTTCGTGTTCGTCACCCCGGAGTACAACCACAGCTTCAACGCGGTGCTCAAGAACGCCCTGGACTTCCTGCACGGCGAGTGGCAGTACAAGCCGGCCGGTTTCGTGAGCTACGGCGGCGTGTCCGCGGGCACCCGCGCCGTGCAGATGCTCAAGCAGGTCGTCTCCGGCCTGAAGATGCTGCCCGTCGTCGAGGCGGTCACCATCCCGTTCGTCCGCGAGTTCCTGGACGAGGAGGGGCGTGTGCGGCCGAACGACGTCATGACCCAGGCCGCCGACGCGATGCTCGCCGAGATCGCCCGGCTCGCCCCGGCGCTGGGGAACCTGCGGGCGCCCGAGGCTTCGTAGCCCCCGTACCGCTGCGCGCCCGGACGGGCGGGCTCACACCATGGCGCTTTCTGACCCGCTCGGTCATGCTTGAGTGATCTACGGAGGTCACTTATGCGGATCAAGGCACATCGCGGCGCCGTCGCGCCTCTCACGCTCGTCCTCGTCACCTCTGTCACCTCGATCACCGGTCTCGTCGCACCCCCCGCCCACGCGACGCCGGAGACCGCACTCCCGCGCCTCCCGCAGGCGCCGCCGCACGCCGGGGCCGGAAAGGTCCCGGTCGCGGAGGGGTACGGCGGCGCGGTCGCCACCGTGGACCTGGACGCCAGCAAGGCGGCACTGAAGATCCTCAAACAGGGCGGGAACGCGATGGACGCCGCCGTCGCGGCGGCGGCCACCCTCGGCGTGACGGAGCCGTATTCGGCCGGTCTCGCGGGCGGCGGCTTCCTCGTCCACTACGACGCCCGGAAGAGAAGCGTCTCCACGATCGACGGCCGGGAGACCGCGCCCCGGGCCATGACCGCCACCGCGTTCGAGGGCGTCCCGTTCGCGGAGGCGGTGACGAGCGGGCTCTCGGCCGGCGTGCCCGGCAGCGTCGCGCAGTGGGACCTCGCGCTCCGCCGGTTCGGCACGATGCCGCTCAGCCGGGCCCTGCGGCCCGCGATCCAGGTCGCGGAGCGCGGATTCGTCGTCGACCAGACGTTCCACGACCAGACGGCGGAGAACGCCGACCGGTTCAAGGACTTCACCTCCACCGCGCGGCTCTACCTGCCCGGCGGGAGCCCGCCCGCGGTCGGGTCCGTGCTGCGCAACCCCGACCTCGCCGCGACGTACCGGGAGCTGGGCAGGCGCGGCCCCTCCTGGCTGTATGGCGGAGCGCTCGGCGCGGAGGTCGTCGCCACGGTCAAGCGCCCGCCGGTCACGCCCGGCTCGTCCCGCGTGATCAGGCCCGGCCTGATGGAGCTCTCCGACCTGCGGGCGTACCGGGCGATCGAACGCCCGCCGACGCACGTCACGGTCTCCGGGCTCGACGTGTACGGCATGGCGCCGCCGTCGTCGGGCGGCTCCACCGTCGGCGAGGCGCTCGGCATCCTCGCCGCGACGGGCGAGACCGCGGCGGCCCCGCTGCACGCGTACCTGGAGGCGTCCAGGCTGGCCTTCGCCGACCGGAACGCGTACGTCGGCGACCCCGCGTACGTGGACGTGCCGCTGGACGAGCTGCTGTCGGAGGGGTTCGCCAAGGAGCGGGCCTGCCTCATCGGCCCGGCGGCCATGCCGAACCCGGCCCCGCCCGGCACGCCCGACGGGACGTACGCCCCCTGCCCGGCGGCGTCCCCCGCGGGCGGCCGGGACACGACGGCTCCGGACAAGGGGGCCCAGGAGAAGGGCGCTCAGGAGGAGAAGCCGGAGGGTCCGGAGACCACGCACCTGGTCGTGGCCGACAGGTGGGGCAACGTCGTCGCGTACAACATCACCATCGAGCAGACCGGCGGCAACGGCATCGTCGTGCCGGGGCGCGGGTTCCTGCTGAACAACGAGCTGACCGACTTCACGTTCGGCCCGGCCCCCGGGGACCCCAACCTGCCCGGACCAGGCAAGCGGCCCCGCTCGTCGATGGCTCCCACGATCGTGCTCAAGGACGGCAGGCCGCTCCTCGCGGTCGGCTCGCCCGGCGGCGCGACGATCATCACGACCGTGCTGCAGATCCTCGTCAACCGGTTCGACCTCGGGATGTCCCTGCCCGAGGCGCTCGCCGCGCCCCGCGCCTCGCAGCGCAACGCCGCCGCGACGCAGGCCGAGCCCGCCTTCGTCGAGCGGTACGGCCCGGCGCTCACCGCGCTCGGCCACACGTTCACCACGACGCCCGAGATCGGCGCCGCCACCGCACTGGAGTTCCTCGGCCGCGACCGGGTGCAGGCGGTCGCCGAGCCGGTGCGCCGAGGCGGCGGCAGCGCCCTGGTCGTGTCCCCCGCGCGGTGACAAGACAGGTGCGCGGCGGGCTCGATCCGCCGCGCACCCGTCAGGCCGGGACGGCCCCGCCTGACGGGCCGCGCCCCTCGCCGGACCGATGGGCGACGCCCGCGGCGCGCAGCCGGCGCAGCGTCCAGCCGTGCCCGTCCGGGTCGAGCGGGCGGGTCGCGGTCGTGAACAGCTCGGCCGCGCGCCGGTAGGACAGGCGGCCCCGTCCGGTCACCGGGCAGCGGTCGCGGACCGGCGTGCCGGGAGAGGCCCGCCTGCGGGCGAGGAACACCGGGCCCTGGCTCCGGCCGACCAGGAGCAGGGGGAGCAGCCGGGCCGCGCCCGGCCCCCAGCGGACGCCGGGGTCCGCGCGCAACCGCCGCCGGACGAGGTCGAGGTCGTCGACGTTGAGGGCGAGCAGGCGCTCGACGGGGGCGGCGGTCTCGTAGACCAGGCGCCAGCACGCCTGCTCGCGCAGGCCGGCGGGGAGATCGAAGATCGCGGCGACCTGTTCGGGGGACAGGCCGCGAGGCGCCGCGCGCGGCGTCGCGGGCGCGCGCAGCCGCGCGAGCGGGTCGCCCCGGACCCAGCCGCGCGTCCGCCACCAGGTGACCGCGCCGCGCAGGATCGACAGCTCGCGGCTCACCGTACGCGGATCGGCGACGGCGGCGCGCCAGGCGAGGGCGTCGGCGAGCCGGTCCGCGGCGTCCGGGGCGTCGAGCAGCGCGAGCGGCACGATCGGGGCGGCGGCGCCGCGCCGCGCCCGGCCCGGCGGGGCGGCCCGCCGTACGAGCGGCCACGTCCAGCTCGCCAGGGCGATGCGATAGACGCGGCGGGAGGCCTCGGTGAGCCGCAGCGTCGCCAGATAGTGGTCGACCGCCACGGCGTACTCGACCGGTGCCGGGGGTGTCGTCATGGCGTGTTCCCACCTACCGCAGTAAAAAACAGGGCCGCACGATGCCGTTCCCCCGGAAAATACCAGGCCGGGACGGGTCTGCCGACGCGTGCGGAACATGCAGTAAAGGGACTCAGCCTTCTTGCGTCAGAGCGTTGCAGGAGCGGCCGGCGGCGGCGCAGTCTTGGTGACCATGGCGATGACATGGACACGGCGACGGCTGGCCGCTCTGGCCCATCGCGACCTCAGGCTCTTCTTCGTCGGGGCCGCGGTGTCGATGCTGGGCTCGGCGACGGCGTCGGTGGCGACGCCGTTCGCGGTGCTCGACAGCGGCGGCGGAGAGGCCGAGCTCGGCTACGTGATGGCCGCCCGGATCGTGCCCATGGTGGTGTTCCTGCTGGTCGGCGGGGTGATCGCGGACCGCCTCGGGCCGCGGCGCGTGATGGTCGCCTCCGAGATCCTGCGCTGCGCCACGCAGGCGGCCCTCGCGGCGGCGCTGCTCGTCGGCCGTCCCGGCGTCTGGACGTTCGTCGTGCTGGTCGCCCTGTGGGGCGTCGGCGAGGCGTTCTCCCACCCGGCCCAGGCGGCTCTCATCCCCCGGATCGCCGGGAACGGCGGTCACCGGGGCGACACGCTGCGCGACGCCAACGCGCTGGCCGCTCTCGCCCAGTCGACGTCGACGGTCGCCGGGCCCGCCCTCGCGGGAGTCGCCGTCGCGACGCTGGGCTCGGGCGTGGTCATCGCGTTCGACGCGGTCACGTACGCGGTGGGAGCCGTCTGCCTCGCGCTGCTGCGGGTCAGGGACCGGCCCACCGCGCCGGACGACGGGGCGGAGGCCACGCCCGCGTGGACGGCGGTGCGCGAGGGCTGGGCGCAGTTCCGCTCCCACACCTGGCTGTGGGTCACGACCGCGCAGTTCACGCTGTTCAACCTGCTCGTGTGGGCGCCGTTCCTCGTGCTCGGCCCGGTGGTCGCGCACCAGCGCCCCGGGGGTGCGCGTGAGTGGGGGCTGGTCATGACCCTGTACGGCGCGGGCGCCGTGCTGGGAGGGCTGGCGTCGATGGGAGGCCGGACGCCCCGCCGCCCGCTGGTGGTCGCGACGGTCGCGACGGTCGGCTGGGCGCTGCCCTCGGCCGCCCTGGCGGCCGGCCTGCCCGCGGTGCCGCTCGCGGGTGCGGCGCTGGTGGCCGGCGTCGGATCCGCCGTCTGCGGGGTGCTCTACGCGACCACCAACCAGCGCCATCTGCCGCCCGAGGTCCTCGCCCGCGTCACCTCCATCACCACGCTGGGCGCGTTCGCCCTCGGCCCGCTCGGCCTGGCCGCCGCGGGGCCGGTCGCGTCGGTGGTCGGGGTCGCCGCCGTCCTGGGCTTCGGCGCGGTGTGGCAGGTCGCCACCTCGGCGCTCGTGCTCGCGGTGCCCGCCGTACGACGCCTGGAGTCGGGCGGCTCCCGCGACGAGGAGGACCTCGCGGCGGCGCGAACCTGAGCACCGGGACGCCCCGGACGCGGGGGCGGGCGCAGGACGACGTCGAATCGATCCCCCGGATGACGCGCGGTCAGCACATCGGCAGCGGCATCGGCGAGGGCGGGGATGCGGGAAAAGGGGAGTAACCGCTCCTTTCCACTCTCAACGTATAGCGGACCGGGGGGCTTGCGGCAAGACCCCCGTCGTGCCGCAGAATCGTCCGCCGAAGCCAGAACCTGCGGAAACGGGGGACGTGAAATGCGGGTGGTGTCCGCACGGCCGCGGAGTCCGCGCCGACATGCCGGTTCGGATGTCTTGGTGCGTACCGGTCGCGAGCGACCCCAGATCGGAGCTGATGACGTGAACGCCGTGACTGACAACAGCGTGTTCGACCTTCCCGGCCGCCTCTCCCGCAAGGCCGACCCGACGCTGATCGCCGGAGACGAGCGGCACTTCGCGGCCATCGCGGAGAGCCTCGAGCGGTCGATCGCCGACCTGTCCGACCGCCTGGAGGCCGAGCGCAGGGCGCCCGGCGGCAAAGGCCGGCAGGCGCTGGACCGGGACATGGAGATCCACCGGCTGACCGCCCGCCTGCGCGTACTGCGTCGCTTCGGTCTGGACCTGTGCCTCGGACGCATGGTCGGCGCGGACGATTCCGAGCCCGTCTACGTCGGACGGCTCGGCCTCACGGACAGCGCGGGTCGCCGGCTGCTGCTCGACTGGCGCTCCCCCGCGGCCGAGCCGTTCTTCGGAGCCACCCACGCCAACCCGATGGGGCTGGCGAGCCGCCGCAGGTATCGCTGGACCCGTGGCCGGATCAGCGACTACTGGGACGAGGTGTTCACCCCGGACGGGTTCGAAGGGCACGCCGCGCTCGACGACCAGTCCGCCTTCATCGCCAGCCTGGGCTCCAGCCGGTCGCCCCGGATGCGCGACGTGCTCGGCACCATCCAGGCCGACCAGGACGCCATCATCCGCGCGGGATCGCGCGGCGCTCTCGTCGTCGACGGCGGCCCGGGTACGGGGAAGACCGTCGTCGCCCTGCACCGCTCCGCGTACCTCCTCTACTCCGACCCCCGCCTCGGTCACCGCCGCGGCGGCGTGCTGTTCGTCGGCCCGCACCAGCCCTACCTGGCCTACGTCGCCGACGTCCTGCCGAGCCTCGGCGAGGAGGGCGTGCAGACCTGCACCCTGCGGGACCTCGTCGCCGAGGGAGCCGCGGCGGGGATCGAGACCGACCCCGACGTGGCCCGCCTGAAGTCGTCCGCGGACCTGGTGAAGGCGATCGAACCGGCCGTCAGGTTCTACGAGAACCCGCCCGCCAAGGAGATGACGATCGCGACCCCCTGGTCCGACGACGTCCGGCTGAGCCCCGACGACTGGGCCGAGGCGTTCGAGGCGGCCGAACCCGGCACTCCGCACAACGAGGCGCGCGACCAGATCTGGGAGGAGCTGGTCCGGATCCTGGTGGACAAGCACGACGGCGGCGCACCGGCCGACCTGCTCAGGAAGTCGCTGCTGCGGGACAGGGAGCTGCTCACGACCTTCAACCGCGCGTGGCCGCTGATCGAAGCGGCCGACCTCGTCGGAGACCTGTGGACCGTACCCGCCTACCTGCGGATGTGCGCTCCCTGGCTCAGCCTCGACGACGTCCGGAAGCTGCAACGCGAGGACCCCCAGGCCTGGACGGTGTCCGACCTGCCGCTCCTGGACGCGGCACGGCAGCGGCTCGGCGACCCGGAGGCGGCACGACGCAAACGCCGGCAGGAAGCCGCTCTCGCCGCCCAGCGCGAGCACATGGCCCAGGTCGTCGACAACCTGATCGAGGCCGACGACGACGGCGAGGGCCTCGTGACGCAGTTGCGCCGGGAGGACCTCCAGCGAAACCTGGTCGACGAGTCCGAGCTGCCCACCCTCGACCCGGACCGGCTCGCCGGCCCGTTCGCGCACATCGTCGTGGACGAGGCCCAGGAACTCACCGACGCGGAGTGGCGGATGTTGCTGCTCCGCTGCCCGTCCCGGAGCTTCACCATCGTCGGCGACCGCGCCCAGGCCAGGCACGGGTTCACCGAGTCGTGGCGGGAACGGCTCGACCGGATCGGGCTCGACCGGATCGACCTGGCCTCCCTGACCGTCAACTACCGGACGCCGGGAGAGATCATGGCGGAAGCCGAGCCGGTCATCCGGGCCGTGCTCCCGGACGCCAACGTGCCGACCTCCATCCGCGGCGGCGACGTCCCCGTCGTACACGGGTCCGCTTCGGAGCTGGGCTCGATCCTGGACGACTGGCTCGCCGCGCACGACGAAGGGATCGCCTGCGTCATCGGCGATCCCACGTTCCGGGAGACGTCCCGCGTCCGGTCGCTGACCCCGGAGCTGGCGAAGGGGCTCGAGTTCGACCTGGTCGTCCTCGTCGACCCGGAGAGGTTCGGCGAGGGCATCGAAGGAGCGGTCGACCGCTATGTCGCGATGACCCGGGCGACCCAGCGCCTCGTCATCCTCACGAGCTCCTGACGCCGGCCGCGGAGGCGGCGGACAGCAGGGTGAGCGCGGCCCGGCGGGCGTGCTCACCCGCGCCGGCGCCGTCGTGGTGCGCGGCGACCACGGTCGCGCCCTCGACCAGCATCAACAACTGCCGCCCCAGGACCGGTGGATCGGCGGCTCCGGCACGCTCGGCGATGCCGGTCAGCAGTTCGAGGTAGCGGTCGAGATGGCGCGCGCTGATGGCGCGTACGGGCTCGACGTGGTGCTGGGCGGCCGCGTTCAGCATCGCGCAACCGCGGAAGACCGGGTCGTCGTACCACTGCTGGAGGGCGTCGAACACGACGGCGAGCTGGTCGCGGGGGTCGTCGCCGGCGGCTTTCGCCGAGGCGCGGGTGCGCGCGGGGTCGATCGTCCCTAGGACGCGTCGGGCGTGTACGGCGGCAGGCCGAGGTGGACGGAGATGACGCGGAGCAGGGCGTCGCGCATGCGCGTCCGGGTCATCCCGGCCACCTGCGTCGCCACCGCGATCTCCAGGCCGTCGATCTGGGTGAGGATCAGGTCGACGGTCTCGTCCACGTCGGACGACAGCCGGAACGCGCCGGCGGCCACCCCCTCCTCGATCGCGGCCTTCATCGGGGCCCGCCAGCCGTCGTACTGCAGGCCGAAGAGGCGGCGCAGCTCCTTGTCCCTGGCCGACGCGGCGGCGATCTCCATGAACGCGAGGCAGCGGTTGCGGAAGCCGCGCGGCTGGGTGATGTACTCCACGAGCCCCCGGATGCGGTCCCACGGCTCGGCGTACCGGCCGGCGATCTCCTCCAGCCCCTGGACGATCTTGCCCGTGTGGTGGGCGAAGGCGGCGAGCATCAGGCCGTCGCGGGTCTCGTAGTAGTGCTGCAGCGTTCCGATGGACACTCCGGCGTGCTTGGCGACGTCGCGGAGCCGTACCCGCTCGTAGCCCATCTCGGAGACCAGTTCGATGACGGAGGCGAGGATCCGGCCTCGCTGGCCGTCGGTCCGTAACTGCAGTGCGGCGTCCACCCATTGCCCCTTCTCCGCCGCGCCGTACGCGGCGGGCGACCTGGCGCGTCTGTCGCGCCGGTCCGATATATAACCACGGATCGCGGTTGAAAGGAACTTCAAAACCCCTATTGACAAGGCGATAAGGTCCCTCCTCTAATAATGCGGTACTACCGGACGGCCCGCTTGGGCAGCGGCTTCGCCAGCAGGTGAGCGTCCGGCGAGCGACCGATCCGGAGGGGGCCGATGGGCAAGACGATCGTCTGTCCGTGTCACGACGTGACCGTCGAGGACATCCGCGCGACGCACGCGGCGGGCTACACCCATCCCGAGACCCTCAAGCGGGCGACCGCCGCCTTCATGGGGCCGTGCCAGGGCAAGCACTGCGCCGGCGCCGTGATGGCGCTGCTGCGCGAGCTGACCGGCGGGCGGGACGCGCCGGTGACCCGGCGTCCCACCGCCCGCCCGCCGCTGCGCCCCGTCGCCCTCGGCCTGCTCGCCGCCGCCGCGGAAGCGGAGGCCGCGGAAGCCGCGGCCTCCGGGACCGGCGGCGACGTGCGGACGGGGGGTGCCTGAGCGATGGCGATTCCCGGAGCCGCCCGCACCCCGCTGCGCCGCTCGTACGACGCCGTCATCATCGGGGCGGGCGTGCAGGGGCTGGCCCTCGCGTACGAGCTGGCCAAGCTGGGCATCCGCGACGTCGCCGTGCTCGACCGGAGCTACCCGGGCGGGGGCGGCAGCGGACGCAACGGCGAGATGATCCGCTCGGCGTTCGGCTCCCGCGAGTGGAGCGGCCTGTTCGACGAGTCGCTGCGCCGCTGGCGCACCCTCTCCGCCGAGCTCGACTTCAACGTGCTGTTCTCCGGCAGCGGCTACCTCGTGCTGGCCTCCACGCCCGAGCAGGTCGACCGCTGCCGGGCCGACGTCGTACGGCAGGCCGAGCTGGGGGTCCGCTCGGAGTTCGTCACCGCCGAGGAGGCGCGGAAGATCGCCCCCGAGGTCAACCCCGATCTCGCCCTCGGCGGCGTCTACCAGGAGCACGCCGGGTTCGCCCACCACGACGCCGTCGTCTGGGGATACGCCAGGGCCGCCGCCCGGCTGGGCGTCGAGCTGCACACCGGGGTGACCGTCACCGGCGTCGACGTCGCCGGGGGAGAGGTCCGCGGCGTGCGCACCGACAGGGGGAACGTCTCCGCGCCGATCGTGGTGAACGCGGCGGGCGGCGCCGCCCGGCAGATCGCCGGGATGGCCGGGGTGGACCTGCCCACCCGGACCTGCCGCCTGGAGATGATCGTCACGGAGTCCGTCGCACCGTTCCTGCGGCCCGCGCTCGCCACCCTGGAACTGCTCGGGTACTGCCACCAGACCGCGAGGGGCGAGTTCGTCGGCGGCACCGAGCTGCCGGTCCCCGACGTCAGCGACAGCCTCAACGGCACCTACGACCTGCTCCTGGACATGGCCGCCAAGTTCGTCCGGCTGCTGCCGCGCCTGGCCGGGGTCCGGCTGCTGCGGCACTGGGCCGGGCTGGTCGACCAGAGCGAGGACCTCTCCCCGGTGATCGGGCCGGTTCCCGAGGTGGGCGGCTTCTACCTCACCTGCGGATGGGTCTACGGCTTCATGGGCGCCCCCGCCACCGGCGCGCTGCTCGCCCGGGGCATCCACGACGGCGTCATGCCCGAGCTGATCCGGCCCTTCTCGGTCACCCGGCTGCACGAGGGCCGCTTCATCCAGGAAGGCGCCCTCGTGGTCGCCGCCGAGGAGGGGGAGGCCGCGTGAACCTGCGGATCACCGACCATCCGGCCGCGCCGTACGCGCGGACCCGCCGGGTCGGGTTCACCTTCGAGGGCCGCACCCTCCACGGGTACGAGGGCGAGCCCCTGGCGACCGCCCTGCACGCCGCCGGGGTCCGGGTGTTGTCGCGCAGCTTCAAGTACCACCGCCCCCGGGGCATCGGGCTGACCTGCGGCGCGCCGTCGTGCCCCAACTGCCAGCTCGCCGTCGACGGCCAGTACGGCGTGCCGGGCTGCGCGACTCCGCTGCGCGGCGGCGAGTCGGTGCGGCGCGAGCGGGCCTGGCCCAGCGCGGACCACGACCTGTTCGGGCTGATCGACCGGTTCTCCGCGTTCGTGCCCGCGGGCTTCCAGTTCCGGCTGTTCCGCCGCTCACCGCGCCTCGCCCACCTCGCCGAGCGGGTCATGGGCCTGGTCGCGGGCGGCGCGCGGGAGGTCACCCCCGACGCGATCGCCCGCGCCGTTCGGCCCGGCCTGGGCGGGCGGCGCGCCGCGCTGGCCGTCGTCGGCGCGGGCGTGGCCGGGCTGGCCGCCGCGCTCTCCGCCGCCGACGCCGGCCTGGAGGTCGTCCTGGTGGACCAGGGCGACGAGCCGGGCGGAACACTGCGCGCGGAGACGGCCCCGGTCCGCATCCCGGACGGCGGGGAGGCGCCGGGCTTCGCGCTGGCCGCCGAACTGGCCGCCAGGGCCGCCGCGCATCCCTCGATCGAGGTGCTGACCGGTTCGACCGCGCTCGGCTGGTACGAGGGCGGCGTGCTGCCGGTGCACACCCCCGCCGGGGTGCTGACGCTGCGGCCGGACCGGCTCCTGGTCGCGACCGGCGACTACGGGCAGCCGCTGCTCTTCCCGGGCAACGACCGCCCCGGGATCATGCTCGCGGGCGCGGTCCAGCGGCTCGTCAACGTCGACCACGTACGGCCCGGCCGGCGCGCGGTGGTGGTGACCTCCGACGCGTACGGCTACGCGGTGGCCGCGCAGCTCCGCGCGGTCGGCGTCGAGATCGCCGCCCTGGTCGACCCGCGGCCGGCGGAGCGGGCCCGCGCGGACGCGGAGGCGTCCTTCCCGTCCGGGGTCGCGGCCTCGGGGGTGCCGCACCTGACGGGACACCTCGTAGGGGAGGCCCTCGGCCGCCGCCGGGTGACCGGCCTCGTGGTCCGGCCCGCCGGCGGGGGCCGCGCGGTGCGGCTCGCCTGCGACGTCGTCGTGGTGTCGGCGGGACGGCGTCCGGCCGACGAGCTCCTCCTCCAGCGGCTCTACCACGGCGACGTCACGCTCGACACGGGACACGGCCCGGGGACGGGCGCCGCGCTGCCGGACGGCGTGGCCGTGGCCGGCGGCGCGGCCGGGATCACCGACCCCGCCGAGGCGCTGGCGACCGGCGCCGAGGAGGGCGCCCGGCTGGCCCGCTGGTCGCCCGGGAACCCGGCGGCGCGGGAAACGCGCCCGGGAGCACAGCCGGAGGCACCGGCGGAAATTTCGAAACACCCCCTCTCGCCCGGCCAGGCTGGGCGGCCATCTTCCTCAGGAGGAACCAGTGAGTGACACCGGCGCCCACGGGAGGCTCTCCCGCCGGACCCTGCTCGTCCGCGGCGGCCAGGGGCTCGGCCTGCTCGCGGCCTCCGGCCTGCTCAGCGCCTGCGGCGGCGGCTTCTCCTCGTCCTCGAACGGCGGCGGCGGTGGCGGCACCACCCTCACCATCGCGAGCTACGGCGGCGACTACCAGAAGTTCCAGGCCAAGGCCCTGTGGGGGCCGTACGCGGCGAAGAACGGCATCACGATCAAGGAAGACGGCCCCTCGGACAACGCCAAGATCAAGGCGCAGGCCGAGTCGGGCAACCCGACCTGGGACATCGTGGTCGTCGGCAACGACTTCGGCAGCGACGCCGACGCGAAATGGCTGGAGCCGATCGACTACTCGGTCATCGACAAGGCGTCCATCATCGAGGGGTACGCCCAGACCTACCGGATCTGCGCCGACGTCGAGGGCACCGTCCTCGCCTACCGTTCGGACAAGACCGGCGGCGCGGCGCCCAAGCCGTGGGACGACTTCTTCGACGTGAAGAAGTACCCGGGCAAGCGCACCGCGTGGAAGTCCGTGGGCGGCGGCATCTTCGAGATGGCCCTGCTCGCCGACGGCGTCGCCCCCGACGCGCTCTACCCGATCGACGTCGACCGGGCGCTCAAGAAGCTCGCCACCATCAAGGACCAGCTCATCTGGTGGGAGACCGGCGCCCAGGCCCAGCAGTACCTGGAGAGCGGCGAGGCGGTCATGGGCATGGTGTGGATCGCCCGCGCCCTCCAGTCCGCGGCCAACGCGCCCATCGCGATCGCCTGGGACTCGTGGCTGTCGCAGGAGGCCTACTGGGTGGTCCCCAAGGGCACCAAGAACAAGGCGGAGGCGATGAAGCTCATCGCGCACATGACCTCCGCCGAACCCACCGCCGAGCTGACCAAGTACCTGCCGTACGGGCCGGTCAACGTCGGGGCGCAGGACAAGATCGACCCCTCGGCCAAGGACAACCTGCCCACGACCCACCTCGACACCCAGATCAAGGTGAACGACGTGTGGTGGGGCGAGAACCGGGACGCCGTCAACGACAGGTTCCAGCAGTGGCTGCTCTCCTGAGTCCCGTCGCCCCCGGAGGACAGACCCGGACGGCGCCCCCGCCGTCCGGGCGGTCCGGCGGGGTGGGGCGGCACTGGCCGTTCCTGCTCATCGTTCCGGCGCTGCTCGTCCTGCTGGCCGTCTTCGTCTATCCGGTGGCGCACACGTTCGTCGGCGCGTTCACCACGCCGAAGCCCGGCACGGAGAACTTCACCTGGTTCTTCGGCTCGCCGGCCAACGTCGCCGTGCTGACCCGGACGTTCTCGACCGCGCTGTGGGCGACGCTCATCTGCCTGGCCCTGGCCTACCCGTACGCGTACCTGATGACGGTGGCGTCGCCGAGGGCGCGGGCGGCGCTGCTGCTGATCGTGATGCTGCCGTTCTGGACCAGCCTGATGGTGCGGACCTTCGCCTGGCTCGTGCTGCTGCAGGACACCGGCGTGGTCAACGGCTTCCTCGGGCTGTTCGGGCTGGGGCCGGTCGGCCTCGTCCGCAGCCAGGCCGGCGTGCTCATCGGCATGGTGCAGATCCTCATGCCGTTCATGGTGCTGCCGCTGTACTCGGTGATGAGCGGCATCGACCGGCGGCTGCTGACCGCCGCCCAGAGCCTCGGGGCCCGGCCGGTCGTCGCGCTGCTGCGGATCTTCGTGCCGCTGTCGCTGCCCGGGGTCGCGGCCGGATCGACCATGGTGTTCATCACCTCGCTCGGGTTCTACGTCACCCCGGCGCTGCTCGGCTCGCCGAGTGAGGCGCTGATCTCGCAGTTCATGTACACGCAGGTCAGCGGCATGCTCATGTGGGGCAGGGGCGGCGCCATGGCGGTGGTGCTCTTCGCGACCACGCTCCTGCTGACCGGCCTGCTCGGCCTGGCCATGCGCGCCGGCCGCCGCACCCGGGCAGGCGCCCGATGAGCGCCCGGCTCGCGCGCGCCGCGCTGTGGGTGACCGGCGTGCTGGTCGCCGCCTGGCTGGTCGCGCCCACCCTGGTGGTGATCCCGCTCAGCTTCACCGACAAGGTCTCGCTGACCTTCCCGCCGACCGGCTGGTCCACCCGCTGGTACGCCAACTTCTTCGGCGACCCCGCCTGGGTGGCCGCGCTGGCCAACTCGCTGCTGGTCGGCGTGCTGGTGGCCGTCGTGGCGACCGTCCTCGGCACCGCCGCCGCGTTCGGGCTCACCCGCTGGACGAGCAGGCGCGGCGCGGCGGCGGCGAGCGTGCTGCTGCTGGCCCCGATGATCGTCCCGGGCATCATCGTCGCCATCGGCGTGTACGCGGTCTTCCTGAAGTTCCAGCTCGCCGGGTCCCTGGCCGGGTTTGTCGCCGCGCACACCGTGCTCGCCCTGCCGTTCGTGGTCGTCTCGGTGACGGCGTCCCTGCAGACCTTCGACGTACGCCTGGAGACGGCCGCGGCGAGCCTCGGCGCGGGCCGCCTGGCGACGTTCCGCCGGGTCACGCTGCCGCTGATCATGCCCGGCGTCGTGTCGGGCGCGCTGTTCGCCTTCGTGACCTCGTTCGACGAGGTCGTGGTCTCGCTGTTCATCCAGAGCCCGTCCCTCGTCACCCTGCCCGTGCAGATGTATTCGAGCGTGACCCGCGAGACCGACCCGACGCTCGCCGCCGCGGCGACCATGATCCTGGCGCTCACCACGGTCCTGGTCACCGGTGGACTCGCCCTGTCCTCAAGGAGGAACCGTGCCCGTTGACCGGACCACGCCCGCCGTCAAGGGGGCCCGCATCGACCTGCGTGGGATGACCAAGCGCTTCGGTGGCTCCGTCGCCGTCGACGACGTCACCCTGACCGTCGAGCCGGGGGAGTTCATGACCTTCCTCGGCCCGTCGGGCTCGGGGAAGACCACCACGCTGAACATGATCGCCGGGTTCACCGACATCACGGCCGGCACGCTGGAGATCGACGACCGCCCGGTGGGCGACACGCCCGCGCACAAGCGCGACATCGGCGTGGTCTTCCAGCACTACGCGCTCTTCCCGCACATGACCGTCGCGGAGAACATCGCGTTCCCGCTCCGCCAGCGCAAGATCTCCAAGGACGAGCGCCGGCGGCTGGTCGCCGCCGCCCTGGAGACCGTGCAGCTGCCCGGCCACGCCGCCCGCTACCCGGGCGAGCTGTCCGGCGGGCAGCAGCAGCGGGTCGCCCTGGCCCGGGCGATCGTGTTCAGCCCGCGCGTCCTGCTCATGGACGAGCCGCTCGGCGCGCTCGACCGCAAGCTCCGCGAGTTCCTCCAACTGGAGATCAAGCGCATCCACCGGGAGGTCGGGTCCACGTTCGTCTTCGTGACCCACGACCAGGAGGAGGCGCTGATCCTCTCCGACCGGATCGCGGTGTTCAACAACGCGAAGATCGAGCAGGTCGGCACCGCCCACGAGCTCTACGAGCGGCCCGCCACGCTGTTCGTGGCGCGCTTTCTCGGCGAGTCCACCATCCTGCGCGGCGCGGCGCGTCCCGAGGGCGCCGGCTCGACCCTGACCGGCGACGGCTTCGCCGTACGGGCGCCGGGCCGGGTCGACGCGGGCCGGGACGCCGCGCTCGTCGTGCGCCCGGAGCGGCTGCGGCTCATCCCGGACGAGCCGGGGAGCGCGGGCCGAGGCGCCTCCGGCGGCACGCCGGGAGGGAACGCCGTCCCCGTCACGGTGCTGGAGGAGATCTACCTCGGTGCGGCCCGCAAGCTGGAGGTCGTCCTGCCCGGCGGCGCCCGGGGCCTCGTACGCGAGCAGGCGGGCGCGCTCAGCGGGCTGCGCGCGGGCGACCGGGCCACCCTGACCTGGCATCCGGACGACGGCGTCCTGCTGCCCGACGACCCGACCATTGAAAGGATCTTCACGTGACCGTCAACGGCGGAGTGTCGTTCTGGTACCGAGAGACCGGGCTCCCCGCCCGGCGTCCTCCGCTGGAGCGTTCCACCACGGCCGACGTCTGCGTGGTCGGCGCCGGATACACCGGTCTGTGGACGGCCTACTACCTGAAGAAGGCCGACCCCGGGCTCGACGTCGTCGTCCTGGAGCGCAAGTTCGCCGGATACGGCGCGTCCGGGCGCAACGGCGGCTGGCTGACGGCGGCGCTCGCCGGATCGCCCCGCAGATTCGCCAAGACCCACGGCCGCGAGGGAGTCCACGCCCTCCAGCGGGCCATGAACGACACCGTGGACGAGGTCATCCGGGTCGCGGACGCCGAGGGCATCGACGCCGACATCGTCAAGGGCGGCATCCTGCGAGTCGCCCACGCCCCGTCGCACCTCGCGCGGCTCGTGGCCGGCGTGCGGACCGCCCGCTCCTGGGGGGACGACGACCTGGAACTGCTCGACGCCCGGCGCACCACCGCCAGGATCCGCGTGGACGGCGCGCTCGGCGCCTCGTTCAGCCCCCACTGCGCCCGGGTGCAGCCGGCCAAGCTCGTCCAGGGGCTGGCCCGGGTCGTCGAGGACCTCGGCGTGCGCATCTACGAGTCCACCCCCGTCACCGAGATCGTGCCGCACGAGGCGCGCACGCCGTACGGCGCCGTGCGGGCGAAGTTCGTGCTGCGCGCGACGGAGGGGTTCACCGCCGGGCTGAGCGGCGAGCGCCGGACCTGGCTGCCGATGAACTCCTCGCTGATCGTCACCGAGCCGCTGCCCCAGCGGATCTGGGACGAGATCGGCTGGGAGGGCCGCGAGCTGCTCGGCGACATGTCGCACGCCTACATCTACGCCCAGCGGACCGCCGACGACCGCATCGCGATCGGCGGGCGCGGCGTGCCGTACCGGTTCGGCTCCCGCACGGACGACGACGGGCGCACGCACGCCGCCACGGTGCGCGCGCTCCGCGACGCCCTCGTGCGGCTGTTCCCGGCGGTGCGCGACGCGGCCGTCGAGCACGCCTGGTGCGGTGTGCTCGGCGTGCCGCGCGACTGGTGCTCCACCGCCGTGCTCGACGGCAGGACCGGGCTGGGCTGGGCCGGCGGGTACGTGGGGCACGGCGTGGCGACCACCAACCTCGCCGGCCGCACCCTGCGCGACCTGGTCCTCGGCGCGGACACCGAGCTCACCCGGCTGCCCTGGGTCGGCCGGAAGGTGCGCAAGTGGGAGCCGGAGCCGCTGCGCTGGATCGGCGTGCGCGGCATGTACGCGGCCTACCGCGCCGCCGACCGGGCCGAGATCGTGGAGGGCCGTCCCACGACGTCGCCCATCGCCAAGGTCGCCGACATGGTGGCCCGCCGCCACTGACCGGATTCGCCGGTAACTCGCTGAGAAGGAGAAGAGCATTGCGGAGCATCGTCGTGTCGGACGCGATCACGGCCGACCTGGGGCCGTACACCCCCAAGCCCACCTCGATCGCCGGAGACCCGATCGCCGGAGTGCAGCGGGAGGCGACGCTCAGGGCGTGGACCTCCGCGGACGGCAGGACCGCCGCCGGGGTGTGGGAGTGCACCCCCGGCACCTTCACCGCCGTACGCGACGGCTATCACGAGGTCTGCCAGATCCTCGCCGGGCGGGCCACCGTCGTCGGCGCGGACGGCACCAGGCAGGAGGTCGGCCCCGGAGACACGCTGATCATGCCTGAGGGCTGGCGGGGGGAGTGGCACGTCCACGAGACCGTGCGCAAGACCTACGTGACCACCCGGCTCTGACCGCGGCCGATGAACCGGGGCGCGCCCCCGCCTATCCCAGCAGCTCGTAGGCGCTCGGCCGCATCCTGCGGGTGCGGGTCCAGTACTCGAAGGTGAAACCGGGCCAGATCGTGCTGTTCCTGCCGCGCTCATCGAGATACCAGCTCGTGCAGCCGCCGTCGGACCAGACCAGGCGGTCCAGCCGCCGCCGCAGGCGCTCGTTGTACGCCCGCTGGACCTCGGGCCGCACGTCGAGCGCCCTGGCGCCGGTCCTGGACAGCAGCCGCAGGCAGTCGACGACGTACCGGACCTGGGACTCGATCATGAAGACGACCGAGTTGTGGCCGAGGCCGGTGTTGGGGCCGAGCAGGAAGAACAGGTTCGGGAAGCCGGAGGCGGTGATGCCGAGGTACGCCTCGGCGCCGTCCTGCCAGGCTTCCTGGATCTTCCGGCCGTTCCTGCCGACGATCCGCTGCTCGCTCAGCGCGTCGGCGACCTTGAAGCCGGTGCCGTAGACGATCACGTCGACCTCGTGCTCGCGGCCGGTCGCGTCGACGACCGAGTGGTCGCGGATCTCGGTGACGGGGTCGGTGACGAGTTCGACGTTGTCCCTGGTCAGCGCGGGATAGTAGTCGTCGGACAGCAGGATGCGCTTGCAGCCGATCGTGTAGTCGGGGGTCAGCTTCGCGCGGAGCGCCGGGTCGGCCACCTGCCGGGCGAGGTGCCGTTCCGCCATGCGCCGGTGGGCCTTCATCAGCCGGGGGTCGACCGTGAAGCCGAGAGCGCGCGTCTCCAGCAGCCAGTAGATCGCGTTGCGGGCCGTCCTGGCCGCTCCGGGCAGCCGGAGGATGCGCTTCGCCCGTTCGGAGAGCACCACGTCGGGTTTGGGCTGGATCCACGGCGGCGTGCGCTGGAACAGGCGCAGCTCGGCCGCCACCTCGGCCACCCGGGGCACGAACTGGATCGCCGAAGCGCCGGTCCCGATCACCGCCACCCGCTTTCCGGCGAGATCGACGGAATGGTCCCATCGGGCCGAGTGGAAGGCCGGCCCGCCGAACTTTCCGGGAATATCGGGAAATGAGGGGATATGCAGTGCCCCGATCCCCGAGACGACCGCGTTCGCCGTGATCGGTTCTCCCGTGTTCGTGGACACCCGCCACACGTGCCGCTCGTCGTCGTACTCCAGTCCGGTGACCTCGACGCCGAACCGGAGATGCGGGGTCACGCCGTACTTCTCGGCGCATCCGCGCAGGTACGCCCGGATCTCCTCCTGGGGGGAGAACATCCGCGACCAGCCGGGGTTCAGCTCGAACGAGAACGAGTACATGGGCGACGGCACGTCGCAGGCGCACCCCGGATACGTGTTGTCCCGCCAGGTCCCGCCGAGGTCGGCGGCCTTCTCGAGGATCACGAAGTCGTGGTAGCCCGCTCCCTTGAGCTTGATCGCCATGCACAGCCCCGCGAAGCCCGCCCCGATGATCGCGATCCCCATGCGACCCCCTCGGCCTGCTCACACCCTCGGGAAACACCTCAATTGGAATAATTGTCCAATTCAGTCCCGACTCTAATCCCGGTGGCCCGCCCGGTCCAGAACGTCGTACGGCCAGGCGGCGGGGCGCGGGCGTGACCGGAGACGCGCGAAAGCCGCCGACGGGCGCGGTCGTCGGCGGCGGGTGCGCGGATGTCCGCCGTGCAGAGACGGGCGGCGGGAGACGGAGGAGTCTGGAGAGCGCGGTCGGAGACCGGACGTCAGGAGATCAGGAGGTACGCCACGACGGCGATCGCGACCACCGCGACGACTCCCACGACGATCCAGATCGGCAACCGGGACGGCTGCTCTTTGGCGGCTTCGACTTCCTGCTCGCGAGCGAACGCGCGGAACGCCTGCGTGTTCCCGGCCGGGTCAATCTGCGGTTCGGACATGAGGGGCACTCTACCGAGATCTCTCGCCTCCATGGCACCGTTTTGTCGGATTTCGAGACGCCGGCGGCCTCCGCGGACCGGCCCGGCCGGAGCGCCGCGCGGCGCGGTCCCGCACGTGGATCCGGGCGCGGATCTGCGCGGATCCGGGCGCGGGACCGCGCGTGCCGGACCGGTGCGGGCGCCGGATAGCGTGTTAGCCATGCTCCGCACCCTGTTCTCGCCCCGGCTGATGGGCCTTCACCTGCTGGTGGTCGGAGTGCTGGTCTCCTTCTACCTGCTGGGGCGCTGGCAGCTCGGTGAGTTCGAAGCGTCCGGGCTGCCCAAGGCGGCCGCCGACCCGGCGCCCGTCGCCGTCACCGAGCTCGCCCGGCTGGACGGCCACACGGAGTCGGACGTGGCCGGACGCAAAGTGACCGCGCAGGGCGCCTTCGACGCTCAGGGCCAGCTCCTGGTCGCCGACCGGGAGGCCGACGTCTCGGCGCCGGGCGGCCGGGTCGCCAAGGGGCGGGGCTTCTGGATGCTCACGCCGTTGCGGCTGACCGACGGGACGATCATCCCCGTCGTACGGGGCTGGGTGCCCACCGCGACCGATCCGGCGACCGCCGTGCCGCAGGGGACGGTCACGGTCACCGGGCGGCTCCGCCCGTCCGAGCAGACCGACGCCGTGCAGCGGTCCGGCACGCTGCCCGCGGGCCAGGTCGCGACCGTCTCCACCAGCGAGCTGATCAACCTGTGGTCGGACGGAAAGGTGCGCAGCGGCTACGTCGTGGCCACCGCCCAGGAGCCGCCCTCGGCCGCCAAGCCGGTCGCGGTGCCCGGTCCCGTCATCGGCAGCGGGCTCACCTGGCGCAACCTGGCCTACGCCGCGCAGTGGTGGATCTTCGCGATCTTCGCGGTGTTCATGTGGTACCACTTCGTCCGCGACGCCGTACGCCGGTCACGGGAAGAGGCGCCGCAGGCGGGTCCCCGTGGCGGGGCGGCCGGACCGGCGGACGGACCGGCGCCGGTCGCGGATATCGTGTGAGGACAGATTTTCCCAGCAGAGGTAATGATCGTCGTGCAATCAGCGCTCAAGCCGTACCGCGTCATGGCCTACATCGTCGGCGTGATGCTCCTCCTGCTCTGCGTCGCCATGGTCGTGAAGTACGTGTTCGACAACGGCGCCCTCGTCGCGGTGGTGGGGCCGATCCACGGCTTCCTGTACATGGTCTACCTGCTGGCCGCGCTCAACCTGGGGCTCAAGGCACGCTGGCCGGTGGGCTACCTGCTGCTGGTGCTGATCGCGGGCACGATCCCGTTCCTGTCGTTCGTCGTCGAGAAGAACGCCACAGTGCGAGTGCAGCGCGACATCGAGGCGGCCGCGTCCACAGCGTGACCTCCCCAGCGTGACCCCGGTTCCCGGGTGAAGACGGGCGAGGCAGAACGACGACGGCGCCCGTGACCTCGAAAGGTCGCGGGCGCCGTCGCGTGTCGTCAGCGAGAGCCGACGTGAGCCGGCGGGTCAGCGTCCGATCTGGCGGCCTCTGATCCGGCGCAGCCGCTTCCGCTGGGACTCGTCGAGCATGAAGTAGGCGACGACCGGAGCGCCGAGCACGCCGATCACGACGAGCCAGGCGATCAGGCTCGGCAGCAGCCAGAGCGAGAGCACGGAAACCGCAGCCGCGCCGATGTAGTACTTCCCGAGTGGAGACATTGTCCGGGCCTTTCCGTCCAGAGCGTCGCCTGTGACAACGTCCGCGGAGCCGGCCGAGTTCCTGGCCCGTCCTGTCCGCCGTTCTCCTCGCTCGTCTACTCGCCGGTGGTCGTCTTGCCCATCGCCTTGCGGATCACGTCCCGCGCCCGGTCCATGATCGCCACGGGTGGCCCGAGCAGCAGGTTCGCCGCGCCCGACTCGACCCCCGCGTGCGGGTGGGTGGGCGCCAGCGCCTCCGCCGCCTTGACCCCCACGGCCAGCGCGCGCCGCTCGGCCTGGCTCGTCGAGGCCCGCAACTCGGCGAACTCGTAGCGTTCCTCGGCGGCGGCGTGCGCGAACACCGAGGCCCGCAGGATCTGCAACTGCCGGGAGAACTCGGGAGTCGAGGTGTCCATGCCGTCCATGCTGGACAACATCTCCTTGGCCTCGTGCTCCTCGTGCAGGCGGCTGTCGACGATCGACTCCCCGTCGACCAGCTTGTGCCGGGCGAACGGGTGCACGATCTCCTCCTCCGCCGTCTCGTGTACGGCGAGCAGGCGCAGCAGCCGCGCGAAGGACTCCTTGCGGGAGTCCCCCTGGCTCTTGTCGACCTCGTCGAACAGGTCCCTGATGAGGGTGTGCTGCCGCAGGAGCAGGTCGATGACGTCGTTTTCCCGCATCGTCTCAGGCGTCGTCTGGCGGTCCATGTGCTCCTCCTTCCGGGTCCTGAGTGGGCCTACCCGCCCCTACCAGCCGAAACCTCTCAGGAGGGATCGTCGCGGCTCAGCCAGCGCTCGTGCGCCCCGTACAGGCGCTGCCACAGCTTCTCCCGTTCCGCGGCGGTCACGTCGTCGAGGGTGAGGCCGAAGACGTCGGCCAGCGCCGCGAAGTAGTCGCCCGGCCGGTCCAGCGTCAGCGAGGACTCGGGCCCCGCGCCGATCCGTGTCAGGACCAGGCCGGTCGTCTTGTCCAGGCCGGTCGCGTCCCGGCGCTGGAGCGCGGCGACCCGGACGAACCCCGAGTCCGGCGACGTGGACAGGTACTCGTGCTTCGCCGCGAAGGCGTCCATCTCGCACGGCTCGGGCCGGAAGTCCATGCCGGTGAAGCAGCCCCGGGGATCGTGCTCGAAGCGCCACCCGCCCGGCTCGGCCTCCGACGGACGCAGCGCGTACCGGAACGGGCCCTGCTCGTAGACGCCCTCCACCAGCGGGAGCGGCTCGTGGATCGCGTCGCCGAGCCCGGCGTCCACGAACCACCGGCCCTCCGGATTGTCGGCGGACGGCAGCCCCGAGACCACCAGCACGAGGTGGTTGCCGTCGGCGCCCGGCTGCTCGTCCGGCGTGTTCTGCACGCCGCCGATGTGCCGGGTGACCTGGTATCCCAGGCGCGAGAGCAGCAGGGAGAACGCGCCGTTGAGGTGGAAGCAGTATCCGCCTCTCCCCGAGACGATCCGCAGGGCCGACTCCGTCGGATCCACCGTCGTCGGGCGGTCCAGCCAGATCTCCAGGTTCTCGTACGGCACACGCTCGACGTGGGCTCTCTGCAGCCGGAAGAGGCCCTCCACGCTGGGCGGCCCGTCGTCGTTCAGGCCCAGCCGGCGGAGATATCGGTCGATCACCCGCTCACGGTACAACCGGTGGCCACCGCGGACCCCGGCGTCGAGCCCCCGAGTACGAAAGGGGATGACAGGACTACGACGCGGGGTGGGGCGTATTGCACCGGATCTGCACATCCGAACCCGATCTCTCTGCACATGGCGGTCCTAGGCTGCCGGCATGGTTCCCTCACAGCATCGGCGTGTCCTCGTGGTCGAGGACGACGAGACGATCGCGGCGGCCGTACGGAACCGGCTCGTCGCCGAAGGTTTCGACGTACGCGTCGTACACGACGGCGAGGCCGCGCTCGCCGAGTACGCCAGGGCGGAGCCCGACGTCGTGGTCCTCGACCGCCTGCTGCCCGGCCTGGACGGCCTGGAGGTGTGCCGCCGCATCCAGGCGGCCCGGCCGGTGCCCGTCCTCATGCTGACCGCGCTCGGCGAGGAGACCGACGTACTGGTGGGACTCGGCGTGGGCGCGGACGACTACATCACCAAGCCGTTCAGCATGAGGGAGCTCGTCGCCCGGATCCACACGCTGCTCCGCCGGGTGGAGCGCGCGGCCGTCCTCGCCCACGAGGACGCGGTGATCCGGGTCGGCGAGATCGAGATCGACACCGCCGAGAGGCGCGTCTTCGTGCGCGGGGCCGAGGCGCAGCTCACCCGGACCGAGTTCGACCTGCTCAGAAGGCTCGCCGAGCGTCCCGGCCAGGTCTTCGAACGGGAACGGCTCCTCTCGGACATCTGGGGCTTCTCCGAGGCCGCCGCCACGCGCACCGTGGATAGCCACGTCCGCGCCCTGCGCCGCAAGCTCGGCTCCCAGGTCGTCCGTACGGTCCACGGTGTCGGATACGCGCTGGTCCGTTCATGAGGCCCCTCGATTTCCTCGGCCGGATCAAGGTCAAGCTCGGCATCGTGATCGTGCTCGCCGTGGTCGCCGCGTTCGTGGTGAACGAGGTCGGCATCAATTCCGGGTTGTCGAGGGACATCCGGATCGCCATCGCGGTCGTCCTCGCCTTGATCATGGTCCAGTTGCTGGCGCGGGGGATGACCAAGCCGCTCCGCGAGATGGCCGCCGCCGCCCAGACGATCGCCAAAGGCCGGTACGGCATGCGCGTGTCGGCCACGTCCAGGGACGAGGTGGGCGAGCTGGCGCGCGCCTTCAACGCCATGGCCGCCGATCTGGGTGAGGTCGACCGGCAGCGGCGCGAGCTCGTCGCCAACGTCAGCCACGAGCTGCGCACCCCCATCACCGGCCTGCAGGCCGTGCTGGAGAACGTCGTGGACGGCGTGTCGCCTCCCGACGTCGACACGCTCGGCACGGCACTCGCCCAGACGCAGCGGCTCGGTCGCCTGGTCGCCCAGCTCCTCGACCTGTCGCGGCTCGACTCCGGCGCCCGGCTGATCGAGCCGGAGACGCTCGACCTGGTGTCGCTGTGCCGCCAGGCCGCCGGCGAGGCGGCGCTCGCCCGCGACGACGTCATCGTGGAGAGCGACGTCCCGCCCGGCGCCCGGCTGGTCGCCGACCCCGGCCTCCTCGCCCAGGTGCTGGCCAACCTGCTCGACAACGCCGTACGGCACAGCCCGCCCGGCGGGACGGTGCGGTTGACGGCACGCGCGTCCGGCACGGACATGATGGAGGTCGCGGTCGTGGACGCGGGACCCGGCATTCCCGCCTCGGAACGCGCCCGGGTCTTCGAACGGTTCTCCCGGCTGGACGCGGGTCGGGCCGCCGACGCCGGAGGCGCCGGTCTCGGGCTCGCGATCGCGAAGGAGATCGTCGAGCTGCACGGCGGCCGGATCCGCATCACGGACGGCCCCGGCTGCCACATGGTCATCGAGCTGCCCGGACTGGCACGACCACCGGCATCCGGCACCGCCGGGGCGTCCGGCGCACTCGTGTCATCGGGGAGCACGGGAACGGCTTCCGCCGGGACTGCCGGGGAGCGTGGCGCCTTCGTGTCATCGGGGGGCGCGGGGACGGCTTCCTCCGGGGACTCTGCCGCCGACGCCTCCGTGGGCACGCTTGGGGCCGCTTCGGGGCGTGCTCTCGCGCCCGCCGGCATTCGCCCCGCGCCAGCGCCCCACGGAATCGCGAGTCACGCGGCCGAGGGGAGTGCGGCCGAGGAGAGTGCGTCCGAGGGGAGTGCGACGGGCGACCCGGAGCCTGGGCGGCTCATGGCGGGAGTGACTGCTCCTGACGCCGCCGGGGGGAGCGCTGCCGAGGTGGGCGTGGGCGCGGTGCCCGTGACCGGGACGGCCGTGGCCGGGGTGCCTGTCTCTGGGAGGCCCGAGTCGAGGACCCTCATGTCCGAGGTGCCGGGATCCGAGCTCTCCGAGGCCCGCGAGGTTCCCGAGGTCCGCGAGGTCCACGAGGTCCACGAGGCCGCCGTCGAGGTCTGCGAGGTCCGGGAGGTCCGCGAGATCCGGGAGGTCCTGGAGGTCTGCGAGGCTGTCGAGGTCCGCGACGTCTGGGAGGCCATCGAGGGCACCGAGGGCCCGGTGGTTCTCGGGCACGAGGTTCTCGCGGCCGGGCTTGTTGGGCCCGGGCTTCTTGGGGCCGGGGTTCATGGGGCCGGGGTTCATGAGGCCGGGGTTCATGAGCATCTCCGGGCAGAGGTTCCGGCGTACGAGACCCTCGGGGCCGAGGTGCCGGGACACGGGGTTCCCGGGGCCGAGGGACCTGGGGTTGACGTTCACGGGGACGGGGGGCCCGGGCTTGCGGCTCCGGAGCCGGCAACGCCCGAGCCGGGGAGGGGCCGGTCCGGCGACTTCAGGGCCGGCGCCTCCAGGTCCGACGACTTCAGGGCCGGCGCCTCCAGGTCTGACGACTCCAGGGCTGGCACCTCCAGATCCGGCGACTTCAGGTCCGACGACTCCGGGGCCGACGGCTCTGGGGTCGACGGCTCTGGGGCGGAGTCGTCCCCGTCCGAGGGAGGCCGGCCTCCGGAGCCGCCCGTGTACGTGCCTCCGTCGCTGTTCCCGCGCCCCGAACTGCCGCGGGCGCCGCGATGGATGCTCCCGGCGGCGGCGGTCGGCGGCCTGGTCGCGTCCGTGGCGACGCCGTACGCGCCGATGGGGCTCGGGATCGTGGTGGCGGCCGTCAGCCTCGGCACGGCCGCGTTCCTCACGCTGCTGCCGACGGCGCGGCACCGGTTCACTCCCTGGACGGTGGGGTTCGGCCTGCTCGCGTACGCGCTCGTGTCCGTGGCGATCTTCCGGGACGCCGACTGGCTGGTGACGCCGCTGCTGCTCGCCGCCTTCGGCGTCGCCTCGCTCGGCCTGTCCGGCGCGGGCGCCGGATGGCTGGGAGTGATCCGAGGCGGGCTGTCGGTGCTGCTCGCGCTGCCGCCGCTGCCGTGGTTCCTCTCCGCGCCGGCGAAACGGCTGTTCAAGGGCAGGTGGCTGCTGTCCGCGCTGGCGAGCGCCGGTCTCACCGTCGTGCTCCTCGGGGTGTTCGGGCTGCTGTTCAGCTCGGCCGACGCGGTGTTCTCCACCTTCGCGCGCGAACTGTTGCGGGCCCCCGACTGGACGGCGGACCTGCCGTACCGGATGGTCCTTTTCGCGGTGTTCGGGCTGCTCGTGGTCGCGGCGGTCCTGGTCGGCCTGCGGCCCGTCGCCGAGCCGGAGCCCCCGAACCTGCGGGCTCCGGTCAGCCGCATGGTCTGGGTGGTCCCGCTGGCCGGGCTCAACCTGCTCTTCGCGTCGTTCGTCGCCGTGCAGATCACCGTCCTGTTCGGCGGGAGCCGCCGGGTCATCTCCACGGCCGGCCTCACCTACGCCGAGTACGCGCGGTCGGGGTTCTTCGAGCTGGTGACCGTGAGCGTGTTCGTCCTCGGCGTCGTGGCCGCCGCGGTCGTCTTCCTCCACCTCAAGGGGGCCGCCGACCGGTGGCTGCTCGCCGGGCTGCTCGGGCCGCTGTGCGCGTTCACGCTGGTCATCCTGGCCTCGGCGCTGCATCGTCTCGACCTCTACACCGGTGCGTACGGCGTGTCCCGGCTGCGCGCCATCGTCGAGGCGACGCTCTGGTGGCTGGCCGCGGTGTTCGTGCTCGTCCTGGTCGCGGGAGCGGTACGGCTGGCGCGTCACGGCACGGCGTGGTTCTCCCGGACGCTCGTGCTCGTCACCGGCCTGTCGCTGCTGGCCTTCGCCGTAGGGAACCCCGAGGCGCGGGTGGCCGAGACCCAGCTCTCCGTGCGCGGGGTGACCCGGCTGGACCACGCCTATCTGGCCGGTCTCGCCGCGGAGGCCGTACCGGTCCTGGACCGGCTGCCCGAGCCGCTCAGAAGCTGCGTCCTGCGGGACGTGGTCGCGGAGAACCGTCTCGACCGGCCCGACCCCTGGAACGGCTGGAATCTCGCCAGGGAGCAGGCGCGCGACGTGCTGCGACGGCATCCGGTGCGCGCGGACGTCGAGTGCCCGGACCGTACGGAGAGATTCTCCTATTGACCCGTCGAGTAGGCCGGTCCTGTCGGCCCGTCTTCTCGGCCGGTCTTCTCGGCTGGTCTTGTCGGCCGGTCTTCCTGCCGGGACACCACGAAAAGGGCTGATTTCTCGAGAAAGTGATTGAATCGGGCACTGTGCATCTTGACGTGCTGATCACCGGTGGCTGGGTGGTCGACGGGACCGGGGCGCCGCCCTTCCGGGCCGATGTCGGCATCGTGGACGGCCGGATCGCGGCGGTGGGCCGCCTGCGCACCTCCGCCACCCGGCGCCTCCAGGGAGAACCGGGACAGAGCGACCCGACCGCCCCGGTCGCCGAAACCTCTGTCGCCGCCGGTGACGCGAGGGATCCGTCCCAGTCCGGCGCCGACCCGGCGGGGCCGTACGACGTGGTCCGGGCCGCGACCGTCGTCGACGCGACCGGCCGGTACGTGCTGCCCGGGCTGGTCGACTGCCACGCGCACGGCGACGCCGTCGTCTTCGACCCCGAGATCCAGCTCGCGGCGCTGCGGCAAGGGGTGACCACGTTCGTCCTCGGGCAGGACGGGCTGTCCTTCGCGCCGACCACGACCCGCGCGGGGTTCGAGTACGCGAGCCGCTACTTCGCGGCGGTCAACGGGGCCCACCCCCGCGTCGACGGCCCGGTGACCGTCTCCGAGCTGCTCGACGGCTACGACCGCGCGACCGCGCTGAACACCGCGTACCTGCTGCCGCACGGCACCATCCGGTTCGACGTCATCGGGCCCGCGGAACGGCCCGCCGACCCGGCCGAGCTGCGGACCATGCGGGAACGCGTCGAACGCGGCCTGTCCGAGGGCGCCGCCGGCCTGTCGTCCGGGCTGGAGTACGCACCCGGGCGGTACGCGGACGCGGCCGAGCTGGCGTACCTGTGCGAGCCGCTGGGCGGCCTGCCGTACGTGACCCACATGAGGGGGTACGGCGCGACGGCGGCGACCGGCATGGCGGAGGCCGCCGAGATCGGCCTCAGGTCGGGCGCGCCGGTGCACGTCTCGCACTACCACGGCCCGGCGAGCACGCTGCTGCCGCTGTTGGACGACGCCCGGCGGCGGGACGTGGACCTGACCTTCGACACCTATCCGTACCTGCGGAGCAGCACCATCCTCGCCATGGTGGTGCTGCCGTCGTGGGTGCCCGCGGCCGACCCCGAACGCGCGGTCGCCGCCCTGCGGGCCGAGCCGGAACGGCTGGCACGGGACTGGGCCGGGTTCGCCGGCCTGTGGGGGCGGATCACGCTGTCCCACGCGCCCGGATTCGAGTGGGCGGAGGGAATGACGCTCCCCGACGCCGCCGAACGGCACGGCACCGACCCGGCCGGCTTCTGCCGTACGCTCCTGATCGAGACGCGCCTGGAAGCGGGCTGCGTGGCGGCGCGGCCCGACGAGGGGCCCGAGGGCGAGGCGTCGGTCCGCGCGATCCTGCGCGATCCCGGGCACACCGGCGGCTCCGACGGCATCTATGTCGGAGGGCATCCGCATCCGCGGGGGTTCGGGGCGTTCGCCCGCTATCTGGGGCGGCACGTCCGTGAACTCGGCGACCTCACCTGGGAGCAGGCCGCCGTCCATCTCGCGTCCCATCCCGCCCGCCGCTTCCGTCTGCCGGAGCGTGGCCTGGTACGGCCCGGCCAGGTCGCGGACGTGATCGTGGTCGATCCGCTGCGGGTCGCCGACACCGCGACGTACGAGAATCCGCGCTCCGTCGGCGTCGGCATCGACGACGTGCTGGTCTCCGGTGTTCCGGTGCTCGCGGGGGGTCGGCTCACCGGCGCCACCCCGGGCCGGGCGCTGCGACCCGTCTGACGGGTCCCCGGTCCAGTACGATCCACCCAGGTGGTCTATACCGGGGCAAGGGGGACGGTGTGCACATCGCGAATGATCTCGGCGGCCCCGGCGCGGATCGGGCCGGAGATCTCGCCGCCGATCCTGACGTGGTGATCGATTGGAGCACGCGCGGCTTCCTGCACGCCGGTGAGCCCGTCAGCGGGCGGGAGTTCGCCGCGGCGCGGCACTCCCTGTTCGACGGGTCGTTCACCTGGCCGGTCATGGTCCTGAAGCGGTCCGCGCTCGACCACAACATCGCGACGCTCGCCGCCTTCACGCGCGCCCACGGGATCGCGTTCGCTCCGCACGGCAAGACCACGATGGCTCCCGCGATCTTCAAGGCTCAGCTCGACGCCGGGGCCTGGGGGATCAGCGCGGCGACGCCGGGGCAGGCGCTCGTCTACCGCCGCCTCGGCGTGCCGCGGGTGCTCCTGGCCAACGAGATCGTCGACAGAGCCGCACTGCGGATGCTGGCCGATGAGGTGGAACGCGGGCTGGAGTTCCTCTGCTACGCCGACTCTGTCGAAGGGGTGCGGATCCTCTCCGAGTCCGCCGGCGCGGTGCCGTTCCGGGTCCTGGTCGAGCTGGGCCACCCGGGTGGCCGGACCGGCTGCCGTGGCCTCCCCGAGCTGCTGGCGGTCGCCGAGGCCGTACGGAGATCCCCCGGCGTGGAACTGGCCGGTGTGGCGTGCTACGAGGGCACCTGCCCGGGCCCGGACGAGGTGCGGGGGATCCTCCGTGACCTGCGTGCCGCCGCCGAGGCCGTCGCGCCCCACGTCCCCCCTCTCTCCCCGCCCGCCTCGCCGCCCGCCTCCCTGTCCGCGTCCCCGTGCTCTGGCGGCCGGGTCGTCGTCTCCGCCGGCGGGAGCGCCTGGTTCGACCTGGTCGCCGAGGAACTGGCCCCCTTGGCCCGCCCGCGCGAGGAGGCGGGGCTCGACGCGCTCGTCCTCCTGCGGAGCGGCGCCTACGTCGCCCACGACGACGGCTTCTATCGCGAGGTCACCCCGTACAACCGGATCGACGGCCACCTGCTCCCCGCCCTGGAGGCCTGGGCGCAGGTGCTGTCCGTGCCCGAGCCCGGCCTCGCACTGCTCGGGATGGGCAAGCGGGACGTTCCGTACGACATCGACCTGCCGGCGGTGCGGACCCTGAACGGCGGGACGGTCGGGTGGCTGGAGGAGGCACAGGTCGTCAAGGTTCTGGACCAGCACACCTACCTGCGCTTCCCGCCGGGGGAGACGGGGATCCGGCCGGGAGATCTGGTGTCGTTCGGCCTGTCGCATCCCTGCACCGCGTTCGACAAGTGGCGGGTCATCCCGGTGGTTGACGACGACTATGTCGTGACTGATTTGATCAAAACGTATTTCTAGGGACTACCAGGAGTTGTGTGACATGAAGCGGGAGATCCGTACCACCGAGGGCGCCGCCCCCGTCGGGGCGTACTCGCAGGGGCTCGTCATCGGTGATTTCCTCTACACCTCCGGCATGGGCCCGCTCGACCCGGAGACCGGGGAGGTCGTGGGCGAGGACGTGGCCGCCCAGACGCACCGGACGATGCGTAACCTCGGCGCCGTGCTCGCCGCCGAGGGGCTGACCTTCGACGACGTCGTGAAGGCCACCGTCCATCTGCAGAACCTCAAAGAGGACTTCCCCGCGTACAACGAGGTCTACAAGTCGTACTTCACCCCGCCCTACCCGGTGCGGACGACGGTCGGCTCCGACCTGATGGACATCCTGGTCGAGATCGACTTCGTGGCGTACAAGGGCCGTTGACGTGGACAGCTCGCTTTACGTCTTCGTCGAGGACCTGCGCGGCGAGGGAACGGACAAGGTCCTCGACCGGGCGGCCGCGTACGGCGTCCAGGGGGTGACGATCGCCGCCGCCTACCACCGCGCCAGGGACGTCACGCCGCACGGAGCCTCCCGGGTGACGCTAAGGCGGGACGGCGTCCACTTCCCGCCGCCGGGCGACCTCTTCGACGGGCTGCGGTTGGTCCCCCCGGTGCAGGAGGGCGCCGACGAGGAGCCGGTCGCCGAACTGCGTCGCGCCTGCGCCGAACGCGGGCTCAAGACGCACAGCTGGACGATCTTCCTGCACAACACGACGCTCGGGCTGGCCTTCCCCGACGTCACCGTGCGGAACTGCTTCGGCGACCGGGGATCCCCGGCCGACCTCTGCCCCGCGCACCCCGACGTCCGCGCGTACGCGGTGGCGCTCGGCCGTGCCTCCGCCCGGCAGGGGGTGGACAGCGTCGTCGCGGAGGCGCTGCACTTCGGCACCTTCGGTCACGGCTACCACCACGAGCGATGCTTCGTCGCGCTCGGGCCGATGGACGCGTTCCTTTTCGGACTGTGCTTCTGCGACCACTGCATGCGCCGGGCCACCGACCTAGGTGTGAACGCCGAGGTCGCCCGCGAGGAATGCGCCCGTATCGTGGGCGGGGTCCTGGACGGCGACCCGCCCGCCCAGGGCGAGGTGACCCGCGCCGCGCTGACCGCGTACGCCGGACCCGAGGTCGTCGCCTACGCCCGGGCTCGCTCCGAGACGGTGACGTCACTGGTGGCCGAGGTCTCCGAGGCGGTGAGCGCCGAAGGCGCGCGGCTCACCTTCATGGACGCCACCGGCGCCTGCAAGGGCTACGCCGACGGCCTGCCGTCCGCCGGTCTCGCCGCCCACGACGCCTGGCAGCTCGGGGTGGACCTCGTCGCCCTCGGTGACATCGTGCCGTCGTTCGCGGTGCTCGCGTACGCCAGGGACGCCGCCCGGGTGGCCGACGACGTCGCCGCCTACCAACGGTCGGTCGGCAAGGACCGGGAACTGCGCGCCGTCCTGCGTCCGGGGCCGCCCGACACCGACTCAGAGGATCGGCTCGCGGCCAAGGTCCGTGCCGCCAAGGCCGCCGGAGCCGAGGCCGTCGACTTCTACGCCTACGGCCTGGCCTCCTTCGACGTCCTCGGACGCATCCCGGGAGCCCTCGGCTGACGGCCCCGTCCCGTGACTCGCCGAGCCGAAGGGTGAAGGCACGCCGCCGCCGGTCACGGTGACCACCCCTCCGGCTTGACTCCCAGTCACGGCCAGAGCTGCCTTGCCCACCTCGATCGAGCCGACGAGGCTCCCGAGGCCCCAGAGCGGTGCGCGACCGCCACGGTGACCACGTGCTCGAAGGTCGCGCACGGGGGTTGGTGCCGCTCGGGCAGGTGGTCTCGGCCGGAGGCCGTGCGCATGCTCCCTGGCTGGTGGCGCTGGTGCCGGTCGCCTACCCGGTGGTGGTAGGCCGGTCGCCTCCCGTGGTGCTCGTGAGGCGGCCGGCGCCGGGTCAGGCCGCCGCTCAGGCCGGACCCGGTACGCATGCCCCCGGTGTGTTACTGCTGGAGGTTAGACGTGTGCTTGCTTGACCTCCGGTGGTGCTGGTGAGGGGATTGGCACCCGGTCAGGCCGGACCGGGTGCGCATGCTTCGGGGTGGGGCTTGTCGTCTACTTGGTGGTGCTGGGGGTCAGGCGTGTGTTTGCTTGACCTCCGGCGGTGTTGGTGAGGGGATTGGCACCCGGTCAGGCCCCCGCTCAGGCCGGACCGGTACGCATGCCCCCAGAGTGGTGGTGCTGAGGCCGGTTGCCTGCCCCGGGGCGGTGCTGGAGATCAAGCGGCTGGTGTCGAGCCATGTGAGATGTCGTGCTTGGTCCTGCCGGTCGTGGTGGCCTCTGGAACGGGGGCCGATGTAGGTGGATCTCCACTGGTCCATGCCGGGCCGGTGGTGTCACCCGGCCCGCACGCGATCGGACGGGCCAGCGTAGGGGAACCCCCTACCGGCCCCTTGCGCGCTCCGGTGGTGTCACACGGCCCTACACGCATCGGGCGGGGTCGACGTGGTGGACCCCCACCGGCCCCTTATCCGCCCGTTGGTGTCGCCCTGTCGGCACGCATCCGGCGGGGCCGATGTAGTGGAACCCTTGGCACGCGCGGTGGTGTCATCCGGCCTGTAGGCGTTGGGCTCGGGGGCCGATGTAGGTGAATCCCCATCGGTCTTTGCCCACCCGGTGGAGGCGGTAGTTCTGGGGGTTGCGGTAGCGGTCGCGGTTGTGGAACTGGCAGGTGGGTCCGAGGTTGCGCAGGTCGGTTGCTCCTCCGTCCGACCAGTTGGTGACGTGGTCGATCTGGCAGAGGTGGGCGGGCAGGGCGCAGTCGTCGACCATGCATTTGGTGTAGCGGGCGAGGATGGCGCGGCGTTGCCTTCTGGTGGCTTGGCGGGCTTTGCGTCCGACGTCGAGGACTTCACCGTCGGAGTTCATGACCAGGCGGGTGAGGCTGGAGGTGCGGGCCAGGCGATGGATGTCGGTGACGGGGAGGAACTGACCG
>NZ_BBYM01000026.1 GCF_001570405.1 Microtetraspora niveoalba | reverse complement strand
AGGCCTCCGCCGGTCCGGGCCTGCCCGTGCATGATGGCGGGCGGGGTCTGGCAGTGTGCCTGGCCTCCACGGTCGCGGGCCTACCTGCCCGTGCGGGCGGGGGCGGGCGGGGTCTGGCAGTGTGCCCGGCCTCCACGGTCGCGGGCCTACCTGCCCGTGCGGGCGGGGGCGGGCGGGGTCTGGCAGTGTGCCTGGCCTCCACGGTCCGGACCTACCTGCCCGTGCGGGCGGGGGCGGGCGGGGGTTGGTCTGGGCAGTGCGTGGGCGGGGCGCGGGCTGGCAGTGTGTCCGGCCTCCACGGTCCGGCCCCTCGCGTGCGCCCATATTGCGCACGCCGGGCCTTCGCGCCCTGGGGACTTCGCGTGCCACTCATGCTCCGCGTCTCGGACCGCCACGATTTGGACCCCCGGGCGTTGGGACTCCAGGCCCTGGGATTCCGTGCGTCGGATCTCCGCGTGCTCATACTCCGCGCGCCGCCGCAACTCCGCGCGCGCCGGAACTCGGAGCTGAAATCCCCCTTGAGGGGCTCTGGTCGGAGGAGGTGCGAGGGATGGAGGCGCGAGGAGAGGGGTGGGGGCACGACGAGGGATGGGCGAGGGTGTCAGGAGGCGTCGAGATCCGGCAGCCAGACCACGCCGTTGATGTGGGAGCCGCCGTCCACGAACAACGTGTTCCCGGTGAGATAGCGGGCGTCCTCGCTCGACAGGAACAGCACGACAGGGGCGATGTCCTCCTCCGGGTCGCCGATGCGGCCCATCGGGTTGCTCCGGTCCGCGGCAGTGGACAGCTCGGGGTTGGCGGCCATCCTCCGCCGGAATGCCGCGCTCTTGGCTCCGGGGCAGACGGCGTTGACGACGACGCCCGTCGGCGCCCACTCGCGCGCCGCCGTACGGGTGAGGGCGCGCAGCGCCTCCTTGGCCGAGTTGTACTCCAGGGTGCCCATGTGGGCGTTCACCCCGTTGAGGGAGCACATGTTGACCACCCGGCCCCAGCCCTGCGCCTTCATGTGCGGGAAGGCCGCCCGCATCGCCCAGTACGGGCCGTAGTAGCCCATGGCGAACCCGCGGTCGAGCTGTTCGTCGGTCTTGTTCTCCACTCGGCCGACGGCGCCTGTGCTTCCCCACGCGTTGTTGACCAGGATGTCGATCCGGCCCCACGTCTCGACGGCGGTGGCGACCATGTTCTCGACCTGCCGCCGGTCGGTGACGTCCGTCCGCACGAAACGCGCGTCGGCGCCGAACTCCTCGGCCAGCTCCCGGACGGTCGCCTCGCCGGACTCCCCGTCGATCTCGGCGACGAGGACCTTGGCGCCCTCGGCCGCGAACCTGCGGGCCACACCCTTGCCGATGCCGTCGCCCGCGCCGGTGACGACCGCCACCCGTCCGGCGATCCTGCCGTACGCCTCAGCCCTGCCCTGTGCCATGGTCATCCCTGTCTGTGAGTGGTTGTGTCCTGCCTGGTGTAGTACGAGGAGTACGCGGTGCCGCAGGAGTAGCAAGTGCCGCAGGAGTAGCACTGCGCGGGAGTAGCACCTGCCGCAGGAGTAGCACCTGCCGCAGGAGTAGCGGTGCTGCATGAGTGGTGCTGCACGAGTAGCGGTGCCGCACGACCGGCACCGCGTCGGACGAGTGACCCGATGCCGGACGAGTGATGCGATACCGAATGAGTGACTCGATGCCGGACGAGTAGTGACGAGTTGCGGGGTGGCCTCCACCGGGAGCGGGGTCAGATGCCGAGGGACGCGATCAGCTTGGGCTGCCGGGAGCGGGGTCAGATGCCGAGGGACGCGATCAGCTTGGGCTGCCGGGAGCGGGGTCAGATGCCGAGGGACGCGACCAGCTTGGGCGTCCAGATCACCTTGCCGAGGAACCGATCCGCGTCGGGGGAGGTGACCAGCCAGACCACGGCCCTGCCCGGGGCGTCCTCGGGTGTGGGGTCGAACCCGCGCTCGGCAATGGAGCCGGTGCCGCCGCGCGCGGCTCCCGCGTCCGTGACCACGAAGCCGGGGTCGAGGTTGAACGCGCGGACGCCCCGATCGAGGTACTCGGCGTTGATCGCGCCGGCGAGGCGGCCGAAAGCGGCCTTGGACGCGGCGTAGGCGACACCCCAGCCGCCTTCGCCCGGCGGCGCGGGCGGGTCGGCCGTGGCCGAGCCGGAGCACATGTTGACGATCGTGCCGCCGCCGCGCGCGACCATGCCGGGGATCACCTCCTGCAGCAGCGCGATCTGGTTGAGATAGTTGCCGGACATCGTCCGGGCCGCCACGTCCAGGTCGAGGTCGAGGAAGCGGTCGTGGTTGCCCGCGATGTGCGCGACAGCGTTGTTGACGAGCACGTCGACCCGCCCGAACTCGCGCCGTACCGTTGCGGCGGCCTCGCGTACGCTCTCGCGGTCGAGGAGGTCCATCGGCACGGGGAGCGCCCGCACGCCGAGCGCCTCGATCCGCTCCCGCGTCGTGCGCAGGCTGCCCGGCACCGGGATGCCCGCCCGCGCGTCGCCGCTGTAGCGGGGCGGGATCGCCCCCTGGCCCTCCTCGACGGTACGGGCGGTGAAGGCGACGTCGTACCCGGCGCGGGCCAGGGCGAGGGCGGTCTCGCGGCCGATGCCCCGGCTCGCGCCGGTGACCAGCGCTGTCGGGCGCCCCTCCGGGGGCGCCGTCTCCGGGGCCGCTGTCTCCGGGGTTACTGCCGCCGACGCCGACGGGGCGGGCACGTGGTCCAAGGCTCCGGTTCTTCCGCTCGGGGGTGGGTTCTCCCGCATGGTGGGGGCCTGCGCGACGGGTCGGTGGCGTGGATCTCACTGAGCGGGAGGCCGGGGGCTTCGGCGCGGCGGCTCTGTCACCTTTGTGGGCAGAGAAGACCGCCCCGCCCGGGGCGAGAGGACCGGAGGGTTTCACGCCCGCCGGGGCACCGGCAGATGGGATTGAGAACAGTGACGCAGATCCGAGGGCTGGGCTATCTCAAGGTCCAGACGCGGGACATCAGGCGCTGGCGTGAGCTGGTGATCGACGGCCTCGGTTTCGCCGAGGGGAGCGGGCCCGACCCCGACGGCCTGTACCTGCGGATGGACGAGCGCCAGGCGCGGCTGATCGTGCTGCCCGGCGACTCCGACCGGGTGCTCGCCGTCGGCTGGGAGGTGCGCGACCAGTTCGCGCTCGCCGCCGTCGGTCGCGCGGTCGAGGCCGCGGGGTTCGCCGTCAAGGTGCTGTCGGAGGCGGAGGCCGTCGAGCGGTCCGCCGAGCAGGTCATCGCGTTCGAGGACCCGGCGGGGACACCGGTCGAGGTCTTCTTCGGCCCCGTGCTCGACCACAGCCCGGTGCTCACCGGCATGGGCCAGCGGTTCGTCACCGGCCCGCAGGGGATGGGCCACGTGGTCCTGCCCACCACGGCCATGCAGGAGACCGTCTCCTTCTACACGGAGGTGCTCGGCTTCCTCCCCCGCGGCGCCATGAAGGTCGGCGGCGGTCAGGGCGGCGTGCCCGTGATGCGCATCCGCTTCATGGGCGTCAACCAGCGCCATCACAGCCTCGCCGTCTGCCCCGCGCCGCACGGGGAGGAGCCCGGCCTGGTGCACCTCATGGTCGAGGTCGACACCCTCGACGCGGTCGGCATGGCGCTGGACAAGGTTCGCAAGCTGGGCTTCTCCATCTCCTCCACCCTGGGCCGGCACACGAACGACAAGATGGTGTCGTTCTACGTCCGCGCTCCCGGAGGCTGGGACATCGAGTACGGCTGCGAGGGCATGCTCGTCGACGAGACGTACTACACCGCCGAGGAGATCACCGCCGACAGCTACTGGGGCCACGACTGGTCGGGCTCCGAGCCGCTCGCCGCGTTCATCCCGCGTTCCTGAGAGGCGGACCCGTGAGTTCCCTCCCCTCGGTCGAACCGGTCCCGGCGGCCTCCGTCGACCGGTTCGACCATGAATGCGATGTGCTCGTCGTCGGGCTCGGCTGCGCCGGGGCCTCCGCCGCCTTCGAGGCGGCGACGGCGGGCGCCGACGTCCTCGTGCTGGAGCGCGCGAGCGGGCCGGGCGGCTCGTCCGCGCTCTCCGGCGGAGAGCTGTACCTGGGTGGCGGAACGAGCGTGCAGAAGGCGTGCGGCTTCGAGGACGACGCGGACAACATGTTCGCCTACCTCGCGGCGGCCCTCGGCCCGCACGCCGACGAGGAGAAACTGCGGCTGTACTGCGACGGCAGCGTCGAGCACTTCGAGTGGTTCCTCGCCCGTGGTCTCACGTTCAACGAGTCGCTGTTCGACGCCCCGTCCTGGATGCCGCCGACGAAGGACGGGCTGATGTGGCTGGGCGAGAACGCCTGGCCGTACAACACGATCGCCCGGCCCGTGCCGCGCGGCCACCGCCCCGCGACGGAGAGCTTCGGCGGATGGCTGATCATGGAGAGGCTCGTCGAGGCGGCAAAGGCCGCGGGTGCCGCCTGCCACACCGACACCGTCGCGACCGCGCTCGTGCTCGACGACGAGGGGCGCGTGGTCGGCGTGGTCGCCCGCCGGTACGGCGAGGCCGTGACCTACCGGGCGCGTAAGGGCGTCATCCTCACGACCGGAGGGTTCGTCGACTCCGAGGAGATGCTCCGGCAGCACGCGCCGGCGCTTCTCGGGCACGGGAAGGTCAGCGACGGCCTCGACGACGGGAGCGGCATCCGGATGGCGGCCGCGATCGGCGCGGCCACCCGCCGCATGGCCGAGGTGGAGATCGCGCTCACCGCGCTGCCCGCCATGGTCACCCGGGGGATGCTCGTCAACGGGCTCGGGCAGCGGTTCATCAACGAGGACGTGTACCCGGGGCTGTTCAGCGTCGCGGCCGTCCTGCGCCAGCCGGGACCGTACTGGGCGATCATCGACGAGGAGGGGTACGAGGACATCCCCGCGCGCGACCTGTGGGGGGTGCGCCCCGAGATCGTCGCGGAGACCCTCGCCGAGTTGGAGGAGACGCTCGGGATGCCCGCCGGGGCGCTGGAGACCACGGTCGGGGTCTACAACCGGCACGCGGAACGGGGAGAGGACCCCTACTTCCACAAGGACGCGAAGTGGCTCCGGCCGCTGAAGCCGCCCTTCGCCGCGGTCGACCCGCGGCTCGGGTTCGCCGGCGGCGAGCGCGACAGCGCGGGCAAGGGCAGCGGCGCCGCGGGTTTCACCCTCGGCGGCCTGCACACCACGGTGGACGGCGCGGTCCTCGACCAGTCGGGCCGCCCGATCCCGGGGTTGTACGCGGCGGGCCGGGCCAGCTCCGGCATCCACGGCGAGGGCTACATCAGCGGCACCTCCCTCGGCGACGGCACGTTCTTCGGCCGCCGGGCCGGGCGCGCGGCGGCGGGAGAGACGGCGCAGGAGGCGGTGCCAGAGACGGTGCCAGGGACGGCGTCAGAGGCGGTGGGAGAGACGGTGGGAGAGGCGTGACGGGTCGTTTCGAGGGCCGGCGCGTGCTGCTGACCGGCGCGGGATCCGGCATCGGCCGGGCCACCGCCGTACGGCTGATCGCGGAGGGCGCCACGGTCTTCGGCGTGGACCGGGACGAGACCGGGCTCGCGGAGACCGGCCGGATCGCCGCGGAACCCGTCGCCGGCGGGGGCGGCCGGTGGATCGCCCACCGGGCGGACCTGTCCGGGGAGGAGGCCGCGGCGGGGGTCGCCGCGGCGGCCGTCGCCGAGCTCGGGCGGGTGGACGCCCTGCTGAACGTGGCGGGCGTGCTCAGGGTCACCCCGATGGAGTCGCTGCGGCTGGACGACTACCGCGACATCTTCGCGGTGAACCTGTTCGCGCCCGTCGTGCTCTGCCGGGAGGTGCTGCCGCACATCCCGGACGGCACGGGCGTCATCGTCAACGTGACCTCCACGGCGGCGACGAAGGCGCACCCGTGGATGACGGGCTACGCGGCGTCCAAAGGCGCGCTGCTGTCGTTCTCCATCAGCCTGGCGGCGGAGCTGGCGCCCCGCCGCATCCGCGTCGTGCCGGTCTCGCCCGGCGGCGTCGCCACCCCGCTGACGGCGGACAAGAGCACGTACGCGGGGATCGACACCTCCTGGTACGCCCGGACCTACCCCCTGTGGGGCGCGCCCGGCCGTCCCGAGGACATCGCCGGCACGATCGTCTTCGTCGCCTCGGACGACGGCGCCTATCTCAACGGAGTCGAGGTCCGCGTGGACGGAGGCTCCCACAGCTGACGGGAAGCCTGACGGGAAGCCTGACGGAAAGGCGGTGACCATGACGGAAAGCGGGCGGAGCCTGGAGGAGCGCGTCGCGGACCAGGAGCGGATCGCGGCGATCAAGGCGCTCAAGTACCGGTACTGGAGGGCCTGTGACGCCAAGGACGTCGAGGGGTTCCGCGACTCCTTCATCCGGCGGGGCGCGTCCATCCGGTTCGGGCGGATGGGGGACTACGACGACGCGGCGGGGCTGGTCGAGATCTTCGAGAAGGTCGCGCTCCGCAAGGTGGACGGCCGGTACGTGATCCTCGACATGCACCACGGCATCCACCCCGACATCACGCTGCTCTCCGAGACGGAGGCCGTCGGGCGGTGGACGCTGCGCTTCCGCCAGATCAACCTGATCGACAACACCGAGAGGCTCGGCGCGGTCGAGTACGACGACGCGTACGTCATCGAGGACGGGCGGTGGAAGAAGTCCAAGTGCCACGTGCGCGAGCTGTGGTCCGTCGTCCGGCCGCTCCCCGAGGGCGCCGTCGTCACGCAGGGGTTCTGACATGAGCGACGGCATGAGCGACGACGACATGCGTGCGGACGCGGCGGGCCGGGGCGCGGGCAAGGTCGCCGTCGTCACCGGCGCGAGCCGCGGCGTCGGCAAGGGCGTCGCCCTCGCCCTGGGCGAGGAGGGCTGGACGGTGTACCTCACCGGGCGCGGCCCGCTCGGCGAGAACACCCGCCTCCTGCGGGCGGCCGAGGAGGTGACGGCCCGGGGCGGCACGGGTGTCGCGGTGGAGTGCGACCACCGGGACGACGAGCAGATCGCGGCGGTCTTCGACCGGGTGGACGCCGAGCGGGGCCGGATCGACCTCCTCGTCAACAACGTGTGGGCCGGACCGAACTACGACAGGGCCGCCGAGCCGTACTGGCGCAGGCCGCTCGACGACTGGGACAGCCTCATCGGCGTGGGGTTGCGCGCCCACTTCGTGGCGAGCGTCGCCGCGACGGCCCGGATGGTCGAGCGGAACAGCGGGCTGATCGTGAACATCTCGTCCTTCGGCACCCGCCGCCACCTGCACTCCGTGCTGTACGGCATGTCCAAGGCGGCGCTCGACAAGATGACCGCCGACATGGCGGTGGAGCTGCGCGGCCACGACGTCACGGTCCTCTCGCTCTGGCTCGGCCTGGTCCAGACCGAGAGCGTGCTGGCGAAGGGGGTCGACACCATCGCCGGGTTCCCCATCGCGCTCGCGGAGACGCCCGAGTTCGAGGGCCGGGTGATCGCCGCGCTCGCCGCCGACCCGGAGGTGCGCGCCCGCAGCGGGCACACCCTCATCTCGGCGGAGACGGCCGTCGAGTACGGCGTGACCGAGCGGGACGGCCGGGTCCCGGGTTCCCACCGGGCCGCGTTCGGCGGCGGCCCGGTGTTCCCCGTTCCGTGACCGGCCCGTTGTTCGCCGTTCCGTGACCGGCCCGTTGTTCCCCGTTCCGTGACCGGTCCGGGGAGCGGCCCTCGTCCCCGTGCCAGGACGGCGGCCGGCGCGCGCCGCGCGAGCATCGCGGGCACCGCCGAGGTCAGGACGGCGTAGCGCCGGGCGTGCGCCCCGCCGTCCGATCCGGTTCTGAGGGTGGGAAGGCGGGCCGGTCCCGCTCCGGCCGGCCGCCTCCCGCCTCCCCGGCGACGAAGCCGGGCGGGACGAGCCGGGCAAGACGCGCCGGGACGCGAAATGCCAGGCAAGACGCGGAAGAACGCTCTTTCTCAGGATTGGGGTGGAACACTCGCCGTCATCCGGACACGTACCGGGTGGAGGAGGACCCGGCGAGAGGGAGCACAGTGGGCCACCCGGAGACGAGACAGCGCTTCGAGGAGATCTACCTGGCGTACTACGCCGACCTGCTCGCCTACATCCGGCGGCGCGTCGACTCGCACGAGGACGCCGCCGACGCGCTCGCCGAGACGTTCACCACCGCCTGGCGCCGCCTGCCGGACGTCCCGGACGGCCACGCCGCCCGGCTCTGGCTGTACGGCGTCGCCCGGCGCACGCTCGCCAACGGCCGCAGGACGGCGACGCGCAGGAGCGCCCTGGTCGAGCGGCTAAGCGCGCAACTCGCGGACTGGGCCGGGAGCGCGGACCCGCCTGACAACGATCTCGACGCGGTCCGGGCGGCCTACCGGCGGCTGCACGCGGACGACCGGGAGGTGCTCGCGCTGGTGAGCTGGGAGGGCCTGACCTCTGAGGAGGCCGCCACCGTCCTCGGCTGCTCGCCGGGCGCGGCCCGCTCGCGCCTGCACCGGGCGCGCAAGCGTCTGGCGCGCGAACTGTCCCGCGCGGGCGTCGACGTGGCGAGGTACGGCGTGCGCGCTCTCGCGCTGGCGGGGAGGAAGGCATGACCGACGCCCGGATCGACCGCCTCGTCGGGCGCATCGCCCCCGACCCGGGGCCGGGGATGACGCCGCTGGCCCGCGAGTTGCTCGACGAGATCACCTCGGCCCCTGCCGCCGCCGTCCGGCCGCGCGGGTGGCGTTCGTCCCTGACGTGGAGCCGCCGGGTGCGGCCCCGCGTGGCGGCGGCGGCCGGTGCGCTCGCCGCCCTGCTGGCCGTCACGGTGGGGCTCGGCTCCGCGCCCGCGTCCGCCGCGCTGGACATCGAGCGCGAGGGCGACCAGTTCGTGGTCACGGTCAAGGACCTGTTCGCCGAGCCCGAGATGTACCAGCGGGAACTGCGCGCCCGAGGGCTGAACATCGAGCTGCGGGTCATCCCGACGTCGGCGGGCACCGTGGGGCAACTGCTCGTCCTCGACGGGACGTCGGACGGGAGCGGTGTCAGCCGCATCCAGGGGCCGGGCGAGTGCCGCCGCTTCTTCGACCTCTGCGCGATCGGGCTGCGCATTCCGGTGAACTACCGGAAGCAGGTGATCGCCTACCTGGGGCGGCCGGCCCGCGCGGGGGAGCGCTACGGGGTGATGACCGCGATCGACTCGCCGGGGGAGCCGTTCCACTGCGTGGACTTCATCAACAAGACCGTCCGCGAGGTCGAGGTCATGCTCCGGGAGCGCGCCCTGAAGGGCAGGTTCACCGCGTACCAGGCGAAGTCGGTGCCCGGCGACTGGTACGTCTACGCGGGGACGATGACCGCTCCGGGCGAGGCGCTCATGGTCGCCAACCCCGTGCCCAACCCCTCGCCCCGGCCGATCGAGGCGTTCTGCCCGGACGGTCCCTGACCGCTCTCCCGCTTCGCTGACGGTCCCGGGCGGCCCTGACCGGTCCGCCGTGCGCCGACGGTTCCCGTTCCTCGCGGACGCCGCCAGGCCCAGGCCCCGGCCCCGGGCTGCCCCGCCCGGTCCGCCCGCTCCGCTTCCCGCCGGACGCCCGGACGCGCTCTCCGCGCCGCCGGCCACGTGATCACCCGCATCACCGCCCGCTCCGCCGCGCGGGCCTCCGGCCTGCGCGGATTCCCCTCGACGATCGGATTCGCCATGCCCACCGGACTCCACGTGCCCGTCCCCACCCGTGCCGCCGAGCGCCTGCGGACCCGGGCCGGCGGGCTGCTCGCGCGCCACCGGGCCGTCGCCGTCGTGCTCGCGTTCGCCGCCGCGCTCAGGGTCGTCACCATGCTCGGCTATCCGCCGGCGCGGCTGTACTGGTACGACTCCTTCACCTATCTGGACAACGCCGTCCACCTGCTGCCGTCCGCCACGTTCCACCCGATCGGCTACCCGCTGCTGCTGCGCGCCCTGCTGCCGTTCCACAGCGTGACCGTCGTGGTCGCCGTCCAGCACGCGATGGGCCTGGCCACCGGGCTGACCGTCTACGCGGTGGCGCGCCGACGCGGGCTGCCCTCGTGGGGAGCGGTGCTCGCCGCGGCGCCCGTCCTGTTCGACGCGTCGTTCCTCCGGCTTGAGCACGCGGTGTTGTCCGACACGCTGTTCACCCTGCTCGTCGTGTCCGCCGTCGCCGTGCTCACCTGGCGGGAGCGGCCGTCCACCCGCGCCGGGCTGGCGGCCGGCCTGCTGCTCGCGGGCGCCGCGCTCACCCGCACGATCGCGCTGCCGCTGCTCCTGCTCGTCCTGCTCGTGCTCGCGCTGCGCCGCGTGTCCTGGCGCGCGCTCGCCGCGCTGGCGCTCGCCGGGACGCTCCCGCTCGCCGGGTACGCCGCCTGGTACGGCGCCGTCCACGGGAAGGTCGCGCTGAGCGGCGCCGACGGGGTGGCACTGTGGGCGCGCACCATGACCTTCGCCGACTGCGCCGTCATCGCGCCGCCGCCGGAGCTGGCCCCGCTCTGCCCGAACGGCGCCGTCCAGGACGCCGCCTCGGAGTACGTGTGGGACGCCGAGGCGTCGATCAACCTGCTGCCCGGCGGCCGGTTCGCGCACAACGAGCGGGCCCGCGACTTCGCGCTGCGCGCCATCGCCGCCCAGCCGCTCGACTACCTCCGCGACGTCCTGGCGGACACCTCGATCGCGTTCCACTGGACCCCCGTGGCGCATCCGGCGCGGACGGTCCCGGCGTTCGGGTTCGCCCGGGGGATCTGGCCGCTGCCCGACCAGCCGCTCGTGGCCGAGGTCCGCGGGACGTACGCCTCCGACGTCGCCGCGATGCGCTCGGCCGGGCCGTGGGCCGACGTGCTCATCGCGTATCAGCGCCTCGCGTACCTGCGCGGACCCGTGCTCGCGGCGATCCTGCTGACGGGCGCGCTCGGCGCGGTCCTGCGGCCGGGGCGGGCGGCCCTGCCGTGGGCGGTCGCGATGGGACTGCTGGTCGGGCCGGTCGCCGTGCTCGACTTCGACCACCGCTACGTCCTGCCCGTCGTGCCCGTGGCCTGCCTCGCCGCCGCCCTCGCCGTACGGCGCTCCGGGGCCGGCGGCGGGGAGGGCGGCGGGGACCGGGCTCAGTCGGCGAGGACGTGACGGAGGTAGAAGTCCGGTTTGGCCAGGTAGCGGCGCCAGTGGTCCACGAGTTGCAGGCTCTCCCACTCGGCGGTGCGGATGCCCTCGTCGTCGAGCTCCAGGATCTGCGCCCCGGGGAGGCCGGCCAGGACCGGGGAGTGGGTGGCGCAGATGATCTGGCCGCCGTCCCGGGCCACCCGGTCCATCAGGCCGATCAGCCGCAGGCACGAGGTGAACGACAGCGCGGCCTCCGGCTCGTCCATCAGGTACAGCCCCGGCCCGGACACCATCCGGTCGAGCACGGTGAAGAAGCCCTCGCCGTGCGACTGCTCGGTGAGGTCGTCCTCCCAGAAGCCGTACCGGCCGGACACGTTCTGCCCGAGGTTGAACAGGGTCTCGGCGCGGAAGAAGAACGCGCGGCGCCGTAGCCGGGGGCCGTGCAGCAGCCGCAGCCCGGCGGCGGTCAGCTCGGCGTCGATGACCCGGCCGAGGGGCGTGGCGGGCCCCCTGCTGGCGTATTTCGTGCCCGCCTTGCCGCCCTGGGAGTTGATGCCGCACACATCGGCGACCGCCTCGACGATCGTGGACTTCCCCGAGCCGTTCTCGCCGACGAGGAACACCACGGGGGCGGTCAGCCGCACGCCGCGCCCGGCCAGGTGCCGTACGGCGGGAAGCGTGAACGGCCACTCGCCGGGCACCCGGCCGGGGACGCGCAGGCGGCTGAGCAGCACGGGAGACCTCCTCCTGGCGGGCGCGCCGCGGCGGATCGCTCGCCGCGGCCGGCGGCGGGCGGCGGTGCGGGCGCGCCGCGCCGCCGCACGGGGACGCCGTACGCCCCGAGGCTATCCGCCGTGCCGCTCGAACAGGCCGATGACGTGCGGAAGCGGCCGGTCCGGAGGGGGACCGGCCGCCTTCCCGCCGCCTCACCGGCGGCGGACGCCGGGCGAGGGGGTCACTCCTTGGGGAGGAGGCGCCTGGTCGCCTCGTACGCGCCCCTCACGAGGGTGGCGCGCGGGAAAGCGCTGCGCTTCTCGGCGGCGGTCTGGTTGCCGCCCGCGACCCGGACCGGGCCGTCGGCGAGGTGCGCCAGGCCCTCCCTGGCCACGTCGTCGGGCTCGGCCACGTTGAGCCCCGGCAGGTCCATCCGCAGGCCGGCCCGCTCCATGGCGGGCGTGCGGGTGACGCCGAGGACCAGTTCGAGCACGTGGACGCCGTGCTCCCCGAGCTCCAGCCACAGGCCCTCGGCGAAGACCCGGCTGAACGCCTTGACCGCCGAGTAGACGCTGATGTGGGGCTGGCCCATGTAGCCCGCCAGCGACCCGACCAGCATGATGCCGCCGCGGCCGCGCTCCTTCATCAGCGCGCCGAAGTGGTGCGACAACGCGAGCTGCGCGGTGATGTTGAGGTCGATCACGCCCTGGACCCGGTCCAGGTCGCCGGTCACGAACTCGTGCCCGTACGTGTTGGCGCCCGCGTTGAAGATCAGCAGGCCGACCTCCAGCTCGTCGGTGACCGAGCGGATCACCTTCAGCGCGTCCGGGGCGAGGAGGTCGAGCTCGATGGTACGGACCTCGACGCCCTTCTCCCGGGCGCGGGCCGCCGTCTCCTCCAGCGGGCCCGGCTTGCGGGCGATGAGCACGAGGTTGATCCCGGCGTCCGCGAGCTGGTAGGCGAACGAGGCGCCCACGCCTTCGGAGCCGCCGGCGATCACGGCCCAGGGGCCGTACAGGTTCTTGTCGGTCATGGTCTTTCTTTTCGTGGATGTGCGCCGCGTGGACGTGTGCCGCCTGGATATGCGTCGCACGGATATGTGCCACGCGGATATGCGCCGCGCTGATATGCGTCGCGCGGGTCCGGGCCGCCGGGGCGCGGCCTCACTGAGCGGGCGCCGCCCCGTACCGGTCGTCCGGAACGGGGACGTCGCCGTCGAGCACGGCCTGCCGGATGCTCTCGCGCAGCGCCTCGCAGGCGGTGAAGTGGCCGCCGTTCGGACCGGCGCCGGGGGAGGACGCGCGCCGCTCCAGGCACGCGTCCATGGCCTCGGTGTCCCACTGGATGCTGGTCTGGTGCCAGCTCGACTTGCGCACCTGGACCCGGGTGCCGCATTGGCGGCACGGCACGGGCACCATCGGAGCGCCGTCCAGCAGCCGGTTGTCCTGGCGGATCGTCATGCCGGCTGGCCCTCGGCGGCCTTGCGGGCGAGGTTCTCCTCGACCTCCTTGCGCCACGCCTCGACCGGGCGCGTGGTGTCCAGCTCGTACTCGAAGCGCTCGACCATCTCCGGCGTGACGTCGGCGACGTCCACGTAGAACTGCTCGTACCAGCGGCGGAGCTGGTAGACCGGGCCGTCCTCCTCGCACAGCAGCGGGTTGTCGATCCTGGTCTTGTTCTTCCAGATCTGGATGTCCTGGTCGAAGCCCTTGAGGATGAAGTCGCCCATCTTCCGCGCCATCACGTCGGCGGCGTCGCCGGGGAGCGACTCGGTGCGCTGCACGATGATGCCCGAGTGCAGCACGAACGAGTTCTCGTCGATCGGGTAGTGCGCGTTGATCAGGACGGAGTTGATGTCCATGCCGCCCTCGTAGTGGTACGTCAGGTCGTCGATCATGAACGACGGCCCGTGGTAGGTCGCCACGGAGGTGTTGCCGATCATTGCGGGCTCGCCGTTCTTCGCCGGCGGGCGGGCGTCCGGGCGGCCCATGCCCTTCATGATCTGGGTCGCCGTGTTGCCCTCGAAGACGTTCTTGAAGTACGTCGGGAACGAGTAGTGGACGTAGAAGAAGTGCGCCATGTCCACGACGTTGTCCACGACCTCGCGGCAGTTCGTGTTGACGATCGTCTCGGACCACACCCAGTCGGTCCAGTCGTCGCGGGTCGCGCCCTCGATGACGGGGATCGTCACGTCCGCGGGCGGCGGGTTGCCCTCCGGGTCGTTCCAGACGAACAGCAGGCCGTCCTGGTCCATCGTGGTCCAGGCGGCGGTGCGGGCGCGCAGCGGCACCCTGCGGGAGTACGGGATGCTCTTGCACCGGCCGTCGCCGCCCCAGCGCCAGTCATGGAACGGGCAGGCGATCTCGTTGCCCTTGACGGTGCCCTGGGACAGGTCGCCGCCCATGTGCCGGCAGTACGCGTCGAGGACGTTCAGCTTGCCGTCGCCGCTCTGGAAGACCACGAGCTTCTGCCCGAACGCCTGGACCGTGTGCGGCTTCCCGTCCTTGAACCGGCTGGACAGCCCGAGGCAGTGCCATCCTCGGGCGAAGCGTGTCGGCGCGGCCTCGGCCTCGATCGCACGCACGTCGTCGTGCCGGGAATCCACTGCGGTCACTGTTGACCCCACCCTTCGGGACGCAGGTTCTCTCGATGGGAAAGGTAGGTCGCCGAAAGCGGCGGCGGACGGGGGAGTCCCAGTGGGCGGGATGCCCCGGGTCGTGCCCCCGTACCCCGAAGGACCATCATGGATGCACCCTCATCACGAACACCCCATCGAACGTGACACGGAGACGCACCCCATGAGCAACGAGGTCCTGGAGTCTGTTCGCGCGCTGCTGCCGTACATCGCGGGGCGGGCCGCGGCCACCGACGAGAACCGCCGCGTCCCGGCGGAGACCGTCCGGGAGCTCGTCGAGGTCGGCGTCTTCCGTATGTTGCAGCCCCGCCGGTACGGCGGAGCCGAGAGCGACCCGGTGCGGTTCTACGAGGTCGTCCGTGAGATCTCCGGGGTGTGCGGCTCGACCGGATGGGTGACCGCCGTGCTCGGCGTCCACCCGTGGCAGCTCGGCCTGTTCGCCGAGGCCGCCCAGGACGACGTGTGGGGCGAGGACCCCGACACGCTGGTCGCCTCGTCGTACGCGCCGGTGGGGCGGCTGACCCCGGTGGAGGGCGGCTACGAGCTGTCCGGGCGGTGGAAGTTCTCCTCGGGGTGCGAGCACGCGTCGTGGGCGCTGATCGGCGGGCTGATCGTGGGCGCGGAGGGGAGGCCGGTCGACTTCATGACCGTGCTGGTCCCGCGCGAGGACTACCGGATCGAGGACGTCTGGGACGTCATCGGGCTGCGCGGCACCGCCAGCAACGACATCATCGTCGAGCGCGCGTTCGTGCCCGAGTACCGGACGATGCGCAACTACGAGCAGGCGCAGCTCCGCGGCCCCGGGCAGAAGGTGAACGCCGGCCCGCTGTACCGGATGCCCTTCGCGACCGTCTTCACCTCGGCGATCACGGGCGCGGTGGTCGGCGCCGTCGCGGGCTGCTACGCGTCGTACATCGCCGCGATGCGCGACCGGGTACGGCTCAGCCTGGGCGGCGGCCGGTTCGCCGAGGACCAGTTCGCCCAGGTGGCGGTGGCCCGGGCCGCGTCCGAGATCGACGCCGCGATCCTGCAGATGGACCGCAACGTGCGCGAGGTGTACGAGCACGCGGTGAACGGCACGGAGATCCCGATGGAGCTGCGGCTGCGGGCCCGGCGGGACCAGGTGCGCGCCACCGAGCGGGTGCTGGAGGCGATCGACATCCTGTTCAAGACCGCCGGGGGGAACTCGCTCCAGCGCGGCAACCCCATCGAGCGGGCCTGGCGGGACGCGCACGCCGGCAGCGTCCACGTGGCCAACGACGTCGAGCGCGCCCTGGCCATGTACGGCAAGGCCGAGTTCGGCCTCGCCGTCGAGGACAACATGATCTGATCGGCGGCGGGCCGCCCGGGTCGCGGCGGCCCGCCCGCGGTGGTTCACCTGATCGTCAGCAGGTGCTCTGCGGCGTCTTCCCGGCGCGGATGGAGTTCACGAAGCTCAGCGCGTCGTCGAACGAGCGGGCGATGGCCGCGCGGTGGTCGGCGCCCTCGTAGATCTTGTAGGTCACCTTCCGCGCCCTGGCGCACATGTCGGCGACCATCAGGTCGGTCGTCGGCCGGGACACCAGGACGTCGGCGGTGCCCTGGGCGACGAGGGTGGGCACGCCGAGCGTGAGGCCGACCGGCTCCTGCGACTTCAGGTAGCGGGTGAGCGGCCCGAGGTCCGCGCCGGGCGCGAACACCTTGTCGACCGGGATCGTCGCGGCGACCTCGCGGATCTGCGCCAGGCAGCCGGCGCGGGCCGCCGTGAGCAGCGGCGCCGCCTGCGGCGTCAGCAGGGCGTCCGGCTCGACCGACGCGTCCGCGGCGGCGGCGCCGATGAGCATCGTCGGCAGGAAGGCCACCGCGGCCGCCGCCTGCGGCTGGCCGGTCTGGATGTACGGCGCGATCGTGCTCTGCGCCCAGCCGCCGGGGGCGATCGCCACCGCGCCGCTCAGGTTCACGTCCTTGCGCGCGCTCTTGGCGGCGGCGGACAGGGCGGCGCTGAACAGAGCGGCGTGCCCGCCCTGGCTGTGGCCGGCCGCGAACCAGTCGCGGCCGATCCGGCGGTCCGCCTTCCGCGCGGCGCGCACCATGTCCAGCACCGTGTTCGCGGCGCTGCGCCCGTTCATGTACGGGTGCTCGCCGGGGGTGCCGAGGCCCTCGTAGTCGGTCTGCACGACGGCGAAGCCGCGGGCGACCCAGGCGTCCAGCGTGGCCGAGGTGACGGACATGTAGTCGTGGACGGGACCCGCGGGGGTGTCGGCCGAAGGGGCGCACACGTCCGCGGTGCCGGTCGTCCCGTGCGCCCAGCTGATCACCGGCCAGCCGCCGGGCGGCGGCGGCGTCCTGGGCACCGCCACCGTGCCGGAGACCGTGATCGCCGTGCCCGCGGCGCCCTCCGACACGTAGGTGACGTACCAGTTGCGGGCCGCGCTGGGCAGGGCGGCGGAGTTCGTCAGCGGGCGGATGCTCACGATCTTGCCGCGCGGACCGGGGGCGACCCCGCTCGCGCCCGCCCGAGCCCCGGTCGAGGTGGCGTCGGCGCGGGCGGCGGTGCCCGCGCCGGCGCCGATCGTCACGGCGGTGAGGGCGGCCAGGGCCAGCGCCGCCGCGCGCCGGGAGCGTGAAGGGGTGGGGGGTGTCATGGGGAGGCTCCTTGGTCGATCATTTAGTTGATCACGAATCGCCGATCTTGACGATGTCCTTCACGGCCCGGTAGGCGAAGACCATCGCCGATCCGATCGGCACTCCCGGGCCGGGATAGACGCGCCCGGCGAAGGAGGCGCTGGAGTTGCCCGCGGCGTACAGGCCCGCGATCGGACGGCTCCCGCCGTCCAGCACGCGGCCCTCCGTGTCGGTGCGCAGGCCGCCCTTGGTGCCCAGGTCGCTGAGCACCAGCCGCGCCGCGTGGTACGGCGGGCGGTCCACCGGCACCAGGCACGGGTTCGGGCCCGCGTTCCCGGACCGGTCGGCGAAGAACAGGTCGTAGGGGTCCTCGCCCCGGTGGAAGTCGGCGTCCACGCCATCCCGGGCGAAGCCGTTGAACCGCTCGACCGCGGCGGTCAGCGCGTCGGCGGGCAGGCCCAGCTTCTCCGCCAGCTCGCCGAGCGTGTCGGCCCGGACCCAGGCCGAGCTCGGGAGGGACGGGATCGAGATGGCCGGAAGCGCGCCGCCGTGCCGCGAGTCGAAGACGACGTACGCCGGCACCCGCTCCGGCGCGGCGGCCATCTCCCGCCCCATCCGGTCGTACGGGAGCGACTCGTTGGCGAAGCGGCGGCCCGTGGAGTCGACCACGAGCCCGCCGCGGAAGCCGAGCGTGAAGCAGCCGCCGCCCTTCTCGTCCTCGACGCCGGGGCACCACCACGCTTGGTCCATCAGGTCGACGGCCGCGCCGGCGGCGACGGCGGCCAGGATCGGGTCGCCCGTGTTTGCGCCGGCGGGGGCCATCGACCACGCGGCGGACCCGGGGACGCCGTGCTCCGCGCGCATCGCGCCGTTCCCTTCGAAGCCGCCCGCCGCGAGCAGCACGCCGCGCCGCGCCCGGATCCGCACCGGGCCGTCCGCGGTCTCGGCCTCGACGCCGGCCACCCGGCCGTCCTCGACGACGAGCGCGCGCAGGCGGGTGCCGGTGCGCACGGTGGCGTTCCCCGTGTTCGTCAGTGCGAGCAGCAGCCGCCCGATGAGGGCGCGGCCCTGGGAGAGCGGCGCGGCGGCGTGGCCGCGCCCGGCGCGGTCGCGGTCCACCGGCGGGCGCACCAGGGAGGCGAGGTCGCCGAGCCGCTCGGCGGGCAGGTCGAGCGGGACGAACGAGCGCCCCATGTCCATGCGCCCCGGGGCGGCGAAGTAGTCGGGGAAGGGACGCCACTCGAACTCGATCGCCGGGTCGCGCTCGAGGAAGTCGGCGACTTCGGGCGCGGTCGCCAGGAACGCCTCCTGCCGGCCGTCGGCGTCCTCGCCGAGCAGGGCGCGCAGGTAGGTGCGGGCCGACTCGGCGGAGTCCCCGACGCCGGCCCGCTCCTGGACCCCGGTGCCCGGCAGCCAGACGGCCGCGCCGGAGTACGCGGAGGTGCCGCCGAGCACGGACGTCTTCTCCAGGACGGCGGTGCGCAGGCCGTGCGAGGCGGCCGTGAGCGCCCCCGTCATCGCCCCGGCGCCGGAGCCCGCCACCACCACGTCGTACTCGTCGTCCCACAGCCCGGTACCGGCCATGCCACCCGTCCTTCCGTGAACGCCTCGCGCTGTCCGCCCCCAAGGGAAGCGCAGCGCGGCGTACCGGCGCCGGGGCATCCCACTCACCGGTACGGACCAGTTCACGCACCCGCGCGGACCCGTGTGTAATGTCTTGTCGAAACACTGAGGGGAAGACCGTGCCGAGAATCGCCGAAGCCAGGCCGCCGGCCGAGCCGAGCTCGCCCGAGCAGCGCGCCCGGCATCTGCGCATCCTCCGCGCGGCCGCGCACCTGGCCGCCGACAAGGGCCTGGAACGGGTCCAGATGCACGAGGTGGCGAAGGCCGCCGGCGTCGCGATCGGCACGCTGTACCGCTACTTCCCGTCCAAGACCCACCTGTTCACGGCGGTGATGGCCGAGCAGGTCGACCGGTTCAACGAGACCGTCACCCGCCCGAAGCCCGGGGTCAGCCCCGAGGACGCGGTCGGCGAGCTGCTGGTGAGCGCGAGCAGGCAACTGCTGCGCAGGCCCGCGCTGGCGACCGCGATGCTCAACTCCGCCAACGCCGCCAACGCCGCGGCGGTCGCCGACGCGGGCCGGATCGACAGCACGTTCCGCGACATCGTGCTGCGGGCGCTCGGCATCGACAACCCCACCGCCCAGGACGTCACCCTGATCCGGCTGCTCATGCAGTGCTGGTACGGCGTGCTGCAGTCGAGCCTCAACGGGCGGGCCTCGATCCCGGACATGGAGAGCGACATCCGGCTCGCCTCGCGGCTGCTGCTCGCCCCCCGGTCCAACGCCGCCGAGGCCTGACCGGCCGGCACCGCATCGGCCGGCACCGCATCGGCCGGCACCGCATCGGCCGGCACGGCCCGGCGAACCCCCGTCCCTCCCGCTGACCGGGACCCCGCTCTCGGCCGGCCCGCCGTACGCGTAGCGTCCGGGGCGGCCGAGAGCGCCGGAGTGGGACCGGGCGCCCCGACGGCCGGGAGGGCAGGGGACGTGAACCGCTACGACGGCGTGAGAGTCCTGATCACCGGTGCCGGGTCCGGCATCGGACGGGCCACCGCGATCAGGCTCGTCTCGGAGGGCGCGGCGGTCTTCGCCGTGGACCGCGCGAAGGACGGCCTGGCCGAGACCGGGGAGGCGGCGACCGGGCCGGGGCGTTTCGTCCCGCACGTCGCCGACGTCACCGACGAGCCCGCGGTCGTCGCGGCCGTGCGCGCCGCGGCCGCGGAGCTGGGCGGCATCGACGTCCTGGTGAACGTCGCGGGCATCCACCGGACGACGCCGATCGGCTCGTTGTCGGTCGAGGACCTGAACCTGCTGTTCTCCGTGAACCTGGTCGGCACCGCGCTGTTCTGCCGCGAGGCGCTGCGGCACCTGCCCGACCGCACCGGCGTCATCGTGAACATCGCGTCGTCCGCCGCCACCCAGGGCAACCCGTACATGACGGCGTACGCCGCGTCGAAGGGCGCGGTGCTGGCGTTCTCGCTCAGCCTGGCGGCCGAGGTGGTGGGGCGCGGCATCCGGGTCGTCCCGATCTCGCCCGGCACCGTGGCGACCCCGCTGACCAGCGGGAACGTGATCCCCGAGGGACTGGACGCCCGCTATTTCGGGCGGATCCGGTCCCTGCTCGGCACCGCGGCGCCCGAGCAGATCGCGGCGGCCGTCGCGTTCGCCGCCTCACCCGACGGCGGCTACCTGACCGGGGCCGAGATCCGGGTGGACGGCGGATCGGGCACCTGAACCCGGGCATCACGACCGGGCATCACGACCGGGCATCACGACCGGGCAACACGACCGGGCAACACGACACCGAGGGAGAGCGGACGAATGACGCGGAAGATCGCGGTCAGCGGCACGGCGTCGGGCATCGGCAAGGCGCTCGCCGGGCTGCTGCGCGAGCAGGGTGACGAGGTGATCGGCGTCGACCTCGCGGACGCCGACGTGTGCGCGGACCTGAGCACGCGGGAGGGGCGGGCGCGGGCCGTGGAGTCGGTGCTCCGGCTGGCGGGCGGCGCGCTGGACGGGGTCGTCGCCTGCGCGGGCGTCTCCGGCGTCACCCCGCTGACCGTGCGGGTCAACCACTTCGGCGTCGTCGCCCTGCTGGAGGGGTTGCGGCCCGCGCTCGCCGCCGGCCCCGCGCCGCGCGCCGCCGTGGTCGGCTCGATCTCCGGCACCCAGCCGGTGGACCCGGGAGTGGTGGCGGCCTGCCTTGACGGCGACGAGGACACCGCGGTCGCCCTGTCCGAGCAGGCGATCGAGCGCGGCGAGGGGCGGCGGCTCTACCCGTCGTCGAAGTCGGCCCTGGCGAAGTGGCTGCGCCGCGTGTCGGTCACGCCGGAGTGGGCGGGCGCGGGCATCCCGCTCAACGCCATAGCCCCCGGCGTCGTGCTCACGCCGATGTCCGCGCCGCTGTTCGCGGACGAGGCGATGCGCAAGGCCATGGAGGCGGCGGTGCCCATGCCCCTGAACGGGCACGCCACGGCCGAGGTGATCGCCGAGACGCTGCGCTGGCTGATCGGCCCGGCCAACACCCACATGACCGGCCAGGTCGTCTATGTCGACGGCGGCGCCGAAGCCACCCTCCGCGGCCCGGACGTCTACTGACCCTTCACGAGCGGCGCGTCCCGGAACGGGTGAGGGGCCGCCTCCCGTCGCGGGAGGCGGCCCCTCGTCGTGCGCCGGGCGTCACTTCTTCGACGCGGCGGCGTTCTGCACCCCCGTCATGTCGAGCTGGGCCACGCTGTAGGCGGCGTAGGTCCGGTACGGGCCGCGCCCGTCGAAGTACGGCGTGAGCTGCGCGTCGAGCTCCTCGACCGAGAAGACGCCGCCCTCGGCGGTGAACTTCCGCTCGACCGTCGGGGCGGCCATCAGCGCGACCATGTCGCCGTACACCACGAACACCTGGCCGCTGATCTCGTCGGCGGCGGGGGAGGCGAGGTAGCTCACGAAGGTGCCCACCCGCTCCGGCGCCAGCACGTCCAGGCCGCCGGGGGCGTTCCCGCCCTCGGCGAACACGTCCGCCGTCATGCCGGTGCGGGCGCGCGGGCAGATCGCGTTGGCGCGCACGCCGTACCGGGACAGGCCCTGGGCGGTCGAGAGGGTCAGCGCGACGATGCCCGCCTTGGCCGCCGAGTAGTTGGGCTGGCCCGCCGAGCCGAAGAGGAACGCCTCGGACGAGGTGTTGATCACGCGGCCGTAGACCGGCCCGCCCGCGGCCTTGCTCGCCTCGCGCCAGTACACCGCCGCCGCGCGGGACACCGCCGCGTGCCCCTTGAGGTGGACGCGGACGACGTCGTCCCAGTCGGACTCGGCGAGGTTGAACAACATCTTGTCGCGGAGCACGCCGGCGTTGTTGACCAGGATGTCGAGGCCGCCGAACGTGTCCACCGCGGTCCGGACCAGGCGGTCGCCCATGGACCACTCGCTCACGTCGCCGGTCACCGCGACGGCCTCCCGGCCGAGCGCCCTGATCTCGGCCACGACCTCCTCGGCGGCCGGACCCATGTCGTTGACGACGACGTTCGCGCCGCGCGCGGCGAGCGCCAGGGCCTCGCTGCGTCCGAGTCCGGCGCCCGCGCCGGTGACGACGGCGGTCCTGCCCTCCAGGCTGATGTTCGGGCTCATGTCCCTGCTCCTGTCAGATCACGGTTCGAGGGGGCAAAATTAGTACGTATTCTAATTTTGACCAAGGGGCTTGTCCCGCTGAGTGGAGGAGATCTCCGGGTATCCGATGTGCCGTTGCCACTCACCGGGACCGGGCCGTTGTGGGAAATAAGAATTGATTCTAGTCTCTCGCCATGACGTTGAACCTGGCGACTCTCTACGAGTCGGTGGCCGCCGCGATCCCGGATCGCACGGCCCTCGTCTGCGGTGACCGTCGACTGAGCCACTCCGAACTCGACGAACGTGCCAACGCGCTGGCACATCACCTCATGTCGGCCGGTGTCGAACCGCACCAGCACGTTGGGCTGCACATGCTCAACGGCGCGGAGTTCGTCGAGGCCCTCCTCGCCTGCCTGAAGATCCGGGCGGTGCCGATCAACATCAACTACCGCTACACCGACCACGAGCTGCACTACCTGTACAACGACGCGGACCTGGTGGCGCTCGTCGTCGAGGAGGGGTTCGCCCCCGCCGCCGCCGGGATCGCGGACCGGTGCCCCGAGTTGCGGCACGCGGTCGTCGTCGGGGACCCGGCCGCGACGTCGTGGCCGGACGGGGTCGGCGTCGTCGGCTACGAGGCGGCCCTCGCCGGTCGGCCGCGCACCGCCCCCATGGCGGACGAGCGCACGCCGGGCGACCACTACGTCATCTACACCGGCGGCACCACCGGGATGCCCAAGGGCGTCGTGTGGCGGCACGAGGACTTCTACTTCGCCGCGCTCAACGGTGGCAACCACTACGGCCCGCCGTACCGGACCGCGGAGGAGCTGGCCGCCGCCGCGGTGGGCGGCGACGCGCTCAACTACCTGATCACCGCGCCGCTGATGCACGGGGCTGCCTCCTACACCCTGTTCAGCGGCCTCCTCGCCGGGTCGCCGGTGATCCTGATGCCCCGCTACGACCCGGTCGAGGCGCTGCGGCTGATCGAGAGGGAGCGCGTCGTCATCGTCACCGTGGTCGGCGACGCGATCGCCCGCCCGCTGGTCGACGCCATCCGCGAGCACGGAGCCGAGTACGACCTGAGCTCCATGAAGGTGCTCGGCTCGGGAGGCGCGCTCCTGTCGCGGCCGGTCCGCGAGGAGGCCACGGCGCTGATCCCGGATCTGTACATCAACGACGGCTTCGGCGCGTCGGAGTCCGGCGTGGACGGGAAGCTCCAGGTGGGGGCGGACGGCCTCATGCGGCTCGCCCCCAACCCCCGCGTCACCGTCATCGACCACAGCTTCCGGCCGATCGCCCCCGGCTCGCCGGAGATCGGGCTCATCGCCAGGACCGGGCACGTCCCGCTCGGCTACTACAACGACCCGGAGAAGACCGCGAAGACGTTCCCCGTCGTCGACGGCGTCCGCTGGGCGGTGCTCGGCGACATGGCCAGGATCGAGGCGGACGGCGGCACCGTCCTGCTCGGCCGCGGCTCCGGCTGCATCAACTCCGGCGGCGAGAAGGTCTTCCCCGAGGAGGTCGAGCAGGCGCTCAAGTCCCACCCGGGCGTGATGGACGTGCTCGTCGCCGGAGTGCCCGACCCCCGGTTCGGTGAACGGGTCGGGGCCGTCGTGGAGATGCGCGCGGGCGTGGACGTCTCCGACGCCGCGGAGCTGAGGGAGGAGCTGCGGGCCCACTGCCGCACCCGGATCGCCGGGTACAAGGTGCCGGCCGCCCTCGTCGTCGTCGACCAGGTCATGCGCTCACCCAGCGGCAAGGCGGACTACCGGTGGGCCAAGCGTGTGCTCGCCGGCGACGCCCCGTGCGAAACCACGCGCGAATCCACGCGCGAATCCACGCGCGAATCCACGCGCGGATCCACGCGCGAGGCCAGCCTCGAAACCAACTGACACGAGGAGAAGACAATGGCTGAGGCCGTCATCGTCGACGCGGCGCGCACGCCGGTCGGCAAGCGCCGGGGCGCGCTGTCCGGTCTGCACCCGGCCGCCCTGCTCGGGCGCGTCCAGCGGGGCCTGCTCGACCGCACGGGGGTCGCCCCGGACACGATCGGGCAGGTGATCGGGGGATGCGTCACCCAGGCGGGCGAGCAGTCGAACAACGTCACCCGCCAGGCGTGGCTGTACGCCGGCCTGCCGTACGGGACGGCGTGCACGACGATCGACTGCGCCTGCGGGTCGTCCCAGCAGGCCGTGCACCTGATCGCGGGCCTGATCGCGTCCGGCCAGATCGACGCCGGCATCGGCTGCGGCGTCGAGTCGATGAGCCGCGTCTTCCTCGGGCAGGCGCTCACGCCCGAGACCGGCAGCCCGTTCCCCGCCGACTGGTCCCTCGACATGCCCGACCAGTTCACCGCCGCCGAGCGGATCGCGAAGCGGCGCGGCATCACCCGCGCCGACGTGGACGCCCTCGGCCTGGAGTCGCAGCGGCGGGCCGCCGCCGCGTGGGCCGAGGGCCGGTTCGACGGGCAGATCGTCCCGGTCGAGGCGCCCGTCATGGGCCAGGACGGCCCGACGGGGGAGACCGCCGTCGTCACCCGCGACCAGGGGCTGCGCGACACCAGCCCTGAGGGCCTGGCCCGGCTCAACCCGGTGATCCCCGACGGCGTCCACACCGCCGGCAACTCCTCGCAGATCAGCGACGGCGCCGCCGCGGTGCTGCTGACGAGCCGGGAGAAGGCGGCGGACCTCGGCCTGCACCCCCGGGCCCGCATCGTCGCCTCGGGCATGGTCGGCTCCGACCCCTACTACCACCTCGACGGCCCGATCGAGGCCACCGAGCACGTGCTGCGCAAGGCCGGGATGAAGTTGTCCGACATCGACCTGGTCGAGATCAACGAGGCGTTCGCGTCGGTCGTGCTGTCGTGGGCGCGGGTGCACGGGGCCGACATGGACAAGGTCAACGTGAACGGCGGCGCCATCGCCCTCGGCCACGCGGTCGGCTCCACCGGCGCCCGCCTGATCACCCAGGCGCTGCACGAGCTCGAACGGACCGGCCGGTCCACCGCGCTGATCACGATGTGCGCGGGCGGCGCCCACTCCACGGCAACCATCATCGAACGGATCTGAGAACCACCATGACCATCGGACTCACCGAGGAGCACCGCGACCTGCGGGACTCCGTGCGCACCTTCGCCTCCCGCCACGTCACGCCGGAGGTCGTGCGCGGGGCCGTGGACGCCGAGAAGGAGGAGCTGCCGGAGTTCTGGCCGCTCCTCGCCGAGCAGGGCCTCCTCGGCCTGCACCTGCCGGAGGAGGCGGGCGGCGCGGGCTACGGCCTGCTCGAACTCGCCGTCGTCGCCGAGGAGCTCGGCCGGTCCGTCGCCCCCGGCCCGTTCCTGCCCACCGTCCTCGCGAGCGCCGTACTGCACCGCGCCGGGCACACCGCCCACCTGGCCGGGCTCGCGGACGGCACGGCGGTCGGCGCGGTCGGCCTGGGTGCCGGGACCCTCGCGCTCGCCACCGGCGACGGCGGAGGCCTGGTCCTCTCCGGCGTGTCCGATCCGGTGCTCGGCGGCCACGTCGCCGGCCTCTTCGTGCTCCCCGCCGCGCTTCCCGAAGGCGGCCTCGCCTGGGTGGTGCTGCCCCGCGCCGCCGTCGAGACGACCGACCTGACCAGCCACGACCTGACCCGGCGGCTGTCACGGGTGCGGGTGGACGGCGTCGCGGTCGCCCCCGAGGACGTCCTCACCGGCCTCGACGCGTACGGCGTCCCCGACCTGGCCGCGACGCTCTTCGCGGCCGAGGCGTCCGGCCTCGCCGACCGGGCGACCGCGACCGCCGCCGAGTACGCCAGGGTGCGGCAGCAGTTCGGCCGCCCGATCGGCCAGTTCCAGGGCGTCAAGCACCGCAGCGCGCGGATGCTGACCAGGGCCGAGCAGGCCCGGGTGTGCGCCTGGGACGCCGCGCGCGCCGCCGACCTGGTCGCGGCGGGAGGCGCCGAGCCGGGTGAGGCGGTGCTCGCCGCCGCGGTGGCCGGCGCGACCGCCGTCGAGGCGGCCTTCTCCACCGCCAAGGACTGCATCCAGACCCTCGGCGGCATCGGCTTCACCTGGGAGCACGACGCAGGCCTCTACCTGCGCCGGGCCCAGACCCTGCGCATCCTGCTCGGCCCCACCTCCCGGTGGCGGCGCCGGGTCGCCCGGCTCACCCTCGACGGCGTCCGCCGTACGCTCGGCATCGAACTGCCCCCGGAGGCGGAGACCGTACGCGCCGGGATCCGGGCCGAGCTGGAGCCCGCCGTCGCGCTCGCGGGCGCGGAGCGGCTCGCCTACCTGGCCGAGCACGGCTACACCGCGCCCCACCTGCCCGCGCCGTGGGGCAAGGGCGCCGACGCGGTCTCCCAGCTCGTGATCGCCGAGGAGATGCGCGCCGCCGGGCTCCGCGCCGCCGACATGGTCATCGGCAACTGGGTGGTGCCCACCCTCATCGCGCACGGCAGCCCCGAGCAGCACGAGCGGTTCCTCCCGGCGACGCTGCGCGGCGACATCGTGTGGTGCCAGCTCTTCAGCGAGCCCGGCGCCGGCTCCGACCTGGCCGGGCTGAGCACCCGCGCCGAGAAGGTGGACGGCGGCTGGAGGATCAGCGGCCAGAAGGTCTGGACGTCCATGGCGCGCGAGGCCCAGTGGGGCATCCTGCTGGCCCGCACCGACCCGTCGGCCCCCAAGCACAAGGGGCTGTCGTACTTCCTGCTGGACATGTCCAGCCCCGGCATCGACATCCGGCCGCTGCGCGAGCTGACCGGCGAGGCGCTGTTCAACGAGGTGTTCCTCGACGACGTCTTCGTCCCCGACGACATGCTGGTCGCCGGGCCCGGCGACGGATGGAGGCTGGCCCGCACCACGCTGGCCAACGAGCGGGTCTCGCTCTCGCACGACTCCTCGCTCGGCAGCGGCGGCGAGGCGTTGATCGGGCTCGCGGCCGAGCACCCGCAGGAGATGGACGACGAGCGGCTGACCCGCCTCGGCGGCATCCTCTGCGACGCCCAGTCCGGCGGCCTGTTCGCCCTGCGCACGACCATCCGCTCGCTCTCCGGGCAGCAGCCGGGGGCCGAGTCCAGCGTCGCCAAGCTGATCGGCGTCGAGCACATCCAGGAGGTGTGGGAGACCGCCATGGACTGGACGGGCGCCGCGTCCCTGTCGGGCGAGGACGGCGAGGGCACCGAACGGCGCGGCGCGCGCAGGAACGCCACCTGGATGTTCCTGAACTCCCGCTGCATGTCGATCGCGGGCGGCACCACCGACGTGCAGCTCAACATCATCGCCGAGCGGCTCCTCGGCCTGCCCCGCGACCCCGACCCCGTGCCCGCCTCCACGCCCGCCAAGGGCTGATCCGTCAAGGGAGACCCCGACATGAGCGAGAGGACGTTCGTCATCGGCGTCGGGATGACGAAGTTCGAGAAGATCGAGACCCGCGACTGGGAGTACCCCGACATGGTCGGGGAGGCCGTCGGCGCGGCACTGGCGGACGCCGGGATCGGGTACGACGCCGTCGAGCGCGCCGCCGCCGGCTACGTGTTCGGCACCTCGACCGCCGGCCAGCGCGCCCTCTACGACGTGGGCCTGACCGGCATCCCGATCGTCAACGTCAACAACAACTGCGCCACCGGCTCCACCGCCCTGATGCTGGCCAGGGAGTGGGTGCAGGCCGGCGTCGCCGACGTCGCGCTCGCCGTCGGCTTCGAGAAGATGACGAAGGACGCGCTGAACCCCTCCGGCGCCATGCCCAAGGTGACCACCGTGGACCGGCACCTGGAGGTGCTGGTCTCCACCCGGGGCTGGGCCGCCGCGCCGATGACCGCGCAGTTCTTCGGCAACGCCGCCCGCGAGCACATGGAACGGCACGGCACCACTGCCGCGCAGATCGCCTCCGTCGCCGTCAAGAACCACCGGCACTCGGTGAACAACCCCAACGCCCAGTTCCAGAGCGCGTACACGCTGGAGCAGGTGCTGGGCGACAAGCCGATCCACGATCCGCTCACCCGGTCGCAGTGCTCGCCCACCTCCGACGGCGCCGCCGCCGCGGTCGTCGTCAGCGAGCGGTACGTCCGCGAGCACGGGCTGGAGGGCCGGGCGGTCGAGATCCTCGCCCAGGCGATGACCACCGACACCGAGGAGGCGTTCGCCGCGCGGTCCCACATCGACGTCGTCGGCGCTCCGATGACCCGCGCCGCCGCGGCCCGGGTCTTCGCCCAGGGCGGGCTCGGCATCGGCGACGTGGACGTCATCGAGCTGCACGACTGCTTCTCGATCAACGAGATCCTCACGTACGAGGCGCTCGGCATGTGCCCGGAGGGCGACGGCGGCAAGCTCGCCGAGTCCGGCGCCACCACGTACGGCGGCCGGTGGGTGGTCAACCCGTCCGGCGGCCTGATCTCCAAGGGACACCCGCTGGGCGCGACCGGCCTGGCCCAGTGCGCCGAGCTGACCTGGCAACTGCGCGGCGAGGCGGGCGCCCGCCAGGTGGACGGCGCGCGGATCGGCCTGCAGCACAACCTGGGGCTCGGCGGCGCCTGCGTCGTCACCCTGTACGGCGCCGGGGCGCCGGACGCCCCGCGAACGAGCAAGGAGGGCTGAAACCAATGCCGATCGACGTCGAGACGGCGCTCGGCGCGCCGCCCGCGGTCCGCGAGATCGCGTGGACCGCACGCGACGTGCTGCTCTACCACCTCAGCCTGGGGGCGGGCGCGGGCGCGGACCCCGAGCTGTCCTACACGTACGAGCGCGGCCTGCGCGTGCTGCCGACCTTCGCCATGGTCGCCGGACAGGGCGTCTCGGCCGGGGACCGCGGACCCGCCGCGATGCACCTGCCCGGCGTGGACATCGACCTGCGCCGGATCCTGCACGCCGGGCAGGGCCTCACGGTTCACCGGCCGCTGCCCGCCTCCGGCACCGCCACCGTCTCCTCGCGGGTGGCCCACGTCTGGGACAAGGGCAAGGCCGCCGTCATCGTCATGGAGCAGTCGGCGGCCGACCCCGAGGGCGCGCCCCTGTGGACCACCGCCATGCAGATCTGGGCGCGCGGCGAGGGCGGCTTCGGCGGCGACCCCGGACCCGAGACGCCGTGGGCCGCGCCGGAGCGGGCGCCCGACCACGTGCTCGACTCGCCGACCGTCGCCCGCCAGGCCCTGCTGTACCGGCTCAACGGCGACCTCAACCCGCTGCACGCCGACCCCGAGTTCGCCCGGATGGCCGGTTTCGACCGGCCGATCCTGCACGGGCTCGCGTCGTACGGCATCGTGGCCAAGGCCGTCGTGGACGGCGTGCTCGGCGGCGACGTGTCCCGGCTGCGGGGCCTGTCGGTGCGGTTCGCCGGATCGTTGTTCCCAGGTGAGACGATCAGCACCGCCGTGTGGCGGGAGGGCGACCGGCTCGTGCTGACCTCGACCTGCCCCGAACGCGACGGCGCGCCCGTGCTCACCCACGCGACCGCCGAGGTGGCCGCGTGAACGAGGACCAGCCGGAGCTGACCGCCAAGCCGAACAACAAGGGCGTGGACGCCGCCGTCGCCGCCGCCCGCCGGGTGATCGCGTCGCTGCTGCACGCGGGCGACGGGACCGACGCCGAGATGTCCGAGGTCGCGGAGCGGCTGAACGCCGTCGCCGACTACCTCGACGAGCACGCTCCCGCGAGGGAGGAGCGGATGGTGGACATGTGGCGGGGCGAGGGCGTGACCCGGCACGACCCGGTCACCGGGCCGGAGAACGCCATCGCGCCCCCGCTCCCGCTCACCGGCAAGGACGACGGCTCGATCGAGGGGGTCGTCGTCCTGGGCCTGCCGTACCAGGGGCCGCCCGGGTTCGTGCACGGAGGAGTGTCCGCGCTGCTGCTCGACCACACGCTCGGCGTGGCGAACCACTGGGGCGGGCCGTCCGGCATGACCGCCGAGCTGACCCTGCGCTACCACCGCCCGACGCCGCTCTTCGAGCCGCTGACGGTGACGGGACGCCAGGTCGCGGTGGACGGCAGGAAGATCCGCACCATCGGCGCGATCTCGGCCGGCGGCGAGGTGTGCGTCAGCGCGGAGGGACTGTTCATCGCCAAGCACCTGCCGCGCCCCCGCTGACCGGGCGCCGCGGGAAGGCCCGGGTCGCCGTGACCCGGCCTTTCCGCACGCCCGGCCCCGGCTATGTCTCCGAAGGGCAGCGCTCGTCGAGCCGCTTCAGGATGGCGCGGCTCGCCTCGTGCAGCGCGTCGAGTTGCCCGGGGGTGAGGGCCTCGACGAACAGTTCGCGTACACGTGCCACGTGGGCGGGCGCCGCGGCGCGGATGGAGTCCAGCCCGGCCTCGGTGATCCGTACCATCGGCGCGCGGGAATCCTCGGCGCATTCCTCGCGCAGGACGAGGCCGCGCTGTTCCATGCGGCGCACGTGGTGGGCGAGCCGGCTCTTCTCCCATTGCAGCTCGCACCGCAGGTTCAGGGCGCGCATGACACCGCCGGGGGTCTCGGAGAGCGCGACCAGGACCGCGTAGTCCGACTCCGACATGCCGGAGTCCTGCTGCAGCGACTGGCTCAGCGCCATCGCCAGCCGGGTGCGCATCCGCAGGTACGTGCGCCACACCTCGTGCTGGTGTTCGTCAAGCCATACGTTCGCTTTCGGCACCCTTCGAGGGTATCCGGCCGGCCCACCTCGTCAGCGATGACGAGCACGTGCTCCTCCCGGGCGCGGGCGTAGTCGTCGATCCGCTCCAGCAGATGCGCCAGAACAGGCTGATGCGGCAGGGACGGCGTCGCGTACCGCTGGTGCAGCAGATCTTGTGGTCTCCTCCTGATACCGCTACCTGATCAGCAATGAGGCCTGCGACCGCGACCCGGTCGCCGCAGCCGACCGGCCCCGGCCCGACCGGACACCTCGGCCACTGTCGGCCTGTCCCGCGATCAGGCCAGCCGCTTCCTGGCCGCAGCCGGCACCGATGAGCGTCCGCAGCGGCTGCGCACCGCCGTGCCCGGCCGGGGTCGGCTCGGAGGCGTGCCGGCTTCGGCGTACGAGGAGGCCCGGGTGCCTGGAGGCCGTCATGCCGTCGGCGACCACGGGCACGGGCCCTGGAGGCCGTCATCGTGTCCAGCCGGTGCGGGCCGCGGGACACCGCGCCGCCTCCCGACGGAGGCGTCATGGTTACTCCGGCGTTACCAGGTAAGGAAAAAGTGCGATCTATCGGTTTTGGATGCCGGAACGCATTCTGATCCCATGACGATTATCAGCGACCTGGATTATGTTCCTTTCCCGCCGGACCCGCACAACTACAAACCGGAGTCACGCTATTCCCTGGTCATCGATCCGGTTCGGCCGGACGGACGGTACGTCAAGGACCTGGTGCTGAACTTCGAGCACCTCGCCGCAGGGGAGATCATCCCGGTCCACACGCACACCAACGAAGAGGTGCTCGTCGTCGACGAGGGCGAGGCGGAGGCGTTCTACGACGGGGAATGGCGACCGGTCGGTCCTGGTGCCGTCATTCTGGTACCGCCCGGCGTCGCGCACGGATTCCGCAACACGTCGGGCGGCAGGGTCAGGTTGCACGCCGTGTTCGCCGGTCACGTCGTCGGCACGCAACTTCTGCAGCGCAGTCCCGCGCCGGGTACGGAGGACGACCCGCTGCCCGCGCCGTCCCTCATCGACTTCCGTGAACTGCTGAGCGGGGGGCAAGGTGGCTGATGTCCTCGGCCCGAGTGTCGTACGCGGCGCGGGCGGCGTCGATCTCGTCGATGTTGTGCTCGGCCCAGGTGACGAGACCGCCGACGACGTCGAGGAGGGTGTGGCCCATCGGGGTGAGCGCGTAGTCCACCCTGGGCGGCATGACCGCGTACGCGGTCCGCGACACGATGCCGTCGCGCTCCAGTTCCCGCAGCGTGACGGCGAGCATACGGTGGCTGATGCCGTCGATCCCGCGCCTGATCTCGCTGAATCGTCTGGTCTCCGCGCCGATCTGGGAGATCACGTGCAGCGACCACTTGTCCCCGATGCGATCGAGGATCTCTCGCGCCCGGCAGGCGGCCTCGGTGCGCTCCCTGGGAAGATCCGCGCCCATTGTGCTCTCCCTTCAAAATCGAAGACCCTCGCAAAGGCAACGATATTCCGCGAATCGGGATTCTTGATCACGGCTGACAGGAGTAAAAGTCTCTGATCCCGGAAAAGCCGCGTTCAGGCCGGTGGTGAGGGCGCTGCCCGTGCGGCCGCGCGGCTGCCATCAAGGCTTCCGGGGAGCCGGGGCCGTGGCGCGCAGGGGTCACCCGCCGTCAGGGCCGGGCGCGGGGAAGCGCACGAGACGTGCGTTCATCGGGATGTCGGCGGCGACCGGGATGGCCGCTCCCGTGTCGACGTCGACGCGGTAGTAGTCGCTCGGCCCGTAGCCCACCGCACGGATCACGAACTCGTCGGTGCCCACCCAGTCGATGAAACGGTCGTAAACCGCTGTCGCCGGCAGGGACATGACCCCTCGTCCGGTACGCCTGCCGTACAGGACGAAGCCGTTCGTCCTCGCGTGGATCTGCAGCGCGGTCCGGCCGTCGGGGGAGATCCGCGCGTCGGGCTCGCCGTATATCGGCTCAAACGAGAACCGCTTCTTTCCGTTGAGGTCGATCGCCATGACGCCGTCGCTCGTGGTGACTACGAGCTCCTCTCGCATGGTCGACCAGCCGGGCCGGAAGAGTAGGTCCGCGCGGACGAGCCGGAGCCTGCCGTCCCAGATGTAGAGGAGACCGTCGAGGTCGTCGTCGTACATGTGGAGCGCGAGCCGGCGACCGTCGGGGGAGAAGGCGACGGCGGCCATGCGCCTCGTCACGGTGGTGATCCGCCCGGACGGGAGGTCGGCGATGACGATCGCGTCCCGTTCCTTACTGCGGTAGGCCAGTCGGTGGCCGTCCGGGCTGATGACGAGATCCTCTCCGGCGTCCTCGACGAGCAGCCGCTCGCGTCGCTGTGGCGCGTGTCCAGGAGAACCGGCAGGCCTTTCACGCCTGGGCCGGCCGGTTCCGGCCCAGGCCGGCGTGGCGCGCCAGTTCGACGGCGGCGGCCCGGTCCGCCACCTTGAGCCGGCGCGGGATCAGGGTCAGGTAGTTGCGCACGGTCTTGGTGCTCAGGTGGAGCGTCGCCGCGATCCGGGCCGTGTCGTAGCCGGCGGCGAGCAGGTCCAGCACGGCCCGCTCCCGTTCGGACGGGTGCGGGAAGGGCGGCTGGTGCGAACGGATCCCGGTCTCCAGCAACTGCCGGGCCTGCCGCGCGACACTGGCGCCGAAGAGCAACTCGCCGCGGGCGGCGGCGCGGACGACCCGCAGCATCTCCTGCTGGTCGGCGTCCTTCAGCACGTAGCCGCAGGCGCCCTCTCGGAGTGCGGCGGCCACCAACTCGTCGTCATCGACCATCGTCAGCATGACGACGGCGACGTCGGGGGCGAGGGTACGGATCCGCCGGGTGGCGGCCAGTCCGTTCATGCCCGGCATGCGGATGTCCATGAGCAGGACCGCCGGGTGGGCGGTGACCGCGAGTTCGATGGCCTCGTCTCCGTCGGCTGCGGCGCCGACCAGGGTCATGTCGGGCACCGAATCGAACAGGGCGCGCAACCTGTCGCGGAACAGCGTGTGGTCATCGGCCACCGCCACCCGGATGGTGGTGAAGGCGGAGGGCTCCGGAACGGCCGCCACCGAGATCCGCAAGCCGTCACGCTCGAGCCCCTGTCCGAAGGACTGGACGGCGGCGATCACCCCCAGCTCGTCCAACGCCGGCGGCCGCAGTCCATAGACCAGCCGGCGTATGTCCGCCACGGCCGCCCGAATCTGCTGCCGGGCCTCCTCGATCAGCCGGCCGGTCCCCTCGGGATCGTCGGCCAGCCGGTTGCCCGCCGCCGCCAGCTTGAGCATGACCGCCCCGAGAGCGGGCCCAAGGCCGTCATGGAGATCATTGCGCAGCCGCCGCCGCTCCTCCTCCCGCGCGGTCACCAGGGCCCGCCGCGACTCACGCAGCTCGTGGGTGAGGAGGGCGGCATGGGCCAGCACGGCCGCCTGTCGCGCCACCGCGGTGAGCGCCCGTTCGTCGCCGCTCTGCATCGGCCCGTCGCGGTCACGCGGCGCCACCGTCAGCAGCCCCACCGGCAGGCCCTGATGGGTCAGCGGAAAATCGACGGTCGGCCAGGAACCGGGCAGGGCTCCGGCCTCGCCGTGCAGCGGTTCGCGCGGAACCGTCCTCAGCCTGCTCGTCACCCACGACACCGACTAGTCGACGTATCTGGCTGGTGCGGGGCCGCCCGTGGGCAGTCCCCACTGGCTTCGGCGACCCGCGCGGCGGCCTGCGCCCGGGCGACCGCGGGCTCGCCCCAGCCCAGTGTGTCGGCGGCAGGTGGGGCCGGCGCCGTCGGGATCCGGACTGGGCGGGCTGAAGGCGTCGTGTCGGCCCGCATGCGTCGCGCGTCGAGGCGCGCCGAGTCTGGGCATCCAGGCGCGGCCGAGATATGTTTGCCGCAGTCAACGAATTGGTTGAGGTGGGCAATGAATACGGTGGCAGATGTCCGCGCTTTCAACCGCTTCTACACGGGCGTCATCGGTGTGCTCGGCGCCGGACTGCTGGACACGCCCTACTCGCTGAGCGAGGCGAGAGTGCTCTTCGAGCTCAACACGACCTCGGAGGCGGGGACGATCAGCAAGAGGCTGGGCCTCGATCCGGGCTATCTGAGCCGGATGCTCGCCAAGTTCGAGGCGGAGGGCCTCATCGCCCGCGAACGGTCGGAGACCGACGGCCGCCGCCAGGTGGTACGGCTCACGGACAAGGGCCGGGAGACGTACCGCATGCTCGACGAGCGCTCGGCCGCCGACGTGGAGGCGCTGATCGGCGGGCTGGCCGAGGAGGACCGGCGGCGGCTGCTGGGCGGCATGGCGGCGATCCGGGGCGTCCTCGACCCGCCGGCCCGCCGCGAGCCGTACGTCATCAGGCCGCCGCGCGCGGGCGATCTCGGCTGGGTGGTCTACCGGCACGGGGCGCTCTACAGCGCGGAGTACGGCTGGGGCGCCCCCTTCGAGGCCCTGGTCGCGCGGATCGTCGCCGACTACGCGGCCGGACACGACCCCGCGCGGGAGGCCGGATGGATCGCGGAGGTCGACGGCCATCCGGCGGGGAGCGTGTTCTGCATGCACAAGGACGACACGACCGCCCAGCTCAGGCTGCTCCTGGTCGAGCCGTCCGCGCGCGGCATGGGAATCGGCGCGCGGCTCGTCGAGGAGTGCCTGGGGTTCGCCCGGCAGGCCGGGTACCGGCGGATCGTCCTGTGGACGAGAGCCGTCCTGGCGGGCGCGCGCCGGATCTACCAGCAGGCCGGGTTCGAACTCGTGGAGGAGCACCCGGGCGAGGAGTCGGGCCGCCCGGTGGTGGAGCAGGTCTGGGCCAGGGACCTCTGAGCGGTCGCCGTCCGGCCGGGGAGCCCCTTCCCGAGGGGCTCCTCTCATCGCACGAGCCGGCTGCGGGCGGCTTGTCCGTCGCGGTCGCGCCTGGTGCGTGGCCAGGCCCGGCAGCCGGGACCTTCCCGCCGCAGGGTCGGATCTACCGCCCCGCGTTGCCGGCCAGGAAGTCCAGGACGATCTCGCCGGCCACCTCGCGGAACTCCTCGAAATAGGCGTGCCTGGCCCCCTCGATGAGGGCCGTCGTCGCCTTCGGGATGCGGCCGGCGAGCAGCGGCGCGTTGGCCGCGGGGGTGAGCAGGTCGTCCGTCCCGTGGATGACCAGCGTCGGCGCGGTGATGCCGGGCAGAGCGTCCCAGGCGTCGTGGTCGGCGCTGGCGCGCAGATGGCGCCGCCGAGCGTGGGGAGGCATGCCGGGATCGCCCGTGGTGCGGTGCGGTCCGGGATGATCGGCCAGCCAGCGCGGCGTGTACATCAGCTCCAGCAGAGCCCGTTCGGCCGCCCGCCGGTCGAGCTGGCCCAGCGACTTCCTGACGACGTCGTCACGCTCGACTCCGTACCGCCCTCCTGGGGAGGTACAGCCGAGGACGAGCGCGACGACCCGCTCCGGATGGTCGGCCGCGATCCATTGGGCGACCCGTCCGCCCATGGAGGTGCCGTAGACGTGGGCCCGCTCGATGCCCAGGTCGTCGAGCACGGCGACGACGTCCACCGCGAAGCCGCGCGTGCTGTACGGCTCGTCCGGCTTGTCGCTGGCGCCGGTGCCGCGCCAGTCGAGGGTGACGGTGAGGTGCTCACGGGCGAAGTCCGGCCGGACGCCGTCCCACCAATGGTGGTCGTTGGCCTGCCCGGCCAGCAGGACGAGCGGGTGGCCGCGGCCGGCGACCTGGTACGACAGGGCGACACCGTCGGGGGCGATGACTACTGGCACGGGGCGGTCCTTGGGGTCATGTCGAAGCGGCGGGCCAGGATGACGAGGAGTCCGGCTCTGAGGGTAAGGGCGACGCAGCCGGCGATGACCCCGGGCGGCAGCCGTGACGACCGCCCCCGAAAGGGGCTACTCCTGCGGCCCGAAATTCTCCTCGACGAACAGCGCTGTGGGCAGGTCGGACAACGCCTGGATCCGCACCTAACCGAGTGCCGGCGGGTGCTCGGCTGGACGGCGTCCCCAGGCCGAGATCAGCGGCGCGAGTGTCAGGTCGAGTTCGCCCGCGTGGATGGCGGCCAAGTGCGCGTCGATCTCGGCGTCGTCGGCCAGGCCGGCCGCGAGCAACTCGCCGCGCACGTGCCGGATGGTCGCCGCCTCCAGCCGGTCGCAGGCCAGCCCGCCGACCGGGAAAGAGCCCGCCGCGGCGACATCTACCAAGCCGGCCTCACGCAATGCCCGCGGCAGTGTCCGGCCGTAGCGCAGGTCCGCGCCGCGGCGCGTCAGCAGCTCCCGGACCGCGTCGCGCAGCCGGTTGGCCCGCCGCTGCGCCGGGCCGCTGTCGTCCAGGCATGCCAGTGGCTGCAGAGCGGTATCGGCGTCCTCGACCAGCAGCCAGCCGCCGGGCCGCAGCGCCGCCGCCATCGTGGCCAACGCCCGAGCCCGGTCGGGTACATGGACCAGCACGAGCCGGGCGTGCACCAGATCGAACGTCCCCGGCTCCGGGGGCGGATCAGCGGCGACGTCGTGCCGGCGCACCTCGTACCCGCCGCCTGCCTTCAGCCACGACGGGTCGATGTCCGTGGCCAGCACGTGCCCGGTCGGACCGACGGCCGCCGCGAGCGCCTCCGGGATACTGCGGCCACCGGCTCCCACCTCCCAGCAGCGCGAGCCAACCCCGACCCCCAGTCGATCGAAGTGCCCCCGCGTCACACCGTCGAACAGCTCGGCCAGCCAAACGAATCGCTCGCCCGCCTCGGCGCGCGCGTTGTCCAGCAGGTACCCGCGGGCGGGAGCGGGCTCTCCACCGAGTGCGGTAGTCCCGCCTGTCGGATCCGGTCGGCCACCGACGTGCGGCGGGCGGGGCGAGGAGGTCATCACTACATGGTCACCTCCCCAGATCACCAGCGCCACGACGACGGGAGAGGGATATCTCACACAGCCGGCGAACCCCGCACGTCCTACAGCACGGTTCTGCACCGTGACGCGCCGGAAGGGGTACATATATTCGCCCCCCACAGTCAGCGCACCAGGCGTGGGACAGCGCGCTGACCGGACTGTCGGCTACGGCCGGCTCGACCTTCGATGCGGCAGCGGCCGCAGTGCGTCGCCGCCGCGGTCAGGGTAGAGATGGCGCACCTGATGGGCAACGTGGGTCGCAAGAGCGGTCTTGCCGATCCCCGGCAGGCCAGAGATCACCCGCTGCGTGACGCCCCTTCGACGGTCGCCGCGCGCATCGCGGGCTACGCCATGCCGCGGCCGTCGTCCATGAGCGGCAGGCGGAGCACGAACCTCGCCCCTCGTGGGGAGTCCTCGATCACGAGGGAGCCGCGGTTGGCCGTCGCGGCCTCGCGGGAGAAGGCGAGGCCGAGGCCGCTGCCGCCGGGGTCGCGGCGCCGTCCGTCGGCCAGGCGGAGGAAGGGTTCGAAGACCCGCTCGCGGTCGCCGGGGGCGATCCCGTCGCCGTCGTCCTGCACCGTGACGACGGCCTGGTCGCCGACGCGTTCCACCGTCACGTCGACGCCTGAGCGCGCGTGCCGCTGCGCGTTGGCGAGAAGGTTGGTCACGGCTCCCGCGATCGCCAGCCGGGTGCCGAACACCGTCAGGTCACCGGTGGCCCGGAACCGTACCGGCACGTCGCGGGGCCGGCCGGCGACCTCCTCCCGCACGAGCGCGGTGAGGGCGAGCGGCTCGGGGAGCGCCGCGTCGCTGTTCCTGACCCGGGTGTACGCGAGCAGCTCGTCGATGATCCCCTGGAACCGCTCCGCGGTGCGCAGCGCGGTACGCAGGGTCGCGCGCGGGTCCACCTCGTCGGGGTAGGCGAGCGCCTCCTCAAGCTGCGCGCGCAGAGCGGTGACCGGAGACCTGAGCTCGTGGGAGACCATGGAGGCGAAGCGGCGCTGCTGGGTCATGACCTCCTCCAGCCGGTCGAACAGCTTGTTGGAGGAGCGGGCGAGCCGGGCGATCTCGTCGTCGCCGCGCTGGGGCAGCCGCCGCAGGATCAGGTCGCCGACCGTCATGTCGAGCCGCTGCCGGATCGCGGCCAGGGGGCGCAACATCCGGCCCACCAGGATCCAGGTGATCCAGGCGGCGGCGACGGTGGCGAGCAGGATCGCTCCGGCGATCCAGGCCAGAGCGAGCTGCTGCGCCTCGCCCTGGACGCGCTGCTCGATCCTGTTCCGGACCACGAAGTCGAGACCGGCGCCGATCGTGGTGAGGACCGCGAGCGACAGGAGCCCCACGCTGAGCGCGTAGCGGCTCCGGATGGAGTTCGGGCGCGGCACCTGCACCCCTCTGAGTCTCACGGCGATCTCTCCCTTCTGCGTGCGGCCGACGTCGGATGAGCGAACCTTACTCATGCTCCTGACTTGTCGTTCCAGGTCGCTTCAGGGGAGTCCGCGCAGGTGGCGGGGGTTGTGGATCGGTCAGCTCCCGGGAGGGGCCGTGTCTGCGGGGCTGCCGGCGTCTCTCGTGGGGATCCGCGGGCGGGGGCCGGTCGCCGGGTGGTGAGGAACACCACATTTGGTTGATGTATCAACGTAGATATGTCAGCCTGAACCCGGACATAACGGACATTGTTCGTAGTCCGACCCACCGAGGCGGGACATGGCAATGGGGGCATGCCTCGCCGCCCACCGTCGGAGGGAGGGCCGGGTCGGGGAGGTTCGCCCGGCTCTCCCGCCGTACGGCCCGCGCTCACCCGCCCACGGAAAGGAACCAGCGCAGTTCGGCGGCCTCTCTCTGGCCGAGGGACGCCTCGGCCGCGTCGATCAGCGCGGCCAACTCGTCCGCGAGCTGCCGCGGCGGGCTCGTGTACATCGTCGCGGCCCCGTCGGCCCGCCACATGACGAGGTCGGCGCGGGCGCGGCGGCGGAGCGACTCGTCGGTGTCGCCCATCAGCGTCAGATCGGCCTTGAGCCGGGTCCAGGTGTCCACCCCGGTCAGCAGCCGGTGGGCGGCCTGCCGTACGTGCCGCGGGAGGCCGGGGCCGAGCAGCGGCCAGAGCCGGTCCGCCGGCACGCCGGAGCGGCGCAACCCGGTCACCGCCCTCCAGACCACCGCCGGCGCGGGGTCGCCGAGCATCGGGATGAGATCCACCGGCGCGCCGAGACGGAGCAGCGCCCGGACCGCCTCGGCCCGTACCGCCGGACGCGGGTCGGCCAGGTACGGCCGCACGAGGCCGGCGTCACCCCCGCCCCCGCAGTCGCCCAGACCGGCGATCAGGCCGGCGACCCTCGCCCCCGGCCGCGCCGCCAGGAGCGCGCGACAGGTCTGCGCAGGGTCGCCGCCCGCCCTCCTGACCGCCCACTGCGCCGTCAGGCGCACGACCGTGGAGCGGTCGTCCAGGAAGCGCGCCCCGTGCTCGGGGCGGCCCAGGCGGACCAGCCCGGTGAGCGCGACGGCCCTGACCCGGGCGGAACGGCCGGTCAGCAGCCGTTCGAGCAGGTCCGGCCGGTCCATGCGGCCGACCGCCTCGGCGCACCACACCCGGGAGACGGCGTCGCTCTCGCCGAGCGCGGCCGCCATCAGATCGGTCTCGCGCAGGCGGCCCGAGTCGAGGGACACCCGGTACGCGAACCTCCGGGCGCGGGGGTCGGCGCAGCCCCGCGCCCTCGCCGACGTCCCGTCGTCCGCGCGCAGCAATGCCGCGCGGACCTCGGCCAGGGCCGGCCCGCCCCGCCGCCGGTCGCCGAGCCGCACCGCGATCGGGAGGGCGGCGAGCAGGTCCGCCGCCGGGTCGGCCAGCACCAGCCGGAGCGTCTCGAGCGCCGCGATCCTGACCTCGTCCACCCAGTCGGCCGCCCGGATCACGAGTACGGGAAGGAGTCGGAAGTCGGTCCGCATGGCGTCGTGCCGTACGGCCTGCTCCCGCTCGTAACCGTCGTGGGAGCTGGCGCGCAGCGCGACGTCGAGCGTTGTGCCGGGCTCCCACCCCCGGGAGGTCCCCGGCCGTCGCGCCGGACGCATGTAGTCGTACCAGGGAGCGCGGAGCGCGAGGTCGAGATCCAGCCACAGCGTGGGCCGGCTCGCGGTGAGCGCGTCGAGGGCCCGTCCGGCGCAGGTCGGCTCCGCCGCCGCGCCCAGCAGCCCCTCGCACAGGTCGTGGAAGGCGTGCGGGTGACCGGCCTCGGCCCTCGCCACGAGTCCGGGGACGACGTCCAGCGGCGTACGCGCCCTTGGGAGCGGCCTGATCCGCCGCCTGAACCACCTCACGCCGGTCATGATCCCACCGACGGCCGCGGCGCTGCCGGTTGTCGACGGCTTGCCGGCCGCTACGGCCCGCGTGCGCGGGTGGACGGTGGTCACGCGCAACACGAAGGACTTCGAGCGCACGGGAGCGCGGCTTCTCGATCCGTTCGAGTGGCCGGTCTGAGCCGGCGCCTCCGGGACGGCGGGGGCCCCGTCCGGGTGGGCGGGGCCCCGCCGGGCCTTCCGGCCGGATCGCTCAGGAGGATCGGTCGCTCACGGAGCTCTCGACCTCGCGGCGGACCACCTTGCCGGTGGCGTTGCGGGGCAGCCGTTCGGTCGTGATGCGCCAGCGGGAGGGCACCTTGAAGTACGCCAGCTCGTCCGCGGCGTGCGCCTGGAGCTCCTCCTCGCCGACGGGCCGCTCGCCGTCGGTGACGACCACGGCCATGACCTCCTGGCCGAGATCGGGATGGGGGACGCCGATCACGACGCATTCGAGCACGCCGGGGTGCTCGGCCAGGACGTTCTCGATCTCGGCGGGGTAGACGTTCTCGCCGCCGCGCAGGATCAGGTCGGAACGCCGGGTGGTGAGGCGCAGCCGCCCCTGCTCCATCACGCCGATGTCGCCGGTGTGCAGCCACCGGTCCGCGCGGATGGCCTGCTCGGTGGCCGCCGGGTCGTTCCAGTAGCCGAGCATGTTGAACGGGCTGCGGACGCAGATCTCGCCCTCCTCGCCCTCGGGCAGCGCCTCGCCCAGCGGGTCGCGGACCTCGACCTGGACGCCGACGATGGGGCGGCCGAGGGTGCCGGGCGCCTCGGCGAGGTCGGCGGGCGTCGCCGCGGCGACGGCGGTCGAGGTCTCGGTCAGGCCGTAGCTGTCGACGAGGGCGTCCTTGGCCGGCGGGAAGGCGGCGCGCAGCCGCTCCTTGAACGCGGTGGACGACGGCGCGGACGCCAGCGCGAAGGCGGTCAGCGAGGAGAGGTCGTACTTCGACAGGTCGCCGTGCTCGATCAGGCGGTGCGCCATGGTGGGCACGGCGCCCCAGTTGGTGACCCGCTCCTTCTCGATCAGCCGCAGCACCCGGTCCACGTCGAACGCGCCCTGGTGCATGACAACGGCGCTGCCGGTCGCCAGGCGGGGCACGGCGAGGTTGTGCAGGCTCGCGATGTGGAACAGCGGCAGCGCGAGCAGGTAGCGCCGGTCGGCGGGGTCCGTCGGGTCGCCGAACGCGGCGGCCATGGCGTCGTTCATCCGGTGGTACTCGACGACCGACGTCAGGTTCCGGTGCGAGTGGACGGCGCCCTTCGGCCGTCCGGACGTGCCGCTGGTGTAGAGGATGACGGCGGGGTCGTCCTCGGCGACGTCGACGGCGGGCAGGACGGCGTCCGGGAGCAGGCGGGAGAGCCGGGGGATGTCCTCCTCGACGGTCAGGACGGTCACGCCGCCGTCGACCAGCGCGGCACGCCTGGCGTCGGCGACGACCATCACCGGCTCGGTGTGGCCGATCGCGTACTCGACCTCGCGGCGCGACCACCAGGCGTTGTAGCCGACGGCGACGGCGCCGAGCGCGATCGTGGCCCAGAAGGAGATGATCCAGGCGGGGGAGTTGGCCGCGTTGATGGCGACCCGGTCGCCCGGGCGCACGCCGTACTCGTCCCGGAGGGCGGTGGCGAGGGACGCGACCCGGGCGGCGTGCTCGGTGAAGCTGAGGCGCTCGTCCGCGGTGACGATGTAGTCGCGCTCGCCGTGCCGGACCGACCGGGCCAGCACCTCTCCGAGCGACCTGGCACGGTTCTTGTAGACCCTCATGCGGGCGCCGAGGACGTCCTCCTCGGCCAGTTCGAAATCCCCGCCGGGGCCGGTCAGCCGGGTCATGGCCGCGAAGGCCGCCGCTCTCGGGTCTGCGGACGTTGACATCAGTTCCCTCTCGTGCCGCCGGGACTCCGTCTTCCTTGGCGGCCAATATTGGCCATCGCGGCCGCCGTCGAACGCGGCTTCCCGGTCACTGGGACGGAATGGCGTCCGGCGGGGCGCCGGCCGGTGAGCGGGGCGGGCGGGGCGCCCGCAGCAGCGCGGCCATGCTCACGACGAGGTCGGAGACGACCTCGTCGAGCGGGACGGCGGAGCCCTCGGACGAGGCGAGCTGCCGCTCGTGGTCGGCCAGGACGCGGACCACGATGGCGGCCATCCACCTGGTCCGGCGCTCGAAGACCGCGGCCGGCGTCCCGGGCAGCCGCAGCCGGAGCTCCTCCAGCATGTACGCGATGCCGGGATGCTCGGGGCCGCCCGGCTCGTCGAGGTCCCGCATCAGCGGATGGTCGAGCGCGCTCGCCAGGAACCGCAGGTACCAGGTCTCCCTCCGGGAGCCGGCCATCGACTCGGCGAGCGGGACCACGAGCAGCCGGATGAGCGACTCGACGCTCGGCGGCCCGTCGGCCGCGCGCAGCTCGGCGACCATCTCCATGCGCCGCTCGCTGATGGGCGCCGAGCGGTGGCGGGCGATGGCCGCGATCAGTCCGTCCTTGGAGCCGAAGTGGTACTGCGTGACCGAGTTGTTGCGCTGCCCGGCGGTCGCGCCGACGGTGCGCAACGAGACGGAGGCGACGCCGTGCTCGGCGAAGAGCCGCTCCGCCACCTCGATCAGCCGGATCCGCGTGTCCGGGGACGGCGCCGCGTCCGCCGTCACGGGCACCTCCCCGGCCCGATCACGACGAGGCCGTTGATGAAGTAAGGCACCTGTCTTATGTTGCCATAAGACAGGTGCCTTACCGATATGAGGAGTTCGAATGGCGACGACCTCCGGTGAGAACGACGTCCTCGCGGGCGGGGCGGGACCGGCGCGGCGCCCCAACGTCGTGGTCGTGCTGCTCGACGACGTCGGCTTCGGCGCGGCCGGGACCTTCGGCGGCCCGATCGACACGCCCGCGCTCGACGCGCTCGCCGCCGAGGGGTTGCGCTACAACCGGTTCCACACCACCGCGATCTGCTCGCCCACCCGCGCCTCGCTGCTCACCGGCCGGGACCCGCACGTCACCGGCGTCGGCACCGTGCTGAACTCGGCCAACGCCCACCCGGGATATCGCGGCGTGCTCCGGCCGGAGACCGCGACCGTCGCCACGACGCTGCGGCGGGCCGGCTACGGCACCGCCGCCTTCGGCAAGTGGCACCTCGCGCCGCCGTGGGAGTCCACCCAGGCCGGGCCGTTCGACCGCTGGCCAACCGGGCAGGGGTTCGACCGGTTCTACGGCTTCCTCGGCGGCGAGACCGACCAGTACGACCCGACGCTGTACGAGGGGACGACGCCGGTGTCCCGGCCCGACGTGCCGGACTACCACCTGACCGAGGACCTGGTCGACCGGGCCATCGAGTGGGTGCGGCTGCGCGCCGCGCTCACCCCGGACCGGCCGTTCTTCCTCTATCTCGCCCCGGGCGCGACGCACGCGCCGCTCCAGGTGCCCGCCCGGTGGAGCGAGAAGTACCGGGGCAGGTGCCGCCGGGGCTGGGACGCCCTGCGGGAGGAGACCCTCGAACGCCAGAAGCGGCTCGGGGTGGTGCCGGAGAACACCCGGCTGACGCCGCGGCCGGAGGAGATCCCGGCCTGGGACGACCTGGGCGACGCCGAGAAGGCGGTCGCCGAACGCCTTATGGAGGTCTACGCCGGGTTCCTGGAGCACACCGACGTCCAGATCGGACGGCTGGTGCGGGCGCTCAAGGACGACGGGCTGTTCGACGACACGCTCTTCCTCTACGTCGTCGGGGACAACGGCAGCAGCGCCGAGGGAGGCGTGCCCGGCAGCCTCGACTACATGGGCGCGCTGCAGGGCCTGCCGGAGAGCGTCGAGTCCCGGCTGGCCCGCCTCGACGAGATCGGCGGCCCGAGCACGTACCCGCAGTATCCGGCCGGGTGGGCGTGGGCGCTGACCGCCCCGTTCAAGTGGGTGAAGCAGGTCGCCTCGCACCTCGGCGGCACGCGCAACCCCCTGGTGGTCACCTGGCCGGCCGGGATCGCCGACCGGGGCGGCCTGCGCGGCCAGTTCTCCCACGTCAACGACATCGCGCCGACGATCCTCGAGGCGGCCGGACTCGCCGCGCCCGCCGAGGTGGACGGCGTGACGCAACTGCCGATGGACGGCGTCAGCCTGGCCTACACCTTCGCCGACCCGGACGCGCCCGAGCGGCACACCACCCAGTACTTCGAGGTGTACGGGCACCGCTCGATCTACCGCGACGGGTGGATGGCGAGCGCGCACCACGGCGGCACACCGTGGTCGGTCGGGCGCCCGGGGCCGGACCGCCCCTTCGAGGACGACGTCTGGGAGCTGTACGACCTCGAACGGGACTTCAGCCAGGCCGAGGACCTGGCCGCCGCAGAGCCCGGGAGGCTGCGCCGGATGCGGGCGCTCTTCGAGAGCGAGGCGGCGCGGGCGGGCATCCTCCCGCTGCGCGACGCGCGGGTCGCCCGCACCCGGATGCCGAACCTGGCGCGCGGCAGGAAGCGGTTCACCTATCGTCCCGGCGCCGTCGGCATCCCCGAGTCGAACGCCCCGCGCGTGCTCGGCAGGTCGTGGTCGCTGCGCGCGGTGGTCCACGCCGGCCCCGCCGCGCCGTACGGGGTGATCGCGACGATGGGCGGCCGCGCGGCGGGCTGGGCGCTGTACCTGGACGGCGCGGGCCGGCCGGCCTTCGTCTACCGCACCTTCGCGCTGGCCTCGCTCACGCTCACCGCCGCGGACGGTCTCGGCCCCGGACGCCACACGATCGAGGTGGACTTCCGCCACGACGGGGGCGTCGCGGCCGGGGGAGAGGCCGCCCTCGTCGTGGACGGCGTCACGGCGGGCAGGGACCGGATCGGCGTCACGCCCCCGGCCCTGTTCTCCATCGACGAGACGTTCGACGTCGGCCGGACCTCCGGCTCGCCCGTGGGCGACTATCCGGCGGCCTACCCGTTCACCGGGGGCGTGCTCGAACGGGTCGACATCACCCTCGGAGAGCGCGGCTGATGGCCGGCACCGTGACGGCCGACCCCGCGACGGCCGACCGTGTGACGGCCGACCCCGCGACGGCCGACCGTGTGACGGCCGACCCCGTGACGGCCGGCACCGCCTCCGCCGGAAAGCACAACGGGTATACAAAAATTAGACCCCGAGTCTATATTTGGGCCACCTGCCGCCGGGAACCCGCAGATCGGCCGTCATCCGGGTATCCGCGCCCAGGGCATCGGTGGACAGTTCGGCGCTCGACCCCCCCGAAGGAAGTGCCGTCATGACCGACAGAAGTACTCACGACAGCGCGCTGCCCGAAGGCGCGCGGACGAACATCACGACCAGCCGGCGGGGTCTGGAGGAGCTTCAGGCCTCACTGACCGCGTGGCTGGCCGATCAGCTCGGCACCGACGACGTTCAGGTGCGCAACCTCAGCCGCCCCGGCCAATCGGGGATGTCCAGCGTCACCGTGCTGTTCGACCTGGAGTGGAGCGCCGACGGTGCGAGCCGCCGGACCGCCGAGCTCGTCGCCAGGCTCGCCCCGGAGGCGACGGCCGTACCCGTGTTCCCCGCCTACGACCTCCAACGCCAGTTCGACGTCATCACGGCGGTGAGCAGGCACGGCGACGTGCCGGTTCCGCGCGTCCGCTGGGTGGAGAACTCCGGTGAGCCGCTCGGCGTGCCGTTCCTCGTGATGGACCGCCTGACCGGTTCCGTGCCCGTCGACAACCCCCCGTACGTGTTCGGCGGCTGGTTGCACGAGCTCGACGCGGCGGAACGGCGGGACCTGCAGGCGCGCACCGTCGACGTCCTGGCCCGCATCCACGAGATCGAGGATCCGGCGGGCCGGCTTCCCGCGCTCGCTCCCGCCGACGGAGAGTCCGGCCTGCGCCGGCATTTCGAGAACGAGCGCCGATACTACGAGTGGACCCGCGGTCAGGACGGGCTGCGCATTCCCGTCCTTGAGCGGGCGTTCGACTGGTGCGAGGCGCACTGGCCGGCCGATCCGTCGCCCGACGTGCTGTGCTGGGGCGACGCGCGCATCGGCAACATCATGTACGACGGCGTCGCGCCGGTCGCGGTGCTCGACTGGGAGCTGGCCGCGCTCGCTCCCCGCGAGCTGGATCTGGGCTGGTTCATCTTCTTCCATCGCATGTTCCAGGACATCGCGGAGCTGTTCTCGATGCCCGGCCTGCCCGAGATGTTCACCCGCGCGGACGTGGTGGCGCAGTACGAGCGCAGCGCGGGCGTCGAGCTGCGCGACCTCGACTTCTACCTCGTGTACGCCGCGCTGCGGCACGGGATCGTGATGTCCCGGATCGAACGGCGCCGGATCCAGTTCGGCGAGGTGTCGGCCCACGAGAACCCGGACGAATACGTGCTGCACCACAGCATGCTCGCGCGGCTGATCGACGGATCCTACGAATGGGAGAAGCAGTGATGAGGCCCCATCCGCTCGACGAGTTCCCCATCCACCAGGCTCCGCTGTCGATGGCGCGCGTCGCCACCAGCGATCGGAACTTCTACGACCGGTGCTATTTCAACGCGCACGACCGCACCGGGGACGTCTTCCTGATCACCGGCCTCGGGGTCTACCCGAACCTCGGCGTGGTCGACGCCTTCGCGACCGTTCGCCGTGGCGACCGGCAGTGGGCGGTCCGGTTCTCCGACGCCCACGACCGGCGGTCGACGCAGGCCGAGGTCGGCGGCTACCGGGTCGAGGTGATCGAGCCGCTGCAGCGGGTGCGCCTGATCTGCGAGCACGAGGAGCTGTCTTTCGACCTGACCTGGGAGGGGTCCTTCCCGAGCGTGCTCGAGGAGCATCACATGTTGACGGCCGGCCCCCGGCCGATCCTCGACGCGACCCGCTTCGCGCAGGTCGGGAGCTGGTCGGGCGTCCTGAACGCCGCGGGGACGGAGTTCGCCGTCGATCCCGACGTCTGGACGGGCTCCCGGGACCGCTCGTGGGGAATCCGGCCGAGCGGCGACCCGGACCCGGCCGGCCGCATGGCCGACGAACCGATCGGCGGTCACTGGTGGACGTATGTGCCGTTGCGCTTCGACGACTTCGCGCTGATGGTGATCATGCAGGAGAGCCCGGACGGCTACCGGACGCTCAACCACGCCACGCGGGTGTTCGCCGACGGCACGATCGAGCAGCTCGGGTGGCCGCGCTCGGAGATCACGTATCGCAGCGGGACCCGGATGCCGGAGTCGGCGAGGCTGCACCTGGCGACGCCGTCCGGTGAGCCGCTGACCGTGGACCTCGACCTGCTGGGGTACATCTCGCTGAACCTCGGCGCGGGCTACAGCGGGGACCCCGACTGGACCCACGGTCAGTGGCGCGGCCGGAACTGGAGCCTGCTGTCGGAGTACGACCTCGGCGCCCCGGACATCGTCGCGATGCTTCCGTACGCGACGATCGATCACATCGCGCGTGCGACCTGCGACGGCCGGGAGGGCTGGGGCATGTTCGAGCACGCGGTGATCGGGCGGCACGACCCCTCCGGATTCGTCGGCTACCTGGACATGGCGCCGTAGCGGGCCCGCCGGTCGATCCCCGATCGACCGGGCCGTACGGCACCCCTGAGCAGCGGGCCCGTGCCCCCTCGTCCTTTAGGGTGCGGGGCACGGTGCCGCGGGCGGAAGGGGATGCCGGGATGGGCGCTCGGGAGCGCAACAAGCGCGAGACGCACGCGCGGATACTGAAGGCCGCCAAGATCCTGTACGCCGAACGCGGCGTGGCCGGCACCACGGCGGACGATCTCGCCCAAGCCGCCGGAGTGTCCCGCGCAACGTTCTTCAACTACTTCCGGTCGAAGGACGACGTGCTGGCCGCGCTGTGGGCGGACGAGATGGACCTGCTGGCGGCGTTCATCGACCAGCACCTCGCCCTTCCGCTCCCGACACGGGAACGGATCCGCAGGGTGTTCGAGGCCGTCGTACGCTCGACCGAACGTCATCCCGGCTACCTCGAGGTCGTGACGGCCGAGCTGGAGCCGGACCTCGCCCGGCCCGAGGTGAGCGCGCCGCGGAACGCGATGTTCCACGCGCAACTCCGGCGGCTCGTCGACGCCGGGCTCGACCAGGGCGACGTGCGGACCGATCACGATCCGGAACTGCTGACGGAGATGATCGGGGCCGTCTACCTGTCGGTCCTCCGGTGCTGGCGACTGGATCACACCTACGATCTGCCGGCGCGATCGGCGGCCGCGGCGACCTTCATCGCCGAGGCGGTGACCGCCGAGGCGGCCCGCGGCTGACAGCCGGGACGAGGGGGCCGGAGCGATCTTTCCGGCCAGCGGGACGCCCTCCCGCGTGTGCGCGCCGTGGTCGAAGAGATGTTCCCGGTGAGCGGGACTGCCTGCTCAGCGTGTGCGGGATCACATTCACTATTGCGGCCATCACACGGTGAAACGGGAGATCAATGGGAACCCTCGACGGGAAGATCGCCATCGTGACCGGGGCCGGCCAGGGTGTCGGACAAGGAATCGCCCTCGCGCTCGCCTCGGAAGGCGCGTCCATCGCGGTGCTCGGCCGGACCATGCCGAAGCTGGAGACGACCTGCGACCTGATCCGTGAACGCGGCGCGCGGGCCGAACCCTTCCTCTGCGATGTGATCGACACCGAGGCGGTCCCCGCGGTCGTCGCCGAGGTGGTCGCGCGGTTCGGCGGAGTCGACATCCTCGTCAACAACGCCTACTCGGGTTCGTACGGACCGCTGCTCTCCATGGACGACGCCGCCTTCCAGAAGGGCTTCCGCAGCGGACCCTTCGCGGCGTTCGCGTTCATGCGCGCCTGCCACCCCCACATGAAGGAGCGGGGCGGCGGCAGCATCGTGAACCTGATCAGCTCGGCCACGGTCCGGTGGGATCCCACGACCTACGGCGCGTACGCGGCGGCCAAGCAGGCGCTCCGCTCGCTGACCAGGACGGCGGCGGCGGAGTGGGGTGTGGACGGCATCCGCGCCAACTCGATCGCCCCGCACGCGCTCTCGCCCGGGCTGAAGCGCTGGATGGAGGCGAACCCCGCCGAGGCGGAGGAGTTCTGCCGGACCATCCCGCTCGGCTACGTCGGCGACTGCGAGCAGGACATCGGCCGGGCCGTGGTCGCGCTGGTCGGCCCCGACCTGCGCTATCTCACCGGCGCCACCGTGCCGCTCGACGGCGGACAGGCCAACTTCTGATGGTCTCCCATCGGGACGAATCCCACCCTCACCCCCCGCATACCGGCCGCCGTACGGCGGTCGGCGAAAGGAGATAGTTCCGGATGAAAGGCACCATCGCCCGCGTAGCGGCGACCACTGTCGCCCTCACGGTGCTGGCCACCGGGTGTGCCAGCGAACGCGGGGGATCGGCCGCGGTGCCGGACGCCACCACCGGTGGTGGCACGGCCGCGGCCGGAGACTCCGGCGTCAAGGAGACGTTCGGCACGCTGGAGTCGCCGTGCGGCAAGGGGGATGCCAAGGGCGCCACCGACCAGGGCGTCACGGACACCACGATCACGATCGGCTACGGCGACGATCGCGGCTTCACCAAGGCCCCCGGCCTGTCCAAGGAGATGGGCGACGCGATCAGCGCCATGATCAAGTGGTGCAACGCGCAGGGCGGCATCAACGGGCGCCAGATCAAGGGCAACCAGTACGACGCCGCGTACATGCAGGCCGCCACGGTCATGCAGAAGGCGTGCAAGCAGGACTTCATGCTCGTCGGCGAGGGCTTCGCGATGGACGAGTCCGCCGAGCAGTACCGGGTCGCCTGCAACCTGCCGGTGGTCGCGGGCTACACCGTCGGGCCGAACGCCGCGATGGGCCCGATGAAGTTCGAGGCCGTCCCCTACCCGGTGGACTACTACAACGGGGCGCCGATGAAGCTCGCCTCGACGACCTTCCCCGAGTTCGCCTCGAACGTGGACCTGATCACGTCCACCTCCCCGGCGGTCATGACCGGCAGCAACAAGGTCAAGAACGTCATGAAGAGCCTCGGCATCAAGCCGATGGAGTGCGGAGTCCAGCTCAACAACGACGGCGACCCGAGCTACGTGCCGTTCGCCGAGAAGTTCAAGGCGTGCGGCGTCAAGGCCCTGTGGACCTCGAAGACGCCGGACCCGTCGGCCTTCAGCCTGCTCGAGGCGCTGGACCGGGTCGGCGCCCACCCGACGCTGGTGATGGAGGCGACCTGGTACAGCCAGGCCGTCGCCAAGTGGAACACCTCGGGCGTGGGTGACAAGATCCACGCCGGACTGATCTTCCAGCCGTTCGAGAACGCCGACAAGGTTCCGGCGGTCAAGAAGTACATGGACCTCGTCGGCGCGGAAGGCGGCAAGATCGCGCTGCTCGGCATGCAGGCGACCTCCGGGTTCCTGCTGTGGGCGACGGCGGCCAGGGACTGCGGCTCCGAGCTGACCCGCCAGTGCATGGTGAACAAGCTCTCGCAGGTGCACGAGTGGACCGGCGGCGGCCTGCACGCGCCGACCGACCCGGGCGGCAACATGCCGGCCTCGTGCGCGCTGCTGGTGAAGCTCACCGGCTCGACGTACAAGCAGGTCGCCCCGGCGGCCGTCGGCGAGTTCGAGTGCGACAAGGGCAACGTGCTCAAGACCGACCCGGCCACCTGGGGCACCAAGCTCGACGGGGACCGGATCGCCACCACGTTCCTCACCCCCGACGTGATCAAGCCCCAGGTCTGATCCGCCCGCCGGGAGGCGGGCCGTCACCCCCCGGCCCGCCTCCCGGCCGCTCCTGCCACTCTCACCTAGGGCAACCATGACCACGTTCCTGACCTTCACGATCCTCGGGCTCGTTCTGGGGTCGGTCTACGCGATCGCGGCCTCCGGGCTGGTCCTCACGTACAACACTTCGGGAATCTTCAACTTCGCCCACGGCGCCCAGGCCATGCTGGGCACGTTCCTCTACTGGCAGCTCACCTACGGGTGGGGGCTGCCCATGTGGCTGTCATTGATCATCGTGGTGGGCCTGGTCGGCCCCGCGATGGGCGCGGCCCTGCACACCCTGATCATGAAGGGGCTGCGGGACACCGCCGACGTCACCAAGATCGTCGTGACCGTGGCGATCCTGCTCGGCATGGTCTACCTCTCCCAGTGGATCTGGCATCCGGAAGACGCCCGGATCATGGAGATGTTCTTCGGGGCGAGCGCGAAGATCGAGCTGCTCGGCGTGGTCATCCGGGCACACGAGATCATCTGCCTCGTCGTCGCGGCCGCCATCGCCGTCGGCCTGCGGCTGCTCTTCACCCGCAGTCGCGTCGGCGTCGTCATGCGCGCCACCGTGGACGACCCCGACCTGCTCCGCCTCGCCGGGCACAACCCCGACCGCGTCGCCATGCTGTCCTGGGCGATGGGCTCGACCCTGGCCGTCCTGGCCGGCGTCCTGATCACCCCGATCGGCGGCGGCGCGTTGGAGGCCAACCAGCTCACGCTGCTGGTCATCGACGCGTTCGCGGCCGCGATGTTCGGCCGGCTGCGCAGCATCCCCCGCACCTTCGCCGGCGCGATCGTGCTCGGCATGACCGCCACGTACGTCATGGCGTACTTCCCGACCGACTGGACGTGGACCGGCAACTTCCGCGTCTCCCTGCCGATGATCATCCTGTTCGTGGTGCTGATCGTGCTGCCGCAGGACCGGCTGCGCGTGGCCGCCGTGCGGACCCGCGAGCGGTACCGCGTCCCGAGCGTGCGCTCGGCCGCGACCTGGGGCGGCGTCTTCGTGGCGGTCGTCTTCCTGCTCTCGCTCCTCATGGAGGATTCGTCGATCACCACGTTCACCCTCGGCATGACGTTCGCGATCATCGCGCTCTCGCTCACCGTGCTCACCGGGTACGCGGGCGAGCTGAACCTCGCGCCGCTCTCGTTCGGCGCGGTCGCCACGATCGTCGCGTTCCACTTCGGCGTGGCCGGCACCGGGCTGGCCGCCCACCTGAGCCTATGGGGCGTCCTGCTCGCCGTGCTGGTGACCGCCGTCGTGGGCGGCGTCGTCGCGCTGCCCGCGCTGCGGCTGCGCGGCCTCTACCTGGCGCTCGCCACCATGGCCTTCGGGGTCTTCCTGTCGAACATGGTGCTGCGCGACACCACCGAGCACACCCTCTTCGGCGTCACGTTCTCGCTGTTCCCGAACGGCACGCTGATCGTCCCGCCGCTCAAGGTGGGGCCGCTCGACCTGCGCGACCCCCTCACGTTCCTGCTGACCGCCGCCGTGCTCTTCGCGCTGATCGCGGTCGGCCTGGTCGCCCTGCGCAACAGCGGGTACGGCAGGCGGCTGGCCGCGATGAAGGACAGCCCGGCGGCGGCGGCGATGCTCGGCCAGAACCTGGTCAGGCTGAAGTTCGGCGTCTTCATGCTCTCGGCGGCGATCGCCGGGCTCGGCGGCGTGCTGATGGCGGGCGCGAGCGGCTCCGTGGCCGGGGACAACTTCACCATCATGGCCAGCCTCGGCCTGGTGATGCTGACCGTCGTGGGCGGCATCGGATACGTCAGCGGCGCCCTGTTCGGCGGCCTGATGGCGGGCGTCGGCTTCGTCATCATCATCGGCACCTTCAACGACCTGGCGATGGCCGATCCGGCGATGGGGACCGTGTACACGTCGATCGGCCAGCTCGCGATGGTCGCCACCGCCCTCATCGGCATGGGCGTCGGCAAGAACCCCAGCGGCACCGTCCACGACCTGGTCGGGAGCTACCGCGCGCTGCGGAACGCGAAGCCCGTGCTGGTCGGCGGCGCCGCCGCCGAGGCCGTGCTGTACGTCCTCGCCCTCACCGGGGTGATCGGCAACTGGTGGTTCGCGATCCTCACCGCCTGCCTGGGCATGATGCTCCCCGTCCTCGGCAGGATGCTCATGCCCGCCGCCGTGCTGGGCGCGGAGGAGGCCGCCCGCCGCCGGAGCACGCCGCTCGAACTCGCCGGCGTCGAGGAGCCGTACACCGAGGAGCTGCGGCGGCGGCTCGACCGTGAGCTGGGCCTGCCGGCGGGCGCCGCCCCCGCGACCCCGCGGCGGACGGGCTTCCCGCTCGCGGCCGAGGAGGGAGACGTCCATGCCGTTGCTTGAGACCCGCGGCGTCACCGTGCGGTTCGGCGGCAACACCGCCGTCGACGACGTCAGCATCGGCGTCGAGGAGGGCGCCGTCACCGGGCTGATCGGCCCGAACGGCGCGGGCAAGACCACACTGTTCAACACGATCACCGGGCTGCAGCGGCCCGCGTCCGGGACGGTCCTGCTCGACGGGGCCGACATCACCCGGCTGGCCCCGGCCAGGCGGGCGCACCTCGGCATGGCCCGCACCTTCCAGCGGCTCGAACTGTTCCTCTCGCTGTCGGTGCGCGACAACATCAGGGTGGCCGGCGACATCCTGCGGGCGAACACCCGCCGCCGGATCGACGTCGACGAGGAGACCGACCGCGTCATGGAGCGGACCGGCCTGACCGACATCGCCCACCTGGAGATGTCGGACGTGCCGACCGGCCGGGCACGGGTCGTGGAGGTCGCGCGGGCGCTGATGACCTCGCCCCGCGTCCTGCTGCTCGACGAACCCGCCTCCGGCCAGACCGAGCAGGAGACCGAGGCGTTCGCCCGGCTGCTGTCCGGCCTCGCCGACGAGGGCCTCGCCGTCTGCCTGGTCGAGCACGACCTGCCGCTCGTGATGCGGCTCTGCTCCACCGTCCACGTGCTCGACTACGGAGCGGTCATCGCGTCCGGCACGCCGAAGGAGATCCAGGAGTCGCCCGAGGTCATCGCGGCGTACATCGGCACCGAGGAGGTCACGGCGTGAACGCGGAACCGGAGCCGCTGCTGGAGCTCGTGGGCGCCCGCGCGGCCTACGGCCCGATCGAGGTGCTGCACGGCGTCGACCTGGCGGTCGGGCCCGGCTCGGTGGTGGCGCTGCTCGGCCCGAACGGCGGCGGCAAGTCCACCACCATGAAGGTGTGCGCGGGCCTGCTGCCGCTCACCGGCGGCGAGCTCAGGTTCGCCGGGCGCCGGGTGAACGGCGTCACCGCGCAGGACGCCGCCCGGCTCGGCGTGTGCTCCATCCCCGAGGGCCGCGGCGTCTTCCCCAATCTCACCGTGCGGGAGAACCTGTGGGTCGCCACCGGCACCGGCGCGACGCTCGCGGAGATGGAGGAGGCGGCCTACACCCGGTTCCCCATCCTCGGCGAGCGGCGCCACCAGCTCGCCGGGTCGTTGTCCGGCGGCCAGCAGCAGATGCTCGCGCTGTCGCGCGCCCTCGGCACCGACCCGGCCGTCCTGCTGCTCGACGAGCTGTCCATGGGGCTCGCGCCCATGATCGTGACCCAGATGTACGACACCGTCGCGCAGCTCGTCGCCGAGGGCCTGTCCGTCCTGGTGGCGGAGCAGTTCGCCCGGGCGGTGCTGCCCATCGCCGACACCGCCGCCCTGATGCTGCACGGGCGCGTCGTCGCGGTCGGGCGGCCCGGCGAGATCGAGGACCAACTGTCAAGCAGCTATCTAGGAGGCTGAGCGAATGCTGACCGAGGAACGGCGTGAGAAGTTCAAGGCGGACGTGGCGGACATGAAGCTGAAGACCGACGGGTCGCGCGGCGACGCGGTGTCGCGCGTCCTCGGCGTGCTCCTGATGCTCGCCGGCGTGATCGGCGGGTTCGTCTCGTACGTCAACTCGCTGGCCCAGGACGACCTGCGCAACGTCGGCTCGTTCCAGGTGCTCGCGACCGCGTTCGCCGCGCTCACCGTGGCCGGCGCGGCGCTGTACCTCGCCGCGGCCGTGGCGCGGGTGCTGCGGTTGTGGCTGCTCCGCCAGCTCCTGGAGGGGCAGGCGCGGGCCGACCAGATCGCGGAGGCGATCGCGGACCGCCGGATCTGACCCCCGCCGCGGCCGCCCCGCGCGGCCTTCCCGTTCAGCGGGATTGCCCGGAGTCGGGGGACCCTCCGCTGGCTAACGTCAGCCGTGCTCCCTGAGACGGAGTCCGGACGGAGGATCCCCCTTTGACTCAGACGACGCCCAGGGCCCATGACGTACCGGACGTGCTCGCTCCGGCGAAGCTCGGTCCGGTGGCCCTGCGCAACCGCATCATCAAGGCCGCCACCTACGAGGGGCTGAGCCGCAAGAGCCTCGTCACCGACGAGCTCATCGACTTCCACGTGCGCCACGCGGCCGGCGGTGTGGGCATGACCACGGTGGCCTACTGCGCGGTCGCGCCCGAGGGGCGGACCGACCCGCGCCAGATCCTGTGGACGCAGGAGGCGCTGCCCGGCCTGCGCAAGCTGACCGAGGCCGTGCACGCCGAGGGCGCGGCGGTCGCCGCCCAGATCGGCCACGCCGGACCGGTCGCCAACCCCAAGGCCAACCGGCTGCCCGCGCTCGCCCCCACCAGGCACTTCCACGCCACCACCACGAGCTTCACCAAAGCGGCGACCCGGGACGACCTGCACCGGATCGTCAAGGCCCACGGCCACGCCGCGTCGATGGCGATCGAGGCCGGCTTCGACGCCGTCGAGATCCACCTCGGGCACAACTACCTCGCCAGCTCGTTCCTCAGCCCCAGGGTCAACCACCGCAAGGACGAGTACGGCGGAAGCCTGGAGAACCGGGCCCGCCTCTCGCGGGACATCTGCCGCGCCGTCCGCGACGCCGTCGGCGACCGCATCGCCATCACCGCCAAGCTCAACATGGACGACGGCGTGCCCGGCGGGTTCTGGCTCGACGAGGCGATCAAGGTCGCCCAGTGGCTGGAGCGGGACGGCTCCCTCGACGCCCTCGAACTCACCGCGGGCAGCTCGCTGCTCAACCCCATGTACCTGTTCAAGGGCGACGCCCCGCTGCGGGAGTTCGCGGCGGTCATGAAGCAGCCGGTGAAGCTCGGCGTCAAGCTGGTCGGCAAGCACTTCCTGCGCGCCTACCCCTACCGGGACGCCTACCTGCTCGACGACGCCCGGCAGATCCGCGCCGCCGTCAAGATGCCGCTCATCCTGCTGGGCGGGATCACGAGCAAGGCGGTCATGGACCAGGCCATGTCCGAGGGCTTCCAGTTCGTCGCGATGGCGCGGGCGCTGCTGCGCGAGCCGGACCTGATCAACCGGATCACGGCCGACGAGAGCGTCCGCTCCCTGTGCATCCACTGCAACAAGTGCATGACCGCGATCTACGGCGGCACGCACTGCGTCCTCACCGGCCCCCTGATCGCGCAGCCGCCGGTGCGGAACACGACGGCCTGAGGAGGAGAACGGAAAACCGTGCGACGAGAGACGATCGCCGACCTGCTGCTCGACCGGGTGGGAGACGACCGCCCGGGCCTGCGCACCCGCGTACGCACCTGGACCTGGGACGAGGTGGTGCGCGAGAGCGCCGCCCGCGCCTCCCTCCTCCGGGAGCTGCGGATCGAGGGCCCCTTCCACGTCGGGGTCCTGCTCGACAACGTGCCCGAGTACATCTTCTGGCTCGGCGCGGCCGCGCTCAGCGGCGCCTCGATCGTCGGCATCAACTCGACCCGTCGGGGGGCGTACCTGGAGCAGGAGGTCAGGCACACCGACCTGCAGCTCGTCGTCACCGACGAGGCCGGGCTGAAGCTGCTCGACGGCCTCGACATCGGCGTGGACCGCGAGCGTTTCCTCCTCGTGGACCGCGAGGAGTACGCGGAGCGGGTGGCCGCGCACGCCTGCGAGCCGGAGCGCGACCCCGGGATCACCGCCGCGACCCGGATGCTGCTGCTGTTCACGTCCGGCACCACCGGCGCGTCCAAGGCCGCGATCTGCTCCCAGGGCCGGCTGGCCGCGCTCGGCTACGCCAACTGTGCCAAGTACGGCGTGGCCAGGGACGACGTCACCTACTGCTGCATGCCGCTGTTCCACGGCAACGCCCTCATGGGGCTGTGGGCGCCGTCGCTGGCCGCGGGCGCGACCGTCGCCCTCGTGCCCAAGTTCTCCGCGTCCGGGTTCCTGCCCGACGTCCGGTTCTACGGCGTCACCTTCTTCACGTACGTGGGCAAGGCGATCGCGTACATCCTGGCCACGCCGGAGCGGCCGGACGACGCGGACAACACGCTCGACCACGCCTTCGGCACCGAGGCGTCGCCCGAGGACCAGGCCGCGTTCCTGCGCCGCTTCGGCTGCCGCCTGATCGAGAGCTACGGGTCGAGCGAGGGCTCGGGCATGATCCAGCTCGCGCCCGACGGGCCGGCGAGCGCGCTCGGGCGGCCCGCTCACGACGGCGTCGTCGTCGTGGACCCGGACACCAGGGAGCGGCGCCCGCGCGCGGTGCTCGACGAGCACGGCCGGGTCCGCAACGCCGAGGAGGCGATCGGCGAGATCGTCAACACCGAGGGCGCGGCCAAGTTCGAGGGCTACTACAAGAACGACGCCGCGAACGCCGAGCGGGTGCGGCACGGCTGGTACTGGACCGGCGACCTCGGCTACATCGACGAGGCGGGCTACATCTACTTCGCCGGGCGCTCCGGCGACTGGATCCGGGTGGACGGGGAGAACATCTCCGCGCTGCTGACCGAGCGCGTCCTGCGCCGCCATCCGAGCGTGGTCGCCGCCGCCGTCTTCGCGGTGCCCGACGCGCGGTCCGGCGACCAGGTGATGGCCGCGATCGAGATCCCCGAGGGCGTGGCCTTCGAGGACCTCGACCTGCCCGCGTTCCTCGCCGGGCAGGCGGACCTCGGGACCAAGGGCGCGCCCCGCTACGTCCGGGTCTCCCACGCGCTCCCGACCACCGGCTCCGGCAAGCTCCGCAAGAAGGAGATGCAGCACGACGGCTGGCGCACCGGGGAATCCGGCGACGCCGTGTACCGCTGGGTCGGCCGCGGCGAGCCGCACTACACCCCGATGACCGGCGAGGACAAGGCCGCGCTGCGCGAGGAGTTCCACGCCAACGGCCGTCAGCGCTTCCTGCCGTAGCCCGGCACGGACCAGAGACCGAGTAGGAGAGCGGAACATGGATCTGCGCGAGACCGCCGCGCAACGACAGCTCCGCATGGAGCTGCGAAGCTACTTCGCGAGCCTCATGCCCGAGGACGAACGCCGCCGCGTCGGCGAGGAGGGCGTCGGAGGCGACCGCTTCCGCGAGGTGGTGAGCCGCTTCGGCACCGACGGCTGGCTCGGCATCGGATGGCCCACCGAGTACGGCGGCCAGGGCCGCTCGATCGAGGAGCAGTACGTCTTCTTCGACGAGGTCCAGCGGGCCGGGCTGCCGTTCCCGTTCGTCACCGTCAACACGGTCGGCCCGACGCTGATGAGCCAGGGGTCGGAGGAGCAGAAGAAGCGCTTCCTGCCCGGCATCCTGTCCGGCGACATCGTCTTCGCGATCGGCTACACCGAGCCGGACGCGGGCACCGACCTCGCGTCCCTGACGACCCGCGCGGTCCGGGACGGCGACGAGTTCGTCATCGACGGCAGCAAGATCTTCACCAGCGGCGCGAACACCGCCGACTACGTGTGGCTGGCCTGCCGCACCGACCCGGACGCGCCCAAGCACAAGGGCATCTCCATCCTGATCGTCCCGACGGACGCGCCCGGGTTCTCGTGGAGCCCGATCCGGACCGTCGGGGGCATGATCGTGACCGCCACGTACTACAGCGGCGTGCGGGTGCCCGCCACCGAGGTCGTCGGCGAGGTGAACGGCGGCTGGCGGCTGATCACCCACCAGCTCAACCACGAGCGGGTCGGCCTGGCCGCGCTCGGCGGCCGCATGATCCAGCTCTGGGAGAACGTCCTCGCCTGGGCCAAGGAGAACGGCGCCATCGAGCTGCCGTGGGTGCAGCGGGACTTCGCCCGCACCTACGCCAAGTTGGAGGCGATGCGGCTGCTCAACTGGAAGATGACCAGCGCGGTCGCCCGTGACGCCCTGTCCGGCGCGGACGCCGGGGCCGCCAAGGCGTACGGTACCGAGACCCACATCGACGTGCAGCGCACGCTGACCGGCATCCTCGGCGCGGCCGGGCGGATCCGTCCCGAGTCGCCCGGCGCGGCGCTCGCCGGGCAGATCGAGCAGCTCTCCCGCCAGGGCATCGTGAACACCTTCGGCGGCGGCGTGAACGAGATCCTGCGGGACATGGTCGCCACCCAGGGGCTCGGCCTCCCACGGCTGGGGCGCGGCGCATGAGCGCGTCGTACGAGGACCGGCTGCTGGCCTTCGTCGGGCGCGAGATCAACCCGCTGAAGCCCGGCCAGGACCCGGTCAACGTGCCGATGATCCGGCACTGGGTCGAGGCCATGGAGGACGACAACCCGATCCACCTGGACGAGGAGGCCGCCCGCGCCACCGGCCGGGACGGCGTCGTCGCGCCCGCGTCCATGGCGCAGGCGTGGGTCATGCGCGGGTACGCGGCCACGATGGCGCCGAAGGACGGCGGCGGCCCCGCCGACGAGCTGTGGGCCCTGCTCGCCGAGGGCGGTTACACCTCCGTGGTGGCGACGGACTCGGAGTTCGAGTTCCACCGCGAGTTGGTGCCCGGCGACCACGTCGGCATGCGGGAGGTCGTCGAGTCGATCTCGCCGGAGAAGTCGACCGGCCTGGGCGCGGGACGCTTCGTGACCACACTGAAGACGTACCAGGACCAGAACGGCGAGGTCGTGGCCACGCAGCGCTGGCGCACCCTGCGGTTCAAGCCCAAGGAGAAGCCCGCCGAGCAGCTCGCCGAGAAGGCCGCCGAGGAGCCCGCCGAGAAGGCCGAGCCGAAGGCGCTGCGGCCGCGACCCGCGATCAACCGGGACAACTCGTTCTGGTTCGAGGCCGCCCGCGAGCACCGGCTGCTGATCCAGCGCTGCGCCTCCTGCGGGACGCTGCGCCACCCGCCCGGCCCCTGCTGCCCCGAGTGCGGCTCGTTCGAGTGGGACACCGTGCGGGCGTCCGGCGACGGGCACGTCTACAGCTTCGTGGTCAACCACCACCCCCGCCACCCGGCGTTCGAGTTCCCGATGATCGTCGCGGTCGTCGAGCTGGCGGAGGGCACCCGGCTGATCACCAACCTGGTCGGCGTCACCCCCGAGGAGGTCGAGATCGACATGCCGGTCGTCCTCGACTGGGTGGACGCGGACCCCGAGTTGTCGCTTCCGGTGTTCCGGCCGGTCGCCCAGGAAGGTCACTGATGGACTTCACCCTTGACGAAGAGCTCGAAGCGATCCGCGACCTGGCGCGGAAGATCTTCACCGACCGCGCCACCACCGAGCGGGTGCGCGAGGTGGAGAGCTCGCCGGAACGCGTGGACGAGAGCCTGTGGACCGAGCTGGCCAAGGCGGGGCTGCTCGGCATCACCGCCCCGGAGGAGGCCGGGGGAGCCGGGCTCGGGCTCGCCGCGCTGTGCGTCCTGCTGGAGGAGCAGGGCCGCGCCGTCGCGCCCGTCCCGCTGTGGCCGGCCTCCGTCGGCGCACTCGCGGTCGCCGCGTACGGCACCGCCGAGCAGCGCGAGAGCCTGCTGCCCGGCGCGGTGGACGGGTCGTCGCGGCTCACCCTGGCGCTGGAGGAGTTCGGCCCGCAGGGTCCCGGCGAGCCGCGCTGCCGCGCGGTGCCCGACGTCGTGCCCGGCGGCGGCTGGCGGCTGACCGGCGTCAAGGCGGTCGTCCCCTCGCCCTTCGGCGCCCGGCACGTCCTGGTCGCCGCCCGCGCCGAGAGCGGCACCGGGCTGTTCCTCGTCGCCGCCGACGCCGACGGCGTCACCTGGGAGCGGGCCGAGACCACGACCCACGACCTGAGCGGCACCATGACCCTGGACGGCGCGCCCGCGCGGGCGGTCGGAGCCCCCGGCTCCGGCGTCCTCGACTGGACGGTCGAACGCGCATCGGTCGCGCTGGCCGCCGTCCAGCTCGGCGTGGCCCAGGGCGCGCTGCGGCTCGCAGCCGGCTACCTCAGCGAGCGCAGGCAGTTCGGCCGGCCCCTCGCCACGTTCCAGGCGGTGCAGCACCAGCTCGCCGACTGCTACATCGACATCGAGGCCATGGGCGTCACCCTGTGGCAGGCCGTCACCTCGCTGGAGGAGGGCGGACCCGCCGCGGCCGCCGTGCTCGTCGCCAAGTGGTGGGCGGACGAGGCCGGGCTGAACGTCGTCCACCGCACCCAGCACGTCCACGGCGGCATCGGCGTGGACGTCGACTACCCGGTGCACCGGTACTTCCTGTGGGGCAAGCAGATCGCCTGCACCCTGGGCGGGGCCGGCGCCGACCTCTCCCGCCTCGGCGCGGAGCTGGCGGCCGGGCCGGTGGCGTCATGACGGCGGCCGCCGGAAAGGCCGCCGCGACGCGGCCGAGCCTCGCCTACGACGCGGTCGCGGTCGGCGACCGGCTCCCCGAGCTGTCGATCCCGCTGACCAGGACCCTGATCGTCGCGACCGCGATCGCGAGCCGCGACTACCAGGACGTGCACCACGATCCCGAGCTGGCGGTCGAGCGCGGGTCCAGGGACGTCTTCATGAACATCCTGACCAGCAACGGCCTGGTCGAACGGTTCGTCACCCGCTGGGCGGGCCCGGCCGCGGTCGTCGCCGCGATCCGGATCCGGCTCGGCGCGCCCAACTATCCCGGCGACACCATGGTGCTGACCGGCGAGGTCACCGCGAAGGACGACGCGGAGCGCCGGGTCGAGGTCTCCGTGCGCGGCGTCAACGCGCTCGGCCCCCACGTGACCGGCACCGTCGTCGTACGGCTCCCGAAGGGAGACAACGCGTGAGCGTCGCAAGCCCCCTCTCCGGCGCCGCGGCGATCGCGGGCATCGGCGCGACCGAGTTCTCCAAGGACTCCGGGCGCAGCGAGCTCCAGCTCGCCTGCGAGGCGGTGCTCGCCGCCGTCGCCGACGCCGGGCTGAAGCCGTCCGACGTGGACGGCCTGGTCACGTTCACCGCCGAGACCAACGGCGAGATCCACGTCGCCCGCAACACCGGCATCGGCGAGCTGAAGTTCTTCTCCCGCATCGGGTACGGCGGCGGCGCCGCCTGCGGCACGCTCCAGCAGGCGGCGATGGCCGTCGCCACCGGCGTCGCCGAGGTCGTCGTCTGCTACCGCGCGTTCAACGAGCGGTCCGGCGAGCGGTACGGCCTCGGCCAGGCGAACCGGCCGATGGACACCAGCGCCGACCGCGCCGCGTACGCGTGGATGACCCCGTTCGGGCTGAGCACCCCGGCGCAGTGGGTCGCGATGTTCGCCCGCCGCTACATGCACGAGTACGGCGCGACCAGCGAGGACTTCGGCCGGGTCGCGGTGGTGGACCGCAAGCACGCGGCCGTCAACCCGGCGGCCTGGTTCTACCAGCGGCCGATCACGCTGGAGGAGCACCAGGCGTCGCGCTGGATCGCCGAGCCGCTGCACCTGCTGGACTGCTGCCAGGAGACCGACGGCGGGCAGGCGCTGGTCGTGGTGTCCGCGGAGCGGGCCCGCGACCTGCCGCACGCCCCCGCGATCATCCGGGCGGCCGCACAGGGCTCGGGCAAGGACCAGCACATGATGACCAGCTACTACCGTCCCTCGATCTCCGGGATCCCCGAGATGGGCCTGGTGGGGCGCCAGCTCTACGCGCAGAGCGGCCTCGGCCCGGACGACATCGACGCGGCGATCCTGTACGACCACTTCACGCCGCTGGTGCTCCCGCAGCTCGAGGAGCTGGGCTTCTGCGCGACGGGAGAGGCCAAGGACTTCATCGCGGACGGGAATCTCGAGCTCGGCGGGCGGCTGCCCTGCAACACCCACGGCGGCCAGCTCGGCGAGGCGTACCTGCACGGCATGAACGGCGTCGCCGAGGCGGTCCGGCTGGTCCGGGGCACGTCGGTGAACCAGCCGGACGACGTGCGCAATGTGATCGTCACGGCGGGCACGGGCGTGCCCACCAGTGGCCTGGTTCTGGGAGTGGACGAGTGATCGGGGGAGAGGCCGGCATGACGGCGGATGTGAGCGGAAACCCGAAGGAGCGGGACGCGGGCGCGTGGGCGGGCCACGACCTGGGCGAGCGCACGGTCGTGTACGACGAGCGGGACGTGATCCTCTACGCGCTCGCCGTCGGCGCGGCGGCCACCGACCTGGACCTGGTCTTCGAGGAACGGCTGCGGGTGCTGCCGACGTTCGCGCTGACGCAGGCCCAGTGGGCCCCGGACGCGCTCGGCTCGCTCGGCGCGTTCGACGTCACGACCGCCGTGCACGGCTCGCAGCGGCTGGTCGTGCGGGCGCCGCTGCCCGCGTCCGGCGAGCTGACGATGCGGGCCCGGGTCGCGGCCGTGTGGGACAAGGGCAGCGCCGCCGTCTTCGACGTCGAGGTGGAGAGCGAGTGCTTCCAGGCCACCTGGTCGCTGTTCGCGCCCGGACGCGGCGGGTTCGGCGGGGAGCGCGGCGCCTCCCGGCCCAAGCCGCGCGAGACGCCCGCCGACCACGAGCTGGAGGTCCGCACCTCGCCCAACCAGGCGGCGCTGTACCGCCTGCTGGGCGACCGGCACCACATGCACATCGACCCCGAGGTGGCGAAGGCGGCCGGGATGCCGAAGCCGTTCATGCACGGCCTGTGCACCCTGGCGGCGGTGACCCTGCCGCTGGCGGCGGCCGTGGGCGCGCATCCCGCCGACCTGGTCGAGCTGGAGGGGCGGTTCGCCTCCCCCGTCTTCCCGGGTGACCGGCTGGACGCGCGGGCCTGGACGGACCGGGACGACCCGGCGGCGGTGCTCTTCGAGACCGCCGCGGACGGACGTACGGCGATCTCCGGTGGCCGGGCCCGGTTCCGCGGTTAGGTCGGGTCCGGCGGACGCCCTGCCGTGCGCGGTGAGCATTCGTCGGACACTCCCTGGCCGTGGCGACCCGCAGGGCCGTCCACCCGGGCGGCCCGCCATGGGCGGCCGCCCGTGGCGTGGCCGGCCGGGCCGCGGTTCGGGGCGCCGGTCAGGGGGTGGCCGGCCGGGCCGCCAGGTAGCGCGCCGGGATCTCGCCGCCCCCGTGCACCGCGATGTCCGCGCCCGTGACGTAGGCCGCCAGGTCGCTGGCCAGGTAGAGGCAGGCGCCCGCCACGTCGGCGGGCACCGCCATCCTGCCCATGGGGATCACCTTCGCGACCGAGGCGCCCTCGTCCGGGCCGTACACCTGCGCGGCGGCCTCGGTGCGGATGAGCCCGGTCGTGATGTGGTTCACCCGCACCTTGGGGGACCATTCGAGCGCCAGCGCGCGGGTCAGCACGAGCAGGCCCGCCTTGGCGGCCGAGTAGGCCGCGGTGCCGGGCTGCGGGTCGTGCGCGGACACGCTGCCGATGTTGATGATCGACCCGCCGGTCTCCTGCTCGCGCATCACCTTGTTGGCCGGCTGCGCCACGTAGAACGGCGCGAGCAGGTTCAGGTCCACGATCCGCTCGACGAAGCGGGGCGAGACCGTGGCGGCGTCCGCGTCCGGCGACCCTCCGGCGTTGTTCACCAGCACGTCGAGCCGTCCGAACTCGGCCACGACCCGCTCCACCAACTCCGCGGCGGCCCCGGCGTCCCGGATGTCGGCCGCGAAGAACCGCGCGGTCCTGCCGTCCGCGGCGGGCAGGACCTCGGGCTCGCCGCGCCCGCACACGGCCACGTCCGCGCCCGCGGCAAGGAATCTCTCCGCGATCACGAATCCGATGCCCTTGGTGCCTCCGGTCACCAGTACGGCACGGCCGCTGAAGTCCACCGTCGCGTTCATCGCGTTCCTCTCATCGACGTCGTTGACCGGTCAATCCGACCTATCGGAGGCTACGGGCGGGAGGCAAGTGGCGGAACGTTCCGTACCGCCCAGCGGGACGGGTCTGGCGGGACGGGGGGGCGGGGCGCGACCATGGTCGTCGCGGCGTCGCACCACCGGAACAGACAGGCGCCCACCGAAGGCAGGAAGCATGATCGAAAACGACGTAGTGACGATTCCGGCCGTCCTGGAGCGGGCCGCGCGTGAACACCCCGGCGTCGAGGCCGTCGTGGACGGCGGCGCGCGGGTGACGTACGCGGAGCTGCGGGACCGGGCGCGCGAGGTGGCGAAGGCGTTCATCGCGCTCGGTGTCGAGCGCGGGGACCGCATCGCGATCTGGGCGCCGAACAGCCTGAGGTGGATCGTGACCGCACTGGGCGCGCTCTCCGCGGGGGCCGTCGTGGTCCCGGTCAACACCCGGTACAAGGGCGACGAGGCGCGGTGGCTGCTGGAGCGGAGCCGGGCCCGGGCGCTCTTCGTCGAGGACGGCTTCCTCGGCTACGGCTACCTGGACATGCTGGGCGTCGTCGGCACGGACGGCGACACGAACGGCGGCACGAACCGCGGCACGGACGGCGGCGTCGCCGGGCTGCCCGGTCTGGCCACGGTGGTCACGTACGACGCCGAGCCCCGGCCCGGCGCGACCTCCTGGGACGCCTTCCTCGCCGGGGCGGCCGGCGTCACCGACGAGCGGGCGACCGAGGTCGCGGGGTCGGTCGAGCCCGGCGACGTCGCGGACATCCTGTTCACCTCGGGCACGACCGGCCGGTCGAAGGGCGCGATGTGCACCCACGAGCAGAACGTCCGCACCTACCGGTCGTGGTGCGGCCGGACCGGCGTGCGGCACGGCGACCGCTACCTGATCGTGAACCCGCTCTTCCACTCGTTCGGCTACAAGGCGGGGGTGTTCGCCTGCCTGCTCCAGGCCGCCACCATGGTGCTTCAGCCGGTCTTCGAGACCGGCGAGACGATGCGCCTGATCGAGACCGAGCGGGTCAGCGTGCTGCCCGGGGCGCCGACCATCTACGTGTCGCTGCTGGACGCCCCGGAGCGGTCCCGGTTCGACCTCTCCTCGCTGCGCCTCGCGGTCACCGGCTCGTCGGTGGTCCCGGTCGCGCTGGTGCAGCGGATGCGGGCCGAGCTGTTCCCCGAGGTCGTCACCGCGTACGGGCTGACCGAGTCGTGCGGCACGGTCACCTCCTGCTCGCTGGACGACGACGACGAGACCGTGGCGAACACGGCGGGCCGCGTCATCGACGGCGTGGAGCTGCGGATCGTGGACGCGGAGGGCCGCGACGTCCCGGCGGGCGAGGACGGCGACGTCATCGTCCGGGGCTACAACGTGATGCTCGGCTACCTCGACGACGCGCAGGCGACCGCCGGCGCCATCAAGGACGGCTGGCTGGTGACCGGGGACCGGGGCCGCGTGGACGAACGCGGCAACCTGACCATCACCGGCCGCTCCAAGGACATGTTCGTGGTCGGCGGCTTCAACGTGTACCCGGCCGAGATCGAGCAGGTGCTCGCCCGGTACGAGGGGGTCGCCGAGGCCGCGGTGATCGGCGTCCCCGACCAGCGGATGGGCGAGGTCGGCCGCGCCTACGTCGTGCCGCGTCCCGGGGCCGAGCTCAGCCCGGAGGCGCTCGTCGAGTACTGCCGGGGCCTGCTCGCGAACTTCAAGGTGCCGCGCGAGGTCGTCGTGGTGGAGGGCCTGCCGAAGAACGCCTCCGGCAAGGTGCAGAAGGCGGAGCTCTCCCGGGCCTGACCCGGTCGCCGGGGCGCCGGTCGCCCCGGTCGTTGACCCGTCCGGTCGTGGTCGCGCCGGCCGCGCTCGGGGAGGCGGACGGCGGCGCGGTCCGGACGGCCGGGGCGGGGGCGTCAGGCGGTCGCCTGCGGCAGCTCGACGGCGATGGTGAGCCCGCCCTCCTCGCGGGGTTCGGCGGTCACGGTGCCGTCGTGCGCCTCGGCGACGACCCGGACGATGGACAGCCCGAGGCCGCTGCCCCGGTCCGAGCGCAGCCGGTCGCCGTGCAGCCGCCGGAACGGCTCGAAGATCGTCTCGATCTCGTACGGCGGCACCGGCAGTCCGGTGTTGGCCACGACCAGCTCCACCCGGTCGGCCCGCCGCCGCGTGGTCACCCACACCTCGCCGCCCGCGTGGTTGTGCCGGACGGCGTTCTCCACCAGGTTCTGCACGAGCCGTTCGACCAGCACCGTCTCACCCGCGGTGGGCGCGGGGTCGAGCAGCCGGTGGACGGTCACCCCCTGCTCCTTCGCCTCGGCGGCGGCCAGGTCGAGCACGTGCTCGGCGACGTCGGCCAGGTCGAAGGGCCGCCGGTCGAGCACCGCCCGCTCGCCCTCGGCCAGGGCGAGCAGGCCGTTGATCAGCCGCTCGTGCCGGGTGTTGACCACCAGCAGCGACTCGCCGAGCCGCTTGACGTCCTCGCTCGCGTCGGGCCGCCGGACCGCCACGTCCACCAGCGTGCGGTTGATGGTGAGCGGCGTGCGCAGCTCGTGGGAGGCGTTGGCGATGAACCGCCGCTGCCCGTCGAACGAGCGGGACAGCCTGGCCAGGACGAGGTCGACGGCGTCGGCGAGCTCCTTGACCTCGTCGTCCGGTCCCCTGTGGGCGACGCGTTCGGTGAGGTCGGGGCTCTGGGCGACGCGCAGCGCGCTCGCCGTGACCGACCTGACGGGGCGCATCGCCCATCCGGCGGCCCGCCAGCCGGCCGCCGTGGCGAGCCCGCCGCCCGCGAGCACCGCGACGCCGCCCCACGTCAGCACGTTCCTGATCGCGTCGGACTGGTAGACGCGCCTGACCTGCGCGACCCGCTGCCCGGCGATGTAGTACTCGTCGGTTCCGGGCCAGATGGTGCGCCCCGCCGCGATGATCTGCCGCGGCTGCCGGAGCCCGTCACGCGGTTCCAGGCTCTGCCGTACGACGAAGGCGAGCGCCGCGACCAGGATGATCCCGGCGAGGACGAAGACCCCGCAGCACGCGAGGGCGAACCGGAGCCGGACGCTGTTCTTCACGGGATCCGATACCCCACCCCGGTGACGGTCTCGATGACCGACGGCTCACCGATCTTGCGGCGCAGCTTCATCATCGTCGTGCGCACCGTGTTCGTGAACGGGTCGATGTGCTCGTCCCACACCTTCTCCAGCAGGGTCTCGGCGGAGACCACCGCCCCTCGGGCGCGCAGCAGCTCGGCCAGCACGCCGAACTCCTTACGGGCGAGCGGCACGTAGCGTCCGTCCCGGAACACCTGCCGGTGCGCCCAGTCCAGGCGGATGCCCGCCCGCTCCAGGATCGGCGGGTCGGCGGCCCGCGTCCGGCGGCCCAGCGCGTGGACCCGGGCCACCAGTTCCTCGAACGCGAACGGCTTGGGCAGGTAGTCGTCGGCGCCGAGGGACAGGCCCGCGACCCGGGAACGCACGTCGCCCGACGCGGTGAGCATGAGGATGCGCACATCCGCGGCCTCGGCCACCACGGCCCGGCACACCTCGTCGCCGTGCAGGCCCGGCAGGTCGCGGTCCAGGATCAGCACGTCGTAGTCGTTGATCCGCACCCGGTCGAGCGCGGCCGCACCGTCGTAGGCGACGTCGACGGCCAGGGCCTCCCCGCGCAGCCCTTCCGCGATCGAGTCGGCGAGCATCCGCTCGTCCTCGGCGACCAGTATCCGCACCGCGCTCTCCTCTGCCATCCGTCATGCCATGCGGTCGAACCGGGCCACCATGCCAGCCACGCCATAACGCGAACGTAACCAGATCAGGTGACGCCGAGTTTATCGATCATTCGCTGGAGTTCTCCCCCTATGCCGGGAACCGCCCGGCCACGGACCGGGGGACCGTCCATGCTCACCTCACCCGGCGACGTCGAGATCGATCCCGTCGCCCCCGGCGGCGCGCGCCGCCGCCTGCGCCGGGCGCTGCGCACCGGCCACGGCCTGTTCGCCGTCGTGATCGCCCTGGCGGCGGCGCTGCGCGCCGTCGTCATGCTCGGCTACACCACCGCCCAGCTCTACTGGTACGACTCGTTCACGTATCTCGACACGGCCGTCCACCTGAAGCCGGGCGGCGCGTTCCATCCGGCGGGTTACTCGCTCTTCCTGCGGCTGCTGTGGCCCTTCCACAGCGTCTCCCTGGTGGCCGCCGTGCAGCACGTCATGGGGCTCGGCATGGGGGTGATGATCTATCTCCTGCTGCGCCGCCGCTCACTGCCCGCCTGGGGCGCGACGCTGGCCGCGCTGCCCGTGCTGTTCGATCCGTCGTTCCTGCGGCTCGAACACGCCGTGCTCTCCGACACCCAGGTCACGTTCCTCGTCATCGCCGCGCTGACGGTCCTCATGTGGCGGGAGAGGCCGTCGGCGCGGTCGGCCGCCGTGGCCGGGGTGCTGCTGGCGGTGGCCGGTCTCACCCGGACGGCCGCGGCGCCGCTGCTCGCCCTGTTCGTGCTCCATCTCGTGGTGCGGCGGGTCGGATGGCGGCCCGTCGTCGCGCTGGCCGTCGCGGGGACGCTGCCGCTCGCCGCCTACGCCGGCTGGTACCGGCAGCACCACGGGCGCTTCGCCCTCAGCGGCTCCGACGGCGTGGCGCTGTGGGCGCGCACGATGACGTTCGCCGACTGCGCGAAGATCAAGCCGCCGGCCGACGTGGCGGTGCTGTGCCCGAACGGCACCGTCGTCGACGCCGCCGGGGAGTACGTGTGGGCCGCGGACGCCTCGCTCAACCGGCTGCCGGGCGACCGCTTCTCCCACAACGACCTGGCCAGGTCCTTCGCGCTGCGGGCCATCGCCGTCCAGCCGCTCGACTACCTGCGCGCGGTCGTCTCCGACGCGTCGCTCGCCTTCGCGTGGACGCCCGTGAGCCACCCGAAGCGGGTCGTCCCGGCGCTGACGCTCCCGGTCGGCTCCTGGCCGCTGCCCTCGTTCCCGCTCATCGACCAGGTCCGGGCGGCGTACGACCCCGCCATCCGCGGGATGGCGTCCGTCGCGCCCTACGACGCGTTCTTCGCGGCATACCGCTACCCGAACGCGCTGCACGGCCCGCTGTTCGGCGTGGTCCTCCTGCTCGGCGGCCTCGGCGCGATCGGGCGGCGGCGTCCGGCGCTGCTGCCGTGGGCCACCGCGATGTTCCTGTTCGTCGGGCCGATCGCCGCGCTCGACTTCGACCACCGCTACATGCTGCCCGCGGTCCCGCTCGCGTGCGTCGCAGCGGCCCTGGGCGCGGCGGGCCTGTGGCACGCGCGCCCGGGCCGCCGCGCGACGGTGCGGCCCGGCCGTCAGGCGCCGTAGACCGGCTCGGGACGGGCGGCCTCCTTCAGCAGCCCGGCGATCTCGGGGCCCAGCTCGGCGGCGTCCCAGCGGGCCCCCTTGTCGGTCGTGGGGCCGTGGCGGAAGCCCTCCATGACGCAGATCTTGCCGCCCTCGACCTCGAAGACGCGGCCGGTCACGTCCGCGGACTGGGGGGAGCCGAGCCAGGCGACCAGAGGGGAGACGTTCTCCGGGGCCATCGCGTCGAAGGCGCCCTCCTCGGGGGCGGCCATCGTGGCGGCGAAGACCTCCTCGGTCATCCGGGTGCGCGCCGCCGGGGCGATGGCGTTGACGGTCACGCCGTACCGGCCGAGCTCGGCGGCGGCGACCAGGGTGAGGCCGACGATGCCGGCCTTCGCGGCGGAGTAGTTGCCCTGGCCCACGCTGCCGAGCAGTCCCGCGCCGGACGAGGTGTTGATCACCCGCGCGTCCGGCCGCCGGCCCGCCTTGGACTCGGCCCGCCAGTGCAGCCCGGCGTGCTTCAGCGGCAGGAAGTGGCCCTTGAGGTGGACGCGCATGACCGCGTCCCACTCCTCCTCCGAGAGGTTGACGAGCATGCGGTCGCGCAGGAACCCGGCGTTGTTGACCAGGACGTCCAGCCGCCCGAAGGTCTCCAGAGCCGTGGCGACCAGGGCCCGCGCCCCGGCGTCCGTCGCGATGTCGGAGGTGTCGGCCACGGCCTCGCAGCCGAGCGCCCGGATCTCCTCGACCACCTGCTGTGCGGGGCCGTCCGAGCCGCCCTCGCCGGAACGGCTCACGCCGAGGTCGTTGACGACGACCTTGGCGCCCTGCCGGGCGAACTCCAGGGCGTGCGCGCGGCCCAGGCCGCGCCCGGCGCCGGTCACGATGACGACGCGGTCCTTGCAGATCATTCTCAGACTCTCCTTGTCAGCGGCGGCTGGGGGCAGGTCGGCCATGTCCAGGCACGGTACCTTCTGCTACGGTCATTTCTAACAAATGTTTGGTGGAAAGGTAGCGTATGGGAATCTCCACCAGGAACCATGGCAACGGCATCACCGAGGTGGTCGTCGACGCGCCCCCCGTCAACGCCCTGACGGTGCGCGGCTGGTTCGACCTCGCCGACGCCGTACGGCAGGCCGGGCGCGAGCCGGAGACCCGCGTCGTCGTGCTGCGTGCCGAGGGCCGCGGCTTCAACGCCGGCGTGGACATCAAGGAGATGCAGGCGACGACCGGGTTCGAGGCGCTGGTGGGCGCCAACCGGGGCTGCTACGCGGCGTTCTCCGCGGTGTACGAGTGCGAGGTGCCGGTCATCGCGGCCGTGCACGGCTTCTGCCTCGGCGGCGGCATCGGCCTCGTCGGCAACGCGGACATCGTGGTCGCCTCCGAGGACGCCTACTTCGGGCTGCCCGAGGTGGACCGCGGCGCGCTCGGCGCTGCCACGCACCTCGCGCGGCTCGTCCCGCAGCACCTGATGCGCGCGATGGTCTACACCTGCCGCAACATCACGGCCGCCGAGCTGCACGCGCACGGCTCGGTGCTCGAAGTGGTGCCGCGCGACCGGCTCAGGGACGCGGCCCTCGAGGTCGCCGCCCAGATCGCCGGCAAGGACCCGTACGTGATCCGCCGGGCCAAGGAGTCGCTGAACGGCATCGACCCGATCGACGTCCACCGCAGCTACCGGTTCGAGCAGGGCTTCACGTTCGAGCTGAACCTCATGGGCGCCGGCGACCGGCACCGCGACAGCTTCGTCTCCGAGGGGGCGTGATGACGGAGCGAACCCGACGCGGTGAGCGGAGTGGTCGGTTGAGGGACGAGGCCGGCCGCGTAGCGAATGAGGAGTGGTGAGTGACCGATGAGCACTGACAAGGTCATGACCGTCGAGGAGATCGTCGGGACGCTGGAGAGCGGCATGACGATCGGGATCGGCGGGTGGGGCTCCCGGCGCAAGCCGATGGCGCTGGTCCGCGCCCTCCACCGCTCGTCCCTCAAGGACCTGACGATCGTGTCGTACGGCGGGGCCGACGTGGGTCTGCTGTGCGCCGCGGGCAAGGTCCGCAAGGTCGTCGCCCCCTTCGTGACGCTCGACTCCGTGCCGCTGGAGCCCCACTTCAGGGCGGCCAGGCAGAGCGGCGCGATCGAGTTCGTCGAGTACGACGAGGGCATGTTCATGTTCGGCCTGCTCGCCGCGGCCCACCGGCTGCCGTTCCTGCCGACGAGGGCCGGGCTCGGTTCGGACGTCACGCGGATCAACCCGGACCTGCGCACGGTGCGCTCGCCGTACGAGGACGGGGAGGAGCTCCTCGCGGTGCCCGCGCTGACGCTCGACGCGGCGCTGATCCACATGGACCGGGCCGACACGCGGGGCAACGGCCAGTACCTCGGCCCCGACCCGTACATGGACGACCTGTTCGCCAAGGCGGCGAGCCGCTGCTACGTGAGCTGCGAGCGGCTGGTGGCCCCCGGCGAGCTGGACGGCCCGCCGCAGACGCTCCTCGTCAGCCGGATGCACACGGCCGGAGTGGTGGAGACCCCGAACGGCGGCCACTTCACCGACTGCGGGCCCGACCGCGCGAGGGACGAGGCGTTCCAGCGGCACTACGCGACGTCCGCGGCCGACCCGCAGGCGTGGGCGGAGTTCACCGAGCGGTTCCTGAGCGGGGACGAGGCGGCCTACCAGGAGGCGGTCCGCCGCTGGCACGAGGAGCAGGAGGGGAAGGCACGATGAGCGCGACCCGTGCGGAGATCTGCGTGGTGGCCTGCGCCGAGGCGTGGCGCGGCGACGGCGAGATCCTGGCCGCGGCCATGGGCACCTGCTCGATCCTGGGCGCCCGGCTGGCCCGGCTCACGTTCGAACCGGGGCTGCTGACCACCGACGGCGGGGCGATGCTCACCGCCGAGCCGGTGCCGTTCGGCGCGCCGTCCGGGCCCGTCGAGGGCTGGATGCCGTTCCGCGACCACCTGTGGCTGGTGCAGAACGGCCGCAGGCACGTGATGATGGGCGCCTCCCAGATCGACCGGTACGGCAACACCAACATCTCGGTCGTCGGCGACTGGGCGCGGCCGAAGTCGCAGCTCCTCGGTGTGCGCGGCGCTCCCGGCAACACCATCTGCAACCCGACGAGCTACTGGATCCCCAAGCACTCCACCCGGGTGTTCGTCCCGAAGGTGGACATGGTGAGCGGCGTCGGCTACGACCGGGCGGCGGAGCTGGGGCCGGAGGCGTCCCGCTTCCACGGCCTGCGCCGGGTCGTGACCGACCTCGGCGTCTTCGACTTCGGCACGCCGGACGGGGCGATGCGGCTCGTCTCCACGCACCCCGGGGTGACCGCCGAGCAGGTCGCCGCCGCCACCGGGTTCGACCTGGTGATCGACGGCGACGTGCCGGAGACCCGGCAGCCCACGGACGAGGAGCTGCGGCTGATCCGCGAGGTTCTCGACCCGAGGAGCCTGCGTGACCGGGAGGTCCGGGCGTGATCGAGCAGGTCCTGGACACCCCGCTGACCCGGCTCACCGGGGTCCGCCACCCCGTCGTGCAGACCGGGATGGGCTGGGTGGCGGGCCCGCGGCTGGTGTCGGCGGTGGCGAACGCGGGCGGCCTCGGCATCCTCGCCTCGGCCACCATGACGCTCGACCAGCTCTCCTCGGCCATCGACGAGGTGCGCTCGCGCACCGACGCGCCCTTCGGCGTGAACCTGCGCGCCGACGCGTCGGACGCGGGGGACCGCATCGACCTGTTGATCAGGAACCGGGTGAAGGTCGCCTCGTTCGCGCTCGCCCCGCGCCAGGAGCTGATCGCCAAGCTCAAGGACGCCGGGATCGTGGTGATCCCGTCCGTCGGGGCGCGGCGGCACGCGGAGAAGGTGGCCGCGTGGGGCGCCGACGCCGTCCTGGTCCAGGGCGGCGAGGGCGGCGGCCACACCGGAGCGGTCGCCACCACGCTGCTGCTGCCCCAGGTCGTGGACGCGGTCGACATCCCGGTGATCGCCGCCGGGGGCTTCTTCGACGGGCGCGGCCTGGCCGCCGCCCTCGCGTACGGCGCGGCCGGCGTGGCGATGGGCACCCGGTTCCTGCTCACCAAGGACAGTTCCGTCCCGGACGCGGTCAAGCAGACCTACCTCGGCACGTCGGAGACCGTCGTCACCCGCCAGGTGGACGGCATGCCGCACCGGGTGCTGCGCACGCCGCTGGTGAACGCGCTGGAGCGGGCGGGCCGGGTGACCGGGCTGGCCCGCGCGGTGCGCAACGCGGCGCGGTTCCGCCGCATCTCCGGCATGTCGTGGCCGGGGATGATCCGCGACGGGCTGGCCATGAAACACGGCAAGGAGCTCACCTGGTCCCAGGTCCTGATGGCGGCAAACACCCCCATGCTGCTCAAGGCGGCCATGGTGGACGGCCGCCCCGACCTCGGCGTGATGGCCTCCGGCCAGGTGGTGGCGCTCATCGACGACCTGCCCTCGTGCGAGGAGCTGATCGACGGGATCGTCACCCAGGCCGCCGACGTGCTGCGCGTTCTCGGATCCAACCTGGCCCACTGATCCCGGCCCCCTGACGGGGTCCCGGCCGGGTCGGCCCGGCGCTCTGTCCAGCGCTCGGTCCGGCATCTGAGCCGGCCGGGCACACGAAGGCCGGTACACCCGTCCTCCCTCGGGCGTACCGGCCCTCGTCCCGGCGGCATGTCCGTGGACCGCTCACTGTCCTCTCTCAATCCGTGTCGATGTCGGCCTCACCGATCAGCTCGTCCGCGTGCCGCATGCCGATGTGGGCCATGAAGGCCCGTTCGCGCGCCGCGAGTTCGGCGGACCGAGACGTGATGAAGCCCTCGTCGTCTCCGGCGCACAGGCGGCGGAAGGCATCCGCGGGTATTCCGTGGCTCGCCAGGACGTCGTCGCGGACCCCGGGAGCCATGTCGATCAAGGACTGCTTGAGAGAGATTCCGGGAGGAGACGACATGATCAGCCGGTTGGCGGGGCTGGAGATCGCGACGACCCCCCGCTTGGTCACGACGTGCCGATATGTGTCGACATGGGAACGGCTGAGCGACTCCATAGGGCTGAACGCGGAACCGTCGGGGTTCAGCCGCTCCGGGAACTCCCTCAGCTCCCAGAGGATGAAGGAGCGGACTCTGGCGCTGCGCATGTCGAAGCGTCCGGGGAAGGGGCGCGCGGTCAGATCCTTGAGATGGAGCGAGCCGCGTCCTTGTGCGAACTCCTTCATCTCCTGGAGCGACCGTCTCACCTGAGCGGTGTTCGCACCCGCGAAACGCCCCGCCCACGACGTGCTCCAGAACCAGCGGTGCAGCAGTTCGAGTTGCCGGGCATCCGGGCTTTCGCAGAAGTGGAAGAACGCCGTAAGGAGGACGATCTGCAGATCGTACGGAACCAGTCGCGCCTGGGGCACACCCACGTCTTCCTGGAGGAACCGCACCGCCCTGCCCAGGGCGGTGTCCGTGTTCTCGACGGACGTGAGGATGACGCCCTCGGCGCGCTCGGCCAGCGCCTCCCAGCGGGTGTCCTGGATGTTGTCCTCACCGGATACGGCGAGGACGGCGCGAAATACGGTGAGCGAGGGGATCTCGCCGAATCCGGAGGCGGCGACCCGCTCCCGGATCGCGCCGATCCGGTCGGCCAGGCTCTCCGGGCCGGGCGTCGCGTAGGTGAGAGCGGAGACCAGCCGGTCGATCGACATCGGCCGGCCGCTGCCGTCGAGCCGGGAGAAGACCTCGACGGCCTGGCTGAGAGAGCCGCCCGAGAGCCGGACCACCGCGACCTTGTACGACTTGATGCGTTGCGCGACCTGCTCGGCTTCCTCGACGAGTGAGGCGACGTCCGCCGCGGACGCCCGCCCCGACAACTCGCGCGCGTAGCCGAGGAAGTCCATGGTGCGCAGGGTCGAACGCATCGGGAGGTACGCGGGAGGCGGAGCGTCCGCGGACTTCCAGTGGCGATATCGGTTCGACCGGGGCGCGTCTCCGTCGAGGGCCCCGAGTCCGCGATAGATCCACCACATCCAGTCCCGCTGTTCGCTCGAACGTGGCGCGTCCGCCGGTCGTCTGAGGCAGCCGTAGAGAGTGGAGAGCCGTTGATGGCCGTCCAGGACATAGGCCACCGGACTCCCCGGCCGGGCCGAGGGGATCTTCAGTCCGGCGATCTCGTCCAGGCTGGCCAGATCTCGGTCCGTCTCCCAAATGAGCAGGCTTCCCATGGGGTATCCGCGCTCGATGCTGTCGAACAGGTCGAGCATCTGCTCCGGTCGCCAGACGAAGGGCCGCTGGAACCTGGGAATGCGAAGCTCACCTCTCGCGATCCTGGCGAGCAGGTCCTCCAGCAGGTGAATCTCGGGCGTTACGGTGATTTCTTCGATTTCATCGAGCATGGGAACCTCTAGATGATGTCGCGCAGCATCGCGATGAGCTCGCGCAGCTCCGGCAGGACGCCCTCACCGAGGCCGGCGAAGTCGGATGGGGTGAGGCGTCCCGCGTTCGCCGCCCGATGCAGGAGCTCGGTGAGATTGGAGCCGAATCCTTCCCGGAGGCCGTCCATGACACGATCGGGGAGGTCGTCGTACAGCCCGGCATGCAGGTCGGAGATCTTCCGACGCCCGCCGTTCGCCGGGGGGAAACCCTTCTTCATGTCGAAGTGGCCGCGCTGGGTGCGGGAAAGTGATTTCAGCGCGTCGAGTCTCTTCGACGACTCGCGGTGCGGCCGGATCCCGCCCAGGACCTTGTTGGGGACGTAGTTCTCCGCTTCACGCAACTCCAGTACGTGGACCCGCGCGCCTTGGGAACGCAGTTCGTCGGCCAGTTTGTGGCAGCCGGTCACCTGGCCGGGAGCCAGCCGGTCACTGTCCAGCAGCAGGGCCACGCGGGGTGTTCGCCGGAAGCGGGCGAGGCAGTCCGCCGTCTGCTGGGCCGCGCGGTGCTTGCCGCCGCCGTGCCGGAGATCGAGAAACCCTCTCTCGATGGCGGCGCGGACATCGTCCCCGTCCAGGACCCGGGTGATCGCGAGAACGAAACAACGGTCTGAGACGACGTCCTCGACGACAAGCGCCGCGGGCTGACGGAGATCGTGTACGTCCTCCGAGATCGTGGAGGTGGTGATCACGTGAACAGGGCGGACGTCGACGGCCCATGCTCCGGCGGCACCCGCCTTCATCGCCATCTCCGCGCCCACACGTGCCTGAGTCGGCAGGTGCGTGCGGAAGAACTCCGCGGCCTGATCCACCGCCATCGGCTTGATCACCCAGTCGTGACGCCCCTGGCTGAAGAAGAGGAGCAACTCCCAGACGTGCCGGACGTGTTCGTCGTTTCGTAACACCTCCGTGTCGATCTCAACTCGCATCGGCTTCCGATCTGCCGAACTGCGCGGAGGCCAGGGCGCGGGTCTCCTCGAAATCCTCCGCGAAGACGCCGCGTGGCCAGTAGTCCAGGTTGCCCAGGGAGTCGATCCGAATCCGGCGCGCGTTCGCCGCGCCGTCGGTGTTCTCCACGAAGTAGACGGCGACGTCCTCGTGGTCCACCGCTCCCTCCGCGATCCGTCGTCTGAGCCGGAGCAGGAAGGTCTCGCTGTGCGTCTCGATGAGGAAGCGCACCTGTGATTCCCCGATCGCGCCGAGGAACAGGTCGGCCAGCAGCGCGTGCGCGGAGGGATGGAGGTGGAGCTCGGGTTCCTCGATGATCTCCAGCGTCGGCCGCCGTGGCGGGGTCACCGCGTCCACCGCGCGCTGCGTGAGGATGGGCAGGAGTTGTGTCACGCCGGCGCCGGCGTCGGCCAGGTTCACCTCGAGGCCGCTGTTCCCGGTGGAGCGGAGGACCGCCGTGTAGACCCCCTGGTCATGGTCCCGGACGGCGAGTTTCCAGCCGGGCAGGTTGGCGGCGAGATACTCGTTGATCTTGGATGTCAGCGCGCCCCCGCGCCGGAGCGAGTCGTGGGCCAGGATGTCCATGGTGAGCTCGCCTCCCGATCCGACCACCGACGACGCGCGCGAGCGCAGCCGATGCACCCGTCGGGGGCGTTGCCGGAAGGGCCCCAGGTAGCGGATGTCGTCGAACTCGGCGCGGATGACCGCCATTGCGGCCACCAGGCCGTGCAGGTCGGGCTCGTCGCTGCAGGCGACGGCCTGCCGGTCGGGGCCGTCGTGGACCAGTTCGAGGTCGTCGTCGTACCGGACGGCCGGAAGGAGACCTCGGAAGGGGAGCGTGGCGACGGCAGGTCCCTGTGCGTCCGCCATGCCCGGGACGACGTAACTGTAGCCGTCGGCCGGGTCACGCAGGCCGGGCTCCTCCTGCTGGTCCAGCCAGTCCAGCCACTCGACGTCCGTCGACTCGGAACCGGCGCTGAGGATCAGGCGGCTGACCACCTGCACTCCCCACTCGTCGACGTTCTGGATCTCGGCGCTCAGGCTGTGGGGCGCGGCGCCCACGCGCTCGAAGTCCAGTCGCAACCGCACATTGCCGTGTGGGCTGCCGCCGTGGACCAGGTTGAGGAAGTCCGGAGCCGACTCCCCCAACTGGTCGAGATCGAGGGGGAGCGGTGAGTCCGTCCGGATCCCCGTCTGGAACACGAGGGGAGCGCGGACGAGTGCGCTCTTTCCGGAGTTGTTCTTTCCGAGGATCACGGTGATCGGCCGGAGCTCGACCTCCTGTGTTCCGGGAAAGCAGCGGTAGTTTCCCACGGAGAAACGCGCCAAGGGCATGGCGCCAACCCTAGTGCGGATCTTGGTCTCGGACCGGCCGCTCCCGCCACCGGTTGGCGATGTTTTCTCTCCGGGTGGCACGTGCCACCCGGAGAGGGAGCTGAGGCGCGGCCTGAACGACTAAGGATGTGACGACGACCGGAGCCGGTCACGGACGGGTCTGTCGATCACTGCGGGTCGCAGGGAGGCGGGCGTGCGCCCGATGAGGCCGCGCGCCGTACGGGTGAGATGGGCTTGGTCGGCGAAGCCCGCGGTGGCGGCGGCCATGGCCGCGGTGGTACCCGGGAGCTCGGCGATCGCGGCGCGAAGCCGTGCCCATTGGCGGAGGCGGATGAGCGGGACGCCCACGGTCTGCCGGACGAGGGCGCGTAGCCGTGGGGCCGACAGCCCGACCTCGGCGGCGACGGAGGTGACGGAGAGGTCCGGCTCGGGGTGGCCGGACAGCCGGATGGCGTGAGCCACTCTCGGGTCGAGCGGGGGCGGAGCCTGGGTGAGAGCGCGTAGCTCGAGGTATCCGGCGGCCAGGTCCGCGGCGGTGCCGGGTCCGCCCTCGTCGGCGGCGCCGAGCGCGGCGATGAGGCGGCGGACCTCGGTGGCGTCGAGCCGGGTCGGCTCCTGGTCGGAGGGCAGCAGCCAGGAGTCGACGAACAAGGCGATGTAGGGCGAGGTCGCCACACATGTGTGGGCGAGCTGGGGCGGGACGATCAATCCGGCTGCCGTGATCACGGGCTGTCCCGGTCGGAGGAGTTCGGCGTGGCCGCCGATCGGCAACACGACCTTCCACGCGGGCAGCCGGTGACGGGTGACGCCGAACGCACGTGACTCGGCGAACATCGTCGCCTCGGGGCCGGAGGCGTAGACGATGCGGCGATCGTTTTGTTCAAGCGCCCAGGCACGGAATGACTGAACCATCGCTCCATGAACACTATCGGGGCAATCGCTTTGGCGGTCTTCCTCATCGTGACGGGCGTCGCGCACTTCGTGGTCCCTGGATACTTCCGAACGCTGGTTCCCGCGTGGCTGGGCCGGGCCGGTCTGCTCGTGGCCGCCACGGGAGCGGCGGAGATCGTCGTGGGCGCGCTGGTGCTGCTCCCGGCCGTCCGGTCGGCCGGGAGCTGGGCTGCCGCCGCCCTCATCACCGGCTATCTGGTGTCCCATGTGGACGCGCTGTGCCGAGCGCGGGCGGACCGGCCCAGGATGCTGGAGCGACCCGTCGGCGCGCTGGCGCGGCTCGTGGTCAATGTTCTGTACATCGCCTGGGCGGTCGCGGTGGCCCGGTATACGGCCGCCTGACATGGGTCCAGGAAGGGTTTCGTCGCGTCGGAGGACATCGCCTGCGCCCGGCGGCCGGGGTGCGGTGAGCGGGGCGGGCCCGGGCGGACGGCGAGGGCGGCGCGGCGGCGCCGGCCCTCGCGCTCGTCCGGGAAGGGCGTCAGTACCAGGAGCTGATCGTGAAGCTGCCGTCGCAGTCGCCAGTGGTGCGGATATCGCACGTGGCGATGATGTAGTAGTAGTTGCCCCCGCCGGTCCGGTTGACCGCACGCCTGTTGACGATCTGGCCGTCGTGCAGGGAGTATTCGCCGGTGGGGCCGTAGGCTGGCCAGAACTGGCAGGTGACCTCGCGAGAACCGGAGCCGGCGCGGATCACCGCGAAGTCGAGGTGGGCCGTACCCCACCGGTTGGTGTTCTGGCCGTAGACGCCGACCTGGCCGCCGTTCGGGACCCACACCCTGCCCGTGCTCCTCCTGGTGCCCTCGGGCGAGCTGTTGAAGACGATCGTGCTCTTGTTCCGGAGGGTCTTCCCGCCCGGGGCCTGAGGGGCGATCGCGCATCCGGCGGCAGCGGCGGGCGAGGCGCTCACCACCCCTGCGGCGAGAATGGCCGCCGTCGCCGCGAACGCCGCGAGAACCCTGCTGCTCCGCATCCCGATCATGGATTGCTCCCTTCCGTTTGCCGACCCCTCGCCGGTCGTCCGGGAGGGGATGGCAAGAGCGTCGCAACGGCGTTCTCGCGCCTCCAGGGGTATCGGTGGCCGGGCCGTTGCACCGCAAGTTGCGACGGCCCGGCCTGCGGATTCTTCGCCGCCTCGCAACAGAAACCTCGCCGGGCGCGGGGCACGGCCGGGGATTCAGCCGGTGTACGGCGGGGCGACGCCCCAGCCCCAGCGCGGAACGGGCGCGTCCTGGATGGGCGTCGCGCCGGGCTGGGAGTTGCTGAACGCCAGGCGGGTGCCCCACTCGATGTATCCGCTGAACGCGGCACGGAACTCGGGGTCGTCCGGCAGGCCCACCTCGTCGGCGGCGTCCATCAGCAGGCTCACCCACCGGCGCCGCATCGGCTCGGTGATCGCCTTGCCGAGGTGCATGGACAACATGTGCCGGTAGCCGCCGCGCTCGTCGGTGTAACGGGAGGGGCCCCCGAAGACCTCGGCCAGCCACATCGCCACGAAACGCGGATGGCCGGGATGCATGTCCTTGAACAACGGCCCGATCAGCTCGTCCTCCCCGACGAGTTCGTAGAACCTCGTGGTGAGCCGCTCGAGCGCCTCGGAGCCGCCGGCCCAGTCGTACAGCGTCGGGATGGAGCCGCCCGAGCCGCGCACCGCCGTGCGCTCGTAGTGGCGCATCTCCGCGATGTCGTTCACGTACGGCCGGATCTCGGCGAAGAACGCCCGGAAGTGCTCGCCCGCCCGGAACCCCTCCATGTGGTCCCGGGCGGACGTCCAGGTGATGCGCAGGATGTAGGAGGCCGGTTCCTCGACGCATCGGGAGAGCTCGTAGTCCACGCACTGCGGGGCGGCGGCGAGCGAGACGGCGGCCCGCCCGTAAGCGGCCTCGAACTCCTCGGCCCGCTCCGCCGGAATCGCATAACGGATGTACTCAACGATCATGTCGCGAAAATACACCGAAGACGTGTAATCGTGTAATGCAATTCATGATGCGCTTGCCGGAGAACCCGACGGTCGATCGCAGACGCCGACCAGATCTGCCCGGCCCAGGCGGTCGGCCGAGAGGTCGGTGGAACAGTCTTCGGCCCTTACTTCAACGACAACACGAAACGGCTCTGGGAGATCGCCGGCGAGCGCGGAGCCAACCAGGGTTGAGGCCTGTGCCTGCACGTCGACAGGCAGCGTTGGGGCGATCGCCGACCTGATGAAGGGCGAACATGAGCCTGGCCGTGAGCCGTTCACTCCCGGTGCCTGCGCACCATCCCGGCGGCGAGGGGAGCCGCGGCGAAGTCGCCGGCGGTGATCCGCGCCGCCACGGTACGACGTACGAGCCGGTCGGCCAGCCGTGGGGCGTGCCTGGCCACCGCCATTTCGACGCGTCCGCGGGGGGTGGTCGCGACGTCCCGCGGGGCGCGGCGCGCCGTCAGCGCGCGGGCGATCGCGTCGACCACGCCCTCCACGGGCTCCGGCCTGGACACCGCGTCGAGGGACAGGCCGGCCTGCCGGGTGCTGTCGTGGATCGGGCTGCGCACCATGCTCGGATAGACGGTCGTCACGCCGACGTGCGTCCCGACCTCGAGCCGGAGCGCGTCGGCGTAGGCGGCCAGTGCGCGCTTCGAGACGCCGTACGCGGCGGCGAGCGGCAGCGGCAGGACCGCCATCCGGGAGGCGACGAAGACCACCCGCCCCCTCGCGCGTACCAGATGGGGCATGACCGCGGCCGTGACGCGCCAGGCGCCGACGAGGTTCAGCCGGAGCTGCGCGTCCACCTCCTCGTCGGGAGCGAGCTCGGCCGGCGCCGGTCCGCCGCGCCCGGCGTTGTTGACCAGCACGTCGACGCCGCCGAGGAGCGCCACGGCTTCCTCTGTCGCCGCGTCCACGGAGGTCTGGGACGTGATGTCGCAGGTGATGATCGGTATGCCGGAGTCCTCGGGGCACACGACGTCCAGCCCGACCACGTGCGCGCCCTCCCTGACGAAGCGCTCGCTCATGGCCCTGCCGAAGGTGCCGGCCGCCCCGGTGATCAGGATCCTGCGCCCGGCCAGGCCCGGCCCGGTCGAGGGGCGCAGCTCCTTCTTCATGATCCGGAGGTACTGGTCGATGTCGATCCGCATGTGCGGGCGCCGCTCCCCCCAGCGGGCCCGGGCGGCGGCGAGCTCGGCGGAGGCGATCTTCGAGGCCGTCTCGGGTGCGGGCGGCCGGTACGTTCCGGCGCGGAGAGCGGCCACCAGCCGACCCTGCGCCTCGACGACAGGCAGCGCCGACCCGGTGGACTGCATCAGCCCGACATAGCTGATGGACGTGTCTCCGATGGGGAGGACATGGCGGTAGAGCAGCAGGCTCGCCGGGTCGCCCGCCGTGCCGGCGTCGAGGAAGGGCAGCACCGCGCGGTATCCGGTGCACCAGATGATGTGGTCGACCTCGTCCACCCGGCCGTCGGTGAAATGGACGCGCGATCCGTCGAAACGGGAGATGCCGTGCCGGGGGAGCACCTGCCCTGCGGCCACCAGCGCGGGTACGGAGTCGCTCAGGGTGGGGTGGTCCTGGAGCAGGCCCTGCCGGGGCGTGGGGAGGCGCGGTCCCGCGGGCCTCCTGTCGAGGATGCGGAGCATGGTCTGCGAGACCACCTGCCGCACCCGCCAGGGGAGCAGGGCGGCCAGGGCGCCGTTGAGCTGGTCGGAAGGACGGCCGAGCAGTCGTTTCGGCACCACCCAGACGCCTCGCCGGGCGGACAGCAGCACGGCCGAGGCGTGGTCGGTCAGCTCGGAGGCGATGTCCATCGCGGAGTTGCCCGTGCCGACCACGAGCACGCGCTTTCCCGTGAATTCCGCTGGAGTCACGTAGCCGTGCGCGTGGGACTGGGTGCCGGTGAACGACCCGGGGTAGGGCGGATCAGGGTAGCGCGGCACGTGGTTGTGACCGTTGGCGACCACGAGGTGCTCGACCACCTCGCGGCTCCGCCCGCCGGGGCCGTCCAGGACCAGCTCCCAGGACCCGTCGGAGGTGCGTCGCGCCGACTCGAGCGTCGTGCCGAACCTGAAGCGCTCGCCCACCCCGGAACGGTCGGCGTACGCGAGCAGGTATTCCAGCATCTGGGCGCGGGTCGGATAGTCCGGCCACTCCTCCGGCATGGGGAAGTCGGAGAACTGCGTGCGCGGCTTGCTCGTGTTGAGGCGGAGCCCCTCGTAGGAGGCGGTGGTGTCGTCCAGCCGCCACAGGCCGCCGAGCCCGTCGGCGCGCTCGATGCCCAGCACGGGCACCCCCGCCTCGATCAGCGCCTTGACCGCGGCTATCCCGGCGACTCCGCCGCCGACGACGGCCGTCATGCCCGGCTTCCTGGGGTCCATCGCGCACCCTCCGATTAATCCATCGACTGATGGAATTATTGGCGAGATGGGGCGCGCGCGCCAGGGGGTGCGTAGAGGAGATCGATGAGGCGGTGGGCGTAGGCACGGAACTCGCGCTTCTCACGGGCGACGGCGACCGCTCCGGTTCCCGCGGCGGTCAGCGCCGCCACGTGGCCGTGCGCCGCCCATACCAGGCTCCGTACGGAGACGTGGGGGGTCGGCTCGCTGATGAGGCCACGGGAGGCCGCGTCCAGCAGGGCCTGCTCGATCTCGTGGTAGATCGGCAGCGCGTACGCCTCGTCCAGCGGAGCGTGCCGGGTGGGGTCCAGCCAGCGGCGCAGCCACAGGAACGTGGTGTGCGGATGCTCGTCCAGGAAGTCGACGAATGCGTCCACGAGACCGTGCACGGCGCCGACCAGATCGGAGAGCGACGCCGAGCGCGCCGCCTCCGCGACGGCGCGGACCGAGGGTTCGAGGGTCGCGCGCTCCAGCGCGAAGACCCGGGCGAAGCACGCCTCGCACAGCTCCGCCTTGGAAGGGAAGTGATGGTGCACGCTGGAGACGTCGATCCCGACCTGCCCGGCGATGTCGCGCATGGATACGCCGTCGAACCCGCGTACGGCGAAGAGTTCGGTCGCCTTCAGGAGGATGCGCTCGGGCGTGGCGGGTGCGGAAAGGTCACGTGGCGGCCGCCCCCGGCGGCGCGCACGGGGCGCTCCGGCGTCTTCCTTGCTCGTCTTCATGCCCCAAGTCTGGTCGCGTTCCCGCCGGACATGCAATCGATCGCCTGTTGGATTACCGGGGCCCGCTTCCACGACTCCGGCTCCACCGATCGGTGGAGTCGCTCCACCGCGTGAGTGAGCGGCCGATTCCACCGCCCGCCCGGGCCCTGCCCGGCGTGCCCGTCGCGGCCGTCACCGGACGCGGCCTGTACGCCGGCTCCGCATGCGGCTGGTCTGGATGGCCGGCGGCGGCTACGCACTCTCCGGCCCGTGCTCGGCATCCTCACGGTGACGAACGAGTGGAGCCACCGTACGGCGCTGAGACGAGAGGCCGTCGAAGTACGCCGCCGCGACCCGGGTGTGCAGAGGGAAGGCCAGCTCGCACGGGCCGTCGATCACCGACCATCCCGACGTCTCGGCGGTGGGCGCGCTCGGAGGGAGGGCGGCCGCGTCGGCCGGCGGCGCTCGCACCAGACCACCTGTCCCAAGACGTCTCACACCGCCTTCGCCCAGATGCGGAGCGGGTCCGCGGCCGGCCTGTGCGGCGGATGATCCGAGATGTACCATTTGGTACATGCGGTTCGAATCCGTGATCATGATCGCCGCCGCCCCGCAGCGTGTGTGGGAGGTGTTCAGCGATGTGGAACGCTGGCCCGAATGGGCCGAGAGCTTCACCTCCGTGGAACTCGCCGAGCCGGGGCCGTTGAAGATCGGGTCACGGGCGAGGATCAAGCAGCCGAGGCTGCCCCCGGCGGTCTGGGAGGTGACCGAGCTGGTCGAAGGGGAGCACTTCGTCTGGGTGAGCAGGAGCCCGGGGATGCGGGTCACCGGAGGCCACTGGGTGGAGGCCGCCCCGGACGGCACGGTCGCCCGGTCCACCATCGACCAGGAGGGGGTGCTCGGCCCGCTCATGGCACGGCTGACCGGCAGGCTCACCACCCGCTACCTCGCGCTGGAGGCCCAGGGCCTGAAGGCGCGCAGCGAGCGGGCGTGACTCCCAAGGACGTGACTCCCAAGGAGAGGTGGCTGGCCCAGGCGATCGAATACTTCGCCGCCCACGGGGTCGGGGACGCCAGCCTCCGCTCCATCGCGGCCGGCCTCGGCACCAGCCACCGGGTGCTGATCCACCACTTCGGCTCCCGGGAAGGGCTGCTGGCCGAGGTCGTACGAACGGTCGAGGCGCAACAGCGGGCGGCCCTCGCGGACCTGGTCACGGACGACGTGCCTCTGGGGGAGAGCCGGCTGCGTTTCTGGGACAAGGTGGTAGAAGCCACCCTGATCTACGGGCGTCTCTTCTTCGAACTCTCCGCGCACGCGATGCAGGACCGTCCGTACGCCCGAGGGCTGCGGAACGACCTCGTCGCCGTCTGGCTGCCCCCGCTGACCGAGATCTGCCTGCGGAGCGGGCTGGGCCCGGAGGAGGCCCCCGTGTACGCGCGGCTGAGCCTGGCGGCCACCCGCGGTCTTCTCTTCGACCTGCTGCTGACCGGCGACCGGAAGGGCGTGGACGAGGCGCTCCTGCTGCTCGACCGGCTCTACCTGGAGCTGGTCGGGCGGCGGGCGGCCGGCGGCCCGCCCTGACCATCACCTCGGCCAGGACGTGCCGGCCGGTCCGGGGCTTCGAGGCCGCCCGGACCTCCTCATCCGGGTGTCGGCTCCGGGCCGCGCGGGGACATGGGCGTGCCCTTCAGATCTGCCACTCGTCGTCGCGGAGCAGTTCGATCACGCCTCCGTCGTGGCCGATCCCGGTGACGGTGACGTCGGGGCCGCCCACCATGAAGTCGACGTGCACGCCGGAGGTGTTGACCCCGGCCGCGTCGAGCCCGGCGGCGTCCCGCGCGCGCAGACGCGCGGGCACGCCGGGAGGCAGCCCCGCGCCCCAGGCCAGGTGGCAGGTGGCGTTCTCGTCCAGCAGCGTCTCGAGGAAGGTGACACCCGATCGCCCGACCGGTGAGGAGCCGTCCACGAGCGCCAGCTCACCGAGCCGGGCCGCGCCCGCGTCGGTCGCCTGATGGGTCCGTACGACGTCCGCGCCGCTGCTCGCCCGCACCTCGCTCACCACGCCTCCGGTGAAGGTCAGCTCCAGGTCGCGAACGACGGTCCCGTTGAGGGCGAGCGGCCGCGTCGCGCGGACCCTGCCCTCGACCCGCCGGTAGTCGGGGGTGGTGAACACCTCCTCCGTGGGGAGGTTGGCCTGGAAGACGTGCCCCTTCACGGACTCCAGGCGCGCCGCGGTCCAATGCGCGTCCGGGAGCAGGCCGACGGTCAGGTCGGTGCCCGGCCCTTCGAACCGTACGGCGTCCAGGCGCATCGCGCTCAGCGTCCGCGCGCGAGCGAGCAGCTCGGCGATGCGCTCCTCCCAGGCGGCCCGGGGATCGGGCCGGTCCAGGCGGAGGATGGGCCGCAGATACTGCCACAGCCGGGCCTCGTCCGGTTCCCCGGTGATCGCGCGAGCCCACTCCGCCGTCGGGCAGGGGATGATGACCCAGCGGACCAGGTTGCCGAGCTGCAGCCGCTGCCTCGATGAGAGGTACGGCATCCGATCCAGGCCCGCCCTGACCGGGTCCTCCCCGGCGAGGAGATCCGGCGCCGCGGCGCCCCGGATGTTGACCAGGACGCCGCTGTGGCGTGCCAGTTCCTCGTTGCGGGCGTCCAGCCAGGAGGGGACCTCGCCCAGCGTCGCCGCGTCCGCGTGCCGCACCCGGGACCGTCTGGCGTACGGATCGAAGTACCAGATGTCGGCGTAGCGGGCGCCCCGGGCGTACGCCGCCTCCGCCAGGGCGCGGGCGAGCGGGGCGTGCTCGATCTCGGCGTTGATCAGCACCCGGTCGTCGGCGAGGACCGGCACGGCGACGTCGAAGACGACGTCGGCGTAGCCGGCCAGCTCAGCGTCGGGAATGGTCATGTGTCTCTCCTTGGGGTGATGTCTCTTGCGGCGTGCGGTGGAAGGGGAGGACCAGCGGCGCCAGGCCCGCGACTCCGGCCGCGACGGCGAAGCCGTAGGCCAGGCCGAGGGACTGGGCGACGGCGCCGAGCGCGAGCGCCGCGCTCAGGAACCCGAGGTCGAAGAACGCCGTCGTGGTGGCCAGCGCCGAGCCCCGCTGGCCGGCGGGCAGGCCGGTCACCGCCATCGTGAGGAACGCCGGGAGCCCCAGCGCCTGCCCGGTGCCGAGTACCGCGGCCGCGACGAGCGCCCCGGTCACGGAGGGCCAGAGGGGGAGCAGGGCGAGCCCCGCGGCGGTGAGCGCCAGGGCGGCTGCCGCCGCCGTGCGCGGGGCGATCCGGGCAAGCGCCCTCTGGCCGCCCAGCCGTACCGTGAGCAGCACGCAGCCGTAGAGGAGGAAGTGGGCCCCGCTGTCGCCGCCGCCCAGCGCCGCGACGTGCAACGGCAGGAAGGCGCTGAAGGCGGTGTAACCCCACACCGACGCCCAGTACGCCAGTCCGGGAAACAGCCCCGCCCGGTGGACGAGCGGCCCGCCCTTTCCCGTACGGGACGGAGCGCCGCCCGCCGCGCCGGGCAGGAGCAGGCAGGCGCCGGACGCCGCGAGCGCCACGGCTCCGGCCACGACCCACACGGCCCCCAGGCCGAGGGCGGAGCCGACGGTCTCGGCGAGCGCCGGCCCGGCGAGCAGGCCGCCGTTGACCGCGACGGAGAAACGGTTGATCGCCGCGCCGGGACGGTTGTGATCGCTCGCGGCGGCGGCCAGGCCGACGTACATCAGGGATTCGCCGACTCCCGCGACGGCCCGGCAGACCAGGAACAGCGGCAGCGAGTCGGCGAGGAGCACGCCGGGCGCGGCGGCGGCCAGCAGCGCGGTGCCGGCGCAGGCGGTCACCCCGCGGCCGCGCCGGTCGGCCAGCCGGCCCGCCACGGGCCGGGCGAGCAGGGCGAACACCGACGTGATCGCCAGACAGCCGCCGACCACGGCGGGGCCCTGGGCGAGCGGGCCGGTGACGTGCCTGGGGATCGCGGGAACGAGCAGCCCCACCGACAGGAAGCCCGCGCCCGTGCACAAGAGCAGGCGGGTCATCGTACGTCGTCGAGTTCCAGCAGCAGCGCGGTCATGCTGACCTTGACCCTGTCACCGGAACGGGGCGGGCCCGCCTTGTCGTGGACCAGGGCGACCGCCTGGTCGATCAGCCCGACGACCTCCTCCCACACGGACCGGTCCAGCCACACCTCGGCGTCCATGGACATGCGCTGGGTCCTGGCCTCGGCGATACGCCGGGAGAGGTCCGCGCTCAGCGCCTCGTGCAGGAGTTGCCGGCCCTGCGCCCGGTCCAGCCGGGAGCTGCTGGAGGGGTCGTAACGGTAGCGCCTGCGCGGTCGTCCCTTGCCTCCTCGCGGCGGCCCCTCGTCCACCCGCTCCAGGAAACCCGCCTCGGCCAGTTGCCGCAGGTGGTAGCTGGCCGAGGCGTGGGCGATGCCCAGCTCCTCCGCGACCTCCGTGGCCGACATCGATACGCCGGTGAGCAGCGACACGATGCGGATCCGGAGCGGGTTGGCCAGCGCCCGCAGCGGGACCAGGTCGTCGCCATCGTCGCCATCCATTTCCCAAGGCATGTTGGGATAATACTTTCCCAACAACCTTTGGGAAAGAGCTGTCTCGCGAGGGCGCACGCTGATCGGGCCCGGCCGTGGAGCGGCCGGGGTGGACGGGGCCGGTGACGGCGCTGTGGTCAGGACGTCAGCCGGAAGACGGGCCGGCCCTGCGCGTCGTTCTCGGCGTCCAGCGTTTTGCCCTCAAGAAGGGCGACGGCGTCCGGGTCGACGAAGACGCGCACCCCCTCCTTCTCGATCACCTGGTCTCCGGACCAGGCGTCGCTCGCCAGCGAGAACTCGAGCGCGCCTTCTTCGCCGGGCTTGGGGGCGATCCGCAGGCCCGCCCGGTGTGGCAGGTACTCGCCCACTGTCAGATCGCGGATCGCCCCCACGGTCTTGTCGGTCATCGTCAGCACGGCAGGCTCCTCGATTCCGATGCCGATGTCCGTCCTCTCCCGGTACCCGCCCGGCGGGTCAGGTCCGCCGGCCCGCCGCGGGCCGGTCGTACCCCCCGCTCCCGCCATCGCAGGTGCGCACCTGCCCAGAGCCGTCCCGAGCAAACGGGATGGCCCCCGCCCAGGCAGGGCCGGATCGGTGAGGAAACGCGCAGGGCCCCCGACTCGGGGGTGGAGTCGGGGGCCCTGCGACGGCGAGGAGGCGCGGCCCGGCGGCGGGAGCGGATCAGGTCAGCGCGGCGAGCACGCGGGCCCGATGCGCGGAGGGGGAGCCCCACGCCGAGTGGAGGGCGCGGGCCTTCCTGATCCACAGGCTCGGGTCGTACTCGTCGGTGTAGCCGATCGCGCCGTGCACCTGGAGGGCGATCTTGGCCGCCGCGTACGCCGCCTCCGACGCCGCGACCTTGGCCGCCGACACGTCGCGGGAGAAGTCCGGCGAGCCGTGGGAGAGGGCCGCGCCGTGGACCAGCGGGCGGGCGTACTCCAGGCCGACGAGGGCGTTCGCGAGGTGGTGCTTGACCGCCTGGAACTCGCCGATCGGCCGCCCGAACTGCCGCCGCGCCCCGGCGTACGCCACCGAGACGTCCAGCAGCGCGCGGCCCACGCCGACGAGCTGGGCGGCGGCCGCCAGCGCGCCCATGTCGCGGGCGGCCTCGGCGGCGGTGCGCACGGACGGGCCGGAGGCGACCACGTCGCCCCCCTCGACGGAGAACAGCCGCCGGGCCGGGTCCAGGGAGGCGCGCACCTCGCCGGGGACGGCCACGCGCAGCTCGTCGCCGTCCACCGTCAGCACGACGTCCGCCGCGTCCGCGTCCAGCGCGTACGGCACGGCCGGGGGCAGGGCGAGCGTCGCCACCGTGCCGCCCTCGGCGATGCCCGCCAGCCACCCGTCCGCCGTCCCGGGCGTCACGACGAGGTCCTCGGGGGCCAGCCGGTCGAGCAGCGCGGCGACGGCGACGCTCTCGGCGAGCGGTCCCGGGGCGGCGTGCCGTCCCAGCTCGTGGAAGGCGGTGACCAGCTCGACGGGGAGCGGCCCCGCGCCGCCCGCCGCCTCGGGCACGGCGACGGCGAGCACGCCCGCCTCGGCGAGCGTGCGCCACAGGGTCAGGCCCGGCTCGTGCGACCCGGCCGCCCAGGCGCGGATCGCGGCGGGGGTGTCCGCCTCGGCCAGGAGCTTGTGCAGGGTGTCGCCGAACAGCCGCTGCTCGGCGTCGAGGATGAACTTCACGGCCGCCTCCCGAAAGTCGTCACTGTGCCGCGGCCGGCGCCGGCCCGGCCTCCGGCACCGAAGTCCCGCGTGGTGTCCCGCCCGGTTCGCCGCCCGGTTCGCCGCGTGGTGTCACGGTCGCGCGCCACGGGTCACCGCCCCGCCCTGGGCAGGCCGAGGACACGCTCGGCGATGACGTTGCGCTGGATCTCGTTGGTCCCGGCGTAGATCGGTCCGGCGAGCGAGAAGACGTAGCCCTCCAGCCAGTCGCCGTCGAGCTCGCCGTCCGGGCCGAGCAGGTCGAGCGCGGTCTCGTGCAGCGCCACGTCGAGCTCCGACCAGAAGATCTTGTTGACGCTGGACTCGGCCCCGACATCCTCGGTGCGCGAGATGGTCTCGAACCCCTTCAGCCGGTACGCCCGGGACCTGATCCAGGCGTCGGCCACACGGTCGCGCAGCGCCGTGTCCGAGGGGTCGCCGCGCTCCTTCCAGAGGTCCACGAGGCGGTCGGCGGCGGCCAGGAACCGGCCCGGGCTGCGCAGCGTGAGCCCGCGCTCGTTGCCGGTGGTGCTCATCGCGACCTTCCAGCCCTCTCCCGGGGTGCCGATAACGTCCCGGTCGGGCACGAAGACGTCGTCGAAGAACAGCTCGGCGAACGCGGGCTTGCCGTCGATGCGCCCGATCGGGCGGCGGGTCACGCCGTCCGCGTCCAGGGGGAACATGAGGTACGTCAGGCCGCGGTGCCGTTCGGCCTCCGGGTCGGAGCGGAACGGGCCGAAGCCCCAGTCCGCGAAGGCGGCGCGGGAGCTCCACGTCTTCTGCCCGTTGAGCAGCCAGCCGCCGTCCACCCGGGTGGCGGTGGCGCGCAGGGACGCCAGGTCGCTGCCCGCGCCCGGCTCCGACCACGCCTGCGCCCAGATGACCTCGCCCGACGCCATCGACGGCAGGACCCGGTCGAGCTGCTCGGGCGTGCCGTGGTTGAACAGGGTGGGGGCGAGGAGGTTGATGCCGTTCTGGCTGACCCGGCCGGGGGCCCCGGCGGCGTAGTACTCCTCCTCGAAGATCAGCCACTCCAGCGGGCTCGCGTCCCGCCCGCCGTACCGCTCGGGCCAGGAGACGACGGACAGCCGCGCGCCGTGCAGCTCGCGCTCCCAGGCGCGGTGCGCGGCGAAGCCCTCCTCGATCTCCAGGGAGGGCAGGGGAGCGGCGGGGACGTGCGCGCGCAACCAGTTCCGGACCTCGGCCCGGAACGGTTCGACGGACGACAGGTCAAGATCCATCAGCGGCCGCCTTCATGCTCTTGGGGTCCATCCCGGCCAGGGAGTCGGCCGAGGTCTCCGCGTTGTGCGCGTGGGCGAGGTGGTGCAGGCCGAACACGGAGTCCATCCCGGCGTGCATGCCCTGGAGGTCCTCGGCCTGGTTCACCGCCTTCTTGGTCAGCGCGAGCCCGAGGCGCGGCATGGCGGCGATCTTCTCCGCGAGCGCGAACGTCTCGGCCTCCAGCTCGTCGCGCGGGACGACGCGGTTGACCATGCCCACCTCGTACGCCCGCCGGGCCGGCATCCGGTCGCCGGTGAAGAGGAACTCCTTGGCGATCCGCGGGGGCATCACCCAGGGGTGGGCGAAGTACTCGACGCCGGGGATGCCCATGCGCACCACCGGGTCGGCGAAGAACGCGTCGTCGGAGGCGACGATCAGGTCGCACACCCAGGCGAGCATGAGCCCGCCCGCGATGCAGGCGCCCTGCACCATGGCGATCGTCGGCTTGGGGATCTCGCGCCAGCGGCGGCACATGCCGAGGTACACCTCGGACTCGCGGGCGAAGCGGCTCTCGGCGCCCTCCTTGCCCACGTGGTCCCACCACAGGCCCGCCCTGCGCTCGAAGGAGACGTGCGCGTCGCGTCCGGGCGTGCCGATGTCGTGGCCGGCCGAGAAGTGCTTGCCCTCTCCGGCCAGCACGATCGCCTTCACCTCGTCGTCGGCGACGGCGCGGTAGAAGGCCTCGTCGAGGGCGTAGGTCATCGCTGAGTTCTGCGCGTTGCGGTACTCCGGGCGGTTCATGGTGACCACCGCCACCGGTCCGCGCCGCTCGTAGCGCACTACGGTCATCGGGGACCCCTCATTCTTTCTAACAATTGTTTGGTAGAGTAAACCATGTGAAGCTCACTGAGGAGGGTCGGGGATGAAGCCGTCCTATGTTCCGGGTCACGGGCTGCTGCGCGACCGGGTGGCCGTGGTGACCGCGGCCGCGGGCACCGGCATCGGCGGAGCCTGCGCCCGCCGCATGCTGGAGGAGGGCGCCCGCGTGGTGATCAGCGACGCCCACGAGCGGCGGCTGTCGGAGAGCCTCGCCGCGCTGCGGGAGGAGTTCGGCGCCGACGCGGTGGCCGCGGTCCCGTGCGACGTGACCTCCGAGGAGCAGGTCCAGCACCTGTTCGCGGCCTCCGAGGAGCTGTTCGGCCCGATCGACGTCCTGATCAACAACGCCGGCCTCGGCGGCACCGCCAAGCTCGTCGAGATGACCGACGAGCAGTGGAGCCGGGTGCTCGACGTGACCCTGAACGGCACCATGCGCTGCACCCGCGCCGCGCTCACCCGCATGCAGCCGCGCGGCCGAGGCGTGATCGTGAACAACGCGTCCGTCATCGGATGGCGCGCCCAGGAGGGGCAGGCGCACTACGCGGCGGCCAAGGCCGGCGTCATGGCGCTGACCCGGTGCGCCGCCGTCGAGGCCGCGCCGTACGGGGTGCGGATCAACGCGGTGGCGCCGTCGCTGGCCATGCACCCCTTCCTGGCCAAGGTGACCACCGAGGAACTGCTGGACGAGCTCACCAAGCGCGAGGCCCTCGGCCGGTACGCCGAGCCGTGGGAGGTCGCCAACGTCATGGTCTTCCTCGCCAGCGACTACTCCTCGTACATGACCGGAGAGGTCGTCTCCGTCTCCAGCCAGCACGCCTGATCCGGTGCGGAGAGCGTCTCCCGGCCGGATGGCACGAAAGGCCCCCGTTCCATGAGCCCACGTCGCCGAGACTCCAAGAGCACCGCCGCCGCGCGGGCCGAGCGGCGCGCCGAGCTGCTCGCGGCGGCGGCCGAGGTGTTCGCCTCCCGGGGATACGCCGTCACCACGGTGCGCGAGGTGGCCGACGCGGCGGGCATTCTCGGAGGAAGCCTCTACTACCACTTCGACTCCAAGGAGTCGATCGCCGACGAGATCCTGTCGGCGTTCCTCACCGACATGTGGGCGGCGTACGAGAAGGTGCTCGGCTCCGGTCTCGGCGCCGGCGCGACCTTCCGCGCGCTGATCGGCGCGTCCTTCCAGACGATCGACCGCCATCGCCCCGCGGTCGTCATCTATCAGAACGAATCGAAACACCTGGCGACGAATCCGCGTTTCTCGTACCTGCTGGACAGCCAGCGGCGTTTCAGAGAGGTGTGGCTGTCGGTGCTCGACCGGGGCGTCCTGGACGGGGAGCTGCGTCCCGACCTCGACACCGGTCTCATCTACCGGTTCATCCGCGACACCGTCTGGCTGGCCGCGAGCTGGTACCGGAGCGACGGCCCGCTGCCCGCGGACGAGATCGCCAGGCAGTACGTCTCGATGGTCCTCGAAGGGATCCTTCAACCTAAGGAGTTGTGATGGCGGAGGCATACATCGTCGAAGCGGTGCGCACCCCCGTGGGCAGGCGGAACGGCGGCCTGGCCGGCGTGCACCCGGCCGACCTGGGCGCGCACGCGCTCAAGGCGCTGATGGCTCGCTCGGGCGTGGACCCGTCGGCCGTCGAGGACGTGGTCTTCGGCTGCCTCGACACCGTCGGCCCGCAGGCGGGCGACGTCGCCCGCACCTGCTGGCTGGCCGCCGGGCTGCCTGAGGAGGTCCCCGGCGTCACCGTGGACCGGCAGTGCGGCTCGTCCCAGCAGGCGCTGCACTTCGCCGCACAGGCCGTCATGTCCGGCACCTCCGACCTCGTGGTCGCGGGCGGTGTGCAGAACATGTCCCAGATCCCCATCGCGTTCGCCTCGCGCGGCGCCGCCGACTCGCTCGGCTTCACCGAGGGCCCGTACGTCGGCTCGCTCGGCTGGCAGGCCAGGTACGGCAAGCAGGACGTGTCGCAGTTCCGCGGCGCCGAGATGATCGCCCGCGACTGGGACATCTCCCGCGAGGACATGGAGGAGTTCGCCTTCCGGTCCCACCAGCGCGCGATCCGGGCCATCGACGAGGGCCGCTTCGCCCGCGAGATCGAGCCGATCGGGGGCGTCGAGCACGACGAGGGCCCGCGCCGCGACACCAGCCTGGAGAAGATGGCCGGGCTGAAGACCCTGGAGGAGGGCGGGCGGCTGACCGCCGCCGTCGCCTCGCAGATCTCCGACGGCGCCGCCGCCCTCCTCATCGCCTCCGAGGAGGCGGTCAGGACCCACGGCCTGCGGCCCCGCGCCCGCATCCACCACCTCTCCGCGCGCGGCGAGGACCCCATCCGGATGTTGTCCGCGCCGATCCCCGCCACCGCGTACGCGCTGAAGAAGACCGGCATGCGGATCGAGGACATGGACCTGGTCGAGATCAACGAGGCGTTCGCCTCGGTGGTGCTGGCCTGGCTGAAGGAGACGGGCGCCGACCCCGAGCGGGTCAACGTCAACGGCGGCGCGATCGCCCTCGGCCACCCTCTCGGCGCCACCGGCGCCCGTCTCATGATCACGATGCTGCACGAGCTTGAGCGCACCGGCGGCCGCTACGGCCTGCAGACCATGTGCGAGGGCGGCGGCCAGGCGAACGTGACCGTCATCGAACGCCTCTGACCGAACGCCTCCGCTCGGGCGCGCCTCTGCTCTCGGCGCCGTCGCGCCGCCGGCCGGGGTCGGACCGGACCGCGGCCGGGTCCGGCCCGATCGCGGTCCGGCCGCGGCGCCCGGCCTCCCACGCCACCGCGGCGTGGGGGGCCGGTGGGCGTCTCCGCGCCTTGGCCCCGGATCCGCCCCCAGAGATCCCGGCCGGACGCCGTGAATCACCTGGTCGAGGTCGCGCGACAGGTCACTGGAGGGAGCTCGGCGGCCGGTAGAGGTACCACCGCTGCGAGCCGGTCGCGATGAGCGGAACGCGGCGCCAGGAGGCGAGGAACCCGGCCGGGGTGTCCTTCCGGTTGCTCAGCACGCCGACCCAGTCACCCCGGACCAGCGCCGCGTCGATCTGCCGGGGCAGCTCGTAGCCCCCGTAGTCCTTGGTGATCCCGACCATGCCGCAGCCGCTCAGGTAGCCGACCTGGAGCGCGGCGTGGCCGTACAGGAAGCACGGCCGCGTGATGCCGAGACCGCGCAGCGCCTCGGCCGCCAGGCGGTCGGGCTCCCGGGCCGCACCCTCGACGTCCGCCCGCTCGAGCAGCGTGCTCCCCTGGAGCACGAAGAACGCCAGCATCGCGACGGCCACCAGCACCCGGCCCGCCCGCACCCGCGCCACCGACGCGAGGCCGCAGGCCACGGGCAGGGCGAGCAGGGCGTACACCGGCAGCAGGAAACGCGGCGCGGCGTACCCGATCGTGAAGATGTACGACAGGGCGAGGGCCACGCCCGACGCGGTGGCGATGATCAGCGGCCGCCTGCGCGCCGGCTTGCGCACCGCCCACAGGCCGACCGCCGCGAGCACCGGGATGGCGGCGAACCACGCGACGTGCGCGAGCGGGACGTCGCCGCACGGGTGGCCGAAGCGGCACAGGATCGGGCCGTCCAGCGCCCGCAGGTGCTCGCCCAGGCTGAAGTGCAGCCCGGCCTCGTTCTTGGCGCCCGCCGCGGACAGCCGCGCGAGCGGGCCGCCGTAGTTCGTCATCGCCTCGACGAGCCACTCGCCCCAGCCGACCGCGAGCCCCGCGACGACGGCGGCGACCTGCCGCAGGCGCCTGGCCACCAGCCCGTACGCCACGAGGGGCAGCGCCAGCCAGGACGCGTCCGTCGGGCGGACCAGCGACGCGATCGCGAAGGCGAGCACGATGCCCACCAGGGCGCCCCTGCGCTTCGCCTGGCAGAACAGGGCGGCGCCGCCGACCGCGCAGAACGCGACCCAGATGTTCGGCATCGCCTCGCCGCCGTAGAAGAGCGACGTCCACAGCCCCGCGAACAGCGCTGCGGCGGCGGGAACGGCGGCCCCCGGCCGCAGCCGCACCCAGGGCGCGTACGCGAGGAAGAGTCCGAGGCCCGACAGCAGGCTGAGGTAGACGCGGATGGCGATGACCGACGAGGTGAACAGGGTCACCGGGGCCACCAGGAAGGGGACCCCTCGCGCGCGCGGCGCGCTGAACCAGGCCGGGGGCACGCCCGGAGTGACCTGGCTGACGTAGATGCTCTCGTCCCAGCCCAGCCCGACCCGGGCGGTCACCAGGAGCTGGACCGCCGAATAGCAGACCGCCACCGCGGCGAGCGCCAGGTACCAACGATGCGAGGCCGCCCAGCGCCTGACACCCTTCCGGGAGGACCGCCCCGGCGCCCGCGAGGAGCCGCCACCCCGTGCGGCGGTCTCCGTAAGCTGATTCATCGTATTTCTCCCCGTCACAACCGGCGCAGGTGCCTCACCTGGCTCGGCGGAATCATCTGCGCCAGATTAGTTAGCGCTTGTTCAGCGACCGTCGAGCATCGGGTAAAGGCAGGTTTAACTCCGCCGCCGAGGGTTACGAAGCGGATTTTCCCGGCCGCGCTTTCCCCGTCCTGCTTTTCCCCGTCTGCTTTCCCCGCGCCCGGTTTTCCCTCCGCGGCCCGTCGCCCGTCGCCCCCTCCCGTCCGCTTCCGTAGGGGCTTACGGGCCTCACCCGCCCGGCTCCCGTGTGCGCCCCCGGTCCCGTCCCGCTGACGCGGTGGCTTCCACTCGCGTCGCTCTGCTCCCGTATGCGGCCCGCACGCGTCGCGTCCCGCCCGGAAAGCCGGTCGGCGGGGAGCGTTGTTTTGTGGGATCGCGGCGGGCGCTGGGGGAAAGGATGTGAATTCGGATAGTTCCGCTCGCGTGCCCTTTTGGGGGCTTCTGGGTATTCACCGGCGTAATTCGGAAATCGAACCCGTCGACTTCCGGAAGTGGCGAGCGGCCGGGGAACGGTGGTCCGGAGTGAGCGTTTGGGAGCCGAAGAACCTGCTGAGCCCCTGCCTGCTCCTGCTCCTGGGCGAGCGCCCGGATCACGGCTACGAACTCGTGCGGCGGCTGCGCCCCCTCGGCATCGTCGACGGCGACACCAGCACCGTCTACCGCACGTTGCGCTCGCTGGAGCGCCACGGGTGCCTGTGCTCCGACTGGGCGCCGTCAGGCACGGGGCCGGCGCGGCGCGTCTACCGGCTCACCGCGAAGGGCCGGGCGGAACTGCTGAGCTGGCTGGGCACACTGGAGGAGACGCGCAGGCGGCTCGACTACTACCTGCGCCGGCTGGCGCCGCTCGTCGCGGACCGAGCCGAGGTCTTGGGTGGCGGATCGGCCGACCGTCACGCGGGTGGAACTCAGCGGTAGCGGGCGATCATGGGGCCGAAGTTCTTGCCGTAGGCGAGGCCGACTGCGTAGACCGTCCTCGTTCCGGGCACCGCGCTCACCGCGTAGACGCCGACCTCGCGCCTGCGGTGCGCCCCCGCCATCGGCGGTATCTCGGTCCGGCTGCCGTCGGGCGCGACCCGGATGGTCCCGCTCAAGCCGCTCTCGGCGGCCTCCGAGTCGACCAGGATGATGCCGTTCGCGCCGTCGGAGCCGGACGCGCTGACGTCGGCCGAGCCGGGTACCAGCGACCAGGCCGCGCCGTCCCAGTGCATGGTGATCGTGGTACTGCTGGTGCCGTCCTCGTAGTCGAACACCGTGCGGGTGCCGATCGCCCATACGTTGCCGGGACCGTGGGCGACGACCTGGGTGAGCACGATCGACGGGATGCTGCCGTCCGGCCGGCCCTGGCTGTTGATCTCCCTGCTCGGTGTGCGGTCCTCGGGCGCGGGGACCAGTTGCCATGACCGGCCGTCCCAGCGCATGGTCGCCGCCTGTGAGCCGGTGCTCCCCTGCGGGAGCGGCCGGCTGGTGCCGCCGACCGCCCACACCTGGTCGGGCGCCGCGGCCGACACCGACGCCGCCCAGGCGGGCAGGCGCATGACCGTCCAGGCCCGCCCGTCCCAGTGCGCGGCGTGATCTCCGACCACCAGCCACACGTCGTCGGGCGCGAGGGCGGTGGCGCCGGCCCGCTCGCCCGGGTCGTAGTCCATGTCCGGTAGCGGGACCCGGCTCCAGCGCTCGCCGTCCCAGTGGTGCGCGGCCAGAGTGGCGGTCGTGGCGAAGATCCAGGCGTCGCGCGGCCCGGTCGCCACCAGCGCGGGAAACCTCTCGTTATCTTTGGAGTCCCATGTCACCTCGGGCGCGGGGCGCTCGCGCCAACGCCGGCCGTCGAAGTGCAGGAGCAGCAGTCGGCCGGTGCCTTCGTCCGGGCTGCCGAGCGCCCACACATCGCGGGGACCGCTGGCTGCGACCGCGTTCAGCCGGGTTCCGCGCTGGGCGCCGACGTGCTCGAGCCGCCAGCCCCGGCCCCGAGCCGTACGAACTGGAGAGGGTTCGGGGATCGCCGTGGTGATGCTGGAGGAGGTTGCCTGCGGTGCGGGCGCACCCCGCGGCGGCGCGGCGGCGCACCCCGCGCCCAGCAGGGCGGCCGCGCATAACGCGACCAGGCGGGTGGCACTCGACGCACGAGATGCCCGAGACGGGCGGTGACCTCGTTCAGCGGCTCCCCACGGCACCCGATCCGGGTCCGCCCGCACCGGCGGTCCGGCGTACCGGGCGTAGCCCGCCGCTTCGACATCAGTCAGGAACTCCACCGGCATAGGCGGAAAAGTAGGGCCGACCCACCGGCAGCCCACGCGCAGTGATCAAACCGTTATGAGAGCCCTGCCCGCGCGTGGCGGTGTCACATGCGCTCGATCCTGATGTAGCGGCGGATGTCCGGCCACTGCACCACGATGAGCACCAGCGCCGCGCAGCCCAGGACCGCGGCGGTCACCTTCAGCTTCTTCATCTGCTCACGCTCCGTTCCTCCGGGAGTTCACCCGGGTCTCCGTCGCAGACCGGCGCGCCGGCTTCGGCGAGCAGGTCCGCCACCACCGAGGCGACCACGCCGACCGCCTCGCCGGCCGCCGCGCGCACCGGGGCGCTCAGCTCCACCAGGACGTCCTCGTCGGGCGTCCCCCGGAGCACGGCCGCGGGCTCGCAGCACAGGATGAGCACGCGCGGCGGGATGCGGCCGAGCTCGCGTGCCAGGCGCAACACCTGCACGGGGTCCATGCCGTGGGTCTCCACCGGGGCACCGCCGGTGTCCGACAGATGGGGCTCCAGAAGGGTGAGCGTCCCCGGAGGCTCCCCGCGCGGCGCGGCATCCACGAACAGCACGGCGGCGTAGTCCCGTTGCAACGCGTACGCGAGGTCCATGCCGCGGATCCCGAAGTCCACGACGTCCACCTCGGGGGGCAGTTCGGGCGGGCGGGCCTGCTCCAGCCGGCGCACCACCTCGACGCCGAAGCCGTCGTCGCCGAGGAAGATGTTGCCGATCCCGGCGACGAGGACGCGGGCGGGCCGCCCGGCCGGGGCGCCTCCGGCCAGCGGCTCCACCTCCTCGGCGGCGTAGAAGAAGCGGTGCCCGGGCAGCCGGGCCTCCCCGAGGTCGCGGCCGGGGTCGTCCTCCAGGGTGACCGCGAGGTGCGGCGTGCCCTCGTCGTCCCGCTCGACCGCCTCCACGACGGCGATCCGCCCTTCCAGCGCGAGGTCGAAGATGTCCGCGCGGGAGGACCTCGGCCGCAGCCGCACCCGGCTGCCGGGGCCGACCGGTACGCCGTCCACGTCCACCGTGTCGGGGCCCCTGCGTTCCATGCGCGCCCAGAAGTCCATGCTCATGTCCCCGGCCCCTCTCCGGCCGCCGGCCGTACGCCCTGGACGGGCCGGATGTCGCGCAGGGTGCCGTGCAGCCGCATCAGCTGCTCGGGCGTGAGCGCGGCGCACCGGTCCAGGATCTCCCGGGCGCGCGGGTCGCCGTCGCGGATCTCCCGCCGCTCCTCGTCGGTCAGCGACAGCACGCTCAACGTCAGCAACTGGTCGATCTCCGTCGCGTCGAAGAGGTCGCCGGGGCTCTCCGGGGCGATCTCCGGGTGGTCGTACAGGATGATCGGCGCGGAGAGCAGCGTGTCGCGCGAATCCGGCGGGCCCACGAGGACGGGCCAGACGCCGACGTTCCGGCAGCCCTCCGCGAGCGGCCGCAGCGCGTCCGGGGGGTCCATGAGCGACACGAACCCGGCGCCGCCGCGCGCCCGCACCACCATGTGGCAGGACAGGAGCGTCCGTCGCAGGGCCTCCTCGCGGGAGTCGCCCTCCCAGCCGCTCGTGTTGACCACGAGAACGGTGAGCCGGAAGACGCCGGGAGCCGGCCGCTCCGCCCGGATCTCCACCTCGCCCCGCACCTTGCGCCAGACGCGCACGATCGCGCCGACCCGCCGCCCGGACGGCTCCGACAGCCACTCGACCTCCCGGCCGGCGGGGAAGTCGACCGCGACACGATGGGGACGCTCCACGAGCGCGCCCAGGCGCAGGCCGGGCACCGGCACCTCGCGCTCGGTCGCCTCCTCGCGGGCCGTGTACCGGTGCTCGCCCACCGTCAGCTCCGGCACCGGCTCCAGGCGGACGGCGTGCCCGTCGTCGCGCGGCCGGGCGGGGTCGTGGCTGAGCGCGTGCAGGAAGCGCACCTCCACGTCCACCTCGTCCTCGGGCGCCGCCTCCACCAGGCACTGCGTCTGGGCGTACCACGCGTCGCCGCCCTCCGCGCAGTACGCCCGGGGGTGGAGGCCCCCGATGGTCCAGCGCTGCCGATTCTTCAGGGCCGACCGCCGGTACGGCCACAGCAGGTAGCCCTCGTACAGCACGGCCTGGGCGATCCGCCGCACGTCGTCCACGGCCCGCTCACCGCCCTTCCAGCAGAGCGGACACCACATCGTCCCAGCCGGGGAGCGTGTTGCGCACCCGGTAGGCGTAGAGGCGGTCGAAGACCGAGCGGTCCAGGCGCAGCCAGGCGCTGCCGGGGAAGTAGTGGTCCATCAGGTCCTTCCAGACGCGTACCGGCATGGTGAACCGGGCCTCGGTGTCCCAGGGGACGCGGGCCGCGCGCAGCAGCCCGCCGTCCAGGTAGAAGATCGTGCCGCTGAACAGGAACTCCAGCGGTACCTCCCCGTCCGGGAGGGCGTGGAGGTACTTGGCCGCGACCACCTCGAAGTCGTACGTGCAGGTCACCGGGATCTCGGCGGCGCAGGAGCCGTCGCGGAACGCGGGAACCCGCGCCGTCGCGTGCGTCCACAGCAGGCTGCGCAGCGTGCGGCCCCAGTCCGCCGGCGGGCCGAACAGTTCGGCGAGGCGTTCCCGCGCCGCCGCGTCGTAGGAGCGGTGCGCCGCCGCGATGCGGACCTGCGCGCGCAGGTCGAGCGAGCGGATCTCGGCGGGCCCCGCGGCGCCGATCCGCGCGTGGAACCGCAGCGTGGGGACGGCCGCGAACTCGGCCGCCTCCACGCCCTCGACCGTTATCCGCAGCGTCGGCGGGCAGGCCGTCGTCGTCATCGGCTGGTCGCCTCCTCCTCAGGCCGGGGAGAGGTTCGGCATGCGCGGGTCGATGGCGTCGTGCGCCTTCGGTCTGATACCGGTGGACCTCGCCGCGGTCGAGCGTCCGTCGGGGAGGTGGCCCCGCTGGTGCTCGTAGTTGCCCGTGGCGTTGCCCTCCTTGATGCCCTTCAGGTGCGCGGTGAAGTCCGGGCTGACCATGGCGCGCCCCGTCCTGATCGGTTCGCGCGCCCTGCCCTTCCCCACCTTCGACCTGATCTTGGTCATGGTGCCGGACGCGGCCCCTGACTTCGTCATGGCCGGGCTCCCTTCGATCGGTTCCCGTCGTGCGCGCCCGCGGCGTCCACGGTCGTGGACGCGCGGCGCAGGCCGGCGAAGAATCCGGCGATCTCCCGCCAGACGTCCGGGCCGCCGGCCAGGCCCTTCCAGTGCGTGCGGATCAGGCCGACCAGCGCGTAGCAGTCGTCGATCGGCACGAGCCAGTGGTCGCGCGCCTCGCCCGTCCGGTCGACGAGCAGCGCCTCCACGTCGGGGGCGAGCCCGCCGAGCACCGGGTTGGCGGCCTCGATCCTGGCCCAGGTCGCGCGGGCCAGCGGCGACTCGACCGCGCCGCCCGGGCTGGGATAGAGCAGCGCCGCCCGCCGCGCCGCCGAGTCGTGGAAGACGAACGCCATCCGGACGGGGATGCGCAGGGCGTCCCACGCGGCGTCGTCCAACGCGAAGCCGCGCAGGTACCAGCGGCGGTCGGGCACGGCGCGGTACCGCCGCCCGCCCGCCCCGGGCCGGTCGAACAGGGTGGCGCACGGCCGGCACGCGCAGCGGAGCTCGCGGCTGGACAGGTCGACCACGTGCCGGTGCCCGTCCGCGACCGGCGTCGCGCACAGGTCGCAGCGCTCGGCGGCGTCCCGGTCCGCCACGCCCGCGCCGCCCGGTCCGTGGCCGTCCGGTCCGGGCCCGTGCGGCGTCGCCGCGTCGTGGGGGCGCGTGAGGTACCTGCGCAGGGCGCCCATCGTGATCCGTCGTTCCATCGCGCCCGCCTCACGACGTCCGGGTGCCGGAACGGCCCCGCAGGAGGCTGTCCACGGGGATCACGGGCGGGGGAGGGGCGGCCTCCTCGACCTCGACCCGGGCGATCTCGGGCGCCGCCTCGCGGATCGTGTCCTCCAGCGCCGCGCGCAGGGCGGGCACGGAGGACCGGCAGCCGCCGCGCCGGCGCAGCCGGACCCGGGCCACCGCGCCGCCGGCGTCGGCGTCGGCCGTCCCGTGCTCGGCCGTCCCAGGGGCGCCGGTGCCGGCCCGGGCCGCGAGGGGCTCGACGGCGACCAGCTCGGCGGTCGCGCCGCCCAGGCGCGGGGCGGCCCGCTCCACCGCCTCGCGGACGCGGGTCTCGGTGTCGGCCGGGTGCAGTCCGTGCAGCAGGAGCAGGTGCCCGACCAGTTCGTCCGCCGCCAGCGCGTCCACCAGCTCCGCGCCGCCCGCGTCCGCGGCCGCGGCGACGATCCGCGCCAGGCCCTCGCCGTACAGCTCCAGGAGCGGCTGGAGGAGCTCGGCGATGGTGGCGCGGGTCCCGGGGTCGGTCATCGATTCGAGCCGCTCCAGCAGCTCCTCCACGCGGTGCGCGCGGTCGGCGGCGTCCTCGTCGGTCAGCGGGATGTGCTGCGTCGCCATCGGTCCCACCTCAACCCGACACGCTCGTGCCCAGCGTGGGGGAGTGGACCTGCTTGAGCACCCTGCCCTCGCCGAGGTACATGTGCACGCCGCACGGCAGGCACGGGTCGAAGCTGCGGACCGTGCGCATGATGTCGATGCCCTTGAAGTTCTCCGGGCCGTTCTCCTCGAAGATGTGCATCCCCTGCACCGCGTCCTCGTACGGCCCGGGCGTCCCGTAGACGTCCCGCGGGCTGGCGTTCCACGGCGTGGGCGGGTACGGGTGGTAGTTCGCGATCTTCCCGTCGCGGATCACCATGTGGTGCGACAGCACGCCGCGGACCGCTTCGTGGAAGCCGACTCCGATCCCGTCCTCGGGGACGTCGAAGTCGGTGAACACCTTGGTGCGCCCCGCCCTGACCTCGCCGAGCGCCTGCTCGACGAAGTGGACCGCCATCGCCGCCGCGTACGCGATGAAGTAGACGCGGGCGCGGTCGCGCTCGATGGTGTTGGACCACTGGGGGACCTTCCACTCGAACTGCATCTCGGGGAGCTGCGCGCTCTTGGGCAGGTTGATGATCACGCTGTGCCCGGTCGCCTTGACGGTGCCGGTGTCCACGAGACCGGCCAGGGCGGTGGTCCAGAGCCGGGCGATGGGGCCGCCGCCGGTGTCCAGCGCGAGATAGTCGCCGGTGCGCGAGTCGTACCAGCGGGGGCTCATGACCCAGCTGTAGTTGCCGTTCTCCAGGTCGCGCTTCTGCGGGCGGGGGAGGGTCGTCTGGTTCCACGGGTGCCGCTGGTCCACCGGGTTGCCGAGCGGGTCGTGGGTGACGAACGTCTCCTCGTTCTCCCAGTCGTCGTAGTACGAGCTGCCCAGCAGGATGCGGATGCCGAGGTTGATGTCGACCAGGTTGGTCGTCAGGAGCTGCCCGTCCAGGACGATGCCCGGGGTGACGAACATCGCCCGGCCCCAGTCGTTCATGGTGCGGTAGTCGTAGTCGACCACCCCGGGGTCCTGGAACGCCCCCCAGCAGCCGAGCATGATGCGCCGCCGCCCGACCTCCTCGTAGCCGGGCAGCGCCTCATAGAAGAAGTCGAAGACGTCGTCGTTCATCGGGACGGCCTTCTTGATGAAGTCGAGCGCCCGCAGCAGCCGCACCAGGTAGTCGGTGAACACCTGCGGCGTCGCGACCGTGCCCACGCCGCCCGGATAGAGGGTGGACGGGTGGACGTGCCGCCCCTCCATCAGGCAGAACATCTCGCGGGTGAGCCGGCTCATCTGCAGCGCCTCGCGGTAGACCGCCCCCGTGAACGGGTTGAAGGCGCGCATGATGTCGGCGATCGTGCGGTAGCCGTGGATGTGTCCGCGCGGCGCCTCGGTCGTCTCCGCCCGGCGCAGCAGGCCCGGGTTCGTCTCCTTGACCATCTGCTCGCAGAAGTCGACGAACACCAGGTTGTCCTGGAAGATCGTGTGGTCGAACATGTACTCGGCGGCCTCGCCCAGGTTGATGATCATCTCCCCGAGCGGCGGCGTCTTGATGCCGTACGCCATGTTCTGGGCGTAGACGGAGCAGGTGGCGTGGTTGTCGCCGCAGATGCCGCAGATCCGGCTGGTGATGAAGTGCGAGTCACGCGGGTCCTTGCCGCGCATGAACACGCTGTAGCCCCGGAACAGCGACGACGTGCTCTTGCACTCCACGACTTCCTTGTTGCTGAAGTCGATCTTGGTGTAGATGCCGAGGTTCCCGATGATCCTGGTGATCGGGTCCCAGGACATCTCGACCAGCGTCCGCTGCTCCTCCGGAGCCTTCTGCGATCGGATTGCCACCGTGTCGTTCCCCTCTACTACCGGTGCGGCCAGCGCGGGGCGTACCCGCTGGTGAGCTTGGGTTCGTTGTGCCGCCAGCGCGGCTCCTTGTTGGCCGTGATGTTCGTGATCCCGCGCAGCCTGCGGATCATGCCCCCGTACACGCTGGTCATCGCCGAGGAGATCTTGCCGCCGGGCGGCTCGTCCATGAACGGCATGAACTTGTCGGGGAAGCCGGGCATGGTGCACGCGATGCAGATGCCGCCCACGTTGGGGCAGCCCCCGACGCCGTCCATCCAGCCGCGCTTGGTGACGTTGCAGTTGACCACCGGGCCCCAGCAGCCGATGCGCACCTGGCACTTGGGCGAGTTGTAGTCCTTGGCGAAGTCGCCCTGCTCGTAGTAGCCCGCCCGGTCGCAGCCCTCGTGCACGGTCTTGCCGAAGAGCCAGGTGGGCCGCAGCCGCTCGTCGAGGGGGATCATCGGCGCCAGGCCGGCGGCCTGGTAGAGCAGCCAGGTCAGCGTCTCCATGAAGTTGTCCGGCTGCACCGGGCAGCCGGGCACGTTGACGATGGGCAGGCCGCCCGCCGACCGGAAGTCCGGGCCCAGGTAGTCGGAGAGTCCCATGCAGCCGGTGGGGTTGCCGGCCATCGCGTGGATGCCGCCGTAGGTGGCGCAGGTGCCCGCCGCGACGACCGCCCAGGCCTTCGGCGCGAGCCGGTCGATCCACTCGTTGACCGTGATGGGCTCGCCGGTGACCGGGTCGTTGCCCATGGACGTCCAGTAGCCCTCGCCGTTGATCTTCTCGTTCGGGATCGACCCCTCCACGACGAAGATGAACGGCCCGAGCTCGTCCCGGGCGGCGCGGTGGAAGGCCGCCATGAACTCGTCGCCCACCGGCTGGGCCAGCACCTTGTTGTGCAGGTGCACCTTCGGCAGGCCGGGCACGAGGCCGAGCACGACCTCCTCGATGCTGGGCAGCGACGCGGCGGTCACCGAGACCGTGTCCCCGTCGCAGCTCATCCCCTCCGAGGTCCACAGGATGTGCACCTCGTCCAGGGCGGCGGTAACCGCTGGTGCGCTCATGGCCTACCCCCCTCCCGGCCGTGCCGGGCGTCACGCGGCGTGCGCCGACTCCCGGCTGCATCAACGTCTATCAACCCTCCGCCGCGTTGGTAAGTGCGTCCCGCACCTAGTGCCTACCCTCTGACCTGCGATTATTTGGCGCTCGCCCGGGGTTTCCGTACCCGCGGAGGGGTTTGCCGGGACGCGCGCCGGACACGAAGCGTAGCCGCCGGATGAAGCAGACGTGAATATGTCATGACATAACGACCTGCTATTGATTTGTCGTCAAATCGTAGTTACGTTCTTGGTGCACATCATCCCCCCGAAAGATGGAGGCGCGATGCGTCCCCTGTCCACGATCTCCCTGGCGGCCGCCGCGGTGCTGCTGGTCGGCGCGTACCCGGCGTCCGCCGCCGGTCAGGGAGTCAAGACGGTTCACCCCGAGCTGGAGACCCCGGCGCTGTACGACGACGAGGCGGGCGGCAACTCCAACGCCGACGACCCGGCCATCTGGGTGCACCCGTCGAAGTCGAAGAAGAGCGTGGTGATCGGCACGGCGAAGGAGGGCGGGCTCTTCGTCTACGACCTGGACGGCAAGGAGCTCCAGCACTTCGCGGCCCCGGCCGCGCCGGGCCCCGACGACGAGCCCGGCCGGTTCAACAACGTGGACGTCACCTACGGCTTCGGCGGGCGCGACCTCGCGGTCGTCTCCGACCGCGGACGTGACCAGCTCAGGATCTACGCCGTGTCGGGCGGGCAGCTCACCGACGTGACCGACCCGGCCGCGCCGTTCCTGTTCAACGCGAACCAGCAGGAGGTCAACGACGGCGCCACCGCGTACGGCCTGACCACCTTCAAGGACTCCACCGGCACGTACGCCGTGGTCAGCAGGCGGCACACCACCCGCGTCGGCCTGGTCAAGCTGCTGCAGAAGCCGGGCGGCAAGGTGGGCTACGAGGTCGTCAGGACCCTCGACCTGCCCGGCTCGTTCGCCCTGCCGAACGGCCGGACCTGGACCCCGTGCGACGAGCCGGGCCGCGCCCCGCAGGTCGAGGGCATGGTCGTCGACGAGCAGACCGACACGCTCTACGCCGGCCAGGAGGACGTCGGCATCTGGAAGGTCGGGGCCGACCTCGCCGGGACGCCCGTGCTCGTGGACAAGGTCAAGGAGTACGGCGTGCCCGCCACGTACGACGCCGCGGCCGACGAGTGCGTGCCCGGCGCGGACCCCGGCTTCGGCGGGCGGCGCCTGGCGGCCGACGTCGAGGGTCTGACGATCTACTACCGCGACCACGGCAAGGGCTACCTGCTGGCCTCCAGCCAGGGTGACAACACCTTCGCCGTCTACAAGAAGGAGGGGGCCAACGACTACCTCGGCCAGTTCCGCGTCAGCCCGAAGGGCGGCGTGGACGGCGTCGAGGTGAGCGACGGCTCGACCGTGCTCAACGTCCCGCTGGGCGACTTCGACGAGGGCCTGTTCGTCGCGCACGACGGCGTCAACACGCCCGCCGACGGCGACCGGGAGATCACGAACTTCAAGTTCGTCGGCTGGGACGAGATCGCGGACGAGCTCGACCTCGACGTGGACACCGACGGCTACGACCCGCGCGGCTGACGGCGGCGGGAAGACGAAGGGCCCCCGGCGACGCGCCTCGCCGGGGGCCCCTTCCGTTCACGTGATCAGCCGTGGTTGACGCGCCAGAAGTCGGAGACGGTCTGGCGGCCGCGCAGGTCGTCGACCAGCTTGCCCGGGTCGGTGTGGAAGAGCTGGCCCTGCCAGTCGTCCAGGCCCTCCGGGCTGACGATCGGCTTGACCGAGCCGTTGCCCGAGACGCCGCCCTCGCCGATCTCGTGCTTGACGCCCTCCTCGGTCATGATGAAGTGGACGAACAGCTTGGCCGCGTTGGGGTGCTTGCTCTTCGACGCGATCGCGACGAACTTGGGGTAGCTGAAGCCGGCGAACGGCGTCATCCCCGTGCAGGTGGACTGGCTGTAGCCCTTGTCCTGGTTGTTGCGGAACTTCGAGATCGACATGAACCCGATCTTCTTGTCCGTGGCGTTGGGCGCCCCCACCGAGCCGGAGATGTCCTCGTCCGAGCCGGTGAGCACCGGCTTGTTGACCGAGATCCGCTTGATCCACTCGTACGCGGCGGACTTCTCCTTCGTCTCCAGCGGCTTGCCGTACTTGGCCTGGTAGGCCTGCTCCAGCGCCTGGTTGCCGTGCGAGTCGAGCTGGGTGAAGAACGACAGCACGGTGGGCTTGCCCAGCGGGTCCTGCATGACGAGCTTGCCGGCCCACTCCGGCTCGGTCAGGTCCCAGACGTTCTTCACCGGGCAGCCCTCGGGTGACAGCTTGGTGTTGTACGCGAAGACCGTCGCCTTCGACAGCGCCAGGAGCGGGTTCTGGTTCTCGGCCGGGATCTGGTCCTTCAGGTCGGCCGGCACCCAGGTCTGGACGACGCCCTGCGGGAAGAGCTGGCCCATCAGCACGCCGCCGTCCTCGTACATCGTGGCGTCGATCGTGATGTTGTCCGCCGCGTGCTCCCTGATCATCTTCTCCGCGGTCTGGGGGCTGTCGGACTTGACGCCCTCCATCGGGATGCCGTACTTGGCCGTGAACGCCTTGGCGACCTCCTCGATGTCGCCGCTGGAGTCGTAGACCATGAGTCCGCCCTCCTTCTTGGCGGCGGCGACCAGCGCGTCCAGGTCGAAGTTCGCGTCGACGGACGCGCTGGGCAGCGGCTCGGCCCGCGCGGTGTCCGGGCCGCCGTCGCCGGTGGACGGCGCGCACGCGGCGACGGCCAGAGCCAGCAGCGCCGCGGGGATGATCTTCCGGGTACGCCTCACGATGGCGTCACTCCTCTTGCCTCTCAGGGGGTCGTGCGCGACGCCCTGAGCCCCGAGGGGCGCCGCGGTGGCTCAACGATGAACGTCATGTGAACAGTTTGTCAAGACATTATTACTTAGTGAGGTTATTGAGAACCGGAGGTCCGGCGGCGTGTGCACCGGTTCGCGAGTGATGATGATAGTTCGTCAGAATGTCATGACAAACTCTTGACGATGCGACCGCCGGTCATCTAGAACTGGAGGCCCCCGGACAAGGAGTCGACATGCGTGTGGGTTTGCTGGGTCTCGGTCGCATCGGAACGTTTCATGCCGCCACCCTTGCCACCCTCGTGGATGAACTGGTCGTTTTCGATGCCGACACGGGCAGGGCCGAGGAGGTGGCGCGCCGGCTCGGGGCGCGCGTCGGAGATCCCTTCGAGGCCGACGCGGTCGTGATCGCGACGCCGACCTCGACCCACGCGGAGGCGTTGCTGCGGGCCTGCGAGCTGGGCCGGCCGGCCTTCTGCGAGAAACCCGCCGCGCCCACCGTGGATGAGACCGTACGGGTGGCCGAGGCGGCCGAGCGGACCGGCACGCTCGTCCACATCGGGTTCCAGCGGCGTTTCGACGCGGGCTACACGGCCGCGCGGGCCGCGCTCGCGTCCGGCGAGCTGGGCGAGCTGCACCGGGTCCACCTCCTGACCGCGGACCCGAGGCCCCCGGCTCCCGGCTACATCCCGCTCTCCGGCGGGATCTTCCGAGACTGCCACATCCACGATTTCGACATCCTGCGCTGGGTCACCGGGCGTGAGGTGGAGGTCGTCTACGCCACCGGGTCCAACCGCGGCGAGGCGTTCTTCGCCGAGGCCGGCGACGTGGACACCAGCGCCGCCCTGCTCACGCTCGACGACGGCACGCTCGTCACGATGCAGGGCTCCCGGTACAACGGCGCCGGCTACGACGTGCGGATGGAGCTCGCGGGCACCCGCGGCACCCGCGCGGTCGGGCTCGGCGACCGCACCCCGCTGACCTCGGTCGAGGGCCTCGGACCCGCGGGCGAGCCCTGGCCGGACTTCCAGGCCAGGTTCGAGGCGGCGTACGTCGCCGAGATGGACGCCTTCCTGGCCGCGGCGCGGGGCGAGCGCGAGAGTCCGTGCACCGTGCGCGACGCGCTCGCCGCCCTCCACATCGCGGAGGCGGCCGACCTTTCCCGTCGTGCGGACCGGCCGGTCCGCCTCCTGGAGGTGACCAAGTGAGGATCGCCGCGGCCCCGATCTCGTGGGGAGTGTGCGAGGTGCCCGGCTGGGGGCACCAGATGCCGGCCGAGCGGGTGCTCGCCGAGATGGCGGAGGTCGGCGTGACCGCCACCGAGCTCGGTCCCGACGGCTTCCTGCCTCCCGGGCCCGCCGACCGGGCGTCCCTGCTCGGCCGGTACGGCCTGCGCGCCGTGGGCGGGTTCGTCCCCGTCGTGCTGCACGACCCCGGCCACGACCCGCTGCCCGGACTGCGGGCCGCGCTCGCCTCCTTCGACGAGGGCGTGGTCGTCGTCCTGGCCGCGGCCACCGGCGTGGACGGCTACGACGGGCGGCCCGCGCTGGACACCGGCGGCTGGCGGGCCCTGCTCGGCAACCTGGAGCGGATCCGGCGCGCGACGACCCGCACCGTGACCCTGCACCCGCACGTCGGGACCATGGTCGAGACCCGGGACGAGGTGCGGCGCGTCCTCGACGGCTGCGACGTCGCACTCTGCCTGGACACCGGGCACCTGCTCGTCGGCGGCACCGACCCGGCGGAGCTCGTTCGCGCCCACGCCGGTCGCGTCGCGCACGCCCACCTCAAGGACGTGGACGCCGAGCTGGCCGCGCGGGTGCGCGACGGCGACCTCACCTACACGCAGGCCGTCCGGGCCGGGATCTACCGCCCGCTCGGCAAGGGAGACGTGGACGTCGCCGGGATCGTCGGCGGCCTGACGCGGTCCGGATATCAGGGCTGGTACGTGATGGAGCAGGACGTGGTCCTCGACGCCGAGCCGCCCTCGGGCGAGGGGCCGGTCGAGGACGTCCGGTCGAGCGTCGCGTTCCTCACCGGCCTGGGGAGCGCCGCGTGACGGACGTGCTCACCATCGGCCGGGTCGGCGTGGACGTCTACCCCCTCCAGACCGGGGTGTCCCTGCGGGAGGTGGAGACCTTCGGCAAATACCTCGGCGGAAGCCCGGTCAACGTGGCCGTGGCCGCCGCCAGGCTGGGCCGGTCGAGCGCCGTGATCACCCGCACCGGGGCCGACCCGTTCGGCCTGTTCGTCCACGACGCGCTGCGCGAGTACGGCGTGGACGACCGGTACGTCCTCGCGGTGCCCGGCCTGCCCACACCCGTGACGTTCTGCGAGATCCGGCCGCCGGAGGACTTCCCGCTCTACTTCTACCGGTTCCCCAAGGCGCCCGACCTGGAGATCCTCCCGTCCGAGCTCGACCTGAAGGCCATCGCGCGGGTGCCGCTGTTCTGGGCGACCGTGACCGGCCTGTCCCAGGAGCCGTCCCGGGGCGCGCACTTCGCGGCCTGGCGGTCGCGGGGGCGGCGCCCGCACACGGTGCTCGACCTCGACTACCGGCCGATGTTCTGGCCGAGCATGGAGGCGGCCGCCGACCAGGTGCGCCGCGCGCTCCCGCACGTCACGGTCGCCGTGGGCAACGTGGACGAGGCGGAGGTGGCCACCGGCACGCGACAGCCGTACGGGGCGGCGAAGGCGCTGCTGGACGCGGGCGTCGAGCTGGCCGTCGTCAAGCGCGGCTCGGCCGGTGTGCTGGGCATGAGCAGGAAGGAGACCGTGGAGGTGCCGCCGGTCCCGGTGGACGTCGTCAACGGTCTCGGCGCGGGCGACGCCTTCGGCGGCGCGCTCTGCCACGGCCTGCTCGCCGGCTGGCCGCTGGAACGTGTGCTGCGGTTCGCGAACGCGGCGGGCGCGATCGTCGCGGGGCGGCTGGCCTGCGCGCCCGCGATGCCCACGGCCGCCGAGGTCGAGGCCGTCCTGTCAGGCGACTCTTCGAGGGGGGACGCGTCAGATGCGTGAGGAGGACTACCGCCGGCTGCTCGACGACCGCGCCTGGCGGCCGGGGCTGGTGGCGGACACGGCCGCGCGTCGTCGGCGCCGGCCGCTGCGGGTCGACCGCGACCAGCTCCTGATCATCGCGGCCGACCACCCGGCCCGGGGCGCGCTCGGCGTGGGCGGCCGTCCGATGGCGATGGAGAACCGGGTCGACCTGCTCGACCGGCTGCTGACCGCCCTGTCCAGGCCGGGCGTGGACGGCCTGCTCGCCACGCCGGACATCGTCGAGGACCTGCTGCTGCTCGGCGCGCTCGACGACAAGATCGTGATCGGCTCGATGAACCGGGGCGGCGTCCAGAACGCGGCGTTCGAGTTCGACGACCGCTTCACCGCCTACGACACCGAGGCGATCGCGGCCATGCGCCTGGACGGCGGCAAGATGTTGTGCCGGATCGCCCTGGAGGACACCGCCACCGCCGCCACCCTGGAGAGCTGCGGCCGGGCGATCACCCGGCTCGCCGGGCGCGGCCTGATGGCGATGATCGAGCCGTTCTGGTCCACTCGGATGGGCGGCGTGGTCACGCACGACCTGTCCCCGGAGGCGGTGATCCGCGCGATCAGCGTCTGCCAGGGGCTCGGCGCCACCTCGGCCATGACCTGGCTCAAGATCCCCGTGATCGACGACATGGAGCGGGTCATGCGGGCCACCACGCTGCCGACGCTGCTCCTCGGCGGCGACCCCGGCCAGGATCCCGACCGGGTCTTCGCCTCCTGGAGCAAGGCGCTGCGGCTGCCCGGCGTGCGCGGCCTGGTCGTCGGCAGGGCGCTGCTGTACCCGCCCGACGACGACGTGGCCGCGGCCGTGGACACCGCGGCCGGTCTGCTGGACATATCGGGAGGAACGCCATCATGAGACTCACCACGGCCCAGGCACTGGTCCGCTTCCTGTCCCGGCAGTGGAGCGAGCGGGACGGCGTGGAGCGGCGGCTGATCGAGGGCTGCCTGGGCATCTTCGGCCACGGCAACGTCGCCGGCGTCGGCCAGGCGCTGGCCGAGCAGGGCGCCGGCGCCCGGTCGGCCCTGCCGTACTATCTGGCCCGCAACGAGCAGGCCATGGTCCACACCGCCGTCGGGTACGCGCGGGCGGCGAACCGGCTGTCCACGTTCGCCTGCACCAGCTCGATCGGGCCGGGCGCGACCAACATGGTGACCGGCGCGGCGCTGGCCACGATCAACCGGATCCCGGTGCTGCTGCTGCCCGGCGACGTCTTCGCCACCCGGGTCTCCGCCCCCGTGCTGCAGGAGCTGGAGGACCCGCGCTCCTACGACGTGACGGTCAACGACACATTGCGCCCGGTCTCCCGCTTCTTCGACCGGATCAACCGGCCCGAGCAGCTCCCGTCGGCGCTCCTCGCCGCGATGCGGGTGCTCACCGACCCCGCCGAGACCGGCGCGGTCACGCTCGCCCTGCCCCAGGACGTGCAGGCCGAGGCGTACGACTGGCCCGAGGAGCTGTTCCGCGAACGTGTGTGGTACGTTCCGCGCCCGGTGCCCGAGCCCGCCGCGCTGGCCCGCGCCGTACGCGCGATCGAGGAGTCGGAGCGCCCGCTGATCGTCGCGGGCGGCGGGGTGAAGTACAGCGAGGCGTGCGAGGAGCTGCGGCTCTTCGCCGAGAGGCACGGCATCCCCGTCGGCGAGACCCAGGCGGGCAAGGGCGCGCTGCCGCACGACCACCCGCTCGCCGCCGGGGCGATCGGCCACACCGGCACCGCCGCCGCGAACGTGCTGGCCCGCGAGGCCGACCTGGTGATCGGCGTCGGCACCCGCTACACCGACTTCACCACCGCCTCGCGCACCCTCTTCGGGGGAGCCCGCTTCCTCAACGTCAACGTCACCGCCTTCGACGCGGCCAAGCACGCGGGCGAGACGCTCGTCGCCGACGCCAGGGAGGCGCTGCTCGCCCTCGACGCGGCGGTCGGCCGCACGGTCGGCGCGCCCGCCTGGCGGGCCGACCCCGAGTGGACCGCCCGCGCGACCCGGCTCGCCGACGACTGGCGGGGGGAGGTCGCCCGCGCCACCGGAGGCGGCGAGCTGACCCAGCCGGTGCTCCTCGGCGTCGTCAACGACGCGGTCAACGAGCTGCCGCGCGGCGGCGTGGTCGTGAACGCCGCCGGCTCGATGCCCGGCGACCTGCACCGGCTGTGGCGGCCGGGCGACCCCGAGCAGTACCACGTCGAGTACGGCTACTCCTGCATGGGCTACGAGATCGCCGGAGGGCTGGGCGTGAAGCTCGCCAAACCCGAGCGCGAGGTGGTCGTGCTGGTCGGCGACGGGTCCTACCTGATGATGGCCCAGGAGATCGCCACCGCCGTGCAGGAAGGCGTCAAGCTCGTCGTCGTCCTGGTCGACAACCACGGGTTCGCCTCCATCGGCAACCTGTCGGAGTCGGTCGGCGCGCGGCGGCTCGGCACCGCCTACCGGCTGCGCGGCGATTCCGGCGAGCTGGACGGCGACCGGCTCCCCGTGGACCTGGCCGTCAACGCGGCCAGCCTCGGGGCCGAGGTGCTGACCGCCCGCGACCCCGACGGCCTGCGCGCCGCGCTCGCCAAGGCCGTCGCCGCCAGGACCACCACCGTCGTGTACGTCGAACCGGTCCCGGGCGAGGGCCCGGCCGCGCAGGCGTGGTGGGACGTCCCCGTCGCCGAGGTGTCGCAGCTCCCCGAGGCGCGGACGGCGCGGGAGCGCTACGACGAGCACAAGCGCGACCAGCGGCCCTACCTCTGATGGCATGGACGCTCGCCTTCGCCGCGGTGGCGATCCTGTTCACGCTCATCAGCGGGGCCAACGACGGAGCCACCCTCATCGGCCTGGGGCTGCGCTTCCCCCGCTCCCCGGGCTGGCTGATCGCCGCGCTGCCGCCGCTCGTCGTCTTCGCCGCGCCGTACGCGCTGGGGACGGCGGTGGCGCGGACGTTCACCGAGCGGCTGGCGAACCTCGGCACCGGCACCGGAGCCGCGGTGTTCCTGGCCGGGGTGACGACCGCGGTGGTCGTCGTCGCGGTCCTCACCGGCAGGGGCCTGCCGACCAGTCTGACACTGGCGGTCATCGGGGGGATCGCCGGCGCCGGGCTCGGCGCCGGGCTGCCGGTGTCGTGGCGGGGCGTGGCGTCCGTCCTGGCGGTCGGCGCCGCCGCGCCCCTGGCCGGGCTGCTGCTCGGCCTCCTGCTGGGGGCGCTGTCGCGGCGGGCGCCGTCCTTCCGTGGCATGCCCCGGGTCGTCCTCGGCGCGCACGTCCTCGCCTACGCCGCCCAGTGCCTCGCGTACGCGGTGAACGACGGCCAGAAGATGATCGCCGTGGCGAGCGTGGCGATCGGCGTGGGGCGCGCGGGCGTGGGCGCGGTCGGCCCGGTCGAGGTCCCGCCCGGCTGGATGGCGCTGCTCGTGGGGCTGTTCCTCGTCGGCGCGCTGACCAGCCTGACCCGGGTCGGCGAACGGCTCGGCCGCGGCCTGGTCATCACCCGGCCGCTGCACATTGTGTCGGCCGAGACGGCGGCCACCGGCGCCGTCCTCGGGAGCGCGGCGCTCGGAAGTCCGGTGAGCATGACCCAGTCCATCACCGCCGGGGTGGTGGGCGTGGCGGCGAGCGAGGGAGTGCGGAGGGTCCGATGGCAGGGCGTCGTGAACATGGGTACGGCATGGCTGGTCACGCTGCCGTCGTCGATGGCGCTGGCCTGCGCCGCCGGGCTCGCGCTGAGGCTGCTGTGAGCGGCGACCGCGGCCTGCGGCGGTTCGGCCGGGCCTGGGACGACCTGCGCGGCCGGTCCGGCCGGCGCATCGTGGACCTGGTCCGCGGCCAGATCGCGGTGGCGCGGGCCGGAGCCGAGCTGGCCCGCTCGACCGCCCTCGGCCGGATCGACCGGTCGGCGGCGCGCGTGGAGATGGCCGAGCTCGAGCACGAGGGCGACGCCGAACGCGCCGAGCTGGTCCGCGTCCTGCGGCGGGTGCTCACCACCCCGATCGACAGGGAGGACCTGTTCCGGCTCTCCCGCTCCATCGACGACGTGCTCGACCACCTGCGCGACTACGTGCGCGAGACCGACCTCTTCGGGCCGGACGACCTCGGCTTCGCGGTCGAGCCGCTGCGGGCGCTGATCGACGGCCTGGACGAGCTGGAGGTCGCCGTCGCCAAGATGATCGACGACCCGGGCTCGGTCACCCGGGCCGTGCTCGCCACCCGCAAGGCGGGCAGCAGGGTGCGCCAGCTCTACCAGGCCCGGCTGGCCGAGCTGTACGCCGGGCCGCTGGAGATGGACACCCTGCGCAAACGAGAGCTGCTGTCCAGGCTCGACGCCGTGGGCCGCCGGCTCGGGGAGGCGGCCGACGCGCTCGCCGACGCCATGCTCAAACGCAGCCACTGACCGGTGACTCGCTGAACGCCCGCGGCCCCCGCCCCGGCGCATCGACCCGGCGCACCGTGCCGGCGCCCCGGCCCGGCGCCGCCGGCGACGGACACCGATAGAAGAACCACCCCCGGAGGAAGTCCCCTCATGGCAGTTGTCACCAAGGCGGAAGCACCGCCGCCACCCAAACCGGGACGGCGCAGGCTGCTGTACCGGCTCCAGGTCATGCGCCACGACCCCACCGCCGCGCTCGGCCTCATCCTCGTCGTCGTCCTCGGCTACCTCGTCGTGGCGCCGCTGGTCGCGGTGCTGTCCGACGCGGCCCGCCTGCAGTACGGCGACGAGATCCACGCCGGCCAGCGGCCGGGAGAGTGGACCGGCTACTACCTCTGGCGGGTGTTCCGCTCCCAGATCAGCGGCCTGCTGTTCTGGGAGCCGCTGCTCAACACGCTGGTCGTGGCCGTCGGCACCACGCTGTTCGCGCTCGTCGTCGGCGGCGGCATGGCGTGGCTCGTGACCAGGACGAACGTGCCGGGCCGCAAGTGGCTCGCCGGCGCCCTCGTGGTGCCGTACATGCTGCCGTCGTGGACCTTCTCCCTGGCCTGGCTGACGCTGTTCAAGAACGAGCGGGCCGCCGGCCAGGTCGGGATCCTGCAGTCCGTCGGCGTCCGGACGCCCGACTGGCTCGCGTACGGCCCGCTGCCGATCATCGTCACCCTGGGGCTGCACTACTACCCGTTCGTGCTGCTCCTGGTCGGGAACGCGCTGCGCCGCATCGACGCGCAGCTCGAGGACTCGGCCCGCATCCTCGGCGCGCCGCGGCGCACCGTCGTCCGGCGCATCGTGATCCCGCTGATGCTCCCGGCGCTGTCGTCGGCGGTGCTGCTGGTGATCGGCCGGGTGCTCGGCACGTTCGGCACGCCGTACGTGCTGGGGCTGCCCTCCGACTACCGGGTGTTGTCCACCGGCCTGTTCCAGTCGATCAGGGACCGCAGCACCGGCGTCGCCTCCGTGATCGCGATGGTCATCGTCGCCATCGGCGTGCTGATCGTCCTGACCGACACCCGGATGATGCGCGAGCACCGCCGGTTCGTCACCGTCGGCGGCAAGGGCGCGATGGACCGGCTGAGCGACCTGCGCCGCCTGCGCTGGCCCGCCTTCGCGCTCGGCGTCGTCGTGTTCGTGGTGAGCGTCCTGGTCCCGGTGCTCACCCTGCTGCTGTCCACGGTCACCCGCACGCCGCTCGACCTGTCCACGTTCACGCTCGACTACTGGTTCGCCGAGAGCCTGCCCGGCGCGGTCGGTTTCCCGCACGGCGTGTTCCGCGGCTCCGAGCTGTGGGCGGCGGCGTGGAACTCGCTCCGCATCGTCGGCCTGGCCTCGATCGTCTGCGCCGTGCTCGGCCTGCTCATCGGATACGTCGTCGTCCGCGGGACCGCGCCGCGCGTCGCCGCGTTCCTGCGCCAGGTGTCGTTCCTGCCCTACCTCATCCCCGGCATCGCGTTCGCGGCCGCCTCGCTGTCGCTGTTCGCCGTCGCCCGCGGGCCGATCCCGGCGCTGTACGGCACCACGTTCCTGCTGATCCTGGTGATGGCCGTGACGCACCTGCCGTACAGCTCGCGCTCGGGCATCGCGGCGATGACGCAGCTCGGCCGCGAGCCCGAGGAGGCCGCGCAGATCGCGGGCGCCTCCTGGTGGCAGCGCATGAGACGGATCGTGTTCCCGATCCAGAAGGGCGCGCTCGTCACCGGGATCATCCTGCCGTTCGTCTCCGGTCTCAAGGAGCTCAGCATCGTGATCATGCTGACCACGACCGGCACCCAGCTCCTCACGACGCTCTCCATCGGGCTCGTGGACTACGGATACACCCAGCTCGCCAACGCGGTCGTGCTCGTGATCGCCTTGGTCTCCTTCACCATGACCTACCTGACCCAGCGGCTGACCAAGAGCAGCCTGGCGTCCGGCCTGGGAGGATAGATGCCCGACATCACATTGCGCGGAATCGCCAAGAGCTACGGCGGCGACGACTACGCCGTGAAGAACCTCGACCTGGTCGTCCCGGACGGCGCGTTCATGTGCCTCCTCGGGCCCTCCGGCTGCGGCAAGACCACCACGCTGCGCATGATCGCCGGCCTGGAGCAGCCGACCGCGGGCACGATCGCGGTCGGCGACCGCGTCCTCGACTCGGTCGAGCACGGCCGCTACGTCCCGCCGGAGAAGCGCGGCATGGGCCTGGTCTTCCAGAACTACGCGCTGTGGCCGCACCTGTCGATCCGCGAGAACGTCGAGTTCGGGCTGCGGATGCGCAAGGTGCCCGGCCCCGAGCGGCGGGCCAGGGCGGAGGAGGCGCTGCGCATGGTCCACGTGGACGCCGCGATGGACCGCTACCCGTCGCAGCTCTCCGGCGGCCAGCAGCAGCGTGTGGCCCTGGCCCGGATGCTCGCCATCAACCCCGAGGTGCTGCTGCTCGACGAGCCGCTGTCCAACCTCGACGCCCAGCTCCGGCTGGAGATGCGGGCCGAGCTCAAGCGCATCCACGAGGAGTCCGGCGCGACCATCGTCTTCGTCACCCACGACCAGTTGGAGGCGCTGACGATGGCGACCGACATCGCGGTCATGAGGTCCGGCGAACTGCAGCAGCTCGCCGCCCCGATGGCGATGTACGACCGCCCGGCCAACCGGTTCGTCGCCGAGTTCGTCGGCAGCCCGCCCATGGCCATCGTGGACGTCGGCCCCGAGCCGGGCGGCCTGGCGGGCTCCCTGCTCAGGCACGTCGCCGCCCGCGCCGACTGCGCGCCCGCCGCCGTCGGCGTGCGGCCCGAGGCCCTGCGGTTCGGCCCGCCCCCGGCCGGGGCCTGGCACGAGGAGGCGACCGTCGAGGCCGTGCTCCCCGCCGGATCGTCCTGGACCGTACGGCTGCGCGTCCTGGACACCGACCTGTACGCCGTCTCCTACACGCCCGTCGAGGCCGCGCCCGGCGACACGATCACCTGCTGGACCGAGCGGATGCACCTGTTCGACGCCGACGGCGCCAGGATCGCCGCCTGGGACGAGGCGGGGGTGGCCGCGTGATCCGGCCCAGGGCGCTGCTGCTGGACTTCGGCGGCGTGATCGTCGAGACGGCGAAGCGGCCGGAGTGGGCGGCCGAGCTCGCCGCCGAGGTGCACGCCATGCTGACCCGGGCCGGCTGCCGGGACCTCACCGCCGAGGAGGTCGAGGACGACATCCGCGCCGGCGCTCGGGCCGACAGGTACTGGAAGGACTCCACGTCGCGCCGGTTCGACCCGGAGGAGATGACGCACCGGCGCTTCTGGGCGGACTTCGTCGCCGGCGACTGGCCGGTCCAGGCCCGCTCCCTGGTCACCGCGGAGGCCACGCCGCTCTGCCACCGGATGGGCGAGCTGCGCAGCGACCGCAAGACGCGCCCCGTGATGGAGGAGCTGCTCGCCGCCTGCTGGGATCACGGCGTCGTGCCCGGCGTGGTGAGCAACGCCCTGTGCGGGGCCGTCCACCGCGACTACATGGCCGCGAGCGGGCTCGACCGGCAGGTGGCGGTGCAGGTCTACAGCGACGAGGTCGGCGTGCGCAAGCCGAACCCGGAGATGATCTGGATCGCCTGCCGGGCGCTCGGCGTCGAGCCGGAGGACGTCTGGTACGTCGGCGACAACTACGACCGGGACGTCGTCTGCGGCGCCCGGGCCCGGGTCGGGGCCACCGTCCTCATGGCGTCCAAGAGCACGGACAAGATTCCCTACAAGGTGCGGCAGCGGCCTCAGGCGATCGTCGAGGACCCGCGCGGCCTGCTGGAACTCCTGGAGGAGACATGGACCTGACCACCTCGCGCGAGCTCGCCGACATCGCCGTGGAGGCGGCGCGGGCGGTGGGCGACCAGCTCAGGAAGGCGTTCCGGTCCCGCCCCGCCGTACAGACCAAGCGCGACTTCCACGACCCGGTCACCGAGCACGACAAGGCGGCCGAGGAGCGCATCCGCGAGGTCCTGGCCCGCCGATGCCCCGACAGCGTCGTCGTCGGCGAGGAGGGCGGCACCCGGGGCGAGGGCGCCATCCGCTGGTACGTGGACCCGATCGACGGCACCGCGAACTTCGCGGCGGGCCTGCCGTTCTTCTGCACCTCGATCGGCGCGGCCGTCGGCGACGAGGTGGTGGCGGGCGTCGTCTACGACCCGGTCCGCGGCGACGAGTTCACCGCCTCGCTCGACGGGGCGTTCTGCAACGGCGAGCCGATCCGCAGCTCGGGCGCGCGCACCGACCGGGAGGCGATGCTGCTGTCCAGCTATCCCTCCCCGCGCGACCTCGCCGCCGAGGGCGAGGAGGCGCTGCGCCGGTTCGCCCGGATGGTCGAGGCGTTCGCCAGCACGCGCCGTCCCGGCAGCGCCGCGCTCAAGCTCGCGCACGTCGCCGCCGGCTGGTCCGACGTGGCGTACGGCACGAGGGTCAGCGCCTGGGACGTCGCGGCCGGGTCGCTGCTGGTCGAGCGGGCCGGCGGCGTGTTCATCCCGCTGTCCGGGAGCGTCTTCGAGCAGGGAGGCTATCTCGCCTGCGTCGGCGGCTTCGACCTGGCCGGGTCCGTGATGGCGGAGATCGCCGAGGGGAGGGGCGCGTGATCCGCTGGATCGTCACCGACCTGGACGGCACCCTCGTGGGCCGCGACCTGGCCATGGTCCCCTCCGGCCGGGACGCGCTGCGCCGGTTCATGGCCGCGGGCGGCGAGGTGATCGTCGCCACCGGCCGGATGGAGTCCTCTGCCCGGCGCTACACCGACGAGCTGGGCCTGACCGGCCCGGCGATCCTCTACAACGGCGCACGGACCGTGGACCTCGCCTCGGGAGCCGTGCTGCGCTCGCGCGCCCTGCCCGTGGACGCGTGGAAGTCGCTGCTCGACCTGTTCGACGAGCTTCCGGAGGGCGTCTATCCCGTCGCGTTCACCGGAGGCGAGGCGCTGGCCGTGCACGACGTGCCCGAGCTGCGGCAGTACGCGGAGAGGGACGGCATCGCGCTGCGGGACCCCGGCGACTGGGCGGCGCTGCCGCCCGCCGAGATCACCAAGTGCATGCTGATCGGCGCCACCCCGGTCGAGGTGGACCTCCCCGGCACGGTCGTCCTCAGGTCCGAGCCGACCTATCTGGAGGTGCTGCCCGAGGGGGCGACCAAGGGTGCGGCGCTGCGCGAGCTGGCCGCGTCGCGCGGGGTGCCGATGGAGCAGGTCGCGGCCATCGGCGACAACCCCAACGACCTGGACATGATCGCGGTGGCCGGACTGGGAGCGGCCGTCGGGGACGGGCACCCGGACGTCCGCGCGGCGGCCGGGGTCGTGGTCGGCGCGTGCGCGGACGGGGCGGTCGCCGACCTCGTCGACCTGGTCATGTCCGCGCGCTGACCGGGCCCTCGGAGGCGCGCCGCCACGGGTCGCACGGCCGGTCCTGTGACCCGTGGCGCACGCGCGGCGGCTCATGGGGCCGGGCGGACCGAAGGTGCCGTGCCGGTGAGCTGGGGATCTTCATGCTGGAATGCCAGACGGTGCCCTTGTGGTCGCTTTGAGTAGTGTGTCCGCTGTTGAGGGGTACGACATGATGTGTCTAACTTTGCCGGGTTAATTCACTAACCTGCGCCGGGCGGAGACGATCTACCGGGTATTGCGTGATCAAGCGCATTTCTCCCACTTCACCGCTCGGGGGTGCCTTGTGCCCGGCAAATCCATCTATGTCGAGCAGGATGAGAAGTTCCAGGGAAGCTCCCCACAGTGGTGGTACGAGCAGTTCTGGATCGAGGCGCGCCCGGCCCGGATAAAACGGCGGCGCTGGATCGGCGGCGTCGGCGCCCTGGCCGGGCTTCTGCTGTCGATGCGGTTCGGGCTCCTCCCGCTCCTGATGGTCCCCCTCGGCGCCGCCGTCGCCGCCGGAGGCGACCTGCTCCTCGTCTGGTGGGACCACGAGTCCACGGCCGTGTGGAGAGGCAAGCGGCGCGGCGAGGTCCGCACCGGACGGCTCCTGCGCCGCGCCCTCCGCAGACGCGGATACAACGTGCTGGACGGCCGCGCGGTGCCGGGCGAGACCTCGATCGACCACCTCGTGATCGGCCCCGGCGGCGTGTGGATCGTGGACAACGAGGCGTGGGGCCCCGACGTCTACATCGCCCGGTACGGCGACAGGCTGTTCTTCGACGAGAAGTTCGGCAGCTCGGTGGCCAAGGGACTCACGGACGCCGCGGCCGCCATGTCCGCGCTGCTGACCCGCGAGTCCGGCGTCGAGGTGACCGTGCGGCCGATCCTCGCCGTACACGGCGGCAAGCTGTTCACCCCCGACGGGCCGCGCGGCGTGGTCGTCGCCGAGGGGCTCGCCCTCGCGTACCCCAGGGTGGTGTCCCGGGTCGTGCTGGGAGCGGCGGAGGCGGACTACGACGAGAAGGAGGTCGAGCTGCTCACCCGCACGGCGGCCCGGATCCTGCGCCGCGTCTTCTGACGCGGCCGCGTCCCCGCCTCGCGCAGGCGCCTGCTGCCCGAGGCGGGCGGATCGCCGCTGTGGACGCACGCCGAGGAGATCCTGGCGTCCCTCCCGGACGCGCTACGGCGTCGAGGCGCCGGGCTCGCCGCTCGCCGCGAGCCGGTCGAAGATCTCGATGGCGGCCTGGCGCACCTCGTCGGGCGTGATGCCGTCGAGCGCGACGCGGGCCTGGTCGATGTCGCGCGCGGTGGCGCAGCTGATCGCCACCGATGTGGCCGCCGCCTGGTGCAGCGACCCGGGCGGCGCGCTGTCGGCCATCTCCCTGGCGCTCATGGCGACGTCGAGGTTGTCTTTCGGGTTCACGGTTCTCCTCACGGTGTCGGGCGGGTCAGGCCATTGTGCGGTATGCGGGCCCGCCGGTCTCTACGAGTCGGGGGCCGCGTGCCGTTCGCGGGGCGAGTCGCCCGGGTGGCGCTCACCGTTTGCGCGGCTCGGGCGCCGGTACGCCGAGGACGAGCCGGCGGGCGGCGTCCCACGCGGCGCGCAGGACGCGGCCGACCGGCGGCGACTCCGGCCCCAGGGCGCGGACCCAGGCCCCGCGCTCTCCGGGCAGCACGCTCGCGCCCGCGCGGAGTCCGGCGTCCGGCGGTCCGGCTCGCGGGGCCACGGCGCGGTGCAGCGCGTCGGCCATCTCGGACGCCGGGACCGCCCCGGTGACGACGAAGAGCGATCCCATCACCCCGAAGTCGCCGAACACGGCCGGTCCGGCCACCTCCGCGTCGCCGGGCACCAGCCGTACGGTGTCGGCGAAGACCGTTTCCCCGTCCGGCCCGGCCACCTCCAGGTCGCCGCAGAAGGCCGTGTACGCGTGCCGCTCGCCGCGCGCCAGCCGGCCCGCCAGGACCATGTCGCCGATCACGACCGTGGCGGATGGATCGGCGACGACCTCCACCCGCTGGTAGTAGCGCGAGTCCGCGAACGGGATGACCGCGTCCGGCAGGTACTCCAGGTAGCTGTCCGGCCCGGCGGTGAGCCGGACGAGCTGGGTGGCGTAGTCCTGCTCCATCCGGTAGATCCTGGTCGCCGCCTGGGTGGTCAGGTGGACGGCGGTTCCCGGGCCGCACACGACGTCCGTCCGGTAGCGGTCGCCCTGCAGGATCCCGCCGCCCGACGACAGCAGCATCACGTACGCCATGTCCGGCCGGCCGGGGTCGTAGTAGTGGGGCCGCATGATCTGCAGCGGCGACTTCTGGAAGTGCCCGGACACCTCGGTGCGGCGCGCGGTGCGGGCGAAGGCGAGGTCGAGCACGCCCACCTTGCCCGGGCTGCCCACCGGCAGCGTGTCGGGGACCCGCGAGTACCGGGTGACCTCCTCCGGGACCCAGGAGAGCGTGTACCACTCGGGGGCCAGCCGGTCCGGCGGCGGGCCGCCCGCAGCCGCGCCCTGCCGGCCCTTGCCGGGATCGCCCGCCGCCTCCTGCCGGGTGTTCTCGCCGACGGCGCCAGCCGTGCCCTCCCCGCCGTCGATCGCCGCGTCCGCCACCGTGCCGTCTCCGGTTCCGTCCCGCCGGGTCAGTGCGCCGGTGAACACGCCGCCGCCATGCGCTCCTCGACGAAGTCGGCGACCTCGGACACCCCGGTACCGGTCAGGCAGTCGGTGAGGATGACCGGCCGCCCGCCGCGCACGTCCCGGGCCCCCGCCTCCATGACCGCCAGGTCCGTCCGCACGTACCGCGCGATGTCGATCTTGTTGATCACGAGGAGGTCGGAGTCGGTGATGCCGGGGCCGCGCTTGCGCGGCATCTTGTCGCCCTCGGCCGTGTCCAGCACGAAGGCGAACACGTCGGTGAGCGCGGGGCTGAACGTCAGCGTCAGGTTGTCCCCGCCGCTCTCGTAGAGCAGCAGGTCCATGTCGGGGAAGCGGTCGAGCAGCTCCGCGCCCGCCGCGATGTTCATCGTCGGGTCGTCGCGCACCGCGGTGTGCGGGCAGGCGCCGGTCTCCACGCCGACCACCCGCTCGGGGGCGAGGATCCCGGCGAGCACCCGGCGTACGTGCTGGGCGTCCTCCTGGGTGTAGATGTCGTTGGTGATGACGCCCGGCCGGTGGCCCCGCTCGATCAGGATCGGCACCAGCGCCTCGATCAGGGCCGTCTTGCCGGAGCCGACCGGCCCTCCGATGCCTGCCTTGAACACGTTTCGCATGAGATCTCCCTTGCCCGGTCCTGTCACGGCCGGACGCCTGGTGGTTACGCCGCTGCCTTCCGACGCGGCCCGCCGGCCGGTCAGGTGATGAAGAGCCGCGCCTGCGCCCGCTCGTGCGCCGCCGACGCGGCGTCGGCCGCCGGGGCGCAACTGTGCACGTCACGGGGGTGGCGGGCCGCGAGCGCCACCAGCGCGGCCCGCCCGATCCCGTCCCGCGCGCCGTACAGCACCGCCTGGGCCCGGCGGAAGTCGATCCGGCCGAGCCGTACGGCGGCGCCCGCCACGGCGGACGCGAACGAGTAGAGGTCGCAGACGACGGCGTTCTCGGCGCTCACTCCGGAGGCGGCGTGCAGCGCGCCCACCACCACCGCGTGGTTGCCCGGCGTCGCCCCCGCCCGGACCAGCGCCGCGAGCCGCTCCGGCACCGCCCCGCCGAAGACCAGGCACGCCGTGTCGAGCACCTGCCGCCCGGTCCTGGCGGAGGCCGCGCGCATCTCGCGGTTGAGCTTGACCGCGTGGAGGCGGCGGTCGGCGGCGACCAGCGCGTCCCAGTCGCGGGCGGCGACGGCCCGGTGCGCGAGGACCAGCGCCCTGCCGTCGCCCGGCCCCGCCGAGTGGCGCAGCACGTCGGCCAGGAACTCCGCCACGTCCACCGGCCCCTCCTGGGTGAACCCCTCCAGGCCGTACGACAGCGTGTACCGGCCGCTCGGGAAGGCCGAGTCGGTCAACTGGAGCTGGGCCAGCAGCGGCCCAGGATCCGGCCACCCGCGCCCGCCTCCCGGGCCCGATCCGTCGGTTCCTCTCACGCCGGGTCACGCCAGGAAGAAGAGCTGGGTGAGCGGCAGCGTCCGGGCCGGCTCGATCGTCGCGTGCTCGCCGTCCACGGTGACCTTGTACGTCTCCGGGTCCACCCGGATCTCCGGCAGGGCGTCGTTGCGGATCATGTGCCGCTTGTCGACCGTACGGGTGTGCCGGACCGGGCGGATCATCCGGCGCAGGCCGAGCCGCTCGGGAACGCCCGCCGCGATGGCCGCCTGCGACATGAACGTGACGTTCGTCTTCGGCAGCGCCAGGCCGCACGTCCCGAATGCGGGGCGGAAGTAGACCGGCTGGGGAGTGGGCAGCGACGCGTTCGGGTCGCCCATCTGCGACCACACGATCATCCCGCCCTTGATCACGATGTACGGCTTGGCGGCGAACGACGTCATCGGCCAGATCACGATGTCGGCGACCTTGCCGTCCTCGAGGGAGCCGACCGTTTCGGCGATCCCCGTCGTACGGGCCGGGTTGATCGTGAGCTTGGCCAGATAGCGCAGCACCCGGAAGTTGTCGTTGCGCTCGGAGTCCTCCGGCAGCCGTCCGCGCCGCTCCTTGCACAGGTGCGCGACCTGGAACGCCCGGGTGAAGGTCTCGCCGATCCGGCCCATCGCCTGCGAGTCGGACGAGACCATGCTGATCACGCCGAGGTCCTGCAGCACCGTCTCGGCCGCGATCGTCTCCGCCCGTACGCGGCTGTCGGCGAAGGCCACGTCCTCCGGCACGTCGTGGCTCAGGTGGTGGCAGACCATGACCATGTCGAGCAGCTCGTCCACGGAGTTCACCGTGTACGGGAGCGTCGGGTTGGTGGACGAGGGCAGCGCGTTCGGCTCGCCGGTGATGCGGATCAGGTCGGGCGCGTGGCCGCCGCCCGCGCCCTCGCTGTGGAACGTGTGGATCGCGCGCCCGTTGATCGCGCTGATCGTGTCCTCGAGGTAGCCGCTCTCGTTGAGGCTGTCGGTGTGGATCGCGACCTGGACGTCGTACTCGTCGGCGACGCGCAGCGCGGTGTCGATGACGGCCGGGGTGGTGCCCCAGTCCTCGTGGACCTTCAGCGCGCACGCCCCGGCGAGGACCTGCTCGGCGAGGGGCCCGGGCAGGCTGCTGTTGCCCTTCCCCATCAGGCCGATGTTGATCGGTAGCGACTCGAACGCCTGGAGCATCGCGCCGATGGCCCACGGGCCGGGCGTGCAGGTGGTGCCCCTGCTGCCGTCCGACGGGCCGACCCCGCCGGCGATCAGCGTCGTGATGCCGTTGCTGAGGGCGGCCTGGACCTGCAGCGGCGACAGCAGGTGGACGTGCGGGTCGATCGCGCCCGCCGTGGCGACCATGTGCTCGCCGGAGAGCACCTCCGTGCCCGGGCCGATGATGAGCCTGCGGTCCACGCCGTTCTGGGTGTGCGGGTTCCCCGACTTGCCGATCCCGGCGATCACGCCGTTCTTGATGCCGATGTCGCCCTTGACCACGCCGAGCATCGGGTCGATGACCACCACGTTGGTGATCACCATGTCGAGGGCGATCGTGCTGTTGGTCGTGCCCGGGTCGGCGGCCATGCCGTCCCGGATCGTCTTGCCGCCGCCGTACACGGCCTCGTCGCCGTACGCGCCGACGTTGTGGTCCTTCTCCACCTCCACCACCAGGTTGGTGTCCGCGAGCCGGAACCGGTCGCCGACCGTGGGCCCGAACATGTCGGCGTACTGCTGGCGGCTCATCGTGGTCATCGGGGCTCTCCCTTCCTGGCGCTCCCGGGCTTGGCCGTCCCCTTCGGCTTGGCGGCCTTCCGCGGCTCCGCCGGTTTGGCGGGCTCGGCGGGTTTGGCGGCCTTCCCGGTCGTCTTCGCCTGCTCGGGGGCGGGGCCGCCGCCTTCCTCACCGGTGTCCGTGAAGCCCAGGGCCCGCAGCTTGATCAGTGCGATCGTGTGTGCCTGCTCGGACCGGATGCCCCCGTTGAGCAGGCCGTGGAAGCCCACCAGGCGCTGGCCGCCGCCGTACTCGACCAGGGGGACCTCCTCCGTGTCCCCGGGCTCGAAGCGGACCGCGGTGCCCGCCGGGATGTCCAGGCGCATCCCGAAGGCCGCGTCCCGGTCGAAGGCGAGCGCCCGGTTGGCCTCGAAGAAGTGGTAGTGCGAGCACACCTGGACCGCCCGGTCGCCCGTGTTGCGGACGGTCAGCGTCGTCTTCCTGCGGCCCGGGTTGATCTCGACGGGCTCGTCGCCGTACAGGTACCTCTCGCCGCGCGGAAGGCCCTCGTGCACGATCTTCTTTACCGCCATGGCTCCCTCTCAGTGGCTGTGGTCGTGGTGCCCGTGCCCGTGCCCGTGCCCGTGCCCGTGCTCATGCCCGTGCCGGGTGGTGGATGCGGCGGCGAGCCCGTCGTCGCCGTGTTCGGCCCAACGGCGTTCGGCTTCGCCCACGCGGAGCCGTACGAGCTCCTCCAGTGCGACGGGGGACAGCAGCGGACCGGCGGAGACCGCACCCGGCGACGGCTCGGGCTCCACGAACGAGGCCGGGACGACGACCACGTGCCGGGCGCCCAGCAGCCGGCACCTGGCCACACCCTCCGCCACGTCGGGGTCGCCGCCGATCAGCGCCACCTCGACCCGGCGGCAGCCGCTGTGCTGCCGCGCGAGCCGGGCCACCCGGAACAGCTCGGCGTCCTCCTCGGCCGTCGCCGCGGGCGCGACCACCAGGACGGCCCGCTCCTCCGGTTCCGGTACGGCGACCCGCCCGGCCGCGGCCCTGATCCAGCCGACCAGGTGGCCGGTGGTGGCGAGAGGAGGGGCGAGCAGCAGCTCGCCCGGCTCGCGGCCCCGGCCGGTCCAGCGCAGCACCCGTGCCACGTCCTCGATCAGCCCGGCGTCCCGGCCCAGGGTCATGGGCACGACGACGGCCGGGCGCCGGGTCGACGCGTAGAGCCGGGCCCCGACGCCGGTGACCGCCTCGCGGCACAGACCGCGCAGGGCCGCGCCGGACCGGCTCTCGTGCCCTCCCACCAGTACGACCTCGCGGGCGGGCACCGCCGCCCCCGTACCCGCCCCCGCCCCCGTAC
>NZ_BBYM01000025.1 GCF_001570405.1 Microtetraspora niveoalba | reverse complement strand
GGGCTTGGTCGATGCGGCGGCGGCGTTCCAGCAGGGAGGGGAAGAACGACCCGGACCGCAGTTTGGGGATCTTCAGTTCCAGGTCTCCGGCTGCGGTAGTGAGTAGCCGGTCGCGGTAGCCGTTGCGGTGGGTGGTGCGCTGCTCGGTGCGCTGGTGGGGTGCGGCGCCGATCACCGCGGTCGCCTCTGCTTCGATGAGTGCCTGAAGCATGGCTTGGAGCGCTTGGCGGATGACGTCGTCGGCGTCGGCGGCTTTCAAAGACTCCAGCAGGTCGAGCAGGGCAGACTGGTCCAGAGCCATCGTGTGGTGTCCTCCGCGAGAACCTTTGGTCGGGAACTCGCTGACGGTCACACGATGGCTCGTCCCATGTCCGGGGCTTGCTTTGTCAGCTTGGAGTTACACCACCCGAGGGGACGTCACCGACGAGCGGGCGTGGGTCGGCCTGCCGCTGCTCGCGGCGGGCCGGGCGCTGGGCGCGCTGAGGTTCTCGTTCAACCGCCCCCAGAAGATCTCGCAGGAGGACGGCGTCTTCCTGGAGGCCCTGGCCGGCCAGTGCGCGCTCGCGGTCGAGCGCGCGACGCTCTTCGAGCGTGAGCACAAGACGGCCGAGACGCTGCAGCGGAGCCTCCTTCCCGACAACCTGCCCGTGGTGCGCGGGCTGGTCCTCGCCCAGCGGTTCCGATCCGGCTCACGGCACGTCCAGGTCGGCGGCGACTGGTACGACGCGTTCGTCCTGCAGGACGGCCGGGTCGCGGCGGTGCTCGGCGACGTCATGGGCAAGGGCGTCAAGGCCGCCGCGGGCATGGGCCGGATCCGCAACGCGATGCGGGCGCTGGCGCTGACCAACCCGCCCCCGGCCGCGGTGCTCACCGGGCTGGATCGGGTCTTCGAGGCTACCGAAGAGGAGGAGCAGGTCACGACGCTCGCCTACATGGTGGTCGAGCCCGGCACCGGTGAGGGCACGCTGGCGCTGGCCGGCCACCCGCCGCCGCTGCTGGTGTCGCCGCAGGGCGTGGCCGTGCTGCACGAGACCGAGCCCGGCACGCCGCTGGGCTGGGCGACCAGCCGCAAGCAGTTCAGGTTCTGCGTCCCGCCGGGTCACACCGCGGTGCTGTACTCCGACGGTCTGGTCGAGAACCGCAAGCGCGGGCTGGACGCGGGACTGCGGGATCTGTCCAGCGTCGTGGCGGAGGCGCCACCCGAAGTCGTGGCAAGTCCCCACATGTTGCTGGATTTCCTGGTAGATCGGATGTTGTCCGGGTATGAGCAGGATGACGACGTGACCGTGCTCGCGGTCCACGTACCTCCAGCCACGAAGAGTGACTGAATGAAACAGTCATAACGGTTGCTTTCGGGTATCGGTCCCCCTCATCCGTACGCACTACTGTCTCGGTCGGCCTAGGGTGGGAAGGCAACCGGCCGGAGGTGGCCGTATGGACTGCCGTGGCGTGTCACAATGGCATGTCGCGGTCCGCGCGGCCTCACCATCGGAAAAGAAGCAACCATCTGGGTCCATTCTCGCCATGCGTTCGTTCGAGAGGTGTTCGTGTCGCCTGCAAGTTCGACTCGCTCGAAGCCGTCGGAGCTGAACGAGCCAGTGATTCAGCAGCTCCTCGAGCGTGGGCGCTCGCAGGGTTTCCTCGAGTCCGAGGATGTCCGCAGGGCCTTCGAGGAAGCGGACATCCCGCTGTCGCACGCCGCTGGATTCCTGCGCAGCCTCAGCAAGGAGGGTGTGACCGTCGTGGTCACCGCGGCCGATTCCGCCGCGGCGCCCAAGCGGTCTCGTGGCCAAGCAAAGCGCCGCACCTCCGCCCCGGTCAAGAAGACCACCAAGTCCGCCGCCGCGAAGGAAGCGCAGCCGGAGACCGTCACCGCCGTGGTGACCGGCCCGGCTGACCCGGCTCCCGCGCCCGCGCCGAAGCGGCCCGCCGCGAAGAAGGCCGCTCCGGCCAAGAAGACCGCGGCGCCCGCAAGCAAGCCCAAGCCGGCGGCGCCCGCCGCCGGGCCCGAGGCCAAGCCCGCCAAGGCCGAGCCGAAGCCCAAGTCGTCCGAGATCGACGACGAGGACATCGACCTCGAGGGCGACGTCGAGATCGAGGACTTCGACCTCGATGTGGAAGACGTCGAGATCGAGGCCGAGGCCGAAACGGACGGCGAGGCCGAAGGCGAAGGGGAGGGTGAGGAGAAGGCGGCGACCGTCGCCCACACCGAGGACGAGGTCCTCATCCTCACCGACGATGACGACGACGCGCCCGTGGCCCAGGTCGCGGCAGCCGGCGCCACCGCCGACCCCGTCAAGGACTATCTCAAGCAGATCGGCAAGGTCCCCCTGCTCAACGCCGAGCAGGAGGTGGAGCTCGCCAAGCGCATCGAGGCGGGCCTGTTCGCCGAGGAGCAGCTCGCCAGCGACGGCGAGCAGCTCCCGGTCGACGTGCGCGCCGAGCTGGAGTGGATCGCCGAGGACGGCCGCCGCGCCAAGAACCACCTGTTGGAGGCCAACCTCCGTCTCGTGGTGTCGCTGGCCAAGCGCTACACCGGGCGCGGCATGCTCTTCCTGGACCTGATCCAGGAGGGCAACCTCGGCCTGATCCGCGCCGTCGAGAAGTTCGACTACACCAAGGGCTACAAGTTCTCCACGTACGCCACTTGGTGGATCCGGCAGGCGATCACCCGCGCCATGGCGGACCAGGCGCGGACCATCCGCATCCCGGTCCACATGGTCGAAGTGATCAACAAGCTGGCCCGGGTCCAGCGGCAGATGCTGCAGGACCTCGGCCGCGAGCCCACGCCCGAGGAGCTGGCCCGCGAGCTCGACATGACCCCTGAGAAGGTCATCGAGGTGCAGAAGTACGGGCGCGAGCCCATCTCGCTGCACACCCCCCTCGGCGAGGAGGGCGACAGCGAGTTCGGCGACCTCATCGAGGACTCCGAGGCCATCGTCCCGGCCGACGCCGTCAGCTTCACGCTGCTCCAGGAGCAGCTCCACTCCGTTCTGGACACGCTGTCCGAGCGCGAGGCGGGCGTCGTGTCGATGCGGTTCGGTCTCACCGACGGCCAGCCGAAGACCCTCGACGAGATCGGCAAGGTCTACGGCGTGACCCGCGAGCGGATCCGCCAGATCGAGTCGAAGACCATGTCCAAGCTGCGTCACCCGTCGCGGTCGCAGGTGCTCCGCGACTACCTGGACTAGGACGCCTCCCGCGGCGCGGGCACCGGCGGAACTGGACCCCGGTCGCGTTCCAGCGCGATCACGGAGCGGCCCCGCTCTCCTCACCGGAGGGCGGGGCCGCTCCGTGTCCGCCCTACTCCCGCCGGCACGATGCCTCCGGGGCTCGGCGACTCTTCCGGGCATCCGGACGACTGAATGCGATCACGAATCGATCACGATGTCGATCGTCCAGGGCTTGCCGGGACGCGGGGCCGGGTGCGGCTCCGCGCGGTGGCCGAGCCCGGCGAGGACCTCGGCCAGCTCCCTCGGATCGCGCGGCTCGTCGAAGCTTTCCACCAGCGATCGGGCCACCGCGCCCCTGGTCGCCTTGGCCATGTGGCTCACCACGGTGCGCCTGCCCGCCGCCTCCCTCAGTACGCGTATCGCGACCGACCGATCGCCGGCCGGCCACGCCTGGGCGTACGGCGTGGACCTCATGTCCACGATCAGGCCGGGCAGCGGGCCGAGCGCCGCGGCGAGGGACGGACGCCAGAACGAGGCCAGGCCGCCCATCGGCGGGAGCGTCCGCGCTATCGAGAGCCGGTACGGCGGGACCCGGTCGGTCAGCCGGAGCGCGCCCCACAGTCCGGAGAACACGACGACGCGCAGGTCCGCCCGTCTCCGCGCGTCCGGCGCCAGCGTGGCGAGGCCGAGGTTGTCGTAGAGCACGCCGGTGTACAGCTCGGCGGCGGTGAGGGTGGGGGCGTCGTGCAGGTCGCGGTTTCTGCCGATCTCGTCGAGCTGCCCCTCGGACAGGCCGAGCACCGCCCGCGCCTCGGGGGTGTGACAGAGCGTGACGAGCGCGTCGAGCACCTTCTCCCGTGGGGAGGTCAGTTCGGGGAAGGAGAGGACGTCGAGGTCGAGCACGGGTCCGTCGCCCCGGGACGCCTTTCCCTCGGAGGGCGGCAGCAGGATCAGCACGTCCTCAGCCTAGCGACGAGGGTGGCCGGTGCCGCTGCCGCCTGTGGACAACCGGAGAAGGCCGGGCGCGGACGGCGTGATGGAGCGGGAATGGGGTCCCGGTGTGGAGCGCGGCGGTGGGGATGAGGCGCGGGCGACGGCTGCGCCGGAGCCTGCGATAAGGTCGCGCGCATGTCCGAATTCGAGCTGCTCGTCGACCGGGCGTGGCCGGCGCCGCACCGGGTGGCGGCGGGCGACTGGGTGTTCCGGCACGCGGGCGGGGTGAGCAAGCGGGCCAACTCCGTGCTGGCCCTGGGCGAGCCGCCCGACCTGGCGAAGGCGATCGACGAGGCCGAGGCGTTCTACGCGGATCTCGGGCACCCGTGCGTGTTCTCCATCGGCGGCGGCGCCACGCCCGCACTGGACGCGGAGCTGGACTCCCGTGGTTACCGGATGGTCGATCCCACGCTGCTGATGACGCGGTCGTCGCTCGAGGGGCTTGAGGGGACGGACGGCCCGGCGATCGTGTGCGATCCGTCACCGGAGTGGTCGGACACCTGGTGGCGGGTGGACGGCGGCAGGCACCCGGAGGGTACGGAGGTCTCCGCCAAGGAGTGGGCCCGGCGCATCCTCACCGGTGTGCCGGCGGTGTATGCGTCACTGGGCGCGGAGGCGGTGGGACGGGGTGTGCTCCAGGGGGAGTGGCTCGGGATCTACTGCATGGCGGTGGTCCCGGAGGCGAGGCGGCGCGGGCTCGGCGGGGCGGTGCTGCGCGGCCTGCTCGGCTGGGGGAGGGAACAGGGGGCGGAAGGCGCCTATCTCGTGGTCACGGAGGCGAACCTGGGGGCTCGCGCGCTCTATGAGCGGGAGGGTTTCACCGTGGCGGGGCGGTATCACTACCGGGTCCGCTGAACGCCCGGTCGAGGCCGACAACGCCGTACGTCGAGGGAACAGGCCGTGGACGAGGCGGCCGAGTCTCCGACGCGCCGGACGAAAGACCGGGCGGGTCAGGGAGCCCCTGAACGCTCAGGGAACGCGCGACAGCAGTGGCCTGTCACCCAACGGCGACGGCGATCCACGGCTGCCGCACGGCAGCCCCGGGAGCGAATCCGGGTCAATGGCCGGAGACTCCGCCGGCGCGGCGGGGGCGTTCGGGGTGGAGAAGGAGGGACGGCGCGCAGGGAGCGGTCTGGGGGACCGCTCCCGGCCACGCCGTCTATCGGGTCAGCGCTCGCTCGTGGCGGACGCGGGGGATTCACTGAGTCGGGCCGACTCGTCCTGGATCTCGGCGCCCTTGTCGCGCAGCACGCTCACGTGCTGGCGTCCGTGGTGAGCGCAGAAGAGCAACTCCCCTCCCACGGGCAGGGTCGCGCGGATGTAGGCCTGAGCGCCACATCGGTCGCAGCGGTCCAGGGCGGTCAGCGGCTTGATGGGGGCGAGAGCTCCAGTCACGTATCGCCTTTCGGGTCACCCCACGTGTTGTGGGGACGTTGGCGTCAGTCACTTGGGACAACATCTAACCGGATGCGGACGTTCCCAATCACCTCGCCGCTACGCCCAGAGCGGAATGATCTGGAAAGTGACTCAGATCACATCAGAAGTACCGAAGATCGTCGCCGGGCTGGCAAGCTTAGTACCCGTAAAAACCGGATGGACGGTAGGCTGCGTACGCCTGTTCGATTGATAAATGGGAGTTGGTGTGACGGCGGTTAGCGCGGAGACGGGTTATACGGCCCGTCATCTCTCGGTGCTGGAAGGCCTGGAGGCCGTCCGCAAGCGTCCGGGGATGTACATCGGGTCCACCGACACCCGCGGGTTGATGCACTGTCTCTGGGAGATCGTGGACAACTCCGTCGATGAGGCGCTGGCGGGCTTCTGCACCCGGATCGAGGTCGAGCTGCACGCCGACGGCTCCATCGAGGTCCGCGACAACGGCCGCGGCATTCCGGTGGACGTCGAGCCCAAGAGCGGCCTCGCCGGAGTCGAGCTCGTCTACACCAAGCTCCACGCGGGCGGCAAGTTCGGCGGCGGATCCTACGGCGCGTCCGGCGGTCTGCACGGCGTGGGCGCCTCGGTGGTCAACGCGCTGTCCTCCCGGCTCGACGTGGAGGTCGACCGCGGCGGCCGCACCCACATGATCAGCTTCAAGCGCGGGAATCCCGGCGTGTTCTCCGGGGCCGGCCCCGACGCCGCCTTCGAGCCCCGTTCCGGACTGCGCAAGACCCGCCGCCGCTCGCAGGAGGGCGAGAGCGTCTCCGGCACCCGCGTCCGCTGGTGGGCCGACAAGCAGATCTTCCTGCCCGACGCCGAGCTGTCGATCGACGAGATCCACGTACGGCTCCGCCAGACGGCGTTCCTGGTCCCCGGGCTCACGCTGGTGCTGCGGGACGGCCGTGGCGAGGAGCCGGCCGAGGAGACGTACCACTTCGAGGGCGGCATCGGCGAGTTCACCGACTTCCTGTCCCGGGACGAGGCCGTGTGCGAGGTGCTGCGGCTGCAGGGCGTGGGGCACTTCCGCGAGACCGTCCCCGTGCTCGACGAGCTCGGCCACATGACCCCCACCGACGTCGAGCGCGAGCTGTCCGTGGACGTCGCGCTCCGCTGGGGCAAGGGCTACGAGACGACGGTGCGCTCCTTCGTCAACGTGATCGCCACGCCCAAGGGCGGAACGCACGTCACCGGGTTCGAGCGGGCGCTGGTCCGCACGGTCAACGAGCAGCTCCGCGAGACGCGGCTGCTCAAGAACGGCGACGACCCGGTGACCAAGGAGGACATCCTCGAGGGCCTGACGGCCGTGGTCACCGTACGCGTGCCCGAGCCGCAGTTCGAGGGGCAGACGAAGGAGATCCTCGGCACCTCCGCCGCCACCCGGATCGTGTCCCACGTCGTCTCGCGCGACCTGAAGGAGCTGTTCGCCACGCCCAAGCGGGCACAGAAGCAGCAGCTCCGCGCGGTCCTGGAGAAGATCGTCGCGGCCGCGAAGGCGCGCATCGCCGCCCGCGAGCACCGGGACAACCAGCGCCGCAAGTCCGCCCTGGAGAACTCGGCGCTTCCGGCGAAGCTGGTCGACTGCCGCAGCGACGACGTGGACCGCAGCGAGCTGTTCATCGTCGAGGGAGACTCCGCGCTCGGCACCGCCAAGCTCGCCCGTGACTCGGAGTTCCAGGCGCTGCTGCCGATCCGAGGCAAGATCCTCAACGTGCAGAAGGCCTCGGTGTCCGACATGCTGAAGAACGCCGAGTGCGCGGCGATCATCCAGGTGGTCGGCGCGGGGTCGGGCCGTTCGTTCGACATCGACGCCGCGCGGTACGGCAAGGTCATCCTGATGGCGGACGCCGACGTGGACGGCGCGCACATCCGGTGCCTGCTCCTGACGCTGTTCCACCGTTACATGAAGCCCATGGTCGAGGCCGGGCGGGTGTTCGCCGCCGTGCCGCCGCTGCACCGGATCGAGGTCACCAACCCGGGCCGGGGGCGGGACAAGTACATCTACACCTACTCCGACGCCGAGCTGCACAAGACCCTGCGCGACCTGGAGCGGCGGGGCAAGCGGTGGAAGGACCCGGTCCAGCGCTACAAGGGCCTCGGTGAGATGGACGCCGACCAGCTTGCGGAGACCACCATGGATCCGCGCCACCGGGTGCTGCGCCGGGTGCGGATCGAGGACGTCGAGGCGGGTGAGCGGATCTTCGACCTGCTCATGGGGAGCGACGTCGCCCCGCGCCGCGAGTTCATCGTCGGCAGCGCGGCCGAGGTCGACCGCGACCACATCGACGCCTGAGAGAGCGGTTCAGACCCGATCCGGTCCCGGGCTTCGCGGCCCGGGGCCGTGCATCACCCGACCACGACCGCCACCGGGCCGTCATCGTGTGGGGGCGTTGCCAAGGCTACGTTGAACGGAATAATAGCCCTATGCCCAGGGGAACGTCGGAAGTCAGCGAGCCGATGTACTTCGTGCTCGCCGCGTTGCGCGGCGGTCCGCTGCACGGTCACGCGATCAGCAAGTCGATCCAGGAGCTGTCCGGGGGCCGGGTCCGGCCTTCGGTCGGAACCCTCTACGGGATCCTGGAACGGCTCAACGAGCGAGGCGTGATCGCCGTGGACCGCGAGGAGACGGTCAACGGCCGCAACCGGCGCTATTTCCGGATCACCGACACGGGGCAGGCGCTGGTCGAGGCCGAGGCCAGGCGCATGTACGAGGTCGCCTCCCTCGTCCTGAGGCCGACCACCACATGACGGCGCTGGAGCGGCGCTATCGCATGCTGCTCATCGCCTACCCGAGGACATACCGTGCCGCGCACGGCGACGAGCTCATCGACGTGCTGCTCGCGTCGGCGAGGCCCACGCAGTCGGTCCCGGCGGTCAGGGAGGCGTTGGGGCTGGTCCTCGGCGGCGTCCGTTCGCGCATCGCCCATCTGGCGACGGGCAGCGCGTGGGTGGACGGGGTGCATCTCGGCGTCACGGCCGTGTCCGCGGCGAACCTGGCCGCGCTGCTGCCGTACGCGGGCGTGCTGCCGTGGTGGACGCTGCTGTCGGCGCTCGCGATGTTCGCCGTCCTGCGTGGCCGGCCGCGGACGGCGTTCGCGCTGACCGCCCTCACCGGGGCCAAGGCGGTGGCCGTCGCCGGCGGTTGGGCGCTGTTCGACCTGACCCTGATTCCGGTCGCGCCGACCTTTATGACCGGGGACTTCCTGTTCCAGCGCGGCGGCCCCTTCACGGTGGCCCTCGGGTACGCGATCGTGCTGCTCGGCCTGCTGGCGCTCGTCTGGCGGGGTGGACCGGCGCGGGTCAGGTCCTGGTGGTGGTGGCCGGTCGTGCCGGCGATCGCGTGGGCGGGACCGGCGTGGATGCCGGACGGCGCGCCGTACGCGCTCAGCCTGAGCAGAATGGCCGTCGAGGTGGCCGTGCTCGGCTTGGCCGTGATGGCCGCCTGGCTGGCCCGAGATCCGCGATGGGCGCTCGCCTCGGGCATCTACCTGCTGGTCGCGTTGGGCGAGCTGGGCTCCCACGCCGACGCCCTGACCAGGCAGTACGTGGCCTACTGGGGTGTTCTGGTGCTGTTGACGCTGGCGGCGGCCATCGTGCCGTACAGGCCGCGTCGTCATTGTCTGGATTGACCACACTTCGTTTAACAGAGTATGGTCGCCGCCATGCCTGAAAGATCAACCATGCTCTTGGCCCTGCTGTGCCTCGGCGCGCTGGGCGCTCTCGGCGGCTGCGGGGGCGCGGCCGAGAGCGCCCAGCCGGAGCGGAGCGCGGCGGCCAAGGCGCCCGAGGGTGACAAGAAGCACCAGTTAGAGGCGGCCAAGGCCGACTGCATGAAGAGCAAGGGGTTCAAGTACGTCGCCTACGTGCCGCCCGAGAAGCAGAAGAGCGACGAGGAGATCAAGCGCGCTTCCGGCGACTACCAGGCGATGCGGAAATATCGCGAGAAATTCGGCTTCGGGGTGTTCGCGGAGTTCGTCTACCCCAAGGAGATGGGCCGCGGGGGGGAGCCGGAGGCCAACCCCAACATGGAGATCCAAAGCAAGCTCTCCGGGGCCCAGAGCGCCTCCTACCGGAAGGCGAGCGACGCCTGCATGATTGTGGCGGCCAAGCGGGTACTCGGCAAGGACCTGAAGCCGGGTGACGACTTCTACGCCCAGATGAACAGGGCGTCGGAGCGCGCCATGGCCGCGGTCGACAGCGATCCCGGGCTGATCGAGCTGGCGGCCACCATGGCCGGGTGCCTGAAGGAGAAGGGCTACCCCGTCGGCAAGACGACGCCGGGGGCCATGTCCCAACGCGGCCTCTTCGCGTTCCTCGACCTGTCGGACAGGCTGGGCAGGAAGCAGCAGGGACTGTCGGAAGTGGCGCCCCCGGTCAAGGACGGCCAGCTCAAGATGACCTACCGGCCGGACCTGAGCGCCGCGGAGGCGAAGCCGTACCTGGACAGAGAGATCAAGGCCGCCCTGGACGACCTCGAGTGCGGCAAGGACTTCTATGCGGTGATCTCGCCCAAGGAAGAAGCCATCAACCGCCAGATCTTCGACGAATTCGGCATGTGATCCTCCATGAAGTCGCCGCGAAAGCCGCTCATCGGCGCCGTCGCGGCCGTTGTGATCATCGCCGCCATCGGCTGGGTGCTCGGCACCCGCCTACGCTCCCCGGCCGATGAGGCGGCCCGCCGGGCCGCGCCCAAAGCCTCACTGATCACGGCGGCCGTCGAGCGCCGCAAACTCGTCAGCACCGTCGTCGTCAGCGGCACCCTCCAGTACGGCTCGCCGCTTCCCATCTCCCTCGCCGGCGTCGTCGGCGGCACCTCCGACCTGCAACGCGTCACCCGTGCCCCACGCCGGGGCAAGGTCGTCGAAGGCGCGGTGCTGATGGAGGTCAACGGCCGCCCCGTCTTCGCGTTGCGCGGCACCGTGCCGATGCACCGCACGATCGCCCCCGGCGCCAGGGGTGACGACGTCCGGCAGCTGCAGAAAGCGCTGCGCAGGCTCGGATTCGGCGGGCCCGTCTCGGGAGCGTTCGACCAGGCGACCATCGCCGCGGTCACCCGGATGTACCGGAAACGCGGCTACGAGGCTCAGCAGCCCACGCTGGCCGATCGGCAGTCGTACGACACGTTGCGCAGGGCCGTACAGGCCGCCGAGGAAACCCTGGCGACCGAGAAGCAGGCCCTCGACCAGGGGCGGGACGTGCTGCCGCTGAAGGTCAGGCTCACCAACGCCAAGGCCGATCTGAAGTCGGCCGAAAGCGCGCTGGTGGAGGCGAAGGTGGAGGAGACGAGCCCCGAGGACGAGACGCGACTGGCGGCGGCGGACGCCGCCGTACGGGCGGCCGAGGAGCGGCTTCTGGCGGCAGAGCAGGAGCTGGCCGCCGCCCGGAACCAGCCGACCGCCGATCCCGGGGCCAGCCCGACGCCGCGCCCGGCGACCGACACCCGCCTGCTGGAGATGAAGGTCGCGAACGCCACGGCGGATCTGGAGGATGCGCGCCTGGAGCGCGGCCGGATCCTGGACGAGGCCGGGCGGGCCCGCGACAAGAGGCTGGAGGAACTGCGCAAGGCCGTACGGAGCGCGCGGGAGGCCGTGCTCACGGCGGAGCAGGCGTTGCGCCAGGCCCGCCGGATCTCCCCGGCCAAGCTCAAGATCGCCAATGCCGGGAAGGATCTGGCCGCGGCCAGGTCGATGCTCGCCGAGTTCGCGCGGACCTACGGCCCCTTCATCCCACCGGGCGAGATCGTGTTCCTGCCGAAGTTGCCGGCCCGCGTGCAGAAGGTTGCGGTCGGGGCCGGACAGATGGTCGAGAACGATGTCGCCACCGTGACGGGCTCGACGTTCATGGTCTCCGGATCGGTCGACGCCGCGGAGTCCGACCTGCTGCGCGAGGGGATGAGCGCCGCGATCGAGCTCGACACGGGCAAGAAGTATCCGGCGACGGTCACCGCGGTCGGCGAGAAGGCCAAGGTCCCCGGCGAGGGGGAGGGCGCTCAGGGCACGCGCCCCGTCCTGCTCACCCCGACCTCGATGAAGGGGCTCAAGGGGTTGTCCGGCGCCTCGGTCACGGTCAGGGTGACGGTCGGCGCGACCGAGAAGCCCGTGCTGGTGGTGCCGGTGGCCGCGGTCGTCACCGCCGCCGACGGGAAGGTCCGCGTCCAGGTGGAGTACGCCGCCGACAAGACCAGGGAGGTAGAGGTCCGTACGGGGCTGACCGCCGACGGCTCTGTGGAGGTCACCGGCGCGCTCAACGAAGGAGACCGGGTGGTGGTCGGCGGTGCCTGAGCCCGTCATCGAGCTGGACCGGGTCCGCAAGGACTTCCCCTCGCGACCGCCGGTCCGCGCGCTCGCCGACGTGTCGCTGCGGGTGGACCGGGGCGACTATGTGGCCGTCATCGGCCCGTCGGGCTCGGGAAAGTCCACCCTGCTCAACGTGCTAGGCCTGCTGGACCGGCCCACCTCGGGCAGCTACCGGCTCGATGGAGCCGAGACCACCGAGCTCGCGGACGGGGCCAGGACCAGGCTGCGCGGGCGCCGGATCGGCTTCGTCTTCCAGTCCTTCCACCTGCTCGCCCACCGCAGTGTGGTGGAGAACGTCATGCTCGCCGAGATCTACGGCGATCACGCGCGCAAGGGCAGGCGGGAGCGGGCCTTGGCGGCGCTGGAGCGGGTCGGCCTCGGCCACCGGGTCGGCTTCCTGCCCGACCGGCTGTCCGGGGGAGAACGCCAGCGCGCGGCCATCGCCAGGGCCCTCATGGGGCAGCCGTCGCTGCTGCTGTGCGACGAGCCGACCGGCAACCTCGACAGCCGCAACACCGAGGCGGTGCTCGACCTGTTCGACGAGTTGCGCGAGCACGGCCTCACGATCCTGGTCATCACGCACGAGCAGGAGGTCAGTGAGCGGGCCGCGCGCCGGGTGCGGATCATCGACGGCGTGCTGGTGGAGGAGGCGTAGATGGACGTACGCGACCTGGTCGGCGAGGCGTTCGCCGGGCTGCTCGCCAGGCCGGTCCGCTCCGCGCTCACCACGCTGGGCACCGTGCTCGGCATCACCACGCTGGTGATCACACTGGGCGTGGCCGCCACCGCCGGCAACCAGATCGTCGGCCGGTTCGACGAGCTGGTGGCCACGGCCATCACCGTGGAGGTGCCGGAGTCCGAGAACACGCCGCTGGTGGCGTGGGACGCGATCGACCGGCTGACCCGGCTGCGCGGCGTGGTCTCCGCCGCCGCCGTGGCCGAGAGCAAGGACAGCGTGAACCTGTCCGTACGCTCCAACGACCTCGTGGACCCCACCCGGGTCACCGCGCAGACGCTGACCGTGCTGGCCGCGACGCCGGGCCTGCCCGAGGCGGCCCGCGGCCGGATGACGCGGGGCAGGTTCTTCGACGCCGGCCACATCGAGCGCGCGGACCGGGTGGCGGTGCTCGGCGGCCAGGCGGCCAAGATGCTCGGCGTCACCCGGTTGGACCGGGCACCCGCGATCTTCATCGGGCGGGACGCGTACACAGTGATCGGCATCATGGGCGACCTGCGCCGTGAACGCGACCTGAGCACCGCGGTGATCGTGCCGCCTAGCGTGGGCCGGCGGTTCGGGCTGCGCGACGTGACCCGGGTCCTCGTCAACACCAGCCTGGGCGCGGCCGACCTCGTCGCCGGGCAGGCGCCCACCGCGCTCAGCCCCGGGAACGGCGACGCGCTGCAGGTGATCGCCCCACCCAGCCCGACCAGGGCCCGCGATCAGGCGCAGGACGACGTCGACGCGCTCTTCCTGATCCTCGGCCTGGTCTCGCTCGTGGTCGGCGCGGTCGGCATCGCGAACGTCACCCTGGTCACCGTGATGGAGCGGGTCGCCGAGATCGGCCTGCGCCGCTCGCTCGGCGCGGCCCGCCGGCACATCGCCGCGCAGTTCCTGCTGGAGTCCACGCTGACCGGGCTGGCCGGCGGCGTGATCGGCGCGAGTGTGGGCGTGGTCGGCATCGTGGCCATCTCGGCCGCGAAGCAGTGGACGCCGCTCCTCGACGTGCGGCTGGCCGTCGCGGCGCCGGTCGCCGGAGCCGTGGTGGGCCTGCTGGCGGGCCTCTACCCGGCGCTGCGCGCGGCCAGGATGGAACCGGTCGACGCCCTGCGATAGAGCGGGTCAGGCTCTCCTCGGACCGCGGGTCATTTGGACTCGAGTTCGAGCGTGGCGATCCGGGAGCGCGCCTCCAGCATGGCCTCCCGGTAGCGCTCGTCCCAGTGCGGGTCGTCGTCCGGGATGGCCCGCACGGTCTGCCTGGCCAGCTCCACCGGACCGTCCCGGCCCTGGGTCATCTGCCTGATGACCACGAGCGTCCAGCCGTTCTCCATCGCCGTGTGGGTCTCCCATCGCGCAGCCTGGCCCGCCGCGCCGCCGGGCCGGGGCCGTACGCCGCCGCGGATCAGGATCACGAGCAGGAAGACCAGAGCGGCGACGACGATCAGGACCGCCGGCAACACCAGGACCCGCATCGGGACGTGCCTCCCCTCCGCCCGCTCATCGCCGGCGAGCGCTCGGCATGGAGATGATCAGCGGGTGGGCAGGGCCACGCCTCCGGTGTTTCCGGGGGCGTACACCGTGATGCCCTGGGGCAGGGCCTTCAGCTTCTCGATCTCGGCGCAGGTCGGGCACTTGTTGTAGCCGTCCTGTCGCGCCTTGTTGGCGTCGGCCTCGGCCCGGGCCTGGGCGACCTTGGCCTGCGCCTCGGTCACCTTGGCGAAGGCGGCCTGCGCCTGGTCGACCGCGTCCTGGACCTGCTTCGGGAGCGTGACCCGGGAGAGGTTGAAGTGGATGTTGGTGAGATATTCGGCGCCCAGCGTGCTCTTGAGGTCCTCGGAGAGGCTGGTGTTCACCGCGTTCTGGATCTTGGCGATGTTGGCGTTGTTGCCGAGCTGCTGCAGCCCGGTCTGCTGGCCGCCGGAGTTCTGCACGAGGGAGCAGGACGAGACCAGTTCGGCGCAGCGGAAGCTGTTGACCTGGGAGCGCAGGTCGTTGTCGATCACCGGCCGGATGATCTGGTCGAGGAAGGCCGACCAGCCCTCGTCGCCGTCCCAGGGGAAGTAGGTGCCGCCGTCCACGCTGCGGAACTTGCGGGTGCCGAACTTGTCGTCGAACGACTTGAGCGTCTCGTGGTCGAGGTTGAGGTTGAAGTAGAGCGTGCCCTCGATGCCCATGTTGACGCCGTCGCTGCTGGGCACGGTGACCACGTCGACGCCGGACCGTTCGCCGCCGCCGCTGGAGGTGATCGTGTAGTAGCGCTGCTGGGCGGGATAGCGGTGGATCTGGGACCACCACCCGATCCAGGTGACGCTGGAGCCCGGCTCGATGATCTGGCGCACCCGGTTGTCGTCCAGCAGGCCGCCGTTGCGGATGACCGCCACCTCGCCGCCGCCGGTGCGTTCGAAGCCGCCGAACGCGCCGATCACGGTCGGCACCGCGGCGATGATGGCCGCGATGACCGCCAGGATCGCCCACTTCCGGAAACTTCCTCTGCGGTCGCCGGTCCGAGGCGCGCTGCGGGGCATGGGGGGCTCCTTATGGACGACTGATCGCTCCGCGACGAACGTAGCAGAGCGCCGACAATTCCGACCCCTTCCGTACGCACATGGATGGATCGCCTCGCATCTGGACCGAGCGGCCGGACTCCCACGGCACCGGGGACGTTCTCGTACGCCGAGAGCATGCCCTCGCAGGCGAACAACACGTTGTGGCCCCGGACGCGAGGATGCGAGACGACCAGCTCCGTCCCGCTCTCGGAGCGTTTCGGCCGGACGATGCGGAGCCGGTCAAGGACGCGGGTGCGGCGGGTCCCGGACAGGACGCGGCGTGGGCGGCGCCGTTCGGGACCCGCTGCGGCGGGCCTGGTCAGGAGGCGGGCGTCTGGCCGTCCTCTCCGTCCTGATCGGCAGGGGCCGAGCCGTCGCCCGGGGTCGGCGTCAGGTCCGTGCTGCCCAGCGCGCCGCCGATCGCGGCGACCGTGTGGGTGAGCCGGACCCCGGATCCGTCGCGCCTGCCGAGCTCCTCGGGCAGCGGGACCGGCTTGCCCACCGAGGACACCGCCTTCACCGGAGCGGGACCGGCCCAGGCGAGCAGGAGCACGTCCTCGCCCTTGAGGAAGCGTTGTGCCCGGACGCCGCCCGTCGCGCGGCCCTTGGGCGGGAACTCCGCGTAGTCCGAGATCTTGCCGCCGCCGACCTGGGTGCCGGGCAGGGCGGTCGAGGAACCCGCGATCGTGACGACGCGGGCCTCCTGCTCGGGGTCGACCACGCCGAACCAGATCACGCGGGCGCCGTCGTCCAGGCGGATGCCCGCCATGCCGCCCGCCGGACGGCCCTGCGGCCGCACCGAGGAGGCGGGGTAGCGCAGCAGTTGCGCGTCGGAGGTGATGAAGACCAGGTCGTGCTCGGCGGAGGTCAGCTCGACCGCGCCGACGACGGTGTCGCCGTCGCGGAGCCCGATGACCTCGAAGTCGTCGCGGTTGGCGGGATATTCGGGGACGACCCGCTTGACGACGCCCTGGGCCGTGCCGAGGGCGAGGCCGGGGCCGTCGGGATCGAGGGAGCCCAGCCCCACGACGGTCTCGCCGGGGGTCAGCGTCACGAACTCGGAGACCGGGTGCCCACCGGCCAGTGTCGGCGGATTGGCCGACGGCGGCAGCGTCGGCAGGTCGACCACGGGGACGCGGATCAGCCGTCCCAGCGAGGTGACCACGCCCACCTCGGTCCTGACCGTGCTGCGCACCACCGACACCAGCACGTCGTGCGCGGCGCGCTCGCCCTCCGCGGAGAGCGGCGAGGCGTCGGTCGTACGCGCCAGGAGCCCGGTCGAGGACAGCAGGACCAGGCACGGGTCGTCGGCCACCTCCAGCGGCACCGCGGCGGCGAGCGCCGCCCCCGACGACTCGAGCAGCACCGTGCGGCGCGGCGTGCCGTACGTCTTGGCGACCTCGGCGAGCTCCTTGGAGACGACCTGGCGGAGCCGGTCCTCGGAGGAGAGGATCTCGGTCAGCGAGGCGATCTCGGCGGACAGCGTCTCCTTCTCGCGGTCGAGTTCGAGCTTGTCGTACCGGGTGAGGCGGCGCAGCGGGGTGTCCAGGATGTAGTTCGCCTGGATCTCGCTCAGCTCGAACGTCTCCATCAGACCGGCGCGCGCCTGGGCGGTGTCGTCGGAGGAGCGGACGATGCGGATGACCTCGTCGATGTTGAGCAGCGCGATGAGGAGGCCGTCCACCAGGTGGAGCCGCTCCTCGCGCTTGCGGCGGCGGTGGGCCGAGCGGCGGCGCACCACTTCGAGGCGGTGGTCGACGTAGACCTGCAGCAGCTCGCGCAGGCCGAGCGTGCGCGGCTGGCCGTCCACCAGCGCCACGTTGTTGATGCCGAAGGTCTCCTCCATCGGCGTCAGCCGGTAGAGCTCCTCCAGCACGGCCTCGGGGTGGAAGCCGTTCTTGATCTCGATGACCAGCCGCAGGCCCTTGTGGCGGTCGGTGAGGTCCTTCAGGTCGGCGATGCCGTTGAGCTTCTTGGCGGTCACCAGCTCCTTCATCTTGGTGACGACGCGCTCCGGGCCGACGTTGAAGGGCAGCTCGGTGATCACGATGCCCTTGCGGCGGGGCGTGACCTGCTCGATCGTCGCCTTGGCCCGCATCTTGAAGGTGCCGCGGCCCTTCTCGTACGCGTCCCGGACGCCGGAGAGGCCGATGATCGTGCCGCCGGTCGGCAGGTCGGGCCCGGGGACGAAGCGCATGAGCTCTTCGAGCGTGGCGTCCGGCCGCTTGATCAGGTGCCGGGCGGCCGCGATGACCTCGCCCAGGTTGTGCGGCGCCATGTTGGTCGCCATGCCGACGGCGATGCCGGAGGCCCCGTTGACCAGCAGGTTGGGGAACGCCGCCGGCAGGACGGTCGGCTCGGTCTCCTGGCCGTCGTAGTTGGGCTTGAAGTCGACGGTGTCCTCGTCGATCGACTGCACCATGAGCAGCGCCGAGGCCGCGAGCCGCGCCTCGGTGTACCGCATGGCGGCGGGCAGGTCGTCCGGCGAGCCGAAGTTGCCGTGCCCGTCCACCAGGGGCAGCCGCATCGAGAACGGCTGCGCCATGCGGACCAGCGCGTCGTAGATCGCGGTGTCGCCGTGCGGATGCAGCTTGCCCATCACGTCGCCGACGACGCGCGACGACTTGACGTGGCCGCGATCGGGACGCAGCCCCATCTCGCTCATCGAGTAGAGGATGCGGCGCTGCACCGGCTTCAACCCGTCACGGGCGTCCGGGAGCGCGCGCTGGTAGATCACCGAGTACGCGTACTCCAGGTAGCTGGCGCGCATCTCCTCGGACACGTCGATGTCGACGATCCGCTCTTCGAAGTCCTCGTCCGGCGGGGGTGTGGTCGTGCGTCGGGCCATATCGAACATTGTGCCGATGACAGGGAGTGGTCGCGACTTAGCGGCGATTCCCGTTCCATGTGATCCGCTTCAGGGGCCTTCGGCATCTTTGATGGTCGTGAGCGGTCTTTACGCGGATGTGCGCGGCTTGAGGCGCCCTCCAGGCCCTGCTGACGCATTGTGTGTGTTCGCTGTGATTTCTCCGCTGGGCACGGTGTCGCGTCAGCGGGCGCCCGTTTTCAGGAGGGCATCGGGCCGGCGCCGGACTTCGCCGGCAAGAGGCGGACGCCGGGTTTCAGCGGGTGCCGGGCAGCGGGCGCATCGCTCCCGGCCAGGGGCCCGGGGTGCATCCCTCGTCCTCGTCTCCCGGGACGTTCAGCCGCTCGTCGTACACCCGGAAGCCGCGGGCCCGGTAGTTCGCCAGCGCGGCGGGGCCGTCGAGGGAACAGGTGTGCAGCCAGACGCGCCGGGTCGGCGGGAGGTCCGGCCAGCGGTCGGCCATGTCCCACGCGCGTGCCGTTCCGACGGTCAGCAGATGACCGCCCAACCCCTGACCGATCGCGTACGGCATCAGCCCGAAGCTGGAGATCTCCACGACCCCGTCGTCCTGTGACACCAGCTCCACGTAACCCGCCGGGGTGCCGTCGCGCCAGGCGACCCAGGTCTCGGTGCCCGGGCGGCCCAGCACGTCCATCCACTGCTGCCAGGTCCACGGCAGCCGCTGGGTCCACTGCCAGTCGCCGCCGACCGCGGTGTAGAGGAACCGGCTGAACTCGGGGGAGGGGATTCCCGCGCGCACGATGTCCACGGGCAGTCGCGGTTCGCGTGCGGGGAGCAGGTCGCCGGGGTCGGTCTGCTCCAGGTACCAGGTGGTCACGTCCATAACGGGATTCATCCAACCATGTCCGTTCTCCTGCACGTCACCGGACCGGAACCGGCAGGGTGATTCGGCCCGGACGACCGGCACGGCGACCGGCGGCGGGGTGTCGGCATGGGCGACCGGCGTGATCGGCGGGGGCCGGGGCGCGGGGGCAGGCCGTCCGCACCGTCATCCTCGGCCGCGTACGGGCGTTCGGCGGGGCGGGGGTTGTCCACAGGACCCGGCGACAGGGCGCGAACAGTCGGAGGGAACTGGTAGCAAGGACCCGTGACAGCAGAAGTGGCAGGGGAAGAGCGGGCGCTGCGCGACGAGGCCGAGGCACGCCTGCGGGCGCTCGCCGGAGAGCACGCGCGGCTGCGTGACGACCAGTGGTCGGCGATCAAGGCGCTGGTGATGGACCGGCGGCGTGCCCTGGTCGTGCAGCGCACCGGCTGGGGCAAGTCGGCGGTCTATTTCGTGGCGACCGCGCTGCTGCGCGAGCTGGGCGAGGGGCCGACCGTGATCGTCTCCCCGCTGCTGGCTCTCATGCGCAACCAGATCGCGGCCGCCGAGCGCGCGGGCATCCACGCCGCCACGATCAACTCCGCCAACCCGGAGGACTGGGAGAAGATCTACGCCCAGGTCGCCGAGGGTGTGATCGACGTGCTGCTGGTCAGTCCCGAGCGGCTCAACAACCCCGACTTCCGCGACCAGGTGCTGCCCGAGCTGGCCGAGAGCGCCGGGCTGGTCGTGATCGACGAGGCCCACTGCATCTCCGACTGGGGGCACGACTTCCGGCCCGACTACCGCCGGCTGCGCACGATGCTGACCGAGCTGCCGCCCGGCATCCCCGTGCTCGCCACCACCGCGACCGCCAACGCGCGGGTGACCAGGGACGTGGCCGAGCAGCTCGCGGCGAGTCCCGAGTGGGACGACCCGGCCGCCCCCCTCGTCCTGCGCGGCCCCCTCGAGCGCGAGAGCCTGCACCTGTCCGTCGTACGGCTCCGCGGGGCCGAGCAGCGCCTGGCGTGGCTGGCGAGGACGCTGCACGAGCTGCCCGGATCGGGCATCGTCTACACGCTGACCGTGGCCGCCGCCCAGGAGATCGCGGCGTACCTGCGCGAGCAGGGGCACCCGGTGGCCGCCTACTCGGGGCAGACCGATCCGGCCGAGCGTCTGGCCGCCGAGGAGGATCTGCTCGGCAACCGGATCAAGGCGCTGGTCGCCACCTCCGCCCTGGGCATGGGTTTCGACAAGCCGGACCTCGGGTTCGTCGTCCACGTCGGCGCGCCCGCGTCTCCCGTGGCGTACTACCAGCAGGTCGGCCGCGCGGGCCGCGGCGTGGAGAGAGCCGAGGTGATCCTGCTCCCCGGCGCGGAGGACCGGGAGATCTGGTCCTATTTCGCCTCGCTCGCGTTCCCGCCCGAGCAGGTGGTCCGCACGACGCTCGCGGTGCTGGCCGAGGAGGGCACGCTGTCGACCGCGGCCCTGGAGACGCGGGTCGATCTCAGCCGGAGCCGGCTGGAGATGATGCTCAAGGTGCTCGACGTCGACGGCGCGGTCCGCCGGGTGAAGGGCGGCTGGGAGGCCACCGGAGAGCCCTGGGCGTACGACACCGACCGTTACCGCCGGGTCGCCGCCGAACGGGCGGCCGAGCAGGAGGCGATGCTCGGGTACATCGCGACCACCGAGTGCCGGGAGCAGTTCCTCCGGGGGCACCTCGACGACGACGAGGCCCGCCCGTGCGGCCGGTGCGACAACTGCACCGGGGCCCACCGCTCCGCCGAGGTCGCGGCCGAGGACGTGCGGGTCGCGCACGACCGTCTGGCCCGACCCGGGGTGGACCTGGAGGCACGCCGCCAGTGGCCGACCGGCCTCGCCGACCTGAAGGGCAGGATCAAGCCCGAGTTGTCGGCCGAGACGGGGCGTGTGCTGGGCCGTCTCACCGACATCGGCTGGGGCACCCGGCTGCGCGAGTTGTTCGCCGGGCAGGACGGGCCGGTTCCCGACGACGTCTTCGGTGCGGTCCTGGGCGTGCTCAAGTCGTGGGAGTGGCCGGCGCGGCCCGTCGCGGTGGTCAGCGTCCCCTCCGCCTCCCGGCCGCTGCTCGTCCGCGGCCTGGCCGAGCGCATCGCGCAGATCGGCCGCCTGGAATATCTGGGAGAGCTGGGTTACCGCGCCGGGTCGCCGGGACGGCAGTACAACAGCGCCCAGCGGGTCGGCGCCGTCCGCGCCACCCTCGCCATGCCGCGCGACCTCGCCGAGCGGATCGCGGCGGCGGGCGGTCCCGTCCTGCTGGTGGACGACAGGGTGGACACGGGCTGGACGATGACGCTCGCCGCGGCGCAGATCCGGCATGCGGGAGCTCCCGCCGTCCTGCCCCTCGCCCTGGCCGTGACCGCGTGAGCTAGAGGCGGGGGCGGGCGCCGAGGTAGGAGATGCACTTGGCGGCGAGGGCGTTGCCCGCCGCCAGGGCCTCGGCCGGCGGCTTGCCGGCCAGCCACGGAGGCAGGAAACCGGCGGCGAAGGCGTCGCCCGCGCCGGTGCCGTCCACGAGCCGGTCGATCGTCTCGGCGGACGCCCGCACCGGCTCGGACCGGTTGTTGGTGTACCAGAGGGCGCCGTCCTTGTTGAGCTTTATGACGACCTGGGGGAACCAGGCGGTGAGCACCTTCGCCGCGGCGGACGGCTCGTCCCGGCCGGTCAGCACCTTGGCCTGGTCGGCGTTGGCGAGCAGCAGCTTGGCGCCGTGGGTCCACTCCAGGAACGGCTCCGCGCCCGTGCGCTCGACCGGGGCGGACGACGCGCAGTCGACCGAGATGGACATGCCCGCCCGGCGGGCAAGGTCGAGCGCGGCCAGTCCGGCGTCCCGCGAGCCCTCGTTGATGAGCGTGTATCCCGACATGTGCAGGTGGGCGCCCCCGCTGAACAGGTCCCGCGGCAGGTCCTCGGGCGCGAGCGCGGCGTTGGCCCCCGGGTCCGACAACATGGTCCGCTCACCCTTGTGGGTGACGAGCACCACGCAGGTGCCGGTGGGCCGTTCGGGGTCCATCACGAGCCGGGCGTCGACGCCGTAGCCCATCAGTTCCATGTCCCGGTTGCGGCCGGTGATGTCGGCGCCGCGGCGGCCGATGAAGGCCACCTCGTTGCCCTCGACCGCCAGCCAGGACGCGATGTTCGCCCCCGACCCGCCACCGTGCATGGTCACGACCGCCGGAGTGTCGCTCGCCCGGGCGAGGGGGAAGCGGGCGCGCGCGAGCGCGTCGGTCATGAGATCGCCCACCACGACGACACGCGTCATGATGTCACCACCTTGCCAGCTGCTCGTTGAGGTGAGTCCGCCGGAGGGGTCGGCGTCCTCGCCGGGCTTTGAGGGCTATGCCGAGAAACTTAACAGCTTCCGGCCACGTCGTGGGGGTCGGCCCGTCAGTCGGGCGGAGTCGATGCACAAGCGTTGCCCAGCCAGGAGGTCGTGCGCCGGGACTACCCTCGGGTCTGTGGAATCCCGCTACCCCGCCCATTGGGAGGCGGACGTCGTACTCTCCGACGGTGGAACGGCCCATCTGCGGCCGATCCGGCCGGACGACGCCGATCTGATGCGCGCGTTCTATTCCCGTCTCTCCGAAGAGTCGATCTACTTCCGCTACTTCGGCCCCCGGCCCAAGCTCACCGACCGCGAGATCACCTGGTTCACCAACGTCGACTACGACAACCGGGTCGCGCTCATCGCCACGATCGGCACCGAGATGGTCGCGGTCGTGCGTTACGACCGGGTGGATCCGGCCGACCAGGCCGAGGTGGCGTTCCTCGTGGAGGACGCGCACCAGGGCCGGGGCATGGCCTCCGTGCTCCTCGAACATCTGCGGGCCGCGGCGAGGGAGCGCGGGATCCGCACGTTCATCGCCGACGTGCTGCCCGCCAACCACCGGATGATGGCGATGTTCCGCCAGGCCGGATACACGGCGCAGAGCCACTTCGAGGACGGCGTCGTACGGATGACGCTCGACCTGGCGACCACCGACACCTCCGTGCAGGTGACGGCGGCCCGCGAGCACCGGGCCGAGGCGCGGTCCATCGAACGGCTGCTGAAGCCCGGATCGGTGGCGGTGATCGGCGCCAGCCGCGAGCCCGGCGGCATCGGCCAGACCGTGCTGCGCAACCTGCTGGCCGCCGACTTCACCGGCCCCGTCTACCCCGTCCACCGCGAGGTCAGGGCGGTGGCCGGGGTACGCGCGTACCGGAGCGTGTCGGCGATCGACGGCGAGGTCGATCTCGCGGTGCTGGCGATCCCCGCCGAGGGTGTGCTCGACGTGGTGGAGGAGTGCGCGGAGAAAGGGGTGAAGGGCCTGGTCGTGGTCTCCTCCGGCTTCGGGGAGACCGGGCCCGAGGGCCGCGCCCGCCAGGACGAGCTGGTCCGCATCGCCCGCGCGTACGGCTTGCGCGTGGTGGGCCCGAACTGCCTCGGCATCGCGAACACCGACCCCGCGGTCCGCCTCAACGCCACACTCGCCGCGACGTTGCCCGGCAGGGGCAGGGTGGGGTTCTTCAGCCAGTCGGGCGCGCTCGGCACGGCCCTGCTGCAGCGGGTGGCCCAGCGCGGCATGGGCATCTCGACGTTCGTCTCGGCCGGAAACCGGGCCGACGTGTCGGGCAACGACCTTCTGCAGTACTGGGAGGAGGATCCGGCGACCGACGTGATCCTGCTCTACCTGGAGTCCCTGGGCAATCCCCGCAAGTTCTTCCGGCTGACCCGGCGGATCTCCCGTACCAAGCCGGTCGTCGTCGTCAAGAGCCAGGGGGTGCCCACCGGGCACGCGGCCCGGGTCCTCCGCCTGCCCGACACCGCCCTGAGCGCGCTGTTCCAGCAGGCGGGCGTGATCCGGGTGGACGACCTGGCCCAGCTCTTCGACGTCGCGCAACTGCTCGCCCACCAGCCGCTGCCCGCCGGCCCCCGGGTGGGCGTGGTGAGCAACTCCGACGCCCTCGCGCTGCTCGCCGTCGACGCCTGCCGGGCCCGGGGCCTGGAGCCGGTGCCGCCGGTCAACCTCGGGGCGCGGGCCGGGGGCGCCGAGTTCGCCGACGCGCTCGGCGGCGTGCTCCCCGACGTGGACGCGGCCGTCGTGATCTACATGCCGCCGATCCCGGGCGGCCACGCCGAGGTCGCCGCCGAGCTGGTCCGGGTCGCGGCGGAGTCCGGCAAGCCGGTGCTGGCGACCTTCCAGGGCGAGCTGGGCATGCCCGCCGAGCTGCGCGTCCCCGGCGAAGGACCGCCGAGGGGATCCATCCCGTCCTATCCGGCGCCGGAGGAGGCGGTCCGCGCGCTCGCCCACGCCGTGCGGTACGCCCGGTGGCGCGAGCAGCCCGTCGGCACGCCCCCGGTCGTCGAGGGCGTCGACACGGCGCGGGCGAGGAGGCTGGTCGCCGGCGCGCTGGCCTCCGGCGACGAGCAGGTCGAGATCGACGCGACGGAGCTGCTCGCCTGCTACGGCGTCGAGGTGTGGCCGGCCGAGCCGGTCGCCTCGGCCGACGAGGCGGTGGCCGCCGCCGCCCGGCTCGGCTGGCCCGTGGCGTTGAAACCGGTGATCCGGCAGGTGGCCGCGGGCGACCCCGACGCGCCCCGCAGGTCCGGCAGCGTACGGCTCGGCCTGAGCGAGCCGGGCAGCCTGCGCCAGGCGTACGCCGACCTCGCCGCGACGATCGGCCCGGACATGACGATCGCCGTGCAGCACATGGCCCCGCAGCCCTCGGCGGCCACGGTCGTCGGCGTGACGCAGGACCGGGACGCCGGCGCGGTGGTGTCCTTCGGGCTCGGCGACGTCGCCGCCCGGCTGCTCGGCGACCGTGCCCACCGCCTCGCTCCGCTCACCTCGGAGGACGCCGCGGCCCTCGTCCGCTCGGTGCGGGCCGCGCCGCTGCTCTTCGGCGAGTACGGCTACCCGCCGGTGGCCGTGGAGGCGCTGGAGGACCTGCTGGTCAGGGTGGGGCTCCTCGCCGACGCGCTGCCCGAGGTCTGCCGGATGGACCTGGACGAGGTCCTGGTGGGGGAGTCGTCCGTGGTCGTGCTGGGCGCGCGAGCGGTGCTGCGCCCGGAGGTCGGGCCCCGACTCGACGTCGGGCCGCGCCGTCTGCGGTGAGGAGCCGGTTTCGCGTGAGTGTGAAACCGGTGTCCCTTACAGGGCAGGATGGACCCCATGAGGGAAACCCGAGTCTCCGCTTCCGGCATGCGTGAGGCGATCGAGCGCAGCGGCTACTACCCCGACCTGGTCGCCGACGCGGTCGACTCCGCCCTTGGCAAGGAACAGGTCACGGCGTACGTCGTGCATCACGAGGCCACCTTCGACCCGGCGATGGAGGTGCGCAGACACGTCACCGTCCTGGTGCTGTCGCCCACCCGGCTGCTGGTCTGCCACACCGACGAGCACCCGCCGGCGGAGGGGATGCCGGCCTCGCACGCCTCCACCACCACCGAGGCCGTACGGCTCAGCCGCATCCAGTCGGTCGCGGTGACCCGGGTGGTCCCCGACCCGGCCTCGTACGTGCCCGGGGTCCCTCCCACCGAGGCGACCCTGACGATCGGGTGGGGGGCGATCTCGCACGTCGATCTGGAGCCGGCGACCTGCGGCGACGAGAACTGCGAGGCCGACCACGGCTACACCGGCGCGATCACCGCCGACGACCTGTCGCTGCGGGTGAGCGAGGCGGCCGACGGCCCCGAGGCGGTCTCGCGCGTGCTCGACTTCGCCAGGGCCCTCTCCGAGGCCACCGCGCACACCGCCGGCTGACCCGTCCTGGAGGCGACGTGACCGAGTCCCGCCCCGGGCGCTCCGCCGTGCCGTACGTCCCGGAGTACGGCGGGGCCTCGCTGGCCGACCTGCCCGGATCCGTACTGGCCTCACTCGGGGCCGGCGCGGAGAACACGCTGCGGCTCGACCCCGCCGAGCGGGTCTGCCTGTTCCTCGTGGACGGCCTGGGAGCCGATCTGCTTCGCGCCCACCCGGACGCCGCGCCGTTCCTTTCGGCCCAGTGGGGGCGGACGCTCACCGCCGGGTTCCCGTCGTCGACGCCGACCAGCCTGGCCACGCTCGGCACGGGCTCGCCGCCGGGCGAGCACGGGATGGTCGGCATCCTGATGGCCGTCCCGGGTGAGGGGCGGCTGTTCAACTGCCTGCGCTGGACCGCGCCGGGCCACGCCGTCGATCCCGACTGGTGGCAGCCGGCCGAGACGGTCTACCAGCGGCTTTCCGCGGCGGGTGTGGACCCCGTCTACGTCGCGCCCGGCGCGTTCCGGGGCACCGGTCTCACCCGGGCCGTCTACCGCGGCGTACGGCACGTCGCCGCGGAGAGCGTGGACGACCGCGTCGAGGGCGTGCGGCAGGCGCTGCGCGGCCGGTCCTTCGTCACCGTCTACTACGGCGGCGTCGACGCGGCCGGGCACGAGACCGGCTGGGGCAGCACCCAGTGGCTGGAGGAGCTGGCCGTCGTCGACCGGATGGCCCGGCGGATCGCCGAGTCGCTGCCGCGCGGCTCGGCCATGTACATCACCGCCGACCACGGCATGGTCAACGCCGGTGAGAAGGTGGACGTGGACCTGCGGCCCGAGCTGCGCGAGGGGGTCGCCCTGCTGGGCGGCGAGGCGCGGGTCCGTCACCTCTACACCGCGGAGGGCGCGGCGCCGGCCGTCCTGGAGACGTGGGCCGAGGCGCTGCGCGGCCGGGCCTGGGTGGTCTCCAGGGAGGAGGCCGTGGACGCCGGATGGTTCGGCCCCGGCGTACGCCGCGAGTGGCTCGGCCGCATCGGCGACGTCGTGGCCGTGCCGTACGGCGACTGCGCGATCGTCGCCTCCCGGACGGAGGCGGTCGAAGCGGCGATGATCGGCTACCACGGCTCCCTGACTGCGGCCGAGCAAAATGTCCCATTGTTGGAGGTAAGTGCACGATGAGCACGCTTGTCACGCCGGAAGAGCTCGCCGGTCTCGACGGAGCCGCGATCCTCGACGTCCGCTGGCGGCTCGGCGGCGGACCGTCCGACCGCGAGTCCTATCTGAAGGGCCACATCCCGGGCGCGGTCTTCTGCGCTCTCGACTCCGACCTCGCCGCCGCGCCCGGCCCGGGCGGGCGCCACCCGCTGCCCGAGGCGGCGGACTTCCAGGCCGCGATGCGCCGCCTCGGTGTGGACGGCTCCCGCCCGGTGGTCGTGTACGACGAGGCCGACTCTACGGCGGCGGCGCGGGCGTGGTGGACGCTGCGCTACTTCGGCCACCCGGACGTGCGCGTCCTCGACGGCGGCATCCGGGCCTGGCGGAACGCCGGGCTCCCGATCGAGGAGGGGCCCGGGGCGGACCCCGCGCCCGGCGACTTCACCGCCGCGCCGGGAGGCATGCCGACGCTGGACGCCGGCCAGGCCGCCGACCTCGCCGCGAACGGCGTCCTGCTCGACGCCCGCGCCGCCGAGCGCTACCGCGGCGAGGTCGAGCCGATCGACCCGGTGGCCGGGCACGTCCCCGGCGCGGTCAGCGCGCCCACCTCCGAGAACGTCGAGCCCGGCGGCCGGTTCCACAACCGCGAATTCCTGCGCGAACGGTTCAACACCCTCGGCGCGGTCGACGGGGTCCCGGTCGGGGCCTACTGCGGGTCGGGGGTCACCGCCGCGCACGAGGTGCTCGCGCTGGAGCTGGCCGGCATCCCCGCGGCGCTGTACGTCGGCTCCTGGTCCAACTGGGTGGCCGACCCCTCCCGCCCGGTGGCCACCGGCTGACCCGGCCGCGCCGACCGGTCGGGACCCGAAGGCCCCGGAAGCCGCTCATCCGATCCCCCCCGCGCGGCCGGGCGGGGTCAGGACGCCCCGGCCGTTCGCTGACCCGCGGTCAGGGGGCGGTCGCCCGCGCCGAAGCACACGAAACCCGCCACGTCGGTCGCGCGGGCCGCCAGGGCGAGGGCCTCGGCCGGGGTGCGTCCCTCCCTCAGGTACGGGTGGAACACCGTCATCAGCGCCAGTGCCTCGTCGTCGCGCACCGGCACCACGCCCGCGATCACGCATCGGGCTCCCCGGGCGAGGAACGCGCCGGCCAGCCCGAGCACGGCGCCGTCCACCGGGGCGTGCGCCATCCCCGCGTCGCACGCCGACAGGATCACCAGGCTCGGCGCCCGGTCCAGCCGGATCAGGTCGTACGCCATCAGCGGCCCGTCGTCGAGCGTGATGCGCGACAGCAGCGGGCCGCGAGGGGAGAAGGTCCCGTGCGCGGCGACGTGCAGCACGTCGGCGCGGCCGAGGGCGGCGAGGACCTCGGCCCTCGTCGCGGCCACCCGCACCGCCCCCGGGTGCGCCCGTACGACGGCGTCGGCCTCGGCCTCGGCGTGCTCCAGCCCCGGCCCGGCGACCGCCACGACCACCGGGTCCCGCGTCGCGGCCGCCGCCTTCCGGCCGCCGAACCAGGAGGTGGCGCTCGGGGCCACGGAAACGGGACGGCCGCGCAGGGAGGGGAGCAGCGGCCAGGGCAGGGTGTGCAGGGCGCCGGTCGGCACGATCGTCACCGGCCCGGCGGGCACGCCGAGCGGCCCGAGCAGGGCCTCGTCGAGCGTCGCGAGGTCGCGTTCGAGGCCGCTCTCGACCTGGACGTCGCGAAGGTTGCGCCGCCGCAGCGCGTACCGGCCCCGCACGGTGGCCTCGGCCGCCGCCGCGTACGAGCCGAGCGGCCGCAGGACGCGGCGGCCGGCTGTCACCAGCACAGCGGCGAGATCCTCGCCGTCGCGCACCAGCTCGATCAGCGACCCCCAGGACGCCTCCGGCTCCACCGGCAGGCCGTCCCGCGGCACCTCCCCCTCGGCCCCGTGGCGGGTCCCGCCCGGTAGCCCGTCGCACGGCGTCTCTCCGGACGCCTGGCCCATCCGGCCTGGCAAGCCGTCCGGTGACATCTCTCCGGACGCCGGATCCCCCTCAGATGTGTGGCCCGTCCCGTTGAGACCGTCCCGGGCGAGTGCCCGCAGGCGTTCCGAGCAGGTGAGCACCGTCCACGGGTCGCCCGACTCCAGCGCGAGCCGCAGGCAGAACCGGGCGAGGTTCTCGGCGGTCCGCGCCGCGTACGCCCGCGCCTCGACGGGAGGCGTCCCCGCCGGATCGGCCGTCTCGCCGACCGCCGCCCCCTCCGGGACTCCCCGGCCGGCTCCCGGACCCGCGAGTGCCGCCGCCACTCCGGCGCGGGCCGCGGACAGCGCGCCCGGCAGGTCGCCGCCGAGGTGCCGCAGCACGGCCAGCGCGTGCTGCCGCACCGCCGTTCGGGCGGTGGAGCCGGCCAGCAGCCCGAGCTGGTCGAGCGCCGTCCGCCGATCTCCGATCCCCAGGGCCGCCTCGGCGGCGGTCAGGCGCAGCGCGGCCGCGTCGGAGAACGCGCCGCCGACGTCGAGGTCGCGGGCGCAGGCCAGCATCTCGCCGAGCAGCTCCCGGGTCGGCCGCTCCCGCGCGAGCCGGGCGCGAAGCACCACCTCGGTCGCGAGCGGCACCCGGGCGGTGCGGCCCTGCCGCAGCAGCTCCGACCGCGCGGCCTCGGCGGAGGCGTGGGCGTCCGCGGCGGCCCCGGTGAGCAGCTCGACCTGGGCCAGCAGCAGCCGGGCGTCCGCGAGCCCGGCCTGCGCGCCGGACGCGGCGAGATCCGGCACGGCCCGTTCCAGCAGCGTGCGCGCCTCCCCGAGCAGCCGCGCGGCGACCAGCGCGTACGCGAAGTCGGTCCGCATCGCGGCCAGCCGCTCCGGAAAGCCGAACAGCGTGGTCTCCGCGGTCCGAAAGCGCTCGAAGGCCCCGGAGATGTCGCCGCGCCGTGCCGCGACGAACGGCAGGTTGCCCTCGGCGAGCATCGCGAGATGGCCGAGCCCCGCCTTCCGCGCGATCCGGGCACACGCCGACAGATCCGCCTCCGCCCGCTCGTACTCCTCCAGGTAGGTACGGGCGACGCCCCGGTTGAGCAGGCCGCCCGCGTGGAAGCGCGGATCGCCGTCCAGTCCGCCGAGCGCCTCGTCGCAGTGCCGTACGGCGTCGCGGAACCGGCCGAGCAGGATGAGCGCGGCGGACCGCTGCACCCCGAGCCGGGCCAGGTCGGCGCCGGCGAGGTCGCGCTCGGCGAGGCCGGCCAGCCGCAGCCCCCGCTCGGGGTCGCCGAGCTCCGCCACCATCGTCACCAGCGACATCCGCGCCTGCGCCACCCGGTTCGGGAAGCCCGCGCCGGACGTGACGGCCCGCTCCAGCCGCTCGACCGCCAGATCGATGTCGCCCAGTTCCCGCGCCGCGAGGGCCGCCGCCCGCAGGGCGACCGGCACCGCCTCGGCGTACCGGGCGTCCGACGCCGCCCGCGCCCGGCCCGCGTCGCCCTCCCCGGAAGGTACGGACTCCGCTTCGGCCAGAAGCGCGCGGGCCTCGGACTCGGCGAGCTCCGGATCGGTGGCCGACAACCAGACCGCGCGCTCGGCCCGGACGACGGGATCCGTCTCCGCACCCCGGTCCCGCGGAAGATCGTCCACGCCGTGCCGCCCGCTCCGCGCCGGGCCGGCGTCCACGGAGGTCAATCGCGTACGTGGAGCCAGCGCGTGGCCACCGGGGCGCGGCCCGGCCGGCGGCAGACGACGCTGACCCATCCGGGAGGCAGCCCGGTCACCGCGAAGTGGCCCGTGTCCGACGGGGCGCGGCTCCGGCCGGTGTCCGGAGTGCGGACCTCGATCAGGGTGTCCGCGCCGGGCGCGGGGGACACCTGCCCGGCCACGTCGAGGCGACCGTCGGTGAGGGTCACCTCGACGTCGAGCGTGACGCCGTCCGCGGCGAACCTGTGGATCGCCGGCCGCCCCTCCGACCGGGCCCCCACGGCCGGCTCGATCTCGTACGGCGCGGCCACGACGGCGCCGGGCAGCCGCAGCGCGAAGGCGTCGCGCGCGGCCTGGGACACGCGGGCGGGCACGGGATCGGCGCCGGCGGCCATGCGCAGCGCGGCCAGCAGGTACGCGGGCAGGTGGTCGTCGTCGGTCACCGTTCCTCCTCGATCAGCGCCCTCAGCCGGGACATGCACCGGGAGCGGGTCGGCCCGATGCTCCCCATCGGGAGTCCGAGGCGCATGGAGATCTGGGCGTACTTCGCGTCGGGGTTGAGCGCGTACAGGCGGAGCAGCGAGCGGCACGGCTCGGCCAGTCCCTCCAGCCGCGACCACAACCGCCGGCCGTAGTCGGCGTCCGCCACGGAGGCGGCGGGATCGGGGGCGGCGGGATCGGGGGCGAGCAGCTCGGGGAGCCGGTCCGCGGCCGGGCGCTCCCCCCGGGCCCGCCGGGCGAGCCGCACCGCCTCGTGCCGGGTGGTCGTCACCAGCCAGGCGCCGATCCGCTCCGGATCGCGGATGGCGTCCAGGCTCTCGACCATGCGCAGCCAGGCCCCCTGGACGGCGTCGGCCGCGTCGGCCGGGCCGAGCCCGCACGCGCGGGCCACCGCCCACATCCGGCCGCCGAACCGGGTGACGAGCTCCTCCCAGGCCGCCTGGTCCGGCACCGGGAACGTCTTCTCTGCGAACATGTCCGTCACCCCGCGCGTCGGAGAGGATGCGAAGCGCGATCACCCTACCGGCCGGGGAGGAGTCCGGCTGGGCCTTTCACCGGATCACCGGACGTGGTTCACCGGATCACCGGACGGGGCGGTCACCGATCAGCGGACGTGGTTCACCGGATCACTGGCGGGGCGGGCGCCGATCAACGGACGGGGCCGGCCGCCGTCCCCTCGCCCTGCCGCCGCCGCACGGTCACGCCGAGGCCGGGCACCCGCTGGCCGTCGAAGAGCGCGTGCCGTACGGCCCGGGCGGGCGGCATCTCCCGGCACAACCGGGCCACCGCGCCGGCGACGATCGCCGCCGCGAACGACGTGCCGCTCCACGTCGCGTAGCCGCGGAAGGCCGAATGCTCCAGGAAGCTGCTCGCCAGCCCGACTCCCTGCGCGCAGGCGCCGACCCACGGGCCGTACGCGGAGAAGGCGGCCCGGGCCCGCCCGTCGAGCGCCCCCACGGCGACCACATCCGGCAGCGCCGCAGGCCAGAACGGCCGGGACGAGGCGGTGTTCCCCGCGCAGGCGACCACCGCGGGGAAGCCGCGCAGCGCCTCGGCCAGCCCGAGCGGCGGCTCGTCGTCCACCGTGTAACCGCCCATCGAGAGGTTGAGGACGTCGATCCGCTCGCCGCCGAGCCGCGCCAGCGCGCGCAGCAGCGTCGCCTGGTCGGTCACCCCGTGGCTGTCGAGCACCCGTACGGCACGCAATCCCACGCCGGGGGCCTCCCGCAGGACCAGCCCGGCCACGAAGGTGCCGTGCCCGGCCTGCTCGTCGAGCACCCCGTCGCCGTCGGAGTCGGGGACCTCCGCGATCTCGTCGGAGTACCACTCCGTCAGCCACGGGTGCGGGGCCAGCCCGGTGTCGAGCACCGCGACCGTGACACCCCACGTCTCCTCCCGCTCGTACGGCACGGCCCGGGCGGGGACCGGCCGTCCGCCGGGACCGCCGAACAGCAGCGGCTGCCCGAGCAGGACGTGGTTGGGGGAGGCCCGATGTCCCCGGTCGCGCAACTCGCCCGCGAGGCCGAGCACGTCGACGTCGGGCGGCAGCCGCAGGTGATGGGCCGGTCCGGCGGGAACGGCGGCGGCGGCCCATCGGGAGACCGGGCTCAGCGACGAGGTGATCAGCTCTCCCGGACGGATGAGTGCGGGGCGGCCGGGCTCGGGCTCGACGAGCTGGACCGCGGGGAGGCCGTCGGCCGATGAGCTCATGGGGGTGGGCCCTTCGCTTCGAAAACCTTACTCGACGTAGTCTTCCCTATACAGATCGCTGTCAAGCCTTAATCGGTATGACCCCCCTCTGGTGCCTGACTGCGACGGACGGTAGTCTCTCCTTCAGTCACTTGTGATCATCCCAGTGTGAGGCCGTTGGGGAAGGCGCACCTCATGCGATTTGGGAGGTCCGGTGGCTGCTGCTCGTGGCGTGCTGTACGTCCACTCGGCTCAGCCTGCGTTGTGCCCGCATATCGAGTGGGCCGTCGCAGGCGTTTTTGGCGTTCCTGTCGATCTGACGTGGACCGCCCAGCCTGCCGCGCCCGGGACCGTGCGCGCCCAGGCGGAGTGGGAAGGACGCCCGGGGACGGCGGCGGCGATCACATCGTCGCTCATGGCCTGGCAGCGCATCCGGTTCGAGATCACCGAGGACGCCTCGCCCGGCGTCGACGGCTCCCGGCACGCCTACACGCCGACGCTCGGCGCCTTCACGGCCGTCGTCGGCGCCAACGGCGACATCCTGATCCCCGAGGACCGGTTGCGCAACGTCATGCTGATGGCCGCGCAGGGCCGGGCCGTCCTGGAGGACGAGCTCGACCGGCTGCTCGGCAAGCAGTGGGACGAGGAGCTCGAATCCTTCCGGTACGCCGGGGAGGGCGCACCGGTCCGCTGGCTGCACGCGGCGGTCTGATCCGCCCCGCCGAGCGATCCGAACGAGGAGGCACGGGCCCGGAGAGATCGGGCCGCGAGACGTCCGCGTCAGGGGCCGCACGGGCGGCCCGCCCCGGAAACGGGACCCCGACACGAGAACAGGCGCCGGTCCAGTAACTGGACCGGCGCCTGTGTCGTCGCCGTCGGAGCGGATCGATCAGAGCGGGATGTTGCCGTGCGCGCCGCGCGCCGGGGTGGCCTGGGCCAGCACCTTGGCGATCGCGCCCCGGGTCTTCGCCGGCTCGATCATCTCGTCCACGACCCCGAGCTCGATGGCGCGGGCGACACCGCCCGACAACTTCTCGTGCTCCTCGGCCAGCTTGGCCTCCAGCGCCGGGCGCTCCTCCTCCGGCACGGCGGCGAGCTCGCGCCGCTTGAGGATCCGGACCGCCGCCACCGCGCCCGTCACGCCCACGTCCATCGTGGGCCACGCGAAGACGCGGGTCGCGCCGAGCGCGCGCGAGTTCATCGCGATGTAGGCGCCGCCGTACGACTTGCGGGTGACCAGCGTCACCCGGGGCACCGACGCCTCGGCGAAGGCGTGCAGCAGCTTGGCGCCGCGGCGCACGACGCCGTCGTGCTCCTGTCCCACACCGGGGAGGTAGCCGGGCGTGTCGACCAGGACCACCAGCGGGACGCCGAGGGCATCGCACATCCGGACGAACCGGGCGGCCTTCTCGGCCGAGGTGGAGTCGAGGCAGCCACCGAGCCGCATCGGGTTGTTGGCGACGACGCCGACCGTGCGGCCGCCGAGACGGCCGAGCATGGTCACCATGTTGGGCGCCCACTTGGGGTGCAGCTCGACGCCGGGCTCGTCGAGGAGGCCGTTCACCAGCGGGTGCACGTCGTACGCGCGGCGCGGGTTGTCCGGCAGCAGGTCGCTGAAGTCCACCTCGTCGACGTCGCGCACCCGGCCCTGGTGGCCGAGCAGCGACGCGAGCTGACGGGCCTTGAGCAGGGCCTCGGCCTCGGTCTTGGTGGTCACGTGGACGACGCCGCTGCGCTTGCTGTGCGGCTCGGGGCCGCCCAGCGAGGCCATGTCGATGTTCTCGCCGGTGACGCTGCGCACGACGTCCGGCCCGGTGACGAAGATCCGGCCGTTGTCGGCCAGGATCACGATGTCGGTGAGGGCGGGGCCGTAGGCCGCGCCGCCCGCGGCCGGGCCCACCACGACCGAGATCTGCGGGACGACGCCCGACGCCTTGGTCATCGCGGCGAACACGCGGCCCACCGCGTGCAGCGACTCGACGCCCTCGGCCAGGCGGGCGCCGCCGGAGTGCCAGACACCGATCACCGGGACGCGCTCGCGGACCGCGACGTCGTACGCGTGCACGATGTGCTCGCAGCCCTCGCTGCCCATCGCGCCGCCCTGCACCCGGCCGTCGCTGCAGAACGCGACCACGGGCACACCCTCGATGCGGCCGGTGACGGCCAGGACGCCGCTCTTGTCCTCGGGAGTGATCAGCCGGATCGAGCCCTCGTCGAGCAGGTGGCCGAGCCGTACCCGGGGATCACGGGGATCGGCGGCCTCCTCGTCCGAGGCCGCGGTCACCACCCTGTTGTCAAGCACAGTCATCTGAGGCTCCTAGTCACACAGAGGTGAAGGCCACGGCGACGTTGTGTCCGCCGAACCCGAACGAGTTGTTGATCGCGGCGAACCGGTCGCCGTCGAGCTTGCGGGGCTCGCCGCGAACGAGGTCCACCTCGATGCCGTCGGCGGGGTCGTCGAGGTTGGCGATGGCAGGCACGATGCGCTCGTGCAGGGCCAGGATGGTGAAGATCGACTCGATGCCGCCGGCGCCGCCGAGGAGGTGGCCGGTCATCGACTTGGTGGCGGTGACGATCGCGTGGCTCCCGATGGCGTCCTTGATCGCCCGGGCCTCGATCTCGTCGCCGAGCGGCGTGGAGGTGGCGTGCGCGTTGACGTGGGTGACGTCAGCGGGGGCGATGCCCGCGTCCTTGATCGCGCGCAGCATGGCCTGCCGGCCCCCGAGGCCCTCGGGGTCGATGCCGGTGATGTGGTAGGCGTCGCTGGAGTATCCGACGCCGGCCGCCTCCGCGTAGATCCGGGCGCCGCGCGCCCGGGCGTGCTCCTCGGACTCCAGCACCACGATGCCCGCGCCCTCGCCGAGCACGAAGCCGTCGCGGCCCTTGTCGAACGGCCGGGAGGCCCGCTCGGGCTCGTCGTTGCGGGTGGACATGGCCCGCGCGGCGGCGAACGACGCCACGTTCAGGCCGTGGATCGCCGCCTCGGTGCCGCCGGCCACCACCACGTCGGCGCGGCCGGAACGGATCATGTCGATGCCGTAGCCGATCGACTCGGCGCCGGTGGCGCAGGCGCTGACCGTGGCGTGCGCCCCGGCCTTGGCGCCCAGCTCGATGCTGATCCAGCCGGCGGAGCCGTTCGGCATGAGCATGGGCACGGTGAACGGCGAGAGCCGGTTCCAGCCCTTCTCGCGGTAGAGGTCGTACGCCGAGAGGATCGTGCCGATGCCGCCGATGCCGCTGCCGACCACCACGCCGAGACGCTCGCCGTCGACCTCGGGCGCGCCGGCGTCCTGCCAGGCCTGCCGGGCGGCGATCAGGGCGAACTGCTCGGCGCGGTCCAGGCGCCGCGCCTCGGGCCTGGGCAGCACCTCGGAGGGATCGACCGCCGCGACACCGGCGAACTTCACCGGCACGGTGTCGACCCAGTCCTCGGTGATGGGACGGATCCCCGACCGCCCGTCGAGGAGCGCCGACCAGGTCGAGGCGACGTCTCCACCGAGGGGCGTCGTCGCGCCGAGCCCGGTGACAACGACACGTACCCGGTTCGTACTCACTTGTCTGCACTCCTCATTGATTGGTCGTGTGCGTGAACGTGCCGCGGCACATTCGCCAGGCCGTGGGGCGGGGGTGGGGACCGCCGGGCTCCCGCTCGGCGGTCTCCGCTCAGGCCTGGATGAAGTTGATGACATCCTTGACGGTCTTGAGGTGCTTGAGCTGGTCGTCGGGGATCTCGACGCCGAACTCGTCCTGCGCGGCGACGGCGATCTCGACCATGGAGAGCGAGTCGATGTCCAGGTCGTCCACGAAGTTCTTCTCCGGGGTGACCTCGGCCGCCGGGATGCCGGTGATCTCGTTGATGATCTTGCCGAGGCCGGCGAGGATCTCCTGCTCGGTCAGTGCCATGTCGCGGTTTCTCCTTGGATTTTTCGGGTTTTTCAGGGTTTGCACGGCGGGCCGTACAAAGTGTTAGGGGATCTCGATGACCTGTCCGGCGTAGGTGAGGCCGGCGCCGAAGCCGAGCAGCAGGGCCAGACCGCCCGACTGCACCTCGCCGCGCTCGATCAGGCGGGACAGCGCCAGCGGGATCGAGGCCGCCGACGTGTTGCCGGCGAGCACGATGTCCCTGGCGATGACCGCGTTCTCGGCGCCCAGCTTGCGGGCGATCGCCTCGATGATCCGCAGGTTGGCCTGGTGGGGGACGAAGGCGCTGAGCTCGGCGGGGTCCACGCCCGCACGCTCGCACGCCAGCCTCGCCACCGGGTGAAGCGCGGTCGTGGCCCAGCGGAACACCGTCTGGCCTTCCTGGTGCAGGAAGGACTGGCGATTCTCGACGGAGATCACATCCGACTTGTCACCGGCGCTGCCCCAGACGACCGGGCCGATCCTCGGCGTGTCGGACGGGCCGACCACGGCCGCGCCCGCGCCGTCGGCGAAGATCACCGCGGTGGCGCGGTCGTTCCAGTCGACCCACTGGGAGAGCTTCTCGGACCCGACGACCAGCACGTTCGTCGCCGATCCGGAGCGTACGGCGTCCGCGGCGGCGGAGAGGGCGTAGCAGAAACCGGCGCAGGCGGCGTTCACGTCGAACGCGCCCGGAGCGTCGATGCCGAGCCGGTGGGCCACCCGGGCCGAGGCGTTCGGGATCTGCGCCTCCAGCGTGCAGGTGGCCACGATCACCAGGTCGATGTCGGCGCTGGACAGGCCGCTCGCGGCGAGGGCCTTGCCGCCCGCCTGGGTCGCGAGGTCGATCTCCGACTCGTGCGGCCCGGCGACCCGCCGCTCCTTGATGCCGACCCTGGTCTGGATCCACTCGTCGTTGGTGTCGATCCGCCCGGCCAGGTCGTCGTTGGTCACGATGTCGGCCGGCTGGTAGCCGCCGAACGCGAGGATCTTGGCCCCCGGAGCCCCCTGGGACAGTTTCACTGCTCGTTCAACCCCTCTCGGACGGCTTCGAGGTCCTCCGGCGTCTTGAGGGCGAAGGTGCGCACGCCCTTCAGGCCCCGCTTGGCCAGGCCGGTCAACGTGCCGCCGGGCAGGAGCTCGATCATAGTGGTGACCCCGAGCTCCGCCATGGTCGCCATGCAGGCACCCCAGCGGACCGGGTTGCTGACCTGGTCGATCAGGCGGCGGAGGTACTCCGCGCCGGTGGCGACGGCCGCGCCGTCCGCGTTGGACAGCAGCGTGACGCGGGGGTCGGCCGGGGTGAGGTCCGCGGCGGCCGCCCGCAGGTGGTCGACGGCCGGGGCCATGTGCACCGTGTGGAACGCGCCCGCCACCGAGAGCGGGATGAGGCGCGCCCGCTGCGGCGGCTCCTCCTTGAACGCGGCGAGCTGCGCCAGGGTGCCGCCCGCGACGATCTGGCCCGCGCCGTTGATGTTGGCGGGGGTGAGGCCGTGCTTGTCGATGGCGGCGAGCACCTCGTCCTCGACGCCGCCGAGCACCGCGGTCATGCCGGTCTCGGTGACGGCGGCGGCCTTGGCCATCGCCTGGCCGCGGTCCCGGACGAGGCCGAGCGCCTGCTCGGGGGTCAGCACCCCGGCGATGGCGGCGGCGGCCAGCTCGCCCACGCTGTGCCCGGCGACCAGGTCGGGCGCGACCCCGAGCACGTCGAAGGACGCGAGCGCGGCCGCCACGAGCAGCGGCTGCGCGACGGCCGTGTCACGGATCTCGTCCGCGTCCGCCGTGGTCCCGTACGCGATCAGGTCGAGGCCCACGATCTCGGACCAGGCGGAGATCCGGTCACGGAAAGCGGGGATCTCAAGCCACGGGCTCAGGAAACCTGGGGTCTGGGCGCCTTGGCCCGGAGAGACGATGACGAGCACATCACAACCCTGCCCTGTAGGGGTTCGCCACAGAGATGGAGATCCGGACGAAGTTTGCGGTGATCGCGTTGTAGGGAACCTACAGTCCCCGTTTCCACCGGGTTACGCCACGGCGACCCTCGGTGCGAGGGCGCGCGGATGTCGCCGATGTCGCCGATGCGCCGGATGTCGCGCACTCGCCGCCGTCCCCGATCGGGATTCGCCCGGGTCCGCGCCCGTGCGTCTAGGCGGGGGCCAGCCGGCCGAGGATGAGCCCGACCTGCAGGGTGAAGGCGGACCGGCCCTCGGTGGGCTGGTAGCCGGTGAGTTCGGTGATCTTCCTCAGGCGGTACCGCACCGTGTTCGGATGGACGAACAGCAGACGCGCGGTGGCCTCCAGGGACGTCCCCTGCTCCAGGTACGTCGCGAGGGTGTCCAGCAGCGGCGTCCCGGCCAAGGGGGTGTAGACGTTCTCCACGAGCTGGGCCCGGGCGGCCGGGTCGCCGTCGATGGCGCGTTCCGCCAGCAGGTCCTCCGCCAGCACGGGGCGCGGCGCGTCCGGCCAGCCCGCAGCTGCGCGCAGCCCCGCGATCGCCGCCCGGGCCGAGCCGGCCGCCGCGTGCAGGTCGGGCACCTCCGGCCCGATCACGATCGGCCCCGGCCCGAAGCGGGACACCACGCTGCGCGCGGCGTCCCTGATGCTGTCCGCGCCGCCCACGATGACGATGAGCCGGTCGCCCTGCACCCCCGCGAGGAGGTCGTAGCCCACCCGGCGCCCCCTGTCGCGCAGGCCGTCGATCACGCTCTGCGGGTCGTCGCCCGGGGTGTGACCGGCGAAGACGACCACGGGCGACGACGTCCAGCCGAGCGCCGCGGCCCACGAGTGCAGCCCGTCGTCCACCTTGCCGCGCACCAGCGCGTCCACGATGAGCGCCTCCAGCCGGGCGTCCCAGGAGCCGCGCGCCTCCGCCTCCCGGGCGTACACCTGGGCGGCGGCGAAGGCGACGTCCCTGGTGTAGCGCAGCATGGCCTGGCGCAGCAGGTCGGCCCCGCCGGGCGAGGCCAGCTCCTCGACCTGCGCCTCCACGACCTCGACGACGATGCGGACCATGTCGACCGTCTGCTGGAGCGAGACGCTGCGCTTCAGCTCACGGGGCGCGGTGCCGAAGAACTCGATGTTGGGCGTCGGCCGTCCCTCGCCCGCGTGCCCGAACCAGTCCACGAACGCGGCGATCCCGGCCTGGGCGACGAGGCCGACCCACGACCGGTCCTCGGCCGACAGGGCGCGGTACCAGGGGAGCTGCTCCTCCATCCGCGCCATGGCCGCCGTGCCCAGGCTGCCCATCGCCCGGTCGAGCCGCCGCGCGGTGTCCTTGCGCACCCTGTCGTCCGTCCGGCCGGCCGGACGGGCCTGCCCGTTGACAGGGACGCTGTTCTTGCCTGCTGGCTCGCTCCGCTCCGTCACGGTTCTAGCGTGCCAGGTCAACGCCGATGCTGTGGCCGGAGAGGGTGTGGCGGCCGCCACCCGGGCGAGCCGCGCCGTACGGGTGGAATGCTGGGGGCATGTATCGCGAGAGGCCGTCACGGGTTCCCGGGGCGGTGGTGTGGCGGCGGCCGGGGGCGAGCCCGGGGACGCCGCTGCGGATCCTCCCCGACGGCTGCATGGACCTGCTGTGGGTGGGCGGCGAGCTGCTGGTGACCGGGCCGGACCCGGTCGCCCACGTGACGACGGGAACGGGGGACCCCGGAGGCTACACGGGCGTCAGGTTCGCGCCCGGGACCGCGCCCGCCTTCCTGGGCGTGCCCGCCGACGAGCTGCGCGGGCTGCGGGTGCCGCTGGCCGACCTGTGGCCCCGGGCCGAGGTGCGGCGGCTCGCCGGACGCGTCCACGCGGCGCCGCGCCCCGGGGCGGCTCTGGAGGAGCTGGTCCTCTCCCGGCTCGGCGCCGGGGACCCACCGGATCCGGCCGTCCCCGGAGTCGTCGCGATGCTCCGGGCGGGTACGGCGGTCGCCGACGTGGCGCACGCGGTGGGCCTGAGCGAGCGGCAGCTTCGCCGGCGTTGCCTGCCCGCGTTCGGATACGGGCCGAAGACGCTCATGCGGATCCTGCGGATGGACCGTGCCGTCGCACTGGCCAGGACGGGTCTGCCGCACGCCGCCGTCGCCGCCCGCACCGGGTACGCCGACCAGGCGCACCTGAGCCGTGAGGTGAAGACCCTGGCGGGCGTCCCGCTCGGCGTCCTGGTCGGAGGTCAGGAGGGGAGCGGCGCGAACAGGTCCACGCCGTTGCCGTCCGGGTCGCGCACCAGCGCGTAACGCTGGCCCCAGAAGGCGTCCCAGGGCTCCTTGTGGCCCTCGTACCCGGCCTTGACGAGGTCGTCGTAGAGGCGGTCCACCTCCTGCGGGTCGGCGCAGGCGAACGCGAGCGAGACGCGGGAGCCGCCGGCCGGCGCCGTCCAGTCGGGGTCGAACGACCGGATGGTGGAGACGGTGTCCCAGGCGAGCCGCAGCCCGCCGGGGAGCGTCACTTCCACGTGGGGTTCGGAGTCCGCCTCCGCCGGGATGTCGAGGCCGAGAAGCCGATAGAAGGCCAGCGACGCGCCCATGTCGGAGACGACGAGGCCGATGAGATTGAAGGTCGGTGCCATGCCCCCGACCCTAGAAGCCGGGGGCGCCTGCCGTCTTGAAGGAATCGGACATCTTCCGGGGGACGGCCGGGGGCCGGGGTCAGACCACGGCCACGGCGGTGATCAGGCCGATGACGACGTGGGTGGCCGACAGCAGGATCGTGGCCGGCTGGAGCGTCGCCTCGCCGAGCAGCGTCCGTACCGGGATGCCGACGACACGGTCGAAGACGATCATGGCGATCGTCTGGACGGCGATGCCGACCAGGCCGAAGACCAGGGTGGCGATCAGCCCCTCGCGCAGCGCGCCGCCCGACGACCAGATCGACGCGGCGACGATCAGGCCGACCGCCACCAGGCCGGAGGCGGCCAGCGCGGCGGCGTTGGGGTTGCGCTCCTCGCGGATGAGCCGGCTGAGCCGTCCCGGCGTGGCGAGGTCGACGGCGTAGAAGCCGGCGACGAGCAGCAGCACGCCGAGCACGGCGTACGCGCCGATCGCCAGCGCTCCGTTGCCGAGCACCTCGGCGAAGGGGGTGGACTGGTTGGACACCATGGCTCCTTGATGGGTGGCCCTGGGCGGGCGGTTCGGGGGATCGGATCCCTATGGGGACTGCGCGGCGACACCGCGGCGGCGCGTCGCCGCGGTGACACGTCGGCGCGCCGGCGTGTCCGGGAGGCCACGCGGCGCCGCGGGACGGTCAGGACGCGATGCGGTGGGGGACGAACGAGGAGGTGTCATCCGTGATCAGGCCCGACGTCTCGCGGATGCCGAGGCCGGCCGACTCGTCCTCCACCACCCAGGCCCCCAGCACGGGGCGGCGGCCGTCGAAGTCGGGCAGCGGCAGGAACTCCTGGTAGACGAACCCCTCGGTCCCGTAGTCGCCGGACGTGGAGAGGGCGAGGCCGGGTGACACGACCCGCATGGACGCGCCCTCGCGTCCGAGCAACGGTTTCTCGATGTACGACGACATGCCGCGCGGCCCGTCCAGGTAGGCCGGGAGCAGGTTGGGATGGCCCGGATACAGCTCCCAGAGGATCGCCAGCAGCGCCTTGTTGGACAGCAGCATCTTCCACAGCGGCTCGATCCAGGTCATGGCCGCCTGCTGGGCGATGGCGTGCCCGCCGAACGGCTCGGCCACCATCCACTCCCAGGGATAGAGCTTGAACAACGACCGGATCACCCGGTGCTCCATGTCGACGAAACGCCGGTTCGGCGGGTCCCAGCCGATGTCCTCCATCGCGATCGCCACGGTCTTCAGCCCGGCCTGGTCGGCGGTCTCCTGCAGGTAGCCGAGCGTCATCGCCTCCTCGCCCGTCTCGTCCGCGCCGGTCCACGCGAAGTGCGTCGGGCCGGTCGGGAAACCGGGGGCGAGCGCGCGCCAGCGGTCGACGAGCCGTTCGTGGATCGAGTTCCACTGGTCGCCGTCCGGATGGAGGTCCTTCAGCCAGAACCACTGCACCACCGAGCTCTCGACCAGGCTCGTCGGCGTGTCGGCGTTGTACTCGAGCAGCTTGGCCGGGCCGGCGCCGTCGTAGCGCAGGTCGAACCGGCCGTACAGGTGCGGGTCCCGGCGCCGCCACGACTCGGCCACCGCCGCCCGGCAGTGGGCCGGGATCGCGAACTCGGCCATCCGGTCGTGCGCGACGACGTGCTCCACCGCCGCCAGACACATCCGGTGCAGCTCCTCGACCTGCTCCTCCAGCCGGAGGACCTCGTCCATGGTGAAGACGTACTGGACGCTCTCGTCCCAGTACGGGCGGTCGAGGTCGCCGGGGTGCGACGAGCGGTGGAAGGCGAGGCCCTGCGACTCGATCAGCTCCGCCCAGCCGTCGCGCGGGGTCGATGGTTCACGTCTCATCGGCGCGCGGTCAGCCCCCGCCGCCCGAGTGGAACCCGAAGCCGCCCCGCTGGACCACCCGGCCGGACCTGGTGGTGATCTGCGCGTCCGCCGGCTTGAGCGTCGTCCCCTGGCGGACGCGGTTGCCCACGCGGTTGCCGCCGTAGTACCAGCCGTACGCGCCGTGCGAGCCGCGGTAGTGGCCGCTTCCCTCGTCGCAGTAGTCGTCGTCCACCACCACGTAGGAGCCGTCGGGGTTCTGGCTGCTCATGTCCACGCAGTCGGCGCCGACCTCCTCGTAGCGGTCCTGCGCCGCGCAGAACCCGACCACGAGCGCGGACAGCACGCCGATCGCGCCGAGCTTGACGGCGGTGGACGACATTCCGCGCGGCTTCGTCGGCGGGGTGGCGCTCTGACCCATCGCCATCGGATGACGCGGTATCTGGGGGTTCTCCCCTGGGGCGGTCATCGGGCTCCTGTAGGTCGGGGTCGGCACAGCGTACCGCTCGGGGGGATCAACGGGCATACAACCCCGACGGGTTCCTCTCCGCTGGTTTCCGTAACGATCCGATATTTCTGGGTACCAACTGGTTTGTGGATCCGGTCGAGGCGTTGAAGCGCATCGCGTTCCTGCTGGAGCGCGCGGGCGAGCCGACGTACCGCGTCCGCGCCTTCCGCGGCGCCGCGGCCACCGTCGCCGAGCTGCCCCGCGACGAGCTCGTACGACTGGCCGGGACCGGCGGCCTGACCGATCTCAAGGGCATCGGCAAGGTCACCGCACTCGCCGTCACCGAGGCGTTGAACGGCGAGGTCCCGACGTACCTCAGGCGGCTGGAGGACACCCGGGACGTCGACCTCGACGACGCCACCGCCGCGATGCGCGCCGCGCTCAAGGGCGACCTGCACAGCCACACGGACTGGTCGGACGGTGGATCGCCGATCGAGGAGATGGCGGCCGCGGCCGTCGCCCTCGGGCACGAGTACCTGGCGGTCACCGACCACTCGCCCCGGCTGACCGTCGCGCGCGGCCTGTCCGCCGACCGGCTGCGCCGCCAGCTCGACGTGATCGCCGCGCTGAACGAGGAACTGCGCCCCTTCCGGCTGCTCACCGGCATCGAGGTCGACATCAACACCGACGGCTCCCTCGACCAGGAGCCCGAACTGCTCGAACGGCTGGACGTCGTCGTCGCCAGCGTCCACTCCCTGCTGAAGATGGAGCCGGAGGAGATGACCCGGCGCATGGTCACGGCCATCGCCGACCCGCACGTGGACGTGCTCGGCCACTGCACCGGCAGGGTCGTCAAGGGCAGGGGGCGGGCCGAGTCGCGGTTCGACCCCGAGATCGTGTTCGAGGCGTGCCGCAGGTTCGGCGTGGCCGTGGAGATCAACTCTCGGCCGGACCGGCTCGACCCGCCGAAGCGGCTGATGCGGCTCGCGTACGAGATGGGGTGCGACTTCTCCGTCGACTCGGACGCGCACGCGCCCGGCCAGCTCGACTGGCAGCGCTACGGGTGCGCGAGGGCCGTGCAGTGCGGCATCCCGCCCGACCGGATCGTCAACACGCGCTCGCGAGGGTGACAGGGCTGTGGCCATCGCGACAGGCCGCCAATACCGGGATATGTCGGGTTGCGGTCGTAGCGTCGAGGCATGGATCACCAGGACGTGCGCGACGAGAGGCAGGAGGCGGTCCGCCGCGCCATCGACCGGGCGCTGCTCGAGCGGCAGGTGCTGCGCATCGAGTACGCGGGCGTCAAGGGCGCGACCAGCACGCGCGAGGTCGAGCCGAGCGTCTTCCTCGGCGGACGCGGAGGCGTGTGGTACCTGGTGGCCTGGTGCCGGCTCCGCGACGACGTGCGGGTGTTCCGGCTCAACCGCATCCTCTCGGCCGAGCCCACCGGCGAACGTCTCCCCGAGCCGGACGGTGGGCGGCTCTCCCGCACCCGCGACGCGTTCGGGTCCTGAACACCGGCCGGGAATGCCGGCGGTGAGCCCCACGCGGGGTGACCGGGGCGCCACGCCGTAGCGGCGGCTCCCGGCACGCGCGGAGACGGACGGAGACGAGTGAAAGGCCCGCCGGGGATCCTCCGGCGGGCCTTCCGGCTCAGGCATCGGGCGGCTGCCGCTGGCCGAGGCGGCGGCGCAGCTCGGCGACCTCGCGTTCCAGGTCGGCCACGTCGCGCTCGCCCCCCTGCTGGTACGCCGCGGGAGCGGGGCGGACGTACCGCGTGGCCCCGTCCGGTGCCTGGATCGGCTGCCCGTACTGGTCGTACTGCGGCTGCTGGTGCTGGTGCTGGGGCCGCCCGGTGCGCGGGTCGTCGTAGCCGCCCCGGTCGTAGTCCCGCCCGCCGTACTGCTGCTGCTGGGAGGGGTATCCGCCCTGCTGCCGGTCCGCCGGGGAGTACCCGCCCGAGGACTCGGCGGACGGGCCCTGCGGCAGCGCGTACTGCTGCGGGGCGGCCTGCTGCCAGCCCGGGCGCTCGTCCTGCCTGCTGATCGCCGCCGCGCGGACGCCGCCGTACGCCTGGCCGTACGCGGGCGGAGGGGTGGCGGCGCGCTTGCGGCGGCGCAGCAGCGCCATGAGCAGCACGAGGCCGCCGACGACGGCGATCAGGACGCCCAGGCCGATGACGATCCACAGCCAGATCGGCTGCGGGCTCTCGTCCTTGCCGCTGGAGATCGCCTGCTGCGAGTCGGTGATGTACTTCGCGACGTACGGGTGGTTGGGGTGGAGCGTCTGCACTTCGCGGAACAGCGGCAGCGCGTCCTTGTAGTGCTTGGCGAAGAACGCGTCGAGCGCCTCGTCGTACTTCGTCGTGGTCAGGGACGCCGACGGCTTGACGTTCTTCTCGTTGAGCTTCTCCTTGATGATCGAGACCGGCAGGACGAAGCTCTCGTTCTCCGACGCCTCGCCGCCCTCGCTGACGGTCCCGGCGATCAGCATGCCGATGACCTTGCCCTCGCGGCTGAACACGGGCCCGCCGGAGTTGCCGTGGTAGGACGGCGCCTGCGTCTGGATGTACGGCACGCCCTCGGTGGTGGTGCGCCTGGCGTTGTACGGACCCTCGGTCATCGCCGGGTCGAGCTTGGACTCGATGCTGAAGAACGGGGTGTTGGTCACCAGGCCGGGGAAGCCGCTGATGTACAGCGTGTTGCCGGTCTGGACGTCGGAGTCGTCCCCGAGCGGCACCGTCGGCAGGTTCTGCTGGTTGTTGACCTTCAGCAGGGCGAAGTCCTTGCCGGGGTAGCTCTCGCCGACGGAGACGAGCTCGGCCGGGACCTCCTTGGCGGTCTTGTCCACGCCGCCTCCCGGCAGCGACTGGAGGACCGAGAGGCTCTTCTGCAGGTTCTCCAGCTTCATGTGCGCGGAGTTGAAGTTGATGTAGACCTGCTGCGCGGCGGAGATGAGCTCCTCGTCCGCGACGACGTTCTCCAGCCCGGAGATGACCTCCTTGGCGTCCTCCTCGTTGAACTTCTGCAGCGCCTGCTGCGCGAAGGTCTGGGACAGCTCCTGGTCGCTCATGTCCACGCAGTGCGCGCCGGTGACCATGTAGCCGTCGGGGGTGACCCACCAGCCGGTGCACATGCCGCCGACCCGTGCCTCCACGGTGCGGTTGGGCGACGTCGGCACGAGGTACTTGTTCACGTCGGCGGCCATGCGCTTGAACATGTACTTGTACATGCTCGGCTCGTCCGAGGGGATCTTGCCCGCCGCCACCAGGACCTGGATCTGCGACACGAGCTCGTTCAGAGCGCTCTGCCGGACGTCCGCGGTGGGGACGACCACCTCGCCGCTGAAGGTGAGGCTGGTGAGCTGGACGGCCGGGTGGGTGCGGGCCGCCAGCAGCGTGCCCACGGAGACGTTCTCGTCGCCGTCGGCCCAGGCGGCGGGTGCCGCCGGGGTCCCCACGGCAAGCAGGGCGATCGCCGCCGTTGCGGCCAACCCCCTGCTCAATGTCCTGAAATATCCATTCACGCGGGCAATCGTCGGCTACCCGTCTTGTCCATCGCTTGTGACTGACTTGGCGCGGACGAAAGCGAGGCCGAGCCGCCGGGCTGGGAAACGCCCCGGCGAACATCCCACCGAACATTCCGCCGAAACGTCTGGCGAAACGGCCCGCGAGATGCTCCGCGGCGAGCGGGACACGTGGAGGGTGTCAGAACCGAGACGCGACGCCACGGCGTCCCCGGAAAGGAGAGGGCCGTTGGGGCCTCCCGACACCAGAAGACACCGCTTCGAGAAGCTGTACCAGGAATATCACGACGCCGTGCTCGCCTATCTCGTCCGCCGTACGAAGAACGGCCAGGACGCGGCCGACGCCCTCGCCGAGACCTTCCTCGTGGCCTGGAGGCGGCTCGCCGACGTGCCGGCCGGGGAGCGGGCGCGACCGTGGCTGCTCGTCGGCGTCCCCCTGACCGCCGTGGTCGCCGTGGCGGGGATGGTGGCGTTGTCGGTCGCCGCTCCCGACCAGCGGGGCGGTCCGGTGTCCGTCGGCCCGCACCCGGCCGCCGCGCTGTCCTTCCAACGGGAGGGCGGCTACCTCCGACCCCATCCCGACGGGCTCGGCCGCGACCAGGTGAAACCGGAGTGGTACGTCCACGACGCGGTGGCCGGAGCGGAGGGGCGGGTCATCCTGTTCGTCGGCCCCGAGAAGGAGTGAGACGACCGGGCCCCGGACACGAGTGTCCGGGGCCCGGAGGGCGGGTCCGCCTCGGCGGACCCGGAGACCTGGGAGCTACACGCCCATCGACTGGGTGTCGTTGCTCTCGGCCGGAGCGCCGACCTCGGTCACGCCGTTCTTCAGGTGGTAGCGGGCGATCGCCTCGCGCAGCACCTCGGGCTTGACCTCGCCGCGCCGGGCGAGCTGGGTCAGCACCGCCAGCGTGATCGACGCCGCGTCCACGTGGAAGTGGCGGCGCAGCGCCGAACGCGTGTCGGACAGGCCGAACCCGTCGGTGCCGAGCGAGCTCCAGTCGCCGGGCACCCACTGGGCGATCTGGTCCTGCACGGCCCGCATGTAGTCGCTGACGCCCACGAACGGGCCCTGCACCTCGGACAGCTTCCTCGTGACGTACGGCACGCGCTGCTCGGCGTCGGGGTTGAGCAGGTTGTGCTCCTCGACGGCGAGGGCCTCCCTGCGCAACTCGGCCCAGGAGGTGGCCGACCAGACCGCCGCGTCGACGCCCCAGTCCTCGGCGAGGAGACGCTGCGCCTCCAGCGCCCACGGCCCGGCGACGCCGGAGGCCAGGATGTTGGCCTTCGGCCCCCCGGTCGAGGGAGCGGGGGCGAACAGGTACAGGCCCTTGAGGATGCCCTCGACGTCCACGTCCGCCGGCTGCGCGGGCTGCGGGTACGGCTCGTTGTAGACGGTGAGGTAGTAGAAGACGTTCTCCGGCGACTCGCCGTACATCCTGCGCAGGCCGTCCTTGACGATGTGCGCGATCTCGAACGCCCAGGCCGGGTCGTAGGAGACGACGGCCGGGTTGGTCGAGGCGATGAGCGGCGTGTGGCCGTCCTCGTGCTGGAGGCCCTCGCCGTTCAGCGTGGTGCGGCCGGCGGTCGCGCCGAGCAGGAAGCCGCGGCCCATCTGGTCGGCGAGCTGCCACATCTGGTCGGCGGTGCGCTGGAACCCGAACATCGAGTAGAAGATGTAGATCGGGATCATGTGCTCGCCGTGCGTGGCGTACGAGGTGCCGACGGCGAGGACCGAGCCCATCGAGCCGGCCTCGCTGATGCCCTCGTGCAGGATCTGGCCCTCGGTTGACTCCTTGTACGACAGCAGCAGCTCGCGGTCGACCGCCTCGTACGTCTGCCCGTGCGGCGAGTAGATCTTGGCGGTCGGGAACATCGCGTCGACGCCGAAGGTGCGCGCCTCGTCGGGGATGATCGGCACGAACCGGTGGCCGATCTCCTTGTCCCGCATGAGGTCCTTCAGCAGCCGGACGAACGCCATGGTGGTGGCGACGTTCTGCTTGCCGGAGCCCTTGGCGAGCTGCTTGTACACGTCGTCGCCGGGCAGTTTGAGCGCCTTGGCCCGGGTGTGCCGTTTCGGCAGGAAACCGCCGAGCGCGGCCCGGCGCTCCTTCATGTAGGCGATCTCCTCGTTGTCCTCACCGGGGTGGAAGTACGGTGGGAGGTCGCCTTCGAGGTCCTTGTCCGGGATCGGCAGGTAGAGCCGGTCGCGGAACTCCTTGAGCTCGGCCTTCGACATCTTCTTCATCTGGTGCGTCGCGTTGCGCGCCTCGAAGTCCTTGCCGAGGGTCCAGCCCTTGATGGTCTGGGCGAGGATGACGGTCGGCTGGCCGACGTGCTCGCGGGCCGCCTTGAACGCGGCGTAGACCTTGCGGTAGTCGTGGCCGCCGCGCGACAGCTTGCGGATGTCGTCGTCCGTCAGGTGCTCGACCATCTTGCGCAGCCGCGGGTCGCTGCCGAAGAAGTGCTCCCGGATGTACTCGCCGGTCTCGACGGAGTACGTCTGGAACTGGCCGTCGGGCGTGGTGTTCATCTGGTTGACGAGGACGCCGTCCACGTCGGCGGCGAGCAGGGGGTCCCAGTCGCGGCCCCAGACGACCTTGATGACGTTCCAGCCTGCGCCGCGGAAGTAGGACTCCAGCTCCTGGATGATCTTCCCGTTGCCGCGTACCGGTCCGTCGAGGCGCTGCAGGTTGCAGTTGATGACGAAGGTGAGGTTGTCCAGCTCCTCACGCGCCGCCAGGCCGATCGCGCCGAGCGACTCGGGCTCGTCCATCTCGCCGTCGCCGAGGAAGCACCACACGTGGCTGCGGCTGGTGTCCTTGATCTTGCGGTTCAGCAGGTAGCGGTTGAACCGCGCCTGGTAGATGGCGCCGATCGGCCCCAGGCCCATCGAGACCGTGGGGAACTCCCAGAAGTCCGGCATGAGCCGCGGGTGCGGGTAGGACGGCAGGCCCTTGATCCCGTGGGACAGCTCCTGCCGGAACGCGTCCAGCTCGGGAGCCGACAGACGGCCCTCCAGGAAGGCGCGGGCGTAGATGCCCGGCGCCGCGTGCCCCTGGATGAACACCTGGTCGCCCGACTCGCCGTGGTCCTTGCCGCGGAAGAAGTGGTTGAAGCCCACCTCGTACAGCGAGGCCGCGGACGCGTACGTCGCGATATGGCCGCCGACGTTGGTGCGAGCGTTGGCCCGGGTGACCATGACGGCGGCGTTCCACCGGATGTAGGCCCGGATGCGGCGCTCGACGTACTCGTCGCCGGGGAACCAGGGCTCTCTCTCCGGTGGAATGGTGTTGATGTAGTCCGTGCTGCGCAGGCCGGGCACGCCGACCTGGTGCTCACGGGCCCGCTCCAGCAGTCGGAGCATCAGATATCGGGCGCGGGTGCGGCCCTCCGTCTTGATGACGTTGTCGAGCGATTCGAGCCATTCCCTGGTCTCGCTCGGGTCGACATCAGGCAACTGGCTGGGTAGGCCGTCACTGATGATCGAGAAGCGCTGGCGTCCGGAAGCCACTGGGTCTCGCCTTCCGAGGATGGACTATGTCTTTGTCTAGGCACTTCCATCCTGGCCGCTTGCCCCGGAAAGTGCATCTCTACTGCCGGGTAACCAGGATGTCCCTGCTGGCAGGCAGGGATACATGGCCTAGACCACCGATGGTAGGACGATTCTGGCAGACTGCCCAGCCTCGTCCCTGTCCGGGGGATCAACCCGCTGAGTCTCCCCGTGCGGCCGCCGCCCCGGCCACGCCGCGCCGGCCTTTCCCGTGCCGCCTCGCGCGGTGGCCGAGGCGCCGTTCCGGCGTGGCGGCCGGCCGTCTCCCGCTCCCCGTCCTGCCCGTCCCGCCCGGCGCGTACGCCTCCTCGGTGTCCCCGGCGTAACCCGCCGGCCATCCGCCGAGCGCGGGGCGATGGGACAGCGTAACGTTTCGGTATGCGTTGTTCCTCCCTCTTACGGAGGATGGGTTACTCCCCTTCCCTGTGGGCGAAAGCCGTATCAGGCTCTGGAGAGAGAGGGAGGAAACGAGATGCAGGCAACGGTGGGTGACCGGCTCCTGGTGCATGGGACCGTCGTGGGCGAGCATGACAAGCGCGGCGAGATCATCGAGGTACGCGGGCCCGGTGGCGAGCCGCCGTACGTCGTCCGTTTCGACGACGGACACACCGGCCTGGTGTTCCCCGGCCCGGACGCTGTCGTCGTCCCAGCTCAGCGGGGATCGTAATATCGCGCTGTGAAATCCAGAGAGATCGCGGTGCGGACCGGCTCTCGCGAGCGGGTGCACGACATCACACGTGAGTGCGAGGAGTTCGCGCGCGAGTGCGGGGGAGACGGACTGCTGCACGTCTTCGTGCCGCACGCGACGGCGGGGATCGCGCTCATCGAACTGGGGTCGGACAGCGACGAGGACCTTCTCGCCGCGCTCGGCCACCTGCTTCCCGCGGATGACCGGTGGAGGCATGCCCACGGCTCCCGGGGGCACGGAAGATCCCATGTCATGCCCGCGATCATCCCGCCATACGCGACGCTTCCGGTGCTGGAGGGGCGCCTCGCGCTGGGCACCTGGCAGTCGGTGTCCCTCGTCGATCTCAACGTGGACAACCCCGACCGGCGTGTTCGTTTGTCGTTTTTGTCGGGTTTATAGATAACGGTGCGGGTCACCGGTCGTGGCGACCGTTGACGACGGTGGGTCACAGCGTGTGGACTGTGCCGAAGCATGGCTCTCAGAGGAGCCGGACAACCGCATTGCAGGCGGGGTCACCCAAGCAGGAGGGATAAACGTGAGCGCGACCGCGGGTCAGGCGCAGGGCGAGCGCGGCCTGGCCGAACGACTCGGCCTCAAAGCCGGTCAGGTGGTGCAGGAAGTCGGCTGGGACGAGGACTGCGACGAAGCACTGCGCGAGTCCATCGAGGAGCTGACCGGCAACGAGCTGGTGGACGAGGAGTACGAGGACGTCGTCGACGTGGTGCTGCTGTGGTGGCGCGACGGTGACGGCGATCTGTTCGACGCTCTCAGCGATGCCATGACCGCACTCGCCGACGGAGGCCAGATCTGGCTGCTGACCCCCAAGGCGGGCCGTGAGGGCCACGTGGAGCCCAGTGACATCGGTGAGGACGCGACGACCGCCGGACTCTCCCAGACGAGCAGCATCAGCGCCGCCCGGGACTGGTCGGGAACGCGGCTCGTGGCCCCGAAGGCCCGCCGCTGAGCTGACGCCGACGCCCTGCCGTACGGCCCGGCGACGCCGTGCGGCAGGATGATGTGCGATCAGGCCAGGGGAGGCGCGCATGTCGGTGGAAGTCGGGGAACAGGCTCCGGATTTCGAACTCCAGGACCAGCACGGCGCCCCCGTCCGTCTCTCGGACCTCCGGGGCCGCGTGGTGGTGCTCGTCTTCTACCCTCTGGCGTTCACCGGCGTGTGCCACGGGGAGCTGACCGCGATCCGTGACGATCTCCTCCCCTCGGTCGCCGACGACGTCGAGGTGCTGACCGTTTCGGTCGACTCCGTCTTCACCCACCGGGCCTGGGCCGACCGGGAGGGTTACACCTTCTCCATGCTCTCGGACTTCTGGCCGCACGGTGAGGTGGCCCGGGCGTACGGTGTGTTCGACGAGGAGAAGGGTGTCGCCGTGCGCGGCACCTTCATCCTCGACCGCGAGGGCGTCATCCGCTGGAAGGTCGTGAACCCGATCGGGGCGGCGCGTGACGTCACCGAGTACCGGAAGGTGCTCACACACCTGTGATGTACCGGAAGGTGCTCACACACCTGTGATGTACCGGAAGGTGCTCACACACCTGTGACCCTGCCATACGGGAGGCGAAGATGCCCTGCTTCCGTTGCGGGGCCCGGCAGACCGACCCGGCCCGCGGCGCGAGTCCCTGGAAACGCGGGGTGCGCCACGAGACGCAGGTCCTGATCTGCCCGGACTGCCAGAAAGCACACGATCTCGATCTCGACGCGTGCGTCTCGTGCGGTTCCACCGCGCTGATCTGCCGGCTCGGCGAGGTCGAGTGCCGCTCGTGCGGCGCCGTACGGACCGCTCGTTCCTGCGAGTCGCTGGTCTCCACATCCGGGTCGCCCGACCTGTCGGCGGAGGTGGCGGCGGCGCTCAGCCGTGTCCTCGGGCGTTCCTGATCGTCCTCGGACGTTCCCGATCCGCCCGTTCTGCTGCCGGATTTGGCGAAAACGTCCTTTGGTGACGACGATGTCCGGGTGAGTTACGTGGTTGCCCTCGATGTGGGCGGTACGTCGATGAAGGGCGGGCTCGTCACGAGCTCCGGCGAGGTGACCCCGTTCCCGGGGCGTCCGACGGAGCGCGAGCGGGGCGCGGCGGCCGTGGTCGCCGCCATCCATGCGTACGTGGGCGAGCTGGCCGGGCACGGGCGCTCCCGTTTCGGCGCGGAGCCCTCCGGCGTCGGCCTCGCCGTGCCCGGCATCGTCACCTCCTCCACGGCCGTCTACTCCGCCAACATCGGCTGGCGCGACGTGCCCGCCGAGGAGTTCGTGCCCGGCGACGTCCCCGCCCGTCTCGGGCACGACGTACGCACCGGGGGGCTGGCCGAGAGCGTGTTCGGCGCCGGGCGCCACGTGCCCGACTTCCTGTTCCTCCCCATCGGCACCGGCATCGCGGGCGCCGTCGTCGTCCGCGGCGAGCCGTACGGCGGCGCCCATGGATGGGCCGGCGAGATCGGCCACACCACCGTCTGGCCCTCCGGCGAGCCGTGCGCATGCGGCCAGATCGGCTGCCTGGAGACCTACGCGTCCGCGTCCTCCGTCGCCCGCCGCTACGAGCGGCGCTCCGGCCGTACGGCCACGGCGAAGGACGTCGTCGAGCTGGCGGCCTCCGGCGACGCGGCGGCGCGGGAGGTCTTCGACGAGGCGATCGAGGCGCTGGCGATCTCGCTGGCGTCGTACACGCTGCTGCTCGACCCCTCGCTGATCGTCATCGGCGGCGGGCTCGGGGAGGCGGGAGGCGTCCTGTTCGATCCGCTGCGCGAACGGCTCGCCGCGCGGCTCGCCTTCTGCGAGCCCCCGGAGCTCCGTCCGGCGGCCCTCGGCGTACACGCGGGCATGCTGGGCGCGGCCCTGCTCGGCTGGCAGGCGGCCGGCGTGCCCGGCATGGGCGCCGACTGGACCCCGGAGACCCTGCTCGACGGCCGTGAGCCCTCGTCGCCGTGATGGCCGCGCGACGGGGAAGTGCCCTTCCGGCGTCCCGCGGCCATCGTCCAGGGGACGCGGCTTCGCGAGCCGGACGGTGGCCGGGGACGCTCCTGAGGGCGCGAGAACCGCTGGGAGGGGGCGCGGGCGGCGATCCCGGGAGCGCGAGGACTGCCGAGAGTGGGCGCGCGTCGATCTCCCGATGTGCTGAAAGGCGTCCCGGTGTCGTAAGGTGTAGTCCCGTCTGGGGCGGTTAGCTCAGCGGTAGAGCACTCGCCTTACAAGCGAGGGGTCACTGGTTCGAACCCAGTACCGCCCACCAGCCAAAACAAGCCCCGTAGCGATCACGCCACGGGGCTTCGTGCCATTAACGTGCCATCAGCTTTGGATCTTGGCTGTTTTGATCTTGCGATTCATCGCGTCGGCGATGTTCTTGTCCGCCTCCGCCCTGCGGCGCTGGTAGATCATCGCGGCGCGTACGCTGTCAATCACCCACTGGGCCGAGCTGCCCACCCTGCCGGGCACGACCGTGCATTACCTGGTGGGCGAGGAGGCGAAGACCGCTCGCGCGAACGCCTTGGGCGAGGGGACATAACGGCGTTCATGGCGCGCTCGCGATCCGACGAGCCACGCCGGCATGTCGGATCGGCACCACCATCTCCGAACGCGCCGACCAGGTCCACAACCGGCTGCGCAAAGGCCGCCGAGGCGGGTGGCCACTCGCCTTCGATGGAGGCGTCGACAGCTACGGAAGGTGGTCGAACCCTGATTCAACAAGCTCAAGCAGTGGCGTGGCTCGCCACCCGCCCGGCGGCAACTGCACCGTGAAGGGATCGAGGTGGCGGCTGCACGGTCGCCCGGCTGATGAACTCGGCCTGCACGGCGCATTCGCCTGAAGCTACTTGGCCATCCAGGGCTCGGCTCGGGCCGTCCCTGCTGGTGCCGAGGCGCCGAGGACGGTAGAGCTGGGTCCGGAGGGCGAAGCACGTCTGGGAGTCGTGCGATTGGCTGCGCCTCGCTGGGCACCCGTACGTACACTGGCGGCATAGGCGCGCAACCACAGGAGTTCACTCCCAAAGGTCCTCTTCCGGAGAAGAATCTGCGCGCAATCCGTAGAGCGTTGGTCGTGTCACAGGACCGAGATGGGTTCGACGCAGGTCTTGACGTCGTCCTGGCTGAGGTCCGCGCGAGTCTGGACCTCGGTCGGTTGAACGAGTTCATCCACACCTGGTGGCTGATCGCGTGCGATTCGGTCAAAGATCCGCAGGGCCGCGGAGACGTCTACGAGCGGGGCACCCGTGTCCAGGAACTGGCCGACGTCGGCAAGCCGATTCCTCGGGGCGGCAAGACCTGGCGCGAGCTGCTGGCGGAGCGCGGGGTCGAGCGGTAGGTGTACTGGCCCTGCTTTGTCCAGCCCCAGAACATGATTGACATTTCTGTCCCACCACATACTTGACGGATTCCCTAGGAAACACGACCGGCCTTGCGGGGCCGGGCCGCTTTGATGCTGAGGACGGACTGAGTCATGGTGCGGCGAATCACTCGGGTGTCGTCGGGCAGGTCGATGGTGTGCAGGCCCATGTCCTTCGGGCCGACGCTGCCGCACCGCTTCCGTGGCACATCCCGCTCTCAGGATGACACTCCTGGCGATTACCGGATCTATCAGTGCCTATGCCAACCTCTACGCCATGCACATCCGATTCGGGACCCACGATGACGCCAAGCGCATCGCGGAACTGCACACCCGTAGCTGGCAGACCGCCTACAGCGGAATCATGCCCGCCGGCTACCTGAACGGGTCACTGCTCGACGAGCGCAAGGCCGCGTGGAACACCCGACTCGCTGCCGTCACCCCTGAATCGGATCACGCCTCGTGCCTGCTCGTCGCCGCCGAGGGCACCGCCCTCGTGGGATTCGTGTACCTCACCCTCGAATCCGACGGTCGTCTCCTGCTCGACAACCTCCATGTCGAACCCGGGCACAAGCGTTCCGGCATCGGCCGCCAACTCGTACACCGTGCCTTCTCCTGGGCTGCCACGCATCACCCTGGCAGGGTGGTCTACCTCGAGGTGCTGCGCGACAACGTCCCCGCGATCGCCTTCTATGAGCGACTCGGCGGTCGCCCCACCAAGGAGTTCGTCGAGCGGTTCACCATGGGGTTCGAATTGCCGGTCATCGAATACACGTGGACTCAGGACCTCGTCGGAACCCTTGCGCTCCTTGCGTCCGAGACGCCTCCGGCGGGGGCCTCGGCAGCGGGCTGATCGCCCCGAGCGGAGTCGGTTGTAGCCGGCTGGGTGGAAGCCTGGTCGTCCGCCGCGACCCAGGCAGGCCCAGCAGACCGTCTCCTACGGCTCGAGCCCGTCTGTAGCGGTCGGCATCCGTTGATCGAGGAACGGCGACCGGTGAACATACACGCGAGGCCGGGTTTGCCCCTCCGTCCGCCGGCCCACTGTCGCTCCGCGGCGGGTCGACGGCGTACGAGGTGATCAGGGCAGGGGCGGACCACTCGTGGCCGGCACGCGAGGGTCTTGCGAAAGCTCTTCCGCTATTTGATCAAGCAAAGGGACTGTCGCACGTCTCAAGATCCCATGCGCGACGGCAATCGCTTATCAATTGCCACGCGAACTCGCTGTTGACGCCCATGGCGGATCGGGTCCGCGCAAGCATGTCGAATGCGCAGAGCCCCGAGGAGTTGTCCGCCGCCGCCTCAACCCGGCGTTCATCAAGGTCTTCAGTGAAGATATCTTCCAAGGTCATGCCAAAGTATATGTATGTTGCGAACTGTCGCCGAAGTGCCAGAGTTCGTTCGGCCTCGCCGCCCGTAGATGGCAGGACCTCGTTAAGCAGTTGACGGAGGGGGTGGCTTTCGTAATGACCGCTCTCGATCCTGTGTAGCTGCAGAAGCAGTCGCGCATCGTCCTCGACGGCGGGAAGTCGAGAAAGGGCGCGAGCCTTTCTGTGGACATCGGCCCTTACGGCGCTGCGGCAGGTTCGAGTAAAATCCGAATCCAGGTCGGCGGCGCGGATGACGTATCGAGCGGTTCTTATCAAGTCTCTCGCCAGTCCGGCCGACAGGGCATGACAGAAAGCGACATAGGGCTCGGTCAGTCCGATCACCCGTCGATAGAGCAGTCGGCGAGACTCCTCGTAGGAGAGCAACTCCACGCGTACGATCTCATCGAAGGAGCTGTCGAAGGCGTCGCGAAGTTGAAATCCTCTTCTCTCGAACGCGGTCAAGGCGTCGTCGGACACGGTTATCAGAAAATATACCTGCGGAATGCCGAAGATGCTTTTTATCTCGTTGAGGAATTTCTCGGCCTGCTCGGCCGAGCCGATCTTGTCCAGTTCGTCGATGCCGATAATGACACGTCCACCCCTGCCGGTTACATGTTGCGACACCTTTCTGGCGAAAAGTCGGAACTCCCGCACGATCTCTGGATAGCTCAAAGGCTGTTCTGCGCGGGATACGCCGTGAGATTTCTGAGCATCGATTCCCAGGCCGACCGGCAGGGTCAGGCTGGTCTTCATGCTTCCCGACCATGACGCACTCTGTGTTTGCAGATATCGAATCTTTGCGAGGTTGCGCTGTGCAATACGCCTCAAGTGGTGACCCCTCCTTGAAGCGTGCCCCTGGCGGACCAGTCGAATAATCTCTCCGGCGGCAATCAACAGGTTCATTCCGCCGACAAAGAGGCAGACTATCGAAATAACAATCGGTGTGTCGACGTACAGTGCGACCCACAGAAGGCCGCCGAAGACCGACATAAGGATGGTGAGCCCTATCGCTTCGATCGCAAAGTACTCCAGCTTGCGCCAGATTGTCCGGCGCGAGGTCGCTGCGTGTCGATGCCCGAACCTCTGAGACACGCTCCGGCAAAGCATCGCAAACAGGAGAAGAACGAACTCGCGCGCCACATAGTCAACAGGGGCGGAAACCATGCAGCGGACATCCGCGGTGGTGCTGCTGTTCCGAGCCTCGCAATAGATTCGCATGAGGGAAGACTTTCCAGCTCCGCGAGGTCCTGCGATTCCGATGCTGCCACCCGACAGTTGCTCAAGAAGCTCGCTCAGTTCTTGAGCCACCGCGGTCGGCACACGGTATGCGGATTCATGGAGATCGCTGAGGCCGCGGCTGTCCTCTACGGCGAATTTCTGGCCGAGGCGGTCTCGTCGCGCATGGTTGATTGATTGCCGCAGTGCGGGAACGATGAGATTGCGATCGACGATCACAGTTATCAGCTGGGCGCGAGCGGAAACCATGCGTCTGCGATAAGGGTTGTCCGTGATCCTGAAAGATAAGTATTGACCGAGATCTGTCGCTCTTGCGCGAGTCGCACCGAACAGGGCGGCGGACAGGAGAAGCACGGCAAGGCCGACGGTCATAATTGTTGTTCCCGTGGAGTCCAGCCAGAACCCCAGTATCAGACCGAATATCAGTAAAGCTGCCCCGATCGAGCAGCCCAGTATGCTCCCTGAAAGCAACAACTTCCTTGTCGGATTATTTGATGCCGATTCGACGGAGGACTCCAGGGCGGCCGTATAATCGTCAAAGGCGAGACGATATTCGTGATACTCGCCGGGGGCCTCTTCGAGAATCTTGTCGAACTGGCGAGAAGTCGTATCGTAGATCCGAGCTCGGTCGACCCCTGACTCTGCCATGGCGTGGCTGATCTCTTCTTCTTGTAGCGCGGCTTTTGTCAGCCTCCTCAGCTTCAGGCGTAGTGATGGGTCTTGAGAGGTGACGCTTGAATCGTGATCGTCGTTCAATTCTTCGATCACACCGGAGAGCCATCCTCTAATGCCCACGAACATCTTCTCCAATTCGAAGACCGGAGGTGTTGCGCTTGAAGCGGGACGGCTTGCGGTGGCGATCTGCCCGCCTGGCCGCCTCTGGTATGCGGCGAGGCCGGTCAGACCTCGCAAGATTGACGCCTCGCGCATGGCTGTGGTTTACGAGCAGAGTCCAGCGCATATGGGGCCTCGGACGACGGCGGCATACGTCTCACTGATTCAGCGGGCAGAGCTTCGGCCGACGTCGGCCGAACTTCCGTTCTTTATCTCCTCCTCACTGTGGGACCGGGGCGACATCGGATCCGGAGGGCCGCCGCGGTTTACGCGGCCCTTCTCGGTGGGCGGTCGGCGGAGTGGCAGGCGGCCGCCGGGTTCGCTGAAGGCGGCGGGTCGGTGCTGCTCCGCGTCAATGGGAAGAGGCGGTCGATTCGGTTCGGGCGTTCCACACGGCTCGCTTGAAGTCGGGGCAGTCCGTCAGAGGCTCGTGGTCACAGGTCGCGGCGTGGTCGAGAGCATCGCGCAACCGGATCAACTGGGCGATGCGCTGGTTCAACTCGCCGGCTTTGACCGCCATCTTCTCGCGTATCTCCTGGTCGCCGGGGCCTGCTCCCAGGAATGAGCCGATTTCGGCGATTCCGAAGCCGGCGCTGCGGGCGCACATGATCAATCCGAGGCGTTCCAGCACCTCGGGCAGGTAGGCGCGGCGCAGACCGTTGCGGGCTGCGCTGGAGATGAGACCTTGGCGCTCGTAGAACCGCAGCGCCGAGGGGGCCAGCCCGGTGCGCTCGGCTACCTCGCCGATGTCCAGCAACGTCTCGTCCACTCCGGTGACTTCCTTGTCTCCTTGACTTGAACCGCGGTTCAAGTCGCAGTCTAGGGCGCATGAAAGTCCATCACCTGAACGTCGGGTCCCTGCGGGAGATCGAGCCGACCTGCGGCGCCCTCACTCCCATGCCGATCGTGTGCCACGCCCTGCTGGTCGAAACCGATGACGCCGGCCTCGTGCTGGTGGAGACCGGTCTCGGGCTGGACGATGTCCGGCGGCCCGAGGAGTCGCTGGCCGCCGACTGGGTCGCGCTGGCCGAACCGCTTCTGGACCCGGATGAGACCGCCGTCCGCCAGATCGTCCGCCTGGGGCATGACCCGGCGGACGTTCGCGACATCGTGGTCACGCACCTCGATGTGGACCACTCCGGCGGGCTGCCTGACTTCCCGCAAGCGAGGGTTCATGTGTTGGAAGCCGAATACAGGGCCGCACTGGCCGGGGCTCCGAGCCGCCGCTACCGCCCCGCCCACTGGGCCCACGATCCGCATTGGATCACCTATGGCCGCGACGGAGGTCAGGACTGGTTCGGGTTCCCCGGGGCGCGTCCGCTGGAGGGGCTGCCACCGGAGATCCTGCTGGTGCCGCTCGGCGGTCACAGCGCCGGTCATGCCGGAGTGGCCGTACGGCATGATGGCCGATGGCTGCTGCACGCGGGTGACGCGTACTTCTACCACCGCGAACTGGACGACGACAGCCCGCACGGGCATCCGCTCATGGACATCGTGCAGCACGAATCCCAGGTGGACCAGGCGGCCCGCATCGCCACCCAAGCCCGGCTGCGGGTGTTCGTGCGCGAACACGGGGATGAAGTGACCGTCGTATCCGCACACGATCCCTGGGAGTTCGACCGCGTCCGATCATGAGCTTCAGGCGCAGGCAGATGGCGGCGGCGCGCAAGGCTTCGACCTTGCCGTGGAAGACGGCCTCCAGTGGCCGCTGCCGAGAGGCAAGTGCCGGTGCAGCGTGGCCGAGGCGACGCCGGCGCGGACCGGGGCGGCGCAGAGCGCATGCTTTCTCGCCGCGCGGGAGCCCGTGAAACAGGACTGATCCGGCGGGGGCCGGCCGAGGAGGGGACCGTACAGTCGTCGAGGGACGACCGCGTCACGGCCCGGCTTCGCTCCCATGAACGTTGAGGGCGTCGTCGCCGATGATCAGGGACTCGATCGCCTTCGCCGCCCCGGCCGTTCGTAATCCGAGCGGGCCGTCGAAGGCGTCGGTCCATAGCCGGAACCGGCCCACGTCGCCGACCTCAAGGGCGCGCAGCCGCCAGGGCCGGTTCGGGGCGTCGGGTGAACCGGCCGGCAGGGCGAGGTTCAGGACGGCGGAGGAGTCTTGCGCCGACCCGTGCCGCTCGTGTGCGGCTGTGTACTGGACGAACCGCAGTTCGGCCTCCGAGGGAAGGTCGGGTACCGGCTCCGTGGCGGGGGGCGGATGCGCCGCCTCTCGTCCCGTGACCTCCGCGATCCATGCTCTGCTGCTGTCCGGGAGCCGCGTCGTGTCGGCGAGGTGACGCAACCGGTCCGCGACCAACGGAGTCAGGACGGGGCCGGTGTCCGTGATCCAGGCATTGATCAGTTCGTGGAACGCGTGCTCACGGCGGCCGCCTCGCCGGGCGCCCGCGGCGAGGATGCCCGTTCCCGCGCCGAAGAGCGCGCCGGCGAGCGGCCGGACGGGGATCCGATCGGCGAGGTGGGCGCAGCGGACCATGCGGATCTCCAGCATCGCGCTTTGCAGGATCGTCGCGGCGACCAGGGCTGCACCCTCCGGGTGCCGTCGCCGTCGCTCGGACGTACGGCGAGGTCGCTCCTCGCGGGGCGGGGTCCGTCTGTCGGCGGCACGGCCCGCGGCGGAAAGATGCCAGGCCGGGTCATCAAGGTGAACGGTGCCACTGGCGGCGCGCAGACTTCCGCCCGCACCGAGGCCGACGACCATCCCCTCCGCGCCGTGCTCCAGGGCGACTCCCATTCGGTCATCGGAGTCGAAACGTATGCCGGTGACATCCTTCACCGACAGGTGCAACGCGGCCGGTTCCCCCGCCCGAGGGCCACCGTCGTAGCGGCGCGGGACGACCAGGACCAGCGACCCGGTCAACCGGGTGCCGGCCCGTTCGAGCGACAGGGTGCGGACCTCGGTGGCGGCCAGGTCGTAGTCCGTGCCGAGTTCGAGCGCGGCCTCGGCGGTCAGCCGCATGAACGGCGGGCGCACCCGTCCCAGGAAGTCCCTCGCGTACAGGGGCCTCGCGGCCGGTGGTGGCAGTATCCGCTCCAGCGCGTGCCCCGTCGCGTCGGCCTGCTCGAGCATCCAGCTCCGCCGCCCCGGTCCGAGATCGGCCATCCACGCCAGGGCCGCGCGGGCACGCCGCTCACGACCGGTCGAGGTGAGGGCGGTCGCAGCGTGGAACAGCGGGAAAGTGTTGTTGTCCCACACGTCCGAGACCTCGTAGATCGTTTGCTGGTCGTAGGTCCGTGCGTCCGCTGATGCCTCCGCGATCTGCACGAGCGACCGGTCCAGCAATGCGCAGAGGGCGCCCAGTGCCGTCCCTCTCGTGGTCATGTCAGCGACATATCACGGATCGATTCGGCACGTGAGAAGATCGCCGCCGGCAATGCGATCCTGGACGGATGACGCCCACTCGCGCTCAGGTGGAAGCCCAGTTCGTCGCGCTCCTGGACGGTTCCGCCACCCGTGACGAGGTGGATCGCTGGGCGGCGCAGTGGGATGGCGACGAAATAGACGACGATCTCGTCTGGTGGGCGCTCAGTCTCCTCCACGGCGTCGACCTGCCGGTGGGCCCCGGCCGGCCGTACTCCTATCTGCATGACGAGCGGGAGATAGCGGCCTGGTTCGCTGAGTCCCGGGGCCGGTCCCTTGATGCCTCAGGCGGGGCCTCCGCTCCGCGTTGATCGGCGGCGGGCAAGGGGGCCGAGCCCCCGGGTTTCAGGGCTGGGCGGTGAGGTCGCCGATCGTCTCCCGCAGCCAACGGAGGCTAGTTGACCGCCGAGGTCGCCGGGCCTCGTCGTGCGCGGCTGGTCGGGTGGGACGACGGTCGGCCTCTCCGCTCGATCCCGTCGGATTCTCCGCGACCTGATGCCCGGGTCAGGCCGAGTGGCGCACATGGGCCGACGCGCCGCTTCGCCGGGTGCGCCGTGTGGCGGCCGGACGTGTCCGGAGGACGCTTGGTGACCGGTCGGGTCTCGCGCACGCTTTGTCTCTACTCTCTGTAATGGCTTGATGACATACTGTGGCCGCCCTTGGAGGTTCTCCCTGGAGGAAGTCAATCCATGATCAAGCCGGTAGTGAAGGCCGTGCCCGCGGCGCTCGCGGCGGCGGCTCTGCTCGCCACCCCCTTCATCCTTTCCACCCCCGCCCACGCCACCACCTCGACCGCCGGTCGGCTGCCCGCCGGAGACGACGTGTACCGCGACTGGTTCACCAGCCACTCCAACTGCGTCTCGGCCGGCCAGGGCGGCATCGACCGCGGCCACTGGGGGCACTACACCTGCTCCGAGGGGGACTGGTTCTGGCATCTGTGGACCGACCGCTGAGCGACGCGGACTCCTCGCGTCAGTAGTCGCACCACACGCGAGGTGACGACCGGTTCTCCGCCGGACGCCGCCTCAGCCTGACCGGCCGGCGGGGCCGGGGCCGTACGGCCCCGCCGGCGACGCGGACCTCTCCCCAGGGGGCCGGTCATGTCGGCGGAGCGGGGCCGGGTCGTGTTCCCGGCCGATCGGCGACCGAGACGAAATTGTCGGACGGCTTCGCTAAGTTTCCGCCATGGCGGAATACGTATTGGTTGCCGGCGCGTGGCTCGGATCGTGGGCGTGGGACGAGGTGGTCCCGGAGCTGCGTGCGGCGGGCCACGGCGCCCACCCGTTGACGCTCTCCGGCCTCGCCGAGAAGCGAGGGGCGCCGGCCGGGCAGCAGACCCACGTCCAGGACATCGTCGATCTGGTCGAACGGCTCGACCTGCGCGAGGTCGTCGTGGTCGGGCACAGCTACTCGGGCATCCCCGTGGGGCAGGCGGCGGAGCGGATCGGGGACCGGCTGGCCCGCGTGGTCTTCGTCGACTCTAACGTTCCGAGGCCCGGGGCGGCATTCGTCTCCGGCTGGCCGGGTGGCCAGGTGGTGGAGGCGTCGATCGCCGAGAACCAGGGTTTCTGGCCGCCGCTGGCCGCGGCGGACTACGACGGCCAGGGGCTCACCGACCAGCAGATCGCCCGGATCGTGGCCGGCTCGACCCCGCACCCGGGGGCGACGTTGACCGAGCCCGCCGTGCTGGAGCGGCCGCTCGGCGAGCTGCCGGCGACGTACATCAAGTGCCTGCTCGACGGCGACAAGCCGACCGACGACGTGGCCGAGTTGCTGACCAGTGAGCACTGGCGGCTCGTGGAGATGGACACCGGCCACTGGCCGATGTTCTCCCAGCCGCGCGAGCTGGCACGGATCCTGCTCGACGCGGCCGCGAGGTGAGCCCGCGCTCGTGGTGACCCGCCGCGGCGGCCTGCCGGATTCTCGATCTCTCGGAGAGCTGCCGTCCGCCGCGGCTCGGTCAGACCACGGTGTCCGGATAGGGGCTCCTCATCGCGCCGAAATAGGCCTCGGGCGCCCCTTCCATGTGCTCGGGCAGTTCGTCCATGAAGGCGCGCAGCAGCGGGGTCGCGTTGTGCCGGTCGAGGTCTTCCTGGGAACGCCAGACCTCGTAGAGGAAGAATCGGCCGTCCTCCTGCTCGTGGAGGTGGTACTGAAGGCTGCCCTCGTGCCCCCGGGACGGCTCGACGAGGTCCGTCAGGAGCTTCCTGAGGGCGTCGGCGTGTCCGTGCTTGGGGGTCAGGAATCCGTAGAGCGAAACGGGCGGTCGCGTGGTCGATGTCGTCGTCATGTGAGCGACCCTAGGATGTGACATCGGTGTCAGATTCAAGCCGCTTCGTTGTGGGGTGGGTCACATGAAGATCGGGGAGCTGTCCCGCGAAACGGGCGTGGCCGTACGCCTTCTCCGTTACTACGAGGCCCAGGGGTTGCTCAGCTCACACCGCAGCGAGGGCGGCCACCGCCATTACGATCCCGAGGCCCCCGCCACCGTCGCCCGCATCCGCGCCCTGCTCGCGGCCGGGCTCCCCACGAGGGTCATCCGCCAGCTCATGCCCTGCTTCGCCGGCGACGGCACCGAGCTCCAGGCATGCGTCCTCGACCACGTCAGAGCCCAGTTGGCCGAGCTGGACTCCCGCATCGCCGACCTCACCCAGGCGCGCGCGGCTCTGGGCGGCATCCTCGACGCCTCAACCCGAGCACTCGCCCACGCCTGAATCCGTCGTCACACGCCGGGAATCCGTCTCCGTCGGCGGGGCGGCGGGGCATCGGTGAGGGCTTGGCCCTCGCCCGCTTCGGCTACATCGGCCGCGGGGAGGTCGTGCCAGGCTGCTGGCCGCGAAGGGGCACGTCCCGGGTGGCGAGGCCGGCGGCGCGGGTGGTGAGGTAGTCGCGTTCGGGGATGCTGGTCGTCCGGCTCGCCGCCGCGCGATAGTCCTCGATCGCCGCCGCGTGGTCACCGGCCATCTCCAGCAGGTGGGCCCGGGCGGCGTGGAAGCGGTGGTTCCCGGAGAGGCGGCCGTCGAGCGCTTTGAGCATCCGCAGGCCGGTGGCGGGCCCGTGGGCCATGGCGGCGGCGACGGCGCGGTTGAGCGACACCAGGGGGTTGTCGGACATCCGTTCCAGGAGGCCGTACAGCGCGAGGATCTGCGGCCAGTCGGTCTCCTCGGCCGTCGCCGCCTCGTCGTGCAGCGCGGCGATCGCCGCCTGGAGCTGGTACGGCCCGACCGAGCCCCTGGCCAGGGTGCGGGTGATGAGCGCGACGCCTTCGGCGACGGCCCGGCCGTCCCAGAGGCTCCGGTCCTGGTCGGCGAGCGGGATCGGTGTGCCGGACGCGTCGGTGCGGGCGGGGCGCCGCGCGTCGGTGAGCAGCATCAAGGCGAGGAGGCCCGCCACCTCGCAGTCGTCCGGGAGCAGCCGGTGGGCGACGCGGGTCAGCCGGATCGCCTCCTGGGAGAGCTCGATCCGGTGCAGGCCGGGCCCGGCGCTGCTGGCGTAGCCCTCGTTGAAGATGAGGTACAGCACGTGCAGCACCGAGCCGAGCCGGGCCGCCCGCTCCCCGGCGGCGGGCATCCGGAACGGCACGCCGGACGCCTTGATGCGCTGCTTGGCCCGGCTGATCCGCTGGGCCATCGTCGCCTCGGGCACCATGAACGCGCGGGCGATCTCGGCCGTGGTGAGGCCGCCCACGGACCGCAGCGTGAGGGCGATCGCCGACGCCGGGGTCAGCGCGGGATGGCAGCAGAGGAACAGCATGATCAGCGTGTCGTCCCGGTCCGCCTCGAGCGCGTCCTCGGCCGGGGGAGCGGTCCGTCTCTCCGGAGGCTCCTGGGCGGCCACCAGCTCCTCGCGGCGGCGCCGCGCCTGCTCGTTGCGCACCTGGTCGGCCATCCGGCGGTGGGCGACCTGGATCAGCCACCCCCGGGGGTTGTCCGGCACGCCCCGCGCGGGCCACTGGTCCAGGGCGTCCAGCATCGCCTCCTGCACCGCGTCGTCGGCCGCGTCGAAGTCTCCGAAACGGCGGGTGAGCAGGCCGACGACCTGCGGCGCGAGTTCGCGCAGCAGGTCGTCGACGGCTGACGTGCTCACCCTCGCTTCAGCCCGGCAGCCCGGTCACAGCTCCTCGGGCGGCGCCGACATCACCTGGCGCACCTCGATCGGCATGTTGAGCGGCCTGCCGCCGGGCCCGGGCGCGGCCGAGATGTAGGCGGCGAGGTCGACCGCCCGCTCGGGGGTCTCGCAGTCGACGATCCACCAGCCGATGAGGAACTCCTTCGTCTCGGGGAACGGGCCGTCGGTGACGACCGGGGAGGCGCCGTCACCGGCGCGTACGATGCGGGCCTGGTCCGGGCCCGCGAGGCCCTGGGCGTCGACGAACACGCCGTCCTTGACGAACTTGTCGTTCGTCTCGCGCATGAACTCGATGTGGGCCTTGACGTCCTCGGCCGGCCAGGTGTGGATGGGCGGAAGATCGGTCTGCTCACTGAACTGCATCAGCAGCATGTACTTCATGGTCTCGCTCCCTGAGCTTGTCGGCGTTTGCACCCCAGGTCGAAGCAGGTGACCTCATTCTCGACATCCTCGCGAGATTTCGAGGAAGATTTTTCGGCGCCGCCGTCCTGGGGTGTGCAGGGACGGGGGCAGCCGGTCTCCACCCGGCGGCCGGAGTCGCGCCAGGCGGTGATGCCGTGATCGCGCAGGAGTGTGACGGCCCGGGGGGACACCACGCAGAACGGCCCGCCGCAGTAGGCCACGATCTCGACGGCGCGCGGCCGCTCGCAGGTGCTGCAACTGGGCCGAGGTGTTCTTCAGGGGGACGCGCGCCTCCTCGGCCAGCTCCTCGACCGTGCGTTCGCGCTCTCCCAGGACGTCCAGCAGTCGCAGCCGTACGGGGCTCCCGAACACCTTGCCGATGCGGGCGAGCTCCCGGTAGATCGGCTTCTCGGGGAATCCGGCCACGGTCAGACCATGTACTGGTCGTGCCGGGCGAACAGCTCGGTCCACTCCTCGGGGCCGAGTTGCCGCCCGGTGGTCGCGATCTCGGCGAGTGCCTCGAAGTACGCCTCGCGCGGCGCTCCGGGGGTGAAAAGCAGCAACATCGAAGCGGGCTCGCCCGACTCGTTCCGGAACGCGTGGATCCCGCCCTCCGGTACGAACAGGAAGTCACCCTGCGTCCCGTCCACCCAGCGTTCTCCGTTGTAGAGGCGGATGGTGCCGGAAAGAACGTAGAAGGACTCGGTCATCGTGCGGTGGAAATGCGGGCTGGGACCGGAGGGCTGGGGGTCCATGTCCCACCGGTAGAGGCCGAAGTGGCCGCCGGTCGAGGCGCCGGTGGCCAGGTAGTGCAGGCCGGTTCCCCGGCCGTCCGGGCGCATCCGCAGGTCCGGCGGCGTGGACCCGAGCCGGAAGACGCCGCTGTTCTCGCCTGTCTCGCCCAGGTATCGCGGCTGCGGGTAGGACATCGTGCTCTCCTCACAAAATCCAAGGATTTTTAGAATAAGCACGTCGCCGGCGGGTGTACCAGGAGGTGAACAGCGACCCGTCCACTCCGCGCGACTGCACGACGGTGGGCTTGAACAGCACGGGCAGACCTCCTGATTAAAGAGAAAGAGCCGTTGAACGGATAGGCCCCGCGACGCCTGGCGAAAAATGGGGTGTATTGACTTCATTACTTTCAGTGAGAAAAGGTGAGGTCCCCGGAAAACCAAGGAGGTCGCCGTGCGCGCAATCCTCAGAGGCGTAATCCTGATGCTGATGGGCGCTCTCATCCTTATGGTGGCGGTCAACCGGGACGCGGACGGACCCGGGGTCCTCGTGTTCTTCATCTTCCTGGGCCTCCTGCTCGCCGTCACCTTCTCGTCTGACGACCCACCGACCGGGGGTGGCGGCGGTGGGGGCGGAGGCGGCGGATACAGCGGATACGGCGGAGGCGGAGACGCCGGATTCGGCGGTGACGGGGGAGACGGCGGCGATTAGGAGGAAAGAAGGGGCCCAGCCGGGATGCGGCCAGGGCCCTTTTCGGGTGTGGCCGTTTCCCCGAAACGGGGGAATCTCGGCGCTAGCATGACACCGCGTGGCGATCATCGGTCAAGGTCGCACGGAAGGCGGGACACCGCATGGACACCCAAGGCTGGGCGATCAGCGTGCCGGTCGGATACCGGGTCGGCGACTGGCGGGTGACCCGGCCGATCGCCTCCGGAAGCTGGGCCAGCGTGTACGAGGGGCGGCCGGTGACCGGCGACGGCGAGCCTGCCGCGCTGAAGTTCCTGCCCACCGGCACGGTCACCCGCCGCCAGCTCCGCCACCTGCGGGACATGGCCCAGCGGGAGATCCGCCTGCACCGCGCCCTGCGGCACCCGCGCGTGGTGCGGGTCATGGAGACGCTCGTCGTGGACGACGCGGACGACCCCGACCTCGACGGAGCCTGCGTCCTGGTCATGGAGCCGGCCCGCAGGTCGCTGGCCGACCTGCTCCGCGCCGGAGCACCCGTGCCGGACGCGCCGAGGCTGATCGCCGAGATCTGCGAGGGGCTGGCCCACCTGCACGCCGAGGGGTGGCTCCACGGCGACCTCAAGCCGAGCAACGTCCTCCTGATGGCCGACGGCTCGGTCCGGCTCGCCGACTTCGGGCTGGCCACCGAGATCGACGGCACCCACGGCTACCTCCCCCCGGCGGGGTCGGTCGACCACGTGCCCCCGGAGCGCTGGGGCGAGCCGCTGACCGAGCGCGGCTACGCCGTACGGACCTCGGCCGACATCTGGGCGCTCGGCGTGACCGCGTGCCAGTTGCTCACCGGGCGCCTGCCGTTCGACGCGCCGACCGCCCGCGCCCGTTACGTCGCGGCGGCCGAGTACGTGGCGGGGGAGCGGCCCCTCGCGCTTCCCGCCTCGCTGCCGGACGCCTGGCGGGCCTGGATCGCCGACTGCCTCGCGCCTCGGCCGAGGTCGCGGCCCGAGGCGGCGTTCCAGCTCCGCCGGGCCCGCGTCCTGGCGGGCACCGTACGCGTCCCGGACGGGAGGAGGGGACGCGGCGTCGCCGGGCTGGCCGCCGCCGCCCTCCTCACGCTCGCGGCCGGCACGGGGGCGACCGCCGTGGAGGGCGGGCCGGATCCCTACGCGCGCTGGCTGCGCACCGGCTCCGACATCCCGCGCCAGTACCGCGGCCTGATCGTCCAGGCGGGCACGATGTGCGACGAGCCCGGCCTGACGCCCGCGCTCGTCGCCGCGATCCTCAAGACGGAGAGCGGTTTCGACCCCGACCTGTCCGATCCGGCCAAGGACGAGTACGGCCTGGCCCGGTGGACGCCGTCCGTGATGCGGTTCTATCTCCCCGCGGAGAGGAGGGGCGAGATCCCCACGCCTCCGCTGCCCCCCGAGGACAGCATCCCCGCGGTCGGCCGCTACCTGTGCGTACGGCTGCCGCTGCTCGCCGGGGTGCCCGGCGATCCGGGGCTGCTCGGGGCGGCGGCGTTCCGGTCGTCGGACGACGTGATCCGAGGGGAGAACGGCGTGCCGGCCCGCTTCCAGCCGTACGTGGAACGGGTGCGCCGCCACCGCGCCGACTACCAACCGTGACCGCCCGCCGTGACCACCCGTGCCGATCACCAACCGTGACCGCCCGCCGAAGACCGGCGCCGACTACCAACCGTGACCACCGGCCGTGACCACCCGCGCCGACCACCAACCGTGACCGCCCGCCGAAGACCGGCGCCGACTACCAACGTGGCCACCCGCCGCGACCGCCGGCGGTGACGCCGGTCGTGACCACCCGGCGCGACCGCCCGCCGTGGCCCCGCCTCTCCGGGGAGCGTCCGCCGGGAGCGGCTCAGCCGTCCAGCAGCGTCAGGTGGTGCTCGGTGACCAGGTCGAACCGGAGCGCGACGGAGACCAGCGCGGCGCGCTGCCAGTCGGCCTTGCGCGCGCCGGACGCCTCCTTGACGCGCAGCTTCGTCCTGGCCAGATAGTCGATGTGGAAGTTGACGGCCGCGCGGGTCAGGTCGGCGCAGCCGGGGACGCGCTCCAGGCGCTCCAGCACCTCGGGAACGGTCGGGATGACCGACGACGAGCAGTCGCGCAGCCGGGGCTCGCAGAGCGCGACCAGCACCAGGAAGTACTTCGCCGACTCGTCCACCGAGAACGCCGACAACGTCGGCTCTCCCGACGTGCTCTCGGGCGCGTCCAGGTCGATGTAGCTGTGCTGGGAGGCGAAGACCAGGAACGTGCACGACCCTTCGGCGACCGGCAGCACCACGCGGGCGAACTCGAACGGCACGGGCGCGGCGGCCCGCCCCGGAGGCACCTTGAGGAACTCGCCGCCGCCTTCGGGGTTCTCCACCACGAGGGTCGCGGAGCGGCTGAGGTTGGTCAGCAGCCAGTAGTCCTCGACGGCCCTGATGACGCCGGCCCTCCGCGACACGCCCGGGTGGCGCAGCGGGAAGTCGACCGGCGCGGCCACGTCGCCGCGGCCGAAACTGATCTCACGGCCCGGACGGATCTCCAGCGTGGACGACCCGGGACCGGGAGCCTCGGTCTGAACGAGGATCGTCCGCATTCTCTCCGCGTCCTCCGTATGGGCGGCGATCGAGCACCCTTGAATCTTCGAGGTTAGCAAAATCGGGATCATGTCCGAGCATGGCGATGACCGGAGAAAACCGGGAAAGCCGCAAAACGCTGGAAAGCGGGCACATGGCGTTAATTCGCGTATCGGCGACGGCGGATTCCCCGGCTCCACGGAAGGCGAAGAGACATGGGGGAGAAATGTTCTCTGCACGCACGAAAGCCGGGGCAGCGGCGGCGGGGGCCGCGGCGGCGCTCCTGACGATGATCGGGGCGCCCGCCGCCCAGGCCGCGGCGGCGTCGTCCGTCCCGGCGACGGTCCCGGCCCGGGGCGCGTCCTGCGGCGGCATCACCAACCCCTGCGGGATCGTCTACAACCGCACCGGGGGCACGCTGCAACTGAGCCGGGACGCGAACAGCCACTTCACCTGCGGCGCGATCGGACCCTACCGGGACCTCCCGAACGGCAAGAACTCCAACGCGTACGGGTCGCCGCACTGGCCCGACGTCGACTGCGTACGGTCGCGGACCAGGTGGATCGTTGCCAACGGCCGGGTCTACCCGCCGGGGGAGTGGATCAGGATCTGGACCTCGAAGTGGTTCTACGGCGCGTGACGACGCATCATGGATGACCGGAGTCGCCGGGCGGGGGATGTGAGGGCGTGCGAGAGGTGGCGGGGCCGGACGGGGAGCGGCCGTGCGCGGGTGACCGGAGCCTCGCTGCCTTCCCACCCGCCCCGGTCGGCCCAGGGGGCGGTCAGCCGCTACGGCAGCGAGTCGACCTGCTGCTCGCCCGTCCCGCGCGGGCGGGGCGCACGCGCGTGCTGGCCGTCGAGGGCCGGTCGGGCGCGGGCAAGTCCACCCTCGCCGAGGCACTCGCGACCGCCCGCGGGCTGCCGCTCGTCCGGATGGACGACCTCTATCCCGGCTGGGACGGCCTGCTCGGCGGTGTGGAGGCCCTCGTCGAATGGGTCCTGCGGCCGCTGAGCCTGGGCCGTCCCGCCCGGTGGCGGCGATTCGACTGGACCGCCGGCGAGTACGCCGAATGGCACGAGGAGCCCGCGGCGGGGGCGCTCCTCGTCGAAGGCGTCGGCTGCGGGGCCTGGAGCGCCGCGCCGTTCCTGAGCGGCCTGATCTGGGTGAAGGCGCCCGACGACGTCCGCAGGTCCCGCGCGCTGGCGCGGGACGGGGATCTCTATCTGCCCCACTGGACCCGCTGGGCGGACCAGGAGGAGCGCTTCTACGCGACCCACGACGTCCGGGCCCGCGCCGACCTCACGATCGTCACCGGCTGACCGGCGCCCCGGTCCATGCCGCGCACCGGCACTCGACGGGCGGTCCCTCCGCCGGACGTTGTCCGGGAGTGTCAGGGGTTCTGGCGCACGCCCAGCTCGTCGAGGCGGTTGAGCATGTCGGCGGGGTCGGCGTACACCCGGAACGCGCCCGCGCGCTCCAGCTCGTCCCTGCCGTACCCGCCGGACAGCAGGCCGATCCCGAGCGCCCCCGCGCGGCGCGCGGCGAGCAGGTCCCAGACGCTGTCGCCGACCACCATGGCGGACCGGGGGTCGATGTCCAGCAGGGTGGCGCCGGCGAGGAACAGGTCGGGGTCGGGCTTGGCCCGCCGCACCAGGTCGCGGGTGACCATGGGGGTGTCCTCCGGCAGCCCGAGCATGTCGAGCGCCCGCCGGGCGGTCTTGGCGTACCCGCTGGTCGCGATCGCCCACGGCACCCCGCGTTCCGTGAGCTCGGACAGCAGCGCGGACGCCCCGGGCAGCGGTCGTACGGACTCGATCTGCTCGGTGTAGGCGGCGGCGTGCGCGTCCTGGAGGTCGTCGATCTGCTCCTGGGTCAGGGACAGACCGGTCTCCCGCAGCAGCGCGGTGACGAAGAGGCCCCCGCTCATGCCGATGCGCCGGTGGATCCGCCAGACCGACAGGTCGATGCCGAGCCCGGCGAGCGCCGAGCGCCAGGCGATCACGTGCTGGTACACGCTGTCGATCAGGGTGCCGTCGAGGTCGAAGAGGAACGCCGGGCTGGGCGGATCGGGATAGCCGAGGTCAGTGCTCACCGGCCCATTCTCCCCGGAGGCCCCGGGCCGGTTCCCACCGCCTCCGGGTACGGCGGAGCCCGCGGCAGGTGGGACCGCGGGCTCCCGATCGGCTCACACTCCGGCGCGGGAGGGAGTGCGCATGGCCTGCTGCTGCGTCTCCTGCCACTCCGACATCTCGTGCCGCTTCATGTCGCGCATCTCTTCCATGCGGAGCGCGACCCCCATGCCGAAGAACGTGGGCGCCCACTCTCCGATGAAGATCCCCCAGCGGTCGGCACGATCCCGGCCCGCGGCCTCGTAGTTTCTCGACACGAACCATGACGTGGCCGCGAGGCCGATCGAGGCGAGTCCGGCCGCGTACATCATGCTGGAGCGCAGCCCCATCTTGTGGAGTGTGCTGATCATTTTCCCCCCTGGGTGGTGCTTTCGCTCTGGTGTTACCCTCCGCAATATCGGATAAACGGTGCGTATCGCTCAACGATGGGCATCGACCTCGGCCCGCGACGGCGGCGCCGCGCCCTCCCGTGTGCAGGTCAGCGCGGCGGCACGGACCGCATAACCGAGGGCGTCCGCGAGCCCCATGCCCCGGTCGGCCGTCGCGTGCAGGAACGCGCCGGTGAAGGCGTCCCCCGCTCCGACCGTGTCCACCACCCGCACGGGGACGCCGGCCGCCTCCACGGGAGGGCCGTCCGCGCGCAGCGCCACCGCTCCGGCCGCACCCCTGGTCACCAGCACCAGGTCGAGGCCGTGGTCCGCGAGCCACGTCCGGGCCGTGTCGAGCGGGTGGCGCTCCGGGTGCAGCCACCGGAGGTCCTCCTCGCTCGCCTTGACGACGTGCGCGGCCGTGAGCCACGCCTCCACCCGCTCCAGGTACGGCTCCCGCCCGGGCAGGACGGCCGGCCGTACGTTGACGTCGTAGACCACCGTCGCCTCGCCGCGGTGGCGGGCGGCCCACGATCGCAGCACGTCGGCCCCGGGTGGCAGGACGGAAGCGAGCGAGCCGACGTGCAGGGCCCGGGTGCCGGGCGGGAGCGACGCGGGCAGCTCTCCGGGGGTCCACTGCCAGTCGGCGGTGCGCTCCATGTAGAAGCGGAAGTCGGCGGAGCCGTGCTCGTCGAGATCCACCACGGCGAGCGTCGTCGGCTCGGCCGCCTCGGCGGCGAGGGAGAGGTCCACGCCGTTCGTGGTCAGGTGGTCGCGCAGCCGTCGCCCGAACCCGTCCCGCGACAACCGGCACAGCAGCCGCGCCGGAGTTCCGAGGCGCGCGAGGGCGACGGCCGTGTTGGCCGGGCCGCCTCCCGGCACGGCGCGCCAGGTGTTCTCGGCGCCCGCCGGGACGAGGTCGATGAGCGCCTCGCCGCACACGATGATCACTGTTCCTCCCGCTGGGTGCCGTCCGGCCGTCCTCGCCTCGCAGTCTGGCAGTGGACGGCGACCGGAGGTAGTTTTCCTAAATCCCTACCTGGACGCCATGGATTTTCGGTGTCATGATTCCGGCATGAGACCACGGCGAGTACTCACCGAGCGTCGTCACATCGACCTGCTCCGGGTCTGCGCCGCCGCGTGTCGGCCGCCGGTTCCACAAGATCCGGCACGTCACCAGGTCCGAAGGAGAAGGCAATGAGCCAGGCGAAGATCATCGACCTCGCCGCCCGCGAGCCGACCCGAAAACCGGCCCGAGAGCCGGTCCGAGACCCTGTCCGAGAGCCGGCCCGAGACTCGCTCCGGGACTCCGTCGGCGCGCCCGCCGGCGAACCGGCCGGGCCGGACGAGGGCACCGTCCTCAGCGTGGTCCCCATCCCCGGGGCGGAGGCCGCGCTCATCATCGTCGGGCGCGTCGTCCCGCTGCCCCCGCCGGTCCCGGGGACCCCGCCGCCGTCCGGGCCGCCCCCGGCGTACGCGCACGACGCCGGGACGGACGGGTTCGTCGTGGACCGCTCGGCGCGGGTGGTGCGGGTGGACGGCGACGACATCGAGCTCACCTACCGCGAGTTCGAGCTGCTCGACTTCCTCTGCTCCGCGCCCGGCCGCGTCTACACCCGGCGCCAGATCATGGCCGCCGTGTGGGACAGGTACGGGGACGAGAGCGCCCGCACCGTCGACGTCCACATCCTGCGGCTGCGCAGGAAGCTGGGACGGCACGCCGGACGCGTCGTGACCGTGCGGAACGTCGGCTACAAGTTCCAGGGCGTTCCACGCCGGGCGTGAAGCGGACTCGGCGGGGCGGGAGGAGCCGACGCCGCCGGCCGGCCTGACCCCGGCGGACACGGCGCGGCCATGCGGAAGGCGGCGCGTACGCCCCCGTTCCCGCCCGGCCACGGCGACGCGGATTCGGGCAGGACCCCGGCGGGCCCACGACGCGGAGATCAGCCCGGCGGTAATCCGGTGGCGGAGACATACCCGGCCGTACCTATGCTTACGGCGGGATGAAAACTACGCTCGCCGATCTGCAGGGCAGCCTGCCTGACCTGATGCTGCGCGACCAGCGCAGGCTCCGCCGGCGCATCGACGGCATGCGCAAGATAAGGGACGGCAAGGCGCGCCAGGCCGTGGCCGCCGAGATCGCCGCCGACATCGAGGCGGCCGAGCTCCGGGTCGCGGCCAGGCGCGAGGCCGTGCCGCCGATCAGCTACCCGCCGCAACTCCCGGTCAGCCAGCGCAAGGACGACCTGCTGGAGGCCATCCGCGACCACCAGGTCGTGATCGTCGCGGGCGAGACCGGCTCCGGCAAGACCACCCAGCTCCCGAAGATCTGCCTGGAGCTGGGGCGCGGCGTCCACGGCCTGATCGGCCACACGCAGCCGCGCCGCATCGCCGCCCGGACCGTCGCCGAGCGCATCGCCGAGGAGTTGTCGATCTCCCTCGGCGACGCCGTCGGCTACAAGGTGCGCTTCACCGACCACTCCAGCGACGGCACCCTGGTCAAGCTGATGACCGACGGCATCCTGCTGGCCGAGATGCAGACCGACCCGATGCTGCTGCGCTATGACACGCTCATCATCGACGAGGCGCACGAGCGCAGCCTCAACATCGACTTCATCCTCGGCTACCTCAAGCAGCTGCTGCCCAAGCGGCCCGACCTCAAGGTGATCATCACCTCGGCCACGATCGACCCCGAGCGGTTCGCCCGGCACTTCGCCTCGCCGTCGGGGGACGCGCCGATCGTCGAGGTCTCCGGCCGCACCTATCCGGTCGAGGTGCGCTACCGCCCCGTCGAGGAGGACGACGACCAGACGCAGGCCATCGCCGCCGCCGTGGACGAGCTGTGCGCCGAGGGGCCGGGCGACATCCTCGTCTTCCTCAGCGGCGAGCGCGAGATCCGCGACACCGCCGACGCGCTGAAGGGCCGCGACGAGGAGGTCCTCCCGCTGTACGCCCGGCTGTCGGCCGCCGAGCAGCACCGCGTCTTCCAGCAGCACCGGGGCCGCCGCATCGTCCTCGCCACCAACGTCGCCGAGACCTCCCTCACCGTCCCCGGCATCAAGTACGTCATCGACCCCGGAACCGCCCGCATCTCCCGGTACAGCCACCGGCTCAAGGTGCAGCGGCTGCCGATCGAGCCGATCTCGCAGGCGAGCGCCAACCAGCGCAAGGGCCGCTGCGGCCGCACCTCCGACGGCATCTGCATCCGGCTGTACTCCGAGGAGGACTTCCTCGGCCGACCCGAGTTCACCGACCCGGAGATCCTCCGCACCAACCTGGCGTCGGTCATCCTCCAGATGACCTCGCTCGGTCTCGGCGACATCGCCGCGTTCCCGTTCGTCGAGCCGCCGGACAGCCGCCAGATCAAGGACGGCGTCAACCTGCTGCACGAGCTGGGCGCCCTGGACGCCAAGGGCCTGACCCCCGTCGGACGCAAGATCGCCCAGCTCCCGGTGGACCCGCGCCTGGCCCGCATGGTGCTGGAGGCCGACAAGAACGGCTGCGTGCGCGAAGTGATGATCATCGCGGCGGCGCTGTCCATCCAGGACCCGCGCGAGCGCCCGGCGGACAAGCAGCAGGCGGCCGACGAGAAGCACCGCAGGTTCGCCGACAAGGAATCCGACTTCGTCACCTACCTCAACCTGTGGAAGCACATCAAGGAGCGGCAGCGCGAGCTGTCCTCCAGCGCGTTCCGCCGGCTGTGCCGTACCGAGTTCCTCAACTACCTGCGGGTACGCGAGTGGCAGGACATCGACAGCCAGCTCCGCCAGGTCGCCAAGAACCTCGGCGTCGTCGTCAACAGCGTGGACGCCGACCCGCAGCGGGTGCACGTCTCGCTGCTGTCCGGGCTGCTGTCGCACATCGGCGTCAAGGACGTCATGGAGTCGAAGGGCGCGCCGCGCAGGCCGGACGGGCCGCGCCGTCCCGTCACCGAGTACATCGGCGCGCGCAACGCCCGCTTCGCGATCTTCCCGGGGTCGGCGCTCGCCAAGGCGCAGCCGCAGTGGGTCATGTCCGCCGAGCTGGTGGAGACCTCGCGGCTCTGGGCCCGGGTCAACGCCAAGATCGAGCCGGGCTGGGTCGAGCCGCTCGCCCAGCACCTCGTCAAGCGCACGTACAGCGAGCCGCACTGGGAGAAGGACCAGGCCGCCGTCGTCGCCTTGGAGAAGGTGACCCTGTACGGCGTGCCGATCGTGACCGAGCGCAAGGTCAACTACGGCAGGATCGATCCCGAGCTGAGCCGCGAGCTGTTCATCCGGCACGCGCTGGTGGAGGGCGACTGGCGCACCCACCACAAGTTCTTCCACGAGAACCGCAAGCTGCTCCAGGAGGTCGAGCAGCTTGAGGAGAAGGCGCGCCGCCGGGACATCCTCGTCGACGACGAGACCCTGTTCGACTTCTACGACCAGCGGATCCCCGCCGACGTCGTCTCCGGCCGCCACTTCGACAGCTGGTGGAAGAAGACCGCCCCCGCCAAGCCCGACCTGCTGACGTTCTCGCCCGAGATGCTGGTCAACGAGAGCGCGGGCGTCAGCGCGAGGGACTATCCCGACGCGTGGCGGCAGCGCGGCCAGCGGATGCGGCTCACCTACCAGTTCGAGCCGGGCACCGACGCCGACGGCGTCACCGTGCACGTCCCGCTCGCCGTGCTGAACCAGGTCGAGCCGTCCGGGTTCGACTGGCAGATCCCCGGGCTGCGCGAGGACCTCGTCACCGCGCTGATCAGGTCGCTGCCCAAGCAGCTCCGGCGCAACTTCGTGCCCGCCCCCAACTACGCGAAAGCCGTACTGGAACGGGTGTCGCACGAGGGTGGGGCTCCGGCCGAGCCGCTGCTCGACGTGCTGGAGCGGGAGCTGCACCGGATGACCGGCGTGACGATCCCGCGCGACGCGTGGGCGCCCGACCAGGTGCCCGACCACCTGCGCATCACGTATCGGGTGATCGACGACAGGAAGCGCGTGATCGCCGAGGACAAGGACCTCGACGGGCTCAAACGCAGGCTCGCCCCCCGGCTCCGCGCGACGCTGTCGAGGGCGGCCGACGACCTGGAACGCACCGGCCTGCGCGAGTGGACCATCGGCACGCTGCCCCGGGTCTTCGAGCAGGGCCGGATGAAGGCCTATCCCGCGCTCGTCGACGAGACCGGCAGCGTCGCGGTGCGGATGTTCGACACCCCCGCCGAGCAGGAGCGCGCGATGTGGGCGGGCACCCGGCGGCTGCTGCTGCTCGGCTCGGTCAACCCGGCCAAGGCCATCCTGCGTGGGCTCACCACCGCGCAGAAGCTGGCGCTCAGCCGCAGCCCGCACGGAGGCGCGGCCGAGCTGTTCGACGACTGCACCGCCTGCGCCGCCGACCGGCTGATGGCCGAGGCCGGAGGGCCCGCCTGGGACGCCGCGGGGTTCCGGCGGCTGCACGATCACGTGCGCGCCGGCCTGTACGACACCACCGAGGACGTCGTCGGCAAGGTGGAGCGCGTCCTCGCGACCTGGCACGTCGTGCAGAACGCCATCGCCGGACCGGCGGACGCGGTCGCCGACATCAGGGAGCAGCTCGACGGGCTGATCCACCCCGGCTTCGTGACCGCGACCGGATACGCCCGGCTGCCCGACCTGCACCGCTACCTGCGCGCGGTCGAGCGCCGCCTGCAGAAGCTCCCGGACGACCCGTACCGCGACCGCGAGTGGATGCACCTGGTCCACGACGTCGAGGACGACTACCGCGACCTGCTCGACCGGCTCAAACCGGCGGAGCGGGACGCCCCGGCCGTACGCGAGATCCGGTGGATGATCGAGGAGCTGCGGGTCAGCTTCTTCGCCCAGCAGCTCGGGACCCCGGCCCCGATCTCGGAGAAACGCATCCGCAAGGCGATGGAGCGGCTGTGACGGGAAAGCGTGAGAGAAGCGTGGAGGAGCGGCCGTGAACGTCCGGTCACTGGTGTTCGACGTCGGTGAGACGCTGATCGACGAGACGCGCATCTGGTCGCGGTGGGCCGACCGGCTGGGGGTGCCCCGCCTGACGTTCATGGGCGTGCTCGGCGGGATGGCCGCGCTCGACCGCTCGCACGCGGACGCGTTCCAGGTGATCCGGCCCGGCCTCGACCTCGACGCGGAGATCGCGGCCTGGCGCGAGGAGGACCCGGGCGGCCTGCGCGAGAACTTCGACGGCGACGACCTCTACCCGGACGTGCGCGACAGCCTCGCCGCGCTCAGAGCCGCCGGATACGAGCTGATCGTCGCGGGCAACCAGCCGAGCCAGGCGTACGACGCGCTGCTCGCCATGGACCTGCCGGTGGACGCGATCCACACCTCGGCCGCGTGGGAGGTGGAGAAACCGGCGCCGGAGTTCTTCGCCAAGGTCGCCGCCGTCGCGGGCCGCCGCCCGGAGGAGATCCTCTACGTCGGCGACCGGATCGACAACGACGTCCTGCCGGCGAGGAGGGCGGGGATGCGCGCCGCGCTGCTGCGCCGGGGCCCATGGGGCTATCTCCACGCGGACCGTCCGGAGGCGGCCCAGGCCGACATGGTCGTCGACGGCCTCGCCGACCTCGCCGCCCGGCTCACCTGACCCCGGCGCTCACCCGCGACCGCCGGATTCGGCCCCCGATTTCCGGCCGTCGAGTGGAGGGGCCGACGGCCGGAAGCGGGGTGCCGGCGTGCGCTCAGCCGAGGTCGAACTCGGCGGCCTTGACTCCCGCGACGAACGCGTCCCACTCGGCGGGGGTGAAGAACAGCCGGGGGCCGTCGGGGTCCTTGGAGTCGCGTACGGCGATCAGCCGGTCGTGGCCCCTCTTGTGGTCGATCCCGGAGACGCGGCCCCTCGTGGGATCTCCGTCGCCGATCGCGCGGGCGTGGGCGGGGCGCCCGGCGACGCCGGTGACCTCCGCCACCTCGACGCAGTTGCCGCCGTTGTCGCCGGAGAAGCTCGACTTGCGCCAGCGCGTCTTGCTCAGGTCCATCGTTCCTCCACCGTTTTCTCAATGAGTCCGAGGGACATCTTCAGCGGCAACGCCTCAGTGCGTATCGCCTCGAACCGCTCGATCGCTGTGCCGACGTCGTCGGGATCGCTGGTGGCGATGCCACGGACGGCGGTCTCCGCATACAGTACGTCGGCTCCGCCTTCCAGGGTCGCGATTACGAAACCTCCGAGCAGGCCGGAGTGCATGCCCTCGGGCACCACCTGGACGCTCAGCCGTGGGCCGGTCATCGCGACCAGATGGCCGAGCTGCTCGCGCATCACCTCCGGGCCGCCGATCGGCCGATGCAGCACGGCCTCGTCGATCACGCATCTCAGGGTCGGGGGCGGGGGCTCCTCGCGGGTGAGGATGAGCTGCCGGTGCAGGCGGCCCGCCACCGCCGTCTCGTCGCCGCGCAGCACCACCCGTGCGTACGCCTCGGTCTGGAGCAGGCCGGGGATGAGCAGGGGCTCGTACGTCCGCAGGGTCGTGGCCATCTGCTCCTTGTCGCGCCACTTGCCGAACCAGGAGGGGAAGACCTGGCCCTTGCGCCAGTCGAGCAGGCGGCCGAGCGCGCCGCCCGTGGCGAGGGCCTGGTCGCAGGCGTCGGCGAACTCGGGACTGGCCGGGAGCTGGCCGGTCTCCACACCGCTGATCAGGGATTCGCTGAAGTGGATCTTCTCGGCGAGCTGTGCCTGGGTGAGGCTCGCCGCCTGCCGGTAATGGCGCAGTTCCCTGCCCCATATCGCCTGTGGTGAATAGGAGTCGACCACAATGTCCTCCTTTGCCGGAGTTCAATGGCGCGGACCCGATCCGCAAAGCGCGGCCTTGGTAACGAATCCTTTACTGACAGTAGCCCCGGCTCGGCAACCTGGATCCGGGAATCCGAAACGCGGGAGAGCACCGATGGAAAAGGCGACCGCCGGCCGTACGACATCCACCGCTCACACGGCGTCCGCGGGGCGCCAGGGACCCGCCGGTCAGGCCGGGCCCGGTCAACGGGCCTTCGGGGGCCAGGCCGGGTTCGCCGGTCACGCCGGGCTCTGCGGCCAGATCGGATTCGACGGCGCCCTCGGATGGGGCGGGCACGCGGGGGGAGCCGCGTGCGGCGCGGTCACCGCCCGCGCGGCGATCTGCGGCCGCCCGTACGCCCCGGGCCGCCCCGCCCCCGTCCTGGGCGAGAAATGGATCCCGCCCGACGGGAGGTGCCTGGCGTCCGCGCGCCGGTTCGTGCGGGACGTCGCCGCCGACTGGGAGGCGGCGCAGGACGTCCCGGAGGTCGCCGAGCTCCTCGCCTCGGAGCTCGTCACCAACGCCATCACCCACGGCGCGCAGGGGGTGCCCGCCGCGAGCACCATCCGCATCTCCGTCTGCCGCGAGCGCGAGCTGATCGTCGTCGAGGTCCACGACTCGTGCTTCGCGCTGCCGCGCCCGCGCCGGGCCGGCGACCTCGACATCGGCGGGCGCGGCCTCGCCATCGTCCGGACCTTCGCCCACGGCTGGGGCTGGACCCCGACCCCGTACGGCAAGTCGGTCTGGTTCCAGCTCCTCGCCTGGCCCCCTTGAACGCGGCTCCCGTCAGGCGGCGCTCTTCTTCTCCTTGATCGCCGTGATGAGCTGCTCCTTGGTCATCTGGGAGCGGCCCTGGACGCCCTCCTTCTCGGCCTCCTGGAGGAGCTCCTCCTTCGACCGGCCCGCGGGCCTGGTCGGGCCGCTCAGCTCCCGCGCCTTGCGCTCGCTGAACTCCCGGCCCATCTCCGCCAGCCGCCGCGGCGGCAGCGCCTTCGCGAGCGCGGGCAGCACCTCGCTCTCCTCCTCCTCGACGTGGTGCGTGATCGCCCCCACCAGCTCCTGGAACGGGCCGTCGAAGTCGGGTCCGTCGGGGTCGGCCGCGATCAGGCGGCTGAGGATCTCCTCGGCCTCGTGGTGCTCCTCGGCGCCGTGGTGGACCTCCTTCTTCTCCGACGGGTCCTTCTTCGCGAGCACCGGGTACACCTTCTCCTCCTCGGCGCGGGAGTGCGCGACGAACTTCGCCGCCAGCTCGGCGACGAGCGCCGGGCGGTTCTCCGGCGTCTCCCGGATCCGCTCGAACAGCGCCTCGATGTCACGGTGGTCCGCGGTGATCAGGCCGATGACGTCCACTGCCATGTCTCCTCCTCGTTCGCGAATCCGTTCACTACCCGGGGAGGGGGCGGCCAACGCCGCCCGGCGGCGCCGTCGAAGGGTCGTCAGAGGGCCGTCAGAGGGGCGTCAGAGCTGGGAGAGCCGCACCGCGTACGCGAGCCTGCGGCGTCCGGCGTCGCTGAGGTGGATGTGGTCGCCGTGGTCGTAGGCGGCGGCGAGCTGCGCGGGGAACCCGGGGTCGCGCACCGCCTGGTCGAAGTCGATCACGCCGTCGAACGCCTTGCTGGTCCGGATCCAGACGTTGACCTCCTGGCGGATCTCCTCGCGCTCCTCCGTCCAGGTCGAGTAGCCGTAGAACGGCGTCAGCGTGCCGCCGAGGATGCGGATCTTCTTCGCGCGCGCCAGCTTGATCATCTTCTTGTACGCGTCGATCAGCGGCTTCGCCGACGTGTACTCGCCGCGGGAGATGTCGTTGATGCCTTCGAGGACCACGATCGTGCGGACGCCCGGCTGGGAGAGCGCGTCCCTCTTGAACCGGCTGAGCGCGCTGGGGCCGACGCCCGGCTGCAGCACCCGGTTCCCGGCGATGCCGACGTTGAGGACGCCCATCCGCTTCTTGGCCGGCAGCCGCCCGATCCGCTGGTAGAGGTAGTCGGTCCACCGCCGGTTCGCGTCGTTGCCCTGGCCGGTGCCGTCGGTGATGGAGTCGCCCAGCGCGACGACGGAGCCCGAGTCGCCGCCGGCCGTCACCGCGATCCGGTCCAGGAAGTACCACTGCGTGCTGGTGGTGGCGAACGCCTCCGAGGACTCGTTCGCCGCGTGGTCGCCGGGCGTGGAGAGGTAGGTCGTCGCGTAGGCCCGGTCGTGGCCGGTGACCTCCTCGACGGCGGTCGGGACGTACGCGCTGACCACCAGGTCCTGACGCCCGGAGAACTTCCCTGTGAGCGGGTCGCTCCAGACGGCCTGGCCGGGGCGTACCGTGACCCACTTCCGCTTGCCGAAGGTGAGTTGGCGGTTGCTCTTGGCCACGATCTCGGCCCCGTACGCCTGCAGGCCCAGGTGCACGTTCTTGAACGTGACCGGCGCGGTGCCGAAGACGTTGGACAGGCGGACGCGCACGGCGGATCCCCCGATGCTGGTGCGCGCCACCATGCGGACGGTCTGACCGCCGATCGTGACGGCCAGCCGGTCGGTGGGGGTGAGCCGGTCGCTCGCGGTGGACCACGTCCCCACCAGGCGCCGGGACTCGGCCCCGGCCGGTGACGTGGGAAGCACTCCCGCCATCACCGCAGTCATGACCACTACCGCCATGGCCCCCCGGTGAACCGGCCGTCGCATCGTCGTCCTCCTGTTTGATCGCACCGTGCGACGGCTTACATTACGGGCAATTGTCACAGTTGACGCATCAGTCAACGAGGAATCATCCGGGAAAAACGGTCACACCTGTCGCGCCATCCGGCCCGGTCCGGCACGTCGCGGCCAAAGATCACAGGTAGGGAGGACGGCGGCCCGTCACCGAGGATTCACTCGCCCATCCCGGCGCGGACGCACACGCCGGATAGGGTCGAGGCGATGAACGAGAACGAACGTTGGATTGCACTCGACGGCGCCGTCAACGTGAGGGACCTCGGCGGTCTGCCGACCGAGGACGGAGGGACCACGAGCTTCGGGCGGGTCCTCAGAGGTGACAACCTTCAGGGGCTGACCGGCGGAGATCTGTCCCTGCTGGTCGAGGAGCTCAAGCTCAGACACGTGGTCGACCTGCGCTCGTACGCCGAGGTGCGGCTGGAGGGGCCGGGCCCGCTGACCCGGATCCCCGAGGTGGGCCACCACCACCACAGCCTCTTCGCCGAGGCCGGCCGCTTCACCGACGTGGAGGCGGACACGATCGAGGGGGACAAGGTCCTGCCCTGGGGCCGGTCGCACAGCCTCGACGACGAGCTGCGGGTCACCGGTTACTACTACGGATATCTGCGCGCCCGGCCCGACTCGGTCGTGGCGGCGCTGCGGGTGCTCGCCCGCGACGACGGCATGTCGCTGATCCACTGCGCCGCGGGCAAGGACCGCACCGGCGTGGTGAGCGCGCTCGCCCTCGCCGTCGCCGGGGTGACGCGGGAGGCGATCGTCGCCGACTACGCCGCCACCGGAGAACGGCTGGAAGGCGTCCTCGCCCGCCTGCGGGCCAGCGACACCTACCGCGCCGACCTCGACGGCAAGCCCGCCGACCACCACCTGCCGCGCCCGGAGTACATGGAGCAGTTCCTGCGCACCCTCGACACGCGGTTCGGCGGCCCCTTCGGATGGCTGGAACGCAATGGCTGGACCGACGGCGACACCGAGGCCCTCCGCTCCCGCCTCACCGCCTGACCGTGTGACCGTGTGACCGACTGGTCGATCGGCGTCGCGCCGGGACGGAAGGACGCGTCCCGGCGCGACGCCGTTCCGGGAAGCCGGGCCGGGACGACTGTCGGTGACGATGACCGTGTGCTGACAACGTTCGGGTGAATCCGGTGAACGGCTCAGCGGGAGGTCTCCGGCGGTTCGACGACGGAGACGACGGTGCGGGTGGCCGCGGAGTGCCGGGCCGCCTCCAAAACGGCGAGGGACGCCACGGCGTCGCGCGGGTCGACGGGCGGGGGAGCGCCGTCCCGCAGACACGCCACGACGCCCGCGTAGAACTCCTGGTACGCCCCCGGCTCCGTCGGCACCCGGCGGTTGTCGCCCTCGACGCCCAGCTCGCCCCACCGGTCCGGCGGTTCGACGCCCCAGCCGTGGTCCCGGACGCGGAGCGCGTCCCGGTGATCCGGCGGCTCCGCTCCCCGGCCTTCGCCGTCCCGTCCCGCGAGGGGGCCGGTCCCCCCGGGGGCCGCGGCGGAGTCGGGACGCTCGCCCGCGCGCAGGCACGCCTCCTGCGGGTCCAGGCCCCACTTCACGTACGCGCTCCGCGAGCCGAGCACGCGGAAGCGGGGGCCGAGCCGTCCCGCAACCGCGCTCATCCAGAGATGCGAGCGCGCGCCGTTCACATGGGTCAGCGCGATGAACGCGTCGTCGTCGGACCGCACACCCGGCCTGCGCACATCGGTCTCGGCGTACACGGTGGAGACCGGGCCGAGGAGCTGGAGCGCCTGATCGACGAGGTGGCTGCCGAGGTCGTAGAGCACGCCGCCGATCTCGTCCGCGCCGCCCAGCTCGCGCCATCCGCCCTTGGGCACCGGCCGCCAGCGCTCGAACCGGGACTCCAGCCGCCGGATCGTGCCCAGCTCGGGCAGCAGGCGGCGGATCGTCAGGAAGTCGCCGTCCCACCGCCGGTTCTGGAACACGGTCAGCATCAGGTCGCGTTCGGCGGCCAGCCGCACCAGGTCGCGGGCCTGCGCCGCGGTCCCGGCGAGCGGCTTGTCCACCACCGCCGGAAGGCCCGACTCAAGCGCCGCCCGCGCCAGCGGCACGTGCGTGCGGTTCGGAGAGGCGATCACGATGAGGTCGCAGCGGCCGGGAAGCTCACCGGCCGACGCCACCACGTCCACGCCCGGATGCGCCCGCAGCGCCCGGCCGGCCCGCTCCCGGTCCCCGGTGACCACCGCGGCCAGCCGGAGGCCCGGCGTGGCGGCGATCAGCGGCGCGTGGAAGAACTCGCCGGCCGTGCCGTACCCGACGAGGCCGACACGGATCTCAGGTTCCCGTGACATGACCGGCGGCCTCAGCCCTCGCGGTCGTCCCGCTCGGCGAGGAACGCCTCGAACTGGGCGGCGAGCTCCTCGCCCGTCGGCATCGGGGTGTCCTCGGCGAGGAGGTTCTGCCGCTCGGTGCCCGCCTGGAACGCGTCGTACTGCTGCTCCAGGCCGCGGATGGCGCCGGACAGCTCCTCGGACGCCTCGATCTGCTCCTCGATCTCGGCGTTGGTCTTCTCGGCGGCGGCGCGGAGCGTGTCGGTGGGGAACACCAGGCCGGTGCCCCGGGTCACCGCCTCCAGGGCCGCCACCGCCGCCTGGTGGTACTCCGCCTGGGCGAGGTAGTGCGGCACGTGTACGGCGTAGCCGAGCGCGTCGTGCCCCTTGGCGCCGAGGCGCAGCTCGATCAGACCGGCCACGCTGCCCGGCACCTGGACCTTGCCGAACGGGCTGGGCGCCCCGGAGACCAGCTCGGGGCGGCTGGCGTGCGCGGTGAGACCGAGCGGGCGGGTGTGCGGGACGCCCATCGGGATGCCGTGCACGGTCACCATCTTGCCGACGCCGAGCCGGGTCGCCAGCATGCCCACGGCCTCGGTGAACAGCTCCCACTCGCGGTCGGGCTCGGGACCGGTCATGATCAGAAACGGGGTGCCGGTGGCGTCGTCGGCCAGGTAGACCGCCAGCTCCGGGGTCTCGTAGTCGACCCAGTGGTCGCCGTCGAAGACCATCGCCGGACGGCGTGAGCGGTAGTCGAGCAGGCGGTCGACGTCGAACGTGGCGATCAGACGGTGGTCCAGCTCGGCGAGCAGGTGCCCGAGCGCCAGCCGGCCCGCGCCGCCCGCGTCCACGAAGCCCTCGAAATGGTAGAGCAGCACCGGATCGGCCAGCTCGGGGGCGTCCCCGTCGAGCCTGTAGAGATCCGTCGGGTCGAGCACCTGAGTCCCAGCCTTTCCTCGTCAACGTTTCTCTGGAGAACCAGCGAGAGGTCCCACGGATTCCGCGTCGGTGTGCTGGACCCTACCGGTGGACAATGGTTCGCATGGAGCCGGACCCGGAACTGGAAGAGTTCGCGACCAAGCTGTTCGGGCTCGCGCGAGCCGGCGACACCGCCGCTCTGTGCGCGTACGTCGACGCGGGCGTGCCCGTCAACCTGAGCAACGACAAGGGGGACACGCTGCTCATGCTCGCGGCCTACCACGGCCACGCGGACACCGTGCGCGCGCTCGTCGAACGGGGGGCCGACCCCGGCCGGGCCAACGACCGCGGGCAGACCCCGCTCGCGGGCGCCGTGTTCAAGAAGGAGCTCGACGTGGTCGACGTCCTCGTGCGGGCCGGCGCCGATCCTCGCGCCGGGACGCCGTCGGCGATCGACACCGCGCGCATGTTCGGCCTCGACGGCCTGTTCGACGTCGGCTGAGCCGTGACGCCGCCCCCTGAAGCCGCCTGACGCCGCCGCCTGACGCCGCCGCCTGACGCCGCCGCCTGACGCCGATCGTGACGCCATGAGGCGCCGCGGTCGGCCGTCGGGGTGCGGCCGCGCGGGTGACCGCCCGGGCGACCGCATGGGCCGCACGCTGCGTTTGGAGTGGCCGCCAAGCCGTTCACAAGAGCCCGTCGATACACAGATCCCCGATATCTCGGCTGTCCGGTATGGGGGTCTTGGCGATGCGGCAGCGATTATTAGGTGTTCTGTGCGTGCTCGGGGTGCTGGCGGGACTGGTCACGGGGGTGCCTCCCGCCGCCGCGGCGACGAGCAGGGACGCGGAGACCACCGCGTTCCTCTCCGCGGTCGAGCGCTTCGCCGCACTCGGCGAGGGACTGGCGGAACTCGGCCCGATGGGGGAGCCGCTGCCCCTCGTCGGCCTGGTCCCCGGCGGTGAGGACGCCCTGGGCCTGGCCGACCTGTTCCAGGTCGCGATGTACGACCGGCTCAAGGACCTCACCAGCCTGGACGATCTCGAGGACGCGTACGAGATCCCCGGCCCGCGCGCCGGGCGGCTGCTGGCGAAGGCGGGCACCGACGGGCGGACCAGACGCCTCGACCTGACCTTGGAGATCACCAGGAACGTGGCCGACCGGCCGGTCTCCATCGCGAGCGCGCAGCCCAGGATCTCGCTGGACACCTCGGGCGGCGTCGACGTCGCGCTGAAGCTCGCCGCCAAGCTCTCCTTCGGCTACGACCCGGCCACCGGGTCGGTCTGGCTGGGCAAGGACGCCGCGCTGACGGTCCAGGCGGACGGGCGGCTGGTCGCGGGGGCGAAGCCGTCGGCCGCCTTCGGCATCCTCGGCGTCGACCTGTCGCCGGGCTCGGCGCTCTCCTTCACCGCCGCGTTCGCCTCCACCTCCTCCGACCCGGACGGCGACGGCCGGCTCGACCTGCGGGAGCTGGGGGCGGAAGGGGCGGCGGCCGGGCTGTTCGCCTTCTCCAGGAAGGGGTCGGCGACCGCCGGGCTGGAGGTGACCGCGCAGCCGTTCGCCGGCGCGCAGGTCGGCGGCGCGGGCGCGACCATCGCCGTGAGCTGGCCGGACATCGCCGTGGGCGGGCCCCAGGTGACCGTGAGCCAGGACGACCTCGACCGGCTCGGCCGCTTCCAGGCGCTCACCCCGAAGGACCTGCTCGACGGGCTCGGCCACCTGGCCAACGCGATCACCGCCGTGCAGCGGGCCCGCTGGGGCGACCAGGGCGACGTCGACCTGCCGTTCATGCGCGGCTCCCTGGCCGACGCCGTCCGAGTGTCCGAGGCGCTCGACACGTTCGTCTCCCAGAGCGTCGACCGGAACACCGGCCGGCCCACCTTCACCTCGATCCAGGACATGTTCGGCGCGCTCGCCAAAGCGCGCGGGCTTCCCGGGGGCGCCATCATCAAGGTCGCCGACGCGGGCTACGACGACACCACCAAGAAGATCGTCTTCACGCTCGTCGTCGATCGCACGGTCAACCCCGTGCCCGAGCCGCTCAACCCCGCCGGACAGACCAGCAGCGGGGCGGGCACGGGTGTCACCTACACCGCCACGACGCTCAAGCATTCCGGCCAGAAGTGGACACCCGGCCAGTTCGCCGGACGCCTGGTCACCGCGGGCACGTCGACCGGCGTCGTGGCCGACAACACCGCCGACACCGTCACCGTCGCCGAGGACGGGTGGCGCGGAGGCGTGCCCGCGGCGGGCACGCCGTACCGGATCGCCGCGGCGGACCCGATGATCGGTCAGGTCTCCTTCGGCGACGTCTTCAAGGCCCGCGCGGGGCTCGCGCAGGCCAACGCGGCCACCTCGGTGGCCGGGGTGATGCGCGGCTACCACGCCTCCGCGACGGTCGTGCTCGACCTCGGGGACGCGGCCACCGGGCAGGCCTGCGCCACCCGGCCGGACGGCCAGGGCAAGGCCTGCCCCTACAAGCACACCAACCCCGACGGCGGCTCGACCGTGGTGACCGAGCTGCCCAGGCCCGCCGACCGGGTCATGCTGCGTACCGGCCGCGACCTGTTCGGCGCGAGGGTGTCGGTCCGCAGCTCCGTCAACGTCGACGCCGTCGTCGGCTACCTGGGCGTGCAGCTCACCGGAGACCTCTCCATGACCGGCAGCAAGGGCGGCGACCTGGTGAAGGTCGCGCTCAAGAACGTCGGCGACATACCGCTGACGCGGCTGTTCGAGCGGCTGGCGAGCGATCCCGGCGCGATCCTGACGTCCCAGGTGGACGCCGCCGCCCAGGCCAGGCTGACCCTGGGCGTGCCCGGGATGGCGGACTTCTTCGGGGGCAAGGTCACCGGCGACGTGGAGATGCCGGACATCCGCACGCCCGACGCGCTGACCTTCCGCGGATTCGACCGGCTCGGCGAGGTCAAGGGCTTCGCCTTCGACCCCGACAACCCCCGCGCGCTGTTCGGCGCGCTGATCAAGTCGCTGGGGGCGCTGGCCACCTACCTCGAACGGGTCCAGGGCAGCGGGCAGGTGGGCAAGGCGATGACGACGAAGCTGCCGCTCCTCGGCCGTTCGGTCTCCGACCTGGTCGCCGCCGAGGAGATGGGCTCGGGCCCCGGCGTCGTGTACGGCGACGGCGCGTGCGGCGGCGAGAACGGCTTCGTCACCGACCCGTCGCGCACGTTCACCCGGGCGCACATCGGCCGCGGGGTGATCATCGGCACCCGTCTGATGACCGTCTCGGCCGTCTGCGGCGAGCACACGATGGCGTTCACCGCGAAGTTCGGCCAGGCGCTCCCCGAGCCGGGCGCCGCGTACGCGCTGCGCTCGCCGCTCAGGGACGCGGTCGACCGGCTGGCCGCGGCCCCGCCGGACACCGTGCAGGCGCTGGTCGCCGAGCTGAACAAGGCGCTGGGCGGCCAGGTCCGCATCGGTTACGAGGACGGCCGGCTGCGGCTCTCCCTGGCGTACGACAAGAAGGCGGCGCTGAAGGAGCCGCTGCGCTTCTCCTTCGGCGAGCGCAGCCTGGTCGCCGCCTCGGGCTCCGGCACGCTCGACGCCGAGATCGAGGGCCAGGTGCGGCTCGACCTGCAGGTGGCGCTCAAGCGCGACTTCGACCTCGCCCGCGACCTGCTGATCGACACCGGGTCCAGCGTCGACCTGGAGGCGAAGGCGCGGCTCGACGGCGTCGTCAAGGCCGACGTCGGACCGCTGCCCCTCTCCATCGGCAAGGCGGGCGACGACCCGTTGCAGGCCAGGCTCGACTACGGCGTGGGCCTCCGGTACGGCGGTGAGTCGCAGGAGCCGGTGCCCGTCGGGGACTTCTTCTCCGGGCTCGACCTGGCGCTCAACGAGACGAGCGAGCCGGTCTCCTGCGACCGCGACCCCCGGCGCGACGAGACCGATCTCGCGCTGTGCGCGGTGCTGCCCGCCTACCTGGCCGGCAACCCGATCACCGCGGACGGCAAGCACGCGCTCGTCCTGCGGCTGCCCAGGGCGGCCCGGCTGGCCGAGATGTTCGACCTGACCACGAAGCTGCCCGGCGACATCGACCGGCTGGAGCTGCCCTCGTTCGACTTCTCCACGCTGCCCGCGGGGCTGGAGCTGGACTGGAGCAACCTGGGCGAGGGCATCGACCGCTACCTGGCCGCGCTGGAGACCGGCATGCGCATCGCCGCATACGACGGCAAGCTGCCGATGGTCGGCCACGACCTGCAGCAGGGCGCGGACTTCATCGGCGCCAAGCGCGCGGAGGTGAAGGCGGCGATGGGCAAGGTGCCGAGCGGCACCGGCAAGGGCCTGCGCGAGTGGTACAACGCCGAGCTGGCGCCCAAGATCGGCCCCGGCGTGCAACCGCTGATCACCTGCGTCCAGGCGCCGAACCCCGATCCCGCCAAACCCGAGGCCTGTGACGAGGCCAAGGGCGCCGAGCTGACCGGCATCGCGTTCAAGATCAGCGTCGGCAAGGGCGTCGTCGACCCGGCGAAGGGCTGCGTCGAGGGCTGCGCGAGCCTGGAGCGGCGGCTGGACATCGGCATCCCCGGCCTCGCGCTGCGCCAGGGCCCCGGAAAGGGCGTGCAGGCCAAGGTCGGCTGGCGGATCGAGGCGACTGTTGGCCTGGACAGGACCAGCGGCTTCTACGTGGACGCCACGCCGGACAGCAGGCCGCGGGCCGACGTCGGCGTGAACGTCTCGCTGCCCGAGGAGATCACGGCGAAGCTGGCCATCCTGGACATCACCCTGAAGAACCGCACGCCGCAGTCGCCCGACCTGTTCGCGGGGACCTTCGGCATCGGGCTCAAGCCCGTCGGCCGGATCGGGCTCGCCCAGCTCGCCGACGCCGGCGACCTGGTGGAGACCTCGCTGCACGCCAACACGGCGATCGACTGGCGCTTCACCGTGACGCCCGGCTCGCCGATGCTCCCGGGACTGTTCGGCGACTTCCACCTCGACTGGGATCTCACCAAGGGAGGCGCCCCCGACCCGGCGAATCTGTCCATCGCGTTCACGAACGTGAACCTGGAGGCCGGTGACTTCTTCCGTACGGTCCTCGGCCCGGTGGTGACCCAGGTCAAACGGCTCACCGACCCGGTCCGGCCGGTGGTCGACCAGCTCTACGCGCCGATTCCGGTGCTGTCCGACCTGAGCCGGGCCGCGGGCGGCGGCGACGTCAACCTGATGACGATCGCCGAGAAGTACAACACGCTGGGCGGCGGCAAGGCGACCCAGTTCATCGAGCGTGCGGTCGAGATCCTGAAGCTGGTCTCCTCCCTTCCCGACTGCCAGGGCGAGCTGCACATCCCCATCGGCGACTTCACCGTGGCCGGGGACCGGGCGCTCACCACGGCGAACTCGCCGGACGTGGCGGACTCCCTGATCAAGGACGTGGCCCCGAAGACGGACGACCTGTTCGCGGCGCTCGACCAGGGGGCCAGGAACTGCGCCAAGGGCAAGGGCGAGGGCAAGGCCGCGGCCGCCGAGCAGGGACCGATGACGCGCTCCAAGAGCGCGGGCTTCAGCTTCCCCGTGCTCGACAACGCGGGCCGGTCGATCTTCAGTCTGCTGATGGGCAAGGACGTGGAGCTGGTCGAGTACGACTCCGGCCCGCTGCGCCTCGGCTTCACCTACAGCCAGTCCTTCGGCCCGGTGTACGCGCCGCCGCCCATCATGGTGGTCATCTCCGGCACCGCCGGCGTCGAGGCGCGGATCAGGGCGGGCTTCGACACGTACGGCATCCGCAAGGCGATCGAGCAGGGCGAGGCCGATCTCCAGATCCTCGACAGCCTCTATCTGAGGACCGCCGACGAGCGCGGCCGGCCCCTGCCCGCGATCACGCTGTACGGCACGCTGGAGGCCGGAGCGGCGGTCGACCTGCTGCTCGTCAAGGCGGGAGTGAGCGGCGGCATCGCGCTGACCGTCTCCATGCTCTGGGCCGACCCGAACAACGACGGCAAGTTCAGGTTCTACGAGTTCTCGGGCGTCCTGCTGCGCAACCCGCTGTGCCTGTTCACCATGGACGGCAAGCTCAAGGTCTACCTGAAGGCCTGGGTGGAGATCGGGTTCTCGATCTTCAAGAAACGTTTCGACTGGACGATCGTCGAGGCCACGCTGCTCGACTTCTCCGCGAAACCGAAGTGCGACGAGGACCCGCCGAAGCTCGCGACCGAGAGCGGAAGCGCGCTGGTGCTGCACATCGGCCCGATGCGCGCGGCCAGGGGCGGCAGCACGGCCAAGCCGAGTGACGACGCCGAGCAGTGGACGGTCAGCCAGCTCCCCGGCGACGAGGGCTTCGTCGTCAGCGCGCTCGGCGTGCGCGAGGAGCACCGCACCGGCGGCCTCGACCGGGTGCTCGCCGACGGGCGCGGCGCGAAGGGCGCGCTGCGGCTGGTCTTCCAGGGGTACGCCGACGACTCCGGCGCGCCGTACCCGTTCGATCGGAAGGTCGTGGCGTTCGGCGGCGACGGCGACGACATGATCCTGGCCGGCTCCGGGACCAACATCGTGGACGGCGGTCCGGGCGACGACCAGATCACCAGTGCCGACCTGTACGACGAGCAGGGCAAGCGGGTCGCGATCGTGGCCGGCGGCCCCGGCGACGACCACCTGACCGTGGGTGGCGCGGGCGGCTGGGTGGCCGGTGACGGCCGCCTGACCCCCGCCATCCGGAAGGTCGGCAAGGTCGAGGTCGCCGACTGGGACGCGGACGGCCTGCCCGGCGCGCCCGCCGACGGCCCGGGCGACGGCGACGACCGCATCGCCGCCGGGCTCGGCCGGAACCACCTGTGGGGCAACGGCGGGGACGACACCATCGGCGTCGCCTCCGACAGCCCGCTCGCCGTGACCGACCCGTCGCCCCGCTACCGCGCCCAGCCGAGCCTGCTGGTCGGCGGGCCGGGCCGCGACACCCTCACCGGCGGCTCCGCCGCCGACGAGATCCACACCGGGCCGCGCGAGGAGTTCGGCCCGGACGCGGCGGGTCCGCCCGACTCGGGCCCGAACCTCGTCGACACCGGCGCGGGCGACGACACGGTGTACGGCGGGCAGGCCGTCGACCTGGTCGCCGGCGGCTCCCGGCCGGGCGAGCACGTACGGATCCTCGGAGGCGGCGGAGACGACGTCCTCGCGGGCGGTCACGGCAAGGACGAGATCTTCGGTGGCCCCGGCGACGACTGGGTGATCGCGGAGCCGTCCGACGTCGGCGAGGCCGAGGGCCGCGACGACTTCGGACCGGTCAGGAAGGTGCGGCACCTGCCGCTGCCCGCGGGCGTGGAACCCTCGGCCAAGCTGCTGGTCGGCGGCGACGGCGACGACCACATCGTGGGCGGCGACGGCGGCGCGACGATATTCGGCGACCGGCAGCGGGCCGAGCCGTGCGAGGAGCACGACGGCGACGGCGACGGCCGCGACCTCGTCCTCGGCGGCGATGGCGCGGAGACCGTCTCGGCCGGCGGCGGAGCCGACCGGGTCGAGGCGGGCGGCGGCCGGGACCGCGTCTGCGGCGAGCGGGGCGACGACCGGCTGTCCGGCGGCGCGGGCGACGACTCCGTCAGCGGCGGCTCGGGCGACGACACCGCGTTCGGCGACGACGGGGCCGACGAGGTGACCGGCGGCCCCGGCGACGACACCCTGTACGGCGGAGCCCAGGACGACACCGTCGTGGGCGAGGCGGGCGAGGACACCGCCTTCGGCGGCCCCGGCGACGACCTGGTCGTCGGCGGCAGCCGTACGGCGGGCCGGGCCGACGGGGGCGACACGCTCTACGGCGACGACGGGGCCGACCGGCTCGTCGGCGACAACGGCGACGCCACCGGTCCCTTCGACCGGGACGGGACGCCGGAGGAGGCCGGCGGCCCGGACGTGATCCACGGCGGAGCCGGCGACGACATCGCGTACGGCGGGATCGGGCCCGACCGGGTGTTCGGCGACCCCGGTGACGACCGCCTGGAGGGCGGCGTCGGCGCGGACGTCGCCGACGGCGGCCCCGGCGACGACACCCTCCTCGGCCAGGACGGCCCCGACCGGCTGCACGGCCGGGACGGCGACGACCACGCCGAGGGCGGACCCGGCGTGGACTGGATCGAGGGCGGCCGGGGCGACGACGACCTCGTCGGCGGCTCGGGCGTCGCGGCGGACGACGCCGCCGACGCGCTCTTCGGCGGCCCCGGAGACGATGTCGTCCTCGGCGACAACGCCCTGGTGACGCGCGAGGGCGAGCCGGCCCGGGTGACGGTCAGAGCCGGGTCGGACGGAAAGCCGATGACTCCGCGCGCGGTCACGCTCCTCGGCGGCGGCTCCGGCGCCGACCGCGTCTCCGGCGGCTCCGGCGTGGACGTGCTGTGGGGACAGGACGGCGACGACCAGATCTCCGGCGGCGGCCAGGGAGACTACGCCGAGGGCGGCGGCGGCGCGGACCAGATCCGCGGCGACCTCCCGCTGTCGGCCGAGTCCGCCCAGACCACGAGCGAGCCGCTCGACGACCCCGGCTGGAAGGGGACCGCGAGCGAGCCCGCGGAACTGGAGGGAGAGGACGCCACCCCCGGACAGGACGACCTGATCGGCGGCTCGGCCCGGCCGGGCGCGGCCGACGAGGGCGACGCGATCGAGGGCGGCGGCGGAGCCGACGTGCTGCTCGGCGACAACGGCTCGCTCGTGCGCACGCTCACCGCGAGCGGCGAGCGCGTCTACACCGAGCGCTACCCGGCGGGGCAGGCGCCCCCCGACGCGACGCGCGCCCGTACGCACGACCCGGCGCTGCCCGGCGACTCCACCCGGTTCTGCACCCAGGCCCGGGCGACGTGCGAGCCGGAGGGCGCCTACGGCGACGACCGCCTGTACGGCGACACGGGCGACGACGGGCTGTGGGGCCAGGACGGCGACGACCGGCTGCACGGCGGCGCCGGCGACGACGACCTGTTCGGCGAGCTCGGCGACGACGAGATGTACGGCGGCGAGGGCGAGGACGCCATGCTCGGCGACCGCGGCGGCGTGGTGAACGAGCGGATCGACGCCGGGGACGCGCAGCGGCTCGGCTTCACGGTCAGCCTCAACGCCCCGCCGAAGGAGACCTACCGGGGCTTCCCGCTCGGCTCCTACGACCGCCGCGTCGACCTGCTGCACGACGCGGACGGCGACACATGGGTGAGCGCCGCCATGCCGCACGACGGCTTCGCCGCGGGAGGCGACGACCGCATGCGCGGCGGGCCGGGCCGCGACAACATGCACGGCGGCGCCGGCGACGACCTGGTCAACGGCGACAGCGGCGGCGACGAGGTCTTCGGCGGAGACGGCGACGACGTCATCTGGGGCGGCAAGGGCTGCGACCCGGTCCTCGACGCCGCGACCGCCGACTGCCTCTCCGGCGGCGCGTTCGACCCGGCCGCCCGGGGCACCGGCGACCGGTTCGTCGACCACCTCTTCGGAGGCGCCGGGGCCGACCTGCTCGACTACAACCCGCGCGGCTCCTACCCGGACGCGTGCGCCCCCGGGCGTATGCCCGACGGCACGCTCACGACCGTCGTGGACCCCTGCCTGTGGTTCCGGATGACGGACAAGGACAACGCGTCCGCCGCCGACGACCAGCACCACCAGGGCGTCGACTGGCAGTACGGCGGCGCGGATCGGGACGTGCTGCAGGGCGACCGGACCGCCAACGGACCCAACCCCGGCGACAAGATGATCGACTGGAACGGCTCGTTCAACCTCTACACGCACTGCGGTCCGGCCAACGGCGGCCACAACATCGTCCGCCAGCACTCCCCGGCGATGCTCGACTTCCTGGCCAAGGTGGCCTGGGGCGCCGGCGCGGGCCGCGGAGCGGGCGACGCCTCGGGCGCGCGCGAGCTGGCGATCCCCGCGAACGACAGCGGCTCGCCGTACCCCACCTCACCCGGACACTTCGACTCGCCCGTCGCCTGCGCGGGCTGATCAGGAGAGACGCCGATGTTACGCCGACTGACGGCCGCCGCCCTGGCGGACCTGCTGATCGTCGGAGGGATCGCCGCGGGGCTCACCGCGGCGGTCCCCGCCCCGGCCCACGCGGCGGCGCCCGCGTGCGCTCCGGGGGACTGTTTCACCGTGTCCGTCTCGCTCGACCGGGCTCCGGCCGTCGGGCAGAACGCGACGCTCACCGTCGAGGTGGTCCCGAAACAGGACGTTCCGGACGCCATGACCACCATCGAACTGCCGGACACCCTGCGCTGGGTGCGCCCGCCCGCCGGCCTCGACCACACGGCGGCGATGATCGGGCGCAGCCCCGTGGACCGCGCGAGCCGTACGGAACGGGCCCGGCGCGGGAAACCCGTCCGCTTCGAGGGCGTGGTCACCGCGGTCACGCCCGGCCCCGCCTCGATCTACGTCCGGGCGCGGGACGAACGGCCCGGCCCGAGCAGCGAGGGGCTCGCCTATCTCACGATCGGGGAGAAGTCGTCGACCTTCGGGCTGCGACGGGAGCGCCCCAGCCGTCCCGAGCAGACCCTCGCGCCGGCGGCGACCCTCGCCGGCGACACCTGCGTGCGCGGGCGCGTCACGCACGTCGAGCCGGACACGGGAGCGGTCAGGGGTACGCCCAGCGTGTCCGTGGAGGTGTGGGACAAGGACGAGGTCGGGTCCCCCGACCTGCTCGGCAAGGTCACGTCCGACGCCACGGGCGGCTACAGGGCGTGCTTCCCCGGCATCGAGGAGGACGGCACCGGCCAGGACGTCTATCTCATGGTGTCCACGGTGGCCCCGCTGTGGACGGTGGAGGAGCCGGGCACCGGCGCCGGCCTCGACTACTTCGCCAACAGCGCCGTGGTGAAGGACGTGCCCCTGGCCACCGACACGACGATCATCGACTACGCGGCCGCGCCCGGCGACGAGATGGAGGGCGCGTTCCGGATCATGGCCCGCCTCCACGACGCGTGGAGCGCGTACACCGGATGGCTGGGTCAGCCGGGCAACGACTGCTGGAAGCCCGGTGAGGCCGCCTGTCAGCGGCTGACCGTCAAATGGAAGCCCGACGTCGTCGTGCCCCTCTCGCACTACTGCCCGGGCGTCGTCTCCGGCAAATGCACCGACCGCTTCCAGATCCATCTGGACGCGTCGGAGCATCTGGAGAAGATGACGGTCGCCCACGAGGTGGGTCACTTCATCATGGACTACACCTACGGCCACATGCCGCCGACCGAGGCTTCCTGCTCGCAGCACTACGGACCGATCCGGTCGGGCGAGAGGTGCGCCTGGACGGAGGGATGGGCCGATTGGTTCGCGGTCCAGACCTACGGCGACACGCACTATCGGTGGAAGCCCACCGACCCTCCGGAGGACATGGAGAGCCCGACCTGGTTCACCCAGGGCTGGGACAGCGGGGCCGACGTCGAGGGCCGGGTGGCCGGCGCGCTCCTCGACCTGGCCGACTCCGGGGCCCGGAACGAGAAGTACTGGGACGTCGCCGGCTGGGGCCCGGCGGCGGTGGTGGCCGCGTTCAGGAAGGCGCCCGCCGACACCGTCGGCCAGTTCGTGGCGGGGCTGAGCGAGCAGGACCGTTTCGTCGCGAAGTCGGTGCTCTTCCAGAACACCATCAGCGAAGGGCACCGCTACGAGGACGTCTTCGACCGGAAGATCGCCCGCTGGCCCGCGAACGTCCCGATGTTGCCGGTCTTCGCCACCACGGCCGGCAGGTGGTCCGTGGTGGCGGCGGTCGCCTCCCCCGCGAGCGGCGGGAACGTCGACCTCGACGTGTACCCTCCCGATCACTCCAAGACGCCGGTCGGCAGCTCGGATCCGGCCGCGGCCAACGCGGACTTCGTCGCCGTGCAGCCGGCCTCCGCCGACGACGCCTTAATCGCGAGCGCCCCCGGGGACGCCGACCACCAGGAGTACGCGCTGGAGGTGGCCGAGGCGCCCGAGGGCGACCTGGAGAAGGGCACGCCCATGGAGGTCGCGATGGGCGCCGACCGGCTGGTCGAGATCCGTACGACCCGGGTGGAACAGGGCGTGCCCGCGACGTTCACCGTCACGCCTCAGGGCGGGCAGGACGTCGACCTCTTCGTGATGGCGCCGGACTCCGGAACCTGGGGGCTGCCGCGCTCCAAGGCCCGCCGCTCCGCGGCGGGCGGGCCGGGCAAGGCCGAACGTGTCACCATCGCGGACCCGAAGGTGTCCGGCGTCTACGCCGTCATCGTGATCAGGCGGAGCGGGGAGGGAACGCTCACCCTGAGCCGCGCCTGAGCCCCGGTCGGGATACGCGCGCGGCGCCGCTCCCATGCGTTCTCGTGTGCGGAACGCGGCTAGTTCGTCTCGCGAACTACCGGGCGTTTCGATGTTAGCCTGGCCGCGTGGGAAAGCATGATGAGGGCCGGATGGGAGCCGTGGCCGCGCTGGTGCGGTCCACGTTCCTGGTGAACGCCGTGTACGCCGATTCCGCCCGGGATCACGGCCTCACCGCGCAGCAGGGGCAGTTGCTCTGCGTGCTCATGGCGCAGCCGTACGGCATGAGCGAGCTGGGCGCGATGCTGGGGTTGGCGAAGTCGAGCCTCACCGGCCTGGTGGACCGCACCGAGCGCAACGGCCTGGTCGAACGCAGGCCGGACCCGCAGGACTCGCGCGCGGTGCGGGTCGCGCTGACCCGTCGGGGCGGCGTGCTGGCGGAGGAGTTCTACGCCGAGACCTGCCGGCGGGTCGGGGAACTGGCGGCGGGGCTCGCCGCCGCCGAACAGGAGACGCTCGCCGGACTGCTCGGCCGGGTCGTGCTGGACAACAAGGTTCCGGCGGTGTTCCTGGAGCCCGACGAGGGAGCCGCCGGCGGCCGCGGGCGCTGAGACCGCGCCGCCTCGCCCGGCGCCGGGAATTGCAGTTCGTGGCACGAACTAATATGGTTCGTGCCACGAACTGATTTTTTTGTCCGGCGGTTCCGGTCGTTCCGGCTGCCGGCCACCAGGAAAGGCGGAGCATTGTCCGAACAACACGTCGTCTTCGGCTTCGGCGCGCACAGCGGCATCGACGAGGCGCCGCGACTGCTGCAGATGGCTCAGCAGGCCGACCGTGACGGGCTCGACCACTTCTCCCTGTCGGACCACCCCTACGTCGGCGGACGCCTGGACGCCTACGCCTCCCTCGGGTTCGTCCTGGGACGCACCCGGCACATCTCCGGCTTCGCCAACGTCACCAACCTGCCGACCCGGCCCGCTCCCATGCTGGCGCGGACCGTGACGTCGCTGTCGGCGCTGTCGGGCGGGCGCGTCGTGCTCGGCATGGGCGCGGGCGGGCTGTGGGACCGGATCTCCGACATGGGAGTGCCGCGGCTGTCGCCGGGCGACGCGGTGGACGCCTTCGAGGAGGCGATCGTCCTGATCAAGTCGCTGTCGGGCGGGGGCTCGCCGGTCACCTTCCGGGGCCGCCACTACCAGGTGAACGGGATCGAGCCGGCTCCCGTGGCCGCGCCTCCCGTGTGGACCGGGTCGGTCGGCGCCAGATCCCTGGCCGCCACCGGCCGGGTGGCCGACGGCTGGATCCCCGGCCACGCCGCGGACTGGCTCAGCGAGCGATACCGGACGTCGCGGCCGGTCATCGACGAAGCGGCGGCCGCCGCGGGCCGCGACCCGCGTGAGATCCGCACCGTCTTCAATCTCCCCGGACGCGTCACCGACCGGCCGCTGCCCGCCACGCGCGACCGGGAGGGCCGTTGGATCGGCGGTTCCGCCGGCCAGTGGGTCGAGGAACTGACCGGGGCCGTGCTGGAGCACGGCGCCTCGGGCTTCACGCTCTTCTCCGCGGGCCACGACGCGCCGGACTCCGTCCTCCTCGGCCGCTGGGCCGGAGAGATCGTCCCCGCCGTACGCGAGGCGATCGCGAAGGAGGGCCGCTGAGCCGCATTTCCCTCATCACGCCTCGCAACCTCATAAAGCTTGCGACAGCCCATAAATGTCAACGAAAGGTGTAGCGATTTGTCGGTTCCGTAGTCATGCTGTTGGGCGTGTCGAATCCTTCCACAATTGCCGAAAACAGAGCGCCGTTGCGTATCCCCGCGCTGACCTGCCCGTTCCCCAGCGAGGTCAATCCGTACGTCGAGGAAGTGGACAGGGACACGCTGGCCTGGCTGGCCGCGTCCGGAATGATCGAGGGGGCCGAAAACCTCGAACGGTACGGCAGGGCCAGGTACGGGTGGCTGGGCGGGCGAACCTACCCGTACGCCGCCCGGGAGCTGTGCCGGCTCGTCACGGACTGGTGCGTGTGGCTGTTCGCCTTCGACGACGCCTTCTGCGAGTCGGACCGGGCGGCGGGCGAGATCGCCAGGGCGCTCCCGCAGTTCATCTCCGTCATCGACGACCTCGACGAGGGTGACGCGGTCGGAAACGTCTTCGCCCGCTCGCTGCTGGAGATCAAGAGCAGGATCGCCGCCGCCGGGAACGCCGACCAGCTCGACCGGTGGCGGGCCATGACCAAGGACTACCTCTTCGCCCAGGTCTGGGAGGCCGCCAACAGGGAGCACGACATCGTCCCCTCCTTCGACGACTACATCGTCATGCGGCGCAGGACCGGCGCGATGCTCACGGTCTTCGCGCTCGTCGACGTGGCCGCCGGCGTCTACCTGACCCCCGGCGAATGGCGCCACCCGCACGTGCGGGCCATCACCGAGCACGCCAACGACGTCGTCGTCTGGGACAACGACCTCATCTCGTACGCCAAGGAACGCTCGGGCCCGAACATCAACAACAACCTCGTCAGCGTGCTCCGGCGGCACAAGGGGTGCTCGACGCAGGAGGCGATGGACCTCATCGGCGGGATGCGGAACGAGGCGGTCGCCGGAATGGTCGCCCTCAGGCCCGCGCTCGACGCCCTCGGCTCGCCCGCGGTCGACGCGTACGTCAAGGGCCTCGAACGCTGGATCAGCGGGAGCGTGGACTATTCGCTGACCAGCTCCCGCTATGTGGGCGTCTGCCCGGTCCCCGTGGACTGAGCCGGGGGATGGCGCGCGGAAGGCCCGGGGCCGGGATCGCGGCCCCGGGCCTCCCGCGAGGGTCGTCCCCGCCGCCGCCGTCCCGGCCCGCGGGTGGTCAGCCCGGGAGAGGCGACTCGTCGAAGTCGTCCAGTGCGTACTCGATCAGCTCGCTGAGCGAGAGACGCGTGCCCCGGTTGTACGCCTCCTGGTAGGCCGCGTCCCCGAGGAGCCTCCTGCACTCCTTGACGCACTGCTCGTGCTCGTTGGTGAAGAACGGCGACCCGAACTGCGGCAGCCCGAAGGTCCGCCAGTTCGTCTGCGCCGCGCCGAGCAGATGGGCGGTGTGCTCGGGCCGCCCCATCTCCAGGTAGAGCCCGGCCATCGCGTCCACGCACAGCACGATGCCGAGGACGTCGTGGAAGTGGCGCTTGATCCGCACCGAGGACTTGCAGCTCTCCAGCGCCTCGTCCCGGAGGCCGGTGGCCCGCTGCACCTGGGCCTTGGCGTACCAGGCGTAGGAGCGCAGCCACTGCTCGCCGCGCTCGGTGCACACCTTGAGGCAGTCGTCGAGCAGGCCCTCGGCCTCGCTGAAGTCGCCCTGCGCGAACAGGACCATGGACAGCTCGACGATCGCCGGCAGCAGCCCGGGGTTGAGCTCGCGCCCGCCCCGGTGGAACTCGATCGCCACGCCGAGCAGGGCGGTCGCCTTCTTGGCGTCGCCCTGGAGCATCGCGGTGGTGCCCTGCATCTTGGTCGCCAGGATGACGGCGCCCGAGTCGCCGGCCCGCACCGCCTCGCTGCTGCACTCCTCGGCCGCCGCGAGCGCGCCCGGCAGGTCGCCCTGCGCGCTGCGGATGTACGCGAGCACCCACAGGGCCTTGCATCGTTCCTTGCTCGGCACGCGGGACGCCGCGAGCGCCCGCTCCAGGTAGACCGCGCCCTCCCGGGCGAACCCGCACGCGACCCAGAGGAACCACAACGACGACAGCAGCTCCAGCCCGGTGCGGGCCTCGACCGCGTCGGACAGGCAGTAGTCGAGCGCGACCCGGACGTTGTCGTGCTCCTGCCGCATCCGCGCGTACCACTGCACCTGGCGGGGACCGGACCAGGAGTGCTCGCCGCGCTGGGCGAGCTGGAGGTAGTGGTCGCGGTGGCGGCGGCGCAGCGCCTCGGTCTCGCCGAGCTTCTCCAGCCACTCGGCGCCGTACTGCCGGAGCGTGTCGATCAGCCGGTACCGCTGGCCGACCGGGGTCGGGAAGCTGAACAGGATCGACTTGTCGACCAGCCCGGAGATCACGTCGAGGACGGTCGCGGCCTCCAGGCCGTCTCCCGCGCAGACGAACCGGGCCGCGTCCAGGTCGAAGTCGCCGGCGAACACCGACAGCCGGGCCCACAGCAGCCGCTCGGCCGGCTCGCACAGCTCGTGGCTCCAGCCGATAGCGGCGCGCAGCGTCTGGTGCCGCGGCAGTGCCGTACGGCTGGCGCCGGCCAGCAGGCTGAACCGGTCGGTGAGCAGCGCGAGGATCTGCTCGACCGACAGCGCGCGCAGCCGTACGGCGGCGAGCTCGATGGCGAGCGGGATGCCGTCCAGCCGCCGGCACAGCTCGGACACGGCCGACACGTTGCTCTCGTCCACCACGAAGTCGGGGACGACCGCGCTGCCCCGCTCGGCGAAGAGCTGCACCGCCTCGTTCGTGTACGGGCTCTCCGAGGGGTCGTCGCCGGGCACGGCGAGCGGCGGGATCGCGATCGTGAACTCACCGGGGGCGTTGAGCGAGCGGCGGCTCGTGGCGACGATCCGCAGGTTCGGCGCACGGGTGAGGAGGTCCTGCGTCAGCTCGGCGCAGGCGTCGACCAGGTGCTCGCACGTGTCCAGGATGAGCAGGATCTCGCGGTCGCCCAGCCACTCGGCGAGGGTCTCGGAGCCCGCCCGGTGCGACTGGTCGGCGATGCCGAGCGACGAGGTGATCGTGTGCTGGACCATGCCGGCGTCCTGCAGCCGCGCGAGGTCGGCGTACCAGACACCGTCCTTGAACTGCTGGCGCACCAGGTGGGCGATGCGCAGAGCCGTCCGGGACTTGCCCACACCTCCGATCCCGGTCACGGTGACCAGTCGGGAGTCGTGCAGTCGCTGTCTGATGGTCGCGAGAAGCCTGCTCCGGCCCACGAAGCTGGTCAGCTCCGCGGGCAGGTTGCCCTCTCCACGCCATCCTGCTGGCGTTGCCATGCCGCCTCACGGGGGTCGCGTCCGGCCTGCTACCTGTTTCCGCATCGTACCTTTGCTGACGGTTGAATGTTCGGGTCCGGGATCTTCGACCTCTACCGCAGGGGGAAATATTCGCTCTCGCCCGATTATGCGGGGATTTCTAGTGATTTTCCGCCCTCCGTGCGTGGCCGGAACGCACGACCGGAACCACCCCGCCGGGGCCTCGACCTCGCGGCGGCGGGCCCGCGGGCGAGAGCGGGGCCGGTTACCATCGTCGTGTGACTGAGCGGCATCCGGATGACATGCGGCCGGTGGACCTCTTCGACGAGGGTCTGTCGGTGCTGCCTGACCAGACCAGCGACGACACCGACCTCGGATGGGGCGAGTGGCGCGGCGACGCCGAGTCCGACGACGCGCGACTGATCGAGGAACGCCCCCCGCACTGGGACTAGTCCGACCCCGATCGGTCACACCGCGACGCGCAGGCCGGCGAGGGTGGCGACGCGGAGACCGGTGTGTAGCTCGCGCCGTACCCGGCCGTCGGCCAGGTCGCACTGGGTGATGTCGTTGATCCGGCCGAGCCGGTAGTACAGCGTGCTGCGGTGGATGACGAGATCGCGGGCTGTGGCCTGGGCGTCGGCGCCGTGGTCGAGGTAGGCCTCCAGGGTGTCGGCGAGTTTCTCACCTGAGGGGGCCTGCAGCAGCCGCCGTACCGTGACCGGAAGGTCCTCCACGGTGAGCGAGTCGAGCGGCAACTGGATGAGCAGGCGGTCGATCCCGAGGTCCTCCCAGCGCGCCGACACGCCGTAGCCGGTCGGGTCCGCCGTCGCCACGCGCCAGGCCATGACCGCCTCGCGGTACGACGCGCGCACCAGCGCCAGGCACTCACGCGGCCCGCCGGCTCCGGCCCGCAGGGACTCCAGTCCCGGCCCGCTGAGCAGGCCCGCAAGCCGTTCGGGGTTCACCGGCCGGGGGATCACCAGCACGCCCTCATTGCCGAGCACGGCCCCGCACGCCTTGAGCGACGTCGACCTGGCGATCATCGAAAGTGCCTGCTCGATCGCCAGCCTGGCGGCGCCCGACGGACGGATCGGCTGCTGGGCCGGCCGGAAGACCATCACGGAGTAGCGGGCGGCCGAGCTCACCAGACCACTTTCGAGCAGCTCGGCCGCGGCGGCCTCGTTGGCGGCGACGTCATCGGAGAGGAGCTCGGACAGCAGGCGGCGCGACTCGTCCGACGAATGGTGGCGCTGCAGGGCGCGCAGAGCCAGTATCGCCCCGATCTCCGGCTCCGCCGCGGACAGGACCCGCTGGTGCTGAGGCCTCGGCTCCTCGTCGGCTCCTTTGTCGATATAGGAGACATATCCAAGGACGTGCCCCGCATGCCACACGGGGTACACGATGCGGGCGGGCGTGTCCCCGTGCGGGGGCAGCCGGACCAGGGACCGGGCCTTGCGCACCTGGTAAGCCGCGATCATCTCCTTGGCGCGGACGCTCGCTCTGCGGGAGAGGATCACCGACCGGCGGGCCTCGTCGACGTCGTCCTCGTGGACGCTGAATGCCACGAGGTTCAGGTCGGCGTCGTACAGGACGACCGGGCCGCCGAGTTGCTCCGCGAGCGTCTGGACCATGTCGTCGAGGCTCACGCCGATCCCTCCCGTTGCGACACCGTGTCGGAGTTTTGGCACGCAGATTAGTTCACTCGTGGCGAGGTGGCGCCAGATCGTGCGGCGTAACCTCCTGGAAACGCCGACGTAGGCCAGCGTTTTCGCTGGTCGCCCCCCGCTGATTGGAGCGTTTTCAGTGAGCCAATGTGACTTCGCCTCGGTCTCCGCACACCTGTTCTCGGACGGATGGCGTCGTGGCGGCGGCGGGACCGCGGACGTGGTGGAGGTCGCGACCGGCGAGCGCATCGGTGAGATCGGTCTCGCCGACGAGGCGGACGTCGAGCGGGCCGGCGCGGTCGCGGCCGAGGCCCAGCGTGAATGGGCCCGCGCCTCCTACAAGGAGCGCGCCGCCGTGATGGCCAGGGCGTCGCTCGCCCTTCAGTCCATGCGGGCCGACATCGTCGAGATGATGATCAGGGAGACCGGGGGCATCAGGGTCAAGGCCGAGCAGGAGGTGACCAAGGCCCTGGACGAGCTGCGCTCGGCCGCCGGCCTGACGGACCAGCCGTACGGTCAGCTCCTGCCGCACGAGGACGTGTCCGTGCTGAGCATGGCCCGGCGGGTTCCTGTCGGCGTCGTCGGTGTGATCGCGCCGTGGAACGCTCCGCTCATGCTCGCCATCAGGTCGGTGGCTCCCGCGCTCGCGCTGGGCAATGCCGTCCTGCTCAAGCCGGACGTGAAGACCACGCTGAGTGGCGGCGTCGCGCTGGCCCGGGTGTTCGAGGCCGCGGGCCTGCCGTCCGGACTGCTGCACGTGCTGCCCGGCGGCCCCGAGGTCGGCGAGGCCGTCGTCTGTTCGCCGCACACGCGGGTGATCTCGTTCACCGGGTCGTCCGCGACCGGACGCCGGGTCGGCGAGATCGCCGGTGGCCTGCTCAAGCGGGTCGTGCTCGAGCTCGGCGGGAACAACGCGCTCATCGTCCTGGACGACGCGGACCTGGACGCGGCGGTCAACAACGCGGCCTGGGGTTCGCTGCTGCATCAGGGCCAGATCTGCATGGCGACCGGCCGCCACCTCGTGCACGAGAGCATCGCGGACGAGTACGTCGAGCGGCTCACCGCGCACGCCCGGTCCCTCGTCATGGGTGATCCGCGACGCCCGGAGGTGCGGGTCGGCCCACTCATCGACGCGCGCCAGGCGCGGCGCGTCCACGACATCGTCACCGGCTCGGTCGAGGCGGGCGCGGTGCTGCGCACCGGCGGCTCCCACGACGGGCCCTTCTACCAGCCCACCGTGCTCGACCGGGTCACGCCCGGCGTGCGCGCGTTCCGCGAGGAGATCTTCGGTCCGGTGATCCCCGTGACCCGGTTCTCCTCGGACGCGGAGGCGGTCGAACTGGCCGGACTGACCGAGTACGGCCTGTCCGCGGCGATCCACACCGGGTCCGTGTCGCGGGGTCTCGCCTTGGCCGAGCGGTTGCGCACCGGCATGGTCCACATCAACGGGCAGACCATCAACGACGCCGCGCACATCCCCATGGGTGGCATGGGTGCGTCCGGGAACGGCGGCCGTTATGGCGGCCACTGGAACCTGGACGAGTTCACCTTCTGGCAGTGGGTCACGGCACGGCCCGCCCCGCCCACCTACCCCGTCTGATTTTCCGGATATTTCCTGACTGAGGTGCTGACATGAGGATCATCGTCGATGAGGCGCGCTGCGAGGGCTACGGATTCTGCGCCGAGGCCGCGCCGCACCTGCTCGAGCTCGATGACGAGGGTGACCTGAAGGTTCTGTCGGAGGAGGTCGCGTCCGGCGACGCCGCGCAGGCCGAGGCCGCCGTGCGGGTGTGCCCGGTAGCGGCGCTGAGGCTGGAGCCGTGACGGGCGGCATCGGGAGCGGCGGGGACGTCGTGGTGGTCGGCGGCTCGGTGGCCGCCGTCACCGCAGCGGACGCCCTGCGCCAGCAGGGCCACGAGGGCTCGATCACCGTGGTCAGCGACGAGCGTCACGCGCCCTACGTCCGGCCGCCGCTGTCCAAGGGGATGCTCAAGGGCGCAGAGACACCGGAATCCGTATTCATATCGCCGCTGCGCGCCGATATCGACCTCCGCACCGAGTCCCGCGCCGTCGGCCTGGACCGCGGCCGCCGCCGGGTGCTGCTCGACGGCGGGGAAGAGCTCCCGTACGACGGCCTGGTGGTGGCCTCGGGGGCGCGGGCCCGGCGGCTGCGGCCGTACGACCCGCAGGCGGGCGACGCAGGTGAGCTGGTGGTTCGCGACCTGGACGACGCGGTTCGGCTGCGCGCGATCTTCGCCGAGGCGACCTCGCTGATCGTCGTCGGCGGCGGATTCCTCGGCATGGAGATCGCCTCGACGGCGCGCGGGATCGGGCTCGCCGTCACCGTCGTCGACCAGGACCCTCCGCTGGTGCGGCAGTTCGGCGCCTTCCTGGCCGAGCACATGACCCGCGCCGCCCTGGACGAGGGCGTGCGGCTGGTCCGCGCGCCCGGTGGCGTGGAACTGCCGGGTGACGGCCGCCCGACGGCCGTGCGGACCTTCGAAGGGGAGCTCCTGGAGGCCGACGTGGTGGTCAGCGCCGTGGGCGACCTGCCCAACGTCGAGTGGCTGGCGGACTCCGGGCTCGGCGGCCCGGCGGGCCTGCTCGTCGACGAGCGGTGCCGAGTCGCCCCGGGCATCGTCGCGGCCGGTGACGTCGTGGCCCGCGTGAGCGAGCGCATCAGCCGGCCCCGGCGCTCGCCCCACTGGGGGAGCGCGATAGCCCAGGCGCGTGCCGCCGCCACGGCGCTGCTGATGGGCGACGAGGCGCCCGCCTACCGCCCGTCGCCGTACTACTGGACCGAACAGTGGGGACTCGACATCAAGGTCTGCGGCGAGATCGTGCCGGGATCCACGCCGAACGTCCTCACCGGATCTCTCGAAGAACACAGCGCGCTCATCCAGTGGACCCGAGACGGCGTCCCGGTGGCCGCCGCGACGGTGAACCACCGGACGCCCCTGGTCAAGCTACGCAAGATCGCAACCACCCCCTAGCCTGCCTCGCCTCCCGAAGGAGTACAGGATGACCAGCATCTCCGAGATCCCGTCTCTGGACCTCGACCTCTTCACCGACGACGTCCTGACCGACCCGTTCCCCATCTATGAGCGAATCCGGAACGCCGGTCCCGTCGTCTACCTTCCGCGCTACCGGTCGTACGCGATGGGCCGGTACGCCGACGTCCGGGCGGGCCTCGCCGACTGGGAGTCCTTCAGCTCGGCCCGTGGCATCGGGCTGAACGACCTCGCGAACGAGGCCACCCAGGGAATGATCATCGCGACCGACCCGCCGGAGCATGACCAGCTGCGCGACGTCCTGGCGTCGCGGCTGTCGCCCAAGGCGATCCGGGAGCTCAAGGCCGACATCGAGCGGCGCGCGGACGAGCTCGTCGCGCCCCTCGTACGACAGGGCGCCTTCGACGCGGTCAACGACCTCGCGCGGGCCTTCCCCATCTCCATCGTCCTGGACCTGATCGGCCTGCCGCAGAACGGGCGGGACAAGGTGCTCGGCTGGGCCGACGCCGCGTTCTCGGCCAGCGGTCCGCCCGGACCGCGCACCGACGCCGCGTTCCCCCTCCTGGAGGACCAGCTCGCGTACCTGTCGAGCATCGAGCCGGACCAGCTCACCCCCGGCAGCATGGGCCGCGCCATCTACGATGCCGCGGCGGCCGGCCAGATCCGCCAGGAGTCGTGCGTCCCCCTCATGTCGGCGTACGTCACCGCCGGTCTGGACACGACGATCAACGCGATCAGCAACGCGGTCTGGTACTTCGCACACAACCCGGAGCAGTGGGACCTGGTCCGCCAGGACCCCACGCTGATCCCCTCCGCGCTCAACGAGGTGCTGCGGATCGAGTCCCCGGTGCAGTTCTTCTGCCGGGTCGCCACCCGCGAGGTCGACGTCGACGGCCTGAGGCTCGCGGCCGGGTCGCGAGTGATGATGCTGTACGCCTCGGCCAACCGCGACGAGCGCAAATGGGAGGACCCCACCCGCTTCGACGTGCGGCGCAACCCCGTGGACCACCTCGCGTTCGGGTACGGCATGCACGGCTGCGCCGGCCAGGGGCTGGCCCGCCTCGAGGGCCACTCGATCCTCGCCGCTCTGGCCCGCCGGGTCGAGAGGTTCGAGGTCGGCGCTCCGGTCCGGCGGATCAACCAGCTCATCCGCGGGCTCGACGCGTTGCCCACCACCGTGCGCCCGGTCGCCGAGACAGCCTGAAAGGTCGGAAGCAGCATCATGCGTGGAGCGTGGTTCTCCGAGCCGGGGCGGATCGAGGTCAGGGACCTCCCCGAACCCCGGATCGCGGATCCGGACGACGTCGTCGTCGACATCCGCTACGCCGGCATCTGCGGGTCCGACCTGTGGACCTTCCGGGGTCTCGTCCCGCACGGCGAGGGCGGCATCGGACACGAGTTCATCGGCCGGGTGCGCGAGGTCGGCGGCGCCGTGCGCACCCTGCGCCCTGGTGACACGGTCATCGCGCCGTTCCTGTTCTCCGACGGCGACTGCGAGGAGTGCCGGCGCGGCCTGCAGCCGCTCTGCGCGCACGCCGGGATCTGGGGCAAGGACTGGGAGGGCGCGCAGGCGCAGAGCATCCGCGTCCCCCACGCCGACGCGACCCTCGTGACGCTGCCCTGGGACGAGCCGCAGATCGACGACGACCTCGCCCGCAAGCTGATCCCGCTCTGCGACGTGTTCGCGACGGGTACGCACGGTGTCGCGCTCGCCGGCGTGGAGCGCGGCGACACGGTCGCGGTGATCGGGGACGGCGCGGTCGGCATCTCCGCCGCGATGGCCGCGGCCCGGGCCGGCGCCGACCGTGTGGTCCTGCTCGGCGAGCGGGCCGAGCGGCTGAAGGTCGCGGAGGAGGCCGGCGCTCTGACACTGCGGGTCTCGCGCGAGGAGTCGCCGGTCCCCGCGGTGCGCGAGCTGCTCGGCGGCCGCCTGCCCGACCGGGTCGTCGAATGCGTCGGCATGCAGGCGGCCTTCGACACGGCTCTCGACGTCGTACGCCCGGCCGGCTCGGTCGGCTTCGTCGGCGTCCCGCACGGCGTCGGCGCGATCCCGCCGATGCGGCTGTTCGGACGGCAGGTACGGCTCGCGGGCGGCGTCGCCCCGGCCCGGCACTACCTGCCTGGCCTGATCGACGACGTCGTGCACGGCCGCCTCGACCCCTCGCCGCTGGTCGACCGGGTGTACGACCTCGACGACCTCGCCCAAGGCTATGCCGGGATGGACGGCGGCACAGCGCTGAAGGCGATCCTCCGGACGGCCTGACCTCCGGATCCACCCCAGATTCGCGAAGTTCGCGGTGCCAGGGCGCCGACGGGCCATGCCGTCATGCCGTGGTCAGCCGGATCTCTTCTAGTCGGACCACACGAAAGGAGTCGCAGATGGCGACCAAGCCCAGGGTCATCGTCCTCGGGGCGGGGATCGGAGGTCTCACCCTGGCGCTCGAACTCCACCGGTCGGGGATCGAGTGCGTGGTGCTCGAGGCGGCCCCAGAGCTGGGCGCCCTGGGCGTCGGCATCAACCTGCTCCCGCACGCGACCAGGAACCTGGCCCGGCTCGGGTTGGAGGACGCCCTGGCCGAAGTCGCCGTGACCACACGGGAGTCGGCGTTCTTCAACCGGTTCGGCCAGTTGGTCGCCCGCGAGCCCGCCGGCAGATTCGCCGGGTACGACTGGCCGCAGCTCTCGATCCACCGGGGCGACCTGCAGCAGGTGCTGCTCGCCGCCGTGTACGACCGGCTCGGTCGCGACGCGGTGCTGCTCGACCACCGCGGGACGCACGTCACCCAGGACGAGCGGTCGGCGACCGTCCACGTCACGCACCGGGACGGCTCCGGCTCGGAGGTCGCCGGCGACGTCGTCGTCGGCGCGGACGGCGTGCACTCGGTCGTGCGCAAGCAGTTCCACAGCGGCGCGGCCCCGCACTACACGGGCTACATGATGTGGCGCGGCACCACCGTGTGGCCGCGCTTCCTCACCGGAGCCAGCATGGTGCGGGCCGGGTGGCTCGCCACCGGGAAGATGGTGATCTACCCGATCCGCGACGGCGTCAACGCCCGCGGGGACCAGTTGGTCAACTGGGTGGCCGAGGTCGAGGGCCCATCCGCGACGCACGCGACTGGAACCGCCCGGGGCTGATCGAGGACTTCATCGAGCCCTTCGCCGACTGGGCCTTCGACTGGCTGGACGTGCCGGCCATGATCCGGGCGGCCGAAGAGGTGCTGGAGTACCCCATGGTCGACCAGGACCCCCTCGACCACTGGACGGTCGGCCGGGTCACGCTCCTCGGCGACGCGGCGCACCCGATGGTGCCGCGCGGCTCCAACGGCGCGGCCCAGGCCATCCTCGACGGGCGCGTCCTGGCCGCCCGTCTGGCCGAGAGCGGCGACCCGTACCAGGCCCTGCGCGCGTACGAGACGGAGCGCCTCGCGGCAACATCCCGCGTCGTGCTGACCAACCGGGTGAACCCGCCGGACGCCCTGCTGCGGGAGGTCTACGACCGCACCGGTGACCGCCCGTTCGAACGGATCGACGACGTCATGTCCCCGGAGGAGATCAGGCGGTTCAGCGAGAGCTACCAGGCGGTCGCCGGATACTCCCACGCCGCGCTCGCCCGCCCCTGACCCCGCACATCCCGACACTCATGAGGAGTCAACGATGGACATATCCAACGCCCTCGGCGCCATGACCGGCGACAGGTACCGCCGGAGCCTCAACGACGGGCGCGAGGTGTGGCTGGCCGGCGAGCGCGTGGAGAACGTCGCCGAGCACCCCGCCTTCCGCGGCGTGGTGGACGAGTTCGCGCGGCTGTTCGACCTGCGGTTGTCCGACCCGGAGGCCCGCGATCTCAACACCTTCATCTCGCCGGAGACCGGCAACCGGGTGAGCCGCTCGTACGCGCTGCCCACCACCGCGGAGGAGCTGCGGGCGAAGTTCGCCGCGGCGGAGTGGTGGATGCGGGAGAGCTGGGGGCAGCTCGGCCGCTCGCCCGACTTCATGGCCAACGTCGTGGTCGGCCTCTACGACTACCGCGACGAACTGGAGAAGGGCCGGTCGGGCTTCGGCGCCAACGCGGTGAACTACCACCGGTACGCGATGGAGCACGACCTGGTGCTCACCCACGCCCTCGGCGACCCGCAGATCGACCGCGGCGCGAGCCCGCTCGACGACCCCGACCTGGCGTTGCGCGTGGTGGAGGAGAACGAGCGCGGTGTCGTGATCCGCGGTGCCAAGCAACTCGCCACACTCGCGCCGTTCTCGCACGAGGTCCTCGTCTACCTCAACGGCGTCACCGCCCAGCGCGGCGCCGAGGAGTTCGTCCTGTGGTTCGCGCTGCCGATGAACGCCCAAGGTCTGAAGATCCTGTGCCGTGAGCCGCTCGGCGACCACGGCAACGGCCACAGCCACCCGCTGGGACGCCGGTTCGACGAGCAGGACGCCATGCTGTTCTTCGACGACGTCGAGATCCCATGGGAGCGGCTGTTCCTCCTCGGCGACAGCATGCTCGCGGTGCGCGGCCTCAGCCGCATCAACGCCTGGAGCATGCAGAGCACCCACATCCGCTTCCACGAGCGGCTCAAGGTCTTCGTGTCCGTGGCGGCCATGATCGCCGAGAGCATCGGCGTGCACGGCTTCCGCGGCATCCAGGAGAACCTCGGAGAGCTGATCTCCTACGCCGAGACCCTGCGCCTGGGCATCGTCGGCGCGGAGGCGTCGGCCCGGTCCACTCCCGGCGGGCTGCTCGCCCCGGCGCCCAGCTACGGCCTGGGCTTCTGGTCGGCCGACGTCTCGGCCCGCGTGGTCGAGATCGTCCGCCGCATCGGCGCCTCCGGCCTGATCATGCAGCCGACCGAGGCCGACCTGGCCAACCCGGAGCTGCGGCCGTTCCTGGAGAAGTACATGCGCGGCCACGAGATCGACGTGGACCGCAAGGCACGCCTGTTCCGCATCGCCTGGGAGCTCGTCGGCGACGGGTTCGGCTCCCGCCAGGAACTCTACGAGTACCTGCACCGGGGCGACCCGGGCGCCGGACGCACCCGACTGCTGCGGACCTACGACCGCTCGGCGGTCGACAGCCGGCTCACCGAACTCGTCTCCGCCCCGCTCACCGCCTGACCCGGCGCCACGTACCCAGGAGGAACACCATGATCATCGACGTTCACGGACACGTGTCCGCCCCCGCCGAGCTGTACGCGTGGAAGGCCGGGCTGCTCTCGCACCGCGGCGCGCACGGCGGCAAGGCCCCGAAGATCAGCGACGACCAGATCCGCGCCGCGCACACCGAGCCGCACCCCAGCTTCGGCGACGTCTCCCACTTCGACCACATCGACGGCGCGGGCGTGGACGTCCAGCTCATCTCGCCCCGGCCGTACCAGATGATGCACAGCGAGCAGCCGAACAAGATCGTCCGGTGGTTCACCGAGGAGACCAACAACATCATCCACCGCTCCTGCGAGCTGTACCCCGGCCGGTTCAAGGGCGTGGCCGGGCTGCCGCAGAGCCCCGATCTGACGCCCGCGGAGTGGGTCGGCGAGCTGCGCCGCACCGTCACCGAGCTCGGCTTCGTCGGCGCGCTGCTCAACCCGGACCCGTACGAGGGCACGGCGACGCCGCCGGCGCTCGGCGACCGCTACTGGTACCCCGTTTACGAGGCGCTGTGCGAGCTGGACGTGCCCGCGCTGATCCACGCCGCGGGCTGCCGGCCCCCGGCGCGCGAGCCGTACAGCCTCCACTTCATTCAGGAGGAGACGGTCGCGATCTGGAGCCTGCTGTCGTCCGACGTGCTGCGCGACTTCCCCGACCTGAAGATCGTGGTCTCCCACGGCGGCGGGGCCGTCCCGTACCAGGCCGGCCGGTTCCTGCCGTCCGGCGTCCGGGGCGGCGGCACGCCGTACATCGAGAAGTTGCGCCGCCTCTGGTTCGACACCTGCCTCTACACCCAGGAGGCCATCGAGCTGCTGGTCCGGGTCGTCGGCGTCGACCGCTGTCTGTTCGGCACCGAGAAGCCCGGCACCGGTTCCCAGATCAACCCCGAGAACGGGCGCTGGTTCGACGACATCCACCTGCTGGTCCGCGACATCGACTGGCTTGGCGACGCCGACCGCGAGGCGATCTTCAGCGGTAACGCGAGCGCTCTGTTCCGCCTCTGAGTCCCGCAGCGCGACACCGAAGAAAGGCAGATCATGGCAAGGGTCGTAGCCGGTATCGGCACCTCACACGGTCCCCAGCTCAAGACGCCCTCGATCCGCTGGCCGGAGCGGGGCGAGGCCGACCGCCGGAGCTCCACCCTGGAGTTCCGCGGCGGCCGGTACACATTCGAGCAGCTCAAGGCCGCGCGGGAGGACTTCTCCCATGAGTGCGCGCCCAACGTCCAGGCGGAGCGGTGGGCGGCCTGCCAGCGGGCGATGGATCACCTCGGCGCTCACCTCGCCGCCGCCGAGGTGGACATCGTCGTGATCGTCAGCAGCGACCACAAAGAGGTCTACGGCGACGAGCTGCTGCCCGCGTTCGCGCTCTACTGGGGGGACGCCGTCGACCACGTGCCGTTCACCCCCGAGCAGATCGCCGCCATGCAGCCGGGTCTGGGGGAGGCGGCGCTCGGCGACGTGCCCGAGCGGACCGTCTCCCGCCCCTGCCACTCGGAGCTGGCCCTGCACCTCATCGCCTCCGTGATGGAGGACGGCTTCGACATCGCGGCGTCGCGCACCCTGCCCGCCGGGCGGTACGAGAACCACGGCATCCCGCACGGCTACGGCTTCATCTACCAGCGGATCATGGGCGAGCGGTCCCAGGTGCCGCTCGTCCCCGTCTTCATCAACACGTTCTTCGAGCCGAACCCGCCCAGCGCGCGGCGCTGCCTCGACTTCGGCCGGGCGCTTGGCCGGGCGATCACGTCCTTCCCCCGGGACCTGCGCGTCGGCGTCGTCGCGTCGGGCGGCCTGTCCCACTTCGTGATCGATGAGGACCTCGACCGGGATTTCATCCGCGCCCTGGAGACCTTCGACGAGCGGCGTCTCGCGTCCCTTCCCGCATCGGAGATGCGGTCCGGCAGCTCCGAGCTGCGCAACTGGATCGCCGTCGCCGGGATCGCCGCGGAGACCGGGTTGTCGGTGAGCTCCGTCGACTACCAGCCCTGCTACCGGACCGAGGCCGGCACGGGCAACGCCATGGGATTCGTGACCTGGTCACCCACCAGTGAGGAGTCTGACCGATGACAGAGAACACCTCCGGCGCGGCGAGCGAGGTCTCCCGGCTCCGCGCCCTCGACTCGTGCGCGATCTCCGACGCGCTCGACACGCTCGGCCTGCCCGGGGCGGTGACAGGCCTGCGGCCTATGTGGCCCGCGACCCGCGTCATGGCAGGTGTCGTACGGACCGTCAAGGCGGCGCCCAAGTCCGCCGCCGGCCCGACCACCCACATCGCCACCCCGCTCGTGGCCAAGGCGGACCGCGACGACGTGGTCGTCATCGACAACCACGGACGAGTCGACGTCTCCTGCTGGGGAGGGTTGCTCGCCGAGGCCGCCGCCCAGCGCGGGGTCGCCGGCGTCATCGTCGACGGCGCCTGCCGTGACGTGCAGGACTGCGAGAACGTGGACCTTCCCGTGTTCGCCCGCGCCGCCGTGCCCGTCAGCGCCCGCGGCCGGATCGTCCAGGAGGACATGGACGTGCCGATCCAGGTCGGCACGGTCCGGGTGAACCCCGGCGACCTCGTGATCGCCGACCGCAACGGCGTCGCGTTCGTCGCCAGGGCCGAGATCGCGCGGGTGCTGGAGCTCGCCGAGCGCATCGCGGCCCGCGAGCTCGACATGGCGCGGGCCGTCCGCTCCGGCCGCGACGTCATCGACGTCATGCACGACTCCCAGTTCCCGACCATCACCGCGGAGGCGGCCTCATGACCGGCACCGTCGACGAGCGGCTCGCCCGCTTCTCCACCGCCACCATCTCCGACGCCCTGGACCGGCTCGGCCGTACGGGCAGCCTGCTGGGCCTCGCGCCGCTCGGCCCCGGGCAGCGCATGGCCGGCCGCGCGTACACGATCAGGTACGTGTCGGCGAGCACGCCGCCCGGCACCGTCGGCGACTACCTGGACGACGTGCCTGCGGGCGGGGTGGTCGTGCTGGACAACGACGGCAGGACCGACTGCACCGTGTGGGGCGACATCCTCACCGCGGTCGCGAACGCCCGCGGAATCGCCGGAACCGTCATCGACGGCGTGTGCCGCGACGTGCACCGGGCGCTCGACCTCGCGTACCCGATCTACAGTCGCGGCCGGTTCATGCGCACCGGAAAGGACCGCGTCGAGGTCGCGGAGGTGCAGGGACCGGTGAACATCGGCGGGGTGCAGGTCCGCCCCGGAGACCTGCTCATCGGCGACCAGGACGGCGTCGTCGCCGTGCCGCAGGACTGCGAGGAGCAGGTGCTCGCGGTGGCGGAGGAGATCGCCGAGCGCGAGGACGGGATTCTGCGCATGGCGCTGGCCGGTTCTTCTATCGCCGAGGCCCGTGCCGCGTACGGCTACCACAACCTGCAGCGGAAGGCGTGATCATGACCAGTGAGCTGCTGGAGATGGGGGCGGCGACGCTGTTCGAGGCGTCCGGCCTGAGCTGCGACCTCGACCCGGCGTTCCGCCCGGCGTGGGCCGGAGCCCGGCTCGCCGGCTGGGCGTTGCCCGTCCAGGCCGCGGCGGGGGACAACCTCCCCCTGCACTGGGCCCTGGAGGAGGCCGAGCCCGGTGACGTCCTCGTGGTCGACGCGGGCGGCGCGCCGTTCGGCTACTGGGGGGAGGTCCTCGCGGTCGCCGCCCAGGCGCGCGGCGTCGTCGGCCTGGTGATCGACGGCGGGGTGCGCGACACGGACCGCATGCGCGCCATCGGGTTCCCGGCGTTCAGCACGTCCGTGGCGATCCGAGGGACCGGCAAGGAGTGGCCCGGCACCGTCGGCTCTCCCGTCATCATGCGGGGCCGGGTGGTCAACCGCGGCGACCTGGTCGTGGCGGATGAGGACGGGATCGTCGTACTCCCCTCCGCCTCCGTGGACGACGTCGTGGCGGCGGCCCGGCGGCGGGCCGCCAAGGAGGACGCGTACATGGCCCGGCTGCGGGACGGGGAGCTCACCCTCGACCTGTACGGACTCCGCCCGCTCGGACGTCCGGTGGTCACGTCATGACCGCGGACACCGCGTCCGGCGTCGCGGCTGACGTCTCGGTGAACACGGCCGCGGCGTTCCGGCGGGCGGCGGGCCGGTTCGCCTCCGGCGTGACGGTGGTGGCGACCCGCAACGGCGAGCACCTCTATGGCATCACCGCCACCTCGTTCGTCTCGCTCTCGCTGAACCCCCTGCTGGTCGCCGTATCGATCAACGCCCACAGCCCCTTCCTCGACGAGGTGGAGGCGGCGGGCTGCTTCTCGATCAGTGTGCTGGCGAGCGGGCAGCGCGACGTGTCGCAGTACTTCTCCACTCGGGGCCGCGGCCGGGCCGAGGGCGCGTTTCCCGGTGTCATCACCGCCCCGGAGCGGACCGGCGCCCCCGTCGTTTCCGGCTGCCTGAGCTGGTTCGACACCCGGCTGCATGCCATCCTCCCCGGCGGCGACCACCGGATCCTGATCGGGGAGGTGGTCGCGGCGGGCGGGACCGAGGGCGACCCGCTGCTGTACTGGGCGGGCGGCTACCGGCGGCTCGACCCCGACGACGAGGGCACCCCCGACGGCCGGATCGAGGAGTTCGCCGACGCCCTGTCCGCGCAACTGCACGAAGGCGGGCTGTCGCCCGATGAGCTGATCGAGGCGCAGCGTGCCCTCGAACCGGCCGCGGCCGAACTGGCGGCGTTCCGCCGGCTCCCTGACGGGCTGACCGCGCTGAGGGAGGCCCTCGACGAGGCTCGCCGTGCCGCACCGGCGCCCGACCTGTTCACCGCCGAGTCCGTGCGGTTCCATGCGGCGCTGGGCATGGCCAGCGGCAACCCCGCCATCGCGGCCTCGCTGCAGTCGCTCGCCCGCTCGCGCCACGCCCACTACTCGGCGGGGACGAGCCCGCAGGCGACCGAGCGGACCCTGGCCGCCCATCAGGAGATCTACGACGCCATCGCCGCGGGCGACGCCGTACGCGCCCGCGACGCGATGGCGCGGCACCTGACCGTGGTGCACCGGCGCCTGTGCCCCCCGAGTGAGGAGTCCTGACATGTCCGGCGATGGCTTCTCCGGGTCGTCCACATCGAGGCGGTGACGGCCCGGGACGGCCCGAACGCACACCCGAGCTCGACGTCCTCTACCGGTCGTTCGAGCAGGAGCTGCTCGTGCCGCCATGAACCGAGATCGGCGACCCAGTGAGGCGGCCGGCGAATCTCGGCCCGGCTCGTTCCCGGAGCCGGGCCGTGAAGCACCCGTCCGTGAATCCCGGCGCTGAACCGCCCGGCCGAGGCCGGGCGCGGGCTACGGGCGGTCGGCCGGGGCGCGGTGGTCGCCGGCGCGCAGCGCCGCGATGAACCACTCGAAAGCGGGCACTTTCGACGGGAACGGCGGCCGTCCGTTGATCATTCCCGCGAGCTGCCAGTACCGCTCCACCGACCGGTCCGTGAACGTCTCCAACTCATCGGCGAGCCTGACGCGCTCGTCGACGGGCATATCCGGGTCGATCAGGCCGTCCAGGATCGCTCCGGCCCGCTCGGACTCGGGTGCGACGCCCGAGTCGAGCGCCTCGCAGGCCCGCTCCAGGACCATCTGCGGGTCGAACGGCGGTTGCCAGGGCTCCGCGGGATTCTCGGCGGCGGCCACCATCATCTGGCGTACGCGCTGCCGGAACCCCGGGTCGCTCATGAGTTCAGTGAGCTCCACCCACGCGTCGACCTGTTGCGTCGTCGGATCGTCGGGTAGCTCGACCACGCTCTGGGCCATCGTATGGGCGATCCGCGCGCCGAATGATTCAGGGTCGGCTCCGTCGCACACCTCGCCGATGAACGCGCCGACGATGCGCTGCCGTTCCTGTGTGGACAGGCGTGCGAGCTTGTGCATGGTCCTCATCTCCTCTGGTGGGTTGTCACGTTCGGCCATCGACCGCAGCACCGCACGACGTATGCGAAGGATCCTGATCTCGGCGTCGAGGGCGGCGACGTGGGTGCGGGCCACTTCCGCGACGGTGGCCCGGTCGGAGAGGACCCGCTGGACGGTTGGCAGATCGATTCCGAGGTCGCGCAGTGTCGCCACCAGCTCCAGACGGGCCACCGCCTCCGGCGCGTAGAGCCGGTAACCGCCGGCGCTCCGCGCGCTGGGCGGGATGAGGCCGATGTCGGACCAGAAGCGGATGGTGCGGACCGGCACCTTCGTCCGTTTCGATAGCTGTCCGATGGTCAGCGGCTCCGTGCTGTCGTCCACTCCGACAGCCTGGACCCTCCAGCGACTGGAGAGTCAAGCCGACCCCGACGGGTTGAGTCTCCAGCGGCTGGAATTCCTAGCGTTCACCCGAAACACGTTCCAGTGAAGGGATGAACGATGCCACCGAAGCGGAGGCTTCACGAGGCGACCATCCAGCTCGAGGCGGGCAACGCCGCCGTGGCCGAGCTCGGGAAGGTGCTCGGCCCGACAGGGGCGAACATCGTCGCCGTCAAGCGGGAGTACGACGAGGCGACGGCCGCGCAGCGCGGCCAGGTCGTGCCCGTGGTGGTGACCGTGTTCGACGACAGGTCCGTGGCGTTGCGGTACAAGACGCCTCCGACCTCGTTCCTGATCCGGCAGGCGCTGGGGGCGAAGGGGTCGGCGCGTCCCGGTCACATCCGGGCCGGAAGCCTGACCTCCACCCAGCTCCGGAGCATCGCCGAACGCAAGCTCCCCGACCTGAACACGACGGACGTCGAGACGGCCATGAGGATCATCGCCGGCACCGCCCGTTCGATGGGCGTGACGATCGAGGGGGGATGAGCGGTCGCGCCCGGGCGGGCGGGAGCGCCGATCCCGCCGCCCCGCGAACGGGACCGGGATGCGGCGCCCGCCCGCCTCAGGACACCACGTCCTTGGCCCGGAACCGCCGGAAGGCGAACGCGACGAGGATCACCGCGTACGTCACGGACACGGCCACGCCCTTGATCATCCCGCTGTAGTCGGGGTCGGGGGAGAGGGCGTCGAGCCAGGCGGTGTTCCAGAACGTGGGCAGGAACTCGCGGACGGAGCCCAGAGCCTCCACCGCCTGCAGGATGGTGCTCACGATCACCAGTCCGACCGCGCCGCCGACCGCGCCGAGGGGCGAGTCCGTACCGACCGACAGCAGGAACGCGAGGGACGCCACGACGAGCTGGCTCACCAGCGCGTAGCCCACCACCACGGCGAACCTCGGCAGCACGTCGGCGGCCGGGATCGTCTCGCCGGTGCCCGGGACCTGGATGTCGTGCCAGCCGAAGGCGACCGTGCCCGCGAGCAGGGCCATGAGCGGCAGCACGGTCACCGCGGTCGCGGAGTAGGCCATCGCGACGATCAGCTTCTGCCGCAGCAGCCGGTCGCGGGGCACCGGCGCGGCGAGCAGGTAGCGCAGCGACGACCAGCTCGCCTCGCTCGCCACCGTGTCGCCGCAGAACAGCGCCACCGCGACGGCCAGCAGGAAGCTCGCGGACACCGACAGAACGAAGGCGGCGAAGTTCAGCCCGCCCTGGGTGGCCAGGTCGGAGATCCGCAGGCCGCCGCCGCCCCGCCCGGGCGCCGGGCCGAACTGGAACGCCACCACCAGGACCCACGGCAGCGCGAGCAGCAGCCCGAACATCGCCATCGTCCGGCGGCGCCGGAACTGGCGGACGAACTCCACGCGCAGCGGCAGGGTGCGGCCGGGCGCGTACCCGCGCGCCGTCCCGCCGCCCGCCGCCGTCCGGACGCCGGCCGCGCGGGTCCCGGACGCCGGGACCGGGGCGCCGTTCACGCTCATCGGGACTCTCCGATCAGGTCGAGGAAGACGTCCTCCAGGCGGGGGCCGGGACCGCCGGAGGGGGAGCGCGTGGCGAGCAGGTCGCCGACGGGCCCCTGGAAGACGAGCCGCCCGCGCCGCATGACCACCACGTGCGTACAGGTCTGCTCGACCTCGCCGAGCAGGTGGCTGGAGACGATCACCGTGCGGCCCCCCTCGGCGTACGCCTTGAGCACGGCCCGCATCTCGGCGATCTGGGGTGGGTCGAGACCGTTCGTGGGCTCGTCGAGCACGAGCAGGTCGGGCAGGCCGAGCATCGCCTGGGCGATGGCCAGCCGCTGGCGCATCCCCTGGGAGTACGTGCGCACCGCCCGCTCCAGCGCCGCCCCGAGCCCGGCGATCTCCAGCGCCTCCTCCATGTGGGCGTCCTCGGCGGGCCGTCCCGTCGCCTGCCAGTAGAGCTCCAGGTTGGCCCGGCCGGTGAGGTGGGGCAGGAACCCCGGCCCCTCCACGAACGACCCGAGTCGCGACAGGACCGGCGCGCCGGGGACGACCCGGCGGCCGAAGATGCGGATCTCGCCCTCGTCCGGGTGGATCAGGCCCATCATCATCCGCATCGTGGTGGTCTTGCCCGCGCCGTTCGGCCCGAGCAGGCCCAGCACCTGCCCCTTCTCGACGTGGAAGGAGAGGCCGTCCACCGCCTTCTCGCCGTTGCGATAGCGCTTGGTCAGGCCGGTGATGCGCAGCGGAACGCCGTCCGGCTCGCCGCCCCCGTCCGGGACGGTACGGCGGCGGCCGGCGAGCAGGAGCCCGGCCGCGACCACGATCGCGGCCAGCGGCGCCGCCCACGTCCACCAGGCGGGCCCCGTCGCCGGCGTGACGAGCGACGCGTCCACGGGCAGCGAGACGGCTCCGCCGGCGAGGCCCACCCGGTACGCGGCGGGCGCGGACGGCGTCGCGTACCCCATGTCCGTGGTCGCCACCACCAGCCGCAGCCGGTGGCCCGCGTCGAAGCGCCGGTCGATCGCGGGAAGCGTGACGGTCGTCTCGGCGCCGGACTCGGAGGCGGTGACGCGCAGCGGCGAGACCAGGCTCGACGGCAGCACGGCGAGCCGTCCGCCGCTCGCGTCGTAGAGCTTGGCGAACAGCGTGACCTCGCCCGTGCCGTACACCTTGATCTTGACGCTGGGGGAGCCGGTGACGTGGACCGGCTTCGTCAGCGGGGCGCTCTCGAACACCGCGGCCTGGCCGGGAATGTCCACCGAGACGCCGGCGCTCGCGCTCGCGCCCCCGAGCAGGCTGCTCAGGCCCGGCACGACCGAGACGGACGCGGGGGAGCCTCCGGGAGGGTTCGCGATCGGCTGGACCGGCCCGGCGATCGGCACCTCGGTGCGCGAGGCGCCCGCCAGACCGGCGTACGAGGGCGCGGCCGCGTGGACCACGACGGAGCGCCGTGTGCCCGGGTCCCTGCCGCCGTCGCGGGACACCGTGAAGCCCTCGACACCCGCGGACGTCCGGCCGGCCCGCACGCCGGGAACCGGCGAGTCCTTGAGCCAGCGGTCGAGCCAGGCCGCGGTGCGCTCCTCCACCCATTCGTCGTCGGCCTCGGAGCCGCCGCCGTCGTGACCGCCGCTGATCCAGGCCATCTCCACCGGCGCGCCGGTCGCTGCGATCGCGCGGGCGTTGGCGTCGGCGTGCGCGAGGGGGAACAGCGAGTCGCGCTGGCCCTGGATCAGCAGGGTGGGGATCCTGATCCGGCCCGGCACCGACACCGGGCTGGACGCCCGCAGCAGCTTCACGGCCTCGGGGGTGGCCCGGCCGGTCTCCGCGACGGTCAGGTACATGTCGCAGATCTCCGGCCGGAACCGCCCGCACTGGGCCCGTCCGGACGTCCCGCTCCCGTCGCCGGTCCCGCCGCCCATCTTGCCGCCGGTCCCGTCGCCCGTCTTGCCGTCCTTCGCCGGGCCGTCGGCCGTGCCCGTGCTCGTGCCCGTGCTCGTATCCGTGCTTCCGCCCGCGCCCTGGTCGGCGTTCGGCCGGGTCGAGCCGGGCGCTCCTCCGGCGAGCGCGGCCGGACCCCCGGCCGCGGCTCCGGACAACGCGCTGCCGCCCGCGCTGAAGAAGAGGCCGGCCCACATCTTCTTGAACACACCGTGCTCCGGCCCCTGGCCCGTCGACTCGGGGAAGAGCGCGTCGGCCAGGTCGTACCAGGTGATCTGGGGCACGATGGCGTCGATCCTGTCGTCGTACGCGGCGGCCATCAGGGCGATCGCCCCGCCGTACGAGCCGCCCGCGATGCCCACCCGGGGGTCGCCGCTCGCGTCCAGCCGCACGTCGGGGCGGCGGGCGAGCCAGTCGACCAGCGCCCGGACGTCCTTCACCTCGTAGTCCGGCGAGTTCAGCGCGATCTCACCGGTGGACCGCCCGAACCCCCGGGCCGACCAGGTCAGCACGGCGTAGCCGCGCCCGGCCAGCCGCGCCGCCTCGTCCCGCAGGTCGTCCTTGCTGCCGCCGAAGCCGTGGGCGAGCAGCACCGCCGGGGCCTTCCCGCCCGAGGCGGGTGGGAAGAAGGTGGCGTCCAACGTCACCCGCTGGTCGCCGGCCGGGCCGTCCATCACGGAGACGGCCACATCCTGGCCGCGCACCCGCGGCTCGGACGGCCACAACGACCAGGCGAGCCCGCCCGCGACCACCAGCGCGAGCGCCACCGCGGCGGCGAAGGTGCGCCGCCCACCCCGAAGCGTCATGCGGGGAGCCTACTCAGGCCGTCCTGAGAACCGGCTGAGACGCCCGCCCGGCGGGGCCGTCCGAGCCGGTCCCTGGCCGGATATCCAGGACGTATCGGGGTTGTTCCCGATTGCGTATCAGGTGAGGGGACCGGCATCATTTCGCGCGTGATTGGAACGCTCAGGCAAACACCTCATCGGATCCTCGATTGGGCCCTCCCGTACTGGACGAGGGGGGAGGCGGGCAGGGAGACCCCGGCGGAACTGTTCCGGGTCCTCTACCTCGGCTGGCTGACGGCGTTCGTCCTGAAGGTGCTCGGGGCGTCCTGGGACGTGTCCTGGCACTTCCGATGGTTGCGCGACGACCTGGCCCCGCCGCACCTGCTCAACACGGTCGGCACCGTCATCGCCGTCGGCCTGACCATCGTCCACTGGTACACCGGTTACGGCGTGGACCGCCTGGCCTCCCGGCTGATCGTCTGGGGCACGGGGGTCTTCCTCATCGCGATCCCGCTCGACCTGATCAACCACCGGGTCAACGGCCTCGACATCACCGCGTGGAGCCCGTCGCACGCGCTGCTGTTCATCGGCACCGCGCTGATGATCGCCGGAGTGATCCGGGGCTGGTGGCTCGGCGCGCCGCGCGGCGACGCGCGGACCGAGCGGCGGCGCAGCGTCGTCCTCGGCGCGCTGTTCCTCTTCTTCCTCGAGAACCTGCACTTCCCCGCCCAGCAGCAGGAGTACGGCGTGCTGGAGATCGCCTCGTGGGATCGCGGCGAGCCGTACGCGGAGCCGAGCCTGCTGAAGTTCGCCGCCAACCAGCTCGGCCGCGCGGTGGACCGCGAGATGATCGTCAAGTTCTCGCTGCCGGTGCCGGACCTGCTCTATCCGCTGTGGGCCGGCGTCGCGGGCCTGCTCATCCTGGTCGTCGCCCGCCTCATGGTGGGGCGGGCGTGGACGGCCACGGCCGTCGCGGGCGCGTACGTCGCCTACCGGGCGCTGGTCTGGCCGCTCTTCGTCGGGATGGGCTTCCCGGCCTCGGCCGTCCCGTTCTTCTTCGTGCTCGCCGCCGTCGGCGTCGACCTGGCGTTCATGGGCTGCCTGCCGCTCGGCGACACGATGCTCGCCCGCCTGGCGCGGCCCGTGCTCGGCGGCGCCCTGGCCACCGCGGGCACCTACGGCGGCCTCGCCCTGCAGGCACGGTTCCTTTCCGCGCCGCCGTACCCGGTGGACTCGTGGCCGCTGGCAGGCGGTCTCCTCGTCGCCGTCTGGCTCGCCGCCGAGCTGGCGACGTGGAAGTACCGCCTGCGTGACGGCGACCGGGATCAGGAGACGGGCGCGCGGGTCAGCGCCACCGCCACGCCGTAGGCGAGGCCCATGACGGCGAGTTCGAACGCCACCCAGGCGGCGAACGCCGTCGGGGCCCGCCGGCTGATCGCGGGCAGCAGCCGCCAGCGGATGTTGCCCCCGAGCAGTGCCACCGCCCCGACGAACACGATCTTCGCGACGACGAGCCGGCCGTAGCCGGTGGTCACCAGCGAGAGCGGGAACTCCTGCCCCGGCGTCAGCAGCAGCTCGACCACGCCGTTGAACAGGCCGGTGAGGCCCACGACGAGCAGCGCCACCGTCGCCAGCCGGGAGAACCGCGGCAGCGCCGCCGCCAGCAGGCCGCGGTCGCCCGCGAGCAGCACGGCGAACGCGAGCAGGCCGCCCACCCAGGCGGCCGAGCCGATGACGTGCAGCTCCATCGACACCATGCTCATGTCGTGCCAGTACCAGTTGGAGGCGTGACCGGTCACCGGCAGCGGCAGCAGGCCGAACGCGGCCACCAGCACGCGCAACTCGGCCGGGACCTTCTCGCCGAACCTGACCGCGAACATGCCCACGGCGGCGCTCACCACCGCGCACGAGGCGCTGACGATGAGCCCCTGGCCCGAGCCGATCCGCTCGACGAACGCGGCGACGTCGGGCGCCTGGCCCGGGTTCAGCTCGGCGGCGCTCAGCACGGTGGAGACGAGCGCCGACGCGGCCCACACCAGCGCGGACAGCACCGCCCAGTGCCTCGCCCGCGCCGCCACCGGCTCGGTCCGCTCCGGATCGGCGAAGCCGAGCAGCTTGGGCAGCAGGCTGAGCCCGACCGTCGCGGTCGCCGCCACGTCGAGGACCAGCCGCATGACGGGCAGGCCGTACTCGACGAGCGGGCCGGGCATAACGATGCCCTGCGCGGCCCTGGGGAGGGTCGCCCAGGTCGACACCAGCGCGGCGACCAGCCCCGCGAGGACCAGCGTGGCGACGGCGAGCCTGGGGCGGGCCACCGGTTCCCCGCCGTCCGTCCCGGTGGCCGCGATCGCCGTCTCGGCCTTCGCGCCGTCCTCGCCGTTCGCCGGGTTCCCGGCGTTCCCGGGGTTCGTGGCGTTCTCGGAGGTCTCGGGGGTCTCGGGGTTCATGGGGGCGTCCGGCGGGGTCTGCGGCCCGGCGTCCCTCGCGGCTCCGGTCGTGGTCATGCCGCGCCTCGCAGACGGCGGTCGTGGCGTACGAGCACGTAGGCGGACAGGGCGAGCAGCGCGCCGGCGGCGACGAGCAGGCCCCACACCCAGCCCCCGGACGAGCTCTGCGCGGCGAGGTCGGCGGCGTAGGCGTCCGGCTCTCCACCTGCGCCCGGTTCCCCACCCGCGCCCGGCTCTCCCCCCGTGACCGGAGGCGGCGTGCCGCCAGGCGACGGGCTCGGGTCGGCCGAGGCGCTCGCCGCGGGGGAGGGCTGCCCGGCGGCGGTCCCGGCGGTCGTCAGGGTGAAGGTGATCGTGCCCGTGACCGGGTGGCCGTCGTTCGACACGATGCGGTAGCCGATCACGTACGCGCCGGCCGGACCGAGCGGGGCCAGGCCGACCGAGATGTCGTCGCCCTTCGCCGCGATCTCGCCCCGCGCGTAGTCGACCCCGTCCGGGCCGGTGACGGCGACGCGGGCGAAGTCCCGGCGTACGGGCTGGTCGAAGTTCAGCGTGATCCGCTCCGGAGCGGTGGACACCTGGGCGCCGTCCTTGGGGTCGCTGCCGACCAGCACGTTGTGCGCCTGCGCCGGTGCCGCGACGCCCAGCAGGGGAGCGCAGGCGAGCAGCAGGACCGTGAGTAGCCGCCTCACCGATGATGACCTTCCGTTGGATGCTTGCTGACCCAGACATGGTCCCATCTGTCCGGCACGAGTACGGCTCCCGCCGGGACGGGGCGAGGGCCGCATCGCCTACGGCGCCGCGGTTTCGAAGGGAGAGAAAAGTTCCGGCGCGGGGAAGCGGGGGAGGCCGTGCGGGCTTCCGGCCGGCCGCCCGAGGGAGACGGGCCGGAGACGTGAGGTTCCGGGCGGTGAGACCTGCGGGACCCGTGAGGCGGCCTTTCCCCAGGACCGGCGAGGGCGGGCCGGCCGTGCCGGGCAACCGTGCCGGGACGGGAAAGCCCCGGGCCGCGCGTGGGGGGCGTTAGGGTCACGCGGCCCGGGGTGTCGAGGGGCTCCGCCCGCCCCCGAGCCGGGAGGGCTCGGGGCGGGTGGGCCGGTGGGAGGGTCAGGAGGGGCGGTTCCATGGGCGCCGAGGCTCTCGCCCACGTCTCGGCGCTCGGAGATCACAGAGATCACGGTGATCACGGAGACCACGGGGGTCAGGGCGGTTCGGCGGACCTTCGAGACCTGGCCCCTTGGAGATCACACGGGTCGGGGCGGGTCAGCAGGCGCCGAGATCCTTCCAGACACCCCACTCTCCGGTGCTTCCCGGCTCCTCGTTCTGCGTCCACCACTTGGCCTGCCAGGTGTGGCCCTTGTGGGAGACCTGCTGGCCTCCGTTGTAGACCGTGCCGGCCGCCCAGGCGGGCGCGGAGCACGTGCCGCCGCTCGGCGAGGCGCTCGGTGAGGCGCTGGGAGACGCGCTCGGGCTGGCGCTGGGGGAGGGGTTGGAGATCGTCCCGCCTCTGGCGTTCTCGAAGACCAGGCCGTACGTCTTGCCGCCGAAGGTCAGCGTGTAGTTCGCCGGGCCGGGGGCGGGCAGGTAGTAGACGTAGTCGAGCGTGACCGACGCTCCCGGCGCGAGCGACTGCCAGGTGGGGAGCTTCACCGAGACCCGGTGGAAGTCGCCCTTGAGCCCGCCGACGTTGGTGCCGGTGTGCTCGCTGGCGATCACCCGCAGCCCGAAGCCGGACTGGTCCTTGGCGTTGTTCGGCGCGGAGGTCGCGTAGTCCCACTGGAACTCGGCCCCGCCCGGGATCGTCGTCTGCGAGTTGTTGGTGATCTTGAGCTTGGGGTTGATCGGGTAGTTGCTGTCGCCGACGGGGAACCCGGTCGCCTCCACGGTGACGTCCAGCTTCTCGGCCGGGATGTTCACCTTCGCCGTGGTCGCGCCGTACGGCGAGGCGGTCTTGAGCGTGTCGTAGGCGAGCGTCGTCAGCGTGTCGCCCATGAAGTACTCGGAGCCGGTCCACCGGTAGTCGCCGGCCAGCTCCCAGATCATCATGCCGCCGAGGCCCTTGTCCTTGACGTAGTTCGCCTTCACGCCGATCGACTGCTCGTCCTCGGTGGAGAGGAACACCTTCTTGTTCGCGTTCCACAGCCAGGGGGCGGCCATCGTGGAGTCGTAGAAGCGGGTGTAGGTGCCGGTCATCCGGTCCTCGGGGTCGTTCGCCGGGTCGAGGCCGTAGGCCGGGCCGTACGAGCCGGTGATGCCGTTCTCCAGGTTCTTGGCGTGCCACATCGGGTTGGAGCCGGCGCCGACCTCCTTGCCGTTCTCCTCGTCGTGCCAGAGGTTGTCCACGCCGCGGGCGCCGTCGCCGCAGGTGGTCAGCCCGATCGGACAGTTGGAGCCGTTCGACGTGCCCCACAGGCCGTTGGTGCCGCCGTTGACGTTCTTCCAGCCGCGCGTGTAGTACGGCACACCGATGTTGATCCGCCCCGCCGGCATCGCGCCGCGGAAGTAGTGGTAGGCCCAGTCGGTGTTGAGGTAGCCGATGCCGCCGTACTGCGAGGTGGTGTAGACGCCCCACTTCGCCAGCTCGGCGTCCTTGCCGTCGTCGTACAGCGCGGCGTTGGGGCCGACGAACTCGTTCCACGCGCCGTGCAGGTCGTACGACATGATGTTGACGTAGTCGAGGTACTGGGCGACCTGGAAGGTCTCCATGCCGCGCAGCAGATAGCCGGAGGCGGGCGCGGCCACGGTGAGCATGTAGTACTTGCCGTCGGCGGCGGAGGCCCGGTCGAGCTTCTCGCGCAGCGTCTTCATCAGCGCCGCGTAGCCCTTCATCAGGTTCGCCCGGCGCGCGTTGGCGATGGTCCAGTCGAGCGGGTTGCCCGCGTCCTTCATCGAGGTGGGGTACTCGTAGTCGATGTCCACGCCGTTGAAGCCGTAGTCGCGCAGGAACTTCACCGCCGAGTCGGCGAACGTGTCGATCCCGGCCTGGTTGACGCCGCCGCCCGCGTTGACGGTCATGCTGTAGAAGCCGCCGGAGGCCACCCGGCCGCTCCCCTCCAGGTAGCCGCCGGTCTCGGCCCAGCCGCCCACGCTGATCAGCGTCTTGGCGTGCGGGTTGGCCTTCTTGTACTTGTTGAGCAGGTTGAAGTGCCCTTTGTACGGCAGCGCCGGGTCGAGCTCCGCCCCGGCGACGCCCGGCCACTCCATGCCGGTCGCCGCGTTGTCCGGGCCGTTCGCGCCGACCGAGATCTTGTTGTCCGAGCCGACGTGCGCGAACGCGTAGTTGATGTGGGTGATCTTGCTCCACGGGATGTCCTTGGCCAGGTAGGACGGCTGGCCGTTCTTCCCGTCACGCCATCCGGTGAAGTAGCCGATGATCCGGCGCGGGTGGTCGGCGCCCATCTTCTCCCTGCCGGACTCGTCGTAGGTCAGGCAGTACGGCACGTCCACACCGGGCGTCCGGTAGAGGCCGTCGGGGCGGCAGGTCTCGTTGTCGGCGGCCGCTGCCGCGGCGCCGGTGAGGGCGCCGGCGACGAGGGCCAGCGACGCGGCGGCCGCGGCCAGCACCCCGCGTACGCGCCGGGTCGGGCGCGCGGACACGGCGGGCGGCCGGGCAGGCGGCTGGGCGGGCGATCGGGATGAGGACGGTCGTGAGGAGAACACGGGCGGGCCACCTCCATAGGCGACAGGACTTCGCGCGCACCCCGCCCCCAGGGGTCGTCGATCTGGAAGCTAGGCGCTCCCGCCTGGGCAGTCAATGCTTTCTTTTAGGAAAGTTTCCAAAAAGATAACCCTGGCTCCATGGTGTTTCGCCCCCGCCGCGCGTCTCGGCAGGTCCCGCCGGCCTGCGGCCGTGCCGGGCGGCCGTCTCGATGACACCGGTGTGACGGAAGTGTCAAAGTCGTGAGCGCGGCCCGGCAGCGGGCCGGCGACCGGGGCGCCGGAGGGGACGCGGAGGGCGGCTGCGAGATTACAACGTGGGAATTATGGTGATCACAGTATTGGAACGGCCTATTCATCCAGGAGGCCGGGCGGCGTAGCATCCGAGCACCCCTCACCTTGCGAACGGGATGCCCATGAACGTCACCGGTCAGGCCTCCGAACTCCCCGCAGCCCTCGCCGAGCCGGTGCGCCGGGTCGGGCCGCGCTGGATCGCCTTCATCTCCCTCGGCAACCTCGTCCTCTGGATGGGGTACTTCGGGCCGTTGCAGGTGCTCCTTCCCGAGCAGGTCGGCGAGATCGCCGGCGGCGGCAAGGAGGCCGCGCTCGCCCTGGTCACCGGGCTCGGCGCGGCGGCCGCCCTCATCGCCAACCCGATCGCCGGCGCACTGTCGGACCGTACGGCGGGCAGGTTCGGCCGGCGGCACCCCTGGACGCTGTCCGGCGCGCTGCTCGCCTGCCTCGGCCTGCTGTTCCTCTCCATGCAGAACACGGTCGCGGGCGTGGCACTGGGCTGGTGCGCGGCGCAGATCGGGCTCAACTGCCTTCAGGCGGCGCTGTCCGCCGGGGTCCCCGACCACGTCCCGGTGAGCCAGCGCGGCGGGGTGTCGGGATGGATCGGCATCACGCAGTCGCTCGGCGTGGTGGTCGGCGTCGGCCTCGTCACCATGGTCGCGACCGGGAGCACGTCCGGATATCTGCTGATCGGCCTGATCCTGCCGCTGTGCGTGCTGCCGTTCGTGCTGACGACGCCGGACCCGGCCCTCCCGCGCGAGCACCGCCCGACCTTCACGCTCAGGCACTTCTGGATCAGCCCGAGGAAACACCCCGACTTCGCGTGGGCGTGGGCCACCCGCTTTCTCATGAGCCTCGGCAACGCGATGGCGCTGCTGTACCTGCTCTATTTCCTGACCGACGCGGTGGGCTACGAGCGGCGGTTCCCGGGGGAGAAGGCGAGCGACGGCCTGTTCCTGCTGATCCTCGTCTACACCGGGGCCGTGGTGCTGACCGCCGTACTGGCCGGGATGCTCTCCGACCGGCTGGGCAAGCGGAAGCTCGTGGTCACGGTCGCCGGCACCATCAGCGCGGTTCCGGCGCTCATGCTCGCGTTCTGGCCGGAATGGAACGTGACCATGGTGGCGGCGCTGATCCTCGGGATCGGGTTCGGCGCGTACTTCGCGGTGGACAACGCCCTCATCACCCAGGTCCTGCCCGCCGCGAAGGGCCGTGGCAAGGACCTCGGCCTCATCAACATCGCCAACTCCGGGCCGCAGGTGCTCGGCCCGGTCATCGCAGGGCCGATCGTTGCCGGCCTCGGCGGCTACACCGTGCTCTATCTGACGGCGGGCGGGCTCGTCCTGCTCGGCGCGATCCTCGTCTGGAAGATCAAGAGCGTTCCCTAGACGTACGATCCCCCCTCAGCCCGGCTCTGCCACGGGCTCGCTCAGCCCGGTCTTGCTGCGGCTTCGTTCAGCCCGGTATTGCGGCCGGATCGCTCAGCTCGGTGCTGCCACGGGCTCGCTCAGCCCGGTGCTGCCATGGGGTCGCCCAACTTGGTTCGGGCACGGGTTCGCTCAGCCCGGTGCTGCCATGGGGTCGCCCAACTTGGTTCGGGCACGGGTTCGCTCAGGCCGGGGCTGCCAGGGGTTCGCTCAGGCCGGGGCTGCCAGGGGGCGCTCAACTTGGTTCTGCTGCCGGACTCCGGGCCTCGTCACCGCGGTGCCCGTCGCGGTCGGACGACCGCTGCCTCGGGCGGTGCAGGTAGGCCGCCGGTCATGTAGGACTCGGTGCCCCTGCTCCCGGGAGTGGTCTTGGAGACCAGTCGTCCGCCCCCGGCGTTGCTGGAGGCCAGTCGTCCGCCCCCGGCGTTGCTGGAGGCCAGTCGCCCGCCCTCGGTGTTGCTGAGGTCGGGCGCACTTGCTCGACCCTTGCTAGGGCTGGCGAGGCGATTGATGCCTGGTCAGGTCGCCGCTCAGGCCGGTCCCGGTGCGCATGCTCCTGTGGTGCTGGAGGCTGATCGTCTACCCGGTGGTGCTGAAGGTCTCGCGGCTGTGTTGGTCATGCGGGACGTCGTGCTTGGCCGCGCCGTTCATGGTGGCGTCTGAAGCGGGGGCGGATGTAGGTGGATCTCCGCTGGTCCTTGCCGGGCCGGTGGTGTCAACCGGCCCGCACCCATCGGCTGGGGCCGACGTGGTGGAGCCCCGCCGGCCCCTTGCGCGCGCGGTGGTGTTATCCGGCTTGTAGGCGTTGGGCTCGGGGGCCGATGTAGGTGAATCCCCATCGGTCTTTGCCCACCCGGTGGAGCCGGTAGTTCTGGGGGTTGCGGTAGCGGTCGCGGTTGTGGAACTGGCAGGTGGGCCCGAGGTTGCGCAGGTCGGTTGCGCCTCCGTCGGACCAGTTCATGACGTGGTCGATCTGGCAGAGGTGGGCGGGCAGGGCGCAGTCATCCACCATGCACTTGGTGTAGCGGGCGAGGATGGCCCGGCGTTGCCTTCTGGTGGCTTGGCGGGCTTTGCGTCCGACGTCGAGGACTTCACCGTCGGAGTTCATGACCAGGCGCGTGAGGCTGGAGGTGCGGGCCAGGCGGTGGATGTCGGTGACGGGGAGGAACTGTCCGGTGGCCAGCAGCAGCCCGGGCAGGGTGCGTCCGGAGACGAGCCCGCCCGGCGTGGCCCAGTCGGCGCCCCGCCGTCCGCTCCCTCGGCGGCCGTCTTGCACGCCACCGTGGCTCTGCCTGTCTTTTCTGGCGCCTCGGTCGCCCGGATCACGGAGGCCCTTCGGGTCATCCCGGCCCCGCATGCCCGCTCGTGCGCCTCGGTTGTCCCGGTCTCGGAGGCCCTCTCGGTCATCGCGGTGGTCCCGGCGCTGCGTGACGTCATTCCGGCCGTCCCGGTCGCCCACCCGCAGATCGCCTTGCTCCTGCGCGGTCGTGTCCTGAGAAGCATGGGCGTCCGGGCAGTCGGCGTCGGACGCCGTCGTCTCCCCGGCAGGGGACGCGGGCGTGGCTTCGGGCCCCTGATCCAGGAAGGCGGTGTCGTCGGGCTCGGATGTCTCGCATGTCTCGCCCTCGTCAGCGGCGTTGCGGGTGTTGATCGCGTCGGCGGTGTCGTCCATGCCCGCTGCGTCGAAGGGGGCGACGGCGTCGTCGCTGTCCGCCGTGGCGAAGGTGTCAGTTGCCTTGGTGGCCTTGGTGTCCTTGGGGGTGTTGGAGGTATCCGCCGCGTCGACGGTGTCGTCGCTGTCCGCTGTGGCGAAGATGCCGACAGCCTCGGTGTCCTCGGCGGCCTCGGTGTCCTCGAGGGTGTCGGAGACATCCGCCGCGTCAGCCGCGTCGGTAGTGTCGGCGGCCTCGGCGGCCTTGAACGTGTCCGAGGTATCGGTCACGTCGAAGGTATCGGTCGCGTCGAAGGTGTTGGACGTGCCCCGGATGTCCCCGCTGTCGTGAGTCTGGGCGGGCGGGTCATCCGGCAGGGACTCCGCGTTGATCAACACCAGAAGCTCA
>NZ_BBYM01000024.1 GCF_001570405.1 Microtetraspora niveoalba | reverse complement strand
CCATGCCGCAACGACCCCATGAACCCGCCCGACCGGCCAGTGCCCACACGATGACCACTACGCCGCCGGCCGACCCCCTCGACGGCCACCCCCGATGTGCCCGACCGATCGTGGGACCGGTTCAGGGTGCGGTCTGCGGTCGCCTGGACGGCGTCCTCTCCGACAGGAGGTCGCGGAGCAGGGCGAGGCTCTGGTCGCGGAACTCGGCAAGACCGTGTTCGATGCCGTGCAGGACGTCCTCGGTCACGTCCGCGAGTTCCCAGAAGCGGAGTTTGCGCTCAAGGCGGTCGCTGAACGGGACCCCGCGCAACTCCTGGAGCCGCCGGATGAACCCGGGCCCCGTCTCGGACCACAGGTAGCACAGGTCGTAGTCAGGGTCGCCGATCGTGGTGTCGCCGAAGTCGATCAGGCCGGTGACATCCGTACCTGTCACGAGGAGGTGGTCGAGGCTGATGTCGGCGTGGATCAGCGTCGGCTCGTAGTCGAAGCAGGCGTCGTCGCCCAGGTAGGTCTCGAAGGCTGCGAGCAGCGTCCGGGACTCCGCCGGTGACAGGGCCGGGACGATCTCGGCTCGCAGCAGGTCCAGGCTCTCGCTGAACTCCGCCCGCGGATCCCATTCGGGTACACCGAGTTGCCGGGCACGAGTGGCCGGAAAGGCGTGGATCGCGTCGATCAGCGCGGCGATCCGGCGGATCGGCGCGGGCTCGTCCAGAAGGCCGCGCCGGTGCCACTCTTCCTCGGACAGAGATTCGCCCGGTACGGCGGGATAGCAGCAGAATTCCCCGGGGCCGAGCGGATTGGGCGCGGTGAACACGAACCGCGGGATCGGCAGCGGCAGATGCTCGGCCAACTCGGGCAGAAGAGCGGCCTCGCAGGCGATCCCCTCGGCGCCGTCCTCGTTCCGCGGGAAGCGCAGGACGAACGGCCTGTCGGCGTCGCCGTCCGGCGGATCGAGGCGGAGGGCGACGCTCTCCATGCCCGCCCCCAGCGGACGTAGCGAACCACGCGCGAAATCGTCGCGGACGCTCGCGAGCGCGCGGCGGACCCGTGATTCCCAGCCGTCGGGGAGGGTGACATCCACGCTCATCGCGCCTTCCTCGGCCCCGGCTGCGCCCTGCCCCACCGGCACCGCCTCAGTTCATTGCGTCAGGCACACTTAGATCATGTCTCCTTCGGCGTCAAATCCGTGGCGACCAAGTTCGGGGATCGGCCGATCCCTTACGGGTTACGGGAGTTATTTCAGCGGGTGGCGCCGCGATTTCAGTGCGGCCACATTGTTACCGCACTCCCCATCGCGAAGAAGGCGCCCAGACCATGAACCGGACCGCCGGATCAGGCGAACACCCGACCCATTTCGTACGGACCTCCTGCCCGTCAAGGTCTTTCTGCAGGCATCGACAGAGTTACGTCATGCCACGGCGCTGAATACCGATCCCGCCCGAATATGAGAGTGCGCCGCACTCACTTTGAACGGTTTGCCTCAGGCTCCGGGAGGGTTCCCGGTCGCGGGCAGCCCGAGCGGGTACGACTCAAGTTCGCCGTGAGCCCGGCCCATCCGCAGCACATGGCGGCGGCTCGGCCCGTGGGGGACGCCGCCTCGGCACTCGGCCCAGACATGGACGTGCCGGACAAGGCCCCCTGTGCCCCGGCTCGCGGAGTGAGTGGGCAGGGAGATCCGGAGGCGTACGCGAACGCCCTGGACGCGGCGGGATAGGAGGCGATTTCGGCGGGCAGATGGCCGTCATGGCCGAGACCGACCCGGAGAGCACTTCAGGCGAGCCTACGCCTCAGGTGCCCGATGACCGCGAAGACACCGGTGGGGCCGAGACCCCCGCCGACATCGACACCGAAGGACCCCAGCCTCACGTACCCGACGACCGCAAGGGCGCGGCCGGGTTCGACGCCTGGAGCAAGGAGGGGTCCGACCCCGAAGCCGAGTGATCGTTCCGAAGGTGACATGACCGCCGGTGACAGAGGTCGCCCGGGCCAGACCGTCCAGGTCCGGGCGACCCCGACAAACCGGCAGACCGGCGTGCACGGCGCCCGGACCACGCCGGATCACCACGCTGATGAAAGTCGGCGTGCCTCGGCTATTCGGCAGACGTGGCCTCGAACGCCTTCGCGACCACCTGACGCGTCTCATCCATCGAGGCGTCCCCCCGCTCCTGCGCCAGCGACGTCATCTCGACGTCGGGCATCCCGCAGGGAATGGCGAGATTCCATGGGCTGAGGTCGCCGTTCACATTGAGGGCGAAGCCGTGGCTGGTCACGGCCCGGCTGGCGCGCATGCCGATCGACACGATCTTGCGCCTGGTTTCCCTGGTCCAGACACCCGTGAGCAGCTCGGAGCCGGGAGGGGTGTCGCGACGCTCGGCCGCGAGCCCCAGTTCACCGAGCGCCTCGACCAGTCGTAGCTCGACCTCGCGGATGTAGTCCACGACGCCCTCGTCAGGCCGGAGCTTCACGATCAGGTAGCCGACGAGCTGACCGGGCCCGTGGTAGGTGAGCTGCCCGCCGCGGCCGGTCTGCATGACCGGAATCCCGTGGGAGGGGTCGGGCAGGTGCTCCTCGGGCGTGCGCTTGCCGATCGTGAACACGGCGGGGTGGCTGAGCAGCCAGAGGGTGTCCGGCCGAGCGTCCTCCTGCCGCTCCTCGACCAGGGCGGCCATTCGCTCCATGGCCTTCTCATAGTCGACCAGATCATCCTGAATCAACGTCAACGGTCGTTCACGCATGGGGCACCTCCATTCGCGAGCATAGAACGGCCCTGCAAAACGAACGCACGCACCCCGGAAGCGAGGCAAGGCCGGCCTCACGAGAAGTCTCCGTACGGCTGACCTGGCCGTCTGGAGGCTTCCGGCAGCGCGGGCCGCCGCACCAGCCGGTGTCCGGGACCGATCCCGGTAACCGGGGGTCCGTCCGCGCGCTGGCCGCAGCCGGCCGCGGACGGGGGCCTCGGCGGACCTCAAGGTCTCGGCCATGGTGGTCACCGGGGATGGCAACGGATCAGGTCAGCCGCCGCGATCTCCTTCGCCCGGGCGGGTCGGAGGGGCACACTGGTGTTCGCGGCCATCGCCTGTTCCTTCGTTCTTCAAGTCTGCACGCGAAGGATCACGCGGTGGCCGCCTTCATTTCAGGACGCCGGGGCCGGCACCCGGCGGAGCATCTCACCCGGACACGCACCCGCCCGGTCTCCTCCCGCTCCCGCGAGGCGGGCCGGCTGTTCCGGGGCCGGGCCCGGTCAGTAGTACGTACGCGCGGGCGCCTTGGGGATGAAGACCCACATGATCAGGTAGATGATGAACTGCGGACCGGGAAGCAGGCAGGACAGGAGGAAGAGCAGCCGGACGACGGTGGGCGTCATGCCGAAGCGCTCCGCGATGCCTCCGCAGACACCCGCGATGATCTTGTGCTCTCTGGATCGGTACATGTCCGTAAACCCCTTTCTCGCCTACCCAAACGAGCCGCCAGAAAGATCCAGTTCCGCCACCAACCCTGACAAAACCCTGAGATGGCCAAGGGGTTTGCTTGCCGACACATCGGACAGTTCTTCACAAGGGCGAACAATCGCCGCATAACGGGAGGAAGTCTGACATGGGTAAGGATGACAAGATTTCCAACAAGGCTCAGGAGCTCAAGGGCAAGGCCAAGGAGCGCGTCGGCGACATGACCGACGACGAGCGCCAGCAAGCCGAGGGCCGGGCCGAAAAGACCAAGGGCAACATCAAGCAGGCCGGCGAGAAGATCAAGGACGCCTTCAAGGACTGACCTGCCCGGCCGGGCGGGTGGCGAGGTCCCCGAGGCCTCTCCACCCGCCCGCCGCGTTTTCCGGGCCCGGCTGTCGCCCGGCGCACGAGAGGAGCCCGAACCGCCCGCCCCGGCGGAATGAAGCGGCGGGCCCGGCGGGCCCACGTGCGGGGCTACGACGAAGAACGCCGCAGCGCGACCTCAGCGGTCGCCACCTGCCGAATCGTCCAGGTTCCCCGTCACACCCCTGAACACGAGCCGCCACACGCTAACCCGCAGAGGACCGTCGGCCGCGGCTCCCCGCCGCGATGTTGGACACGATCCAGCGGAAGAGCGGGAAAAGCGATCTTTACGGCTATTTGTCTGCCATGCACGCTATCTCACCGGCGATCTTCCAATATAGGCTGATTAGCCGGAACCCATGGAGCGTGGCATGGATATTTCGGGCCTTCAGCAGCAGACACGACTGATCGTGCGCCAGAAGATCACCATGATGGTGAACCGGTATGTCGTCCACGTGGTCCGCTCCGACGGCTCGCCCGGCGAGGTGGTCGCCTTCGCCGAGCAGAAACGTCTGGCCTTCAAAGAGCAGGTCACGTTGTACACCGACGAGTCCCGGCAGCAGGTGCTCGGAGGGTTCAAGGCGCGCAACGTGCTCGATCTCGCCGGCGAGTACGACGTGACCGACGAGAACGGCGCGTCGGTCGGCGTGTTCCGCAAGGACTTCCGCCGGTCGCTGTTGCGCTCGACCTGGCAGGTGCGGCAGCCGGGCCTGCCGACGTACACGGGCACCGAACGGAACCAGGCGGTCGCGCTCCTGCGCCGTTTCAGCGACTCGCTGTCGTGGCTGCCCTACCACTTCGATTTCAGCGTCGGGGCGTCGATCGCGTTCTCGGTCGAACGGCAGTGGGGGCTGCGGGACACCTACGCCGTACGGATCCACGATCCCCGGCTGGACCGTCGCCTGGTCATCGCCATGGCCGTCGCGCTCGACGCGCTCCAGGCGCGCTGACCACCCACCGCCCGCACCTCCGGCCGGAACACCACACCAGGCCGGCACGCGTACGGCCCGGCCGCCGCGTCGAACGGGAGGCCGGGCCGTAGGGGCGGTGTGATACGCGGTGTGATACGCGCTGTCAGACGCCGATCGGGTGCCAGACGGTCTTCGTCTCCAGGAAGGCCGTCATGCGGTCCGTGCCCGGGTCGGCCAGCCAGTCGATCCGGTCGAGCGGCGGGCGCAGGACACGCTTGAGGTTCTCGGCGGCCAGTTCCTCGCACCGGACCGCGAGGTCCTCGTCCGCGCCGGTGAGGTCGATGGCGTTGACGTCCATGTGCCCGGCCAGCCAGGGGGCGATCTCCCCCGCCGAGCCGGTCAGGATGTTCACCACGCCGCCGGGCAGGTCCGACGTGGCCAGCACCTCGGCGAGCGTGATCGACGGCAGCGGCGCCCGCTCCGAGGCCACCACGACGCAGGTGTTCCCGGTGACGATCACCGGGGCGATCACGCTGACCAGGCCGAGCAGCGGCCCCGCCGACGGCGCGACCACGGCGACGACGCCCGTCGGCTCGACCGTGGACAGGTTGAAGTACGGCCCGGCCACGGGGTTGGCGGAGCCCCGGATCGCGCCGATCTTGTCCGACCAGCCCGCGTACCAGACGAGCCGGTCGACGGCGGCGTCCACCAGTTCGCCCGCCTTCTTCGCGGTGACGCCGTCGGCGTCGACCACCTCGGCCACGAACTGGGCCCGGCGCCCCTCCAGCATCTCGGCGACGCGGTAGAGGATCTGCCCCCGGTTGTACGGCGTGGCCGACGACCAGCCGGGGAACGCCTTGCGGGCGGCGCCGACGGCGTCCCTCGCGTCCTTGCGCGACGCCTTCGAGGCGTTCGCCAGGAAGTCACCCTTTGAGGAGGTCACGGCGTAGGACCTTCCGCTCTCCGAGCGCGGGAACGCCCCGCCGATGAACAGCTTGTACGTCTTGCGCACGGCCAGGCGCTCACTCATCGAAGGTTCCAATCTGGAGTGGACGGGCCGGCTGATAGACCTGGCCGCACCGGCAGACCCCGCCGCGGTGCGCGAACCAGCCGTGCCGTACGGCGAAGCGGCGGGAGCGGCGGCCCCGGGCGTACCCGGCTCCCGCTCCGGCGGCGGCGCGCCTGATCAGGCGGCGGCGACGGCGATGGTCACACTGCAAGGTACGCCTCCAGACCGTGTCGTCCGCCCTCCCGGCCGTAGCCGGACTCCTTGAACCCTCCGAACGGCGAGGTCGGGTCGAACCGGTTGAAGGTGTTCGCCCACACGACCCCGGCGCGCAGCCGGTCCGCCATCCACAGGATGCGGGACCCCTTCTCGGTCCAGATCCCGGCCGACAGGCCGTACGGGGTGTTGTTGGCCTTCTCGACCGCCTCGGCGGGGGTGCGGAAGGTCAGCACGGACAACACCGGGCCGAAGATCTCCTCGCGGGCGATGCGGTGGGACTGCGCCACGCCGGTGAAGACGGTCGGCGGGAACCAGAACCCGCGCTCGGGGATCGCGCAGGCGGGCGACCAGCGTTCGGCGCCTTCGTTGACGCCGGCCTCCGACAACTCGCGGATCTTGGCGAGCTGGGCGGCGGAGTTGATCGCGCCGATGTCGGTGTTCTTGTCCATCGGGTCGCCGAGCCGCAGCGTGGACAGGCGCCGCTTGAGCGCGTCGAGCACCTCGTCGGCGACGGACTCCTGCACGAGCAGGCGCGAGCCGGCGCAGCACACGTGGCCCTGGTTGAAGAAGATGCCGTTGACGATGCCCTCGACGGCCTGGTCGAGCGCGGCGTCCTCGAACACGATGTTCGCGGCCTTGCCGCCCAGCTCCAGCGTGAGCTTCTTGCGGGTGCCGGCCACGGATCTGGCGATCGCCCGTCCGACCTCGGTCGAGCCGGTGAACGCGACCTTGTCGACGCCGGGGTGGTCGACGAGGGCGGCGCCGGTCCGGCCCGCGCCGGTCACGATGTTGACGACGCCGGGCGGCAGGTCGGCCTGCCGGCAGATGTCGGCGAACGCGAGCGCGGTCAGCGGGGTCGTCTCGGCGGGCTTGAGCACCACCGTGTTGCCGCACGCCAGCGCGGGCGCGATCTTCCAGGCGAGCATGAGCAGCGGGAAGTTCCACGGGATGACCTGCCCGGCCACCCCCAGCGGCCGCGGATCATCCCCGCTGTGCCCGTCTGTCGTCCTCCGGCCGAACCCGGCGTATCCCAGCTTGTCCGCCCAGCCGGCGTAGTAGAAGAAGTGCGCCGCCACCAGCGGCAGGTCCACGTCGCGGGACTCGCGGATCGGCTTGCCGTTGTCCAGGGTCTCCAGTACGGCCAGCTCGCGCGAGCGCTCCTGGATGATCCGGGCGATCCGGAAGATGTACTTGGCCCGCTCCGAGCCGGGCAGCGCGGACCACGTGGTGAACGCGGCGCGCGCGGCCTGGACGGCGCGGTCGACGTCCGCCTCGGTCGCCCAGGCGACCTCCGCGAGGACCTCCTCGGACGCCGGGTTGATGGTCTTGTGGTGCTCCTCGCCCAGGGAGTCGACCCATTCGCCGCCGATGAACAGCCCGTACGACGGCTTGATGTCGACGATCTCCCGAGACTCGGGCGCAGGTGCGTACTCGAACATGTGCCGCCTCAGTCCAGGGTGAAGTAGTCGGGGCCGGCGTAGCGGCCGGTGGCCATCTTCTGCCGTTGCATCAGCAGGTCGTTCAGCAGCGTGGACGCGCCCAGCCGGAACAGGTCGGGGGTGAGCCAGTCGGCGCCCGCCGTCTCGTTGACGAGCACGAGGTACTTGATCGCGTCCTTGGTCGTGCGGATGCCGCCGGCGGGCTTGACGCCGATGACCCGGCCGGTGCGCAGCCGGAAGTCCCTGACCGCCTCCAGCATGATCAGCGTCACGGGGAGCGTCGCCGCGGGCTGCACCTTGCCGGTCGAGGTCTTGATGAAGTCGGCCCCGGCCAGCATCGCGAGCCACGAGGCACGGCGCACGTTGTCGTACGTGGCAAGCTCGCCGGTCTCCAGGATCACCTTGAGGTGCGCGGCGTGCTCGCCCTGCGCGCCTCCGGCGGGACCACAGGCGGCCTTGACCGCCGCGATCTCCTCGAACACCTTCACGTAGTCGCCGGACAGGAACGCGCCGCGGTCGATCACCATGTCGATCTCGTCGGCTCCGGCCGCCACGGCGAGCGCGGTGTCGGCGACCTTCACCTCAAGGGACGACCGTCCGCTCGGGAACGCGGTCGCCACGGAGGCCACCTTCACCCCCGAGCCGTCCAGAGCGCGTACGGCGGTCGCCACGAGGTCGGGATAGACGCACACGGCGGCGACACGGGGAACGGAGGGGTCGGTGGGGTCGGGGTGGACCGCCTTGGCGCACATCGCCCGGACCTTGCCCGGGGTGTCGGCGCCTTCCAGCGTGGTCAGGTCCACCATCGAGATGGCCAGGTCGATCGCCTGGGCCTTGGCCGTCGTTTTGATCGAACGCGTCCCCAGCATCGCGGCCCGCGCGTCCGCACCGACCCGGTCGACGCCCGGGAGCCCGTGCAGGAACGCGCGCAGCGTCGCGTTGGAAGAGGCGACCTCCGCGAACGGAGCAGTCGTAGTTGACACCACCACAGCATCGCCGACCTGTCTCGCTGTTTCCAAACCGACCACGGCCGATCCGCCGTCCGGTTTTTCGGCAGATGTCACCGGTTGACGTCGCCCATTGACGTCGCGGGTTCTGTCGCCGGCTTTGTGGCCCTACGGCGCGGTCCGAAACCGCGCCGGACCGCCCCCTCAACCACGGGAAGCAAACGTCCTATGACTGGGTGACCGTGCCTAAGGCGGCTTAGGTGAGATCTAGGACGTTGGACCGCCCATAGATAAGGCATCCGCCCGATGTGGCGGAGGGGGCCTTAGCCCGAATCTTGAGTGTGTAAGGGAAACGAGAGGAGAAACCCAGATGGGTCCCGAACTGCAGTACCAGATGATGATGACCCGCGCGGCCGAGCTTCGCGACGAGGCCGCCCACCACCGCACCGTACGCGCGGCGATCGTCGCTCTCAAGGAGCGACGGGCGAGCGCGCACCGGGCGCGGGCGTCCTTCGGCAAGTCCCGCGCTTCATGAGCGCGCTTCGAAGGCCCGGCCGGAGCCTCCCTCCCGGCCGGGCCTTTACGCCTACTTAGGCCGGTCTCAGGCCCGCTCACTCGACCCGTTCACTCAGTGAAAAACCGGCGATACCCGGACGGATGGCATGTAATGCTTGACCACATGATGGCCCGGGCGGTGAGCCCCGTCTTCGTCGGACGGGGCGCGGAACTCGAGATGCTGGCCGAGGCTTTCGAGCAGGCCCGCAAGCAGGCGGCGGCCGTGGTACTGCTCGGTGGCGAGGCCGGCGTCGGGAAGTCCCGCCTCGCCGCCCGCTTCGCCGAGCAGGCCTCCAGGGACGGCGCGCACGTGCTGGTCGGCGGGTGCGTGGAGCTCTCCGCCGAGGGGCTCGCCTACGCCCCGTTCACCGCCGCGCTGCGGCAGCTCGTCCGCGAGACGAGCACCGCCGACGTGGCCGGCCTGCTGCCCGACGGATCGGGACGCGAGCTGGCCAGGCTGCTGCCCGAGTTCGGCGAGCCCAGCGGCAATCTGGACACCGAGTCCGCACGGGCCCGGCTCTTCGAGCTGATCCTGACCCTGCTCGAACGGCTCGCCGAGCGGCGGCCGGTGCTCCTCCTCATCGAGGACATCCACTGGGCCGACCGCTCCAGCCGCGACCTCATCGCCTTCCTGAGCCGCAACCTGCGCGCCGCGCCCGTCCTCATGGTCCTCACGTACCGGTCGGACGAGCTGCACCGGACGCACCCGCTGCGGCCGGTCCTCGCGGAGCTGGCCCGCGTGGACGGCGTCACCAGGATCGACCTGCCCCGGTTCACCCATGACGAGGTCGCCGCGCAGATGGCCGGCATCCTCGGCGTGGCCCCGGAGTTCACCAAGGTCGGCCGGGTGTTCGAGCGCAGCGAGGGCATCCCGCTGTTCGTCGAGGCGCTGATCGACTGCGACGACGACTGCTCCTTCCCCGAGTCGCTGCACGACCTGATCAGCGCGTCCGTGGAGCGGCTCCCCGACGACACCCAGCACGTGCTTCGCGTCGCCGCCGCGGGCGGCATCCGGGTGAGCCACGCGCTGCTCGCCGCGGTCAGCGGGCTGTCCGACGACGACCTGGAGCGCGCCCTGCGCCCGGCGATCGCCGCCAACGTCGTGCAGGTCGCCGACGGCGCCTACGCGTTCCGCCACGCCCTGATCCGCGAGGCCGTGCACGACGACCTGCTCCCCGGCGAGCACATGCGGCTGCACGCCCGGTACGCCCTGGAGATCGACCGCGACCGGGACCTCGTGCCGCCGGGACGGGCGGCCATCGAGATCGCCCACCACTGGCACTCGGCCCGCGACGACCTCTGGGCGCTCATCTCGGCGTGGGAGGCGGCGGAGAAGGCGGCCCGCGCCTTCGCCTACACCGAGCAGATCGACCTGCTCGAACGTGTCCTCACGCTCTGGGACAAGGTGCCCGACGCCGCCGAGCGGATCGGCGTGGACCACGTCACCGTGTACGAGCGCGCCTCCGAGAGCGCGTACCTGTGCGGCGAGATGGAGCGCGGCAGGAAGTTCGTCCAGGGCGCCCTCGCCGAGCTGGACGAGGAGACCGAGCCGGAACGGGTGGCCGAGCTGCTGGTCCGCCGGGCCAACATCAAGATCCAGAAGCACACGTCCGGGTTCATCGAGGATCTCCGCCACGCCGAGCGGCTGGTCCCCCTCCCGAACGAGGCGCGGGCCCACACGCTGAGCCATCTGGGCCGCGTCCTCATGCTCTGCGACCAGGTGCCCGAGGGCACCGCGGTCACCGAGGAGGCGCTGCGGATCGCCCGCGACCTCGGCGACGAGTGCCTGGAGGCGGACCTCCTGCTGAACCTCGCCCTCGGACGCTCGATCTCCGGCGACCTGGAGCAGACCCGCGCCACCAACGACCGCGCGCTCGCCATCGGGAGGCGCCTCGACTCGGCGCGTACCACGCTCCGGGCGATCGCCAACAACGTGGACACCCTGAACAACCTCGGCAGGTCCGAGGAGGCGGTACGGCTGGCCGTCGAGGGCGAGCGGCTGGCCAAGATGTACGGCAGGTCCCGGCACCAGGGCGCGTTCATCGCGAACAACCGGGCCGAGGCGCTGGAGGCCCTCGGCCGGTGGGACGAGGCCCTCGACGTCAGCGCGCGCGCCCTGACCATGGAGCCCGCCCGGCAGAACCGCTGGCACCTGCTGCGGCTGCGGGCCGACATCGCGATCGCCCGCGGCGAGGAGGACACCGCCAAGCAGATCCTCACCGAGGTCGGGGCGTTCGCCCCCCGGCCGGAGGACGGGACGCAGGAGTGGACGGCCAACACCCGCTTGCTGATCGGCTGGCACCTGCTCCGCGGCGAGCCGGGGAAGGCCGTCGAAGCGGCCGAGTCGGCGCTGGTCAACCCGCGCTGGTCAGGGAAGGCCATGCTCGGCTGGCGGCTGCTCGCCGCGGTCCGGATCGCCTGCGACCGGGCCGCCGCCGTCGCCCCTGAACTGACCGCGGCCGTACGCGGCCTGACCGACGCGTTCGCGGTCGAGATGGTCACCGACGGGCCGGTGGGCACGGCGTTCCGCCAGGTGTACGAGGGCAGGTTCGACGAGGCGGCGGCCGGGTGGAAGCTGCTCGGCCGTCCGCACCCGCGGGCCAAGGCCCTCGTGTACGCGGCGATCGCGGCGGCGGCGGGAGGCGACCGCGACGGCGCGGCCGTACGGCTCCGCGCGGCGAGACCGCTCGCCGAGGCGCTGCGCGCGACCCCGCTCGTGGCCGAGATCGACGCGCTGGCCCGCCGGGTCGGCGCGGCCCTCGACGACGCGCCGGTCCGGGGGCCGGTGCCCGAGGCGACGCTGACTCCGCGCGAGCTGGAGGTGCTCCGGCTGGTCGCGCAGGGGCGGACGAACCGGGACATCGCCGGCGAGCTGTTCATTTCGGCGAAGACCGTCAGCGTCCACGTGTCGAACATCCTGCCCAAGCTGGGCGTCTCGACCCGGGGCGAGGCGGCGGCCGCCGCCCACCGCCTCGCCCTGCTCGACTGAGCCCGACGCCCGCGGGCCTCAGACGAGCAGCGGCTCCAGCAGCAGGAGCACGCCGAAGACCGCGAACGCGGCGGCCGCGCCGTACTTGATCCACTTCTCGGGGAGGTGGGTGCCGAGGAAACGGCCGACGAGGATCGCCAGCGCGTCCGCCGCCACCATGCCGATCGTGGAGCCGATCCAGGTGCCGAGCCAGCCGTGCTGGGTGGCGAGCGTGATCGTGGCGAGCATCGTCTTGTCGCCCAGCTCACTGAGGAAGAACGCCACGGTCACCGCGACCAGGACGTTCCGTGTGGTCCTGGCCGCCTTGCCCGACTCCTCGTCGCTCAGCTCGTCGCCGCGCAGGGTCCACGCCGCGAACGCGAGGAAGGCGATGCCCGCCGCGATCGAGATCGCGGTCGTGGGGAGGGCGTCGCCGATGACCCGGCCGAGCCCGACGCTGAAGAGGTGGACGACCGCGGTCGCCGCGGTGATGCCGGCGAGCACCGGCCACACCTTGAACCGCGTCGCGAAAGTGAGGGCCATGAGTTGGCTCTTGTCGCCGAGTTCGGCCACGAAGATCACGGCCAGGGATATCCAGAACGCTTCCAAGGGTCGCCTCTCGCTGCTCGCGCGACCGGACCGCGTTCGGCACCCGGGGAGTTTCGGGCACACGACTTCGGCCCGGCAGCATGGCTGACATGACTGTCGGGCCGAAGGTCTCGTCCGCCGCGCGGGCTCCGCGACCGGGCGTGAGACGTCAGTGAGACATCACGCCAGTGTGTCGATCAACGGATTCGGGACTACTCCCCTTCGGGTGTTTCCTCCATAACCTAGCGGATGGCGGAGCGTGCCTATTCCCCGGGAACACGAGAACATCCCTTCCCCGGCCCCTGCCGCTCGCCGCGCCCAGGTGCCCTCCCCGGCTCTCGCCGATGGTGGGCTCAGTCCGCGAGGGACACGCCCACCATGACGGGCTCGTTCACGAGGGTGACGCCGAACTTCTCCCGTACGCCGTCCCGCACCTCCCTCGCCAGCGCCAGCAGCTCGTCCGCGCCCGCCTCGCCGGTCGGGTTCGTGAGGGCGAGCGTGTGCTTCGTCGAGATGCGCACCCGCCCCTTCTCGTACCCCTTGGGGAACCCGGCGTTCTCGATCAGCCAGGCCGCCGGGACCTTCACCGCGCCGCCCGGCATGTCCCATCGGGGGTGGCCCGGGGCACGGCGTTCGAGATCGGCCGCCGCCTCGGCGTCGAGCACCGGATTGGTGAAGAACGAGCCCGCGCTGCGCGTGTCCGGGTCCTCCGGGTCGAGCACCATGCCCTTGCCCCGGCGGAGGGCGAGCACCGCCTCCCGCGCCTCGGCGAGCGGCACCCGGTCCCCGATCTCCACGCCGAGCCGCACCGCCAACTCCTTGTACGCGACGGGGCCCGACAGGGGCGAACGGCTCAGCGAGTAGCTGACCGCCAGGACGACGTGCCGCCCCGGATCCCCCTTGAAGGCGCTGTGCCGGTAGGCGAACCCGCACCGCTCCGCGCTCAGCTCGACGATCTCGCCGGTCATCCGGTCGTAGGCGCGGACCCGCGTGACGGTCTGCGACACGTCCTGCCCGTACGCTCCGACGTTCTGGATGGGGGTGGACCCCACCAGGCCGGGGATCCCGGACAGGCACTCGATGCCGGCCAGCTCCTCGGCCACGCAGCGGGCGACCAGGGCGTCCCAGTCCTCCCCCGCCTGCGCGGTCACCCGGCCGTCGCCGTCGATCTCGACTCCGCTCGACGCCGCCCGGACGACCAGGCCGTCGAACCCGTCGTCGGAGACGACCAGGTTGCTGCCGCCGCCCAGGATCAGCACCGGCTCGCCGTTCCTGTCGGCGTCCGCCACGGCCTCGACGAGCTCGCCCTCGGATCGCGCCTCCACGAAGGCGCGCGCCCGGCCGCCCACCCGCAACGTCGTGTACGGCGCGAGCCGTACCCCTGCCAAACGGTCAGCCATGCGTGATCCTCAAGCGACGACGGAAGAGCTGCGACGGCCGCGGCGTGGTCCCGCCGCGGCACCGCCCCAGCCTACGGCCGGTCGGCGTCCCGCCGGGCGCGCCGGTCCGCCGCGGGCCCGGCTTACGCCTCCGCCTCCGCCTCGCCCGAGCCCGCGTCCGAGTCCTCGGCCGCGTTCTCGGCCGCGTTCTCGTGCGCCGCCTCGGCTATGGCCTGGTCGATCCGCGACGTGGCGCTGCTGCCGTCCCACAGGAGCTGGGAGGCGACCATCGACGGCTCTCCCGACGGCGTGAGGGCCGTCTCGATCGTCCCTCCCGGGTGGATGTCCGGCTCGGAGGCGTGCGCCGTCCGCCGGGACGCGTCGTCGGCGTTCCGCACCCTCTCCGGCGCGAGCGGCGGCCCTGACGCGCGCATGGCCCGCTCGGGCCGTCCGGGCGGTACGGCCTGAGCCTGGGCGCTCCCGGACGCGGGCGGCGCCTCCCGCCTCTCCTCCTGCTCGGTTTCGGTCGCCGGCTCGACGCCCGGGGCGGGCTCGCGCCCGCTCCCGTCGTCGCTCCGCTCACTCGATCGCGTCATGCGGGGACGCTTACCCCTGCGGTCCCCCGCAAACCCGGAGAGCGGGACGGGTCCGTGTCAGGAGAGCTGGACGACGGCGCGGGCCTTGGACAACACGCGGCTGTCGCCGGACTTCGCCGTGAGGACGACCACGACGCACTTGTCCTCGAGCTTCTCCTCGATGACGCCGCTGACCGTGATGACGGCGCCGTTGTCGTCGTCGGGGACGACCACCATGGACGAGAAGCGGACGCCGTAATCGACGACCGCGGCCGGGTCGCCCGCCCAGTCGGTCACGAAGCGGCCGCCCTGGGCCATCGTGAACATGCCGTGGGCGATGACGTCCGGCAGGCCCACCGACTTGGCGAACCGCTCGTTCCAGTGGATCGGGTTGAAGTCCCCGGACGCACCCGCGTACATCACCAGGTTCACCCGGCGTACGGGGTATTCGACGGCGGGGATCTCCTGCCCGGCCGTGACCTCGTCGTACTTGACCGTCGCAGCCATGGTTACGCCGCCCCTCCGCGCTCGACGATGACGTTGTAGGTCCGGCAGACGAGCTCGCCCTCGGGCGTCGTCACGTCGCTGCGGACGGTCAGGAACTCGTTGCGGCCCACGCTGCGGATCTCCGTGATCGTGGAGGTGCAGACGAGCCGGTCGCCCGCGTAGATGGGGCGCTGGTATTCGAAGCGCTGCTCGCCGTGGACGACCATGGCGTAGTTGAGCCCGAGCGCGGGGTCGGAGAGCGCCTCGCCCGCGCCGGCGAGGCTGAACACGATCGGGAAGGTCGGCGGTGCGACGACGTCAGGGTGCCCCGCGTCCGCGGCGGCCGCCCTGTCGGAGTAGATCGGGTTCGTGTCGCCGATCGCGTCGGCGAACTCCTTGATCTTTACGCGGCTGACCTCGTAGGGGGTGGGCGCGGTGTACGCCCGCCCGACGAAATCACGGTTCAAAGCCATCGGTGCCCGTGCTCCTTCGCGGCTACAGAGCTGAGAGGCCGACGGTAACAGAACAACCTTCGGCTGTTGTGGGTCGGGCTTTCGCCGTACGCCGGCCAGGACCAACGTTAGCCGGATCGACCCGTTGGATCATGTGTCGCCCCGCGCCAACGACGCCCACCACGGTTCTGTATCGAGACGACAAAGACGAGCCCTGCCGTACACCTCGACATGAGGCGTTCGGTCCCGCCGCGTTCGCCCTGAAAAGCGAGAAACCGGCGCTCCACTGGGGAACGCCGGTTACGCGTCTGATGGCCTGCCGTGACGAGACTCGACGACCGCTCGGCGGTCCGTCGGGGCCGCCCCACGTCGTCTCCCGGCACGCATCGGGCCGCTGCCGCGCACGCCGTACGCGCCTGTCGCCCCTGTTCGAGGGGTGGCGGCGGTTAAGCGCGTCTCGCGGTGCGCCTGGTGCGTCTTGCCCCGGTTACAGGGGCGGGTGGGCAGTACTTCTGAAAGTCCTGCCCCGACGCGGAGAGACGGCGGTTAGCGCGTCTCGCGGTGCGCCTGGTGCGTCTTGCCCCGGTTACAGGGGCGGGTGGGCAGTACTTCTGAAAGTCCTGCCCCGACGCGGAGAGACGGCGGTTAGCGCGTCTCGCGGTGCGCCTGGTGCGTCTTGCAGTTCGGGCAGTACTTCTTCAGCTCAAGCCGATCCGGGTCGTTGCGCCGGTTCTTCCGCGTGATGTAGTTGCGGTGCTTGCACTCCTGGCAGGCCAGCGTGATCTTCGGCCTAACGTCTGTGGCAGCCACGTGGGAGTGCCTTTCTACGTCTGGGACTACTGGACAACCCGAACTCGGTGTCCTGTGTGAGGGAAACCGAGCAGGGTAGTAGCGGAGGCCGGACTTGAACCGGCGACACAGCGATTATGAGCCGCTTGCTCTGCCTGACTGAGCTACTCCGCCTTGAACCGGCAAAATCGACCGGCCACGCAAGGATACCCGACCTGAACGGCTGTCGCGCACGCGCGTGCGGCCGTGATCGGGGCTCGAGCGCCTCCAGTGTGCCGTAACTCACGGGAGAAGCCCAAACCGTTTTGCGACGGGAAGAGAAATCCCCTCCCATCACGCCAAAAGACCCGCCCGAAAGGATCGAGCGGGACTTGTTAGCGAGAGCCCCCAAACGGAATCGAACCGTTGACCTTCTCCTTACCATGGAGACGCTCTGCCGACTGAGCTATAGGGGCGTGCCCGCCGCCGCTCTCGCGCTGCGGACAGGTGTAACCATACACGTCCCCGGCGGTTGATGCGAAATCAAAGTGCGACGGCGCATCGCCGCCGGAGAAAGGCCTCGAGGGCGACGTTCGCGGCGGCTAATCGGCCTCCGGGACGGGCAGGGCTCCCTTCAGGTCGGCCGTCTTCCTCTCGGACTCGGGCAGCTCCGCCTTGACCGCGTACCTGGTGAAATAGCCGTCGCCCTTGTACGGCGCGACGTTGCTGAGGGTGACGGTGGCGTCGTAGGGCCGGTCCTGGCACTGGGGAAGGCACCAGGTGCCGCTCAACCGTCCGACGCCGACCGCGCGACCCGGCCCCCAGGACTGCCAGCTCATGCCGTCGACGGTGCTGAACTCCGACAGCACGAGGGCCGGCGGGCGTTGGTCGCTTCTGCCGTTCTCGTCGCCGTACAGGTTGAGCACGTAGATCTGCGTCTCCTCGGCGGGAGCCGTACGGGCGGGCTGGCTCGCGCAGGCGGTGGCGAGGCACAGTGCGGCCAACGAAAGCGCGGCCGATGGGAGCGCGGTCAAGGAGAGTGCGACCGGGCGGAGCGCGGCGGGCAGGCGCATGGGTCCCCCTCGTCAGATCGGGATTCTCCGAGGTTAGAGGGGTCGCGCCCGGCGCGCCGGGAACTACGCGAGCCCGGCTCGGCGAACCACCGGAAACGCGGGCCGGCGAACCACCGGAAGCCGAGCGCGGCTGACTACCGGAAGCGCGGCCGCCGGACCGTCGAAAGCCCAGCACGGCGAACCGCCTGAAGCCCAGCGCGAACCGCTGGAAGCGCAGCTACCGGGAGCGCGGCCGGCGCACTACGAGAGGGCGGCCCGGCGGCCGTCGTCCCGCGCCGGTAGGGAGATCACTTCGCAAAGGTCGGCGAGGTCGACATGCCGGGCGACCTCCTCCACGGACCCGCAGTCGGCGACAGGCGTTCCGTCCCTGCACACCTGGAGCACCTGGCGGCCGTCGCGGATCGCGGGCACGATCTCGTAACCGTCAGGTCCCACCCATCGCCGTTCCATAGTCCGACAAACTATCGCTTCGCCCCGTCGATTTCGCACAACACCACTGGTCACAACAGTTCGGGCTTTAGTCCGGACCAAAGGAACGCCAAGTGACCCGGGGCACTCTCGGCGTGAAACCACGACCGAGGAGTTCCGATGACATCTCCAGCGACCGCGCCCGCGACCCCGAACGTGCTCGGGTTCCGTATCACCCACCGCGCCATGCGGGGCGACACCCGCCGCCTCGCCGAGCTGACCAGGGAGATCGCGGAGGGGCGGCAGCGGTGCGACGCGCGACGGGCCGCCGCGATCCGCGACTACGTCGTACGGCTCTGCGACGGCATCCACCACCACCACAGCGTCGAGGACGCGTCCCTCTGGCCCCTGCTCGTACGGTCCGCGGGCGCGGAGGTGGACCTCGGCGACCTGATCGAGGACCACTCCGCGCTGGACCCGATCCTGGACGAGATCCGCGCGGTCGCGGGGGAACCGGCCCGCGCCGCCGCACCACTCGCCCGGCTGGCCGATCTCCTCGACGAGCACATCGAGGAGGAGGAGCGGATGATCTTCCCCATCATCGAGCGGCATGTCTCCGTGGCGGACTGGAACGCCGTCGAGGAGGAGGCCAGGAAGGGCGGCAGCATCCGCTTCGAGCTGCCCAGGATCGAGCAGTACGCCCTGCCGTCGGAGCTGGCGGAGCTGCGCAGGATGGCGGGACCCGTTCTCGTGATGCTGCTCGCCATGCTGCGCGGAGGTCACCGGCGGCGGCAGCGGCTGATCTTCGGAACGCTCTGACGGCCGACCTCGCGGACGCCCGGACAGGCCGTCCGGCGGGCAATCCGACGGACCGCCCACCGAGACCGGACCACCCGGCAGACCGCCTGGTGGCTCGTCCCGCGTTCCGGCGCCGATCAGCCGTCGAGGGAGGCCAGCGCGCGCAGGGCCCGCTCCCGCCAGTGGGGGGAGCCGCTCCGGGCGGCCACCTCCGCGGCGACGGCGTAGTGTCCGGCGGCGGTGTCCCGGTCGCCGAGGAACTCGGCCAGTTCTCCGAGCGTGTGAGCGACCGGCCCCAGGGTGATCGAGCCGCTGTGCAGCCCTGCCAGCTCGTTCCGTGACGGGAGGAGCAGCCGGTGGCATTCCCGGGCCACATCACCGTCCCCGAGGGCGATCGCGTTGGCCGCCCGTATCGCCGTCATGATCTGCCAGTAGTAGTCCCGGCGGGGCGGCAGCGTGGCGGACCACGTCTCCCGGGCCTCGTCCAGGCGGCCCGCGGCGATCAGCGTCTGGGTGTACAGCTCGCCCACCTGGTCGGGGATCCGCTCCCACATCTCATGGATCTCGGCCAGCGACTCGTGCCCGCGTCCGGAGGACAGGCGCACCATCAGCCTGCCGAGCGCGCCGAACGCGACCGCGTTGGCGGCGCCCGCCTGCGCCATCTGTTCGGCGATGGAGCTGTACGCGGCCTCGGCCCGCTCGAACTCTCCGCCGACCAGGAGGTGCAGCGCGTCGAGCACGGCCAGGATGCCGAGCGCGAGCCCGAGCTGGCCGCTCGTGGAGAGCTCCACGGCCTGATCGGCGTGCCGCCGTGCCATGGCCCAGTCGGTACGGCCGAGCGCGACCATGCAGAGGGCGAAGTGGCCGAGCGTCTGATAGCCGAGCAGGCCGGCGGACGAGGACGCCTCAAGCAGGTCCCGGCCGAGCCGCTCCAGCTCGTCACGCCGCTCCGGCTGCACGCAGGCCCAGTAGCGGGCGTTCAGCGCCATGCACAGCAGCCTCGGGTCGCCGAGGTCGCGGGCGATCTCCAGCGCCTCGGCGCTCACCGCCTCGACGTACTCGGGGTCGTGCCCTTCGTACTGGTGGGCCAGCGTGACGAGGAACCGGCAGCGTGCCTCGCCCGGTTCGTCGGGCATCGCCTCGCGCGCCGCCCGCACAATGTCCTGGTCGATCCGGCGATCCGGCTGGATCGTCCAGATGACCGGCGCGTCGAACGCGGCCGCCGCGCGGGCGACGAGCGACGGGTCGCCGATCGCGCGGGCGAGCGCGAGCGCCTCGGCCCGCCTGGACAGGGCGGACACCACGTCGCCCGCGTGCGCCTTGGCGGAGACCAGACGGCACAGCGACTCCAGCCGTGTCCTGGCCGCCGCCCCGGCCTCGGGTCCGGCGCCGCCTCGGACGCCCGCGGCGGCCCCGGGCCCCGTGTCGCCGCCGATCCCGGAGAACGCGGCGGCCCCGGAGAACGCGGTGGCCCCGGAGAACGCGGTGGCCCCGGAGAACGCGGTGGCCCCGGAGAACGCGGCGGTCCCGGAGAACGACCCCGCGCCCACGCCCGTGCCGAGATCGAGCGCGTCCAGCGCGCCTTCGAGCAGCGCCGCCGCCTCCTTGTGGGCGTACAGGGCGGACGCCTGCTCCGCCGCCCTCGCGGCGTACTCCGCGGCCTTGGCCGCACTCGCCGCGCCCGCCGTGGTCGCCGCCGCGAGCGCGTGATGCGCGAGCGCGCCGACGTCCGCGGGCCTGACCCGCTCAAGCGCGGCGACGACCTTCCCGTGCAGGCGGGTACGGCGCAGCCGGGGGATGTCGCCGTACAGGGTCTCGCGGACGAGCACGTGGGCGAACCGCACCTGACCGGGCAACGGCTCGGTCAGCAGACCGGAGAGCACGCCCGCCTCCAGCCCGTCGAGCACGGTCTCCTCGTCAGCGCCGGACATCGCGATGATCACGTCGGCGTCGGCGTCCCGGCCGAGGACGGCGGCGTTGCGCAGCGTGGTCTGGGCGGTCGCGGGCAACCGCGCCACCCGCCTGCGGATCAGGTCTCGGACGCCGGGTGGCAGCGCGTGGACCGCCGACGGCCCGTCGACGGCGAGCAGCCGGGCGATCTCGGACACGAACAGCGGGTTTCCGCCGGTCCGCTCGATCACCGTCCGCACTGTGACGGTGTCGACGTCCATGCCGGAGCGCTCCCGGAGCAGCCGGGCCACGTCGTCGGCGCCGAGGCCGTCCAGCGTGACGTGCTCGGCCGCCTGTACGGCCAGCGCGGCCCCCGTCGCCGTCAGGTCGTCGCCCGCTTCGGAGGGCCGGTGGGTCAGCAGCACGAGGACGGCGGTCCTGGCCAGCCGCGCCGCCAGGTGGCGGAGCAGGCGCAGCGTCTCCTCGTCGGCGCGATGCGCGTCCTCGATCACGATCAGCAGCGGGCCGGGCACGCCGTCCAGGTACTCCCCCACGGCCTGGGCGAGCCAGAACTGGCCGACGACCTCGCGCGTGTCGTCCTCAAGGAGGGGCGCGAGCCGCGAGGCGGCCTCCGGAGCGGGTGGGAAGGCGGCGGCGAGGTGGCGCAGGACCTCGCTCCACGCCCACGCGGGCGGGACGCCGCCGTCGGTCTCCGGGCATCTGCCCACCGCCGTCCGCCAGCCCTCGGCGGCGAGCGCGCCCGCCAGGGCGTCGGCCAACGTGCTCTTGCCCGATCCCGCGTCGCCGCCGAGCCAGGCCACCCGGAGGCCGTTCATCGCCCGGCCAGCGGCCGACATCAGGCGGGCGAGCTCCGCGGTACGGCCGATCATTCGGGCGGCCTCCTGGACCGCGGGGACGACGGCCGGCGCGGGGCCCGCCGGTGACAGGACGGCGCGCGCGGCGAGCGGGGCCGGGGTGAGGGAGTCGGCCTGGGCGAGGATGTCGGCCTCCAGGCCGCGCAGCTCCGGGCCGGGGTCCACGCCCAGTTCCTCGGCCAGGGTCTCCCGCGTGCGGCGGATCACGGCCAGCGCCTCGCCCTGCCTCCCCGACCGGTAGAGGGCGAGCGCGAGCAGGCGTACGCCGTTCTCGCGGAGCGGGTGCGCGCGGACGTGGCGTTCCAGCACGGGCACGATCTCCGCGTGGCGGCCGAGGGTGAGCGCCGCCTCGGCGCGATAGTCGACGGCGACGGCGCGAAGCTCGTCGAGCCGGGCCGCCTCGGGGGCAGCCCACACCTCGTCGGCGAACTCGGCGAAGGCCGGTCCGTTCCAGAGCGCGAGCGCCTCGTCGATCGTCGTCATGGCCTCGTCCGGCCGTCCGGCGTGGAGCGCCGCCACCGCGGCGTCGAGCCGCCGCGGAAACCCCCAGGCGTCCACGGCGTCGGCGTCGAGGGCGAGCCGGTAGCCGGGCGGGGCGCTCACCAGCACGCGGGCCGGCGCGCGGCGGGCGCGGTCGGGCTCGAGGATCCGGCGCAGGTTGGAGACGTAGACCTGGAGCGCGGCCAGGGCGCGGGGCGGCGGTTGTCCCTGCCAGAGGTCCTCGATGAAGCCGTCGGTGGAGACGATGTGCCCCTGGGCGCAGACGAGCCTGGCGACGACGGCGCGCTGCCGCGAGGTCCCGAGATTGGCGGGGCGTCCCGCCACTTCTGCGCGGCACTGCCCGAGAACGGCCAATCTCACCATGGACGTCCAATCATGCCGGATAGTGATAGAAGCCGAGCAGGTCGTCCACCGCGTCGATGTCGTCGATCCGCGTCGTCGTGCCGGTGGCGAAGGCGTTGATCATCTTGCCGGCGCCGATGTAGACGCCGACGTGGTGGGTCTTCGCGCGGGTGCCGTAGAACACGAGGTCGCCGGGCCGCGGCGTACGCACCTTGCGCATCCTGCGGACGTGGTCGTCGGTGTTGCCCCGCCCCAGCACGTCGTCACCGAAGGCGAGCCGGTACATCCAGCGGGTGAACCCGGAACAGTCCAGGCCCACGGTGCGCCGCGCCGGGCAGGGCCGTACGGACCCGGTGTAGCCGCGGCAGGTCCCCTTGGACGGGCCGGGCCGCGTCCCGTGACCGCCTCCCCAGGAGTACGGGATGCCCTGGGAGGCGTAGGCATGGCGTACGACCCCGACGAGCTCGTCGGCACGGGGGATCGATCCGGCGAGCAGGAAGAGCATGGCCGCCACGGCCGCGAGGCGCCCCCAACGCATGGAGCGACGATAGCTTTCCTCCCGATTTGCCGCAGCCATCTTTCCCGATAGATCGCAATAGCACGTCGGCTTCGGGAGCGGGATCCACAGTTGCTTCGGCACTGTCCTGGCCCGCCTGGAGACCGGGATCGCGCTCACCGGGCTCATCCGGAGGCTCCGGGACCCGCGCCTCGTCGTGGACCCGCCCCCGTACCGGCCGAACCCGCGCCTGCGCGGCCCCGAGCACCTGTTCGTCGAACGCGGGAGCGCGGCCGAGGTCGCCTGACACGGATCAGAGGGAGAGTTCCAGCTCGATCCGGTAGATGCCGGTCATGACGCTCGTGAAGTCGGCGACGACCTCTCGCGCGTACTCCTCATCACCGCGCGACCTGACGCGGAGCTGACGGTCCTCATAGGACGCCGTGATCCGATAACGACCGATCGGCACGCTCGGCAGACCCGACCCGTCCGGTGTGCGCTCCGCCCGCGCCGTGATGGTCCGGCCCGTGGAGCCGTCGATCAACGGCCCCTGCGGGGTCAGCGTGAGGGTGACCTTCTCGTCCTCCAGGAAGACCTCCGGGTTCCCGGGGTCGGCGGCGTTCAGGTAGAACAGCACCGCACCGCCGTAGTGACCGCGGTCGCCGGGTTTCGTCCCCGCGAGCCTCCACGTGAAGTTCCTGATCGCCCCCTCCGGCCCCGCGTAGGGGTTGTCGTCGTCGGGCTCCAGGTCCATGACGTACTCCCGGCCGTCGAGCCGCCGGGTCACCGTGCCCGTCGCGTGGAAGGTGAACGAGCCGGGGGTCTCCACCCGGTAGAACCCGTCGGCGTCGGTCGGGACGATGAGGTTGCTGTTGTACACCATCTGGTTGTCCGCGGCGATGAGCGCGCCCGCGACCGGCCCGCCCTCCGCGTCGACCACCCGCCCCTTGAGCACTCCCGGCTCGATCTCACCGCTTCCCGCCCGGCGCCCTGTCGCGTGGTCGTCCGTACGGCGGGCCGAGGCGTCGCCGTTCCGGCTCGCGCCTCGCCCGTCGTCGTCCGTCGGCACCGCGACCATCCCGCACCCGCCCAGCGTCATCAGCAGCACCCCTGCCGCCAGCAGCCTTCCCATGCGCGGCACGCTAGGCGGGTTCTCTTGTCGATCACTTGGAGGTCCCTGCAGTGCCGTCCGAGATCTCACGACCTCCCGGCCGGGAACGCGGCGTCGCGTCCCGCCGTGGACCACAGGCCGAGGGCATGGTCGTGAACCCGTGGGACCGCGGTTCCCGGGCCGTGCTTCAGCAGCCCGGGGTGGGCGCCTGGGGTTCCGGGGCCGGCTGCGTGATCCGGATCGCGTTGCCGAACGGATCCCGGAGCGCGCAGTCGGTGCCGTAGAAGTGCTCGGTCGGCTCCTGGGTGAACTCGACGCCCTTGGCGCGCAACGACTCGTAGGTCTTGCGGCAGTCGTCCGTACTGAAGATGAGCAGGCCGATCGCCCCCTTGGCGACCAGTTCCCTGACCTGCCCGGCCGTCGCCTCGTCCAGTGCCGGCGGGCCCGGCCTCTCCAGGAGGATCTGACGGTCGGGCTGGCCGGGCACGTTGACGGTCAGCCAGCGCATGAACCCCATATCGGCGTCGATGTGGACCTCCAGACCGAGGGTGCCGACGTAGAAGTCGAGGGCCTCGTCCTGGTCGAAGACGTAGATGTGCGAGTGCGTGAGTGATTTCACCATGCACGCCACGCTAGTCAGCCACGGCCGTCCGGAGCTTCTCCGAAACTGCTCGGCCGGGTCCAGGACATCGTGAAACACGTCGGCGCCGCCGGAAGACGGCCGCGGCGCCGGTGCGCGGTCGGGGACTCCCCCACGATGGCGCGGAACGTCCGGCTGAACGTCCCCAGGCTGGCGAACCCGACGTCGAAGCAGATCCGCGTCACGGAACGGTCGGTCTGGCGCAGCAGGAACATCGCGCGTTCGACCCGGCGCCGCTGGAGATAGCGGTGCGGGGTCTCGCCGAACGTCGCCCGGAACGTCCTGATGAAGTGGGCCTCCGAGACATGGGCGATCCGGGCGAGTGCCGGGACGTCGAGCGGCTGCGCGTAGGCCCGGTCCATGGCGTCGCGGGCGCGGAGCATCCGCCGGTTGGACTCCTCCACCGCTCGGCTCATCGGCCCGCCTCACCCTCCGCCGTCATCGCGCGCTTCACGGTACCCGCCCGCATCGCTCTCTCCCGGTGCCGTGGCGGGATTGCCCCGACCGCCGCCCCGCTGCTGTGCTGGAGGACCTCTGCAGAACGACATGTGAGGCATCCATGGACGTACTGGTGGACCGGGAGATCGTCTACGGGCCGAGTGGCAAGGCCCTCGACGTCTATCGCCCCGACACGCCTTCCACGCTGCCCGCCGTACTCCTCTGGCACGGCAGAGGCCCGGACGAACGGGACATCCTCGCACCGCTGGCCCGCGCGCCCGACTGGCGTTCCGCCGCCCGCCTCATCGCCGAAGCCGCCGCCTCGTACCGTCAAGGGCCGGACGCCTGAACCGGTGCGAGCCCGGGAGCGGCGGGCTCAACCTCGGTGGAGGCTCCGGCGGCGGAGCAGGAGCCCGGTGGCGGCGGCGAGCGTGAGCACCGTGCCGATCAATACGATCATCCGCCCGTCGGGACCGGCCTCACCGCCGCCACCGGTCGCGGCGCCGCCCACCGGGGTCTTCATCCGCTCGTCGGGGACTTCCTCGACGGATGCCGTGACGGTCGCCGTGACCGTGTGGGTCGGCAGGCTGCTCGCGGTCGGTGTGGGGCTCGGTGTGCCGCTGGGGCTCGGTGTGCCGCTGGGGCTCGGGCTCGGCGTCGTACTCGGATCGGCCTGCTGACCGCCCGCTGAGGCGACGGTGAGGGTGTACGTCCTCAACGCGTCGGCGTTCGCCACCTCGCATTCGATCGTCCGTTCGTCCGGTTTGGGCCCGAAGTTGATGGCGGCGGGCTTGACCGTGGCCGTGCCCGCGTTCTTGGACTTGGTCTTGAGCGAGACCGTGGCCTGCGGCAGGGGGAGGATCTCGCCGGGGCTGAGCGCGGCCAGTTCAGCCACTCCGGTCGCGGAACTCACCTGGTCGATCCCGCTGATGGACGCGTACGCGTACAGCTTGATGCCACCGGCCGGCACCGTCGCCGGCACTCTCAGGGCGGTGGCGTCGTCGGCGTAGGTTCCGTGCCAGCCGATGCTCATCTGCGTACCCGCCGTGGCGTCGGTCGGCATCGTCATCTCGATCTTGACCTTGATCTGCTGCTTCTCGGTCGCGCCCTTGGTGGCGCATTCGTAGTCGACGACGTCCGTGACAGCGGCGAGCGCGTCCTGTCGCGCCTCGGGTACGGCGGCGGCCTGGGCCGGCCAGAACAGGATCAGGCCGCCCGCCACGACGACCGAGAGAACCGAGCGGATGCGCAAAACATCTCCTGTTGCGACAGAGGGGTACAGGAAAGACGAAGCGCGAGGCCATCCGGTTGACACCGATGTGAGCGGCTTTCGCCCAACAGGCGCCGAGAGATCGGCGGCTGTCCGCTGTCGCGAAGGGCACGCGGCCCACCAGGGGTCTCAGCGGACGGGCCGGCCCGGATGGGGGTCGGCGGAAACCATGCCGGCCATGGCGTCGGTGATCGCCCACCGTTCGTGATCCCGCCAGGCGCCGTCGATGAACAGCAGATCGGGCGAACATCCCTCGTAGCGGAAACCGTGGCGTTGGACCAGCCTTTTGGAGGCGTGGTTCTCGGGCTGGATCTGGGCCTCCAACCGGTGGAGGCGCAACCGCTCGAACGCGTGGCGCAGCACCAGGCCGAGACCTTCGGACATGTACCCCCGGCCGGCGGTGGGGGCGAACGCCGCGTAGCCGAGAGAGCCGTTCTGGAAGCGTCCCCGGATGATGCTGTTGATATTGATCACGCCCGCCATGGCGCCCGTGTCTTGTACGCGGACGAGCAGGCACTGGGCGGACTCCGGATCGTCGAACCGCCTGACGTACGCCTGGAACTCCTCCGGCGTGGCGGGCAGGGACATCCACGGGTGGTGAAGGTCGACGCTCGCGCGGACCAGCCTGACGAACTCGTCCTGGTCACCGCCGCTGATCGGACGCAAGAAGACGCGGGAGGAACCGATCGCCGCCGTCTGCCGGGTCTCTTCAGGATCGCCCTCGTGGATCACCGACCAGAGGCTAGCAGGCGCGACATATCCCGCTTTTCGCTGGATGTTGCGGCACGCATCGGGCTTCCTCGGACGTGAAGGTGCTCCAGCCGATCGCGTTTATGGTGATGCCATGCCCAAGGTCTTGATCACCGGAATGTCGGGGACCGGCAAATCAACCGCTCTGCAGATCTTGGCCTCACGGGGACACCGGGTGGTGGACACGGACTACGGACATTGGAGCCACTGGATCACGCTGCCGGACGGGTCGTCGGACTGGGTGTGGCGGGAGGAGGCGATGACCGGCCTACTCGCCGGCCACAAGGACGGCGGCTTGTTCGTGGCCGGCTGCAAGAGCAACCAGGGGACGTTCTATCCGCAGTTCGACCACGTCGTGTTGCTGAGCGCGCCGGCCGACGTGCTGCTCGCCCGGGTCATGGCACGAACCAACAATCCGTACGGCAAGCGGCCGGAGGAACGGGACGCCATCCTGGAGGACCTACGCGTTGTCGAGCCGCTGCTGCGAGCCACCGCGACCATGGAAATCGACACGCGCGCTCCGATAGAGCACGTCGTCCGGCAACTCGACGCGCTCGTCCAGCCGCGCCCCTGACTCCCACGGCCACGAACGACCCTTCCACGCGTCCTGTTGCCGCCGCCCCACGTAATTCGGCGAGAAATTCGCCCAGCGACTCCGTGATGAGGACGGCGCTGTCGATCCTCGCGTGTTCGTCACCCCTGGGATCGGCTCTCGGCTCTATGTCGCCTTGGCGGCCTGAACGGCGACTGGAACCTGCCGAACATAGAGGCGGAATCCCTCCGCTTCCGGCTCGAATCCCAACGAGGTGTAGAGCCGATGAGCACCATCGGTGGCAGGGCGCTTGTGGGACAGGAGCTGGACCTTGTTGCATCCGGCCGATCGAGCGTCGCCGAGGAGTCGACGCATGATGGCGGTGGCCACGCCTTTGCGGCGATGACCGGCAGCCACCACGACGGCCTCGACGAACGCGGTGGGGGCACAACCGTACGTCAGGTTGGGCATCGTCACCAGCGTTGCCGTCCCGACCACCTGATCGTCGACCTCAGCGAGATAGACAGTGAGTCCGCTGGATCGCATCATCTGTTGCCAAGTCAGCCGCGCCAGATCCGAAACCTCGTGGGGAGAGTCACCGTCAGGGGCGCGTTCGGCGGCATATACCTGCAGGACCGCGACCAGATCATCCGGACGGGCGGTTCGAACGGCGCACACAGCGGCAGCATCCATCACGCGATCAGCATGACCGTCTCGAGCAGCCCGTCGCCACCAGAGCAGCGCCCTCGACGCGAAGGGCCCCGGGGTGGCCGAACGGGCGGTGGACCTCCTCCTACATGTACGCCAATGGCCTCGACGGCCATCAGGAGGTCGCCAATCAGCGAATCACCGACGCCTTGACCACCAGGGCGCGTATCTGGTTGCGATCAAGGGGTGGTCCGGTGAGGTCTCTGATCCAGACCATCGCGGCGCGTAGGTGGAGGCCGGACTTCGATCTCACCGAGACCGCCGTACAGGGGCGCCGGGCCGTGCGCCCTCGGCTCCCTGGGCGACGGGTTCGGCGCCCACGCCGCGTACCCGCCGATGCCCGCGCGCTGATCGCTCGTCGTCGGCGGGATCGTCAGCTCCAGCTCGCGTACTTGAGGACCGTCGAGAGGCCCTGCGTGTTCCACTGATCCACGAACAGGATCTTGGACTTGGGCAGGTACCACTCGCGCTGGGTGAAGCGGCCCTTCACCTTGCCGCTGTTCCGGGCGACGCAGTCGGCTGACCAGGCGCGATAGTACGCCTTGTGCCCTGGGCCGATCTGGCGCAGCCCCTTGGCCGCGAGCGTCATCTCGCCGGCCGAGAGGTTCGCGTCGTACACGCAGGGGCCGACGTCGGTGGCCGGATAGAACGGGGCGTCCGGCGTGTACGCCTGGAACACCTCGTGCCCTATCTCGATCGCGCTCGGGCCCAGCACCCAGAAGCTGCGGCAACCGGAGTCACGGAACCCGAAGACCTCGTCGTTGACGGTCGGGCACGAACCGGTCACCACGCGGGTCCAGTCCTTGCTGATCTTGTAGACCTTCCAGGACTCGGGGATGATCAGGCTCAATCCGGCACGCAGCCGGAGAGTCTTGGTGTCGGACGCGGAAGGTGTGGCGGAAGCGGCGGCCGGAGTCACCAGGACAACGAGGCCGGCTACCACAGCGGTGATCGTCTTCTTCATCATGGCGCGATCGTAAGATCGCGTGGTTGTAAATGACTTGCCGGACATATGAGGCGTCCTTCTCGCGGTGTACCGCCTCCATGGGCTGGGCCGATGAAGCTTCGACTGGATGTAGCCGCGACCGGGGAAGTAAGCGTGTTCCTCTCGCAGGTCGTTCAGGTCGAGAGTGGTCGTCAAGCGGCGGAAGGCGTCGGACGGCATCGTCACCAGCCGCGGTGCCTGCCCCTGCTTGATGGAGCCCAGCAGCCTGCCGGTCAGGGCGAAGTGGCCCAGGTGGTTGGCGGCGAACCGGCTCTCGTAGCTCTGCAGGGTCAGCATGAGGGGGCTCGTTGGCCATACCCGCGTTGTTGGGGAGACAGATAGCAGCTCAGGGTGGCATCTGGCTGCACGGGCCGGGAAGCAAAAGAGCCCCGGAGGGACTCTGAGCTGCCGTTATGGCTGGTGGCAGGCCCAGGGCTCGAACCTGGGCAGGCTGAGCCGACGGTTTTACAGCGCGTGACCTTTCATGGTTCTCAGGTACTCCTGACCTGCGGCGCAGTCTTACTCTCCTGCCGCATTCGGCAAGATCATTGCACGCATATTGCACGGCGAGACAATCAAGCTCCGGCCCGTGCGGCCTCGCACATTCCTCCCCGTCCGCGCATCCCGCATGCCGTCGACCCATCGCGAAGCGGCAGCGGGCCGGCGACGGAGGTACAAGCCCGTCTTCGTGTGTACGTCAGCCGGTCGCCGTTCCTCGGCCATCGGACGCCAACGGCCATAGACGGGCTTGAGCCGGAGGAGCTGGTCTGCTGGGCTCTGCCTGGGTCGATGGCAGGAGGGATGCGCGGGCTCCACACCAGCCACCTACTGCCCGCACTCTCCAGCTCGGCGCCATCCCGGAGCCGGAGCGCCCCCGGATACTGGCCCTGGCGTTCCATTGGGAACTATGCGACATCTGTGATCGTTACCGGCTCATCACCCTGCGGGAAGGTTTAGGCGTCGAGAGGCGCGCATGGCGACAATTGAGAGTTACCTAAGGCAGTTGGGTCACAGTCTCGTTGAGCTGATCGGCTACGTGCCGATTTGGGTTGTTCCACTGCTAGGACTGGCTGCATTCTTGGTCGTAACCAACGACAAGAGGCGGGCCAGTCAGAGTGCACGAATAGAGAGCGCTGCTGTTGTCGTCGCCACACTTGGTGTTGCTGTGGCCTTGTATCAAGTGCAGCACGAGGACGACCGGGAAGATGCTGCGTTCGTTGAGCGAGTGTCTGCTCTTTCCTACGCTACGAAAACGGGCACCGAGATCAAGGTGCGCAATACCAACACAGCTGACGCTCAGGTGGTGATCCTGATTCGCGCGGCGGAGGGCGATGATCACCCGAACTTGCGTGTGTGGGTTCCACCCTGCAACGAAGCCTCGGTGGAGACCAACACGATCACTGGCCCCTGGACGATCCTTGTAGAGAAGGGCGGCGATCAGTGGATCCCGGGCGCCGATCCACACAGGGCGTCGCTGGATGTCTACAGAACCTACGGGAAATCTGGAGGGTACGGGCGCTTCGAGATCTGGGCGAGTCCGGGCAAGAGCAGGCTAGCTCGCATCGACGGTTGCACTGGCTAAGACGTCGCGAGGATCGCTGTGCGGATCAAGCTGCCGGCGGCCGGGACCGGCCCCCAGGCCGCATGCCCGGCCGCCGAGCGGGCGTAGGGCCGCGAGGCGGCGCGCAGCGCCGCCCTTGATCCTTACAAGAACGATTCGGCAAGTGACCGACTGTCCTGTCTGTCCTGTCCCGGGACATGCTTGACACATCAGTCCCAGGACATGTTTGACAGGTGCCGTTGTCGGCCGATCTTTCGTGCGTCGTTTGCGGATGGCGCGCGTCAGGAGGCCGGGATTGGCCCTGGTCGATTTGTCCGTTGTCGAGCAGCGTTATCAGGCAGTTCTCGCGGTCCTCGCCGGTGCGAGCGTGACCGAGACCGCCACCCGAATCGGGGTATCACGCCAGACATTGCATTCCTGGATGCGGCGTTATCGAGAATCCGGCCTGGCCGGGTTGGCCGACCGTTCCCGCCGTCCGGTCTCCTCACCGTCCCAGCTGTCGGCGGAGGTGGAAGCGGTGGTGTGCGAGCTGCGCCGTGAGCATCCCCGGTGGGGTCCGGTCCGGCTGGTGCACGAGGCCAAGAAGCGCGGGATCGAGCCTGTCCCCTCTCGGATGGGGGTGTATCGGGCGCTGGTGCGTCACGGCCTGGTCCAGCCTCAGCAGCGGCGTAAACGCCGTGAGGACTACCTGCGGTGGGAACGCGATACTCCCATGCAGCTGTGGCAGATGGACATCGTCGGCGGCGTGTTCCTGGCTGACGGCAGCGAGGCGAAGGTCGTCACCGGGATCGACGACCATTCCCGGTATTGCGTGATCGCCTCTGTGGTGGCCCGTCCCACCGGGCGTGCGGTGTGCCTGGCCTTCGCGGCGGCGCTGCGCGCGTTCGGGGTGCCGGATGAGGTGCTCACCGACAACGGCAAGCAGTTCACCGATCGGTTCGGCAAGGGCGGGGAGGTGCTGTTCGATCGGATCTGCCGCGATAACGGCATCACTCATCGGTTGACCGAGCCACGCTCTCCGACCACGACCGGGAAGGTTGAGCGGTTTCATCAGACGCTGCGTCGCGAGCTGCTGGACGATGCGGTGCCGTTTGAGGACCTGGAGGCGGCGCAGGCCGCGGTGGATGCCTGGGTGGCCGAATACAACACTCAGCGTCCGCACCAGGCGATCGGGATGGCCTATCCCGCGGATCGGTTCGTCCCCAAGACCGGCCCCCAGGAGGATCTGCTGCCGTTGCGGCTGCCCGCGACGTTGACGGCCGTGAACGGGCAGGTCATCGCCCAGCCGGAACCGGCAGCCTCACCGGATACGGAGCAGCGGGCCGGACAGGCCGTCGCCGAGGGGGACGGGCAGGCTCGCCGGGTGGTCGCCGAAGGGCCGGTCCGGGCATGGTCGGGTGGGCCGGTGGAGTTCGAGCGGGTCGTGCCCGCCAGTGGAAACATGTTCGTGGCGGGGCGCCAGTTCTGGCTCGGTCCGGATCGGGCCGGGGTGCGAGTGACGTTCTGGGCCGACACCGACGTGGTCCATCTGCTGGTCGCCGGGGTCCGCTTGAAGAGCTTCCGTTCGCACCTGTCGAACGCGGACCTGGCCAAGCTGGCCGCGAACGGGGGACGTGCGGCCGGTCCGGCACCGCTGCCGGCTGCCGAGTCCGGCAGTGCGGTGGAGGTGGACCGGACCGTCAGCCGAGCGGGCACGGTCAGCTTGGCGGGACGTATCGTGCTGGCGGCTGAGATCCTGGGCGGCCGGCGTGTGAGCGTCCGGATCGAGGAACACACGCTGATGTTCTTCGACCCCACCACCCGTGAGCTGCTGCGCACTCGCCCGAACCCGATCGGCTGGGACCGGGTGCGGCATCTGCGGGACGCCCGACCGGCCGGGCCGCCGCCCCGGCCCTCGGTTGAGCCGATCACCGTGCAGCGAGTCGCCAGCAACAGCGGGGTCATCATGGTCGCCGGGCAGAAGGTCGCCCTCGGCCGTCTGCACGCCCGCGCGGTGGTCACCGTGCATGTCAGCGAGACCACGCTGACCATCGAACTGCCCGACGACGCCCGAGTGGTTCGCCGCACCACGACTCAGCCCGTCCGCAGTATCAAAGCGGCCCGGCCCCGCAAGGCCGGTCATGTTTCCTAGGGCATCCGTCAAGTATGTGGTGGGACAGAACTGTCAATCATGTTCTGGGACTAGACAACCGAAGCCACCCCGAAGCCACCCCATGGAGTCATGCGGTTCACATGAATGCACCAGACTCTTAGGCAGACTTGTTCCTCTTGTACGTCTCGTCGAAGACGAAATCGGTCATCCAACGTTTGAATGACTCATCATTGCTGAAATACTTGAATAGCTCGGTGTGATCCTTGAGCAAGGACCGCATCACACGTCCAAGAGCGTGGCCGTGCTCGATCTTCGCGTTCTGCTTATCACTGCCCTGCATGGCCCGCTGGTAGTCCTCGTCGGCGGCAACCATGGCAGGAATCTCTTGAAAGATCAGCTTTTGGATGCGGTCGGCATCGGTCCACTGTATGTTACCGAAGTGGTCGTTGAAGTTTTTGATGATCGAGGAAAGACTTTCCATTTCTGGTTCCTGTCGATATCCCACGCCTGCCATCGGAACGGGCTTGATCTCGCCGTCTTCGTCCGGCAGGGCAATGGACATGGCAGCCTTCTTCTCGATTCGGTAGCTCTCCATGTCAATGGTTTCTAAGATTCCTCTAGAAAGGTCCTCCTCCCTTGGAGCGGGAAGTTTGGAAACCAGGAAGGTAAGCAGGATCGAGAGCTTCTCCCAGGCGACGCTGGAATACGACAGGACTGAGGAGAGGAAGTCATAGGTCCGGACAAACGCCTTGGCTTTACCTTTAAACTCGATCTGATCGTCCTCGTCGAGCTCTTCGATGTAGGCCGCCACACAAACGTCCAGGATCGGGTCTAGCTGTTCGCGGTCGGCGTCTTGCAGATAGAGCCGAACGAACGACTCGACGTGCTCGGGTGTATAGATACCGAAACTGTCGAGGTCGGCCTTGAGGTCATGCAGCTTGTTCGGATCGGTGGATTCAACGAGCACTGTAGTGCGGTAGTGATCGGAGAACGCCTTCTCAATGGTGAGGGCGTCATTGAAGAAGTCGAGCACCGCAACGTCGCGCTTGTCCGGGTGGGCCCGGTTAAGGCGTGAGAGCGTCTGGACTGCCTTGACCCCGGAGAGTGCCTTGTCCACGTACATGGTGTGCAGCAGCGGCTCATCGTAGCCCGTCTGGAACTTGTCGGCGCAGACCAGGATCCGGTACGGATCCTCCTGGATCTTCTCGGCGATCTGATTACTCGGGAAATCGTTTAGCGTTGCCTCCGTGACCTTATTCCCACCGTACTCGTGCTCTCCCGAGAAGGCGACGATGGCTCGATAGGGGCTCTTGCGTTCCACGAGGTAGTCGGAGATGGCGTGGTAGTACTCGATTGCACGAGCGATGCTGCTGGTCACGACCATCGATCTTGCGTTCCCGCCAATCTTCTTCAGGGCGATAACGTGTTCGTGGAAGTGGTCAACCATGATCTCGGCCTTGGCCCTGATCGCATACTCATGGTTTTCCACGTACTGTCGGAGCTTCTTCTCGGCCTTCTTACTGTCGAACTCCGGGTCGCCCTCCACGGTCTTCATCAGCTTGTAGAAGCTGGTGATGGGCATGTAGTTCTTTAGCACGTCGAGGATGAAGCCCTCTTCGATGGCCTGCTTCATGCTGTACGTGTGGAAGGCTCGCCGGCGGCCATCTGGCCCTGCCTGGCAGAAGAGCTCTAGCGTCTTGTTCTTCGGGGTGGCCGTGAACGCGAAGTAACTCGCGTTAGAGAGCATCCTCCGTGCTTCAATGATCTTGTTGATCTTGTCCTCAACCGTTTCCTCTTCGGCCTCCTCGCTGGAGGTGGGAGAGAAGGCGGTATTCACTGCTCCAGTGCTTTTACCACCCTGGCTGGAGTGGGCCTCGTCGATCACGATTGCAAAGTTCCGGTCCCGGTGGTTGTCACCGATGCCGTCGAGGATGAAGGGAAACTTCTGGACCGTGGTGATGATGATTTTCTTCCCGGCCTCGATCGCCCGACGCAGGTCCGCAGAGCTGTCCGCATGCGCGAGAATGGACTTCACCTGTGAGAACTGCTTGATCGTAGCGTGGATCTGACCATCCAGGATGCGTCGGTCGGTCACCACGATGATTGAGTCGAAGACCTTGGCGTTCTCCCGCTCAAGCGTCACCAACTGAAGCGCAAGCCAGGCGATGGAGTTGGACTTTCCACTACCCGCGGAGTGCTGGATCAGATACTTCTGCCCGACACCCTTCTTCGCGGCGTCCGCGAGAAGCCCACGGACCACGTCAAGCTGGTGATAGCGGGGGAAGATCTGCTTGTGGCTCTTCCTGTTGGTCCTGGGGTTTTTCTCCTCGATCCGAGAGGCGTAGTTCTCCACGATGTCTGTCAGGCTCGTCGGCGCGAGGATTGTCTGCCACAGGTAGGCAGTCTTGGTTCCTTCCGGATTCGGTGGGTTTCCCGCGCCATCCTTCCAGCCCTTGTCGAAGGGAAGGAACCAGGAGTGCCTGCCCTTCAGGTGGGTGCAGAATCGCACAACCTGGTCGTCTAGCGCGAAGTGAGCGACACAACGGCCGTGCTGAAAGAGGAGTTCTTTCGGGTTCCGGTCGCGCTTGTATTGCTGGATCGCGTCCTCGGCTGTCTGCTTGGTCAGGCTGTTCTTCAGCTCGAAGGTCGCGATCGGTAGCCCATTGATGAAGATAACCAGATCCAGGGCACGCTGCGTCTCGTCGAGGCTGTACCGCACCTGCCTCGCAACGGTGAACCGGTTGTGGGCAAACAGATCGGTGGCCTTCTTGTTGCCTTTCGACGGCGTCCCATAGAACAGGTCGATCTCGTGCTGACCGTCCTTGATTCCGTTGCGGAGGACGTTGACGACGCCGTGGGCCGTGATCTGCCCTTGCAGCCGTGCAAGGAATTTCCGGCGGGTCGGTGAGTCCGCATCGAGATCGAGAGCCTCGATGAGGTGCGGCTGCGTCGCGGCCAAGAAGGCAGACAGCTGAACAAGGTCTACTGCGTAGTCACGGTCGTAGTCGTGGCGGCTACCCTCGGTCCAGCCCCTAGCCACCATGTCACGGACAATGAGGGCCTCAAGCCCTTCCTCATTCAGTTGTGTACTCACTCTTCTGCCTCATCCTCCAGCGCAAGGTCCTCAATATCCTCTAGCGCCTCATCCGCCCCGAAAAGTTCCGCGTCATTTGGCAGTAAGGCTGCTGCTGCGCGCACATCCACCTTTCCCGTCACCACATCAGCGGTCAGACGGGTGCGGTATTCGCGGAGTAGCGCAATCTCGCGCTCCGCACGGCTGATGGCTGCATTGAGAGGCTGAGATGCGCGGTCGATATGCTCTACGATCTCTACCTGCTCCTCCCGAGGGCACCACAGAAGTGGCAGTGACGAGACCTGCCCCAGACGGAGATGCCCGACGGTGCTGCCGTTCGTGGTGAGATTGATGTATGTGCGCGCTACGGGGCCATAGATGCTATGGAGCAGGAAGCCGCTGTCCAAGAGATCACGTCGAGGTCGGAAGTACATCATCCTCTGCCCCATGCACAGGCCCGGAATGTCGGGGACGAGACACGCCTCTCCGGCGGGTGCTTCCCGCGTAAAGAACACGTCTCCGATTTGGGGAGCGCCTCGTCGTGTCCACTCGACATAATTCTTTAAGTCGGTGGGATAAGATCCAATCTTCGAGAACTCCCCGCCACGCACATTCGTGGTCCGGACAACTGTGTAGTCTCCGTCGGGCACCAGGTCGGGCGTCCTGTTCTTGCAGTCCACGATACGCTCGCAAACCTGCTTTACTCGCATAACTTCCCAATGTTGAGGGATGGCATCAACGCCAGGAATGCCGGACTCCTTCAGCGGTACGCTCGGATTCAGGCCGCGAGTGACAGCCTGATGTACGATCGCGCGCTTCTGCTCACGCAATAGATCGATGAAATTCAGTTTCGCGCGGATCGCCGCATTAACCTGGCGACTGACATACCCCAGGTAACTCACAATCGCGTGCTGTTCTTCGATGGGCGGGAGGATGATCGGCATCCGTTTCAGTTCGCCAAATTCGAGGTTCTGACGAAGGCCGGATCCCATTCCATAAAAGATCTTTAGCAGATCGTACGCTCGGAGCAGCTCGTAGGCATATTCGGGGAGTAATGCTGGACGGGCTTGAATACACAGGTAAGCTGAGGTAATTATCCCCCGGTTGCGCACAAGCCCGACCCGAAGGCTGGTCTTGTCATTTTGGAGATCGGTTGGCCGAATAATAATGTTTCCGGGGTCTGCGATCTGATACGTCTCGAATGAATCCGGAATGAGACCTCGAAGCTTCTCTTGAGGCTTGACAATAATTCGACCATAGCTCAGCGAGAGAACAGTTCCCTCTTTGAGCCCGATATTCTTCTCGCGCCTTAGCTGCAACCCGGAGTGTCCGGGAGCGACTGCCCAATGAGCGGGCACCCGCCCAATCCACTCGATACCTGAGTGTCGATAGGATGGGTAAGGGGTTGGCTCAGTGCTCACTACGCACCCCGCCCAGGAGATCTCCGAGAATGCCTTCGGTCTCCTGCTCCAGGGCAAGGATATCCGCACGGATTTCTTCGAGACTCCGGAGTTGCGGTGGCTTGTAGAAGTGCCGGGTGAAGCTGATCTCGTAGCCGATCTTGGTGGCATCCTGCTTGATCCAGGCGTCAGAGGCATAGGGTTGTACCTCGCGCCGAAAGAAGGCTTCGATGCCGCCTTCCTCCAGCAGTGGAACCTGCTCTGCGTCGCGCAGTTCGCCGTCCGGCTCGTACTCCACGATGACAGATTTGCCCTTGATCTGGTCTTCGTAAAGACCGTAGAGCGGGTTGGGTTCCACCGTCCCTGGCCTGTGACGCTTGGCGATTACAGGTGCCGCGCTCTCGTTCCGCCAGCTCAACCCGCGTAGCATGACCTTTCGTTCCGTGGCCGACAGCTTCTTCCCCAGACGACCCATGGCAAGGCCTGCCTGGAGCTCGAACTCGTTGTAGTCCATGAAGACTTCTTCGCCGAGTTCTTTCCAAAGCTCCATAGCGATCTCTGCTAGTCGACCGTCCCGATCCCAGGTCTTGGCGTCGAGCAGCTTCTTACGCGACCGGTCCGACACCTCAGGGGCATCGTCACCTTCTTCTGCTGTAGCCACCCACTCGTCCAGGTGAGCGCGGACTTCCCGCTGCACGCTCGTGAAGTTAGTGAAGAGCACTTCCCCAAACTCGTTGTGCAGCCGGGCCCGAAGCTCCACGTCACCGGAGGCAAACCGGAGCTGTTCGGCGGACTCACGCGTGAGTTGGCTCGCGAGCCGGAGTGGTCGCTCTACGAGAATCTTCCAGTAGCCAAACGCCTTGTTGGGGAAGATCTTCGACTGTTCCGTCTCCTCGAACGCCAGAAGCGTGTCTACGATCCGCTGGATGTCGGCTTCGGAGAGTTCGCAGTTCTTCTTGCCGAGGTTCTTTCGCAGCGGCACATACCAGCTGGTGGCATCGATGAGCTGCACCTTGCCTTTGCGGTGCTCGGGCTTGCGGTTGCTCAGCACCCAGATAAAGGTGGCGATGCCTGTGTTGTAGAACATGTTGAGCGGCAGCGCGACGACGGCTTCGAGCCAGTCGTTCGCGATGATCCAGCGCCGGATGTTGCTCTCGCCTTGGCCAGCGTCTCCGGTGAAGAGTGACGAGCCGTTGTGGACAGAAGCGATTCGGCTGCCCAGCTCGGTGCCCTGCTTCATCTTGGAGACCATGTTTGCCAGGAACAGCAGCTGGCCATCGTCGGAGCGCGTCACCAGGGAGTATTCAGGGTCACCGTCGTAGGAGATCACAAACCGGTGGTCCTGGATCTCCTTCTTTCCGCCCATCCGCTCCATGTCGCTTTTCCAGCTCTTACCGTACGGCGGATTGGAAAGCATGAAGTCGAACTGGAAGGAGGGGAAGGCATCGTTGGCAAGCGTGGAGTATTCGGGCCCCCCCTTGATGTTGTCGGCCTGCCTGCCATCGCCCTGGAGGAGCATGTCCGCCTTGCAGATGGCATACGTCTCGGCGTTGATCTCCTGCCCATATAGGTGAGTGGTCACCTGCTTGCCGTGCTCCTCGCCAAGCTGGCGCAGTGTCTCCTGCCCCACTGTGAGCATGCCTCCGGTGCCGCACGCCCCGTCATAGAGAAGGTACGTGGTGGACGAAACCTTGTCGGCCACGGGCTGAAAGACGAGGTTGGCCATGAGCTTGACTGCATCCCTGGGAGTCCAGTGCTCGCCGGCCTCCTCGTTGTTCTCCTCGTTGAACCGGCGGACCAGCTCCTCGAAGATCGTGCCCATCGTGTGGTTATCCATCCCCGGCTGACGGATCCGCCCGTCCGGGTCACGCACAGGATCAGGAGAGAGGTTGATGTCCGGATCCATGAGCTTCTCGATGAGCGGGCCCAGCGCGTTCGCCTTCGACAGGCGAGGGATTTGATTGCGGAACTCGAAATTGTTCAGGATCACCTGCACGTTGTCCGAGAACCCGTCCAGGTAGGCCTCGAAGTCGGCCTTGAGTTGCTGATGGTTGGAGCGGGAACGAAGGTCGCGTAGCGTGAAGGGCGAGGTGTTGAAGAACGCTTGCTTAGCCGCATCACAGAGGGCGCCCTCGTCCTTGACGATGCCAGCGTCTTCAAGTATCTGCTTCATCTCAAGGACGGCTGCTTTGGTGGGCTCCAGGACGGCATCCAGCCGCCGCAGCACGGTCATCGGGAGGATGACATCGCGATACTTCCCGCGAACGTAGAGATCGCGTAGAACATCGTCAGCGATGTTCCAGATGAAGTTCACGATCCGGCCGTACTGAGCGCTGTCCACCCTCGGATCCGATCCTTTCGATCTTCGTGTTCAATCCGCGTCAGGCCTGTGCCTTCAACAAGGAGCGTAACCGTACTCTTTACCTGAAGGTCATAGAACTTGGATCACGGTTCGAGGTCTGCGGCACGTTGCGTCGTCGAGTGCTTGGCCTCGGGTCCGGGCTCTCCTGCCCAGATGGCGGTCCATCTCGATGCCATGTACCTGGGCTGTATTGAGCGGTAGCGTCGCGGTGTGGCTACCAACGAGGAACAGACGCGCTGGATCGTGCACGGTGAGCGGCTGATCTACGACAACCGGTGGATCCGGTTGGGCCTGGTTGATGTCGAGATCCCTGATGGGGAGCGGTTCGAGCATCACGCGGTGCATCTGGACCGGGCGGCCATCGCGGTGGTGGTTGATGATCAGAACCGGGTGTTGATGATGTGGCGGCATCGGTTCCTGTTCGACCGTTGGGGCTGGGAACTCCCCGGCGGCCTGGTCGATGCCGGTGAGGATCCGATTGCGACGGCCGCTCGCGAGGTGGAAGAAGAGACCGGGTACCGGGTCAAGGAGATCGAGCACCTGGTCACCTATCAGCCCATGGCGGGCATGGTCGACTCCCAGCACGATTTGTTCCTCGCGCGGGGTGCCGAGTTCGTCAAGGAACCCACCGGTGAGATCGAGGCGGACCTGATCGAGTGGATTCCGATGAAGGAGATCCCCGACGTGATCGCCCGCGGTGACATCTGGACCTCGGGGACATTGGTCGGCCTGTATGCGGCGCGGGAGCGACTCAATGGAGAGCGCGCGTAACCAGTCGGGTGAGTTCGTCGATGCGCTTGCGCTGGCGGCGTGAGCCGGTCATGGTGGCGAGGTGCTGGGCGCGTTGGATGTGGGGTTGGGCGGCTTCCGGGTCGCCCAGGGCCAATAGGGCGTGTCCCAGGTCGCAGCGCAGCGCGGATTCCGCGCGGTTATAGGTGCCGTCCATCCCGGCGAGTGCTGAGCGGAGGTCCTCGACGGTGCCGGGGTCGCCGAAACGGACGAGGCAGTTACCGCGCCACCGGGCGAGGTGGTGAGCATCGATCGACAGGTACGGCGTGTCCGGGTCGCCGGGGCCGTCCGGTAGTAGAGCGGTGGCGTAATCGAGTGCGGCCCGGCAGGTGGCCTCGTCTCCGAGGATGGCGGCGGATTCGGCCTCGGCTGCGGACAGCCACGTGCGCAGCCGGTCGGGGATGCGGTCGCCATAGGTGGCGTGAATGTACTGGAGGAGTTCGGTCGCCTGCGCCGGCTGTCCCAAGTCCATGAGTACATAGGCCTGTTCGGCGGAGACATAGGCGAGTACGGCCGGGTCGTCGGCTTCGCGGGCGGCTGCCTTGGCGTTCTCGTAGTGGGTCCATGCGTCGTTTAAGGCGCCGGTGTTGATCGCCTGCCATCCGGCGAGTGATTCGGTTTCGGCGAGTACGTGAGCGAGTTGGGCGCGAATTCCGGGCCGTACGGCGTGGTGATGGGCGCGCTCTATTTGGGATATTTGGGCGCGCATTTTGTCGGCGATGGCTGCGCTGCCGAGTCGGCGATCAAGTAGCCGAAGGTTATTGGTGTCGGCGTTGAGGATCATCACCATTGTGGGGTCGATGGCGGCGGCGGCTGCGATTCGGGCGGTGAGTTCCTCGGTCTGCTCCTGGTGCTCATCGCCGTGGTCGCCGGTGGGTGAGGCGATGTCGCGCGGGGCCAGGCCGAGCAGCATCCGGGCGTGGTCGGGCAGGCTGAGGCCGGCGGCGATGCGCTCGTAGACCTCAAGGTCGGTGACCTGGCGCTGCCCGCGCATGTGCTGGCTGACGCGTCCCTGGGCGATGCCGGTTGCGGCGCTGATCCGGGTCTGGCTGGCTCCGGCGTACTTGACTGCGAGGTTGAACAGTCCGGGTATGTCGCGGTTTTTGAGGATTTCTCGGCTTTCGTCACGGTCCCATACCCGTGCGGGGATCTGGATCGGTTCGAAAGCGTTCCCGTGCATTCCGGCCTCCAGCGTTTCCCCTGGGCTCGTGGTGCATGGCTGTTGCTGGGAACTCTATATCTCCCGGTGATATATCCCGGTGGGATAGGAGCGGAATCTTCCGCGATCCATTCTTTCCGGCATGACAACTCCGGTTAAGTGCACCGCGTGCGACGGGCGCGGCTGGAAGATCGTCACCAGGCGCGGACAGGTGACGGCCACGATGCTCGGATACGAGACCTCCTCACGCGAGGACTGCCTGTACTGCGACGGCGGGCAAGTGCTCGTCGAGATGTTCGAGTGGGAAGTGTTCCTCACGGTCGACGGCGTCGACGAGATCGGCCCATGCGGCACCAGCGCGGGACAGGCCACCTCGATGGACGAGCTGCGCAAGGCGCTGCGCCGGATGGACGCGGCCGACAAGCCGTGGGGGCGGATCACGCACCGGGTCTACGACTTCGGCACGGTCCCGGACGACTGGTCCCGGCGCGTGATCTTCAAGGCGACGCTAGACGCTGCCGGACAGGTCCGCTTCGAACGGACTGGCAAGTGAGCACGACGAAGACGCGTACCGTCGCCCCGGTCACGTCCTGCGCCATGCCGCATCTCCCACCGATGCGGTCGGATGTCGAGCGGCTCGCCTGGCACGCCACCCGCCGGTTCGCCCGGTTCCGCGTGCTGGCGTGGACCTGTCACGAGCATCGCGCGACCTGGTACGAGCTGTGCCAGGGCAGCGGGGTGTGGTTCATCCAGCGAATGTCCGGTGATCCGCTGAAACCTAACGTTGCCCAGAGCCACGCGTGGCGGGAGGCTGAGGCGCGGCAGATGTGGGTGGCGCTGCTGTTCGGTGCGGTGAGATAGCCCTTCCCGCTGGCGGTGGAGGTCCTGACAGGTCCACGCTCAGCCGCTACTGTGCTTATGCAGACAAGTGGAAAAGTGATTGGGCGGTTAGCATGAGCATGGACTTCGCCCCTCCCAAGTACGCCCAGGTGATGACGGCGATTCAGCAGCGTATCCGGGATGGCGAGTACGCGCCGGGTGACATGCTGCCGTCTGAGACGCAGCTCGTCCGCGAGTTCGGCGTAGGCCGCACCACCGTGGTGCGGGCACTTCAAACTCTGGCGATGCAAGGGTGGATCGAGCGGGAGCACGGCCGCGGATCCTTCGTGAAGGGCCGACCCGAGACCCCCGTTGAGCGCGTACGGCCGGAACTTGCGGCGGCCGAGCAGGCAGAGAGCGCGGAGAACATCGTTAGCGTGTCCCGTGTGCCAGCTCCTCGGCACGTGGCCCGGCTACTCGGTGTTGACGAGCGGACCCCCGTGATCGCTCGCCAACGCGTGGCCAAGCAAGGGGACAAGGTGTCGGCGGCGGAAACCCTGTGGTTCCCCCTGGAGATCGCCGTAGGCACCGATCTGGACAAGCCTGACCCGCTGCGGCATGGGGTGCGTCAGCATCTCCAGGCGGTCAAGCATCTTCGGTTCGACCACGTCACGGAACGGCTGGCCGCGCGCAAGCCGACCAAGGAGGAAGCCGACCTTCTCGGGTCATCGGCTCCGGTACTGGGTGTACTGGCCGCCGTGCACGATCCGGCGGGAACCGTCCTCATGGTGGTTGGGCTGGCGCTGCCTGGTGATCTGCATGAGCTCGAAGATGTCTACCAGGTGAGTTAAGACTTACCCCGCTCGTTTCGCTCGGTTACTTGTGCGGACGAGTGGGGTAGCCTTAAAGTCAGCTTGAGCGGACAAGTGGACGACCGTCTGAGAGGTCGTCCTGAGAGAAGGGAGACATGTCATGGCTATCCAGGGACCCATTCCGATCAGCTTCGACCTGCTGTTCCCGCACGGCTGTTACGTCGTCGGCGAGATCAGCAGGGCCAAGGACTTCGACGCCAAGGGCGACGTTCAGGCCAGGGACAAGGCCACGGGCCTCCCGATCTGGCAGGTGCCCGTGATGGACGCCGACCCCTCGCTGAAGGCGGCGGCCAAGACCGTCACGGTCAAGCTCCTCGCCGAGACCGAGCCGACCATGCCGCCGTCCCTGCCGGGCCTGCCGTTCACCCCGGTCGAGTTCGACGGCATCCAGGTCAGGCCGTACGTGAACCAGTCCACGGGGCGGCTGGCCTACTCCATCACCGCGCGGGTGATGCGGGCTCCTCGTCCGGTGGCCGGCGGTAAGCAGAGCACCGCCGGTAAGGAGGCGGCGGCCTGATGGAGCGCGACCCGTACACCTACGTCACGATGTCGCTCAGTCCGGGCGGCCCCACCTATCTCGGGGTCTCGTTCCACTCCCCCGAACTGCGGGTGCGGGCCTCGGTGCTCACCACGGGGCGGCCCTACCTCGACATCAGCAGCAACACCGTCACGGTCACCGTCTCCACCACGGCGGCCGGGCCGGTCACCACCGCTGACCTCGACATCGCCCGACAGATCCACCGGGCCGCCGCGCGCTACCTGGCCGACTGCGAGCGCCTGCACCACGAGCAGTCGGCCAACTCCGGCGCCCCGGCCTGCGACGGTTCGGCGGCCTGACATGCAAGCGGGGCCGCTGGAAGCGGCAACTTCCGGCGGCCCCTCAGATCTCGCACACACGCGAATGCTTGAGAGGAAACCAAGCCTAATGCTGCGCAAGCTCCCCGGAGATGAGGCACGCAACCTCGTCTCCACCACCCCTGACACTGCTGTCGTCTTCCGTCCGGCCGTCGTCCGGACTCCCGCGTTCGTCACGATCGTGATCTGGCTGTCGCGGCTCGTCGCGGGCCTGGTCCGGCTGGTGTGGCGGCACCCGATCGCCTCGGCCGTCGCGCTCGCTCCCGTCGCGGTCACCCTCGCGTACGGCTGGCGCCCGGCCTCGGTGCTCGTCGGCCTTGTCGCCTTGGCGGGTCTGTCCTGGGGCTTACTGGGCCGGGCCTCGTTCCTGCGCCTGGTCGGCTGGCGGCTGCTCGCCTGGTGGCGACTGGTCTGGGTCTACCGCCGTCACTGGCAGCCCGTGATGATCGTCTCCGGTCTCGGACGGCACTTACGCGGCCGGGACTACCTGCCCCACCTACTCCGGGTCCACTGCGATGGCTGGGCCGACCGCGTCACCGTGAAGATGCTCAACGGGCAAGCCGTGAAGGACTGGACCGACCGGGCCGAGCATCTCGCCCACGGTTTTGGCTCCCGTGCCTGCCGCGTCTCCGTCGCTCGCGCCGGTCGTCTCGTGCTGACTTTCCCGCGTCGTGACCCGCTCGCCGTTCCTCTTCCAGCCGTCCCGATCCCGGACGTGGCGTCGGTCGGGCCGGTCGAGATCGGGGCGTGTGAGGACGGGCGTCCGCTGCGGCTCAAGGTCCACGGCACCCATGTTCTGATCGCTGGGGCGACCGGGGCCGGCAAGGGCTCCTATCTGTGGGGGACGATCCGCGGGCTGCTCCCTGCGATGCGGGCGGGCCTGGTCGAGATCTGGGCGCTGGACCCCAAGCGGATGGAACTGTCCTTCGGACGGGCTCTGTTCAGGGACCGGTACGCCGCCTCTCCTGCCGATTGCGCGGACCTGCTGGAGGCGGCTGTTGCGGTGATGCAGGAACGGGCGGACCGGTTTGGCGGCCTCCAGCGCTCCCACACGCCCACGGTGGCGGATCCGTTCGTCCTGGTGCTCGTCGACGAGGTCGCGTTCCTGACCGCCTACCAGTCCGACAAGGGCCTGAAGCTGCGGATGAGTGCCGCGCTCGCCACGCTCACCACTCAGGGGCGGGCGGTCGGCGTCGGGGTCATGGCGGCTCTCCAGGACCCGCGCAAGGAGGTCATGAACATCCGCAACCTGTTCCCGGACAAGATCGCGCTCCGGCTCGATGAGTCCGAGCAGGTGGACATGGTCCTCGGCGACGGCGCTCGCGACAGGGGCGCGCTCGCTGACCACATCTCGCCCGTTCCTGCTCTCGGGGCCGGAGTGGGATACGTCCGGCTGGAAACCTCACCCGACCCGGTGAGAGTGCGGGCCGCCTACGTCTCCGATGACGACATCCGCGCGATGGTCGCCGACTACTCGGTGCCCACGGACACCACGCCTGACATTCCGGTGCAGCGTTCGGACTCCCCATCGGTCACCGGCTCCGGGGCTCGCTCCGCTCCTGCCGCGGGGGCTGCATCGGCATCGCGTGAGGGGGCGCGGGCCAATGGTTGAGATCTCCCACCTGCTCGACGAACTGACCTGCGCCGCCTGCGGCACCACCAACGCGCTCTGGCTGTACCCGGTGCGAGGCGTGGTCGAGTGCCGCGAGTGCGGCGAAAAGGCGTCCGTCCTGCCGGAGTCTCTGAACGGCTGCGACTCCGTCGACGGAGCCGGCTCCCCCGACGCCTGCGGGGGTGACCGGTGACCAACACAACGGACAGGGCGACCCCTCGGGCGGTGCGGATGGCTCAACCGCTCGCCCGCGAGGTCGTCGAAGAGATCGCCAAGCAGTACGGCGTGTGCATCCGCCCGATCGCCCTGCGGCGACTCGACACCTACACAGGCAAGGTCGAAACCATCGACGTGCCGTGCGGGGCGACCTTGGACAGCAAGTGCCCGCCGTGTGCCAAGCGGAACCGGCAACTTCGGATGGCCCAATGCCGGGAGGGCTGGCACCTCGACCACGAGCCGGTCAACACGCCTGATGACGCCGACGAGTATCAGCGGTATCTCGTCAAACTCCGGGCCGACGCCCAGGCGTGGCGAGATGAGGCGGAAAAGGCCGGCGACGACACCACCGATCTGGACAAGGCGATAGGCGACCTGGACGACGAGATCAACCGGGCCGGGATGCGCGGCACCGTCCTTGGCCGTACCACCGGCAAGCGGTCGCGCTCGACTCGTCGGCGGCAGGATGCACCGGACCTTCCCAAGCGGACCATGAGCGCCACGACGCTTGGGCGGACCTTCACCGGTGCGGACGGCAAGACGTTCCGGCCGTCGATGTTCATCACGCTCACGCTTCCTTCCTATGGGCGGGTTAGGAAGAACGGCGCCCCCGTCGATCCGAGCACGTATGACTACGCGCGGGCGGCTCGGGACGCGCTGCACTTCTCCAAGCTGGTGGACCGCTTCGTGCAGAACCTCCGCCGCGTGGCCGGGTTCGATGTCCAGTACTTCGCGACGGTCGAACCGCAAAAGCGGCTCGCGCCGCACCTGCACATGGCCGTCCGGGGCCACCTGCCACGCGCGGAGATCAAGCAGATCGCGGCGGCCACGTACCACCAAGTGTGGTGGCCGTCCGTCGATCAAGCCGTGTTCGAGGGAGATCACCTGCCCGTGTGGGCGGACGGGGCCGGCTACCTCGACCCGGAAACCGGCGAGGTCCTGCCCACCTGGGATGAAGCCCTAGACCAGCTCGACCGGGACGACGAGGCCGAACCCCTGCACGTGCTCCGCTTCGGCCCCCAGCTCGACATTCAAGGCGTCCTGGCCGGGACCACCGACGCGGACACGTGCATCCGCTACCTGTCCAAGTACCTGACCAAGTCCATCGGCGATGCGATCGATCCGGAAGACAAGGATCAGCGGCTCCACGCGGAACGCCTTGGCGCGGCGCTCCGGTACGAGCCGTGCTCGCCGACCTGCCCGAACTGGCTCCGCTACGGCGTCCAGCCCAAGGGCGCCAGGCCGGGCATGATCCCGGGCCGGTGCCGGGGCAAGGCGCACAAGCCCGAACACCTCGGCTACGCCGGACGCCGCGTGCTCGTCTCCCGGAAGTGGTCGAACAAGACCCTGACCGAGCACAAGCACGACCGCCGTACCTGGGTGCTGGAAGCCCTCGGCCTGCCCGACGAGCCGGTAGATCCACACCGGTACGTCTGGCGGCCGGTCAAGCCCGGTGACCCCGGCCTCGACCCAATCGGCGTCCGGCTCCTGCGGTCGGTCCACGAACGCCAGCGATGGCGAAATCACCTGGCCCGGCTCCAGGCCCAAGCAGACGGACAAGACCTTTCGGCAACAGAAGGGAGGGCGGCATGAGGAAGAGCGACGAACTGATGACGATCCCCCAGATCCTCGACGAACTCGGGGGCGTCTCCCGCCGGACCTTCTACCGCTGGCGGGAAATCGGCAAGGCCCCGGAGGGCTTCAAGCTCCCCAACGGGGAGATCCGGATCTATCGCAGCGAGTTCCTCGCCTGGCTTGAGTCCCTCCGGGAGGCGGCGTGAACACCTCGTATGACGTGAAGTTCTGGGCGGTCATGCGGAACGAGTCGAGCAAGACGCCTTCCTTTGTCGCCCGTTGGAAGGTCGGCGGTCGGCAGAAGTCGAAGACGTTTCGAACCAAGGCGCTCGCCGAGAGCCTCTTGTCCGACCTTCGGCAGGCGGCCAAACGAGGTGAGCAGTTCGACATGGAGACGGGCTTCCCCCTCTCCATGCTCCAAGCGAAGAGCGCCCGGACAGTCTTCGACTTCGTCCGGGCCTATATCGAGATGAAGTGGCCTCATGCGGCGGCCAAGACCCGTGACAGCGTGTCCGACGCGCTCGCCACGGCGCTCCCTGCGCTCGTGAAAGACCGCCCTGGCCGCCCCGACGCCGAGTCACTCCGGACGGCGCTGCGAAAGTACGCGCTCCTGCCGGAGGGCAAGCGGCCCGACGCTCCCCCGGCCATGGCTCGGGCCATTCGGTGGCTGGAAGGCGCCTCGCTGGACCTGGCCGACCTCGGCGAGACGAAGACCGTACGGCTGGCGCTTGACGCGCTTGCGCTCCGCCTCGACGGCAAGGCGGCCGCCGCGAACACGGTCAGGCGTAAGCGGGCCGTCCTGCACGCAGTGTTGGAGTACGCGGTGGAGCTGGAAGAGCTTTCGGCAAATCCACTGCACCGGATCAAGTGGAAGCCGCCCAAGACGACCGAGACCGTAGACCCTCGGGTCGTGGTCAACCCTCGGCAGGCCGAGGAACTGCTGACCGCGGCGACCTACGTAGGCGGGCGGGGACGTGGCCGGCGACTCATGGCCCTATTCGCCTGCATGTATTACGCGGCGCTTCGCCCCGGTGAAGCCGTTGCCCTGCGCAAGGATGACTGCCACCTTCCGGCAAGCGGCTGGGGGCGTCTCCTCGTCGACGTGTCCCGCCCCGAGGTCAATACGCAGTGGACGGACACCGGCGACGCCCATGAGGAACGCGGCCTCAAGCATCGAGGTCGTGACGACGTGCGGCCGGTGCCCATTCCTCCAAGCTTGGTCAAGATCCTTCGGCAACACATCGCAGAGTTCGGCGTCGGCTCGGACGGTCGGATCTTCCGCAGCGAACGCGGCGGTGTGGTCGCCTCGACGGCCTACACGGAGGTCTGGCAGGAAGCCCGCAAGCTCGCCTTCACGCCTGCCCAGGTCGCCTCTCCCCTCGCTCGTCGGCCGTATGACCTACGGCACGCGGCGGTCTCCCTCTGGCTCAACGCGGGCGTCTCCGCTCCCGACGTGGCCGAGCGGGCCGGGCACAGCGTTGACGTCCTCTTGCGTGTCTACGCCAAGTGCCTCGACGGCCAGCAGGAGATCGCCAACCGGAGGATTGATGACGCCCTGGCGGCTTGACCACCTGAACCCGATCGCCCTTCGGCTGATTCTGTCAACCTCTCCCGCTGTCAGCAGAACGGCGATCCGGGTAGACAGTCATGGCGTGCCTCCGCTCCTTCGTAATGGAACGGAGGCACGCTGCGCATTTACCGTGAGCGCTGGACTCTCCAAGAGCGGCCGCAGGCCTGGCAGCCAAGGGCTCGGTCTATGTACTCGTCCGTGTCGATTCGCTTGACTTCGAGCGCCGCGTAAGACACGCATCTCGGACAGAGCTCATCCGGCCACTTCGGATCAAGGAGAAATATTTTGTCCATTTCCCGGTAGCACCTGCAACCCGGACGGCACTCACCCGGGAGCCGCTTGCACTGTTCTCCACGCATGGCACTTCGCTTCGATCCCTCCGTCGACATATCGAAATTCGGAGAGCCGGAAACCGCTGCTCCGGGGCGGAACAGTCGCTCAAGCGGGCGGATCTCGTGATTGTCGGAGACTTCTCCCCGACCCCCTTTCTCGCGACGATCGTGCCATAAGGAAGGCCCCTCGACCAGAGCTCGACGGAAAAGTAAGGCCATTCTCTCGCCGCAGAGAGACAGTCATCTAGCGCGTAAAGCCGGGAAAGAGACCTTCATTTAGCGCGTAAGGCCACGGAGAGGCATTCATCTACCGCGTGAAACAACGTGCGGGATAAACGCAACGTGTGGGATAAACATCAGCGGGGGCGGCTTCATGGAGCGACCGAGGGTAGAGGGTGGACCAAGACACAAGCGTGACCACGTCTCCAAGACTTACAGGGCACATCCGACTTCCGTTGTTCCCCCAACAGCAGGCAACGCCCTCGGCAACATCGCAACCCACGCCATGGAGGCCTGCTGCTCAGCCAACATGCGGCGTAGTCCTACCGGTCAGGTGGTGCCTGATACGCAGCGCCATCGAGCGGTCCATCGGCAGGGTCTGGACCTGGTCTCGGGGCACCCAGCGGACCTCTGTCGATTCGGTGCTCGGGGTCGGCTCGCCCGCGACGGCGCGAGCGGTGAGCATGATGGAGAACTCCTGCCGGGCCTCGCCGTTGCTGGTGTAGAGGATGACGTGCTTGGGGTCGGTGTAGATGCCGACGAGGCCAGTAATCTCGCACAGCACGCCGGTCTCTTCGCGTGTCTCTCTCACCGCGGCTTGCGGGAGGGACTCGCCGAGGTCGATCGCGCCGCCGGGGACGGCCCAGTTGCCGTTGTCACTCCGGCGGATCATGAGGATGTGGCCGGCCTCGTTAGTAACGACGACGTTGACGGACGGCACAAGGCTGTTCGGAGCGGGGGCGTCGGGGTCGTCGTAGAAGTCGATCCGTCGCGCCATGGTCACGACATTACCGATGCAGGGGCGCTCCCGCCCTGTAAGCCTGTCCAGGTAGAAGCCGATCGCGTCTCCGCCAGCCCATCCGTCAGCCTGGTGCGTGCTTGCTGTGAAACAGCCCGCGCGACCTGCGGGAACGCCCTCGAGATCATTGCGCGCATATTGCGCGATCATCGACATACGGCCGATCAGAGCGGCACATGGCTGCATGATCCGGAAAAGCAAAAGAGCCCCCGGAGGGGCTCTGAGCTGCCGTTATGGCTGGTGGCAGGTCCAGGGTTCGAACCTGGGTAGGCTGAGCCGACGGTTTTACAGACCGCTCCCTTTGGCCGCTCGGGCAACCTGCCTTGTCTCCCGCTTGTCGCGGCGACAGGTAGAAGAATAGCGGACTTCGGGCATGCATGTGACACCGGTTTGTCCCGGCCCCGGACCATACAGCCGGACGCCTACGGGGCCGTCGTGCTCGCGGGATGATGGACCAATGATCAGATGGGCTGACAAGGAAGATCTCGCCGGGCTGGTCGAGGTCGAGCTCGCGGCCGACCGGACGTTCGCCCCTCTGGGCATCGTCTTCCCGCCCGGCACGACGATGATCGAGGAGTGCGACGACCCGGGACGGGTGATCGTCGCGGGCCGGCCGCCGGTGGGGTTCGCCCTCCTCGGCCAGGTGGACGGCCTGACGCATCTGGACCAGCTCGCCGTACATCCGGACCAGCAGGGCCAGGGCGTCGGGACGCGGTTGATCGAGGCCGTCTGCGACGCGGCCGCGGCCACGAGCGACGCGGTCACTCTCACGACATTCCGTGATGTGCCGTGGAACGCCCCGTGGTACGCCCGGCGCGGCTTCGAGGTGCTGCCGCCGGAGAGCTGGGGACCGGAGCTGCGGGCCCTGGTGGAGCACGAGCGGGCGCTCGGCCTGGAAATCGCCCCCCGCGTCGTCATGCGCAAGGTCCTCTGAGTCCGCCACGTACGGGCGGAGCCGGCAGCGCCTTGCGGGTCGGGCCCCTGCCCCCCGGACGTTCGTCTCTCAGTGCCCCGAGCTTCCACGGCTCGGGACACTGCGTCATTCCAGGAGCGGATCTCCCCGGTGTCGGCCGACCATGACCGACCCGGCCGGGCAGGACCGGGCAGGACCGGGCATGGCCGGGGAGGACCGGGCATGGCCGGGGAGGGCCGGGCATGGCCGGGGAGGGCTGGGCAGGACCGGACGGCGCACCCGGCCTTTTCGACCGTCTCCGGCATCCCGAGCGCGACAGCGGTGCGTCCCGGTCCGTACGAGATCACCGGTGAACCCGACCAGTCCGGTAATGCTGCCGATATTCCGGACATGGAGTTGGGGACCGATGATCCAAGTGAGGAGGCCGGATGGGATCGGATCCCCACGGCCGGTTCGTGCAGATATACGAACATGCCTACCGCCCGATACTCGGGTACGTCCTGCGCCGCTGTGAGGACCCCGACGACGCGGCCGACGTGGTGGCCGAGGTCTTCGTCACCGCGTGGCGGCGCATCGACGAGATCCCGTCAGGCGACGAGGCACGGCTCTGGCTGTACGGCGTGGCACGCAGGACCCTCGCCAACCACCGGCGCGGCGAACGACGACATGAGCAGCGCACCGCCGCGCTGCGGGAGCAGCTCGCCGTCTCCCCGGCGCTGTCCGGTTCGCCACCGGGCGAGTACACGCAGCTCGGCCAGGCCTTCAGGATGCTGGGCGACGACGACAAGGAGCTGCTGTCGCTGGTCGCCTGGGAGAAGCTCGACACCGAGCAGGTGGCGCGGACGCTCGGGATCACGCGCAACGCCGTACGCGTCCGCCTGCACCGCGCGCGCAAGCGGTTCGCCCGCGCACTGGCTGCCTCCGGAATCGATCTTCCGCTCATGGAGAGGACCGCACCGTGAACCTGACCGATCTCGCCAGAGTGCACGACGACGACCTGGGCGGCGACCCGGCCGGGCAGGCGTCCGGCCCGGGGGCCCGGGCGCTGCTGGCCTCGATCACGGCCGAGCCGCCGGGGCAAGGAGGCAGGCCGCGCGCGAAGCGACTACGCGTGCCGGCGCCGTGGCTGGCGTCCGCGGTGGGCCTGGCCGCCGCCGTGACCCTGGTGGTCACCTTGGTGGCGGTGCCGGACGGGCAGATCCCGAAGCCACCGCAGGCCACGGCCTCGCCGGAAATCCAGCCGTCGGCACGCCAGGTCCTGCTCGCCGCCGCGACCGCCGCCATGAAGGCGCCCTCGTCGGGCGCGTACTGGCGTACCGTCACGATCAGCGGCATGGACGCGACCTCGCCCGATCGCGGCTACATCATCAGACGACGCTTCTCCAAAGAGGAGTGGCTGGCCCGACGGCCGGGAGGGCAGGGCTGGCGGATCAGGCAGTACCTCGGCGCGAAGCCGCCCACCGATGAGGACGAGACCGCCTGGCGTAAGGCCGGCTCGCCTACCCAGTGGAAGTACCCGCTCGATATGACCGGACTTGTCGGTGCCACCTCCTCGGAAGTGGTACGAGCCGCTGCGGAGGAGAAGATGGCCACGCAGTTGCCCCGCAGCAGGTGGAAGGGCGTGGGCGGGACGTTGACGGCGGACTCCATCACTTGGGACGAGATCCGCCGTATACCCAGCGGCGAGCGAGAGCTGCGCGCCTATCTCGAACAGCGCTTCGCCGACAAAAAGGCCAGGGGCGACTACGGGGACGATCCGAGATGGCATGAGGGCGCCCTGCAGGGGGCGTGTATGGAGATCGTGTTCGGTCTGCCGGTTTCCCCTGCCGTCCGCGCCTCCGCGTACCGCATCCTGGCCACCCTCCCCGGGATGACGGCTCTGGGCAGGGTGAAGGATCCGCTCGGCCGTACGGGCGAGGCTCTGGGCTACCGGGTGAATGGCAACCAGGAAGGGGAGGGGGACCACCAGATCGTGGAGGTGATCGACCCTGAGACGGGCCTGCCGCTCTCGCAGTCGTCAACGAGCACGGTCAAACTCGCCGACGGGCGTACCGCGAAGGTCGAGAACTTCACGGCCTACAAGCAGATGGGCTGGACCGACGAGAAGCCGTCCCTGCCCGCCAAGCGCGATTGACGGCGGAGGGGGCGAACGAGGAGGGGCGAATCCTGCCTGCACCCCAGCACCGGACGATGCTCGATAGGCTGATCGCTACGTGAAGCTGTCACGGGTCGGTCCCGTGGAAAGCCGCGCGCATCGTGGTGACACCTGTGTGGGCGCCTCCCGACGATGAGCCGGACCAACAGTGAGAGAGGTTTGTGCTTTGGCAGATTCGTCATTCGACGTGGTCAGCAAGATCGACCGCCAGGAGGTGGACAACGCACTGAACCAGACGGTCAAGGAGGTCGGGCACCGGTTCGACTTCAAGGGCACCGGCGCGAGCATCTCCTGGTCGGGCCAGAACGATGTCGAGATCAAGGCGAACAGCGAAGAGCGCGCGAACGCCGTTCTCGACGTGTTCAAGGACAAGATCGTCAAACGAGGTCTCTCGCTCAAGGTCCTGGAGGCGGGCGAGCCGAAGCTGTCCGGCAAGGAGTACCGCCTGATGGTCGCCCTCAAGGAGGGCATCGACCAGGAGCACGCGAAGAAGATCTCCAAGATCATCCGGGACGAGGGCCCGAAGGGCGTCAAGGCCCAGATCCAGGGCGAGGAGCTCCGCGTCAGCTCCAAGAAGAAGGACGACCTCCAGGAGATCATCGCCCTGCTCAAGGGCAAGGACCTCGACATCGCCCTGCAGTTCACGAACTACCGCTAGTGGCCTCTCACACGACCCTGACCAGATGATTCGCGGCTTCCGCCCGGCAGCCCTGGGAGCGAATCCGGGTCGAGGTTCGGAGAGGCCCCACCAGCCGGATGGGTGATCACAGCTCCGAGTCACGTGTTCGGGGCTTCGCCTGCCCGGAAGGGTGCTTCCGTCGCACACGGCCGAGGGCACTGTCCACCAGGGCACGTGCCCTCTTCGGCGTTCCGGGCCACTCCTCCGAGCGCGCCCCGCTCCTCCTGCAAGGCACTGCCACAACGTCTCACCCACGAAACACCCGGCTTCCCCCCTGAACGAGCCTTACCGGAATCACACCGACCCCGCGCTCGCGGCCCACCGTGCCCGGGCCCCCTCAACCAGCCCCCCCACGGCTGAGATCCCTGGTGGAACATCTCGCCCACGAAGGTCCCGGGTTCCTCCTGAACGAAATCACCCTGACACTGCGGTCGCGGCCCACCACGGTGCCCCCTACGGCTGAGTTCACCGCGAGCCGGTACGGGATCCATGTGCTTCTCCCGGGCCGACGCGCCGAGCGCCGATCGATCGACTTGTGACGGCGGAGCCCCCACGGAAGCCGCGCCGAACGGTGCGATTCGGGGGATGATCAACCACGTCCCGCCAAATCGGCAAGATTGGCATAATCTCGCTGAAGAACTCCACCACAGGGCACATCGAGGGCACGTGAGACCACGAGAACACCGAGAGCCACGGCCCCCGGCGACCGCGCTCACGGCTCGCCGGGCGCGACCCGCGTTCGGCGGGGCCGATCCCGGCCCCTTGGCGGAGCCCGTACGGCGACCGGCGCCACGTAGATCCACTGCTCCGATGTCCGCCGTACGAAGGCCGGATGCGCGGAAAGCCTGGGCGTCGGGAGCGTGCACTCCGTGGACTCCCGAGCCGCGCCCGCAGGTGATCTCGGCGACGTCAGCCGTATGGGACGCGAACGCGTCGAGTGCGGCGGTGTGCCCATGACCGCGCTGTCGGAGCAGGTCCGGGCGGCGATCGCCGGCAACGTCAGGCACGCCCGCCGTACGAGAGGGCTGAGCATCCGCGACCTGGCCGACCGGTGCGGGTTCAGCAAGGCGATGTTGTCGCAGATCGAGCGGGGCCTGGCCAACCCGACCGTGGAGGTCCTCTCCGGCATCGCCGAGGCCCTGGACCTGTCGTTCGCCGACATCACCAGGACCCCGCTGTACGAGCCGCAGGTGATGCGGCGGACCGCGGCCGACGCGGCGGCCCGAACCCTGCTCAGCTCGATGGACCGCCGCCGCTTCGAGATCTACGAGTCGCTGCTGCCGCCGGAGCACAGCCACGAGAGCGCTCCGCACGGCCGGGGCTCGGAGGAGTTCGCCTACGTCGTGTCCGGGGCGGTGACGCTCGAGATCGCGTCCTGGACGGTCCGGCTACGGGCCGGGGACGCGGTCCGGTTCTCGTCGGAGGCCGAGCACAGCTATCAGACCGGGGCACGGGCCAGCCGCCTGCTGACCATGGTGTCCATGCCCGCCGACTGACAGCCCCCCGCCCACGAGTCCCGCGCCCACAAGCCGGGGGACCGTCGGCACTGCCGGGCCAATGAGCCGCGCGGGGATGTCGCCGGTGAATCGCGCGCCGATGCCCGGCTCACCGCCCGGCGCCCCCGCATGACCAAGGCCCCCGCTCCCCTTCCCTGCACGGCCGCACGGGTTCCGCCTGCCCGTACGGCACGCCATGCCGACCCCAGGCGCCAGGTGACCACCATGACCTCCATGCCCCCTGAGGCACCCACGACGAGACCGGCCGAGCAGCAGACGCAGGCGAGAGCCGTACGGGTCGGCCTGCTGGGCAGGCTGAGGGCCCGCTCGGCCTCCGGGGACGCCCCGGTCGCCGAAGGCACCGGCGTGGTCGATCTGCTCGAACGCGGCGGGTCGATCATCCTGCCGATCGGCATCGCCCTGTACGCGCTGCTCTATCTGGGGATCCAGCAGGTCTACGGGGTGTTCAACATCAGTCCCGAGCAGGCGGGCATCGATCAGGCGACCATGTTCGGCCGGCTGGTGGGGACGCTGATCCTCCTGGTGATCGGCGGCACCCTGATCCTCGGTCCCCTGGTGGGGATCTGCTGGCTGGTGGACAAGGCCACCCTGGGCTGGGCCGCGTGGCTGGTCCGCGCCATACGGCGGCGCCCCTGGGCGATCGCCTCGCTGGGGGCGCTGTGGTGCGGCCTGAGCTACTGGGGATTCCTCGGTTACCTCGACCTGGACGAAGGCGCGACGATCGTCTCCATCGTGATCGTCGCGACGATCATCGGGGTCCTCGCCTTCCTGGTGCCGTTCCGGCTGCTGCGCAACCGGCCGGTGAGGCGCGCGGGCATGAAGATCGTGGTCGCCGCGTTCACCGGGATCGGGCTCGGGTTCGCGCTGATGGGCCAGATGGAGAGCGACGCGACCCAGCTCGCCGCCACCGGACGGTCCAGCATGTTGTTGTCCATGGTGGGGTTCCAGGACCAGTGGGCCGTCGCCGCGGACCGCGCGTCGGGCAAGCCGCTGCGCGACGGCGAGGAACTGCTGCTGCTGGGCGAGCGCGAGGGCTCCTACACCTTCTACGACTGCGCCAGGAAGGAGACGTTCCGCATCTCCATGGAGGCGACCGTCCTGCGCCAGATCGTGCTCGATCCGGAGCGCCCCGAGGGGTACCGGTGCGAGGCGCCGAAACCGACCCGCTGACGCCCCGCGCGGGTTCCCGGGCCGGCTCGGAGCCTGCCGCGTGACGGCTCCGAGCCGGCCTCGGCCGTAGCGGGTCAGGCGGCGCGCAGCACCACCATGCCGCGATAGCTGGGCGCGCCGTACCAGGCCAGCCGGTCCAGCGTCGCGGAGGGCAGGGGCAGGTCCAGGGCGTCGAGGTAGGTCTCGCCCAGGTCCGCGTCGGTCCACGGGTCGTTGGCGTAGAAGATGTCGCCGTCCACGCTGTGCACGGTGATCCAGTGCGGTGAGGGCTCGGCGTGCATCCCGAGCTGCTCGATCAGCACCAGGGCGATGGCGCCGTCGGCCAGGACCGCACGCAGCCGGTCGAGGTCGAACACTGTCGTCTCGACCGTGATGCCCCGTTCCGCCAGGTCGGCGCGGAAGCCCGACTGGATGAACCGTCGCAGATCGCGTTCCTCGTCGGTGGTGCACAGTTCCAGCAGGGTCGGCTGCTCGGTGGAGAGCAGCACCTCCGGAACCGCGCCCCGGTCCGCCGCCGCCAGGGCCAGCCCGAGCGGGTCGCAGCCGGCGACCGTGGTCGCCTGGCGCCACATGCGCATCTCCTCGCCCCGGTCCGGCTGGTCCTGCAGCCCGAGCCCGCACAGCGCGAGCTGCAGTGCCACAGGTCCGCACGTGAAGTCCGTGGTCTGTCGCATGTACGGCAGAGCCCGCTCGGGAGCCGCCCCCCGCCACCTCACCTGCCCGCACCCGGTGTCCGCGGGGTCGCTGGTGACCGGCGCCGCCCACACGGGAACCGGCACCTCCCGATAGCCGCGTTCCAGGGATCGCCGCCACGGCGACTTCCCACCCGGGACCGGCGACGCCAGGACGTCCCCACCCGCCGGAGCGGGGCCGTCCGCCTGGGCGTCGTCGGGGTCCTCGGCGGGGAACCGGCGCTTGACGGCGACGGCGCCCTCTCGCCACGCCCGCTCCTCGATCGTCTCGACCAGGACGTCGGCCACCCGCTCGTCCGGCGCCCACACGTCGACGATCTTCCGGTACGCGGTCAGCGGCCGGTGCACCTCGAAGGCGGCCCCGACCAGCACGCCGTCGGCACGGGCGGTGACCAGGGTGCGCACCTGGACGCCTCCGGCCAGCCGCCAGCGGCGCAGCATCTCTTCCGGCAGGTCCAGGACGCCCTCGGCCACCTGGCCGACATCCCCGTTCACCGGCAGGACGGCGATGTCGAGGGCCGCGAGGGCCGCGAGGGCCGATCCGGCCTCCGCGGCATCGTCCTGGACGACACCGGCCCGACCGGCGGCATGGGGCACAGGGACAACAGGTTCAGACATGTACGCGCAAACCTCTTAGTTCGCTTGGTCCGCCGCCGGGATCGAGGCCAGCAGCCGTTGGGTGTATTCGTGTGCCGGATCCCCCAGCACGGAGTCGACGGGCCCGGTCTCCACCACGCGTCCGTGGTGCATGACGTAGACGCGGTCGGCGATCTGCCGGGCGACCGCCAGGTCGTGGGTGATGAACAGCAGGGTCAGGCCGAGCCTGCGCCGCAGGTCGGCGAGCAGGTTGAGCACCTGCGCCTGGACGGACACGTCCAGCGCGGACACCGATTCGTCGCAGACGAGCAGGTCGGCGCGGGGCGCGAGGGCGCGGGCGATGGCGACCCGCTGGCGTTCCCCGCCCGAGAGCGCCCGCGGCCTGCGCCGGGCGTACGCCGCCGGAAGCCCCACCAGTTCGAGCAGCTCGCCCACCTCGGACTTCGGCCTCCCCGCGGCACGCAACGCCTCGGCGAGGGAGGTGCCGACGGTCAGCCCGGGGTTGAGCGCGGAGTACGGATCCTGGAAGACGATCTGCACCCGCCTGGCTCCCGTGGCGGCGCCGTGGAAGGTGATCCGGCCGTCGTCCGCCCGTTCCAGGCCGACGACGCACCGGGCGAGGGTGGTCTTGCCCGAGCCCGACTCCCCGACGACGGCGACCGCCTCCCCGGCGGCGATCTCCAGATCGACCCCGTCCAGAGCCGGTACGGCGGAGCCGGGGAACCGCTTGGCCAGCCCCTCCACGCTGAGCAGCGGCGGCGACGCCGCGCCATCCGCAGCCGCACCCGGCGGCGCGGCGTCCGCTTCGGGACCTATCGGTGCCGATGCCGCCGGAGCGCCCGATGCCGCCTGAGCGTCCTGCCCGCCATCGGCAGCCGCATCCTGCGGCGCCGCGTCCACTTCGCGACGTATCGGTGCCGCCGCGCCATCCGCAGCCGCCCCGTCCACTGGCGAGGCGGCGGTTTCGGGGCGCAGGCAGGCCGCGCGATGCCCCTCGGACACCTCCGCCAGCCGGGGCTCGGCCGTACGGCAGGCGTCGACCGCGAACGCGCACCGCGCCGCGAAGGCGCACTCGTCCGCGACGGACCACGGCCGCGGAACGGAGCCCGGGATCGTGGGCAGCGCCGGGAGCCGATGGGTGAGCGGCGGATCGCAGGCCGCGAGCCGCGCCGTGTACGGGTGCGCGGGGGCGTCCATCACCCGGGCGATCGGCCCCTCCTCGATCAGCCGGCCCGCGTACATCACCATGACGCGGTCGGCCCTGCTGCGGGCGAGGCGCAGGTCGTGGGTGATCAGGATGAGACCCATGTCGCGTTCGCACTGGAGGCGGGCGATCAGTTCCAGGACCTCGTGCTGCGTGGTGACGTCGAGTGCCGTGGTGGGCTCGTCGGCGATCAGCAGATCGGGGTCGGCGGCCAGCCCGGCGGCGATCGCCACCCGCTGGCGCATCCCTCCGGAGAGCTGGAACGGGTACTTGCCCGCGACGTCGGCGGGCAGCCCGACCTCGGCCAGCAGCCGCGCGACACGCTCTGCCCGGCCCGGCCCCGAGATCGCCCAGCCGATCTGCTCACCGCAGCGGTGCACCGGGGACAACGACGTGAAGGGGTCCTGCAGCAGCAGCGCGACGCGTGAGCCGCGCACCTCCCGCCACGCGCCCCCTGGGGCGGCCAGGTCGATCTCCAGGCTGTGGCCGGACGCGCGGCCGGGGAGCTCCATCCGTCCCGCGGCGCGCACTCCCTCGGGGAGCAGCCCGGTCAGCGCCTTGACGGTCATCGACTTGCCGGAGCCGGACTCCCCCACGATCGCGACCGTCTCGCCGGGGGCGACGGTGAGATCGAGCCCGGCGACGATGGCGCCGGAGGCCGAGGTCACCCGGAGGTCGCGTACGGCCAGCATCGGAGCCCGTCCCACCGCGCGGTCGGAGGCGGTCGCCGGTGTCGTCATCGGGCCACCACCCGTCGGTCGAGCAGGTCGGAGAGCCAGTCGCCGAGCAGGTTCACGGCTGTGGCGGTCAGGATGATCAGTACGCCGGGCACGACCGCGGCGAGCGGGTTGTCCCCGAGAAGCTGCCGGCCGTCGGCGAGCTGGCGTCCCCAGTCGGGCGCGCCGGGCGGCACACCGAGCCCGAGGTACGACAACGACGACAGCGCCACGAGCGCGAAGGCGACGTTCAGCAGCAGGTTCGCCACGACGATCGGCACGATGTTGGGCGCGATGTGCCGGAACATGATCCGCGACGGGCGTATGCCGAGCACTCGCGCCGACTCGATGTACGGCCGCGGCGTTTGCTCGATGACCGCGCCGCGCACCAGCCGCACGTCCGACGGCGAGAACAGCACGATCAGCACGGCGACGGTGACCCAGTAGCCCCTGCCGACCAGCCCGGCGACGACGATGGCCAGCAGTACGGCGGGCAGCGCGAGCAGCAGGTCGGCGTAGCGGCCGGCCAGCATGTCGACGACCCCGCCCCGGTAGCCGGCGTACGTGCCGAGGAGGAACCCGATGAGCATCGACCCGAGGGCGACCACCAGCGGGCCGGCCAGCGCGGACCGCGCGCCCGCGAGCGAGAGCTGGAGGATGTCGCGGCCGAGCTGGTCGGTCCCGAACAGGTGGCCTTCGACGCCGCCGCCGACCACTCCGAGGTAGATGTCCTGTTCCAGCGCCTTCGGCGCGATGATCTCCTGGGCGAGGGCGCAGATCGCCACGAACGCCAGCAGCACCGCCGAGAGGATCGCGACGACCGGGATGCGCCTCCGGCGCCGGTCCGGGGAGCCGCTCATCGTCCTGCCTCCCCGGATCCGGCCCGGCTCCGTACGCGCAGGGCGGGCCCGGCGGCCCCACCCTCGGACACGGAAGCGATCATGTTCATCGGCGCACCGTCCTGGCTCGTACGCGCGGGTCGATGAGCAGGTACGACAGGTCCACCAGGAACGCGGTCACGGAGACCACGAGGGCGACGGCGAGCGTCAGCGCCTGCACCACCGGGACGTCCTTGAACAGCACCGACTCCTCCATCAGCGCCCCGAGGCCGGGCAGGGCGAAGGTGACCTCGATGAGCACGGTGCCGCCGAACAGGTAGGCGACCATCAGGCCCAGGCTGGTGACGATCGGGATGGCGGCGTTGCGCAGGACGACGCGCAGCGTGGCGGCCTCCGACAACCCGCGCCCCCGGGCGAAGGTCACGTAGTCCTGGTCGAGTTCGCGGATGACGGCGGCCCGGGTCAGCTTGACGACGAACGCGCCGAGCCCCAGGGCCAGCGCGATCGCGGGCAGCGCGAGATGCCACAGGCCGTCGAGGAACCCCTCGCCGGTCCCGTAGATCGGGAACCAGCCCAGGCCGAGCGCGAAGACGTACAGCAGCAGGAGGCCGATCGCGAAGCCGGGCGCGCTGACCCCGACGACGGAGGCGGTGACCAGCACCCGGTCGAGCCAGCGGCCGCGGCGCACGGCGGTCACGATGCCGGCCGGGATCCCGACGAGGACCGACAGCAGGAACGCCAGCCCGGCGGTGGCCGCGGTGATCCCGGTCTTCTCCAGCATCAGCGGCCCGATCGGGCGTCCGGTGCGGATGGAGGTGCCGAAGTCGCCGGTGACGGCGTGGGTCAGCCATCGCCAGTACTGCTGGAGGAACGGCTCGTCCAGGTGATATCGGGCGCGGATCTCGGCCAGGGCCTCGGGGGTGACGTTCCGGGTGCCCAGCAGGTTGCGGGCGACGTCGCCGGGGGCGAGGTACAACAACCCGAACACCAGCAGGGAGAGGGCGAGCAGCAACAACACCGTCGCCCCCGCCCTGCGCAGGACGAAGGCCGGCACGGGCCCGGCCACCAGCCCTTTCACGGTCTCTTCACCGGCCTGTCCACCCGCCCCTTCACCGGTTTCCTCACCGGCCGGCCCGCCGCCCGCTCCTCACGCGGGTCCGCGGACCGCCGCACGCGTCCGTCCACCGGCTCGCTCACCGAACGGTCACTTGGCCGCGTAGAGGTGTTCCGGCCAGTCGGTCAGCAGCGTGTAGGACGTGTAGTCCCGCACGCCGACCGCGCTGCTCAGCGCGATCGCCGACTGCCCCCACCACAGCGGGAGGTACGCCGCGTCGGCCGCCTGGGCGGTCTGCGCCTCGATGAGCAGGGCGGCCCGCCTGGCCGGGTCGGACTCGGATCCGGCTTTCGCGAGGGTGTCCGTGATGCCGTCGTTCGCATACTTCGCCGGGTTGCCCTCGCCGAGGAACCAGTTCGCCAGCTCGCCCGGGTCGCCGGTCGTGTTGAAGTACCACATGTAGCTCAGCGGCGGGAAGGTGTTCAGCTCGGCCAGCCACTGCTCGATCGGCAGTTCCTTGACGTCGAGGGTGATGCCGATCTTCTTCAGGTCCGCGGCGAAGGCGAGCGCGGCGGTGCCCAGGTGCGGCCCCGTGTTGGGGTACGACAACGACGCGGTGAAGCCGTTCGGCACCGACGACTGGGCGAGCTCCTTCTTCGCCTGCTCCAGGTCGTACGCGTACTGCGGGATCGCGGCCAGTTCCTTGGCGGCCTGCTCGGGGGTCCACAGGCCGCCGAACTGCTCGGGCGTGGACAGCGCGGTGGCGACCTGGCCGCGGCCGTGCAGGATGTTCTTGACGATCGCGTCGCGGTTCACCGCGTGCGCGATGGCCTTGCGCACGCGGACGTCGTCGAACGGCTTGGCGGTCACGTTGAAGGTCAGTCCCGCGTACGACCGGTCGGCCGCGTAGACGACGCGGGTGCCGGGGGCGGCCTCCCACTGCCGCGCCTGGGCGAGCGGCACGTTGAGCGACATGTCGGCCTTGTTCGCCTTCCAGGCCAGCAGCCGGGTGTTGTCGTCGGCGATGAACTCGAAACGGATCTTGGCGACCTTGGGCCGGGCGCCCCGCCAGGTGTCCACCCGGGCGAGTTCGACGTGCGAGTCCGGGGCGAACTCGGTCACCTTGTACGGCCCGGAGCCGACCAGCGGCGACTGCGCGGTGCCGATCTGGTTCTTCGCCTTCTCCCAGGCGGTCTTGGGCGCGATCCACAGGGCGTCGACGTTCGACGGGATCCAGCCGAACGCCTCGTCGGCCGTCTTGCTGGTCAGCGTGATCTCGTTCACGCCCGACTTGGCCGCCTCGTCGAGGTTGGCCCAGTAACTGGCGGTGCTCGGGGACACCTTGGCGTCCCTGGCCATCTCGATCGAGTGGAGGATGTCGTCTGCGGTGACGGGGCTGCCGTCGTGGAACTTCGCGTCGTCGCGGATCGTGTAGACGTACGTCGTCGGCGACGTGCGCTCGACCTTCGAGGCGAGCGCCGGGACGATCGCGCCGGAGCTGTCGACGCCGACCAGGCCCTCCATGCAGATCGCGGCGACGTAGTAGTTCAGGATGCCGGACTCCTGGCCGGGATACAGGTTCGACAACGACCCGGGCAGCGCGACGCGGAGCAGCTCGATGTCCTTGCCGGTGTCCTGGCCGGTCTCCGCGCTGCCGCCCGACGCGGACGACTTCGGCGCGGGGGCGGCGCCGCACGCCTCCAGCAGCGTGGCCGCGGACAGGATGGTCACACCCGTGACGGCCGCCTTGAGCAGCCCGCGACGGCTGAACGCGCCGCGCTTGTCGATATCCGCCATGCCACACCTTCCCGGCACCGTGATCTGTCTACCAAAACACCCCAAATGGCTAGAAGCAGTAAACACCATCCATATGCGGATCTTCCACCTATTTCCCTACTTGAACAGTCGGGAAACGGCGTGACATTCGACACACCGTGGCCGATTCGTAACGCAACCTTTCGCCGACCTTCCGCATCTATCAGGTGACGAAAGGAGCAAGCGATGACAAGGAAACCGGCGATCCTCGCCGCCGCCGTCGCCGCGACGATCTCCGCCCTGGCGGCCCCCGCCGCCTCCGCCCAGGCGCGTACAGGTGCCGGCGCCGCCACGGAGACGAGAACGGGAGCCGCCTCCGCCGGCAAGGCCGAGATCCGCTACGCCTGGGTGAAGTCGTGCCCGCAGAAGAAGAGGGACTACGACGTCCCCTGCGGGCCGTGGAAGCTCGTCATGCGCGACGGCTCGACCCGTACGCTCGGCGACGCGCGGGTCCACCCCCGGACGAGCGACGGCAAGGTCGACAAGGAGCTGACGGCCCCCCTCTCGGTCAGCGGCGACGGGCGGCACGTGGCGTACTTCCGCGAGTCGGACGGCAAGCTGGTGGTCCGCGACGTCGCCGCGAACCGGGTGCGGGTGCTGCCCGGCGCCGCCGCCCGCCCGCCCAAGGGCATCGGCATGAACGACGTCGACATCACGATCTCCGACGACGGCGGGCGCGTCGTGCTCGACTACGAGGACGCGCGCATGAAGCTCTCCACCCTGCTCGTCGACCTGGGCACCGGCAAGATCAGCAAGGTCTCGCCGAAGCTCAGCATCCAGGGCTTCAGCCACGACGGCGGCCACATCCTCGCCACCCGCTACACGGGCGAGAACACGACCGAGCTCAGCGTCCTGGACGAGAACGGCGCCACGACCGGCCGCCGGGTCGTGCCCCAGGTGATCGCGAACAACATGCCGCAGGCGCTGGCGGACGACGGGAACACCGTCGCGGTGCTGATCACCACCTCGTCCGGCCGGCAGCGGCTGCGCGTCTACGACCTGGACGCCGACAACGTCGGCGCGGCCGTCGACGTGAAGGTGCCGAAGAACGAGTCCCCCCACGATCTCGCCTGGGACGACTCCGGCGCGCTGACCCTGTGGGAGCTGCGCAGCGACAACGACGGCAACACGACGGGCGCGGTGCGCCGCTCCCTCGACCCCGCCTCGGGCGCCACGCGCACGCTCGACGCGTTCAAGGTCGGCGGCAAGATCTACGTGTGGTGGCTGCCGGGCGAGTGACCCCGGCCGCCGGCACGGCCCCCTGTACGCACGGGCCCCTGTACGGACGACAGACCGGTCGCGCGCACCCTCGCCTCGACGTGACCGGTCTGCTCACCCGAAGCTCAGCGGCGGTAGCCGGCCATCCGCTCCAGCCGGGCGACCCGCTCGGCGGTCGGCGGATGGGTGGAGAACAGCTTGCCGACGCCGGCCCCGCGGAACGGGTTGGCGATCATCATGTGGCTCGCCGAGGCCAGCCGGCCGTTCTCCGGAAGGGGAAGCCGCCGGGCCCCCATCTCGATCTTGCGGAGGGCCGAGGCCAGCGCCAGCGGATCACCGGTGAGCCGGGCACTGGACTCGTCGGCGGCGAACTCGCGCGACCGCGAGATCGCCATCTGGATCATCGACGCGGCCACCGGGCCGAGGATCATCATGAGCAGCGCGCCGAGGAAGCCCGGACCGTCGTCGTCGTCGGACCCGAAGAACATCCCGATGTATCCGAAATACGTGATCATCGTGGCGAGCGCCCCCGCGACCGACGAGATCAGGATGTCGCGGTTGTAGACGTGGGACAGCTCGTGCCCGATCACTCCCCTGAGCTCCCGCTCGTCCAGCATCACGAGGATGCCGTGGGTGACGCAGACGGCGGCGTTGCGCGGGTTCCGCCCGGTCGCGAACGCGTTGGGCTGCATGGTCGGGGAGACGTAGAGCCGGGGCATCGGCTGCCGGGCGTCGTAGGACAGCTCGCGGACGATGCGGTAGAGGACCGGCTGCTCCACCTCGCTGACGGGACGCGCCCGCATCGCGGAGAGGGCGATCCGGTCGGAGAAGAAGTACGCGACGCCGTTGGTCACGAGCGCGATCACCAGGGCCAGCCGCACACCGGAGCCGCCTCCGAGCCAGGCCCCCACCACGAGGATCAGCGCGGAGAGAGCCCCCAGAAGGATCGCGGTACGCAGGCCGTTGTGGTGCACGCCCCCTCCTCACGAGCTCACGATTTGGTGCGTTCACCCTTACCAACGTGAGTGGCCAGGCAGAACGTTCCCACCGGGAAGGTTCAGCCCGAGGCGGAGAGCACGAGCTGCGGGGCGACCGAGAACGCCAGCGTCACCAGGACGGCCAATCCCACGGCGACCGAGGCGGACACCGGCATGGGCGCCGCCGGGACCCGGCCCGGCCCCGAGGGCGCTGGGGCGAACAGCCGGGCCGTCCAGGAGATGTAGTAGTAGAGCCCGATCACGGTGTTGACCGCCATGACGACCGCGAGCCAGCCGAGCCCGCCCTCGACGATCTGGCGGAACACCACGACCTTGGCGAACAGCCCGGCGAGCCCCGGCGGCAGGCCGGCGAGGCAGACGAGGAAGAACGCGAGCGCCACGGCGGCGACCGGCCGGCGTGAGGCGAGCCCCCGGTAGTCGTCCAGCTCGTTCCGCGCGGCCGTACGGGAGACCGGCATCACCACGGCGAACGCGCCGAGGTTCATCGCCGCGTAGATGACGAGGTACGCCACGGAGGCGGCGAAGGCGTTCCCTCCGACCACGGCGAGCGGGGCGAGGATGTAGCCGGACTGGGCGACCGACGACCAGGCGAGCAGCCGCAGCGCGGCGCGCTGGCGCAGGGCGAGGACGTTCCCCGCGGTCATGGTCAGCGCGGACACGACCGCGATCACGGGTCCCCACAACGCCGCCTGTTCGCGCAGCCCCGTCGTCAGGATGAGGATCAACCCGGCGAACCCCGCGGCCTTGGAGACGACCGAGAGCAGCGCCGCCACGGGTACGGGCGCGCCCTGGTAGACGTCGCCGGCCCAGAAGTGGAACGGCACCGCCGCCACCTTGAACGCGAACCCGGCCAGGACCAGCACGACGGCCACGGCGACCACGCCGGAAGCGCCGGGAACCGCCGAGAGCGCCGCCGAGAGCCGGTCCAGGTGGAGCGTCCCGGTCAGCCCGTACAGCAGGGAGACGCCGAACAGCATGACCGCCGTCGAGACCACGGACACGAGGAACAGCTTGAGCGCCGCCTCCGAGGCCCGGCCGTCGTACCGTTTCAGCGCGGTCAGCGCGAACACCGGCAGCGAGACGAGTTCGAGTGCCACGACGAGCGTGGCCAGGTCGCGCGCGGCGGGCAGCAGGACCGCTCCGGTCAGCGCGCACAGCAGCAGGAAGTACCACTCGCCGGGCGGGATGCGGCGCTCGGCCAGCTCGGTCATGGACAGTAGCACGACCACGACCCCGGCGCCGAGCACCAGCCCGGACAACACGAGCGTGAACCCGTCCACCACGAAGGAGCACCCGTCGCCCGGGCCCGCCCCCGAAGCGGGCACGCAGAACGTACGCCGCTCCCCGCCGCCGGCCGCCTGAGCGGCGACGAGGCCGCCCGCGACGAGGACCCCGGCCAGCGCGACCAGCCCGAGCGCCCCCGGCGTACGGCGGGGCAGGAAGACGTCGAGCAGCAGCACCAGCCCGGCCGCCGACGCGAGCGCCAGCGGCGCCCCGATCGCGACGTAGTCGATGGACTGGATCACGAGCCCACCCCCGAGAGGATCGCCTGCACGGCGGGTGTGGTGATCGCGAGCAGCGATTTGGGCCACAGGCCGAACAGCAGCGTCAGCACGACCAGCGGCACCCAGGCGGCCAGCTCGTACGCGGTCACGTCGCGCAGCGCGGCCCGCCCACCGACCGGTTCCGCCGGCGGCGCCAGGACGGCGGCGGACTCCTCGGCCACGGCGGCGGTCACCGCCGTCCCGGCGGCGACCGGCTCCACCGGCCCCTCGTCGCCGAGGATCTCGCGGATCTCCTCCGCCGACGTGACCGGCGGCCCCTCCGGCACCGCCGGGCTGCCGTGCGTCACCCGGGACAACATCCGCAGGAAGTACGCGGCGGTCAGGACGGTGCCCAGCCCGCCGATCGCCATGAACACCAGGAACAGCGGCCGGGACAGCGCGGCTGCGGGCCGGAACGCCCCGAACAGCGCGAGCATCTCCCCCCAGAACCCGGCCAGCCCCGGCAGCCCGAGCGACGCGACGCAGGCGAAGGTCAGCAGCGACCCGATGTACGGCAGGCGGCGCAACATCCCGCCGCCCAGCCGTTCCATGTCGGCCGTGCCGTACCGGTCCTTGACCGCCCCGGCGAGGAAGAAGAGCAGCCCGGTGATCAGGCCGTGCGCGACGTTGCCGAAGAGGGCGGCGTTCACGCCGACCGGGGTCAGCGTCGCGAAGCCGAGCAGCACGAACCCCATGTGCCCGACCGACGAGTAGGCGATCATCCGTTTGAGGTCGCGCTGCGCGAGACAGGCCAGCGAGCCGTACACGATGCCGACCACCGCGAGCGCCCCGAGCCAGGGCGCGACCGCCGCCGCGCCCTCCGGCAGGATCGGGATCGCGATGCGCGCGAAGCCGTACGTGCCCATCTTGAGCAGCACCCCGGCGAGCAGCACCGAGCCCACGGTCGGCGCCTCGGTGTGCGCGTCGGGCAGCCAGGTGTGCAGCGGCCACATCGGCGCCTTGACCGCCAGCCCGACGCCGATCGCCAGGAACGCCGCGATCTGCGCCGAACGCGCGATGCCGGCGCCGCCGCCCCGCGCGAGCGCCACCATGTCGAGCGTCCCGGCCTGGGCCCAGACGACCAGCAGCCCCAGCAGCAGTACGGCGGACCCGAGCAGCGTGTAGAGGATGAACTTGACCGCCGCCGCCCGGCGCCCGGGCCCGCCCCAGATCGCGATCACGAAGTACATCGGGACGAGGACGACCTCGAAGAACACGAAGAACAGCAGCAGGTCGAGCGCCAGAAATGTGCCGATTATGCCGGTTTCGAGGACCAGCAGCGTGAACACGAGCGCCCGGGGCCTGTGCGGCGGACGCCCCGCCAGATGGACGAAGCACAGGAACGTCAGCAACGCGGTCAGCACGACCAGCGGCAGCGAGACGCCGTCCACGCCCAGGTGGAACCGCAGGGCCAGCCCCGGGATCCAGGGCAGGTCCGTCGCGAACTGGGTCCTGGCCGCGTCGCCGTAGTCGAAGGCGGCCACGAGCACGACGGCGAGGGCCAGCGTCACGCCCGACACGGCGAGGCCGTACCGGTGGGACGGGCCTCCGGCGAACCGCGGGAGGAGCAGCGCCGCCGCGCCGAGCAGCGGCACGGCGAGCATCGCGATCGGGATCCAGCTCACGGGCGGCGCACCTCCGTCATCCCAGCACCACCACCGCCACCGCGATCAGCAACACCCCGGCGAGCAGGCCGGTGACGTAGAGCTGGGCGTTGCCGTTCTGCGCGAGGCGCAGCACCCCGGACAGGCCGACCGCCGCCCGCCCCGACCCGCGTACCGCCCCGTCGACGACCCGCTCGTCGGCCCGCACGACGCCGCGCGCCAGCCGCAGGACCGGCCGGGTGACCAGCCGGTCGTAGACGGTGTCCAGATAGAAGGCCCGCTCGCAGGGCGCCCGGAAGGGGCCGAGCACCCTCGCCGGGTCCTGCTCCGGCGCGGCGCGCCACAGCGCGTAGACGACGCCCGCGCCGAGCAGCGCGATCACCACGCTGGTCGCCGCGGACTCCCAGTCGAGCTCGCGGACCCCGGCGAAGCCGAGCGCCAGGGCCGGTACGGCGAGCAGCGCGACCGGCCACAACATGGACCGCGGCACCGGATGCCCGCCGTGCCCTCCGCGCCTGTCGGGCGCGCCGGTGCGGCGGGAGCCGAAGAAGGTGCGCAGCCAGGCGCGGGCCGCGTACGCGCCGGTCACCCCCACGGTGACGAGCGCGCAGCCGTACAGGAAGGGTTGCGCGGGGCCGTGCGAACGCTCGATGGCCGCGATCACGGCGTCCTTGCTGAAGAAACCGCTGGCCGGCGGCAGCCCGGCGAGCGCGGCGAACCCGATCGTCATCGCCCAGAACGTCACAGGAAGGGCCGTGCGGAGCCCGCCCATGTGGCTGATCAGGTTCGACCCGACGTGGTGGATCACCACGCCCGCGCACAGGAACAGCAGCGCCTTGAACGCGCCGTGCGTCACCAGATGGAAGATCGCCGCGTGCTCCGACCCGGCGGCCAGCGCCCCCGCCATGAGCGCGAGCTGGCTGATCGTCGAGTACGCGAGCACCCGCTTGAGATCGTCCTGCGCCAGGGCGGCCAGCGCCGCGCCCAGCATGCCCACGGCGGCGAGCACGGCGAGCACGTCCAGCGTGGGCTGGGCGGCGAGGAAGGCCGGATAGAGCCGGGCCACGACGAAGACGCCCGCCGCGACCATCGTGGCCGCGTGGATGAGCGCGCTGATCGGGGTCGGGCCCGCCATGGCGTCCGGCAACCACGTGTGCAGCGGCACCTGGGCGCTCTTGCCGGCGACCCCCGCGAGGAGCAGCATCGTCGCGGCGACGAGCGTGCCCCTCGGCAGGTCGGCGGAGAGGACGTCGTCGATCCGGAAACTCCCCGCCGACAGGCCGAGGGTGAATATCCCGAAGAGGAACCCGACGTCGCCGAGCCGGGTGACGAGGAACGCCTTGACCGCCGCTCGCGAGTTGGCCCGGTCCTCCCACCAGTGCCCGATCAGCAGGTAGGAGCACAGGCCCATGATCTCCCAGCCCACGTACAGCACGATCAGGTCGCCCGCGTAGACCACCAGCAGCATCGCGCTGGTGAACAGGCTGATGAACGCGCTGTACGACGGGTAGCGCGGATCGTCCCGCATGTATCCGACCGAGTACACCTGGACCGCCAGCGCCACCACGGTGACGAGGACGCCGACGAGGGCCGACAACCCGCCCACCTGGAGCCCCACCGAGACGGGAACCGACCCGGTCTCGATCTCGGCCAGCGTTCCCGCGATCTCGCCGCCGCCGATCGCCTGCCGTGCCGCCATCCACGACGCCGCCACCGCGGAGATCGCGACCGGGAGGACGGCGAACCACGCCGCCCGTCGCCGTGCCGTACGGGCGGAGGTGCGGCCGCGGGGGACGCGCGACCCGAGCAGTCCCGCTGCGGCGCCCGCGAACGGCAGCAGGACGGCGAGCACGGCCAGGGTGATCATCCGGCCTCCGAACGGTCGATCCCACCGGGAGAGCCCCCGCCGGCCGTGGCGGCGGGCCCGGCCTCCGGTGTGGACGGCCCTGCGGCCCCGCCCGCGCTTCCGGAACCGGACGACGCGAGGCCGGGGGCGGTGAGCCCGCGCTCGGTCAGGTCACGGAGCCGGTCGACGTCGACGGTCCCGCGGTTCCTGAAGACCGAGAGCACGATGGCGAGGCCCAGCCCCACTTCGGCCGCCGCGATCACGATGACGAACAGGGTGAGCACCTGGCCGCCGTGCAACCGGTCGCGTAACCAGACGTCGAAGACGACGAGATTGAGGTTGACGGCGTTGAGCATGAGCTCGACCGACATGAGCACGAGGATCGCGTTCCGCCGTGCGAGCACGCCGTAGACACCGATGGAGAACAGCAGCGCGGAGACGATCACGGGATAGACGACGTGCACGTCAACCGCCGTCCCGTGGGACCCGGCCGGAGCCGGTCTCACCAGGAGGTACGCCGGGGTTGTTCGGACCGTCCGGACCGTCCGGGTCCGGGGCCGTGCCCGTGTCCGGAGCGGGCGAGTCGGGGGCGGGAAGGGTGGTGTCGGGGCCGCCCGAGTCGGATACGGGAAGCGCGGTGCCGGTGCCGGCCGGGTCGGTGCCGGGCGGGTCGGGCGTGCGGGCGGCGGCGCCGATGTCGGTGCGGGAGAGGACGATCGCGCCGATCAGCGCGGCCAGCAGGAGCACGGACAGCGCCTCGAAGGGGAGCACCCATGTCCGGAAGAGGCTCGCCCCGAGCGTGGCCGCCGCGCCGCCGCCGGCCTCCAGCGGCGTATAGGCCGTCGCGAAGCCCTGGACGACCACGGTCACCAGGACGGCCGCCGTCGCCGCCGCCACCGCGGCGGCCGCCACCCGGTTGCCCGAGTCGAGATCGGCGCTGCGGCCGATGGGCGCGCGGGTCAGCATGATGCCGAACAGCAGCAGGACGACGATCGCACCGACGTAGATGAGCACCTGGACCCAGGCGACGAACTCGGCGGTCAGCACGAGATAGCCACCGGCCAGCGCGCCGAAGCAGACCACCAGCCAGAGTGCGGCGTGGACGAGTTGTCTGGTCGTCACCACCAGCAGGGCGGACCCGAGAGCGACGACGCCGAGCAGCAGGAAGACGACTTCCTGCGCGCTCGGCGGCCACAGGTCCGGCACCTGCGATGTCACCCTTCGCCTCCCCGGTCAGGTGGCGCGTCCTTCTTCGGGAGGGACCCGGGTGGCCGGATCGAGCGGACGTTCCGCAGCGCGCGCGGCGGCTCTCGTCGAGCCGGCCCCTCCCCCGGGACCTCGTCACCGGGAGAGCCGGCCGCGGACGGAGGGGGTGGGGCGGGACTTTCCGCCCCCGCCGCAGCGTCCCCTACGGCCTTATCGCCAGGGGAGCCGGCCGCCGGACGCGGTGGGGCAGGACTGTCCGCCCCCGCCGCGGCGTCCCCTGCGGCCTCATCACCCGGCGAGGCGGCGGCAGGCCTGATGTCCGGGGACTCGTCGCCGGTGGAGGAGGTGTCCCGGCGCTCCGTCCCTGAGAAACCGGGCCGCGCGGCTCCCCCCGACGTCTCCGAGGCGCCGGGCGTCTCAGGCGGCGTCTCAGATGGCGGGGCGGGCGTCGCGGAGGCCGGTGGGCGCTTCGGCAACGCGCCCGGCGGGCGGATCGCCCGGATCGCGGCCCGGCTGCCGGGGGCTTCGCGGCGGGCCGTCTTCTCGGCCGGTCCGCGCTCACCCTGGTCCTCTGCCTGTGAACGCCCGGAAGGCCCGACGGAAGGCCCGGCCTGCCCGGCCTGCTCTGCCGGCTCGGCCGCCGGACGCCCCGCGCCCGCGCGTGCGGGTTCATCACCGGTACGGCCGGCCGGCCCGCGAGCGGGACGGGACGCGGCGACGGCCTCCTTGGGCGGTTCCGCGCCGACTTCGTGCGGCGGCGGGGGCGGCACGCTGCCCACCCACTCGCCCAGCCGGTCCTTTTCATGAAGGAGGTCGCGGATGTCGTATTCGGCGTACTCGAACTCGGGGGCCCAGAACAGCGCGTCGAACGGGCACACCTCCACGCAGATGCCGCAGTACATGCACAGCGAGAAGTCGATCGCGAACCGGTCGAGCACGTTCCGCGCGCGTGGACGCCCGCCCTCCGGGGCCGGGAGCGTCTCCTTGTGCGAATCGATATAGATGCACCAGTCAGGACACTCACGGGCGCAGAGCATGCAGACCGTGCAGTTCTCCTCGACCAGGGCGATGACGCCCCTGCTGCGAGGAGGCAGGTCAGGCTGGACCTCGGGGTACTGCTGGGTCACCGATTTGCGCACCATGTGCTTGAACGTGACCGCCAGCCCCTTGGCCAGCCCTTCTCCTGGTATGCGCGCCACAATTCCCCATCATCGCGCACGATGGGCGACACGTGAATGCGGCGATCCACCCCTCTGTGTTTTCCACAGTTTCCACAGGCTTCTCCACTGTCTGTCCACAAGTGGAGCGGTGGAAAGGGCTTATTCTCCAGGTATGCGGCCCCCACACCCCGGTCTTCCTCCACAGCCGCCGTACGGGCAGGCGCCGTACGGACCGGCACCGCACGGGCAGGCATCCGGGATGCCGCCCGGCTCTCCGCAGCGGCCTCCCCAGCCGGCGCAGGCACCCCGGGGAGAGAACCCGTACGACACGGTGCCACACCGGCTCCCGCCGCAGGTACGGCCGCAGGCACAGCCGCGACAGGCTCACATGCCGCAGGGCCAGGCTCCCGTGGTGCCGTCCGCGCCTTCCGCGCCGCCCCGGCCCCCGGTGTACGGCCCCGTCCCGCAGGGGCCCGTGCCGTACCGCCAGATGCCCGGGATGCCGCCCCCCGCCGCTCCGCGCCCGCCCGGCGGCCGGACGTTCCTCAGCGTTCTGTGGTCGCTGGTGCCGTTGGGGACCATGGGGACGCTCACCCCGGTCTCCTTCCTCTACGCCGCGCTCAAGCTCCGCACGCAGATGGCCTGGGCCGCGCTCACGCTCTATCTGGTCGGCACCGTGACCATGATCGCCACCAGCGGTCCGACGGGCCCGGCGGGCGACGCGCTGTTCGTCGCGAGCATGCTGCTCAACACCCTCGGCGGCACCGTGCACGCCTTCACGATCCGCCGCCGCGTGTTCCCCCGCCCCGACCCCGTGGCGTACGGGAACGACCAGGCGATCCAGTTCGCGCAGCATCGCCGCGAGCTGCGCCAGGAGGCGCGCGAGCTGGCCGAACAGGACCCGGGCCTCGCCATGGAGCTGCGCATCGGGCGGCCCGACCTGCCGCGACGCTACGACGACGGCGGCCTGGTCGACCTGAACCACGCGCCCGCCGCGGTGATCGCCACCCTGCCGGGGATGACTCCGGAGCTGGTCGAGCAGATCCTGGAGGCCCGCCAGGTGGTGGGCACCTTCAGCTCGGCCGTCGAGGTGTGCGTCACGGCGAACCTCCCCGCCGATCTGACCAGCCCGCTCACGGAGTACACCATCTACCTGCCCTGAGGGGGCGTGGCCGCCCGAACGAGCTCTCGGCCACGCCCCTCAGATTCTGATCACCCCGACGCCGGGCATGTCGTCGTAGTCGGCAACCTGGGTGACGAGCGGGACACCGGAAGCGATCGCGGTCGCCGCGATCCAGCTGTCGTTGATGGGACACCCCATTCGAAATCGGCGAACCGCTCGGCGTCGAAACGCTTCGATCCGGCACGGGGAACGCTGTGGCTCGATGGCGGTGGAAACCTCTGTGACCTGCGCTTCAACTGATCCACTAGTGAGCGCCGTTATCCTCCGGGACCGTCCTTCCCTGAAGTATGGGACGCATGAGGCGTCCCACGACAGACCGAGGAATCGCATGAAGCGCACTCTGGCTTTCGGTGGCGCCGTAGCCGCCTCGGGCCTCCTCGCGGCCGGGCTGATCGTCCCCGCGAGCGCCGCCCCCAAGGACCAGGCCCCCAGTGTCATCCTCGCCAACACGAACCTGGCCGCTCGGCAGATCGCCGCGTTCTGGTTCGGTCAGCGCGCGGCGAACTTGATCGCCGCCACGCCGTACAACGTCGAGACCAAGGTCGTCGCCAAGCACGTCTCCAAGGGCGGCCCGGCCGCCGACAGCAAGCCCGGCGTCGTCCCGGCGATCGGCGACGAGAAGAAGACGACCGCCAAGTCCAAGAACATCAACCTGCCAAGGACTACGGGCAAGGTGTTCTTCATCGGCGCCGACCGCAAGCCGCACTGGTGCTCGGCCACCTCTGTCCAGGCCGCGTACCGCAACCTGGTCGCCACCGCCGGCCACTGCGTCTACGACACCGAGTCCAACAAGGCCACCCTCGACAAGTGGGTCTTCATCCCCGGCTACTACGAGGGCAAGACTCCGTGGGGCATCTACGTCGGCAAGCAGGCCTTCACCCACTACGACTACGACGTGTTCGAGGACGGCGACCGCGACTACGCGTTCGTGACCGTCTACGACGGCGTCCTGCCGACGAAGGTCACCAAGGGCGGCACCTATGAGAAGGTCTGGGAGACCAAGGCCGAAGCCCAGGCGGACGCCTCCAGGCTGGAGAACGACCCCGCGTACTCGAACGTCCAGTACGAGAAGGTCTACACCCGCGATCTCGCGCATTCGACCCAGGCCGAAGAGAACTGGGTGCACGATCACACCCGTGACGAAATCAAGCGACTGACCGGATTCTCCGATCTGGAGCTGGGCGACAAGCCCGCCGGCGCGTTTCCCGCCAACGTCACCGTGTACCCCCGCGTTGTCCAGGCCAAGTTCTTCGAGGATGCCAAGGCCACGCCGGGCCCCGACGGCGGTGAGGGCACCAACGGCGGACGGGACAACTGGGCCTGGACCCAGGACGAGAAGAATCTCGTCTCCAAGCGAGGAGACACCTACACGTGGCGCTCCTTCCACACGGAGTACGACCTGGACTTCAAGGTCACCGCCACCACGAAGCGCGGACTCACCATCGAGCTGAAGAGCGTCGGCCGTCTCGGTGACAACGTCGGCGGCCAGGGCCTGGCCTACAACCAGAAGCTCGGCTCCCCGGTCTTCGTGTTCGGCTACCCCAGCGGGGCGCACCCGGACGGCAACCACGCCTTCACCGGCAAGACCCTCAAGTGGGCCTACGGCAAGACCTTCGCGGTCCAGGCCCCGGCCGTCAAGGGCGAGGAGCTCCAGGGCATGAAGTCGTCCTTCACGGGCGAGGGCGCCATCGGCTCCTCCTGGCTGCTGAAGTACAACAACGGCCGCCGTCTCGGCTACCTGAACGGTGTCACCATCGGCGTCTCCGACACCGACGGCAACAACCGCTACGACACCAGCATCTCCCCGTACTTCGACGGCGAGACCTACGGCGTCTACAAGGCCGCCGCCAACGTCTGGTCAGGCAAGATCGTCTGAGTCTTCGCGGACGGGCCGCCTCGCCATGGGCTCGATCGTGGCCCGACCGGCGTCTCCGCTCCGGTCGGGCCACGATCGCAGGGCCTCGACCCCTTGAAGGGTCGGGGCCCTGTCGGCCTTTCCGTCTGCCGGCCTGCTTCCTTCACGAGGCTCGTCAGGCGGCGATGAGCTTGACGACGCCGGTCAGGGCGAGCTGGAGGAGGGCGAGCGGCACCAGGCCGACCCAGGCGAGCTTCTGGAGCTGGTCCTCCCGCAGACGCGGATAGCTCACCCGCACCCAGATCACCACGAACGCCAGCGCGAGCACCTTCAGAAGCGTCCACACCGGGCCGGGCAGCAGCGGCCCGTGCCAGCCGCCCAGGAACAACACCGTCGTCAGCGCCGACAACACCACGATCCCGGCGTACTCGGCGAGCATGAACAGGGCGAACCGGAGGCCGGTGTACTCCGTCATCGGCCCCATGATGATCTCGGACTCGGCGATCGGCATGTCGAACGGCGGCCTGCGCAGCTCGGCGAGCCCGGCGACGAAGAACACCACGGCGCCGACGGCCTGCCAGGGCAGCCACCACCACCGCCACTGCTCGACGATGCCGTTCAGCGACAGCGTGCCCGCCGCCATCGCCACGCTGGAGGCCGCGAGCACCAGCGGCAGCTCGTACGACACGAGCTGGGCCGCCGCGCGCATCCCGCCCAGCACGCTGTACTTGTTGCCCGACGCCCACCCGGCCATGATCGCGCCGAGCACGCCGACGCCCATGACGGCGAGGACGAAGAACAGCCCGGCGTCGAGGTCCACCCCGAACAGGCCCGGCCCCACCGGGATCACGACCAGCACGACGAGGTACGGCACGAGCGCCACGGCCGGGGCGAGGGCGAAGACCCGCCGGTCGGCGGCGGCCGGGATGACGTCCTCCTTCTGGACGAACTTCACACCGTCGGCGATGAGCTGGGCCCAGCCGTGGAACCCGCCGGCGTACATGGGGCCGAGGCGCGACTGCATGTGCGCCATCGCCTTGTGCTCCATCTGCCCCACGACGAGCGGCAACGCGAGGAACACGACCACGATCACGATCAGACGGAGCGCGACGTCGAGTACCTCAGCCACCACGTTCCTCCTGGCTCAGTCCGTCCCGGCTCCCGTACCCCAGCCGGGCGGCACGCCCGGCGGGAGCATCTTGCGGCGGCTCGGCGACCCGTGTCCGGACTCGCCGGGCTCCTTGGCGCCCGGCCACGCCTTGGCGACCCGGGCGGCCAGCACGAAGTCCTTGCGCAGCGGATGCCCCTCGAACCCGTCGGGCAGCAGGAGCGGCCGCAGGTCGGGGTGCCCGTCGAAGACGACGCCGAACATCTCGTACGTCTCCCGCTCGTGCCAGTCCGCGCCGCGGAAGACGCCGGTGGCGGTGGGCAGCCGGGGGTCCTCCCTCGGCACCCGGGTGCGTACGAGCAGGTGCGCCCTGGCCGCCGGGTCGAAGACGTGCGCGACGACGGCGAAGGCGTCCGGGGGCTCGTCCACGCCGGTCAGCCAGTCGAAGAACACGTACCCCTCGGCCTTGGCGAACTCCAGCAGGTCGACCCAGTCCTCCGGCGCCACGTCGGCGACCGGCTGGCCGAAGGAGTCGGACAGCCGGACGCGCGAGCCGTACCTGGAGGCGACGGCCTCCAGGGCGCCCGCGCCGGTCACGCCTCACCGCCCGGGTAGCGGTCGCCGAGCGACTCGGCGGCGATCTTCTCCTGGAGCTTCATGATCCCGTGGAGCAGCGCCTCGGGCCGGGGCGGGCAGCCGGGGACGTAGACGTCGACCGGGATGATCTGGTCCACGCCCTTTGTCACGCAGTAGGAGTCCCAGTACGGCCCGCCGCAGTTGGAGCACGCGCCGAAGGAGATGACGTACTTGGGGTCGGGCATCTGCTCGTAGAGCCGCTTGACGGCGGGGGCCATCTTGTCGGTGACGGTGCCCGAGACGATCATGAGGTCGGCCTGGCGCGGGCCGTTGGCGAACGGGATGACCCCGAACCGGATGAAGTCGTGCCTGCTCATCGAGGTCGCGATGAACTCGATCGCGCAGCAGGCCAGCCCGAAGTTGAACACCCACAGGGAGTAACGCCGGCCCCAGTTGAGCACGAACTTCATCGGCTTGGGGGCCAGCCGGGAGGCCGGGCCGACCGTCGGCATCGGAAGGTTCACCGCCATACGCGCCATTCTCCCCCTGTCGCCGCCGCCGGTACAGCCGCCGGCCTGGGGTCGCCCCCGGCGGCCCCTCGACGGCCGGGCTCACTCGTAGAGCGCGGCCTGCGCCCGGTCGACGATCTCGCGCGCGACGCGGTCGCCGGTCCGCTCCAGCTCGGCCTGGACGCGGTCCATCTCCTCGTCGGTCGTGGCGATCGCGGCCGTGCCGTACGTCCGGGAGACGGCGAACGCCTTGCGCAGGTGGGTCGGCGGATGGGTGGCGTCCACGCGCGCCCCCTCCAGCCGGGCCAGCCTGCGCAGCCGCTCCTCCTCGGACTCCGGGAAACCGTCCAGGTACCGCCGCAGGCCCTCCCACAGGTCCCCGGTGCGGTGCGCCGCCGACTCCAGGTGCCGGCGCACGGCGGGCGCCCGGGTGATGAGCTTGTCCATCAACCCGGCGACCGCGACCGGTGACGCGATCCTGGCCGCCCGGTCGTCCGCGGCGTACTCGGCGAGCTGCGACTCCCGGTACGTCAGCGACTCCAGGACCATGATCAGTCCGACGACGACCAGCCGGACCAGCCCCGTGAGGACGTTGACCGCGATCGCGGTGACGAGGGCGCGGAGGCCGCCGCCGACGCGCACCCGGGCGGCCGCGTGGTGGATCTCGTACAGCGTGGTGATCGCGCTGCCGACGTACGACATCCGGCGGGCGTCGCCGTTGCTGGAGTGGCCCATCTCGTGGGCGAGCAGCGCGACACGCTCCTGCGGCTCCAGGGCCAGCCACAGCGGCAGCCCGATCGTCAGCACGTTGGTACGGCGCAGCCCGACCGTCCCGAACGAGGCGTTGACGTCGCCGTCCACGAGGACGACGTCGACGGGCGGCGCTCCCGCCTCGCGCGCGACGCGGTCGAGCAGGTCGTACAGGACCGGCGCCTCCTGCCGGGTGAGGGCGTGTTGCACGTCGCGGTCGAGGCGTCCCAGCCGGGGGCGGGCCAGATAGGCGAAGCCGACGCCCGCGACCCCGAAGACGATGCCGAACGGGTTCGGCCAGGACGCGACCAGCAGCCACACCCCGCCCACGAGCGCGGTCAGCGCGAACAGGTGGACGAGCGTGGCGAGCGTGTACGCCGCGATCCGGCCGGGGTCGCGGGACGGCGTGCCCACCCCGGAGCCGAGCACCTGCCGGTGGAGGTCGGCGGCGAACCGGGCGTCGAGGCGCTTCCGGAGCCGGGCGAGCGGGCCGGGGCGGCCGGTCGGCGCGTCCCGGCCGGAGTCCGGCCGGCGCAGGTTCCACTCGCACTCGGGGCACCAGGGAACGAACCGGTCGTCCGCGGCGATGGAGGCCGAGCACTGGGGGCATTCCCGAACGATCGCTGAGGGGGTCATGGAGGGTGGAGCGTGCCACAACGGGACGATCACGTCCAGATCCCGAAGCACGCGCGGCTCCCGGGCCGGGAACCGGGCGCGGGAGGGCCAGGCCAGGTCAGGTCAGGTCACGTCCAGGTCAGTACGCGCTTGCGCCAGGCGTACAGGATGCCCAGGGCGATGAAGATCAGGAAGACGAACATCTCGACGAGCGTGGTGACGCCGAACCCGGGCGCGGCGAAGACCGTCGCCCACGGGAAGAGGAAGACCGCGTCCACCGCGAAGACCACGTAGAGATACGTGAAGACGTAGTAGCGGACCTGGGACTGGGCCCAGCCCTCGCCGACCGGGTCGACGCCGCACTCGTACGTCAGCAGCTTCTCCGGGGTGGGCCGGTGGGGGCGCAGCAGCCGGTTGACGAGCAGCGCTCCGGCCACGATGGCCAGCCCTGTCCCGAGCAGGATGGCGACGACCAGATAGGAACCGAAATAACCGCTCATGCTCGCCTCCGGACCGGTACGGCTTGCACCCACGATCATAACCGCGTTACCCCTTTGTCACCGTTCGCAGCCAAAAGATGCGCGGTGATCACACAAAGGGCCAGTAAAACCGACTTTTCCACTCATACCCTCCAGTCATGCCCCCACTTGGTTTGACCGGCGCCGTCGCGTTGCTGGTCGTCGCCCTGGCGAGCTGCGGTCTTCCGCTGTTCGACGGGCACAAGGACAGGAACGTCGACGTCGAGTCGGAGCCGACGGTGCTCACCTTCGCCGACCCTGCCAAGGTCGCGGGGCTCTCGGTGGCGACGATCTCCAGCGGCACGGCGAAGCCGCACGTGCACGTCAGCTACCCCACGCTCGCCGACGCGCCCGCGCTCAACAAGCGCCTCAAGGAGGAGCTGGAGGCCAAGGCGCGACGCTTCACCGAGAAGACCGCGCCCCGGGAGGGGCAGCCCGTCCCCGAGTACAACGTGGACTGGGAGCTCACCGCAGCCTCACGCGACGCCGTCGGCGTGCGGCTGCGGGAGAGCCGGTTCACCGGCCGCACCTGGGTCGACTCCTACCGCACCCTCTGGTACGACCGCGGCGGCGAGAAGGTGGTCGACTCCACCAGCCTGGTCGCGAACATCAAGCAGCTCTCGGCGGCGGTCCGCAAGCACCTGCCCGGCAACTCGCCGGTCCACGCCCAGAGCGTGATCGTGGACCCGGACCTCTTCGACTCGCTCAACTTCAACGCGCGGGGCGACCTCGTCGTGGAGTTCGACGGCCAGGAGTCCACCCCCGGGTCGGTCGGCCGGGTGGCCGTGGCGATCCCCCGCAAGGAGGCCGACAGGTTGCTGACGCCCTTCGGCCGACAGGTGCGCACGGCGGTCTCCGACACCGCCACCCGCCCGCTGTCGGAGACCATGGACGACAACCCCGCCGCCGTCAGCGTGAAGAACGGCTCCGTCGACTGCGCGGTGGCGCGCTGCGTGGCCCTCGCGTTCCAGGGCGGGCCGGGGCCGTACACCGAGCGGCTGCTGTCGGCGCTGTCCGCGCGGGGCGCCCGGGCGACGTTCTTCATGGTCGGCTCGCACGCGGCGGCGACGCCAGGGGTGCTGCGCCTGATGCGCGAGCAGGGCGACCTCGTCGCCAACCAGACATGGGCCCACCGCGACCTCACGCTGCTGTCCACGAGCATGGTGTACGACCAGATCCGGCGCGCCCAGCACGTCATCGGCATGGCGAGCGGCCAGAGCCCGTCCCTGCTCATGGCGCCGTACGGGGCCACGGACGGCAGGGTGGCCGACGTCGCGCGCGGGCTCGGCCTGTCCATCGTGCGGGGCGACGTGGACGCGGGCGACGTGGACGGCGCGGACCCGAAGGCGGTCGCCGAGCGCGTCGTCTCCGCGGCCCGGCGCGGGTCCGTCATCGTGATGCGCGACGTCGGCGAGGTCGCCGCGGCCGCGCTTCCCCGGGTGCTCGATGAGCTGAGCGGACGCGGGTTCGTCTTCGTGACCGTGCCCGAGCTGTACGGCTCCGCCCGCATGACGCCGGGCCGCGTCTACTCCTCCCCCATCGTGCCGAGCGGTGTCGTGTCTACCGACGGCTCGCCGAGTCGGCAGGTACCGTGAAAGGCACGGGGACATATAGTTGGACCTCGTGACCCGCAACATCCTCTTCGCCCGCTTGCACGTTGATCTGTGCCGGCTTGCGGCGGGGCTGTGTCGCACGAAGCGTCGTCCACGATCGTGACAGTGCCGTCGATGCGGCGGCCATGGAATTTCCGAGTGATACGCGCGTCGGGAGCGGGCGGAGTCCGCCCGCCGGCCGATGCGACGTAGGTCACACCTTGGCGACGAAGGGTTCGCGCGACAATCGAAGGCGTGCACCCGGTGACTTCTTTGCGCCCCGCAGAGAGCGCCTTCTCGCTTCCCCCGGTGGAGGTGGGCGACGGCCAAGCCTGACCGCTTCGAGCACACGGACCATGACGGGAAGCGATTCGGCCCGCCGGGTAAAGCCGGCGGCCGTCGCTGGAGATGATGGATCTAGCATGGATAGAACAACGTGCCACGAGCTAAGACGCCCTGGCGCGGCGAGGAGGACTGAGCAGCTGTGACCAAGCAGGTTCAGCAACTCGATCGCGTGATCATCCGGTTCGCCGGAGACTCCGGTGACGGCATGCAGCTGACCGGCGACCGATTCACCGCGGAGACGGCGAAGTTCGGCAACGACCTCTCGACTCTGCCCAACTTCCCGGCGGAGATCCGCGCCCCCGCGGGGACCCTGCCCGGCGTGTCGAGCTTCCAGCTCCACTTCGCCGACCACGACATCCTCACCCCCGGCGACGCCCCCAACGTGCTCGTCGCGATGAACCCGGCGGCGCTCAAGGCGAACCTCGGCGACCTGCCCCGCGGCGCCGACATCATCGCCAACACCGACGAGTTCACCAAGCGCAACCTGCAGAAGGTGGGCTACGCCGCCAACCCGCTCGAGGACGACTCGCTGGCCGAGTGGCGCCTCCACTCGGTGCCGCTCACGTCGCTGACCGTCAAGGCGCTCGAAGGCTTCGAGATCTCCAAGAAGGACGCCGAGCGGGCCAAGAACATGTTCGCGCTCGGGCTGCTCTCGTGGCTGTACCACCGGCCGACCGAGGCGACGATCAAGTTCCTCGAGGCGAAGTTCGCCAAGAAGCCCGACATCGCCAAGGCCAACGTCGCCGCCTTCCAGGCCGGCTGGAACTACGGCGAGACCACCGAGTCCTTCTCGGTCTCCTACGAGATCAAGCCCGCCACGCTGGCCCCCGGCGTCTACCGGAACATCTCCGGCAACCAGGCGCTCGCGTACGGCCTGATCGCGGCGTCGGTGCAGTCGGGGCTGCCGCTGTTCCTCGGCTCCTACCCGATCACCCCGGCGTCCGACATCCTGCACGAGCTGTCCAAGCACAAGCGGTTCGGCATCAGGACGTTCCAGGCCGAGGACGAGATCGCCGGTGTGGGCGCGGCCGTGGGCGCGGCGTTCGGCGGCGCGCTCGGCGTGACCACCACCTCCGGCCCGGGCGTGGCCCTGAAGGCCGAGACCGTGGGTCTGGCCGTGGCGACCGAGTTGCCGCTGGTCGTGGTGGACGTGCAACGGGCCGGCCCCTCCACCGGCATGCCGACCAAGACCGAGCAGACCGACCTGCTGATGGCGATGTTCGGCCGCAACGGCGAGTCGCCGGTCCCGATCGTCGCCCCCGCCACGCCGTCGGACTGCTTCGACGCCGCGATCGAGGCGGCGCGCATCGCGCTGAAGTACCGCACGCCGGTCATGCTGCTGTCCGACGGCTACCTCGCGAACGGCTCCGAGCCGTGGCGGGTGCCGGAGGTGTCGGAGCTGCCGGACATCTCGGTCGAGTTCACCACCGAGCCCAACGGCGAGGACGGCACGACCTTCCTCCCGTTCAAGCGCGACCCGGAGACGCTGGCGCGTGCATGGGCCGTCCCCGGGACGCCCGGGCTGGAGCACCGCATCGGCGGCATCGAGAAGGCCGACGGCACCGGCAACATCTCCTACGACCCGAACAACCACGACCGCATGGTCCGGCTCCGCCAGGCCAAGATCGACGGCATCGACGTCCCGCCGCTGGAGGTGGACGACCCCGACGGCGACGCCCGGGTCCTCGTCCTCGGCTGGGGGTCGACGTACGGGCCGATCGCGGCGGCGGTGCGGCGGGTGCGCAAGGAAGGCGGCAAGGTCGCCCAGGCCCACCTGCGCCACCTCAACCCGCTGCCGGCCAACACCGGCGACGTGCTGCGCTCCTACGACAAGGTGCTGCTGCCGGAGATCAACCTCGGCCAGCTCGCGCTGCTCCTGCGGGCACGCTTCCTCGTCGACGTGATCAGCTACAACCGCGTGCGCGGGCTTCCGTTCAAGGCCGAGGAACTGGCCGGAGTCATCCAGGACGTGATCAACAGTGACTGAGAGCCTCAACGGCAAGGGCCTGGCGCTGGTGCCCAGGGCCGAGGGCAAGCAGACCCTCAAGGACTTCAAGTCCGACCAGGAGGTGCGCTGGTGCCCCGGCTGCGGTGACTACGCCATCCTCGCGGCCGTCCAGAGCTTCCTGCCCGAGCTGGGCCTGCGCCGGGAGAACATCGTGTTCGTCTCCGGCATCGGCTGCTCGTCCCGGTTCCCGTACTACATGAACACCTACGGGTTCCACTCGATCCACGGGCGGGCTCCGGCGATCGCGACCGGGCTCGCTGCGTCCCGTCCCGACCTGTCGGTGTGGGTGATCACCGGTGACGGCGACGCGCTGTCCATCGGCGGCAACCACCTGATCCACGCGCTGCGCCGCAACGTCAACCTGAACATCCTGCTGTTCAACAACAGGATCTACGGCCTGACCAAGGGGCAGTACTCGCCGACCTCCGAGGTCGGGAAGATCACCAAGTCGACGCCGATGGGGTCGCTGGACAAGCCGTTCAACCCGATCTCGCTGGCGATCGGGGCCGAGGCCGGGTTCGTCGCCCGGACCATCGACTCCGACCGCAAGCACCTGCAGAGCGTGCTGCGTGAGGCCGCCGCGCACCGGGGCACGTCGCTGGTGGAGATCTACCAGAACTGCAACATCTTCAACGACGGCGCCTTCGACGCCCTGAAGGAGCCGGAGACCCGCGACGACATCACGATCCGGCTGGAGCACGGGCAGCCGATCGTGTTCGGCGCCGGCGAGAACGAGCGGGCCGTACGGCCGGCGCCGCAGGGCGGGGTCGAGGTCGTCCGGCGTTCCGAGGTGGCCGACGACGAGATCCTCGTCCACGACGCGCACCGGCCCGACCCGTCCCTGGCGTTCGCGCTGTCGCGCCTGGACGAGCCGGCGTTCGCGCACGTGCCGATCGGCATCTTCCGGTCGGTGGACCGCCCGGCGTACGACGTCCTGATGAGCGAGCAGTTGGAGCAGGCCACCGCCGACAAGGGCAAGGGGCAGCTCTCCGACCTCCTCCTGGGCGGCGACACCTGGCGGATCAACTAGGGAGTGCTCAGCGGTTCCCCGCCCCCCGGCTCCGGGCCGTGGCGGGGACCGATGAGCGGGAGCACGTCCGTTCGAGGGCGGTCACTCCGGTCGGGCTCCGGCCCGGACCGGGTGGCCGCCCTCGTCCGCTGTGGTGGACGGGCTCGGTCAGTCGTACTCGAAGTCGGGAAGCGGCGACGGCGGCTCGGGGCTGCGCCACACCACGACGTAGTCGTCCGCCGCCGCCTCGACAGCCGAGTCGAGCCGGTCGAAGTCGAAGTCGGGCAGGTATCTCAGCCGGGCGAGGAAAGTGGCGTCCGTCGCCGAGTGGGGGACGACGCAGCCCTCGCCGTCGCGCGACAGCAGGACGATCAGGACGTCGGCGCGCCCGTCATCGTGCTGGTCCCGGTGCTGGTCCACATGCGGGTCCCCTTGGGGGCTTCCGTGCCCGTCGCCGGAACGGTCGGTCCGCTGGTCGCCGAGGCCGCCCACCCGCACCTCGACGACGTCCTCCCATGCGAGGGCTTCGACGCTGCCGTCGGCGTAGTGACGGGTCACTCCCTCTTCCGTGACGTACACGTAGGACTCCGGCACTGCGTTGGCGTGCATGGGCGGATTGTGACTACATCCCCCCACTCCGTGCAAGAGCACGGTCAACACCCCTGGTCAGGCGGCCGTGCGCGCCCGGCGCGGCGGGGTCACGCTCCGCGCCAGTGGAGGTGCTCGCTGACCGCACGCCGCGCCGCGTCCTCGGGGCCGCGCGCGATCGTCTCCAGCAGGTCGCGGTGCTCCGCCACCAGTTCGTCCCGCTCCGGGTAGACGTCGCGGAGCCGGACCAGGCCGAGTCGGGTCTCGGCGGCGAGCACGCCGTAGAGACGTTCCAGGCGGGGGCTGCCCGCGGCCACGACCAGCGCCTCGTGCAGCGCCATGTGCTCCGCCACCACCGCCGCCCAGGGAGCGTCGGGGGGCAGGTTCCCCATCCGTTCGAGCGCGGCCTCGGCCGCCTCGACCCTGCGGCCGGCGACCGCCTGGGCCATCAGGTCCTCAAGGGGACGTCGCACGTACATCAGGTCGGCGAGGTCCTCCGGGGTGACCTCCGGCACGTACGCGCTGCGGTTGCGCTCGCGCCGGAGCAGCCCTTCATGGACGAGGACGGCGAGGGCCTCGCGCACGGTGGGCCGGGCCACGCCGTACCGCGCGGAGAGCTCCTGCTCGGGCAGGAACGCGCCGGGGCGGATGTCGCCGGAGAGCACACGCTCGCGGAGCGCGGCGGCCAGCGCCTGCACGGTGGAGACGGGGCGGAGGGACGTCACGGCGACGAGCTTAGGGCCGGCACGGCGACGATCTCAGGGTCGGCACGGCGATCCACCGCATCACGTGGTGGGGTCGGGCGCCGTCGCGGGAACCCGAGGTGCCGGGTCCGGCCCCGCCCGGCCCGGCGTCTCCCCGATCGACGCGTCGCGGGGCGCGGGCTTCCGGCCGGGGAGCGCCACGACGACCAGGCTCGCGGCCAGCAGCACGAGCCCTCCCCAGGAGAGGGCCGACAGGTGCTCGCGCAGCACGACGAGCCCGAGGATCGCGGCCACCGCCGGCTCGGCCAGGGCCAGCGTGGCGGCGGTCGCGACGGGGGTCGTGCGCAGGCCCCTGCCGTACAGGACGTAGGCCAGGGCGGTGGCGGCGCAGCCCAGGTAGAGCGCGGCGAGCAGGCCGCGCGGCTCCGCCAGCCAGCCGGTGCCGCCGGCGACGAGCACGGGCAGCATGATCAGGCCGGCCGCCCCGAAGAGCACTCCCATGACCGTGTCCGACCCCATGCCCGCGCCGATCGCCCGCGCCGCCGTGACCGCGTAGAACGCGTAGAGCAGGCCGCCGACGAGGGCGAGCGCGATGCCGCCCGCGTCCGCTCCCCCGGCTCCTCCTCCGGTTGTCAGTACGGCGCAGCCCGCGATGGCGGCGGACGTCGCGACCGCCCACCGGCCGCTCGGCCGGGTCCGGTCGAGGAGCCACGACAGCAGCCCGGTGAAGACCGGCCCGCTGCCGATGGCGACGACGGTGCCGATCGCGACCCCGGTCCTGGCGACGGCGGCGAAGAAGCAGAGCTGGTACGCCGCGACCGCGAGCCCTCCGGCCGCGAGCAACGTCCTGGGGACGCGCCGGGCGGCCCTTCCCGGGACGCTCGGCGTCGCCTGCCCGGCCGCTGGGCCGACGCGGCCGACGCGGGTGGCGCGGGCGGCGCGGGCCGCGACGGCGGCGAGGACGGCTCCGCCGATCACCAGGCGGGCGGCGGCGAGCGGGACGGATCCGGCGGGCGCGAGCGCTCCCACCGTGCCCGCCGTACCCCACAGGACGGCCGCGGCGACGACGGTCAGAGAGCCCGAGCGCGGAGTCATAACTGCGATTGTCTGACAACTAGACAAAGATGTCCACCGGCGCGGCTCCACGGCTCTGACCTGGGTGATCGCTAGCCTGGCCGGCATGACGCAGTCAAGGGTCGCGGGACAGTTCATCAAGGCGCCGACCGGAATGGGGGTCGCGGCGGCGATCAGGAAGGCCAGGCTCCGCGGAGCCACCCCGCACGTGCTGGACGGGGCGGGCGCACAGAGCTCGGCCGCCATGCTGGAGCTGATCGCCCGCACTCTCGACTTCCCCGAGGACTTCGGGCACAACTTCGACGCCCTCTACGACTGCCTCACCGACCTGTCCTGGCTGCCCGCGGGCGAGCACGTGCTCATCTGGGCCAAGCCCTCGGCGCTGCGGCGGGCCGATCCCACCGCATACGACGCGCTCGGCAGCGTGTTGTCGGACGCGGTCGGCGACGGGGCGTCGGGCAAGGTCACCCTGTCCGTGACGATGCTCGCGAACTGACGCCCGCACCCGTCGGATGACGTCCCACGGGGACGTCCGGCGCGCCACACCATCGAACCCGGGCGACCTTCGCCGCCGCCCGCGGACCGGGCCGGCGGGAAAGCTGCTCTTTCGTTAGGGATCGCCGCTGGTAACCACGACTCACCCATTGCTAATGTTTCGCCCCAATCAACACAGGCGTTCATTTGGGCGAGGTCATATGGCAGGGCGTAGGCGTTCGATTCGCGCCAAGATCTTCGCCATCATCCTGGTCCCGGTGACCGCGCTGCTGGCGGTCTACGCGTACGGCTCGGTGATCACCGTACAGAGCGGCCTGGAGCTTCTCAAGATCCGCTCCGTCTACAACGATGTCGTCCTCCCGGTGCAGGACGTCATCGACGAGCTGCAGGCGGAGCGCTCCCTGTCCGCCGGGTTCCTGGGCGGCGGAGCGACGACGCCCTACCCGGAGCTGCAGAAGCAGCGGCGGGAGACCGACGCCGCCGTCGTGCGCCTGGAGCAGATGTCCCTTTCGGCGAAGGACGACACCCCCGACGCGATGTGGAGCCGGCTCCAGGAGCTGGTCACGTACGCCCGCGGCCTGGGCGCCGTGCGCAAGCAGGTGGACGAGCGCGTGCTGACGGCGGCGGAGTCCGTCGAGCACTACAGCTCCATCGGCGAGGTGGGGTTCCAGGTCTACGACCGGCTGATGATCGCGGCCGACCTCGACATCATCCAGCAGGTCAAGGCGGTCATCCTGGTCAGCCGCGCCCGCGAGGTGATGAGCCAGCAGTCCGCCCTGCTCACCGGAGCGCTCGCGGCGAACCGCATGACCAAGGCCGAGTACGACGCGTTCGGGAAGATGGCCGGCAAGCGCAAGCTCCTGTACGAGCTCGGCGTCGGCCAGCTCGACGCCGAGCTGGCGGCGCCGTTCCTGACGCTCAACACGTCGGCCACCTACCGGGCGTTCAGCTCGATGGAGAACGAGGTCACCGACCAGGTCGCCCCCGGCCGGGCGCTCGTCCCCGGCGCGCTCGCCTGGCGTACGTCGAGCGAGGCCATGACCGTCGCCCTCGGCGAGCTGCTCGGCGAGGCGAGCCAGACGATCGCCGACCGTACGGTTCCCCTCGCCGAGAGGGCGCTGTGGCGCATGGGGATCGCCGCCGGCGTGGGGCTGCTCATCGTGGCGTTCAGCGTCTTCTTCTCGATCAGGGTCGGCCGCCGGCTGACCGCCGAGATGGTCGGGCTGGAGGAGGCCGCGATCGAGCTGGCCGACCGGCGGCTGCCGTCCGTCGTCACCCGGCTGCGGCGCGGCGAGGACGTCGACGTGTCCGCCGAGACGCCGCCGGTGACGATCCCCGGGAAGACGACGGAGGTGGACCACGTCGCCAACGCGTTCACCTCGGTGCAGCGCACCGCCATCGAGGCCGCGGTCGACCAGGCGCGGATGCGCGAGGGGGTCAACAAGGTCTTCCTCAACCTGGCCCGGCGCAACCAGTCGCTGCTGCACCGTCAGCTGTCCATGCTGGACGGGCTGGAGCAGCAGGTCACCGACCCGGACGTGCTGGAGAAGCTGTTCGGCATCGACCACCTGACCACCCGCATGCGCCGCCATGCCGAGGGCCTGATCATCCTGTCCGGCGCCGCGCCGGGGCGGGGGTGGCGGTCCCCGGTCGCCCTGTTCGACGTCGTACGCGCGGCGGTCGAGCAGGTCGAGGACTATCTCCGGGTCGACATCACGGTGCCGCACGGCCCGGCGCTGCTCGGCCCGGCGGTGACCGACATGATCCACCTGGTCGCCGAGCTGGTGGAGAACGCGACGATCTTCTCTCCGCCGCACACCCAGGTGTTCGTCAACGGAGAGGTGGCGGCGAAGGGGTTCGCGCTGGAGATCGAGGACCGCGGCCTCGGCATCGGCGCCGAGGAGATGGCGCAGCTCAACGCCAGGCTGTCCGAGCCGCCCGAGTTCGACCTGGCCGACAGCGAGCGTCTCGGCCTGTTCGTCGTCGGGCGGCTGGCGCGGCGGCACGGCGTCCGGGTCTCCCTGCGCTCCTCGCCGTACGGGGGGACGTCGGCGATCGTGCTCATCCCCGCGAGCCTGATGGCCGAGGACGCCACCCCGGAGCGCGCCCTCGCGCTCACGCTGGCACCGCCTCCCGACGATCTCCCCAGGCGGGTACGGCAGGCTAACCTGGCATCGCCGTTGCGTCCCCGCCGAGAGCAGCCGCAGGAGGAGTCGTGACCGAGCAGGAGTACGGCCCGCTGCTACGGCCCTACACCATCACGCGCGGCCGGACCCGCCCGACCGGTCCGGAGTTCGACCTGATGACGATCATCAGGACCGCGCCGTCGGCGCCAGACCGGGCGGCCGGGCTGTCGCCCGAGCACCTGCGCATCCTCGCCGTCTGCCAGTCCCCCACCACGCTGGTGGACCTGGCCTCCGAGACCGGGTTCTCGGTCAACGTGCTGCGGATCCTCCTCGGGGATCTCCGGGACCGGGGCGTGATCACCGCGCGCCCTCCGGCGGCGGTCGGCCACCTGCCGGAGGAGCGGATCCTGCTTGAGGTGATCCAGGGGCTCCAGGCGCTCTGACCTCGGGACGCCGGGCCGGGTCAGTCGCGGCCCCCGTGTCCCTTGAAGCTGTATCCCTTGAAGCGCTTGTAGCTCTTGTAGAAGGCGTAGCACTCCACCTCCGCGCGCCGGTAGGTGAGGCCGCCCCGCACTGACTCCCGTACGCACCGCTTCTGCCCGGGGCTGAGCGTGAGCTTGCCGCACACGGTGACGCTGGAGTACGTCCGGCAGTCGAGGTCGGGGTTCGTGGCCCCGATGGTGTAGGTCCGCCGGACCTCCGCGCGGCACTCCCGCCGGGCGGCCTTCGTGGCGGCGTACCTGCACTGGTTGAGCAGGATCCGGTATTGAGCGCGGCTGACCTGTTCCTTGCCCTCGACGCCCCCGACGCCCCCGGTGCCTGCGGTGCCCCCGCCGGTCACGCCGTCCATCGCGTGTCCGGCCCCGGTCGTCCCGAACGTGGCCATCGCGGCGAGCACCGCGACGCAGATGATCTTATGCATAGCGTCCCCCCAGTGCTACATAACGTTACATTCCGGACATCTGGTGCGACCAGGTGGGAGCCAGATCACCTGGCTTCCCGGAGGGTGCCCCAGTCGTCCCTCATGAAACGCGCCCCGACTCCGGGCGGGCTCTCAGCGCGTCGCGTGCCGTGCCGTACGGACCGCGAGGGCGGCGCCGACCAGGGCCAGGGCGAGACCGGCGACGGCGAACGGCGGCGGCCCCGCGGGCAGCCCGTCCGAACGGACCACGCCCATGTAGTCGATCGTCGCCACCCCGTTGACGGCCAGGTACCACATCCCCAGGTAGACGACCTGGAAGACCCGGTGCGCACGGCAGGCCACGCCGAGCGCCAACGCCAGCGACGGCACCAGGAGCGCGCCTCCCGCCCAGGCCCCCATACCGGGCCAGTCGGCGGCGATCGCCATCCGCACCAGGGGCGCGAGCCCGGTCACGGCCGTGAGCACGACCCCGGCCGCCCACTCGGCGAGCAGACCGCGCGACGGCGTGGGACAGGCGCCCAGGAGCCCGTCCAGGCCGTGCTCGACCCGCTGCGTCCCGAGCCGGGACCAGATCAGGACCGGCCAGATCCAGGCGAGCGGCAGCAGGGTCGTGGGGTCCGGCGTCACGAATCCGGCCACGACCACGGCGGCGGCCGCGATCCACCACCAGTGCGAGACCCCCTGGACGAGAATGCGCAGCTCACCCACGAGGAGTCTCCGGAAGGGGAACACCCGCCTCCGCCGCGCACTCCCCGAACCGTCGCCCAGGACCCCGAGGACGCCCGTCCGAGCCGTCCCGGACCAGGCGCTTCCCGGGGCCGCGTCCGAGACATCCGACAGAGCCGTCCGCCCGGTGTTCCACGCTCCGGCCGGACCCTCGCCACCGGGCCCCTGAACACCCCGTCCGCCGGGCTGACGGACCGGCTCAGGGGCCGGCTCAGCGGCCGACTCAGCGGCCGGCTCTTTCAGGAGACGGCGCGCGGGGTCGAACCGGCCGAACCACAGGGCGGGCAGCAGCACGACGGCGATCGCCGCCAGGACGAGCACCAGCCGCCCGCCCATGAACGCGCTGTCGGGGACGAACCCGTCCCATCGGAAGGTGCGCAGCGGCCTGTTCACGAAGGTCAGGCCGAGGCTGAATTCGCGGTCCCGCAGGCCGATCCCCTGCGCCGCCATGGCGGCGCGCATCGACTCGGCCGCCTGCTGCACCCCGAAGCCGCCGAGAGGGGCGTTCCGGCCCTGCCCGGCCAGCAGGAGGGCCATGGAGACGCCGAACCAGACGACGTTCCCCACGCCGCCCCGCAGCAGGGGGATGGTCTCGAACAACACCGCGGCCGCCGCCGTCAACGCCAGCAGGGGCAGCGTCATCACCGCGAACGGCAGCAGCAGCGCCACCGGATCGACGGCGGCGGACTCTCCCCGCGCGAGCTGCATGAGCGGGGCCGTCACGGCGAGGACGCCCGCCATCGACGCCAGCACCAGGAAGTTGCTGAGGAACTTCCCCAGCAGGTAGGTCGGCGTGCGCAGCGCCGTGGCGGCGAGGAGCTGGCCCACGCGGGTGCGCTCGTCGCGGGCGATCGCGTCGCGTACGACGTAGAACCCGCCGGTCGTCAGCCACAGGGCGCCGGCGAGCGCGGTGGCCGTCCCGATCCAGGCGCTGGTGTAGACGCCGCGATGGCCCCCGACGTCGATGATCACCCAGCGGGAGCCGGCGCTCGGCACGGCGAGGCAGGCCAGGCCCACCGCCGCCAGCAGGGTCACCGCGTACGCGGGACGCCGTACCCGCTCGCGGAAGTCGGCGACGGCGAGCGCGACCGGAACTCGGGCGCTCATCGGACCGCTCCGTGCCCGCCGAGGTCGCCGCGACGAGCCGACGGAGCACCACGCATGAACGCACCGCCGAGGTCGCCGGGACGAGCCGGCGGAGCAGCGCCCGTGAACGCACCGCCGACGCCTCCCCCGGCCCCGTCGCGACGGCCCGCTCCGGCATCGCCCGCCCAGGAACCGCCACGGCCACCCGCGCCCGCATCGTCCCGGCCTCCGCCGAGCCGTACGGCGGATCCGTTGACGACGGCGAGATAGACGTCCTCCAGGTCGGGCGTCATCCGTACGGCGTCGCCTCCCGGCGGCGTGGCGGACAGGAGCCGGAGGCGGACGCCGCCCGCCGCGCGGACCGTCCGGCTGATCACGTACCGCTCCCGCATCGCGGCGACGTCGGAAGGGGCGACGACGGTCTCCCACACCTGGCCGTCCACCTCGCGCAGGAGCTCCTCCGGAGTGCCGCGCCGTAGCAGCCGGCCCCGCGCCACGATCGCGATGTCGGACGCGACCGACTCGATGTCGGACACGATGTGCGTCGACAGCAGCACCACCCGGTCCTCCGCCAGGTCGCTGAGCATGGTGCGGAACCGTACCCGCTCCTCGGGGTCCAGCCCGGCGGTCGGCTCGTCCACGATCAGCACCCGGGGGTCGGCGAGCAGCGCCTGGGCGATGCCGACCCGGCGCAACATGCCGCCCGAGTACTTGCCCAGCGGCCTGCGGCCCGCCTCGGTCAGGTTGACGAGTTCGAGCAGCTCGCCGATGCGACGACGGGCCGTGCGGGCCGACAACCCTTTCACCGCCGCGAGGTAGGAGAGGAACTCCCTGGCGGACAGGTGGGGATAGACGCCGAAGTCCTGCGGCAGATAGCCGAGCACCTCACGCAGCGCATCGGGTCTGGACACCACGTCCTGTCCGTCGAACAGGACGTTTCCACTGGTCGGGCGGGTGACCGTCGCCGCGATCCGCATGAGTGACGACTTCCCCGCCCCGTTCGGGCCGAGGAGGCCGAGCAGTCCCGCGCCGAGACGCAGGGACACCGCGTCCACGGCCCGTTTCCCTCCCTTGTAGACCTTGGTGACGTGCTTCAGTTCGAGGGTCGGCTTCTCCGCCGTCGCCTGAGATGGTGTTCGGTTCATGATGTTCCGGCGCCGGGCCCGGTTTCCCGTCCGGGTGCGCGCGCCTCGCTGCCTTCCGCTGATCGTTCTCGGCCGATGTCCGGCCCGTCCCATGCCGGCCGTTCTGGTGCCGGCCGCTCATGGCGGCCGTTCTGGTGCCGGCCGCTCATGGCGGCCGTCCTCACGACGGCCGTCCTCATGGCGGGCCCCTGCGCCTACGGCGTGCCGCTCGCGGCCGGGGAGGGCGTGCCGCTCTTGCCGGGCGAAGCCGTACCGACGAGCTTCGTCTTGCGTCCGTCGCGCAGCACCCTGACGTGGCGCGGCACCTCCACGCGGAACTTGGCGGCGCAGTCCGCCCATCCGTTGCACCCGGCCCGCAGGTTGAGCGTCTTCCCAGCGAGGGACCAGCTCGACGTCGGGTTGGTTCCCCTCGCGTCGAACCACAGGGTGACCTTGATGTCGTCCCTGTCCGCCGCCACCAGGTCCGTGGGGACCTCGTGCGCTCGCACGTCCAGCGTCGTGCCGCTGAACGTGAAGGTCGTGGACTGCGGCGTCGCCTTCGACGCGTCCGCGCAGCCGGCGAGGGCCGTCGCGGCCGCGAGAACGATAAGGACGGACATGGCCGTCTTCCGCGTCATCATCAGGTCCTCCGGATCCAAAGGGCGTCCGGAGCAGAATCGGTCTTCCCGGGCGGACACGGCATCTGCCGTTCGGCAGATATCGGGTGACCGGTTCGGCGTACGCGTGGCCCGAGCCGTTGCAGCGCGTCCCTCGGGTGCGCGGTACCTCCGCCATCCCCGACCCGCCCGCGACACGGCCTCTTCTCCGCCCGGACGCACTCCCCTGCGATCTCGCGCCCCGGTCTCCGCCGGTGCCGCGGCTCAGGATCTCGCGTAGATCCTGTCCTGGGCACTCCGCGGGACCGGCAGGACCGCCGTGACCTTCCATCCCCGCCCGTGGCGGCCGGTGTCGAGGACGCCCCCGATCGCCTCGACCCGCTCGGCCAGGCCGATCAGGCCGGTGCCCCCGCCCGTCCGTCCGCTCCCCGAGAGGCCGTACGGGCGGCCCTCCGCACCGTCCGGCCCGCCCCCGCCGTCGGAGGGGCCGGCGCCGGACGTCGCCTTCCTCCGCCCGAGACGGCCCCGGCCGCCGTCGTCCACGACGGACACCTCCAGTGCGGGGCCGGCGACGCGGGCGACCGAGACCACGACCCGGGTCGCCGAGGACGCGTGCCGCCGTACGTTGGTCAGCGCTTCGAGGACCACGGCGTAGGCGGTGCTCTCGATCTCGCGCGGCAGCACGTCCGCCGGGACGCCGCCGCCGCGCGCCCCGCCGTCCGCGGCGCCGGTCTCGTCGCCGGGCATGTGGATCTCGGCGGGGATCCCTCCGGTGGCGGAGAAGCGGCCGACGAGGTCCGGCAGGTCGGCCAGGCCGTACATGCGGGTCGGCGGCGGCTCCGCGCTCGCCCGCTCGTCCGGATCGCGCAGCGCACCGACCATGTGGTCCATCGACGCGAGCGCCCGCAGCCCGGCCTCCTCGACACGTGCGGCGAGGGCGCGCGCCTGCTCCGCGTCGAGGTCGCCGAACTGCGCGGCCTGGGCCTCCAGAACGATGCCGGTGACCTCGTGCGCGACGAAGTCGTGCAGGTCGCGGGCCACGTCGAGCCGCTGCGCGCGCTTGGCCCGCGCCACCGCGCGTACCCGCCGGTCGTCCTGGGATCTGAGGTACAGCGCGACGCCCGCCACGCAGGCCATGGGGAAGAACGCCAGTAGGCACGCGATGACCGACGTCTCCAGCGAGGGGTGGGGCATCCGGAGCGTCAGCCTCAGGGGCAGCTCCACCACCGACGCGAGGGCCAGCGACGTCGCGACCAGCGCCGCCGGCAGGCGCGGCGACCGCCGGATCACCCGTCCGAGGAGAAGCAGCAGCGCCCCGAACTCGACGGGCAGCCACACCCCGACGAACTGGTGCTGTCCCTGGTAGAGGAAGGCGGCGGCGAAGGAGACCGCGGCGACGACGCTCGCCGCCGTGGCCAGGCCGATCCCCCGGTACGGCCAGCGGGTCAGCGCGACGGCCGCGGCGAGGGTCGCCGGGAAGACGACGACGAGCGCGCCCGGAGGAGCGAAGACGGCCGGGAGCGGCACCATCGCCACGACCACGGCGTACAGGACGTCGCGGAACCTGATCCTTCTCGCACGTCCTCCGTTCCCCGAAGGGAGCGCGTTCCCGCCGGGCCGTCCACGCATCATGGACCGAGCGTACGCAGCGCTCGCCGCACCCCCGGCACGAGCGGGTCACCGGCCGCGGGCGTACCCCATCTCCCAGGCGCGTACGGCGATGCCGACCCGGTTCCGCACGCCGAGCTTGCGCTGGATGCTCGCGACGTGGGTCTTCACCGTTCCGGGCGAGATGAACAGCTCGCCGGCGATGTCGGCGTTGGTCTTGCCCTCGGCCACCTGGCCGGCGATCTCGATCTCGCGCTCGGTCAGCGGCTCGGGAAGCGGGCTGTGCCGCGGCCCCGACCCGGTGACGTGCTTCAACAGCCGTACGGTGATGGAGGGGCTGATCAGGCTGTCCCCCGCCATCGCCGCCCGGATCGCCTCGATGAGGAGCGTGGGCCCCGACCGCTTGAGCAGGAAACCGGACGCGCCGTGCCGCAACGCCGGATAGACGTACTCGTCGAGGTCGAACGTCGTCACGACGACCACCTTGACCGGGGACGCCGCCTCGGGACCGGCGAGCAGGCGGGTCACCTCCAGCCCGTCCATCCTGGGCATGCGGATGTCGACCAGCGCCACGTCCGGCTGGAACCGCCGGGCCATCTCCACCGCGCTCATCCCGTCGGCGGCCTCGCAGACGACGGTGATGTCCGGCTGGCTCTCCAGGATGCGCCGCAGGCCGCGCCGCACCATCTCCTGGTCGTCGGCGATCAAAACGCGTATGGCCATCCGCTCATTCTGGCCGGTCGCGCCGCGGGTCGCGACGGCCGTGCCGCACGGAAGGGAGCCGCACGGAAGGGACACGCGGGAACGGCCTGATCGTGTATCCGCCGGATCCCGCAGACCCGGGTCGCCGGGGTGGGGCGAGAGTTTTCACCCCTGTTCGACGCCCAGGTGCGTACGGCGGTGCCTCGGGCTGTCGATCTCGTCGAGCAGCGCGATCGCGAAGTCGGCGTACGAGATGCGACTGTCCATGTCCGCCGGAGCGAGGCGATAACGTCCGGTGCGCCCGCCACCGTGGTCGAAGTCGCCGGCCGGGCTGACCACCAGCCAGTCCACCGGCGTGTCGGCGGACCGCAGCGCGTCCGTCCCCGCGCGGTGCCCCAGGCAGAAGGCGCGGTACTCCTGCGGATAGCCGGGCGTGTCCATCAACGGCACGCCGGAGGCGGTCTCCAGGACGGAGGCGAGACCGACCGCCAGCAGCCGCTCCACCCCGGCCCCGGCCAGGCCGTCGAGCAGGGCGCGGGCGGCGGCGGGGAAGAAGACGTCGGGCGGCGCGGCCAGGTCGGCGGCGGCGTTGACGGCCGCGTCGTGCCCGGCGGCGAGCCGCGCGATGCCGTCCACGTCGGTGACGTCGCCCGCGACCAGCGTCACGCCGCCCGTCCGGTCGCCGGAGCTCCCCGGGCCGTACGCGGCCGGGTCGTCGTACGCGGCCGGGTCGTACTTGGCCGGATCGCGGACGACGGCGGTGACGTGGTGGCCACGTCGGCGGGCCTCCTGGACGGCGGCCCGACCGGCCCTTCCTCCTGCACCGAAAACAATGATTTTGCCCATCCGAATCACCTCGTTCACCGGAGGCCGGATCCTGTCTCCGGCCGCTTTCGCGGACGCTATCCGGAGAGGTGGTTACCTCCCGGATACCGGCTAGCGTGGCTTCCGTGAGAGAGCCCCTCGATCCCGACATGTTCGATCCGGTCTGCCCCTCGGATCTCACGCCGATCCGGTTCGGCGACAAGTGGGCGGGCATGGTCATCCGCTGCCTTGAGCACGGGCCGCGACGGTTCTCGGAGCTGCGGATACCCCTGCGCGGCGTCACCGCCAAGGTGCTCACCCAGTCGCTGCGCGCCCTCGAACGGGACGGCATGGTCGTCCGCGTCGAGCATTCCGGGCCGATCCGGCGGGTCGAGTACGAGCTCACCCCGCTCGGCCGCAGCCTCCTCGAACCGATGGCCGCCGCCTGCGCCTGGGCCGAGGAGCACTGGGAGGAGCTTCTCGACGCCCGGGAGGCCGCCGCCGCGCGGGCCCGGTGACGCCCTCCGGCCCGGACGTGCCGCCGCGCGTTCCGGCCGCGGTGACGGCGTGCGCGACCAGGTCGTGCCGCTTCTGATGCGGTCGGGGGCTCTCGCCGGACAGCCCCTCGCCCACCGGCGATCCCCGGCGGCCGGCGCGCTTGATCAACTTTTACATTAATGTGAGCCCTTTACCCTTCAGGAAGTTAGGGCTGACATGCCGACGATCGCGGTAGCCGTCGCGGACCATCCGTATCCGCTGATCAGGGGAGGCGGTCTCTTCCTCATCTTCGTCGGCCTGGGTTTCCTGGGGAGCTGGACGTTCAACAAATACTGGCTCCAGTTCATGATCGGCGGATTCATCGCGGGGTTCACGGCGAGCGGACTCAGCGCGCTGCTGCCCAGTCTCGGCAGCCCGTCGTTCGCGCAGATCGCCGGGCTGGTCGGCTCGTTCGTCATCGAGATGGGCCTGATCTATCTGGCCATCACGACGACCAAGGACGCGGACGAGCGCACGCAGATCCTCAGCATCCTGTTCGTGGTCGGCCTGCACTTCCTGCCGATGGGCCTCGCCCACGGCCCCCTGATCACGACTCTGGGCGTCCTCACGGCGATCAACGCGCTCATCGGACTGCGCCTGGCGCGCGCCACGCCCACCCCCGTCTTCGGGGTCGTCGACGCGGTGCTCAAGCTCGGCTTCGGCTGCGTGATGCTCTTCGCCTACCCGGCCCTGACGTTCGCCTGACGTCCGGTCCGGACGCACCGGTGGAAAACGGTTTGCCGGCCTCGAAACCAGTCAGATAGAACAGACGCCGGATCCGGCCGACCGCGGCCGGCACACCCACGAGAGGAGGGATAAGCCGATGCGTGCCATGACCATCGTGCCGGTTCCTTCCCTGGGCACGGCCGCGCGCTGACCCGGGAGCGACCTGGCACACCTCATCGAAGGAAAGTGCCATGCCCCAGAACGACCTGACCATCCGCCCGATCACCGGGCGTGAGGAACTCCCCCTTTTCACCCGCCTGTCGTACGCCTTCGACCACGAGCTGGCCGACGACCTCCACTCCGGTCGCCGCCGGCCCGAGTGGATGTGGATGGCCCTGCGCGGCGACCGCCTCGTCGCCAGGCTCGCCTGGTGGGCCCGGGGCGAGGGCGAGCCGCCGTACATGCTCGACGTCTTCGACCTCGACGACACCCTGCCCGAATCCGAGCGCCGCGAGCTGGGCGCCCGGCTGCTGGAGACCGCCACGGCCGCCGTCGTCCCGCCCGGTGCCCAGCCGATCGAATACAGCCGGTTCGTCCCGCCCGGCTGGCGTGACGACGCGACCGCGAGGCAGGCCGTCGAGGATCGTATGGCCGTGCTCGAAGCGACCGGCGCCCGGCTGCTCGTCGAGCGGCTGCGCCTGGAGTGGCGGCCCGGGACGCCGATCCCGGAGCCGAGCGGCAGGCTGCGGTTCCGGCCCGTACGCGGGCGCGACGAACTCGTCGAGCTGATGACCCTCGTCCTGGAGGGCACGCTCGACGCGCACAGCCACGCCGATCTCGCCACGATGACCCCGGCGCAGGCGGCGGCCGCGCAGTACGACGACGAGATGGCGCGCTACCGGAGCCCGCGGGAGTGGTGGCGGACGGCGACGACCCCCGACGGCGATCCGGTCGGGTTCGTGATCCCGGCCCGGAACGACTACAACCCGATCATCGCGTACATCGGCGTGCTTCCCGCGTATCGCGGAAGGGGCTACATCGACGACATCCTCGCCGAGGGCACCCGCGTCCTCGCGGCGCAGGACGTCCCCCGGATCCGGGCGTCGACGGACATCGGCAACGTCCCGATGGCGCGGGCGTTCGAGCGCGCCGGATACGTCAACTTCGAGCGTGAGATCAACATGACCTGGAGCTGACCCGTCCGGGCCGGGCGGACCGCCCCTCCCGGCAGGGGTGCCGTGGGGCGGTCAGCCGCCGCCCTCCGGCCTCCCGACGGACATCTCGTTCCAGGGACGCCACCCGGGAGGGTTGAGCGGGAGGTCGCGAACGCGGTGGGACTTCCCGGTGCGCACGTCTACGGAGTAGAAGCCGAAGGAATCGGACTCCTCCGGGGTCTCGGCCTTGATCACGTAGTGGCCGTCGTCGAGCCAGCCGAATCCCCGGGGGACGTTCTCCTCCGACAGCAGGTCCAGCCGGTGCTTGTCGACGACCTCTCCGGTGCGGGCGTCGTGAAGGACGAGGAAGTCCTTTCCGATCCCGTCCTCGTCCACGATCTCGGTGACCGACCGGCCGTCGGGCGAAAGGTCGCCGACGCGGCCGTCGCTCTTCCATTCGCCGAGGACCTTCCCCTGTCCGTCGATCAGGGTGACGAGATCCTCCTCCGTGTCGTCCTCCCAAGGATCGGCGCATGAGCGCCGGACGGCGATGGACGACGCGTCCCGGCTCATCCCGATGACATGGCAGAATCCCTCGATCGTGGACGTCCGGCCCGAGGACGTATCGGTGAGAAGGATCCCGGGACGCTGGCTTCCGTTCACCGCGCTGGAGGCGAGGGCGAGATGGCGTCCGTCCGGCGACATGCGCAGGCCGTTGAAATCCGCGAGTGCCTGCCCGTCCATTTTCGGAGACAGGTCGTGGATCACCGCGCCGCGCAGATCCCACGCCACGAACCGCCCGCGCGTCTTGCTGAAATACGCGATGCGGTGACCGTCCGCGCCGATCAGGAGCGGCATCGCGCGCCGGGCGGCGCCGACCGTCCGCGCCTCACTCACCGCGTCGTACAGCTCGATGTCGGCCCAGCAGGCCCCGTCGTCGTCGCACCCGCCGCCGTAGGGCAGCCCGAGTTCCTGCCGTCCCTCGCTCTCCTTGAACTCGCTCCGCAGGTGCCAGTCCGCGCACACGGCCGGTTCCGCGCCGTCCTTCTCCTCCTCCTCTTCTTCGTCGTTCGCGCTCGCGGAGATGTCACATGCCGACCCCTGCCCGACGTACGCGTACCGGATGGGCGGATCGAAGGGGCGGGGCGCCCAGTCGTCGGCCACCTTGCTTTCGGAAGGAAGGACGGTGGCCAGGAACGCCACCGCGAAGGCGCCGACGACGACGAACGGCAGCCACATGAGAAGGACCCGCCGGCGTGACCGCACGCCGGACCCGGGTGCGCCGTCGGATCCGTCCGGGGAGTTCTCCTGTTCCTGCACCGGCCCGCCCATTTCCCTTACAGGTTCGTTCACACCGCTTGACGCCAACATAAGTGAGGCCCGTCACAGGCCAATAACGGATCAGCGGGCACGCCCCCGGCCGGGTGACGGCCGGTCCCCCGAGTCCGGCGAGCCACTTCGCGGCTCGCCGTGAGTTCCGGGCCCTAAAGGCGGAAATCCCAGTCGAGCCGGCCGGCGCGCAGGTCGTCGGCGAGCCCGCGCACATAGTCCAGCTCGGCCGCGACCACGCAGCGCTGGTACTCGGACTCCACCATGAAGACCCGGATCAGGAACGTCGCGGACTCCTTCATCTCCGCGTCCAGCGCGGAGAGCCGCCCCTCAAGGGCGGCGATGCGGTCGCGCAGCGCGGCCTCGACCTCGTCCGGCGGGAGCACGGGCAGGAAGGCGAGCGCGGCGGGGAACTCGGGGAACTCGCGCGCGGGTGTGGAGAGCATGGTCCGCATCCACTCCCGCAGGGTTTCCCGGCCCGCCTCCGTGGGCTCGTAGACGGTCCGTTCCGGGCGGTTCTCCTCGCGCGACGTCTCCCGTACGGCGATGAGCCCGGCCCGGAGCAGGCGGTCGATGGTCTGGTACACGCTGTTCCGCTGCGCGACGTTGACCACGTCGTCCTTGTGCCGCTCCTTGATCAATTGCTGCATCCGGTACGCGTGCATCGGCTCTTCGCAGACCAGGGTGAGCAGCGCCATGGCCAGGGGAGACCGCCTCGTCGACATGCCGGACATCGTATCGCTCTAGCGCGCGCTAGTTATGTTATGTATAGTTAAATTATGACTAGAGCACTGATCATCGGCGGAGGCATCGCGGGCCCGGTCACGGCCATGGCGCTGCGGCAGGCGGGCATCGACAGCGACGTCTTCGAGGCGTACGACCGAAGCTCGGACGGCGTCGGCGCGTTCCTCACCCTCGCGTCCAACGGGCTCGCGGCCCTGCGCGTCCTCGGCCTGGACGACCTGGTCTGCGGCCTCGGCATGGACTCGTCGCGCATGCGGATGCTCAACGGGCGCGGCAAGGAGCTCGCCACCTTCACCCAGCCCGGCCGCACGCTGAAGCGCGCCGACCTCTACCGGTCGCTCCGCGACGAGGCCGTACGGCGCGGCGTGCGCATCCACTACGGCAAGCGGCTCGACGACGCGCTGATCGGCCGGGACGGCGTGCGCGCGGTCTTCTCCGACGGGAGCACGGCCGAGGGCGATCTGCTCATCGGCGCCGACGGGCTGCGGTCGCGCACCCGCACGATCATCGACCCCGGCGCGCCGCGCGCCCGGCACGTCGGGCTGCTGAACACGGGCGGTTTCGCGCGTGGCGTCACCGTCCCGGGCGAGCCGGGGACCAACCACTTCATCTTCGGCAAGAAGTGCTTCTTCGGCTATCTGGTCCACCCGGACGGCGAGGTGTGGTGGTTCGCCAACCCGCCGAGCCGGAAGGAGCCGACCCGGGAGGAGCTCGCGGCGATCACCCCGACGCAGTGGCGGGCCCGGCTGACGTCGCTGTTCCGCGACGACGTCGGCCCGATGCTCGACATCATCGGCGCCACCGAGCACATCATCAGCGGCTGGAACACCTACGACTTCCCGACCGTGCCGAAGTGGTTCAACGAGCGCATGGTGATCGTCGGCGACGCCGCGCACGCGACCTCGCCGTCGTCCGGTCAGGGCGCGTCGATGGCCATGGAGGACGCGGTGGTGCTGGCCAAGTGCCTGCGCGACGTCCCCGGCCTCCCCCGCGCGTTCGCCGCCTTCGAGGGGCTGCGCCGGGAGCGGGTCGAGCGCATCGTCGCCCAGGGCAAGCGCAACGGGAGCGGCAAGGCGCCAGGGATCGTCGGCGCGTTCGCCCGCGACCTCGTGCTGCCGACGATCATGCGCAAGGTGGCCGAGAAGAACGCGCTGTCCTGGATGCACGACTACCGGATCGCGTGGGACGACCGCGTCCTCGCCCCGTCCCGCTGACGTGGAGCCCTTCCGGCCCCGCGGCGCCCGGGGCTCGGCGGCACGACCGCGGCGCCCCACAGCCCGTCCCTACAGCGTTCTCACAGCCCGTCCCTACAGCGTTCCCACGGCTCCCACGCGCCGGGCGGTCACGGATCGGCGCGGTCCGGCCCGCCGGCGTGGGCTCCCCGTACGGCGGCCAGGCGAGCGGTGAAGAGAGCACGCTCCCGTTCGTTGCGGGTGATCGCCGCGGCGCGCTCGAACTCCTCACCCGCCTCGCCGAGCCGGCCGAGCCGCTCCAGCAGGTCCCCCCGTACGGCCGGGAGCTGCGGGTAGTTCGCGAGCGCGCGTTCCGTCACCAGGCGGTCCACGATCTCCAGGCCGTCGGCCGGGCCGTACGCCATGCTCACCGCGACCGCGCGGTTCAGCTCGACGACGGGCGAGGGGGCGACGTGGGCGAGCAGCAGATAGAGCGCGGAGATCCGCTCCCAGTCGGTGTCCCGGGCCGACACCGCGCGGGCGTGGCAGGCCGCGATCGCCGCCTGCAGCCCGTACGGCCCGAGCCTGCCGAGCGCCTCGGCACGGCCGAGCGCGTCCAGCCCGCGGCGGATCAGCAGCCGGTCCCACAGCCGCCGGTCCTGGTCGAGCAGCGTGACGGCCGCGCCGTCCGGGCCGGTCCGCGCGGCGGCACGGGAGGCCTGGATCTCCATCAGGGCGACGAGGCCGTGCACCTCGGCCTCGTCCGGCATGAGGCCCGCCAGGAGGCGGCCCAGGCGCAGCGCCTCCTCGCAGAGCGACGTACGCATCCAGTCGGCGCCCGCCGTCGCCGAGTAGCCCTCGTTGAAGATGAGGTAGACGACCTCCAGCACCGACGCGAGCCGCTCGGCCAGCGCGCCCGGCGCGGGCATCTCGATCCGCACCCGCCGCTCGGCGAGGGTGCGCTTGGCGCGCGAGATCCGCTGGCCGACGGTCGGCTCCGGTACGAGGAAGGCCCGTGCGATCTCCGCGGTCGTCAGGCCGCCGAGCAGCCGGAGGGTGAGCGCCAGCCGCCCCTCGGTCGAGAGGACGGGATGGCAGGCCGTGAAGAGCAGGCGCAGCAGGTCGTCGCCGATGTGGTCGTCGAGCGCGTCGTCCAGCTCGGCCTCGGCCGCCTCCTGGCGGGTCTCCATGTCCCGGCCGAGCTCCACGAGCTTCTGGTCGTACCGGGTCCTACGGCGCAGCAGGTCGATCGCGCGGTGTTTGGCGGTCTGCATGAGCCACGCGCCGGGATTGTCCGGCACGCCGGACTCCGGCCACCGCTCCAGAGCGAGGACCAGGGCGTCCTGCGCCAGCTCCTCCGCGAGCCCGACGTCGCCGACCACACGGGCCAGCCCCGCGATCACCCGGGCGGACTCGATCCGCCAGACCGCCTCGATCACCTGTCGCGGGTCGCCACCTGTCACGACGACCGATCCAAGCACGTCGCCGCACCCGGCGGCACCCTTGCCCCCGAATGAGGGGATGTCGTCCCGCCGGAGGGGCCCGGGGCGCCGCAGGCCCCGTGGACCGTCAGGGAAGCAGCAGACCCCAGTAGAGGGCCCAGGGGACGAACACCAGGCCACCGAGGAGCAGGAGGCCGAGCCGTGCCCGCTCCCCTCGCGGCACGGACCGGCGGGCCCGACGCCAGGCCCGCGCGGTGAGGACCGCGGCGACCACGGCGGCCACCGCGAGAGCCTGCAACGCCAGCCAGATCACGGGACGGCCCGCCAGCACGGGTCCGGGAACGGCCAGCTTGCCGCCGGTCATCACCAGATAGAACAGGTAGGAGAACGACCCGAGCGCCGCCGTGAGCCCGCCGGCGCTGAGCAACCGGGCCGCCCGGCTCACCGGGGCGCGCGAGCCGCCGCGCATCCGGCGTACCAGCGCGACCAGGGGATAGGCGGCGAACGCGACGACGAGCAGCACCATGGCCGCGAGCTGCGCCGCCGCCGACTCCCACCAGCCCGGCGGGTCCACCGGCACGGTCGGGCTCTCCTGTACGGGATCGGGCCCCGATGTGCGCGCGACGGGCGCCCGTCCTTCCGTGGCGTCGCGGACCCAGGAACCGACCAGGTCGGCGTATCCGGGGGCGAGTTCGGGAAGCCGGGTGACGCCGCCGTCGGGGGTCGCGTGTGCGGCGTGGTCGGCGCCGGCGAAGAAGTGGAACGCGTAACGCCGGTTGCCGCCCTTCTCCAGCGCCGCGGCGAACCCGCGCGGGCTCTCCCGGGGAGGAGTCAGCAGGTCGTGGACGCCCCAGATGCCGAGCACCGGCTGGCGGACGGCGGCTATGGTCGGCGCCGGGTCGTAGTAGGGCTCGGGGAACATGCCGCCGTCGGCGAGCGCCCGGTAGAGGTTGGGTTCGGTCCGGTCGACCAGCGGGCCCGACACCCCGGCCTTGCGCAGCCCGGCCGCCACGGCCCAGGCCTGCTGGCGCAACGGCTGCCGGCTGTTCGCGCCCACGAGCACGACGAACGCGACGTCCTCCGACCGCGAGGCCGCGATCGGAGCCACCCATCCGCCCTCGCTCAACCCCCCAGACGCCGACCTTCGCCGGGTCGACGCCCGGCTGGCCGCGCAGCGCGGCCACGGCGCCGAGCGCGTCTTCCGCGAGCTGCGAGTACGACCGCTGGAACAGCGAATAGCCCTCGGAGCGCTCGACCGGCCGGGAGCGCTGGTGGCGCAAGGCCGGGCCGCGCGACCTGCGACTGCCGACGCCCGAGCAGCTCGCCCCGGAGGACCGTCCGGTGCTCGCCGAGTTCCACCGGGTCGGCATGGAGCAGGATCGCGCGCTGTTCGAGCGCTTCCCCGAGGCGTACCGGCGCGATCCGGAGTGGGTGAAGGGCTCGCGGGGTCTCGGTCACATGACCAAGGCGGAGTTCCAGGAGTTCTTCGACGCCTACATCGCCCTGCTGATGAAGTACAGCCGCCGGGCGGAGGACGCCCCGCCGGACGCCCGCCCGCTGCACATCCGGCTCTTCGCCCTGCCCGCCGACGAGGACTGACCAGGTGCGGTCGCACCGGTCACGGTCCCGGCGGGCCCTCCCCGCCGAGGTCCCGCGTGACATGTCGTCACAGGGGGCCTCGGCGCGGACGTCGTACGGCGACGCGCCATACGCGCGGAGCGATCAGCCGCGCGGGGCGAAATCCTCCGGCCCGAAGACGCGCAGGACGTCGGCCTCGCCCTCCCAGCCCTCCCACAGGTCGCGGTGGATCTTCATGAAGCGGGAGGTCCACTCGATCGCCTCCTCCTTCGTCCGGACCTGGTAGAGGGCGTAGCTGATCAGCTCCTTCGCCTCGGCGAAGGGGCCGTCCGTGACGCTCAGCTTCCCTCCGACGAGCTCGACCCGCGCGCCCTCGGCGCTCGGCGCCAGCCCGTTCGTGTCGAGGAGGACACCGGCCCTGGTCGCCTCCTCGCCCAGCTTGGCGATGGCCGCCATCAGCTCGGCGGGCGGCGGGGTGGTGGGCTGGGCGGTGACCTTGAGGGTGATCATGTACCGCATGGCGGGCTTCCCTTCGTTCGCGACCTGTCAGTGTGCCGGGTCCTTCCGGCCCTTCGACAACGCATCGAACGGGCGAGCGCCGTTTCGACAGTGCGGGCACATTCTTTTCAAGATTTTTTCGACGCCCCGCCGCCCCGCCCCGCCGCCTCGCCGGCCCGCCGTTCCCCGGACACACGGCCCCGCCGGCGCGCCGCGTCCCACGGGACTCGGTCATCGGCGCACCAGCGGCCGATAGTCCTTGAGCGTGATGTTGGTGGCGAACCTGTCGGTCATCTTCATCATCAGCGAGAAGAGGGGGCCGAGTTTGAACATCAGGTTGCGCGCTTTGATGCCGCGCCGCGTGCGGGGAGCCAGGAAAGGACCCGCGTTGCCGTTCTTCGCGATCTTGGCATAGTCGCGGAACGCCTCCTCGTAGCGCCGGAACGCGACCCGATGGTCCCCGCCCGCCTCGGCCAGCTCCCCCGCCAGGACGTACGCGCCCACCATGGCGAGTCCGGTGCCGAACCCGCCCAGCGTGTTGCCGTACGCCGAGTCGCCCAGCAGCACCACGCGGCCCTCGCTGTAGCGGTCGATCCGGACCTGGCTGATCGAGTCGAGGTAGACGTCGTCCGCCTCCCGCACCGCCTCCATGATCTCGGACGTCCGCCACGCCATCCCGGCGAAGGCGTCCAGCAGGATCCGCTTCATCGCCTCGGCGTCGTACCGGTCGTAGTCGAGGTGCGGCGAGGCGAAGGCGAAGAAGGCGGCGGCCGCCGGACCGCCGGTGGAGACCAGCCGGCCCGGCTCGTTGTACATCGTCGGGACCTTCCCGAAACCCGGCCGGATGCCGACCAGGGCGTAGTAGTACCCGAGGAAGCGGACGAAGTCGGATTCGGGACCGAACGCGAGGCGGCGGACGTTGGAGTGGATGCCGTCCGCGCCGACCACCAGGTCGAAGGTGCGCGGCGCGCCGCGCTCGAACGTGACGTGCACGCCGTCGGCGGTCTCGGTGAGCGAGGTGACCGAGTCCCCGAAGACGTACTCGCAGCCGGCCGCGCGCGTCCTCTCGTACAGCAGCCGGGACAGGTCGCCGCGGCGGATCTCCAGCTCGCCGCCGGTGAACTCCCCGGGCATCACCGCGAGCCTGCGGCCGTTCCAGTCGACGATCTCCTGGTCGGTCCCGCCGGTCTGCAGCCGCCGTACGTCCTCCAGGATGCCCATGCGCTCCAGCACGGTGAGGTGGACCTCGCCCTTGAAGTCGACGGCCTGGCCGCCGAGGCGCAGCGCCGGGGCCTTCTCGACCACGGTCGCGGCGAAGCCGTAACGGTCGAGCCAGTAGGCCAGCGCCGGACCGGCGACGCTGGCGCCGGAGATCAGGACGCGCGTGTTGCGCATGCCGTTCGTTCCGGCCGGGAGGTTCGTGTCGCTGTTCGTGAGGTTCATGCCTGTGAGCGTCGCCGGGAGCGCTGACAACCCGTAGACAGGCCGCTGACAGCCGGAGGCGGCGCCGTCAGCGCCCTCCGGTCCGGGACGCCGGACGAGGTCAGAAGAGCGCCGCCCACACCCCCGCGCGGTCGAGCGCGGCACCGCGCGCGAACGCCGCCGCGAACGCCTCGGCGCCGATCGCGGCGGTGGCCCGCGCGGCCACCAGGGCGACGTCCGGATCGCCGGCCACCGCCGTGCCGCGCAGCGCCACCCCGGCCCCCAGCAGGAACGCGGCCCGCTCCGCCGCCCCCTCCATCAGGGCCAGCCCGGCCAGTCCCTCGACCACCTCGGCGACGTCCATCGCGGGCATCTCGGACGCGATCGCGCGCGCCTCGCCGTGCCAGCGCCCGGCCTCCGCGAGGTCGCCCCCGGCCTGGGCCAGCCGTCCCAGCGCGGTGAACGTCCGCAACCTGGTGCTCTCACCCGCGTAGGTGCCGGGGGCGACGCCGTCGAGCGCCTTCGTATAGTGGGCGCGCGCCTCGTCGTGATCGCCCCGGTGGCGGGCCAGATCCCCCCACCCGAGCGCGATCAGGGCCGGCCGGTGGGACCGGCCCGTCCTGCGTTCCAGCTCGGCGGCGCGCCGCAGGTCCGCGGCCGCCGCGTCGGCGTCGCCCTCGCGGAGCAGGCCGCCCGCCCGGCGGCACAGCACGTCCACCATCTCGTCCAGGGCGCCGAGCTCCTCGTGCAGGTCGAGGGCGCGCGCCCACATCTCCCTGGCCCGCGCCCATTCGCCCCGCCAGCCGGCGATCGTGCCCAGCCACTCGTGTGCCTGGGCCGTTCCCCAGCGCTCACCGACCGCGCGGAAACCCTCCAGGGTGACTTCCAGCCGGCGTTCGGCCTCGGCCACCCTGCCGTCGAGCACGCACATCGTCCCGCGTCCGAGCGACGCCACGGCCCTGCTCCACGGGTCGGCGCCGAACTGCCGGGTCCGGGCGGAGGCATGCTCCGGCGGCCCGGCGACCATCCCCCACATGACCGCGGCGAACGGGTGCCGCAGCTCGTGGTCCAGCCGGCCCATGATCTCCTCGGCTCGCGCCCACTGCTCGGGCGGCGCGTCGGGTACGGCCTGGAGCACGCAGAGCACGTACTCCTCCTCAAGCCCCGCCGGCGGCTCGGCTCCGAAGCGGTCGAGCAGGCCGAGCGCGGCCGAGGCGGCCGGACCGGGCCGCCCGCTCAGCCACCAGTACGCCGCCAGGGCGCCGATCAGCCGCAGCGCCGTCTCCGGATCCGTCCGCACGGCGTGGCGCAACGCGACGTCGAAGTTGCTGCGCTCGGCGGACAGCCGGGCCACCCAGTCGAGCTGCTCGGCCCTGCGCAGCCACGGCTCGGCCCGCCCCGCCAGGTCGAGGAAGTACGCGGCGTGGGCGTCGCGCAGCCGCTCCTCCTCCCCCGCCTCCGCCAGCCGTTCGGCGCAGAAGAGGCGGATCGTGTCGAACATCCGGTAGCGCCCGTCGCTCGCCTCGACGAGGGATTTGTCCACCAGGTCGGCGAGCACCTCGGCGGGCCCGCAGACCCGCTCGACCGCCTCCAGCGACGCGCCTCCGGAGAACACCGAGAAGCGCCGGGCCATCGCCCGTTCGTCGGGGTCGAGCAGGCTCCAGCTCCACTCCACGACCGCGCGCAGCGTGCGGTGGCGCGCCGCCGCGGTGCGGTCGCCGCGCGACAGCAGCGCGAACCGGCCGTGCTCGTCCAACCGGGCGGCGATCTCCTCCACGGTGAACGTCCGCACCCTCGCCGCCGCCAGTTCGACGGCCAGGGGCAGCCCCTCCAGCACGGCGCAGATCTCGACGACCTCCGGCCGCATGGCGAAGCCCGGCCGTACGGCGGCGGCCCGGTCGGCGAACAGCCGTACGGCGGGGTAGCCGAGCGCCTCGTCGAGGTCCGTGCCCGGCGGCGGCACGGCCAGCGGCGCCAGCGGGACGAGCGTCTCGCCGGTGAGCCCGAGCGGCTCGCGGCTGGTGGCCAGGACGGACAGCCGGGGGCAGGCGTCGAGCAGCCGCCGGGCGAGGCCGGCCGCCGCCCCGATCACGTGCTCGCAGTTGTCCAGGATGAGCAGCAGCTCCTCGTCTGCCAGCGCCGCCGCGAGCCGCTCCGCGGGGTCGGGCGGCGTGAGCGCCGGCGCGCGCAGCCCCGTCTCGCGCAGCCCGAGCGCGCCCAACACCGCGCGCGGGACGTCGGCGCCGTCGTCGAGCGGGGACAGGTCCACGAAGCAGGCGTCCCGCCCCCGCCGGTGGCCCGCCTCGATCGCCAGCCTGGTCTTCCCGGTGCCGCCCGGCCCGGTCAGGGTGACCAGCCGGGAGTCCCGCAGGGTGTCGATCCGCGCCAGCTCCTCGGACCGGCCGACGAAACCGCCGAGCCGGGCGGGGAGCCGGCGGCCCGGCCCGGACGCGCGGCTCTCCTCGCCGCGCAGGATCGCCAGGTGGATCTCGGCCAGCTCGGGTGAGGGATCGGTGCCCAGCTCGTCGGCGAGGAGCCGCCTGCCCTCGTCGAAGACGGCCAGCGCCGCCGCCTGCTGTCCGGACGCGTGCAGCGCGCGCATGAGCTGCCCGCGCAGCCGTTCCCGCAGCGGATGCGCGGCCACGAGCGCGCGGAGCTCCGCCGTGGACGCGCCCTCGGGCAGGGCCAGCTCGGCCTCGGCGAGGTCCTCGCGCGCCGCCAGCCGCGCCTCCTCCAGCCGGGCCGCCTGCGGCGGGGCGAACGGCGCGTCGGCCACGTCCGCCAGCGCGGGGCCGCGCCACAGCGCGAGCGCCTCCCGGAGCGTACGCGCGGCGGACCTGTGGTCGCCCTCGGCCAGGAGCCGGCGTCCCTCGCGGGCGAGCCGCGCGAAGCGGTGGGCGTCCAGGTCGTCGGGGTCGATCGCGAGCCGGTATCCGGCGCCGTTGAGCTCGATCAGTCCGGACGGCAGGGCGCGGCGGAGGCGGGAGACCTGGGCCTGCACGGCGTTGGCCGCCCCGGCCGGCGCGTCGTCGCCGTACTGACCGTCGATCAGCCGGTCCACGCCGACCGGCCGTCCGGCGGCGAGCAGGAGCATCGCGAGGAGCGCGCGGGGCCGCGGCCCGCCGACGGGGACCGGCTCCCCCTCACCCGTCCGGGCCTCCAGCGGGCCCAGAATGCCGAACTGCACGGGATCGATTCTGACCTATGGTTCTGATCTGCATCGACCCGGTTCGCGGTGGCCGACCACCTTCGCCCGGCCGAGTCGCGACGCGTACCGATATTTCAGGGCCGATATTCAGCGGCGCGGTCCGGGAGGCGCGGGCTACGCTCGCGACCATGTCTGCGACATGGGAGCCCACGTCCGCGGGTGTGCTGCGGCTGCCGTCGGGGCGGCTGGTCCGCGGCCGGGGTCTTCGCCGCCCGCTTCCGGCCGGGCCCGAGCCCGACTTCGCGTTGTACCTGCTCGGCCAGGAGCCGCCGCCCGTCCCGTGGGAGGCCCGCTGGGTCCGCTGGCCGGACTTCCGGCTGCCGTCCGACCGCGCGGACGCCGCCGACGCGCTGCGGGAAGCATGGGGGCGCGCGGAGACCGAACGCGTCGAGATCGCCTGCGGCGGCGGGCAGGGGCGCACCGGCACGGCGCTGGCCTGCCTCGCCGTACTCGACGGCGTGCCGGGCCGCGACGCGGTCGCCTACGTCCGGGAGCACTACTCACACCGCGCCGTCGAGACGCCCTGGCAACGCCGCTTCGTCTCCCGCTTCGCCCCCTGAGCCCCGGCGGCCGGGGTCCGGTGAATCATTCCGCCCGAGGCCGAGGAACCAAGGCCGCCCTCGGTCACCTGGAAGGATCGCCCATGCCCACCCTCCGACCGATCGTGCGCGACTCGGCCCGCGTCCTGCTCGTCGACGACCGCGATCGCATCCTTCTGTATCGCGCCTTGCGGTCCATCAGAGATCCCTACTACGCCTGGTACACCCCCGGCGGCGGCATCAGGCCAGGGGAGACGCCGAGTGCCGCGGCCGCACGTGAGCTCCGCGAGGAGATCGGCCACGACACCACACCCGACGCCTTGGGAGCGGTCGTGGCCACCAGCGCGGGCGACTGGATCCGCAACGACGGCACGCCGATGCACTCACGGCACGCCTTCTTCTTCCTCCGCGTCCCTCCCCTGCGGGTGGATGTCTCGGGCATGGAAAGGCACGAACGCTCCCTGCTGGACGTCTTCCGCTGGTGGACGGTGCCCGAACTGCACGCCACCGACGAATGCGTGCTTCCCGCCGGTCTGGCCGATCTGCTGGAACGCCTGCTGAACGGTGACCTCCCGTCCGAGCCGATGGCCATGTCCTGGGATCGGCAGGTCCACGACCCGACCGTTACGACGATGAGTCAGGGCGCCACGTAGGCGATGCCGGCCGTCCGGCGGCCCGGGGATTTCTGGCCAGGCCCCAGAAGGTCACGGCGTCGGCGTCGCCGGTGCTCACGCCGCCGGTGCAATTGAGAGCACCTTCTGGCGGCGGCGGCCGTCAGGACCTGCCACGGCGCAGTTCGAGGGCGAGCGAGCGCAGCCACGGTTGGGCGAACGAGGGCTCCTCAGCCATCCGGCGGGCGATCCTGGTCCGTACGGCGGACGTACGACCCCGCTCGACGAGGGCGACGGCCTCCGCGAGCGCGTCGAGGGTCCTGTCGTCGTGCCGGGGCTCGGTGACCGCCTCGTCCGCCCACCGGGTACGCCGGAACGACGGCGTGAGCTTGTGCTGGTCATCGCCCAGATAGCTCCAGACGTACGGGTGGATCGACACGTTTGTGATGTTCCTGCGGGGCAGGTCGGCCGTCCACGCCGCGTCCTGCCACCAGCGCCAGGTCTTCGGGCTGGTCTTCCGGCGTGCGGTGATGCCGAGGAAGCGCAGCTTGAGCCGGATGACGTCCCAGGACTCGCGCTCCTCGTCGGTCCACTCCCGGAGAAAGCCGTAGAGGTGGGTGAAGGTGTAACCGGCGTGGACCAGGTCGGCCAGCACGAGCGGCCTCCCGCGGCGGGCCAGCCGCCGGGGGCTGAGGCTCATGGCCTCCAGGTTGGCCCGCATCTGGCGGACCTCATGGGCGAGCAGCGGCCGTTCCAACCGGTAGGAGAACGGCAACAGGCGCACCCGTTCGGGTCGCGAGGTGGCCGACAGTGCGCCCGACAACAGGTCGAAGACGCTGTCGGCCGAGCGCCCGACGAAGTGCACGTCGCCGTCGCCGCTGCGGGCCAGCACCTTCGCGCCGCATTCGATCAGCAGGTCCAGGTACGGCAGCGCGGGCTCGGGACGGCCCTCCAGCAGGGTGCCGAGCCGGTCGCGGCGGACCAGATCCCATCGGAACGGCAGGTTCGGTGTCGACATCTTCATGATGATGGCGATTCACCCACCGCCGAGGCTTCTCCTTTTCCGCCGTCGGGCCGGCCGTCATCACCCGGTCCACTCCGGACGCGGGGGCAGCGAAGTGCTCAGCTCACCGCTTTCTGCACCAGCGCGGTGATCATCGCCTCGTCGGCGGCGGTCAACTGCGTCAAAGCGAAGGCGGTCGGCCACATGCTGCCGTCGTCGAGGTTCGCGCTGTCGTTGAAGCCGAGCGTCGCGTACCGCGCTTTGAACTTGTTCGCGCTCTGGAAGAAGCACACGACCTTGCCATCCTTGGCATAGGCCGGCATCCCGTACCAGAGCTTCGGAGAGAGGGCCGGAGCGCCGGCCTTGATGATGGCGTGAACCTTCTCGGCCAAGACGCGATCCGGTTCCGGCATCTCAGCGATCTTCGCGAGGACGTCGCTTTCCCCGTCCGCCCTGGTCGCCCGCGAGCCGCGGCGAGCGGCCGCCTTCACCTCCTGGGCACGCTCCTTCATCGCGGCCCGCTCTTCCTCGGTGAAGACCTGGGACGTCTCGCCGGCCGAGGCGGTGCTCTCGGCGGTCTTACTCGTGTCCTTCATCGCGGCTTTTCTCCCTTTACGCGTCTCACTTGGGGACGAATCCCATGCTAGGGAGCCACCGCAGCCGTGGCTTCTTGGATCCTGACCGGTCCTCACATGGTGCTGCCGACGGCGATGACGGCGTGATCCGTGCAGCCGTGAGCCTGCGGCGCAGATCTACAGGCGTACGCGCACGCATCGAGGCGGGAGGCACCCCCACCGCCTGATCCCAGACAATCGGCACTACACGCGCACCAGGCGGACCGCCTTACCGCAAAGCTTGCTCATATCGTCTTCGTCCGAAGTGAGGATGATGACGGGGCGGATGGAGCGAAGAGCCGTGGCGGCCACGACGGCATCGATCGCATACTTGTGGCCATGGAGACCACTCTCACGGAGTAGGTCCAGCGCATGGATGGAGACCTCCTCTGTCACCGGCTCAACTCTCAACCGGGACAGGTGCCAGCGCAAACGATCGTTCGCCACGCGTCCGTCGAAAGCCTCGACAGGCGTCAACGCGCTGATGACGACACGGAAGTCGTTACTCTGCGCCTCTCTCACGAGCGCAGTGACGCGCTGGTCGGCGGCACACCACTTCGATAGCCCTTCAGCGTCGAGAATGACCGTCCCCGCGCTCAGCTTGCTTCGTGCGCGTGCCATCCTCGCTCCTCCTGCAGTTCCGGCGCGGACTTGACGCTACGGAACAGTTCCTGCGCCTCTTCTCTGAAGGACTGCGGGATAGGGCCGTTCTCGTTCTCGTTCGCCTGGAGGGCCTCTTCCAGAAGATCTCGCTCAATCTGGCGTTCCACCGCGGCGTCGACATAAGCCGAGAACCCTCGCGCGCCGACACGCTCCTTGATCGCGCGGATGTTGCCGGCTCGCAAGGAGACACTGACCTTGGCCGCCGGCCCCTCCCCCGGCGGGAAGGCTGGTTCAGGAAGACTCATGCAGTCAGTTTACTACTTCAAGTAGCAAATCGAGGCTGGGGATGTCGACGCGATCGTGTGTCGGCGCATAGACGCACTGGGCAGAACGCTGAAGCGGGGAAGGTTTCCGGGGGCGTGATGCGCCCCTGCGGCTACGCCGAAGACCGCATCACGGTCATCCAGGACGAGGCTGCGGCCTCGAAACCACTCCGCCTCTGCTGGGTGAGATCGTCGGCGATGCCATGCAGCCGAGGGGCGCGTACGGGCCCCAGGAGCTACATCACGGCCTGATGCCCGCGGGGAACCCGGTCCAGCGCAGGTCGGGCGGGAGGTGGCTCATGTCGTTGAACATCACGATCGTGGGCGGCAGGCCGTTGCGGTACTCGATGACCGTCAGTGCGGTGTTGGCGCTGTTCAACCCGAGCCACCGGGATGGCGGCGCGTCCAGTGCGTGTCGCACCAGCCACGCGATCGGATAGGCGTGCGTCACCAGGACCTCGTTCGTGTCGGGCTGGGTCCCTTTCGTGGTCGCATCGGGGACCTTCGCGAACCGGGCGACCAGGGCCTCGGCGAGCCTCTGGCCCGAGGCCGCCTCGGCGCCGTCGTAGCCGTCGAAGAAGCCGGCCCAGGACGGGGGCGTTTCGGCCGCGCTGGGAACGTAGGGCACGTGGTCGACGAGTTCGGCGGCCTCGGTCACGGGCACGCCCGGTAGATGGCGGGCGAGTTCGTGCGCGCTCGCCACCGCGCGTGGCAGCGGAGAGTGCCATACGGCGTCGACCGGTACGCGGGCGAGCCGTTCGCCCAGCAGGCCTGACTGCCGGCGCCCGACGTCGGTGAGTTCCCCAAACGCGTCGGCCGCGCCGTGGCGTGCCAAGTAGAGGCGTCGAGTTGTCATGCGTAGTTAGGGGCGGGGGCCCGCACGGACCCGTTTCCCCGTCTCCTTTCGATTCGGTACGTGTGGGTTCTGCGGCGGGATGCTTCGGTGAGGTCGCCTTGGCGGTGCGGTCATCGTCAGCGAACGAGGCGGGTCCGTGCCGTCGCGGCTGCCGGCACCGTCGCCACGTCGGCGGCGTGCGATTCCCGGCAATGGCTTCCGGCATTGGCTCCCGGCGACGGCGATCAGTCACGCGTTTGCCGCCGTGACCGTGCCGGCGGTGCCGTCGACGGTGATGAGGGTGTCGTCGCGGAGCCTGCTCGTCGCGTTCGGGATGCCGAGGACGGCGGGGATGGCGTGCTCCCGAGCGACGATCGCGGCGTGGGAGAGCACGCCTCCGGTTTCGGTGACGACCCCGGCGGCGATGCGCAGCAGCGGCGTCCAAGCGGGGTCGGTGAAGGGGCAGACGAGGATGTCGCCCGGGCGCACGCGCGCGAAGTCGCCGAGACCGCGGACGATCCTCGCGGTGCCGGTCACGGTCCCGTGGCTGCCCGGCGTTCCGGTGAGTGTGGCGGCCGGGATGTCCGAGGCGCCGGACGGCGATGTCGGTGGTGGGGGTGCGGCGGTGACCGGCCGTGCTTGCAGAACCCAGATGCGGCCGTCGGCGATCGCCCACTCGATGTCCTGCGGTCCACCGAGTACGCCGGCGATCTGTTCGCCCAGCTTGGCCAGCCGCGTGGCGGTCGCGTCGTCGACCGTCGGCTGGTTCCGGGCAGCGGCGGGCACGTCGCGGATGACGAGTCGTGTGCCGCGCCGGTCAAGGCGCTTCCGTTTGTCGGCGACGGTGCGGGTGACTGCCCCGTCCTCGGCGACGCGGTAGGCGTCAGGGGTGACCCTGCCCTCGACGATGCTGGGGCCGAGGCCCCAGGACGCCTCGATCCGGGTCGCGTCGTTCGCGCCCGCGGGTGTGAACATGACCCCGGATACCTCGGCGTCCAGATGGCGTTGGACGATGACGGCCATCAAAAGATCGTCGGACGGTTGGTCGTCGCCGCCGGAAGCACCCCGGTAGGAGATGGCACGTGGGGAGAACAGCGAGGCCCAGCAGGCACGTACGGCCTCGGCGACCTCACCGACTCCGTGCACGGCGAGGAAGCTCTCGTGCTGACCGGCCGCCGATGCCTGACCGGTGTCCTCCCTCGCCGCCGACGACCTCACCGCCACGGGCGGATCGCCGAGCTCGTCGAGCGCGCGTCCCAGCGCATCGATCACGGCGGCCTGGACCGGGCGGGCCTCGATGGTCTGCCGCGCCGCATGGACATCGTCCGACTCGCCGGCGATCCGCCCGAGGTCCAGGTCGCGGACAGCGGCGACGTAGGCGGCGAACGGAACGACGAAGCCGTCAGGAACCGGCAGACCCGCACGGAGCAACGCGCCGAGTGCGCCGGCCTTGCCCCCGCAGGTATCGGCGACAGCCTCCACGAGGGGTACGATCATCCACCCACCCTTCAACAGAACATTGACAACAATTCGTTGATTGTGGATCCTGAGAGCCATGCAACGCAAGCACGACTTCGATCACGGCGGGCAGGGGGACAACGTCCAGGCCCGGCGTGAGCAGGAGGCGCGTGAACGGCTTCTGAGCCTGGGCGCGGATGAGCTCGACGCCCGGCCGTGGCGCCCTTCACCCGTCCCGCCGTCGGCGGTCGACCTCGTAAACTTCGCCGTCTGGCGCTGGGCCGACCTCGACACGGAAGACATCCTGAGCGCGCTCGCACTCCTGCCCGCCGCGCGCGCCGAGGTCGAAGGACTCGAAGCCGCCCTGCTGTTCACGGCCCGCAGCGCAGGACTGACCTGGGCGCAGATGGCGCAGGCGATGGGCTTCAACTCGCCGCAGGCGTGCCAGCAGCGGTACATGCGCCTGGCGGCGCGACAGGACGCCGACTCGTGACGCGGGACTCTCCGCTCAGCCTCCTGGTCCTGCACGCCGTGCGGATCACCGGGTTCGCGGAAACTCCGGTGATCGCTCGCCGGTACGGGCTCGATGCCGCCACGGCGAAAGAGGTGCTGTGCGACGCCGAGGCGCGTGGCTGGGTCGAGCACACCGCCTTCGCCGGCACCGGAGGCTGGTCGTTGACCGAACCGGGCCGCGCCGAGAACGAGCGCGAGCTCGCGGCCGAGCTCGCACGCGTCGGCGCCGCCGACGAGGTCCGAGACGTCTACCGCAAGTTCCTCCCGCTGAACGCCCTCCTGCTACAGGCCTGCACCGACTGGCAACTCCGGCCCACCGCCGGCGATCGGCTCGCCGTGAACGACCACTCCGATCCCGTCTGGGACGCCGGAGTGCTCCATGAGCTCGCCTGCATCGACCGGGCGCTCACACCGCTCACAGACCGGCTCGCTCGCGTCCTCACGCGGTTCCGCGGATATGACACACGGTTCACCACAGCCCTGGCCCGCGCCCGAGCCGGGGAGGGCGCCTGGGTCGACCGCACCGACGTGGACTCCTGCCATCGTGTCTGGTTCGAGCTCCACGAAGACCTGATCGCCACGCTCGGCCTCGACCGGCACACGGAACCCTGACCCGCCATCCCGGCGAAGAAGGCGAGCAACGCCGCACCGTGCCCGGAAGGGTGGTAGGTCCCCTGCCGCGGAACGGTCAGCCACTGGGCCCGATGTCGTGACGACGCGGTTCCTCGGTGATGGTGAGACCCGGAGAGCTCCCCGCCCGCGCGCAGGCTTACCGGGTCGCGGGTCCGGCACGCCAGAGGGCGGCGCGGGAGACGTCGAAGCCGTTCTTCTTCTCCGAGGTCACCGAGCCGACCGCGTAGACGTGGCTCGTGCCGGGCCGCAGCGCCAGGGACTCGACGTGTGCCTCGTATCCCGGCGGCGCGGGTACGCGGTGGCGGGTCCAGCGTCCGCCGGACAGATGCCAGAGCAGGTTGTCGTGCCCCATCGCCCACAGGCCGCCCCTGCCATCGGGCTCAGCCTGGCCGAACATGATGATTTTCCAGGCACGACTCTCCATGCTCGACCCCAGCGGGCCCCAGTGGCAGGTCCATGACCTCCCGTTCCAGTGCAGCGCCACCGGACGGCCCACTTCGAGGGGTTCGCCCTCCTCGTCGTACTTGTGCGGCATCAGCCACGAGACCCCGCCCACTACCCACACGTCATCGGGGCCGAGCACGACGACGTCCCGGAGACGGTTGCGCGGCACCATGACGTCACCGGGCGTCTCCAGGGCGGGCACCCCGATCAGGCGCCAACCGCCCTGCTCCCAGCGCATCGCCGCCGGCTGCCAGTCATACTCCCCGCTGACGGCCCAGACCTGCTCACCCTTGGAACCGAGCGCCCCCGCCCCGGCGGGCAGGGGGTAGTACCGCCATTCCCGCCCCGTCCACAACAGTCCCGCCCGGGCGTTCACTGTCCACACCTGGTCCACTCCGACGGAGCGAGCGGCCGTGTAGGCCCACCCGATCGCGTCGGCCGCCGACGCGGCCAGCATCTCCGAGCGCCACCGGCCGCCCTCGAAGGTGCCGACGAAGCCGGTCGTGTCCGCTCCGTCCTTGCCGCTGGAATTGCCGAACACCCAGGCCTGGCCGGCCGAGACGGCGGCGAGCGAGACGTTCGTCTGCCCGCCACGATGGGGAAGGCGGGGAATCTTGAACGTCTGCCACTCGGTGCCGTCCCAACGGCGCACCCCGCCGTCGCCGACCGTCAGCGCCCCTCCGCGCTCCGTCTCTTCGTAGAAGGTGGTCCAGATCGTGCCGTCGGCGGCCACGGCGAGCATGTCCATGGCTCCGCGGGCGCGGTCGACCCAGACCGTCCGCCAGTCGGTCGCCACATCGGTGGCCCGCAGGTCATCGGCGCCCTCCGGCGGCAGCGCGCAACGCGCCGGGCGGGCCGGCAACGGCGCGAGCCGCGTCACGTCAGCCGGGCGCGGGGAGAGCACGGCCGCCGCTCCCGAGGCGGCAGGGGCCGGTGACGGCGTACGCGCACCGACGGCGGCAGGCGTGGACGCGCGACCGGAAGAAGTCGCACCCGGACCGGATGCGCAACCGGCGACTGTCAGCACGGCCAGTACCCAACTCGCCGTTCTCATGCCGGAAAGTCTCGCAGCCTGAGCATTCGACCGGCTATATCTACCGCTCACCGGTATCTCCGATCCCGCGGTGAATCCGCTCGCATCCGCGGCTTACTCTGCGCCAATTCGGCCACGGAGACCTCGAAGTCGGCGAGCCGGATCGGGAATGTCGTCCGACTCGCCTTTCGGCAGCGAAATGACCCGCGTTCCTGGGCTCTGCCTGGGTCGTCGACGGGCGAGCGATCAGGCTCTACCTCAGCCACTCGGTGATGAAGCCCTGCTCCTCGCGATCCCCCTGGAGCTGAGGTCCCCGCCGGAGGCCGAAAGACCGGCGCACCAGAGCGCACACCACGACGTACAGAACGATGATGAGCGCGGCGGTAACGCCGACACTGGCGACGACCACACCAACGATCAGGAGCAGACCAGAGATGACCTCCCACGCGAGGCCGAAAAGGATGACCAAGCCGTCGAAGGGCATAGTGGCTCCTCATGATGCCGGCGACAGCCGGAGGATACGGCGATGCGATAGAAGCCGCCAGGGGTGGACTCAGCCCGGATATGGACCCCCTCGTCGACACGCTCTCGTCAGCGGCACCGGCTAGTCTGCGCGGCATGCCACTCGACGACGCATTGACGACTCGCTTGGACCAAGCCGACTTCTGGGCCGCATATCTCTTCGAAGAAGACGCGCCCGAACTCGACCTCGACGACGAGGAAGACGAGGAAGACGAGGAAGACGAGGAGTCGCTCACGGCGGAGTTCCATGTAGGCGACGGGCTCGCACTCGTGCTCGATCTCGACGTCGGCAACGGCTACTTCAACCTTGCTCTTTCGGCCCCAGAGCTGCCCGAACCCACCGACCTCGGCTGGGACGACCAGGCACACTTCCATCCCCACGTGATGCGCTGGAGCGAACTGGACCTGATCGCCCGGGCCTTGGCGCTGCAGGATCCCCAACTCCGCCACCCTGGGCCGGTGCTCGCGCTGCTGGCCCGCTTCGTCGTCCTGGACGAGCCGGACGACCCGGATGCCATCACCCCGCTGATGGACGCGGCCTTCCGCATGATGCGCCCCGGTCCGCTCGACGGCCTGCGCCCCGAGACCCGCGACTGGTTCGAACTGCGTGACCTGCGAGGCAGCGGCCTGTGCTGGAGGGCCGGAGACAACGGCCACCTGGCAGTCGAGCAACTCGATCGCGATTCGGCTCCACAGGACCTCTACTCGCTGCGCACCCCCGATTCCGAAGATTTCCCTTTCACCGCCTGGGCTGCGCTTCTGGACCGAGCAAGGCGGATCCTCGCCACCGCCACGACCGATGCGTCCATGCATGACCCTGCCGTCCGCGCCGCGCTGAGCCGCTGCACCACTGAGGAGGGCCACACTCACCTCGCCTCGCTCGTCGAGGCGTTGCGCACGGCGGACGCGGTCCACCCTGTCCTCCTGCGTGCCCTGGCCGAACCAGCGAGCAGGGCAGAGTCCTGCTGGGCCGTGGAAGTGCTGGCCGGGCTTCCGCAAGGCTCCTTGGTGAAGCGGTGGTTCGGACCGAGTCCCCTGGCCACCGCCCGCTCATGGGAACTGCGCCTGACGCTTCCCACCGAGAGCCGTCCGACAGATCACGCTCACACCCTCACCTCCGACTTGAACGACACCCTGAAACAGGCGGGGTCGGGCCGCGCAGAGATAGCCGGTGGAATGGGCCGCCAAGGAGTAGACGGAAACTATGTCAGCGTCTCGACCTCGGTCGACGTACTCATTCGCGACGATCTGTCGCACGGATTGTCGCTGATCTCCCAGGTCCTGCGACGCCACGACGCAGCGGACACGGCCGAACTCCGCCACGTGTCCCCGCCGTATGACGTGATGCCCATCCCTTGATGCACCGGACGGCATCGCAGAGGCGGGCGCCGTCCTCGTGCCGCCGGACGGGGGCATCGTGTGGCGGTCGCGGGACGCGGGCGAACCCGGCAACCTCGGACGTGCACTGCGACACGTCCTCGACCGCCCCTGATCCGGCTCCTCTCGACCGGTCAGGTCTCCAGCGTCGGGCCTGCTGAGCTTCCCGGGCCTGCGTGAGTACCGCCTCTGCTCCCCGTTGCCCGCCTGTCCAACAGGGCGCGCACGAAGATGACGACCCCGCCGGCCAGCAGCGCGGCGAGCAGGACAACGACGATCCACATCAGCGGTTTGTCCAAAGCCCGGTCTATCAGCAGCGGTAACAGCGCCAGACCCCCACTGAGCACCACGACCTCCGTCGCACGATGTACGGGCGCGGATTGCGTGAACTTGGCCACGAGACCAAGCACGAGGGCGGCCACCACGGTCACCAAGAAACAGATGAACAACCACAAGGCCCACATGACCGCCAACCTGCTTTCGATTCGCCTGCGCTGAACGCCCACGAAGCGCGCCGCCTTGCCGCAAAGCTTGCACACTTCGTTCCCGTCGGAGGTCGCGCCTGCTGACGACTTCCTCTCAGTCGGTCATGTAGGGACCTCAGCCGGTCATGTAGGGACCGTATCCGCCGGTCCCCATGGCCACCAGATGCGCAGGACGTGGCCTGTAGTGAAACTCCTGCGGTAAACGGCTCTGGCCCTCGATCGGCACCGGGCAGGCCGGGCGGTAGCCAGGATCGATCGGTTACCGCAGGTCTACGCCTCGCCGGACGCGAAGCGACCGCTCACGCGACGCCGATGCCGCGGTAGCCGTTGGGGTTCTGGTACAAGCACCGCGGGTGGTAGCCGGCACAGTCGCGTCGCTCAGCTCAGACATCGCGCCGGCGTGGCACGGAGTACGTCGAAGGGATTGGCAGGCCGCAGTCAGAGATCAGTTTTTCGGACAGTGCCCACAGGCGGTCGGCGTTGCCCGGGTTCACGGCATACGGGAGATAGCAGCCGCTGGGCAGCGCCCCAACCCCCGTCCAGGGCGCCGCGATCGCGCAGTTCTCCAAATATTTGCCGCCGACGCCCTCCAGTTCGGGAGCGACGGCCGCCCAGACCGAGGTGGCCGCGCCCTGCTCCGGCGTCTTCCAACCCCGGGGATGCTCCACATCCCAGCCCCGGGAGGCGAGGTCCTCCCGTGACATGTGGCGCTGCAGGTCGGTCTTGATCCCGCCCGGCATCACCGCGTTGGCGGTCACACCGTGTTCGCCGTAACGTGCGGTCAGGGCGACCGCCAGGAGTGAGCAGGCACTCTTGGACTGGCCGTAGGCCTCCCACGGGTCGTAGGGGCGGCGCTCGTAGTTCGGGTCCTCGAAGCGGACGTCGCTGTAGCGGTGGGCGCGCGACGACAGGGACACCACCCGCGCGCTCCCGGCCGCTCGCAACGCGGGCAGCAGTCCGACGGTGAAGGCGAAGTGGCCGAGGTAATTGACACCGAACTGCGACTCGAACCCGTCCACCGTCCTCGACAGCGGGACCGCCATCACACCGGCGTTGAGCACAAGGATGTGCAGCGGCTTTCCCGTGGCCGCGTGCCTGCTCGCCCAGGTGGTCACGGACTCCAGCGAGCCGAGGTCCAGACGCCGGTAGACGACCTTCTCGTTCCCCGTCCGGTTGCTGATCGCCTGCGCCGCCTGGGTGCCCTTGGCTTCGTCCCTGGCCGCTATCACCACGCGCGCGCCCGCGGAGGCCAGCGCTCTGGCGGTCTCATAGCCCAGCCCCGACGCGCCGCCCGTCACGATCGCCTCCTTGCCGCTCAGGTCGTGGCCCGCGATCACCTCCATCGCGGTGGAGCCGGCGCCGAACAGATGCGCGGTCATCGGATGAGCCACCCCCTGAAAAGCCTGGTGAGCGCGGGCATCACCAAGAAGATCAGTAGTGCGACGGCGGCCGGCACCATGATGAGGAAATGCGCGAACACCGGCAGGCCGGGAGTGACCGCCTGCAGGAGATAGCCGAACGCCGTGATGATCGGATAGATCGCGACGCAGGTGAGGACCCACATCTTCCAACGCGTGGGCTGCGCGACAGGAGGGGTGGAAACCGCCATGATCCGGTCCCTTCACGAGGTTGTCTTGAACGGATCCACCTTTTCGAAGCGCTGCCGTTGCCAGGAAGATCCCCGTGAAGCTGGGTCGGCCGGCATGGTAGTGACACTGCCACCTGCCCGCTCTGGCCGGTCTGGCGGGCCGTGTCACACTGAAACCCGTGGTCAGTTCTTCCGCCCAAACGGCTTTAGGGGAGTTCCTGCGAGCCCGCCGCGCCCAACTGGATCACACCGACCTCGGCCTTCCCCTCGGCACCGGCAGGCGACGCGCACCGGGGCTGCGGCGCGAGGAGATGGCGGCACTGGCGGGGATCAGCATCGACTACTACATAAGGTTGGAACAGGGCAAGGAGACCAACCCCAGCGTCAGCGTCCTGCGGGGCCTCGCCCGTGCCCTGTGCCTGGACGCCGAAGGCACCGAGCACCTGTTCGCGCTGGCCGACCGCGCCTCCGGCCGCAGTTCACGACCGGTCGCCGGCCCGAGCGTGCGTCCCGGCATACGGCAGCTCCTGGAGAAGCTGCGTCCCTGTCCCGCGTACGTGCGCAGTCGTACCAACGACATCCTGGCCAGCAATCCGGAAGGGCTCGCGCTGCTGGCCGGAATCGACCAATGGCCGGCCGAGCGGCGAAACACCACACGTTACGTCTTCCTGCATCCTGCGGCCAGGACGTTGTACCCCGTCTGGGCCGAGGCCGCCGCGGCCACCGTCGCCCAGCTGCGCGAGGCCGTCGGCGCCGACCCCGACGACCCGAACCTGACTGCGCTGGTGGAGGAGCTCGCCGAAGCCAGCCCGGAGTTCGTGGCGCTGTGGAAACGCCATGAAGTACGGCGTCGCCCCAGCGACCGGAAAACCTTCTGTCATCCCGTCGCCGGGGAGATCACTTTTCTGTACGAGAGTCTGGAAATCGAACCTGGGGGCCAACGCCTGGCCATTTACCAGACCCCTCCGGGAAATCCTGATCATGAGGCGGTGCACCTGCTGTCACTGACGCCGAAGCGCCCTCAGAGCAGATGACGCGTACGGGCATGCCTCAGGACCGCCCATCACCGTGGGGCTTCGTCCCTTGACGACAGGGCGCGGCCGGCACGCGCGCCGCCCTGTCGCCGCCCCCGTGATCCGCCTGCGCTCCGGCCGGAGCGCAGGCGGATCAGGATCGGGCTATGCGTGGAAGACGCCGCCTCCACCCACCTCTTCGGTGCTTTGGCAGCTCACGATGGACGGCTCGCGGTTGATCGCCCGCCAGGGGCCCCACCTGATCGTGTAATTGGTCGTACCGATCTTGTAGCAGCGGGCCCACACCTGATAGTTGTAGCCGCTAGGGCCCTGGCTGCACTTCGCCCACCAGCCATTGCCGTAAGGGGCGTCGCTGCAGTTCCACGACGCCGCGTGCGCGGCCGTCGCCGGAACGATCATCGCTCCGGCCATCAGCCCACCGAGCACGGCCGCCTTGAGCGCTTTTCCTACTCCCGCCTTCATTGGCCTCCTTCTTGATCGCAGGATGCGGCAATCATGTCGAGAGGTCGTATATCGGTCGTATACCGGCGGCATATCCCTTGTTCGGGCAAGCGAGACGGTCCCGAAGCCAGGCCCCGAGGAACAGCGTTGCGACGATTAAGAATCGTCCGATTCGGCGGGCCGTCCGGCCGGTCCGGGCGACGACCTCGGGCACGCTGGTCGCCATCAACCTGCCCTCGGCTCTGACCTTGATGGAGCGGCCTGTGGCGGGGGCATGGCATGTGAGTGACCCCCCTCCATCCGACGTGGGCCGCGTGGGTGAGGCCGCACCTGGAACTCAGGAACGGTGTACCGAGGTCCCGGCCGACAGGGCCCGACGCCCTACGAGCTGGTTCGCTGCCGGGCGACAGCCTCGTGAACGTCGCCGAGGAAGCGCTCGATGGTCGCCTGGTCCGCGGCGTCGAACCGTCCCATGACGGCGACGATCTCATCGATGAGCGGACCGAAGAAGCTCCATCCGAGCGCGACGGCGCTCTCATCCACTTTCAGCAGCACACGCCGACGGTCTCGGGTGTCCCGTTCCCGGCGTACATGACCGAGTCTTTCCAGACGGTCGATCACCGCCGTGGTGCCCGCGGAGTTGAGGCCGAGGTGTGCCCCCAGGATTCCCGGGGTGGCGGGCGCACCCATGCGGGCGGCATCCAGGAGGCAGATGAGCGCACGCACATCGGTCGGATGGAGGGCGTGCCGGGCGGCGAACCCCTCCCCGATCCGGTCGAGTTCCACGGTGATCGCGCGCAGCAGGTGCACCACTCGCATCCCGGCGTCCTGTTCGCGCACGTCGTCCGCCACCTTCCCCCCGTCCCGGCAACGGCCATACTGTGACAATATCTCGTTCAGCAAGAATATTGATGGGCGAGCTACTTGTCGAGGTGACGCATGCCCGATGACGGTCACGGCGCGAACGCAGCCTTCCTCGCCGCCTATGACGCGGTCCTGGATCGTTGGCCGGTCCAGGTCGAACCGATCGACCTTCCGTCGACGTACGGCACGACGCGGGTGAACGCGTGTGGGCCTGCGGACGGACCGCCGCTGATCCTTCTGCACGGCGGTGGCACCACCGCGGCGATGTGGTTCGCCAACGTCGCCGAGCTCGCACGCCGGCATCGGGTGTACGCCGTGGACCGCATCGGCGAGCCGGGACGGAGCGTCCGGGGCGAACAGCCCCCTCGCAACGTCCCCGACCTGCTCGACTGGCTGGACGGGGTGCTCGACGGGCTCGGAATCGGGAGCGCCGCCGTGTGCGGGCACTCCTATGGAGGGTGGATCGCCCTGACGTACGGCCTCCACGCGCCCCAGCGGGTCCAGCGGCTTGCTCTCCTCGATCCGACGCAGTGTTTTGGAGGATTCCGGGTCGGATATCTCGTACGCGCACTGCCGTCCCTCATCCGACCGACGGCCTCGCGCGCGCGAGCCTTCCTGGCATGGGAGACCGACGGCGCGGAAGCCGACCCCGCCTGGCTGCGGCTGTACGGCCTGGCCGCGGAGTTCCCGCAGGTGAAAGTGGTGACCGGGAAGCGGCCCGAGCCCGAGCTGCTGCGCACACTCACGACGCCGACCCTGGTGCTCCTCGCCGGACGCAGCAGGGCCCACACCCCTCGCCGCATCGCATCCGCCGTGGCACGTCTCCTGCCCCACGCGGAGACCGCGGTGCTGCCGGGCCTCTCCCACCACGCGATGCCATGGCACGAGGCCGCCGACCTCAACACCCGCATCGTCGATTTTCTCGACAGGACCGCGACGTGAGAAACGAAAGAGACCCCGGACAGCCTTGAAACCGCGCTTGACTTTGCTGCTCCCGATGCCGAAGTAGCCGTTCGGATTCCGCTCTAGATACTGCTGGTCGTAGCGATTCGCCTCAGGCGACAAAACCGGGGCCGCCCTCGCTGAGGTGATCTGCGGCGACTGCCCAGCTCATGCGCTGATCCAGGCTTTCAGCGTTCGCCGCTTTTCATCGTTTTGCGCTGCTTTTCACGCTCATGTGCCCTGGGCCTTGACGCCTCCCAACGCCTGACTTGCCCGGGGGCCGACCCTGCACCCTTCACACGAGGCCGCGGGCAGGCGGCTGAAAAGCCAGATGCTGGCGGGAAAGACCCGTGGCGATATGGTTCCTGCCATGTCCCGATCAGCCGAAACCGGGCGGTCCCCTGTAACCGCGGACGACCTCGACCAGGCTGTCCGACTCGCCGTCGACATCCTCCGAGGGGTGCCCCCGCAGGCATGGGACGGCAAGGCCGGTTCACTGGAGTGGGATTGCTGGGAGACCGTCGAGCACCTCAGCGACGACCTCTTCTCGTACGCCGCCCAACTGGGCCCCAGGACACCGCCGTTGGAAGGCGTCGTGCCCTTCGCGTGGGGGAGTCGAAGGCCCGGAGGCCCCCCGAACGCCATTCACGCGGACCGCGCGGCGGGGCCGACCGGGCTGATGCAGGTGCTGGAGGCAAGCGGCGCGTTGCTGGTCGCCATGGTGCGTACGACCCCGCCCCAGGTCCGCGCGCACCATGTCTTCGGAGCGTCGGACCCGGAAGGCTTCGCCGCGATGGGGATCGTGGAGACCTTGGTGCACACCCACGATCTGGCCGAGGGGCTTGGGCTTGCCTGGACCCCGCCCGCCGATCTGTGCTCGCGGGTACTCGCCCGGCTGTTTCCGGATGCTCCAGGAAGCACAGACCCCTGGCTCACTCTGTTGTGGGCCACCGGACGCGCAGACCTTCCCGGGCACCCGCGTCTCACCACATGGCGCTGGTACAGCGCACCCTTGTCATGAGGCCGTAGCTGCGGAGAGCGCCCAATGAAGCGCGCGAGCGGCTGGAGGAGTCGTCGCGGCTGCGCCGGGAGGTCGGGGCCCTGCCGGGTGTGGCCGCCAACATGGTCGGGCTGGCCTACATCGCCGCCGCCCAGGACCGCCGGGCGGACGCGCTCGCGACACTCGACGAGGCGCACGCCATCGCACAGGCGCATGGCGCCCATGCCACCGTGCGGCAAATCGAGCAGGCGAGAACGGAGATCTAGCCAGGTCCGCGTCATCCGGGGGCACATCACGTGGGAAAGCATCGGCAGGCGATGACAACGAACGGAAGCGTTGTCGCAGGTCGCTTGTGGTGTAGGGCGACTTCGCGCAACCGTAGAAGGCTCCCTGTCCTGGTCAGGTGCCGGATTCAGCCGACCGGCTGAGCGCCCCTGGGGGCGATCGGGAAATCTCCCAGCGCGTGTTCGGATTGTGGGCTATCGGCGCTTTCCTAGCGCGAACAGCGCCAGGAGAAGCGCATCGACGGCGAGAACGGGCAGGACCATCTCGTCGTACCAGACAATCTTGATCACGCTGAACACCATCTGCGCGATCACGAACACGAAGGCGGCGGTGCGCAGTCCGGGGTTCACTCCGATGCGGACGGCGACCCACAGGTAGCCGATGCCGACCGCGTACGACCATGCAGCGAGCATCCAGTCGTTCGCAGTCGTGACACCCCCGTCCTCCGGGGCGGCGAAGAACGTGAAATAGGACGTAGCGGCGAGGCCGAACAGCCCGAACATCAGCAGCAGGACTCGTCCGGCCCACCAGGCGATCAACGAGGCCTGACTGGAGCGAGGCGAAGCGGTGGTGTCGTGAGACATGGGAGAGCTCCTCAGGGACGTGAACAACGCCGCAGACGCTACGCGCGAGCTGGACGTTCGCCATCGCACCGTGGGCGGCTTTTTAATCAGTCCCAGGGCTGATGATCAGGTTTGCTCAATTCTCATCCTGTTAATCTTGATTTATGTCGCTATCGTTTGCGGCTGGCGCCCTAGCTGGACGCCCTCAGCGCATTGACGCCATCCTCGCGGCCCTGTTTTGTGGCGCCTCCCTCGTGCAGGTGGTCGTCGCCCCCATTGCCAGCCTTCCCGTGTCCGTGCTCGTCGCCGTCGGCTCCACGGTGCCGCTGGCATGGCGACGCCGGCATCCGGTCGTCGCCGCGCTCGCCGGCTCCCTCATATGGCTCGTCCCCACCCACGGCTTCCTGTTCCTGGGGTACGTGATCGCCGTCCTGCTCTACTACTCCGTCGGGACACAGGTCGCCGCGCTTGGAGTCACCGTCGCGACAGCCGTGACCGGCTCGGCCATGGGCGCCGTGGCGACATTGCTCGGACCGGAGCCCTTCGGTGCGGTCTTCGGCGCGGTGCTCGCGGTCGCCGCGCCCACGGCGATCGGGCGTCTGGTCGCCCACCAGCGAGCGCAGACCGCACGCATGAGGGAACTCGCCGAAGACCTGCGGCGCGAGAGGACGGAGGCCGAACGGGTCGCGGTGGCCGAGGAGCGAGCCCGCATCGCCCGGGAACTGCACGACGTCATAGGCCATGACGTCAGCGTGATCGCCCTGCAGGCGAATGCGGCGGAGGCGGCCATCGAAAAGGCGCCGCAGCTCGCGAAGGCACCGATCGCCGCCATCCGCGAATCCGCGAGCGAGGCACTGAGCGAGATGCGGCGGGTGCTCGGTGCGCTGCATCAGGACGGCGACGAGCATGGGCCGCATCCGCAGCCTGGGGTACAGGACTTGACCAGGTTGGTCGACCGGGCGCGCGCATCCGGCATGCAGGTGGACATGGTGGTACGTGGCACACCCCGCCCCACGCCGCCGAGCGTCCAGCTCGCCGCCTACCGCCTGGGTCAGGAGGCGCTGACCAACGCGCGTAAGCACGCGCCCGGCGCGTCCGTGCTGCTCGAAGTCCTCTGGGGGGCAGAAACCCTGGGGCTCCGGGTGAGCGACAACGGTCCTGGGCCGGAGCCCCAGAGACGTGCCGGATACGGCCTGATCGGGATACGCGAGCGGACGCGCCTGCTCGGAGGTCACCTGCGCACAGGGCCGGCGCCGGGCGGGGGCTTCGAAGTGATGGCTGAGCTGCCACTCGACCCGCTGTCGGTGACATGACCTCCGTCGTCATCGTCGATGACCAGGCACTGGTTCGTGATGGGCTACGACTCATTCTCGAGCTGGCGGACATCGAGATCGTGGGTGAGGCGGCCGACGGCGCCGCGGCGGTCGAGCTCGTCCGGCGGACGCGGCCGGACGTCGTTCTGATGGACCTCCGCATGCCGGGCCTCGACGGGATCGCGGCGACCCGGCGCATCGCCGCGATGGGGGTGCCGACCCGTGTCCTGGTCCTGACGACCTTCGGCCTCGACCAGTACGTCTATGAGTCGCTACGGGCCGGTGCCGCCGGCTTCCTGCTCAAGGACACGGGGCGTGAGCGGCTCGTGGAGGCGGTGCGCACGACAGCGGCGGGAGAGACCCCCTTAGCGCCGGCAGTGCTCGAACGGATCGTGAATCACTACGTGCGGCGCCCCCCGCCCGGCCTGCTCAAGCCACCGCGGCTCGAAGCGCTCAGCGCCCGCGAGATCCAGGTGCTCAGGCTCGTCGCCGCGGGCTACTCCAACCCCGAGATCGCACAAGAGCTGTTCATCTCGCTCGCGACGGTCAAAAGCCACGTGCGGCACATCCTGTCAAAGCTTGGACTGCGCGACCGTGTACAGGCCGTGATCATCGCCTACGAAGCCGGACTCACCACGGCAGGGGGCGATGACGGCTCCACGCCGTAAAGCCCGGCCTTCGTAGGGCCAGCGCACCGAGCGCGAGCAGCAGGAACCCGGCCGAGGCCCACGCGGCCCAGTCGCCCAGGGCGATGTAGAGGGTGGCCGAACCTTGCCGAGGCAGGGTGGCCGTGACCGTGGTCATGCCCGTTCTGTCGCTGTAGCGCTCGGTCACGATCCGGCCGCGGTTGTCGCTGACCGTCAGCCATCCCTGGCGTGCGGCACGGGCCACCGCCAGGCCGTTCTCCACACCGCGCACCACCGCCATGCGGCTGTGCAGCCACGCGTCCTCGTCGAAGTCCCAGGCGGGCGCGAGCAGGGCGGCGGCGCCGGCCTTGCCGTACTTTCTGACCAGGCCAGGGAAGTCGAGGTCCTTGCAGATGATGAGGCCGAGCCGGCCGCCGTCCAGGAAGGCCAAGCTGGTGCCGGGCCGGAACTTGCGCTCCACCCCGGGGATCATGTGGTGCTTGTCGTAGCGCACGCCGGAGGGGTAGCCGACCGCGCTGTTGGTCTCCATGGCGATCCCCGCGATCACCTCGACGCCCGGGCGGGCGAACGGCAGGTCGGCTGTCTTGAAGACCTTCTCGGGCAGCACCACGATCTCCGCGCCGCGGGCCACCGCGGCGTCAACGGCCTCGCCGTATCGGCGGACAAGATCCTCGGAGTTGTCGGTCGCGACCAGCGCGACCTTCCGTCCTCCGGTGTCGGCGGGCGTCGCGAGCCGTACGACACCATGGCCGAGCGTGAGCGCGACCAGCACGCCCGAGACCACCGCCGCGCGTGGCCGCAGGACCGCGATCGAGGCGGGCACGAACAGCAGGAGGAAGGTGATGCCCCAGACCCCGGTGACCGAGGCGGTCTGCAGCACGGGCAGGAAGTCGGCCTGCGTGTACGCCAGGCTCCACCAAGCGCCATGCGGTCCGGCGAGGTTCATGACCCACTCAGCGGTGACCCAGACGGCCGGTACGGCTGCCGCCGCCAGGAGCGGCCTGCCGCGCACAAGCAGGGTGCGGAAGAGCAGCACGCCCAGGCCGTAGCAGAGCGCGGGGCCGGCGATGAGGGCGGCGGCCAGCGCGGGCGGCATCTCGAGGGTCCGGGTGAAATATGGCCACATCTGCGCCTGGCCGGCGAGCCAGACGAGCGTCCCGGCGGCGAAAGCCGTACCTCTGCCCGCCCGGCGAGCCAGGAACAGGATGGGCAGCGGCGCGAGCCAGGTGAGCCACCAGAGGGGGTGAAGACCGGTGCCGAAGTGCATCAGGACGGCTGAGGCGAGGGTGAGGAGGATGCGTTCCATGCCGACGAGCGTGCTTCCCCCCACCCTGCCGGCGCGTCAGTCGCGGGTGCGATCTCTGTTGTCACTCTCACCGGCGACCACCAGCCCGGACTCGTAGGCGAGCACCACAGCCTGGACCCGGTCTCGCAGGTCCAGCTTGGTGAGCATGCGGCTGACGTGCGTCTTGACCGTGTGCTCGGTGACCACGAGCGCGGCGGCGATCTCCGCGTTCGACAGGCCGCGCGCGACCAGCTTCAGCGTCTCGCGCTCGCGTTCGGTCAGTGCGTCCAGCCTGGCCGCCAGCCGGGGGGCGACGCCGTGGGCGGGCCTGCGCACCAGGTCCTCGAGCAGTCTCCTGGTCGCCGCCGGGGCGAGCAGGGCCTCGCCTGAGGCGACGGTACGCACGGCGTGGGCGAGTTCGTCGCGCCGGATGTCTTTCAGCAGGAAACCGCTCGCCCCCGCCCGGACCGCGTCGTAGACGTACTCGTCGAGGTCGAACATGGTCAGCACGAGCACCTTGGCGGCGGTGGTGGCGCAGATCTCCCTGGTCGCCTCGATGCCGTTCTTGCCCGGCATGCGCACGTCCATCAGGACCACGTCCGGCTGGAGCCGCCTGGCCTCGGCGATCGCCTCCTCGCCGTCGGCGGCCTCGCCGACCACCTCCATGTCCGGCTGCGCGTCCAGGATCAGCCCGAACCCCGCGCGGAAGAGGTCCTGGTCGTCGGCGATGAGCACCCGTAACACGCGGGCTATTCAAGCGGAAATTCAGCTTTCACTACGAATCCCCCGTTTCGTCCCGCCCCGGCCCGAAGCGTCCCGCCACATGCCGCTGCCCGTTCCCGCATCCCGGCCAACCCGTACCCGCCGCCCTCACCCGGCCCCCGCCCGTCGTCGGCGATCTCCACCGTCAGGCTCTCCCGCCAGGTCAGAGTGAGGCGTACGGCACGCATACCGGCGTGCTTGCGCACGTTGGTCAGCGCCTCCTGAACGATGCGGTAGACGGCGGCCTCAACGCTTTCGGTGACCGGGCGCGGGGTGCCGACGGTCGTGCTCGCCACATCGAGACCGCTGCGCTCGAGCAGCGCGGGGAGGTTGGCCAGACGCGGCTGAAACAGCGACTCGCGCAGGCGCTCGCCGGCATGGCCCCACGCCGGTCCGCCACCTTCGCCCGGGGTCCGCAGCGCGGCGAGCACCTCCCTGAGCTCGGCCAGCGCACCCCTTCCCGTGTCGGCGATGGCATCGAAAGCCGCCTCGGCCTTGTCCGGGTCGCTGCGGAGCACCACCGGCCCGGCTTCGGCCTGAACCACCATCAGGCCAACGGAATGGGTGACGATGTCGTGCATGTCGCGCGCGATCCGGGTGCGCTCCTCGGCCGCCGCCGCGATGTGCTCCTGCTCCCGCCGCCGCGCCCGCTCGGCCAGCTCAGCAGTTCGCGAACGACTTGCCCTGACACTGGTGCCCAGCGCGTAGGCGGCCACGAAGGCAGTGCCCACCAGTCGGAAGGTGTCGTCGTTCTCCCCCGGCAGCACCAGCGAGAAACCCACAGCCGCCACGATCACCGGAATCGCCGCCAGCCTCTTCCAGGTGGGACTCAGATCGGCGATCGTGTAGACGGCCAGCAGCGGCCCAAAGGGCAGAAACGGCTTCTCCCACGTCACCATCACCGTCATCGCCGTCCCGACCACCACCGCTACCACCATCGGCGCCCGCCTACGCCACCACACCGGCACCGACGCCAGCAGCCCGAGCCCGATGATCCACCACGGTTTGGGATCGGGCAGTAGAAGCGGCCCAACCGTAGCCAGGACCACGCCCACGGCAAGCGCCCCGTCAACCGCCCTACCGACCCGGCCCGCTGCGAACATCCGCCCATTATCAGGATCTCTCGGCCCACTTGCCCTCACTCTCTGGAGTGATGCTGGTGGTAGAGCTACAGCTCATGCACTGAGCGGACAGGCCGGTCGTAGTCCTCGGCCACCTGGCAGTAGCGACAGGTTCCGCGTCGGCGCAGGCCGTAGGCGCAGGCGGCGGCGCCAAGGGCGGCTCCCCACACGATCCACAGCATGCTCGGCGCGTTGGTGCCCCACATGGCGAGATCGACGCCCATCCGGACGTTCATCAGCCCGGCGGGTATCAGAACGACCGCCACGATGGACGCAGGGATCACGGCGAGCGCCGACGGGACTCGTTCGCCCGCCTTGAACCAGACCCAGCGCGGGTATACCTCGCCCCACCGGTGGACGAGGCCGTGAGTGAGGATGCATCCGCAGATCGACGCGATGGCGCACCCAAGTCCCACCTCCAGCATGCCGGGCGTCTCCCGCATCATTCGCGCGAAGTCCTCGGGGATGCCGAGCGGGATTCCGAAATACCAGGCGATTCTGGTGACCTCGTACGGTATGGGGGCGGCGCACGCCACGTAGACGGCCCACCGGCCCCAACTGCGCAGCGCGTCCGGCGTGGTCCACCGCTCGGTCACACCGCCGCGCCGGCCGCAATGCGCGCACGCCTGCCTGGTACGCCTCTGGTAGGCGAGGGTCGCCAGGGCCCACAGCAGGCCACCGGCGAAGACTACGATCAGGTTCACCCGATGCCAGTACAGGATGTCCCCGATGCCGTCCTGCGGTCCGGGCACCCCGGTGAAGGCGAACACCAGCAGCAGCGGGGCGAAGGCCAGCAGCGCGAGCAGGGTGTAGTCAGGGATCACCAGGGCGAGCGTTCCGGCCAGGGCCCAGCCGAAGACGGCCAGTGCCGTACGGGTACCGTCTCGTCCCCATTCCCTGGCCATCGCCAGCGCGGCTATCGCGCCAACCAGCCCGATGACGGCCATGGCCGGCGCGACGATCCCGGCCTGACTGCCCTCCAGGATCGAACCCGATACATGCTCGTCGTCGACGGACGCGAACGGAAAACCGCCGCCGCCCAGCGCCCAGAAGAGCCCGAGCGCACCGTATGACAGCGACCACGCGGCCGCGGCGTATCCGGACCACGCCGGCCAGCACCTCCACCAGTGGAGCATCTACCCATCACATCCTGACGATCTCGTTCGGGAATCACGTCCGGACGCGCCGTCGGCTTCAGGCCTCCCAGGCTGCGGCGGGCCCGTGTCAACGGCCCTGGGAAGGTCACGTCCTGGATCCACCGTCGAGGAAACATGGGCATTCGGCCCATGTGCCGAACGGCATGGCCGAAGGCGGATTCGGCGTGTGAATGTGCCGTTCGGCACAGGCGGGTGGAACGGCCGGATATCTAGGCTCGAGGTATGCGCACACGACTCAGCGGAGCCCGGCGGTGGCGCGAGCGGGCCGGTGCGGCCGCTGCCGTCCTCGTGGCGCTGACCGGGATCGCCGCAGCGCCCGCGTGCGGCCCGTCGGCCACGCTGCCGATGTCATTGACGATGGCGGCCGCGGTCGGGACAGTCACCGCCTGGCCGTACGACGGCCGCCGGATCGCGGCGATCACCGGCGGGGCGGGCGTCGTTTCGCTGGCCGCGACCGCCGGGGTCCTGCTGCTCGGCGGGGAACACAGGCCAGCAACCTCTGCGACCGGCTGGATGGTCGGCGAATCCGCGAGCCTACTCATCCTGGTCATCCTGGTGGTACGTGCCGCGCCTGTCCGCCACGCGCTGATCGCCGCGGGACTGGCGGGGGTGGCCACGCCGGTCTTGCTGCTGCGGTTCGGACTGGGGCCTCCGACCCTCGCGGCGCTGGCCGGATTCGCCGTCTGGGGGCTATCGGCGGCACTCGCGGCCACGGTCGGGCTCTACCTGCGCTCCCTGGACGACCACCGCGCCCGCTCCGTACGCGCGGCGCGCCAGGCGCAACGCACGCAGCTCGCCCGCGACCTGCACGACTTCGTCGCCCACGACGTCAGCGGCATGCTCGCCCAAGCCCAGGCCGGCCGAATCCTCGCCGAACAGGACCCGCAGCAGGCGGTGGCCGCGTTCCAGCGCATCGAGCAGGCCGCGCTCCAGGCGCTGGCATCGATGGACCGGACCGTGCGGATGCTGCATGACGCGGACGATCTCGCGGCCGGGGAGTCGGGGGGCCGAACGCCGCTCCCGGGGCTGGTGGACCTTCGAGGTCTGGCCGATCGGTTCTCCGACTCCGGCACCGCAGTGGTTCACCTCGACATTGACGCACGACTAGAAGACCCGAATGGCGGCGTGCCCCGGGAAGTGGCCGCCACGGCGTACCGGATCGTCGTGGAGGCACTGACCAACGTGCGCCGCCACGCGGTGACGGCGAACCGGGTGGAGGTCACCGTCCGCCGCACCCGTATCGTGGGCGATCTCACCGGGGGCGCCCTGGAGGTCACCGTGACAGACGACGCTCGAACCGGACCCGCACCCGCCGGGCACGTGCTCGGCACTGCGGTCCGCGGCGGCGGTTTCGGCTTGGCCGGCCTGGCCGAACGCGTCGAAGCGCTCGGCGGCAAGCTTGCCGCCGGCCCGTGTGCTCCGCACGGATGGCGTGTCGCCGCCACTATGCCGCTGACTGCCTCGCTCCACGGCGGGGGCATCCGGCCGGTGACAGCATGACCGGCAGGCCGACCCGCGTCCTGGTGGCCGACGATCAGGAGAACATCCGCAGCGCATTCCGGATCATCCTTGACGCCCAGCCGGACATGACCGTCATCGCAGAGGCCGCCTGCGGGGCGACCGCGGTCGAACAGGCCCGCCATCTGCGCCCGGACGTGGTACTCGCCGACATCCGAATGCCCCGCATCGACGGTCTCGAGGTGACCCGCCTGCTCGCCGGGCCACAGGTGGCCGAGCCGATGCGTGTCGTGGTCGTCACCACCTTCGACCTCGATGACTACGTCCATACCGCACTGCGCAACGGTGCCTGCGGCTTCCTGCTGAAACGCTCCAGCCCCACCCTCCTCGCCGAAGCAGTCCGCGCAGCCATGTCCGGCGACACCCTCATCAGTCCGCAGATCACCGTACGGCTCCTGCGCGCTTTCACCACGCCACCGCCGCCCACGTCCGGCCGGGTCGGCTCCACGCGACTCACCGATCGCGAACTCCACATCACTCGCCTGGTCGCCCAGGGCCACACCAACGCCGAGATCGCGGCCGCCCTGTTCATCGCGCCCGGTACGGTCAAAAACCACATCGCCGGCATCCAGCGCAAGCTCGGGGCCCGGAACCGCGTGGGCATCGCCGCCTGGGCCTGGGACACCGGCAACGCCACCCCGTGATAGCGCTCGCTCGCTACCGGACGCGCCCGCCTGTACGGTCTCACCCGAAAAGTCGGACGGTGATCGGGCATAGCCGAAGCGCCTCAACTGCCGAAGGCGGTCGTCAATGACAACCGGCCTGGTGGAGTGTGGCGGAGCACCACCACCGCATCGACCGGAGCAAAGCGAGGCCCGTTTCGGCCTGACCGGGGGCCATGCCGCAGCGAAGCATAGCCCTGCGTGAATCAGGCTTCGCCGGCGGTCAGGCCGACGGGGCAGCTGACGCCGGTGCCTCCGATGCCGCAGTAGCCGTTGGGGTACTGCTGGTGGTAGCGGTTCACTTCGGGCGATAGATCGGCAAGCAACGGATCACGTATCCGTGTCTTTCGGATGGCGGGGCGAAGCGTAGATCAACCACACGGTACGCATCCCGTCGTCGATGACGTACCGGACGCGACCTCCACTTGTGACCTCGAACTCCCACTGCTCGAGATCCTTGCCGTTGTGGCGGTGAATCGCGAGGTCGCCACGGAGACGATGCTGGCGCTCGTGATCTGCGCGCGAACGTGGATCCGTGCGCAAAGCTTCAAGACAGCGCCGTGCGTTGGCCAGGGCGTGCCTGCACAGTTCCTCCCACCCCCTTGCCGCATCACTGGTGGCGAAGCGAACGTCCCACTCATCGTCAAGAGGGGACCGGTGACACGATCCCCGCGTTTGGGACTCATGCAGAGACCTCAACCGGTCCGAAGTCTCCGCTCGTAGGCTTACGCGCGTCCGCGTACTCCGCTGGGTCCGCCTTGATCCGAGCCGTCGCCCGCCAGCCCACGATCACTTCTTCGGCCCTGTTGTCCAAGTCCAGCTCTGCAGCGTCAGACAGAGCCTCGACCAGTTCGAACGTAAAGTTCCGTAGCTCGTCCGTGGTGAGGTGGCGGACCCAGGGGAAAACCTCAGGCATCGCGATAGCCAACGTCCTGGCCGTCGGATCGTGCTTGAGAAGCGCAAGGAACAAGCGAGACGCCGTCGCGAGCGTCCGATCTCGCTGCTCCTCGCGGTCCGCAGCCGTCAGATAGAAGTCCGGTGCATCCCGATGAGTGACACGTACCCGCCCCAGACGTGTCGCCCGCTCCGCGACCGCTCGCGGGTTCCTCGACAAGTCCGAGAACGTCACCGACTCTGCGTGGCTCGCGCTCATATCTCAATCATAGTCAGAACGTATTCTGATATACATCCTGATTGGCTGGAGACAGCTCTGGCCCTTGAGCGACACCGGACGGGCCGGGCGACCAAAGGCCAGGATCGATCAGTTACCGCAGGGCACGCCTCTCCAGACGTCAGACCGACCGGGCAGGAGGCGCCCGTCCCGCCGATAGCGCAGCGGCCCCCTTGGCCCTTCGCTCAGAGCCGCCCAGGCAAAAGGGCGTACAAGTTCACGGGCGCCGATCACCGGTTACGCAGGTACCGCCAGCCCAGCGCCCCGTACCAGATCATGATCGGCAGGTGGAGGGCGTACCCGAGCTGTTCCAGCGCCACCGTCGGCCCATCGGTCCCGGTCGTCCACGGAAGCGCGACCGCGGCCAAACCTGAGATCGCGGCGACCGCACCGGCGATACGGAGCCCGGTGGACATCGGGACGCCGACCGCTGCGGCGGCGGTGGCGGCGGCCCACAGCAGTCCGGCCAGGTTGACCGCCCACTTGGCGGTGAGCAGTACCGCCCAGGCCACGGTGGCGACCGCCGGGGCGGCGGGGTCAGCGGCCAACTGGGTCAGCGCCAGGTTCCCGGCGTCATGAAGCAGGCCTGCCAGCCCGGCGGCGGCCAGCAGCCCGCCGGCCAGCGTTACCAGATGCGGTCCGGGTGCCTGGGCGGAGCGAGCGGACATCACGAGCCCGGCCGCGGTCAGTGCCAGCCAGCCCAGCACGTCAAAGGCCAGCTCGGTCAGATGCAGCCCGAACCGCTCAGCCACCGCGGCCAGCGCGGCGGCAGGGTCGGCCGAATTCAGGGTCAACCCCGATGGCACCACGATGGCCGCACCGGCGACCATGGCCACTAACGAGGTCAACAGCAGGACACCGGTAAGCCGGGTCCGAGGGGTCGAATCGGTCATGGACGGTGACGGTAGAACCTTGCCGCAGGGACAAAGTCAACATGCCGCGGAGAGGAGCCAAGGTGTGGCGGATCGGGCAACTGGCGCACATGGTCGGCGTATCCGAACGGACCTTGCGCCATTACGACAAGATCGGGCTGCTGGCTCCCGCCGCAGTGGACCGAGCCACCGGCTATCGCTGGTACGGCGTGGCCGAGCTGTCACGGCTGGAACGCATCCGTGGCTTGCAACGCCTCGGCCTGCCGCTGCGCCAAATCGCCGATCTGCTGGATGCTCCCGAGGCGCAGTTGCGACAAGCCCTGTCCGAGATCGTGACGGGCATCAAGCGTGACATCGCCGCTTTGGCCACCACTGCGGCTCATGCCGAGGACCACCTCGCCACGCCGATGTCGATCCTGCCCCAGCAGACCACGATGAGATCGCGCCGTCTACGCGTACGCCGACTGCACCTCGATCATCCATCCGAGCTCGCCGCCGTGTGCCCGGCACCACCGGCGACCCTGCTGACCTGGCTGCGCGGGCAGCCGACCGGCGGGTTCACGGCGGCGGTGACCAGCGATCGCGACGGCGAGCAACTCACCCTGCCCGCTCGTGCCGTCGTGCGAGCCGTCGTTCCGCCTTCCACAGACGTGGTCCGCGCCGGACAGGAGCTGTTCGGCTGGTTGCACCGCCACCACCTGGCCATCACCGGCCCTACCGTGGAAGAACACCTCATCGACGCCGAAGGCGCTCACGCCGTCGTCCTTGAAGCATCCGTACACCCCCAACGGCATACCCCTTCGGCCTGACCGCTCTTCGAACGCCTCCCGCTTGCCGAACCGGGCCGGATAGCAGGACGGCTCACGCCCAAGAGCTGAGTGTCAACCGTACGGCGGGATCCGTGAAGCTACTCCCCGGTCGGGACCAGGCCCGCCTGGCAGGCACCCACTCGGACGGGTCACCTGGCTTGACGTTGGTGCCGCCAATGCCGCAGTGGCCGTTCGGGTTCTTGAACAGGTACCGCTGTTAGGAGTTCGCTCCCGGCAATAGATCATCCTCGGCCCAGCGGTAGTCGGCTGCCGCCACAGGAGGCCACCTATCCCAAGTCGCGGGAGGGCACGCCCGCGCATGTCATCAGCACCGTCCTCCAGTATTGGGCAGCAACCCATGGATGCACTCGGAGTTGAGATGACACCAATCAGCAGAGTGGTGAGGACGAACACTGATCCTCCGGCATGGAACCCAGTCCGCAGCACTCGGCATCGTCACATGCTCCCCGCAAACCTCGACTTCCGTACGTCTCCGAGAAGGATGCGGGGCATGGTGCGCCTGTCTCGTCGCTTCAGCAAAGTTATCCCCCGGATGCCCATGACACCTGTCCGCCCACCTTGGGGTGTGCGATTATCGCACTATGAGCACCCTCGACTGGAACGAGATCGGGGAGCGAGTCCGTGAAGCGCGACTGGCCATGCGCCTGTCGCAAGGGCAGCTTGCCGAGAAAACCGATCTTGACAGAACCATGATCAGCAAGATCGAGGCTGGTTCAAGGCGGCTCGATGCGCTGGAGCTCGCTCGACTGGCCCGTGCGCTTGACATGCCCATCGGGCATTTCCTAAATGCACCGCCAGCAGTCATGTCGCACCGCACGCCTTTGGCTGAGGACACAGTGACAGACGCCACCCAGGCCTCCTATCGCATCGATAGCGCACTGGCCGCATGGATCCGCGAAATCCGGATGCTCATGTCGCTGGACATGCTCGACCCGAAGCCGATTAAGCAGTACCCCAGTAAGGTCGACGGGCTCTCTGCCGCTGCGGAGGCCGCCAGATGGCTCCGAAGCGACCTCGGTCTGGGAACCGCTGCCATCGAATCCCTGGCTGAGCTCTGCGAACGGTGCGGTCAATACGTCCTGGTGACCGACCTCCCAGGAGACGGAGCCTCGGCTGTGGACGGCAATGTAGCGGCAGCGGTGGTGAGCCTGAATGGTGACCCTGGCCGGCGGCGCAGTACTGCGGCTCACGAACTCGGACACCTAATATTAGGTGACGAATACTCAACAGATGTTGGAGTCAGCGCTTCTCGGATGGAACGGGAAGCGATGATAGATGCCTTTGCGGCAGAGCTCCTCCTGCCAGTGGAGGCCGTTCGCCGAGCTAGTGAGGCGGAGGCATCGAGCCGATCGGCCCTTGTAAGGCTCGCGGCCGGATACCGGACCTCCTGGAGTCTCGCGCTACGACAAGCTCGGGCTGCCGAGCTGATAACTTCAACCGAAGAAAAAAGTCTTCGAGCATACCCACCGACTCTTGCAGAGTTCAGAGATTCCCTAGGTTGGATACCTCAGCCAGACCTCAACGCCATCCGCGTACCTCCGAGTTTCGCGCACGCCGTGATGACGGCCTACCGACAGGGCCGGATCACCAGTAAGCGGGCGCTGGAGCTGATGCACGGGCAGCTTGAGAGCGCGGCAGATCTGCCACCTAGGTTTGAAGAGGATGATGCTCCATGACCATGGCTAGGCCGGGTGAACCGTTGCCCCCGCTCGTAGCCGACGCCATGGTCATTCATCACTTCGCCAAAGCTGACCGCATCGATGTACTTGGGGCCAGCGTCTCCACGCTGTCCACTACGCACATTGTGGCAAGAGAGGTCGACAAATACCGCAGCGAATATCCGTCGCTGAGATCGATCGCCGACCTGGAGTGGTTAAGCATCCTGCCGCAGGATACCGATGAAGAGCTGATCTCCTTCGAACAGTAGGTCAACCTGTTAGGCGCTGGTGAACATGATCTAGGCGAAGCCAGCGTCTTCACCGCCGCCGAAATCCACGACTTGGTTGCCATTACGGACGACCGCGACGCGACCAAAGTGGGCCGAGCACAGGGTCTGAACGTGCATGGAACAGTGTGGCTCCTGACCCGACTACACAGGCTCGGCAAAATGACGCTTGTGGAGATCTGTGGCCATGTAGACGCCCTAAGATCAACAGGAATGCGTCTTCCTTGCACCGGCAGCGAACTTCCTCGGTGGGCGGCAGAGCGCGGACTTCTTTAGACAGCACCGTCGGGATTCAGTAGTCAAGGCAGGAGGCCATAGCTCCGTGACTATGGCCTCCTGCCGCGTTACGCCTCGCCGGATGTGAGACCGATCGGGCATGCGACGCCCGTTCCTGCGATGCCGCAGTAGCCGTTGGGGTTCCGCTCCAGGTACTGCTGGTGGTAGTCGTATGGCTGAGGCAATAATTCCTCTCAGGAGGTGCTCATGGCTCAGCTCGGCCCGGTCATCCCCGTCGTCTCCTACGCTCGCATCTCTGCGGACACCCGGCGCGACGAACACGGCGTACAGGCGCAGCACCGGATCAACCACGAGACCGCTGCCCGATACGGCTGGGTCGTGGTGCATGAGTTCACCGACAACGACAAGTCCGCGGCCAAAGCCGACGTCGTGCGAGACGACTTTGAGGCCATGCTGCGAGCCCTCCGGCTGGGACGATTACCGGACGGCGCGGAGGTCCAGGGCGTCGTGATCGTCGCCGAAGACCGACTGGCTCGCCGTCCCGGCGACTACGAGCGCTTCGTGGAATCGATCACCTACCGAGACGGACGCGTCTTCTCCGACGCTCGTGGACCGAAAGACCTCTACAGCGAGGACACCGAGAGCATGGGCCTGTTCGGGGCCGTGATCTCGAAGATGGAGGTACGCAAGATGCAACGGCGAATGCGACAGTCCCACCGGTCGCGGGCCGAACTCGGGAAGCCGGTGGGAGGAACGCGGCCGTTCGGGTGGCGGGATGACCGGCTGAGCCTGGACCCGAAGGAGGCCCCGCTACTACGCAAGGCCGCCGAAGACTTCATCGGCGGGCGGTCCCTGTACTCGATCGTCGCCGAGTGGCAGCGCGAGGGCGTGGTGACCACGCTCGGCAACGAGTGGACCACAACATCTCTCAAGGTCACGTTCAAGAACCCCCGGCTGTGCGGCTGGCGCGCGATCAACGGCGAGTTGGTCCGAGACTCCGCCGGTGAGCCGGTGACGGGGCAATGGACTCCGATCCTGACGCCGGAGCAGTGGCAGGCGCTCCAAGCGATCTTCGCGGCGAGGAAGGGTCGGAGCGTGACCCGGAAGGGAGTGGGCGAGATCCTCGCACCGGACCACCGGGAGTTCAGCTATCTGATGACCGGCGTGCTTCGATGCGGCAAGAAGCAGGCAGATGGAAAGACCTGCAACAGCCTCCTCCGGGTCAGTCGCCAGAAGGATTGCAAACAGCACATCTACGTATGCCCGGGAAAAACACAGGGCGGTTGCGGCGGAATCGGCAGACGCGGTGACCTGATAGACCTTTTCGTTTCGGAAGCCGTGCTCGCAAAACTCGAAGAAGCCAGCTTCGCGGCGTCTCCCGAGTCGGCCGAATGGCCGGGACAGGTCGAATACGAGGACCTCAAGGGCCGTCTGGAAGAGCTGCGCACACAGTGGGCGTCCGGACGCATCAGCAACGACCTGTTCTTCTCGCTGGCTCCTGATCTGGAGCAGCGCATAGGACGCCTGCGCGGTGAGGCGCAGAGCTTCACAGCAGCCGTCCAACGCCGTACGAAGCGAGCCACCGCCGATGCGGCCGAGATCCGGCGGCGCTGGTACCTCCCGGAGGAAGACGGCGGACTACCACTATCCACGAAGCGCAGCTATGTCCGGGAAGCACTGCACGCCGTGATCGTCCACCCCAGTGGCGGCGGGCGTAAGCCCTTCAACCCGGATCTCCTCGAACTAACCTCGGGCTTTCGCGGTGAATTTCTCCGAGGTTGATCGTTTACATGAGAAAAGCGCCTCTGAACTGGGAGGATCGGGCTTGTCGAGAGTCCTGTCCGCGCCAATTCAGAAGGCACTTTTCACGTGCAGACTATCGGTTCCCAACGCAAGATCGTGGTCTCCGCCGATGGAGCGGGACTCGTCTCCCAAGCCGGTGGGCTTCTCCTGCTGGAGACACTGCGGGTCACCGGCCTGAACAAGGCCCTATCAGCCCAGTTGGAGCGATGGCGGCCACCACGGGCCGTCCACGATCCCGGCAAGGTCATCACCGACCTGGCCATCAGCCTGGCTCTCGGCGGGGACTGCCTGGCCGACATCGCGATACTGCGCTCTCAGCCGGAACTGTTCGGCCATGTAGCCTCCGACCCGACCGTCTCCCGCCTGATCGACCGGCTCGCTGCCGACCCCGCCCGGGCGCTGAAAGCCATCCGCGCCGCACGTGCCGTCGCCCGCCGGCAAGCCTGGACCCTCGCCGGACAGCACGCGCCCGGCACAGACGGCGAGCTGATCCCCATCGACATCGACGCCACCATCGTCATCGCCCACTCCGACAAGGACCAGGCCACGCCGACCTGGAAGAAGACCTTCGGCTTCCACCCGATGACCGTCTTCGCCGACCACGGCGCCGACGGGGCCGGTGAGCCCCTCGCCATCGTGCTACGGCCAGGCAACGCCGGTTCCAACACCGCACTCGATCACATCGACGCCACCCGGCTGGCACTCGCGCAGCTCCCCAAACAGCGCCGCCGCCAGGTGCTGATCCGCACAGACTCCGGCGGCGGCACCCACGAGTTCCTCACCTGGCTCACTCGCCCAGGACGGCGGCTCGCCTACTCCATCGGGTTCACCCTCACCGACGACATCCAGCAGGCGATCCTCACCTTGCCGCCCGATGCGTGGACACCCGCCTACGACGCAGACGGCAAGGTCCGGGCTGGTGCCTGGGTCGCCGAGCTGACCGGCCTGCTCGACCTTTCCTCCTGGCCGAAGGGGATGCGGGTCGTCGTGCGCAAGGAGCGGCCCCATCCGGGCGCGCAGTTGCGCTTCACCGACATCGACGGGCACCGCTTCACGTGTTTCATCACCAACACCCGGCACGGTCAGCTCGCTGACCTGGAGTTACGCCACCGTCGCCGCGCCCGCTGCGAGGACCGCATCCGCGCCGCCAAGGACACCGGCCTACGCAACCTGCCCTTGCGTGACTTCACTCAAAACCAGATCTGGGTGGAGATTGTCGCGCTGGCCTGTGAACTCCTCGCCTGGACGCAGATGCTCGCCCTACACGGCACTTCCGCTCGCCGGTATGAGCCCAAACGCCTGAGGCTGCGCCTGTTCGCCGTTGCCGCCCGGCTGGTCCGTGGTGGTCGGCGCCTGCGCCTGCGCATCGCCGCGTCCTGGCCCTGGGCCAGCCAACTGGTCGCAGCCATTACCCGGCTCCAGGCACTCCCGGCCCCGACCTGACCAGCACAAAGCCACCCCGACGATCAGGGAAGGACACCTTGAGGGCCCGTGGAACCCCGCTCACCCGGCGCGATAGCCGGGCCGCCAGGTTGACCACGGCCCCGATTTCAAACTCCAGCCGAACCGCTCAGCCAGCCACCGGATAGACGTGAAA
>NZ_BBYM01000023.1 GCF_001570405.1 Microtetraspora niveoalba | reverse complement strand
AGCCGATCCCGCGCGTACAGCAGGTCCTCCGCCTCCGCCAGACACACCCCCGCCTCCTCCGGCACCACGGCTACCGCAAGCGCGGAGGCGGCCTGCCGCACCTGAGCGACCAACGGCCACGACACCCCACCCGCATCCACATCCGGGGAAGCACCACCACCGGCACCGGACGCCTCCCGGCCGGCGGAAGAGCCCTCACAGACGGGAGCGTCACGGTCAGGGGAAGCACCACCGCTGGCGGCGGACACGTCACCGCCCACGGAAGCGCCACGGTCGGGGGGAGCGCCACCACCGGCGGCGGACGCGTCATAGCCAGCGGGAGCGTCACCACCAGTGGAAGAGGTGCGGCCAGGGGCTGCCCGGTCGGCGGAAGCACTACCGGGCACGGAAGCATCGGCGTCGGCCGACGCGCCACGGTCGGTGGAAGTGCCACCGATTACGGAACTATCACGGTCGGCGGGAGCGTCACCGCCCACGGACGCGCCACGGCCGGAGGCTCCCCGGCGGGTGGAAGCGTCTGCAGGGCTTGAAGCAGGCGAGCCAGAAGCTGCTGAGCCTGATGTGGTCCGTCGCGAAGTGGCCGAGCCTGAAGTGGCGCAATCCGATGCGGCCGAGTTGGAAGCAAGCGAGCCTGATGTGGTCCGTCGCGACGTGGCCGGGCTCGAAGCAGCACAGTTGGATGTGGCCGAATCTGAAGCGGCCGAAGGGCGACGGGGCTGCGTCGCATTTGAGGGAATCAGGTCGTCTGGTCCGAGATGACCGGTTACGTCTCGCCGGAAACGCGCGAGGGCCGTGATTGAGGAAAGTACGGAATCTCGCTCTGAGTGGTCGCTTTTGTCTGTGCGGGGGAGAAAGTCCTCAAAGGTGAATATGGCGCGCGTCTGGGAGCTCTCCGCTGCCTGTGGAGTGTTGGGGGTGGTGACGCGGGCCCACCTGTCGGCGTCGCAGGGGCGGGGCTCGTCGCCGTCGTGTGAGTCCCCAGAAAAGAAGTCGGCGGGCCCGAAGAGCCGAGTCATGTCCACCCCCGATCTCGATTAGAACACCTGTATGAATGATGACAGAAGTATGGGCGCTAATCAAGTCGAATTCGTAAAGAATTTCGAGGAGAATATCGATATTATATATCGTGAAATATCGGGCAAGTTGGTCGCCCATATGTGCTCCGCAGGATTTTGCGGCATGTGGCATGCCATCCGGGCGCTCGCCATCGAGTATGTGGGGTTGCCCAAGACGCAGCGCGTTACGCAATCCGTGTGGTGTGTGAACGCGTGAAGTCGCCCCTGATGCGACTCCCGGTTCGTGGCATGTGAACCCGTCGTGTGATGCGGGCCAGGAATGCAGCGTGCGTGAGGTCGTCCCTAGGGTGCGGCCGGATGCAGCCGCGTGGCGTGAACCCAGGGATTTGGTGCGTGGGGCGGCGGCGTGGTGCGACTGGGCTGGATTTTTGGTGTCGATTGCCGGATTTCGGCGTCTTGATCGAGAGAAATCCGGAGAGTCGTCGCTATGGGAGGAAAAGGTCTCTCGGAGGCGTTCCGGAGCGTGCGTGATTCGACTCTTGGTGAGAGTGGAATTTGTCTAGATTAATCCCTGCCAATCGCCTTCGGTGTCGCGTTCATTTTTGTCGGTCCAATGATTCCCTTGTGATCGTCCTGATTCTTGCGCGGGTACACACGGTCCCGTCGCTTCAATGGCGATCTTCCGGAGTGAGAACGGCTGGCACCGCGAACAAACCGGCGCGGTGACCGTCTGGAAATTCGCCGTCCGGAAGGTCCGGAAGACGCGTACGCGCGTTTTCGGTCGCGGTCCCGGTGGATTCGCGAATTGGAGCCGACATGTCCGGTGAAGGTCCACGCGAGTCCTTTCAGGAGAATCCGTGCAAGGTCTTTCTCGACGAGCTCCGCTGGTCGCGGCGCTCGCCATGGCCGCGGCGGCACTTATGGGCGTTCCGGCCCAGGCGCACGCCACCGCTTCGGTCACGGGCACCCGGTCGCCCGCGCTGCCGCGCCCGGAGACGACCCCCACCCCCGAGCCCGGGGTCACGCAGGCGCCGAGCACCGCCGCGCAGGTCTGCGGCCCGCCGTACGTCCAGGGGAATCCGAACCTCGGCCCGCTGTACCTCCCACGCAATGGGTGGCTGGGCAGGATCCTGAGGGGTTACATGCCTCTCGGCGGGCTGCCGCCGATGACGTTCATCTATCGCTACTGGAACGAGTCGACCAACGGATGGCGCTATCCGCCGGACTTCGGCTTCGCCCATTCCGGGGGATACACGAACGGACGACCGCTGGCCTCTCCGGAGGCTCTTCCCGTGGGGAGGAAACTCGACAGGTTCGGCGGAGAGGGCGGATCCTTCCTCGCGCCGTACGGCACGCCGTATGGCCGGCGGGCCCTTCCGCCGAGCAATCTCAACACGTTCTTGGGTGATCCCGAGCACTTGTGCAATTACCACGCCTACGAGGTGGTCAAGGCGTTCACGGTGGAGGCCGGGCCGGCCGCCTCGGCGTTCCAGCAACAGGGGGTCGGCAGGCAGTACCACCTGCTGAGCAAGTACATCCCGGAGGCGCCGCAGTCTCCCGCCGAGCTGCCGGTGAGCTGGCTGGTCGCCAACGGCTACCTCAAGCGGCTGAACTGATCGTCGTCGCCGCGTCGCCGCCCTCCTCCGGCCCCCAGCGGTCGGAGGAGGGCGACTCCGTCGTCCCGGCGAGCGCGTACGGAGCGATTGTGTGCCGTCAGGGGAGCGCCCGTCGGAGCTGCTCCTCGATCGACGGCGCGCCCAGGCGGTTGTCCACCTCGATGTACGGCACGGCGGGCGGCTCGTCCACGCGGACGGCCCGCAGGTACTCCTCGAATCGTTCGAGCTTGCGGCCGTCCCTGTGCAGTCCGCGTTCGGCCAGCCGGGCCCGGAGGGTCGGGCCGTCGGAGCGGACCCACACGAGACGGACCGGAGGCCCGCCCAGCCCGGCGGCCCACCGGCGCCACAGATCGGCGTCGTGCACCTGCGAGGTGAACGGCCCGCTGAGCATCACCGGGCACCCGTGCGAGCGGATCTCGTACGCGGTCGCGGTCAGGCCGTCGTATTCGTGCCGCTTGACGTGCCGGTCGTACCAGGGCCCCTCACGCTCGTCGCGCGGCCTGCCGTGCGCGGCGAGCGTGGCCTCGACGAAGGCCCCGTAGACCGTGTCCTTGTCCAGGAGGGCGGGCACGGGCTCCAGCAGGCGCAGAAGCGCCGAGCAGACCGTCGACTTGCCCGCCCCGGGAGGGCCGGACACGATCCAGACGGGCGGGTTCATCCCTCCATCATGGTTCATGTCCGGTGTGCCGGATCGTGTGCTTCCTGGACGTGCCGCGTCCGGGACCCGGACGCGGCACGTCTCAGAACCCGCAGAGCTCGGAGAGCGACTTTGCGGCCTTGTCGTTGGGCGTCGGGGTTACGGTGTGCGCCGGCCTGCTCGCCGACACGCCCACCGAGGGGCTGGCCGAGGTGCTCGCGCTCGGCGAACCGGTGGCCGAGGCGCTTCCGGTGGGGGCGCCGGTTCCAGCCCCGGTCCCGGTGCCGCTCGGGCTCGCGGTGACGCCCGCGGCCGAGGTGCGGCTGTCCGCCACGGACTCGCGGATGGCCTTCAGGGTCAGCCTGCGGATCTTGGCCCAGTCCGGGTTGCCGGTGTAGATGACCGGTGGCACGAACTGCAGGCTGGTGATCTTGGCGTCCTTCACCTTCAGACCGAGCGGGACGAGGTGCTCCAGGAGGTCACGCGGGATGTCGGTGCGGAACATGTGCCGTGCGGCGGCGGCGATCTTGTTGAAGTTCGCGAGCACGGTGGCCGGGCTGGCCTGCTGGGCGAGCGCGCCGATCACGCAGCGCTGGCGGGCCATCCGGGAGAAGTCGTCGCTGTCCACCCGCGAGCGGCCGTACCAGAGGGCCTCCTCGCCGCTCAGCTTCCGGTAGCCGGCCTTGATGGTGCCGGCGGTGCCGTAGTGGCCGCCCCACTTGACGTCCTGCTCGACCCGGATCTTGATCCCGCCGATGGCGTCGACCAGCCGGGCGAAGCCGAACATGTCGACCATCGCGTAGTAGTCGATGTGCAGGCCGAGCGTGTAGCCGATCGCGTCTTTCAGGGCCTGGGCGCCCCGGTTCTTGCCGCCCATGAGCTGCGGGTTGTTGTCGGCGTAGTACCAGACCGCGTTCAGTAGGCCCTGCCCCTCGGCGTTGAAGCCGTTGGGGAACTGCTTGTGCATCGGGCTGCTCGGCGGGAACCGCACGTACTGCAGATTGCGCGGCAGGCTGAAGAGCACGGTGGCGCCGGTGGCGAGGTTGACGCTCGCCACGTTCATGGAGTCGGTGCGCACCCCCTCACGATTGCCGGCGGCGTCCGCGCCGATGAGGAGGAAGTTCACCCGCTTGCGCCCGTTCCAGGGGTCCTCCGCCCGGATCGGGGACGGGCTCGGCCCACCGGGCTGCGGCACGAAGACGTTGTCCAGCAGATCGCCGGCGGTCCTGACGTAGCTCGCGGTCAGCGCGAACGGGGACATCACCGAGACGCACAGCACACCGACGACGATGCCGGAGACGATCTGCCCCTTGCGGGGCAGCCGGTCCGGGCGGAGCGCCATGTACGACATCGCGATCAGTGCGAACCAGGCGAGCGCGCCCGCGCCGGCCCCGATCATGACGGTGGTCAGCGTGCTCGACCGGACGGCCGCGCCGGCGTTGTCCAGGAACTGCAGGCCGTAGACCACCGCCGCGACCAGGAGCGCGCCGAAGACGGCCAGCAGGATGAACCCGGTGCGGCGCTTGCCCGCCCGCAGGTGGGCGGCGCCGGGGACGAGGGCCGACAGCGCGGTCCAGCCGACCAGGGACGCGGTCGTGACGGGCTTGCCGTACCGGGGGCCCGCTCCCTTGCCCGCCCGGGGGGCGCCCTGCGGTGCGCCGGTCGCGTGCCGGGATTGCTCCCCCTCGCGACGCGGGCCGTTGCCGTCGCCCTGCGGGGCCTGCCCCTCCCGCTGCCCGGGACGGCCGTCCCGCCGCGGGGGCCGGCCGTCGCGCCCGGAGCCGCCCGGGCGCTGGGGGCCACCGGGCCCCTGCGGACCTTGCGGACCTTGGGGACGCTGGGGACCGGTCGTGCCCGGGCCCGAGGGCACGCGGCCCGCCGATCCCGGCCCCTGCTGACCGGAGCGCGGCCTACGGGCGGGCCGTCCCGCCTCGCCTCCATCGCGTCCGCCGTCACGCGCGGGCCTTCCCGGCTCACGGGCGGGCCGTCCCGCCTCGGGACCGCGCCTTCCGTCCGGAGCCGGCGCGTCCCGTCGGGGCTGGTCCCCGCCTCCGGGGTTTCCGGACCCGCGCCGGGGAGTGTCCGGGCCGCGCTCGGCGTCGCGGTTCCCGCGTTCGCCCTCCCGTTGGCCGTCCTCGGCCGGACGTCTCCGGGGACGCGGTTGTGACGGTCGTTCCTGACCGTCTCCGGCCTCGTCCATGGCGTCCCCACGGCGCATGGTGAACCGCTCCCGTCTCGTCGGCAAATGCCCGGTGTACGAAGTTGCAGGAATTGACGACGGATTCTAGCCCCATATCCCGACAAGGCTGACAGATGCCAAATAAGGGGCCATGAAGGGTCATACGACTGCCGTCTGGAGTGGGGTGACCACCGATTCGCCGGGTCCGCCCGATCGCGGGCGGCGGTCTCGTGCCGGCCCCGGCGGAGCGGCCGATGGTCACCCCGTATGGGGACTCAGGAGACCGAGGACGCGCCGACCGCCCAGGTGTTGCATTGGTAGGCCTTCTGACGCATGTAGCCCTGCCGGAACCAGCCGTAGTTGCTGGCCGTGCTGCCGTGGTCGCGCGGCCCGCCCGGCGGGTCGCCCAGGTGGTTGTACGCCCACAGCAGGGAGTCCCGCCGGGACGTGTCGATCGGATAGGTGGCCGCCACCGACCGCATGAACATGCCGGCGAAGCAGGTCGCCTGCAGTTCGTGCCTACGCGTCAGGGCCAGCTGGGCGCTCTTGGACGAGGTGTCGAGATAGCGCTTCCACCACTCGTCCGAGATGCCGGTGATGTTCTGGATGTGGTGGCCGTACTCGTGGCCCATCATGCTGATGATGTAGCCGTGCCAGTTCCCCAGCGAGCCGTACTCCTTCACCATGGCCGAGGTCGAGGCGTAGATCGTGCTGTTGCGCGGGCAGTAGTACGGGACGTTGCTCCCGGGGGACGGGTAGTCGCCGCAGGCACCGCGCCCCTTACGCGCCGCGATCATGTAGCCCGGAGGCTCCCAGGTGATCCCCACGCGGGCCAGCGCCGGGCCCCAGGCCTTCCCCATGCACTGCGAGGTCTTCATGATCAACGCCTTGAACTGGGCGTGGTTGTGGATGCTCGCGTTCCCCGCCGGGCACCTCGTCGCCGGCAGGGCTCCGGCGAGGTACAGGCTGTTGGCCTTCAGGCTCCGGTTGACCGCCGGCCGGGACGTCGGTCGCGACGTCGGAGCCGACGTCGGCCGCGTCGTGGGCTCCCCGGTCGGCTCCGAGGTGGGCCGCGTCGTGGGCTGCGTCGTGGGCCGTGTCGTGGGCCGGGAGGTCGGCGGCGAGGTCGGCTCGTCGTGCGGCGGCGGCGAGTAGGTGTAGGTCGGCAGCGCGATCGGCGTGGTCGAGTCGTGGCTCCCCGAGCCCCTGATCAGCGCGGCCCCCACGACCAGCACGACGAAGGCGAGCGCCATCACGCCGAGCACCCCGCCGACGATCGCTCCCGCGCCGGACTTCTTCTTCGGGGGCCGGCCCGGCGGCGTGTAGCGGGGCGGGCCGTACGGACCGGCCGGCCGCTGGTGCCCCGGCGGGTACGGCGGCTGCGGCTGGGGAGCCCAACCCTGGGGGCCGTACGGCCCGCCCCCGGGAGGTCCGGGAGGCGGGGGCGGCGCCCCGTTCGGCATGCCCGGAGGCATCCCCTGCGGCATCCCGTTCGGGCCGACGGGAGGCGCCCCCCGCGGTGGGCCGTACGGCGGAGCCGCCGGCGTCCCGGGCGGTGCGTACGGCGGCCCTTGCGGAGGTGGAGGAGCTTGCGGTCCTCCGTACGGCGGCCCCTGCGGAGGCGGAGGAGCCTGCGGCCCTCCGTACGGCGGCCCCTGCGGAGGCGGGGGAGCCTGGGGGCCTCCGTGCGACGGCGCGGGCGGCGGCGGCGGATAGCCGGCCCCGCCCGGACCCTGCGGCGGATACGGCGGTGCGGGGTACGGCGTGCCGGGAGGCGGCGGGGGAGGGAACCCCGAGGGCTGCCCCTGGTACGGGTTCCCGCCCTGCGGCGGCGGTGGAGGGTACTGCGTCGCCAAGTTTTGCCCCCTTGTCGTGATTTCGGGCAAAACATTACTGATTTAACAAGTGTCACGGATGTCGCAGTGAATGGGAGCGCAGGGTAATCACCCGAGGTGATCTCCGCGATGTTCCGGAACAGCCGGGCCTTCCTGCCCTAGCTTTTTGCCATGAATCTGCAGCAGCTCCGTTATGTGGTCGCGACTGCGGAGCATCGCACCATGACCGACGCGGCCCGGTCTCTCTACATCGCGCAACCCGCACTGTCCCGCGCGATCCGGGATCTGGAACGCGAGCTGGGCATGACCCTCTTCGCCCGCTCGGGGCGCGGCGTCGTGGTGACCACCCAGGGGCGCCGCGTGGTCAAGCTCGCCCGTGAGGCGCTCGAGGCCGTCCACGAGATCGAGATGCTGGCGGTGGGCGCGCAGGCGGCCGGGGCGGAGCTGCGCATCGCCTCCACGCCCAGCCTCGAACCGGGGCTCGCCGGGCGGTTACTCCCCGCGTACGCGGCGGAGCACCCCGGCATCCGCGTGCAGATCGTGCGCTGCGACGGGCGCGACAGCGTGGTCAGCGCGGTGCGCGAACAGCGCGCCGACCTCGGCCTGACCGACCTGCCCGTGCCGACCGACCTGGTCACCCATCCCGTCGAGCGGCAGGAGATCGTGCTGATCTCGCCGCCCGGAGCGGGCCTGCCCGAGCCCGTCCCGCTGGCCAGGCTGAACGGCATGCGCCTGGTGCTGCCCACCCCGGGAACCCCCCGGCGCAGGGAGGTGGACAACATCTTCACGACGTACGGCGTGCGGCCGGTGGTCGCGGTCGAGTCCGACGACAGGGCCGGCTGGCTCGGCGTGGTGAAGGACACGGGCGCGCACCTGCTCTGGTACCGCGCGATGGCGGAGCAGGCGGCGCGGACGGGGCTGGAGGTGCGCGCGCTGAGCCCGGCGCTGAAGAAGGTGATCGCGGTGGTGCACGCACGGCGGCGGCTCCCGCCCATGGCGCAGGATTTCGTCGCCATCGCCGAGGGCGGCTCCGCCGCGTAGCTTTGGAGCGCTCCAACGCCGATCGCGCGGCCGGGTTCCGGCCGCGGACGGCCCTCGCGGCGGCCGCGCCGCACGGGAGCACCGGCTTTGATCGTGTTTTCAGGTGGCGGAGGTACTCTGGCCGGGATGTCTACTCTGCGCCTTCGCGGCCGGGCCTTCGAGCCCGGGGACCACGCCATCATGGCAGTGGTCAACCGCACGCCCGACTCCTTCTTCGACAGGGGGGCGACCTTCGGGTTCGGCGCCGCGCTCGACGCGGTCGCCCGGGCGATCGACGGGGGAGCCGACATCGTGGACATCGGCGGCGTCAAGGCCGGGCCGGGTGACGAGGTCGATCCGGTGGAGGAGATCCGCCGGGTGGCCGACCTTGTCGCCGAGGTCCGGGCCCGCCATCCCGAAGTGATCATCAGCGTGGACACCTGGCGGTCCGAGGTGGGCGAGGTCGTCGCCGAGGCCGGGGCCGACCTCCTCAACGACACCTGGGGCGGGGTCGATCCCGCCCTCGCGGGGGTCGCCGCCCGGCACGGCATCGGGCTCGTCTGCGCGCACGCCGGGCGCGTCGAGCCGCGGACCCGCCCCCATCGCATCGCGTACGAGGACGTGGTGGCCGACGTGATCGGCTACACGACGGCGCTGGCGGAGCGGGCGGTCGCGGCGGGCGTGCGGAGGGACGCCGTGCTGATCGACCCGGCGCACGACTTCGGCAAGAACACCTGGCACTCGCTGGAGGTCAGCCGCCGCCTCGACGAGATGGCGGCCACCGGCTGGCCGGTCCTGGTGGCCGTGTCCAACAAGGACTTCGTCGGAGAGGCCCTCGGCGGCCTTCCGGTGGAGGAGCGCCACGCGGGCACGCTCGCCACGCTCGCGGTCTCCGCACTTCAGGGGGCGCGCGTCTTCCGCGTCCACGACGCCGCCGCGGCCCGCGCCACCCTCGACGTCGTCGAGCGGCTGCGCGGCTGACGCGTCCGCGTCCCGGCGCTCCGCCGTCCAGCGTCGGCCACCGGCGCCCCGGTTTCCGCGGCGGTCCCGGCCGTACCAGAAGGCCGGACGGCCCGGATCGGAAGTCGCGACCCGGGCCGGGAACCGGCGCTCCGGTTTCGGCGGCGGTCCCGGCCGTACGGGACGGCCAGGACGGCCCGGATCGGAAGTCGCGACCCGGGCCGGGAACCGGTGATCCGGGTCAGGAGTAGATGCCGGACAGGAACCGCACCAGGACCGTCTCGCGCACCGCGGCGGGCAGCGCGTCCAGGACGGCGTTCACGACGGCCATCTCCTTCGGGCCGCCGCCGTCGAGAGAGATGCCGACCGAGGCGGCCAGCTCGGTGAAGGTGGCGTCGTCGAGCGCCTCCAGGTCCACCGAGGCGATGAGCTCCGGCAGGCCGTCCGGCACCACGGCGGGCCCCGCCTTCCTGGCGGCCTCCGCCGACTCCGCGATCACCTCCAGCATCGCCTCGACGCCGTGCAGGGTGACGCCGGTGACGGTGATGTGCAGGTTCGCCGGGATCCCGGCGTACGAGAGCTGCGGCTGGAGGAACCACCCGCGCCTGCGCGCCTCGTCGGCCAGCACGAACACGTCGATCGCGCCGTCCGTCCCGCCGGGGCCGTCCTGCTCGGCCGCGATGGCGACGAGCGACGACTCGGGACGGCCGAGCACCCGCAACCCCGGGATCGCCGCCACACCCTCGACCAGCCTCCGCGTCGCCTCCAGGGTCGTACGGCCCAGCTCCAGATAGCCGTCGCGGCCGAGGGACTGGAGCGTGGCCCACGCCCCTCCGAGCGGGCCGGCCGAGCGCGAGCTCTGCACCGTCGCGTTGATGATCGTGTATCCGGGCCAGGCGGCGGACGCGAAATAGGCGCGGCGGCGCAGGGCGGCGTCCTTGAACAGCAGGACGGAGGCGCCCTTCGGGGCGTAGCCGAACTTGTGCAGGTCGCACGAGAGCGACGTGACACCGGGCACGCTCAGGTCGAACGCCGGGATCTCCGCGCCCGCCTCGCGCAACCACGGCAGCAGCCACCCGCCCACGCAGGCGTCCACGTGGCAGGGGACGCCCCTCGACGACGCGAGCGCGGCGACCTCCGCCACCGGGTCGACCACGCCCTGTGGGTAGGACGGCGCGGAGACCACGACGAGGACGGTCCGGTCGCCGATCGCCGCCTCGACCGCCGGGACGGAGACGCGGAACGTCACCGGGTCCACCGGGACGGGCACGACCTCGACCCCGAGATAGTGGGCGGCCTTGTGGAACGCGGGGTGCGCGGTCACCGGGAGCACCATCTGCGGACCCCGCGCGCCGTTTTCCCCGGTCTCCCCCGCCGCGTCTCCCGGCGCGCCGCTCCCGGAGCGCCCGGCCGCGCGCCAGTGGTCGCGGGCCGCCTTCACCGCCAGCATGATCGACTCGGTGCCGCCGCTGGTGAAGATCCCGGGGGTGCCCCCGTCGCCGCCGAGCAGGCCCGCGACCGCGCCGACCACCTGCCTCTCCAGCGCGATCATGCTGGGGAACGCGGTCGGGTCGAGCATGTTGACCTCGAGCATCTCCGCGTACGCCCGGTGCGCCGCATCGTGGATCTCGGGGCGGCCGGTGTCGTACACGTACGCGGTGACCTTGCCGCCGCGGACGGGCAGGTCGCCGGCCTTCAGCTCGGCCAGCTCGGCGAGCAGCTCGTGGACCGGCCGGCCGTACTCGGGAAGCATCGGGATCTCCTTGGGGGCGCGGAGGACGGAGGGATCTCCGATGCTAGAGAAGGAACTCGGCGGGCGGCTCCCCGGGGAGACAGAGTTGGCGGTGCCACAGGCGGTGCATGTGGCGGCGGAACCGGCGCAGCGTCTCCACGTCGGAGGCCCGGCGCGGCTCGCCCTCGGCCCCCACCATGCCGCCGGTCAGGAAGCCGTGCGCGCACCACATCACGGTCCAGACCGAGAACTCGACGTCGACCTCCACGCCGATGTCGTTCCGGTCGAGCCACTCGCGCAGCGGTCCGCCGACCATGACCATGATGGGCTGGATGTACCGCCGTTCGAAATCGGTCACGTCGGCCGCGTCGGAGAGCCAGCGATGCATCCACAGCGCCAGGTTGTCCGGGCTCTCCAGGCAGAAGTCGAGGTATCGCGCCAGGAGCCGGTGCACGCACCCGGTCGCGTGGAATTCCTGTACGGACTTCTCCAGCATGGCGACGTGCCGCCGCAGGGCTCGGTCGAGCACGGCGAGGTAGAGGTCGCGCTTCGCGCCCGCGACCTCGGTGAGCGTGGCCACGTCGACGCCCACCGCGTCGGCGATCTCCCGTGCGGAGGTTCCGTCGTACCCGAGGGCGGCGAACAGGCGGGTCGCGGCGAGGAGCGCGCGCTCGCCGAGATCGGAGGCCGTGCGGCCGGCCCCCTCGCCTTCCGGCCCGTTATGGGCCGAACTGCCCTGGTACGTCATGAATCGGGACTACCCCGGGCGACCGGTGTCAACCCGAGGGCGACGGGCTCGGGAGGGTGGAGGCGACCGAGGCCATCTGCACCGGGACGTCGCGCACCGTCACCTCTCCGGCGCGCTTGAACCGCATCCGCAGGGTGACGTACTCGCCGACCTTGAGCGGCCGCACCAGGTCGTGCAGGGTCACGGTGTACGGGCCGGTGCCGACCCAGACGAGCTGGAGCACGGGCACGGGGATCTCGGGCTTGGACATGGACACGGTCTTGGCCACGCCCTGGGCGCTGACCTGGACCAGGCTGTCGTCCGTCTTCCCGGCGTTGATGAGGGAGAAGTAGACGGGGACGGAGGCGCCCGCCGGGTCCTGCGCGGTGGGCGCCGGGCCGACGATCGACACGTTCCTGATCTTCATCTCGCCGATCTGCGTGTTGCCGCCCTCGGTCGTCGGGTAGTACTCGGGCGGCACCGGCTCGGTGCCGCAACCGGCGCCGGACAGGACCAGGACCGCCGCCGCGGCGACGCACAGCAGCCGCGCGCCAAGGCACGTCATGGGCCACACCTCCCCGCACTGTACGTGGCGACCCGGACACACAACGTATATGTCGTCGCCGGGCGCGGCCCGTGCGGCCCGCCTCCAAGGCGGAGGCTTTACCCCGGCTCGCGTCCCGGACCGGGGGCGACGCCTACCGGGACGTCTCGGGGGCCGCGAGGGGCAGCCGCACGACGGCGCGCAGGCCCGGCGCGGCGTCCTCCAGGTGGACGGTGCCCCCGTGGGCGCGCACGGTGTCGCGGACGATCGCCAGGCCGAGCCCGGCGCCGCCCTCGTCCCGGCTGCGCGCGCTGTCCAGCCGCGTGAACCGGTCGAAGACCCGTTCCCGGTCCTCCGCCGGGATCCCGGGGCCGTCGTCGGTCACGGTCAGGACCGCGACACCCGCTCCCGCGACCCCGGCCGTGCCCCTGCCGCGCGCCGTTCCGGAACCGGGAAGGGGAGATCCGGCGCCGGGCGGCTCCGCGCGCAGCGCGACGACCACCGTGGACGCGGCGTGCCGCACCGCGTTGGCCACCAGGTTCGTCAGCACCCGGCCGAGGTCGAGGGCGTCGCCGTCCACGGTGACGCCGGGGGCGATGTCGCCGGTGACGCCGTGCCGTTCGACCGCCCGCTCGGCCAGCGCGGCGAGGTCGACCGGCTCGCGGCGGGCGGTGCGCCCCTCGTCGAGGCGGGCCAGCGCCAGCAGGTCCTCGGCCAGCCGGGACAGCCGCATCGTGTCCTCGAGCACGCCCTCGGCGGTCTCCCGCCAGTCCTGCCCCTCCGGGTGGCTGAGCGCGACCTCGAGTTGCAGCCGGATGCTGGCCAGCGGGCTGCGCAGCTCGTGCGACGCGTCGGAGATGAGCGCGCGCTGCCGGGCGTCGGCCGCCTCCAGCCGGGCCAGCATGTCGTTCAGCGTCGTGGCGAGGGAGTGCACCTCGTCCCGCGACTCGGGCACCGGAAGCCGCCTGGCCCGCGCCGTCCCGCTGATCTCGGCCGCGCCCCTGCGCAGCAGCGCGATCGGCCGCAGCGTCCTGCCGATGACCAGCCACGACGCCGCCGCGAGCAGGACCAGCAGCAGCGGCGTCCCGACGATCAGCACGTGACCGGTGGCCGTCAGGCTGCCCTGGACCTCCGTGAACGACCGCGCCGCGATGACGGTGCGCCCGGCGTCGGCGCTGAGCACCCGCGCCCGCAGCGGGCCGGGGATCCCGTACGGCCTGCCGTCCAGGAACACGGGACGGCCCGAGCGCAGGGCCCGCTCCCGCCGGTCCGCGCCGAGCAGCGGGACCAGGCGGTCGGTGCCCGGGGTCGCGTTGACGATCCGCCCGGAGGCGTCGAGCACCTGGACGATCGTGTTGTCCGTCGTGACGATCCGGTCGCCGAGCCGTCCGGCGTCGGCCAGCGCGACCACCTCGCGGGCGCGCTGGTACACCTCGTCGTCGATCGTGCCGGCCAGCGCCCTGCCGAGGACGCCGACGAACACGTACGCGGAGGCCGCCAGGGCGAGGGCCAGGACCGCCGAGGCGGTCGCGGTCAGCCGGAACCGCAGGCTCCTGCGCCGCCACCATCCGGCCGGGCCGCTTCCGGGCCTGCGACGGGGAGGCTCAGCCTCCATCGCTGACCAGCCGGTATCCGGCGCCGCGCACCGTCTGGAGCGCGTTCCGCCCGAACGGCGTGTCGATCTTGCGGCGGAGGTAGCCGACGTACACCTCGACCACGTTGGGGTCGGTGTCGTAGGTGTCCCACACGTGTTCGAGGATCTCGGACTTCGAGACCACCTCGTCGTGCCGTCGCATCAGGAACTCCAGCAGCGAGAACTCGCGGGGCGTCAGCTCGACGGGCGTCTCCCCGCGCGCGACCAGGCGGCGGGCGGGATCGAGGGACAGGTCTCCGGCCCGCAGCACGGCGGGCCGCCGGGTGCCGCCGCGCCGCAGCAGCGCCCGCAGCCGGGCCACCAGCACCACGTACGAGAACGGCTTCGCGAGGTAGTCGTCGGCGCCGAGGTCGAGCCCGTCGGCCATGTCGTACTCGCCGTCCTTGGCCGACAACATCAGGATCGGCACCCAGTTCTCCTCGGCGCGCAGCCGCTTGCACACGTTGTAGCCGGACAGCTTGGGCAGCATGATGTCGAGCACCACGACGTCGTACTCGCCCGTGCGGGCGCAGTGCAGGCCGTCCTCGCCGTCGTGGGCGAGATCGACCGCGAACCCCTCCGCCTGCAGGCCCCTCTTCAGGGCCGCCGCCATCCTTCGTTCGTCTTCGACCACCAGCACCCGCATTGCCCCATCTTGGCGGGTTTCTCCTGAGATCCGGCTGAGAGCCCTCTCAGGTCGTCTCAGCGTCGGCTCAGGTTCGGGCGCGCAGGCTACAGAACGTCGGACCGATCGACCGGATCCGATGACATTCGTTCCGTTTCGCGCGGGAAACCGGGTGATTCAGCACAGTGGAGGCATGACATGCGTAGTGGAACACGTGCCATGAGGTGGGGCGTGCCCGTCGCCGCCGTGGCGGTGGTCGCCGGTGTCGTGGCGGCGGGGCCGGTGATCGCGGCGGTCCAGGGGGAGCCGTCCCTTCCCCGCCGCACCGCCGCCGAGTTGCTCGCCGACGCCGCCGAGAAGTGGCAGTCGGGACGGTTGCCGCAGATGTCGGGCACCATCGTCGAGACCGCGTCCCTCGGCCTGCCCGCCCTGCCGGTCGCCGGGGGCGCGACCTCGCCGCTGGGCCTGCTGTCCGGTTCCCACCAGGCCAAGGTCTGGTACGGCGGGCCCGACCGGCTCCGCCTGATGGTGCCCGACGAGATGAACGAGAACGACCTCGTCGTGAACGGCGACCAGGTGTGGTGGTGGGACAGCGCCGCCAACACGGCCACCCGGATCAAGGGCGCGCCGGACGGGGCCGGACGGCCGGACGCCGTGCCGTACACGGGGACGGTCACTCCGCGGCAGGCGGCCGAGGAGGCGCTGCGGGCGGCGGGCACGGACACCGAGATCGCCGTCGGCGAGGACGCGACCGTCGCCGGCCGCGCCGCGTACCAGGTCGTGCTCACCCCCAAGGACGCCGGATCGCTGGTCAAGGAGGTGCGGCTGGCGTTCGACGGCGAGACCCTCGTCCCGCTGCGCGTCCAGCTCTACGCGAAGGGGACGGCGGAGCCGGCGTTCGAGGTCGGCTTCGACTCGGTGACGTTCACCCCGCCCGCGCCGGAGAACTTCGCCTTCACACCCCCGCCCGGGGCGAAGGTCGAGGAGGCCACCGCGCCGCCGATCGGGCGCGGACCCCACGGCAAGGACGGCGAGCCCGGCGCGGACGGGCACGGCGCCGCCGCGCCGCGCGTCGTCGGGGACGGCTGGGACCGGGTGGTCGTCGTGTCCCTCCCGAAGCGCTTCGAGGGTGACCTGGCCGGGGCCGCGGACCGGGCGAAGGGCGGGCGGGACGTGGAGGGCGTCGCCTCCCTCGCGAACGGCATGCTGAACGCGGCCGCCCCGGTCAGCGGGGAGTGGGGGAGCGGGCGGCTGATCCGGACGAAGCTCGTCACGGCGCTGCTCACCGACGACGGCCGGCTGCTCGCGGGCGCCGTCACCCCCGAGGTCCTGTACGCCGCGGCGGCGGCGAAGTGAGCCGGGTGCGGCGGGCGGCCCCGTGAGCGGGGCGACGAAGGCGGGGCCGTCCGGCGCGGCGGCCCCGCTCCACCCCGGCGACCATGACACCGCGTACGGGCCCGGCGTCCGTGCGGAGGGCGCCGCCGCGGGCGACGCCGGCCACGCGATCGTCACGGCCGGGCTGACCAAGCGCTTCCGCGGCGGCCACGTGGCCGTGGACGACCTGCACCTGGCCGTGCCGCGCGGATCGGTCTTCGGCTTCCTCGGGCCGAACGGGTCGGGGAAGACGACCACCATCCGGATGCTGCTCGGGCTGGTCACGCCGACGTCCGGCCGCTGTTCCGTGCTCGGCGAGCCCATGCCGGACGGCGTCTCCAGGGCGCTGCCGAGGGTCGGCGCCCTCGTCGAGGGCCCGGCCTTCTACCCGTACCTGTCGGGCGAGGCCAACCTGCTCCGCCTCGACGCGGCCGACCCCCGGTCCGACCCGCGGACGGCGGCCCGCCGCGTCGGCGCGGCGCTCGACCGGGTGGGGCTAGGAAACGCGGCGGGCAAGCGCTACCGGGCCTACTCCCTGGGGATGCGCCACCGGCTGGCGATCGCGGCCACCCTGCTCGGCCCCAGGGAGCTGCTCGTCCTCGACGAGCCGACCAACGGCCTGGACCCCCAGGGCACGAGGGAGGTACGCGCGCTGATCAAGGAGGTGGCCGCGGACGGCACGACGGTGTTCGTCTCCTCCCACCTGCTGTCGGAGGTGGAGCAGATGTGCACCCACGCCGGTGTCATGCGCACCGGGCGGCTGGTCGCCCAGGGGCCGATCGCCGAGCTGCGCGCGGGCGTGGCCGCCTCGGTCCGGGTCGAGACGCCGGACGCGGACGTGGCGGCGGCCGTGCTCGCCGGGCTCGGCCTGACGGCCGTGAGCCGCGCGGGCGGTGTGGCCACCGCCGAGCTGGGCGACACGCCGCCCGAGCGGATCTGCGCCGCGCTCGTCGGGGACGGCGTCGCCGTCCGCGGCTTCGCCGTGGTGCGGCCCAGCCTGGAAGACGTCTACGTCCGCCTCACGGGGGAGGGTTTCGATGTCGAGTCATGAGACGCTCGCCCACGCCGCGCCGCTCCGGGCGGCCGGGCCGGCGCGCGCGGCGGCGCGGCTGCTCGCGTCCGAGACGGCGCTGACCTTCCGCAGGCCGCGGCATCTGGCCATGCTCGCGGTGCTCGCCGTCGTGCCGGTGCTGATCGGGGTGGCGGTGCGGATCGCGGGCGCGGACGGCGACGCCGGACCGATCATCGCGCGGGTCGCGGGCAACGGGCTCGTCCTCGCCTTCGCCTCGCTGTCCGCCATGCTGCCGCTGATCCTGCCGCTGGCCGTCTCGGTGGTGGCGGGGGACGCGGTGGCGGGAGAGGCGAGCCAGGGCACGCTCAGGTATCTGCTCACCGCCCCGGCCGGCCGCGGCCGGCTGCTCGCGCTCAAGTACGCGAACGTCCTGATCTTCTGCCTGGCCGCGTGCGCGCTGGTCGCGGTGTCCGCGCTGGTCGCCGGGCTGGCGCTGTTCCCGACCGGCCCGGTCACGCTGCTGTCGGGCACGACCGTGCCGTACGCCGAGGGCCTGCTGCGCGCCGGGCTGGCGGTGCTGTACGCGGCGGCGGGGATGGCGGCGCTCGGCGCGCTGGCGCTGGCGTTCTCGACGCTGACCGAGAACCCGATCGGCGCGATCGCCGCGAGCGTGGTGCTGGTGGTCGTCTCGCAGGTGCTCGCGGTGATCCCGCAGTTGTCGGCGCTCCGGCCGTTCCTGCTGGCGTCGTGGTGGAACGCGTTCGACGGCGTGCTGCGGGCGCCGATGGACACCGGGCGCATGGGCACGGGGTTGCTGGTCTTCGCGGGATACGCCGCGGTGTCCGGCGCGTTCGCCTGGGCCCGCTTCACTTCCCGCGATGTCACGTCCTGACGGCTCTCGTCGAGAGGTGTGCCTTTAGACCGGATTTGTCGCTAATGTTGCGGCCAACCGCGGGGCGCCCGCACCCCCCTCAGGGCGCTCCCACACGAGGTGGTGGTCATGCGGCACTTCTTCGGGTTGCTCCTCGGCGCGCTTCTCGCGGCCGTTCTCCTCTTCGGCGGAGGCTGGGCCGCCCAGGAACTGGTGCGCGGGGCGGTCTCCAACGTGAACCCCTCCGGGGACTCCCGGATGCTGATCGCCCTGGGCGTGGTCGCCGTCGTCGGCCTGCTGCTCGGCCTGGTGCTCGCGGGCCGGGTGTCCCCGCTCGCCGCCTTCGTCCCGTCGATCGCCCTGCTGGCCTGGACGGTCGTGTACGCGCTGGACGTCACCCGGGCGGCCGGGCTGGCCCCGACCGCGACCTCCCTGCATGAGGAGGTCGTCCAGGCGGGCCGGGGCATGGTCACCCTGCTCTCCACCGGCGTGTACGGCGCCCTGGGCGTGGCGCTGTTCCTGCCCGTGCTCATGCCGTCGCGCTGGGCCGGCCCTCCCCGGGACGAGGAGGACGAGTTCGAGGAGCAGGGGTACTGACAGGCCGTCTACTGAGAGGCCATCTACGGGCAGACGATCTGCTGACGGATCACCGCGACGGCGGGCTGTTGCGGTAGAGGTGGGCGACGACGTCCTCGATCGACGTCTCGCCCGGCACCGTGGCGCGCAGCTCGTCCACCGTCCCGTCGAAGGCCAGCCGCCCGTGGTCGATCAGCAGGACCCGGCGGCACAGCCGTTCTACGTCGCCGAGGTCGTGGGTGGTCAGCAGGACGGTCGTCCCGCGTTCGGCGTTCAGGTCGCGCAGGAACGCGCGCACCTCGGCCTTGCTGACGACGTCGAGCCCGATCGTCGGCTCGTCGAGCACCAGCACCGACGGGTCGTGCAGGAGCGCGGCGGCGATGTCGCCGCGCATGCGCTGCCCGAGGCTGAGCTGGCGGACCGGGGTCGCGAGGAAGCCGCCCAGGCCGAGCCGTTCGGTCAACTCGCCGAGCCGCTCCCGGAAACGAACGCGATCTACTTTGTACAGGAGGCGGACCAGGTCGAGGCTGTCCCGCAGCGGGAGGTCCCACCACAGGGTCGTCCGCTGGCCGAACACCACGCCGATCTCGCGGGCGACGGCCGTACGGCGCCGGGACGGGGCCAGACCGGCGACGGTGACCCGGCCCGAGGTGGGCGCGAGCACGCCGGTCAGCATCTTGATGGTGGTGGACTTGCCCGCGCCGTTCGGGCCGAGGCAGCCGACGAACTCGCCGGCCGCCACGTGGAAGGACAAGTCGCGTACGGCGTGCACGGTCGTCCGGCGGACCCGGAACGACCGGCCGAGGCGGTCTGCGTCGATCATCCGGTCTAGCTCCCTGTCGATCGGTAACGGCGGACCCCGGCGCGCCAGGCGAGCGCGGCGGCGACCGCCAGCGCCGCCGCGGCGACCGGGGAGAGGAAACGCAGCGCGTACGGCAGGCCCAGCGGGTCGGCGCGGTCCAGGACGTACAGGCCGGGCTGCCAGTTGACGAACGCCAGCGGCAGGACGTAGGTGACGCCGCGCACCAGTTCGGCGCCGTAGACGCTGAGCGGGTACTGGCCGAGCGTGGCCCCGCCGTACGTGAAGGCGTTGGCGACCTCCGAGGAGTCGGTGAGCAGGAACTGGAGCGCGCCGCCGAGGGCCCAGATCGACGCGAAGATCACGATGCCGCAGACGACCATGACGGGGATCATCCAGAGCCGCGACCCGGGCACGTCCAGCCGGGCGAGGGCGACGCCGAGCACAATCGCGGCCTGGAGCACCCGCCCCGCGCGGTGCGGGGTGAACCGGTCCGCGGTCACCTGGACGAACGTGCCGACGGGCCGGACCAACATGGCGTCGAGGGTGCCCGCCCTGATGTGCTGGCCGACCCGGTCGGCGTTGCTGAAGAGCAGGTCCGCGATCGAGAACGCCAGGCCCCCTGCGCCGTACAGGAACATGACCTCGGACACGTCGAAGCCGCCGAGCGTCGTCGTGTTGCTGAAGACGACCCAGATGACGGCGACGTCCAGCCCGGCCGTGACCGTTCCGGCGGCGGTCATCAGCGCGAACGAGGCGGGGTAGCGGGCGGCGGCCCGGGTCCACGTCCAGATGAGCAGGAGGTAGACGCGCATCAGACCTCACCCGCCATCGATGACCACCCTCCGCCGGGCGGCCCGGGTGAGGAGCGCGCCGAGGGCCAGCAGGACGGCGGCCCACAGCGCCTGGAAGCCGAGCGTCCGGGGGATGTCGGCCGTGCCGAGGTAGACGTCGGCGGGCACCTGGACCATCGCGGACCAGGGCAGGGCGCGCGCGACGGTCCCCAGCCAGCCGGGGAAGATCACCAGCGGCAACATCAGCCCGCTGAAGAACGTGGTCAGGACCAGGGACACGACCGCGAGGCCCCGGTCGTCACGGAGCCAGCAGGTGGCCAGGGCGACGATGTAGCGCCAGCCGAAGCTGATGACGACGCCGAGCGCGAAGCTCGCGGCGAACGCCGCCCACACGGCGGCCCCGTCGGGGAGGACGATCCCGAACAGCAGCGCGCCGACGACCGTCGGGGGGAGGCTGCGCGCGAGGAAGAGGTATCCGGCCCGGCCCAGGTCCTCGGACAGGGTCCAGAGGACGAGCGGCGCCGGTCGCGCCAGGTCGAGGGCGATGTCGCCGGACCGGACGCGCTGCGCGATCTCCAGGCCACCGCCGAAGACCTGCATCGGCCCGATGTACGCCTGGGTGAGGAAGCAGAAGGTCACCGCGTCCGCGATGTCGTACCCGCCGAGGCCGGGGCGGGCCCGCCACAGCGCGATCAGCACGTACGCCCGCAGGACGCCGAAGACGGTGTTGGTGAACGCTCCCGCGGCGGCCGCTCCCCAATAGGTGGCGTGCTTGCGGAAGCCGTACCGGACAAGTTGGGCATAAAGCGAAATAGAGGGCGATGAAGCGAGGAACCTCCGATGGACTGTCGGCACGAACGACGGAACTTAGCGACCAGGAGGAGCGCGCGCAACGGAATAACCGCGTGCGGGGTTCGGCTCCGTGAGCGTCTTCGCCGGACCCCGCGCCGGAGTTCGCCCGCTCCGCCGCCCAAGGGGGCGGGGCGCCGGCCCGGGAAGCCCGGAGTCCGGGCCTGATCCCCGGTTTTCTGGGCAGAGGGGTTTCGGCATATAGGGACATATAGTGGAGTTTTTCCCGGCCTGTCCGGTATCCGTCGGCAAGAGCGACCGTCAGCGGCGATGGTCCATGAGGCGGGAGTGGAGGTCAGCGTGAAGTCGGAGATCGATGTCGACATCCATCCCGGTTACCCCGTGAGCTGGCAGGCCGCCGCCTTCAACGGCCTCCTGCGCGGCACGGCGCGGCCCATCTCCGCCGTCCTCCTGCGCCACACGGCCGGAATGGCCCTGGCCAGCAGGCTGATCGGCCTCGGGCAGTGGGTGCCGGGACGGCTGCCGGCGGAGGCGTCCACCGTCCGCGCCCGCTTCAACGGCTGCTCCGGCGAGTGGGTGCGGGGCGGCCCCGGACTGGACGAGACGAAGGTGCTGCTCTACTTCCACGGTGGCGCCTATTTCATATGCTCCCCGGCCACACACCGGCCCATCACCTGGCGGCTGTCGGCCGCCACCCGGCGGCCGGTGCTCGCGCTCGACTACCGGCAGGGGCCGGTCCACTCGCTCGCCGAGTCGCTCAGCGACGCGCTCGAGGCGTACGAGGGCCTGCTCGACCGGGGGTTCACGGCCAAGGACATGCTGCTCGCCGGTGACTCGGCCGGCGGGCACCTCACGCTCGCCACGCTGCTGGCGCTGCGCGACCGGGGGCTGCCGCTGCCCGCCGCCGCCATCTGCCTGTCCCCGTGGACCGACCTGAGCGACGGCTGCCGCAGGGACAACCGGTGGCTGGACCCGATGCTGCCGGCGGGCCGGGTGGACTGGCTCGCCCGCCAGTGGACGGCCGGCCTCGACTGCCGTGACCCGCTGGTGTCGCCGGTCTACGGCGACTACACGGGGATCCCGCCGCTCATGATCGTGACCGGCTCGACCGAGATCCTGCGCAATGAGGCCCGCCGCGTCGTGCTCAGCGCGCGGGAGAACGGCGTGCCCGTGACGTACGAGGAGTGGCGCCGGATGCCGCACGTGTTCCCGATCCTGGCCGACGTCGTCCCGGAGGCGCGGATCTTCTTCCGGCACGTCGCGCGTTTCCTCCAGGCCGTCGAGGAGCGGGCCGGAGGCTCGGGCAAGACCGCCGCCGCCTGACCCGGGGGTCCTCCACCGTGCTCCGTCCACGCATCGGACGACCGGCGCGTAGGGTCGGGCCGCTGTTGCATCCTTGAACGCATGCGAATCGACGGAGCAGCCCTCGAACTGAACGACGTGACCGTCCGCGCGGCCGGCCGGACCCTCCTGGCCGACGTCGACTGGCGCGTCGAGTACGGCCAGCACTGGGTCGTGCTCGGCCCCAACGGGGCCGGGAAGACCACCATGCTCTCGGTGGCCGCCGCCGTACGGCACCCGACGTCGGGCACGGCCGAGGTGCTGGGCCGGCGGCTCGGCCGGGTGGACCTGCGCGAGCTGCGGCGGCACATCGGCCTCGTCGCGGCCAGCCAGCGGCTCGTCGACGAGGCCCTGCTGGAGGAGGAGGGCGCGACCGCCCTCACCGTCGTGCTCACCGGCCACACCGGCACCAGCGCCCCCCTCTGGGACAGGTACGGCGACGCCGAGCGGGAGCGGGCGCACCGCCTGCTGGCCGACCTCGGCTGCAAGGACCTGGGGGACCGGCCGTTCGCCGTCTGCTCCCAGGGCGAGCGGGCGCGGGTCCGGGTGGCCAGGGCGCTGATGGCCGACCCGGCGGTCCTGCTGCTGGACGAGCCGTTCTCCGGGCTGGACCTCCCGGCCCGCGAGGACCTGATCGAGGCGCTGGAGAACCTCGCCGCGACCCGCTCCGACCTGACCACCGTCCTGGTGACCCACCACCTGGAGGAGGTGCCCGCCGGCACCACGCACGCCCTGCTGATGCGGGACACCCGCGTGGTCGTCGGCGGGCCGGTCGACGAGGTGCTGACCGACGCGAACCTGTCGGACTGCTTCGGGCGGCGGCTGATCATCCACCCGGTGGACGGCCGCTGGTACGCCCGAGCCGTGCGGCTGTGAGCCGGGCGGGCCGTACGCGCCGTGTCGGGGCCCGGTGAGGTAAACGCGGTGCGGAAAGCGCGGTGAGAAGCGCGGTGGGCCCGGCACGAGGCGCGGTGTGAGAGAGGCCCGGTGGGTGTCCCGGTGAGAAGCATGGGAAGGCCCCGCCGGAGCGCCGTCCGGTCCCTCGGCCGAGGTGACCTGCGGCGCTCCGGCGGGGCCTTCGCCTCGACCTGGCGGGGGCGTGCCCGACGAGGGGCGTCACCCGATCCCGCTGGTTAGTGAGCCTGCGTGAACTGCTCCTCCTCGGTCGAGCCCTTCAGGGCCGTCGTCGAGGAGTCCGGCGCGATGGCCGTGCTGACCAGGTCGAAGTATCCGGTGCCGACCTCGCGCTGGTGGCGGGTGGCGGTGTAGCCGCGCGACTCGGCCGCGAACTCCCTCTCCTGCAGCTCGACGTAGGCCGTCATGCCCTCCTCGGCGTAGCCGCGGGCCAGGTCGAACATCGAGTAGTTGAGCGAGTGGAAGCCGGCCAGGGTGATGAACTGGAACTTGTACCCCATGTGGCCGAGCTCCCGCTGGAACTTGGCGATCGTGGAGTCGTCCAGGTGCTGCTTCCAGTTGAAGGACGGCGAGCAGTTGTAGGCGAGCATCTGGTCGGGGTACCGCTCCTTGATCGCCTCCGCGAACGTCCGGGCGACGTCGAGGTCGGGGGTGGACGTCTCCATCCACAGCAGGTCCGAGTACGGCGCGTAGGCGAGGCCCCGGGCGATGCAGGCGCCGACGCCGTTGCGCACCCGGTAGAAGCCCTCCGCGGTGCGGTCGCCGGTGCAGAACTCCCGGTCGCGCGGGTCCACGTCGCTGGTCAGCAGGGTCGCGGCCTGGGCGTCGGTCCGCGCGACGATCAGCGAGGGCACCCCGGCCACGTCGGCCGCGAGCCGGGCCGCGTTGAGGGTCTTGATGTGCTGCGCGGTCGGGATCAGCACCTTGCCGCCCAGGTGGCCGCACTTCTTCTCCGAGGCGAGCTGGTCCTCCCAGTGCACGCCCGCCGCGCCGGCCGCGATCATGCCCTTCATCAGCTCGAAGGCGTTCAGAACGCCGCCGAACCCGGCCTCGGCGTCGGCCACGATCGGCGCGAGCCAGTGCGGCGCGTCCTCGTCGCCCTCGGACCAGGTGATCTGGTCCGCGCGCAGCAGCGCGTTGTTGATGCGCCGCACCACGGCGGGCACCGAGTTGGCGGGGTAGAGGCTCTGGTCGGGGTACGTCTGCGCGCCCAGGTTCGCGTCGGCGGCGACCTGCCAGCCGGACAGGTAGATGGCCTTCAGGCCGGCCTTCACCTGCTGCACGGCCTGGTTGCCGGTGAGCGCGCCCAGCGAGTTCACGTAGTCCTCGGTCCGCAGCAGGTGCCACAGCCGCTCCGCGCCGAGCCGGGCCAGCGTGTGCTCCTCCTGGACGGAGCCGCGCAGCCGCACGACGTCCTCGGCGGTGTACGTGCGCTCGACGTCCTTCCAGCGGGGGTTGGTGTCCCAGTCGTCCTGGAGCCGCCGCGCGGCCGCCGTGAACCGGTCCGACATTGTCGTCACTCCCTTGTTGCTGCCACCCGATACAGGACCGTCTGTCCCTGTCTGAGGCGTTCTGTCATCACCTGGGTGCTTGGTTCGAGTGTCCGACTGAGTGTGGAGATCCAGCAACCCGAGATCGAAGCGAAAAGTCGTGAAATTTCCGCCTAAGTCAAGACTCGTGAGTATTCAGCGGAGAAGAAACGCGGACTTTTCTCTATGGACTAGACCAATGGCGTCGGTCGTACCCTCCCGGAGGCCGCGGTGTCCCGGGGCCGGACGGCGTCGCGGGCGGGCGAGCGGTCGTCGCAGGTGGGCGCGCCCCCGCGCGGCATCACGAAAGCCGCAGACTGGAAGAAACGCCGAAATTTCGCATATGATCCGGGTATGCCATCCATGCTTGGTGAAGAACCGCTGTCTTTGACGCAGGAGCTCGACCTCCTGGCCTTCGGGCAGCGGCTCAGGCACCTGCGCAAGCAGCGCGGCCTCACCCTCTCCGAGCTGGGCGAGCGCGTCGGCCGCGCCCCGAGCCAGCTCTCCCTCCTGGAGAACGGCAAGCGCGAGCCCAAGCTGTCGCTGCTGAAGTCCCTGGCCGGCGCGCTGAACGTGCCGGTCGAGGAACTGCTGCGCCGCCAGGCGCCCAACCGCAGGGCCCAACTGGAGATCGCACTGGAGGAGGCCCAGCGGGACCCGCTCTACGCCGGCCTCGGACTGAGCAAGCTGAAGGTCTCCGCCCGCGTCACCAACGACGTGCTGGAGCACATCCTCGGCCTGTACGAGGAGCTCAAGGCCCGCCAGGCCAAGGGGACGGCCACCCCGGAGGAGGCCCGCGCGGCCAACGCCGAGCTGCGCCGCAAGCAGCGCGAGCTGGGCAACTACTTCGAGGAGATCGAGAACGCGGCCGCCGAGGCGCTGGCCGCCGTCGGGTACCGCGCCGGCGCGCTCTCGGAGAGCACGGTCCAGGCGCTCGTGTCGCACTTCGGGTTCACCGTCCACACCGCGCAGGACCTGCCGCGTTCGGCCCGATCCGTGACCGACCTGCGCAACCGGCGCATCTACCTCAAGCGGGAGCAGCTCGGCATGCACACGCCGCGCACCGTGCTCCTGCAGACCCTCGGCCACTTCGCGCTCCAGCACCACAAGCCGCGCGACTTCGCCGACTTCCTCCGCCAGCGGGTGGAGGCCAACTACTTCGCCGCCGCCGTGCTCGTGCCGGAGGCCGCGGCCGCGCCGTACCTGCGGGAGGCCAAGCAGGACCGGGCCCTGTCGGTGGAGGACCTGCGCGACGTCTTCGCCGTGTCGTACGAGATGGCGGCGCACCGGTTCACGAACCTGGCCACCCGCCACCTGGATCTGGTCTGCCACTTCGTCCGCAACGACGCGGGCGGCACCATCTACAAGGCGTACGAGAACGACGGCATCGTCTTCCCCGCGGACGAGCAGGGCGCGATCGAGGGCCAGCGGATGTGCGTGCAGTGGTCCGGCCGGCAGGTGTTCCTGTCGCCGGACCGGTTCTCGGTGTACTACCAGTACTCCGACTCGCCCACCGGGACGTACTTCTGCGTCGCGCACGTGGACCCGTCGCAGGGCAAGGACTACGCCATCACGCTCGGCGTGCCGTTCCGCGAGTCACGCTGGTTCCGCGGCCGGGAGACGACGAACCGGACCCGGTCCAACTGCCCCAACGGCGAGTGTTGCCGCCGCCCGCCGGCCGAGCTGGCGCAGCGCTGGGAGGGCTACGCCTGGCCGTCGGCGCGGGCCAACTCGCACGTCCTCGCGGCCCTGCCGCCTGGATCGTTCCCCGGCGTCGACGAGGCCGACGTGTACGCGTTCCTGGAACGGCACGCCGCGTCCTGACCGCCCGCCGAGGGCTTTCCGCGCCTTCCGGGCCGCCCGGGAGCGCCTCGCCCGCCATCCCGGCCTGACCGCCCTTCGGGCGCACCGTGCTCGTGTTCGTGCTGACCGGCCTGCTCGCCACCGGCCACCTCTACGGCGCCATCCCCCTCATGGACGCGACGTCGAGCGCCCTGGGGCGCCCCGCCCGCCGTGGGCGCCGCCGCCCCGGCCCGGCCCCCGTCACCGGGGCCGCCCTGCGGCCGCGACGGCACACCGGCGAGGCGGCGCGCACCCCGACTCCCACGCGGGATCGGACACCATAAGGTGATAACTGTGGACTGCGGCGGAGAAATGAGGATCCTGCGTGCTGCCTGAGGTGGAAGCCTGGCTGCGCGGCCGTACGTCATCCTCGGCCGACTGGCCCGTAAGGGCCCTGATGGAGGCCAAGGGCGCCACGAGGATCAGCGTCGTGCTGCCGGCCAGGAACGAGGCCGAGACCGTCGGCGAGATCGTCTCGGCGATCCGGCGCGACCTTGTCGAGAGGGTCCCGCTGGTGGACGAGCTCGTCGTCATCGACTCGCGCTCGACCGACGAGACCGCCGCCCAGGCGGTGCAGGCGGGGGCCAAGGTCTTCGCCCAGGACGAGATCCTGTGCGACCTCCACCCGCTCGACGGCAAGGGCGAGGCGTTGTGGAAGTCCCTCGCCGTGACCACCGGCGACCTCGTCGTCTTCGTCGACGCCGACCTGCGCGAGTTCCGCACCTCGTTCGTGACCGGCCTGCTCGGCCCGCTGCTGGCCGACCCCTCCGTCGTGTACGTCAAGGGATGCTACGACCGGCCGCTGTCGGAGCTGCAGGGCGGCGGAGGACGGGTGACCGAGCTGGTCGCCCGGCCGCTGCTCAACCTGCACTGGCCGCTGCTCGCCGGGTTCGTCCAGCCGCTCGCCGGCGAGTACGCCGGACGGCGCAGCGCCCTTGAGCGGGTGCCGTTCGTCACCGGGTACGGCGTGGAGCTCGGGCTGCTGATCGACCTGCTCGACCTGGCCGGGCTGGACGCGCTGGCGCAGGTGGACCTCGGACGGCGGGTCCACTCCCACCAGTCCACCGAGGCGCTCGGCGGCATGGCCGGACAGATCATGTACACCGCCTGGTCGCGGCTGGAACGCCAGGACCGCATCGTCTCGCTGCACGCGCCGTCCCCCCTGCTCACCCAGTTCCGGCGGGGCACGGCCGGGCACCGGTCCATCCACGAGCCGATCGTGCGGGACGTCGCCGTGGCCGAGCGCCCGCCGATGGTGACCATCCCGCACTACGCCGCCCGGGGGCGGTGACTCCTGGGAAGGCCGGTTGCGCGGAAATGCTACCGACCGGTAAGTTTGCGCGCCGTCCGGTGTTACGACCGGTGATCCCCGCCTCGACCCCTGACGGAGAAGTGCGATGAGCGACGGCGCGACGGGCTTCTGCCCCGAACTGAACGACGACCTGCGGGAGATGCGGGACTGGGTGCGCCGGTTCTCCCGCGACGTCGTCCGCCCGGCGGGCGCGGAATGGGACGAGCGCGAGGAGACGCCCTGGCCGGTCATCCAGGAGGCCGCCAAGATCGGGCTGTACTCCCTCGACTTCTTCGCCCAGCAGTGGTTCGAGGAGTCCGGCCTCGGGCTGCACGTGGCCTTCGAGGAGCTCTTCTGGGGCGACGCCGGCATCGGCCTGTCCATCGTCGGGACCGGCCTGGCCGCCGCCGCCCTCGCCACCGGCGGCACGCCCGAGCAGGTGGGGGAGTGGCTGCCGCAGATGTTCGGCACCCCGGACGACGTCAAGGTCGCCGCGTTCTGCGCCTCCGAGCCGGACGCCGGCAGCGACGTCGGCGCGATCCGCACCCGCGCGGTGTACGACGACGGCGACTGGGTCCTCAACGGCGTGAAGACCTGGGCGACCAACGGCGGCATCGCCAACGTGCACATCGTCGTCGCCTCCGTGGACCCCGAGCTGGGGACGCGCGGGCAGGCGTCCTTCATCATCCCGCCCGGCACCCCCGGCCTCTCACAGGGGCAGAAGTTCCGCAAGCACGGCATCCGCGCCTCGCACACCGCCGAGGTCGTCCTCGACAACGTACGCGTGCCCGGATCCTGCCTGATCGGCGGCAAGGAGAAGCTCGACGCCCGGCTCGCCCGCGTACGCTCCGGGGCCCGCGCCGGAGAGCAGGGCGCGATGCGGACCTTCGAGTCCACCCGCCCGCTCGTGGCCGCCATGGCCGTCGGCACCGCCCGCGCCGCGTACGAGTACGCCAGGGACTACGCCCGCGAGCGCGAGCAGTTCGGCCGCAAGATCGGGGAGAACCAGGCGGTCGCGTTCCTGCTGGCCGACATGGCGACCCGGGTGGACGTCGCGCGGCTCATGACGTGGCGCGCCGCCTGGATGGCCCGGCACGGGCGCCCGATGGAGCAGGCCGAGGGGTCGATGAGCAAGCTCGTCGCCAGCGAGACCGCCGTCTGGGTGACCGAGCAGGCCATCCAGATCCTCGGCGGCGCCGGCTACACCCGCGAGCACCCCGTGGAGCGCTTCCACCGCGACGCGAAGATCTACACGATCTTCGAGGGCACCTCCGAGATCCAGCGCCTCATCATCGGCCGCTCCGTCACCGGTCTCCCCGTACGCTGAGAAAACCGCACGTCGCAGGGGTGGTGTGACCGCAGAGCCGTCAATGCGGCACGCCCCCCTCCCCGCCCCTTCGCCAGGGCGCGGACCTCAGTTCTGTCGCAGTTCCGTCTCAGCGGCTTTCGGTGTGCCGGAACTGCCGATCGATGGCCTCGCGGGCCGGTCGCGGGACGAAGGCAGCATGTGGGCGCAGACACCGGCGTGCCCCGTACTCGGACAGATCCTTGATCGTCACGCCGCCGACCGGGGGGACGCCGGCGAAGTAGCGGCGAAGCTGGTGTGTGCCCTGCCGTCGCGCAGTGAGGTGCCGTCGCCGGCTCGAACATCCTTGACCGGCTCGGGGACGACGACGGACGAGCCCGCCGCCGCGCCGGGACCCGCAAGCACGCGCTCCAGGTCGCCCAGAAGATCCACGACCACAGCAGCACGCTGCGGCGGCTGTCGCCGTGGTACATCCGGAACCTGACCAGGGCTTTCGTCGCTTCAGGGTGGAGCGCGGGCGACGTGCTGCACGGCCCCGGACCACCAGACGGACGGCTCGGCCTGGGCGATGGAAGAGGCGGCGGAGCGGCGGCGGAAGTCGGTGGCGCCGGCGCGGATGCGGGCCCGTGCGGAGCGCGCGCCCACGGACACCGATCGCCACGCGGCAAGACTGTCGCCGAGGTCGGAACACCAAGGACTACGACCTCTCAGGCGACGGTATCGACAACTCGGCGCCTACGGGGAATCAGGTGGTTAAGACTCTCGACCTATATCGAGACGCGGCACCACGGCACGCCGGACAACAGGGGGAACAACATCATGACCGCGACGGCAACGGCGAGCAGAGAGCGAACGGCGCGTACGCGTCGGTCAGGAGCGGGCGTAGCACTGGCGGTGCTGGCCGCCCTGACGGCGATCGGCTGCAGTGGCTCAGGCAAGATCGGTGGGGCGTCCTCGCGTGCGGAGGGTGCGTCGGAGTCCCCCTCCGCGCAGTCCTCACCGAGCCCGTCCGTTGGTCGCACCGCCTCTGCCGAGCCGTCGGAGCCGGCGGCAGACAGGCGTGACGTCGGCGCCTGTGCGGACGGCAACTGTGAGATCGCAGTGTCCGGTCCGGTAACGGTCCGGTTCAAGGGGCCGGCCGGTCCGGGGACGCTGTCCGTGACCGAGGTGGGCCCGAACAGGGTCGAATACACGGTCAACTCGGGCAACGGCCAGTCCAACGGCGGGGCGAGCGGTCCGGGGCAGGGCTGCATCACCGTCCTACGCCGCAACGGCTCCAGCAACTTCTGCGGTCGCCTGCCGGGCGCTCGGCCGAGTCCTCAGCCCGACGCCGTGGTGATCCAGGTGGCAACCGGCCGGGACGGCACGGCAATCCTCGCCATCGTTTCGGACTGACCGTGCCCGACCTTCAGCCTTGTCGCCTGTGGTCAGCGTCCATAGATCAGTATGAGCACCACGAACCGACGAAACGACAAATCCAAATCTACGTCGTAAAGCGGCGAGCTTCGGCAGGCAGGCGGACCTCAACTCTTGACGGCCTCCGCAATCTGCAGGGCGGCCTGGATGGGCGTGAGGTGCGTGGTGTCGACGACCTCGGCCTCGCTGTGTAGCCACGTGCGGGCCGCCTCGGCGTAGGGCTCAAGGTATTGGAGACGGAATGAGGAGGGGCCAAGAACAGTGTCCCCCTCGATGCGCCCGCGGAGGGTTTCTTGGTCGGCGTGGAGGACGAAGTGCCGTACCGGAATGGCATGTTGGGCGAGGCCCGTGCTGATCTCGCGCCAGTACTGCTCGACCAGGACAGTCATGGGGATCACCAGAGTGCCGCCGGTGTAGTCGAGTACGTGGCGGGCGGTCTCGACGACGAGCGGCCGCCACGGCGGCCAGTGCTGGAAGTTGCCCGTCCAGGGCAGCCCCGGCTTGATGTCCATGAGTGTCTCGCCGACCTTCTCGGCGTCGAACACCCGTGAATTTGGGATCAGTGGCTGCACGAGTGCGCTGGTCGTCGTCTTGCCTGCGCCGTGGGTGCCGTTGAGCCATACGATCATGGGCCCCAACGCTAGCGGCCCTCATGAGCCCGGCGCACCCGCTCGGAGAGCACCGCCCGCGCGCGCTCGACGGCCACGATGGACTCCCGGATCCGCACGGTGACCTTGACGGGCGTGGGACCGGTCGAAGGCGTTCGAGCTGGTGCACCGCGTTCCGGTTCCGTTCCGGTTCTGCCTGGGCGAGCTCCGAGGGGCCCTGGCAGCATTCCGTTGAGGGGTGTCAGCGCACCCTGACCACCGAGCTGCCCGCGCTGTTGAAGGCCGCGATGGAGAATCCCGAGGTGACCGTCAGCGCGGTGTGCGGCGGCTCGCTCGTACTGGCCATGGCCGGCCTGCTGGTGGGACGCCACGCCACGACGCACCACATGGGCCTGGACATGCTCGACGCCACCGGCGTCCACGCGGTGAGCGCCCGCGTCGTCGACGACGGCGACCTCGTCACCGGCGCCGGTGTCACCTCCGGACTCGACCTGGGCCTGTACCTGCTGGAGCGTGAGGTGGGCCCCCGGATCGCCCACGCCGTCGAGGAACTGTTCGCCCATGAGCGCCGCGGCACCGTCTGGCGGAACACGGGCCCGCAGCCCGCCCGATTCTGACCCGCCCCTCCTCCCGCAGCACATCGTCAGGAAGAACAGCAGCATGTCCGTCGAAGGCACCTGGGACCTGTCGATCTCCACCCCCATCGGCAGGATCAAGGCCGTGGCCGAGTTCCGGCGCGAGGACGCGGTCCTCGTCGGCACCGCCCGCGGGGCAGGAGAGGAAGTCCCGCTCAACGACGTCGTCCTCGACGGCGACCGGCTCACGTGGCGACAGGCCATCACCAAGCCCATGCGGCTGAACCTGGCCTTCGCCGTGACGATCGACGGCGACTCTCTCACGGGAACGTCCAAGGCCGGACGTCTTCCGGCCTCGAAGGTCACCGGCGAGCGCCGCACCCTCCGGGCGGGCGCGGAGCACTGATCCCGAGAGTCTCCTTCTCTCCTTGCCCGTCCTGGGGCCCATGAGAGACGCCGACGGCGACAGTGATCACACACCGCCGGGTCACGCGGATGCCGCAGGCCGCCGGCCCCGGGGGTATCGAACCGGCGCTGAGGTCGATCTCGCGGTCACTCGTCTTCTCCGGCGGGAGCCGTACGAAGGCGAAAGCCCGTCGGGCCGCGTCACATGACGATCACGAGGTCAGCGGAGGCGCCTTTTCGGCGGACCCGCGATAACGCCCGACGTCGTATCTGCGCTCGTTCTCGTCCAGTTTGGCGTTGGTCGCCTCGGCCAGATCCACGCCGAGGCTGTCGGCCAGTCGGACCAGATACGCCATCACGTCGGCGATCTCCCCGCGCACCCTGGCCAACGTCGCGGGATCGAGGTCGGCCGACTCGGCGGGGGTAAGCCACTGAAACTCGGCGACCAGCTCCCCGACCTCGCCCGCGAGGGCCATCGCCAGATTCTTGGGGGTATGGAACTGCTCCCAGTCCCTCGCCCGCGCGAACTCACGCAGCCTGAGAGCCAGTCGCTCCAGTTCGGTGCTCACTCCGACAACCTTATTCAGCTCGCCGCATCCCCCTCCGGCTCGCTCCGCATTGACGCGCTCTCGCCGGATCGGTGGCCGAGGACACCGTGGTAGGCCCGCCGAACGGCAACGGGCGGATCTCTGCGGGCCGAACCCTCGGCTTTCGATCGCGGTGAGGGCCTTGCGCCGAAGTCCGAGCGGACGGCTTCGGAAAACCGTCCGCTCCGCCGGTGAGTACGCGGGCGAGGCTGCTACGTGGGGCCGGCGAGGCGGTTCTCCCAGGCCCAGGCGGCGATCCCGACCCGGTTGCGCACCTTGAGCTTGGCCTGGATGGCCGACACGTGGCTCTTCACCGTGCTCAGCGAGATGAACAGCTCCGAGGCGATCTCCTGGTTGGTACGGCCCCGGGCGATGGCCCGCACCACCTCGATCTCCCGGTCCGACAGCGGCCGGGCGGTCGCGGCCGAGGGCGGCGCGGCGCCGGTGGTCAGGTGGCGCAGCAGCCGGACGGTGACCGACGGGGACACGAGGGCGTCTCCCGCGTGCGCGGCCCGTACGGCCTCCACCAGCAGCGCCGGGCCCGCGTCCTTCAGGAGGAAGCCGACCGCGCCGCCGCGCAGGGCGCCGTAGACGTACTCGTCGAGGTCGAAGGTGGTGACCACGACGACCCGGAGCGGGTCGGCGACGCCGGGGCCGGCCAGCGCGCGGGTGACCTCGATCCCGTCGAGGAGGGGCATACGGATGTCCACGAGGCACACGTCCGGGCGCAGCCGCCTGGCGAGGGCGACCGCCTCGGCGCCGTCGGCGGCCTCCGCGACCACGCTGATGTCGGGCTGGTCCTCGAGGATGAGCCGCAGGCCGCCGCGGACCATCGCCTGGTCGTCGGCGATCAGCACGTTGATGGTCATCGCCGCTCCCGCGCCGGGACGGGCAGCGTGGCGAGAACCGACCAGCCGGCCTCCTCGCCCGGACCGGCGCGCAGTGTGCCGCCGAGCGCCTCGACGCGTTCCCGCATCCCGACCAGGCCGTACCCGCGCCGGTGGGGGGACCGGACGGGCGCGCGCGGCGCGTCGTCGGCGACCTCGACGGTCACGGCCTCCCGATCCTGGCCGACGCTGATCGTGACGGACCGGGCCTGCGCCGCGTGGCGGGAGACGTTGGTCAGCGACTCCCGGACGACCCGGTAGACGGTGCTCGCCACCTCGGGCGGCCACGCCGACTCGGCGTCGTCGCCGGGCAGCCGCAGGCGTACCGTCCGGCCGCCGCCCTCGAAGCGCCCGACCAGCTCGCTCAGCCGTTCGGAGGCGGGCGGGGCCGGGTCCGCGTCGCCGGCGTCGCGCAGCAGCCCGACGACGCGGCGCATCGCGGCGAGCGCGTCGGCGCCGGCCGCCTCGATGCCGGCGAGCGAGGACTCCAGCGTCTCCGGGCGTTTGCGCGCGACGAGCTGGGCGGCCTGCGCCTGGAGCACGATGCCGGTGACGTGGTGCGCGACCACGTCGTGCAGCTCCCTCGCCAGGGCCAGCCGCTCGTCGCGGCGCACCCTGCCCGCCATGGCTCTCCGGCGGGTGGCGAGCAGCCGGGGCAACAGCCCGGCGGCGACGGCGGCGAGCCATCCCGCGCCGCTCAGCATCGTCACGGAGGGGATCCCGAAGGCGAACGTACGGGCGCAGAGCAGGCTGCCGGCCACGATCGCGAGCCCTCCGGCGGCGACCGCGCACGCGGACCGGGCGGGGAGCGCCCGTACGGCCGAGCCCACGAGCACGGACAGGCCGAGGGTCATCGCGGGCCCCGGTTCCGCGGGCAGGTCGCCGAACCGGGCGGCCAGGATCGCGACCGCCGCGACGGCCAGCCCGGCGAACGCCGCCCACGCCCGGTCGCGCCGCCGCAACAAGGCGATCAGGCACACCACGGCGCCGGCGGCGCAGTCGAACCCCCAGTAGCCGCCTCCCCAGCTTTCCGCGATCCGGGACGCCCAGAACGCGAGCGCCGCCGCGAACACGACGGCGAGCCCGGCGTCGGCCGCGTTCCTGGCCCGTCCGGCCAGCCACTCGGGAACGTTCACAACGGTCGAGGCTATGAGATGGACCCCGGCGGGTCATACCGGCCGAAAGTACGATCGCGGCGGCGGCGAACCCCGCTTTCGGCCGGTGCCGGAGCCGGGCCACGGCCCGCAGGATGAGCGCCATGCCACACGAAGCTCTCTCTCCGGTCCCCGACGCGGGGACGCCGTCCGAGGGGCGCGGCGGGGTGCGGCCGCCGTCCGCCCCGCCCCGCCGCGCCGACCGGGCCGGCTCCCCTCCCGCCTCTCCCGGCGGCTCTCCGTACGGTCCTCCCGGCGCGTCTCCCGGGCGGCCGCGCATCGCGGCACTCGACGTCGTACGCGGGTTCGCCCTGTGCGGGATCCTGCTGGCCAACGTCCAGCCGATCGCCAGCGTCACCGCCCTCCGCGTGGACGAGCCGACGGCGGGCGCGGCCGAGACGTGGATGGGCCTGCTCGTCGATCAACGCTTCTTCCCGATCTTCTCCCTGCTGTTCGGCGTCGGGTTCTCGCTGCTGCTGGAATCCGCCACGGTGCGCGCCGCCAAGCCACGCCCGCTCCTCCTGCGCCGGCTTCTGGTCCTGCTCGCGTTCGGAGCGGCGCACTTCCTGCTGCTGTGGCAGGGGGACATCCTGAGCTGGTACGCCATCGTCGGCCTGCTGGTGTTGCTGCCCTCCACCTGGCTGCCGCGGTGGGCCGTGGCCGCGCTCGCTCCCGTGCTCGTCACCGCGTCGCTGATCGCGCAGGGTGAACGGGTCATGCTGATCGCCGGGCTGTTCCTGCTGGGGTCCGCGCTGACCAGGTACGGGGTGATCGGCCGGATCGAGCGCTCCACCCGGGTCCCGGCCGTACTGGGCCTGGTCTTCGCAGCGGCGGCGGCGCCCGCGCTGTGGTGGCAGACGCGGACGATGTCCGGCGACCTGCGCGGTTTCTCCTCCGCGCTCGCCCTGGCCGGGGTGCTGCTGGCCGGGACGTACGTGTGCGCCCTGCTCGTGCTGCTCAGGACACCCGCGCGGCCGGTGCTGCGGGCCGTGTTCGCGCCGCTGGGCCGGATGGCGCTGACGAACTATCTGAGCGCGTCGATCCTCGTGCTGGGCGCCGCGCGCGTCCTCGGCCTGCCGCTCGGCCGGTCGTGGGCCGCGGTGTTCGCGACCGCGGGCGTCATCCTCGGAGTCCAGTGGCTGTGGTCCACGCTGTGGCTGCGCCGATTCCGCTTCGGTCCGATGGAGTGGCTCTGGCGCTGGGCCACCTGGGGCCGCCGCCCGTCCCTGCGGATCCGCTGACCGTCCGGCCGGACCCCGGTTCCCGCATCACAGGGGGAGGGCCATGCGGGAGCAGACCGCGACGAGTTCCTCGGTGTGCCGGACGATCCGCTCCACGACCTCGATCCCCTCCGAGGCGGGAAGCCGTACGGCCTCGCCGCCGAGCAGCCGGTAGGAGATCCACTCCTCGCGGACCCGCACCTGCCATCCGCCGCCCTCGTGCAGCAGGGTTCCGTCGCCGGTCAGGTCTGCGCGCAGGCCGCGGGCGGTGAGCAGCGCGTGGATCCGCTCGGCGGACCGGCGGCAGGCCCACGGCCGCCGCCGTGCCGTCGCGGTCTCCGGGACGAGCTCCGTGGTCCGGGCGGAGACCGGGACGGTGAAGAACACCGCCTTCCCCGGGTACGGCGACGCGCCGAGGCGGGCGCGCGTAGGGTGCACTCCCCAGCGGCCGCCGTGCTCGGCGGTCAGCGCGTCCACCAGGTGCAGCCCGCGCCCGCCGGTGGAGTCGGTGGGCGGCGACTGCGGCGGACGGCGGAACGGGCCCTTCCACGGCACGGGGTCGACCACCTTGACGACGATCTCCGGCACCGAGCACCGCCGCAGGTAGGCCCACATCTCCGGGCGGCCCGTGCCCGGAGGCGTCCGTTCCGTCCGGTACGCGTGCAGGAGGGCGTTGGTGGCGAGTTCGGAGGCGATGAGCGTGACGTCGTCGACGATGTCGCGCGCCAGGCCGAACTCCTGGCACAGGGCTCGCGCGACCGACCGCGCGAACTCCGCGCACGTCGCGTCCAGCGGCAACGACCAGGCGGGGAAGCCGCCGTCGCTCAGCTTCGCGGGGATGTCCATGACCCGTTTCCGGTACGGACGTCGCCTGTGATCAGCACCATGTCGGCTCCTTCGAGGTCGCGCCGGGGTGTACGCCGGCACTTCACCGCCGCGGGCGGCCGGGGGATCCCGGCCGGGCCGGGCCGGGGCGTCGATGTCACGTTTCCGCCTCCGGATCCTGTGAGCAGCGGGGGAAGCCGTTTCCATTAGGAAACTTTCCTAATCAAAACGGACCGGCGGTCGGGAGTCAAGACCCACGCGCGACTCCGGTGCGGCCCGGCCGGGCCCTCCTCGGCCCGCCCGTGTTCACCTCCGGGGCGGTGTGCTCGGGCGGGCCGGAACCGCCCCAGGGGGAGCCTGCCGTCCGACTCCTGGATATGACGGATGGGTTATAGTGGGCCGATGAGCTGGGAGATCAGCCTTCATCCCGAAGTGGAAGAGTGGTATCTGGCAATCTGCGTGGATGATCCCGAGACCGGCGATCTGATCGCGGACGCCATCGATCAGCTCGCCGAGGAAGGGCCGATGGCCCGACGCCCGCTGGTGGACCGGCTTCAGGGCAGTCGCTTTCACAATATGAAGGAGCTGCGTCCGCCCTCATCGGGAAAGAGTGAGATCCGGATCATCTTCGCCTTCGATCCGGCGAGAGAGGCGATCTTCCTGGTGGCGGGGGACAAAGCGGGTAACTGGGACGGGTGGTATCGCGCGGCGATCCCCCTCGCCGACGAACGGTTCGAGGCGCACCTGATCTCGTTGAAGGAGGAGGGACGATGAGCGGCGGATACTCCAAATGGTCCGATGTGAGGGCGAGGGCGCGCGCGCTGGATTCGCGCCCCGACGCCGAGCGTGCGGCAGGACGGCAGGCCGCCCGCCAGCGGCGCGAGGCGTACGTGCGCGGCCACCAGCTCGCCGAGATGCGCAAGGCCGTGGGAGTCACCCAGGTGGAGCTTGCCGAGGCCCTCGGCGTGACGCAGGCGCGGATCTCCAAGATCGAGAACGGTGAGGTTTCCGGGATCGACGTCGTACGCGCCTATGTCGCCGCGCTCGGGGGAACCGTCGATGTCGTCGCGACCCTGGGCGACCGTACGTGGAAGGTCGCCTGACGGATTCCGTGGGCGTCCGCGTCATCCTGACGCCGGGCCGGTCGCGGGCGGCGCGGTGACCGGCCGCCACGGCACCGGGCTGGACAGGACCATCGTGCTGGACGGCCTGCCGTACTGCGCGAGCAGGTCGATCAGCGCCTCGAACGCCTCCATCGACGGCACCGCGACCAGGAGCAGGCAGCAGGTGTCGCCGGTGACGCGGTACACCTGGAGGATCTCCGGCCGGGCCAGGGCCTCCTCGTCGCGGAGCACGCAGCGCGGTCCGTAGCAGGACATGCGGATCAGCGCCCGCACCGTGCGCCCGGCCAGTCCGAGGTCCACATGGGCGTGGTAGCCGGAGATCACCCCGCTCTCCTCCAGCCGCCGGACCCGCTCCGCCACCGCCGGCGCCGACATGTGCACCCGCCGGGACAGCTCGCTGTACGACAACCGCGCGTCCGCCTGCAGCTCGGCCAGGATCGCCCAGTCCATCGCGTCCACCCGCACGCCTCCCCGGATCGGCCCGTACGGCGGAGCCCGCGGCGGTGAGGGCCGGGGCTCCGCATGAATGGAAGGCGATCCGTCGATCTGGCTTCGGAACGGAAGGCCGATCAGTCTTATCGCCTTTTTCATCCTATTTCCCCCTTTCGTGTGGTCGCGGATCATTGGAGGAGGAACAAGGAGGGGATATGCGAACGCCCACGGTGGACTTCACGCACCGCACGCCCTATGACGAGTACGTCGGCACCGACGTCCTGCACACGCTCCTGAGGCCGCGGACCGACGTCCCCGAGGAGCCCGCCTTCCTGGTGACGACGCAGGTCATGGAGCTGTATTTCGGGCTGATCAGGACCGAGCTGCGGCTCGCCGTGCGGCGGCTCGACGAGGACGACCTCGTCGGCGCGACCGTCGTCCTGCGGAGGGTCACGCGTTATCTGGAGGTGCTGAACGCGGCCTGGTCGGCACTGGGCACGCTCACCCCGGCCCGGTTCAACGCCTTCCGCGAGAGCCTCGGCGAGGCGTCCGGGTTCCAGTCCGCGATGTACCGCCACGTCGAGTTCCTCCTCGGGAACAAGTCGGAACCGCTGACCCGCCCGCACCGTGCCAACCCCGAGGTGTACCGGGAGCTGCTGGACGCCCTGCGTGCGCCGAGCCTGTACGACGCCGTGCTCGCCCTGCTGTCCCGGCACGGCCACCCGATCCCCGCCGGGACGCTCGCCCGCGATCCGGCCGAGCCGTACGAGCCGAGCCCGGTCGTGGAGGCCGCGTGGGTGCGCGTCTACTCGGAGTACGGGCCGGGAGACGCGCTGTGGGAGCTGGCCGAGACGCTCACCGACGTGGCCGAGCGGTTCTCGGAGTGGCGCTACCGCCACCTGATGGCGGTGCGGCGCACGATGGGCGCCAAGATCGGCACCGGCGGCTCCAGCGGCGCGGGCTGGCTGGAGCGCTCGATGCGGCGGGACGTCTTCCCCGAGCTGTGGTCCGCCCGCACGGCCATGTGAGGCCGCCCGGCGCCCGTCGTCGTACGGAGGCCGGTATGCGGCCCCGGGGCCGATGTGCGGCCCCGGAACGCGCCGGACCCCGGGACCGGGTCACCCTGTGCCGCGGTCCCGGGGTCCGGTTCGAGGTCACCGGGTGAGGGCGTGCCGGTCGGCCTCCTCCTGCAGCTCGTCGAGGTCCGTGCTGATGACAGCCGTCGGGAGGGCGTCGGGCAGCTCGTCCTCGATGTGGCGCAGCCGCCTGATCCGCAACCCGACGACGCCCCACACCGCGAGGATCACGCCCGACACGGCCAGCATCACACCGATCGCCGGGCCCGTCGCCGCCCCGGTCAGCGACTCGGACCAGGAGGTGAGCGGCGCCGCCGTCAGGTAGCCCACCGGCGTCATCGCCGTGGCCAGCATCTGGTTCGTGGCCAGCACGCGGCCCTGCAGCTCGATCCTGACCTTGAGCTGGATGATCGACAGCCAGTGGGCGTTGATCACGCTGGTCGAGCCCCAGCGCAGGGCCAGCCCGACGGCGATCACCGGGATCACCGCCGCCGCTCCGGTCACGCCGACCAGGACGGTCGCCAGCCCCGCAAGGGCCACGAAGCCGACCATGCCGTCGGCGAGGCGGCGCGTGCCGCCCCAGACCATCATCACGACGCTGCCCAGCACCGCCCCGAGGCCGCCGACCGCCGTGACCACGCCCAGGTCGGCCGCGTCGCCGAGCGACAGCACCATGGGGGAGACCACGGCGAGCGTCAGCGCGGTGAAGTAGTTGACGACCATGAAGTATCCGGCCATCACCATCAGCGGGGGCCGCCGCACGAAGAACCGCCAGCCGCCGGCCACCGCCGACCGGAACGACTCCTCCCTGCGCCGGAACATCCGGTTCGGGATCCGTACGGCGAGCAGCGAGAAGAACGCGATCGCGAACGTCACCACGTCGGCGCCGACCACGACCGGCAGCCCGGCGAGCGCGACGAGCGCGCCCCCCGCGAGCGGCGCGACCAGGTTGCCCAGGCCGAGCCCGGCCTGCGCCAGCGCGTTGGCCTGCGGCAGGTACGGCTTGGGCACGAGCTGCGCGATGGCCGCCAGGTAGGCGGGACGGTGGAACGCGGTGACCACCGACGTGAGCGTCACGACGCCGCACACCACGACGAAGTCGAGCCGGTCCAGCCACAGGAGCACCGCCACGGCCGCCATGGCGAGGCCGTTGAGCGCGTCGCAGACCAGCATGATCCACCGCCGGTCGTACCGGTCGGCGACCGCGCCGCCCACCGGCCCCACCAGCACGGTCGGCAGCAGCGCCAGCATCGTGACCAGGGCGAAGTCGAAGACGGCCCCGCTGCGCTGGAACGTCCACACGCCCAGGCCGAACGAGCTGAGCGAGCTGCCGACCATCGACACGAGCTGGCCGAGCGCCACGGTGTAGAAACCGCCCAGGCCGCGCGGTCCGGCTCCCGCCGCCTGGCCCGACGCCCCGCCCGTACGAGTACCGTCCGTCCGGCCACCGTGCGCCGGTGCCGCGGGCGCCGAGGCTCCGGCTCCCGGCGGCCCGTCGCCCGGTGCGCCGGTCGCGGCGCCGGCGGGTGTCACCCGGTCCGTGTGCCGGGCACCGCCGGGTGCGCCGGACCGGTCGCCGTCAGCCTGCTCGTCCGCCGCTGTGCCGGGCTCGGTCCAGCGGCGCAGCGCCGCGGCCAGATGGTCGCCGAGCTGGTCGGCCTGGTGGCGCAGGAAGTAGTGCCCGGCGTTCGGGATCACCGCCAGTTCGACCCGGTCGGCGAAGGCCGTCCACTCCCGGTAGCGCTCCTCGTACAGCTCGGTGGCGCGGTCGGCGCCGCCGATGACGACCAGCACCGGCGCGCGCAGCCTGTGGCCTCCCGGCTCGGCCAGCCGCCGGGTGAACCACGCCTGCGCCTGGCGCGCGTCGTGCCTGAGCGCCTTGACGGCGGTCTCGACCGTGGCGCCCTCCAGGTCCTCGGGCAGGCCGCCCATCGCCCGCAGGACGTCGCGGTAGGCGCGGTCCGACAACCACCGGTCCGCGGGCAGGCGCCGGTTGAACCACGCGGACAACTTTCCGGGGAGCCGCGCGGTCGGGAAGCTGCCGCCGAGGAACACGCCGGTGACCGGCACGCCCGTCTCCTCCAGCCGCAGGGCCAGGGCGGTGGCGAGCGCCGTGCCGACGCAGTGGCCGTAGACCGAGATCGGCCCGTTCTCCCTGGCGGCGAGCTCGGCCACGCAGCGCTCGACCACCTCCTCCACCGGCTGCGGCTCCTCGTCGGGGCGGGCCGGGTCGTGTCCGGGCAGTTCGAGCGCCAGCACCTCCACGCCGTCGGGCAGTGCCTCGGCGAGCGGGCGGTAGACGGCCGCCGATCCTCCGCCGTACGGCACGCAGACCACGGTCGCGGTCACCGTGCCGCCCGCCTTCGGGCCGCCGAGCCGGTGCAGCAGCCCGCCGCCCTGCCCACCGGAGCGGCCGTCGAGGAGGGCGGCCAGCTCGCGCACGGTCGGGTTGGTGAACAGGTCGATGACCCGCAGCCCCTCGTCGATCTCGTGTACGGCCTTGACCGCGACGAAGGAGTCGCCGCCCAGTGCGAAGAAGTCGTCGGTCGCGCCGACGGCGTCCAGGCCGAGCAGGCCCGCCCAGATCTCGGCGACGCGCCGTTCGGTGCCGGTGGCGGGGTCCACCCGCTCGCCCGCGCTCACCGTGCCCAGCTCGGCGACCAGCCGCGTACGGTCCACCTTGCCGTTGGCGTTCAGCGGGAAGGCGTCCAGCAGCGTGATGACCGAGGGCACCATGTAGTCGGGAAGCGCGTCGCGCAGCGCCGCCCGGATGCCGTCCACCGTCGGCGCCCCCTCCGGACGGGCGCCGGGTGCCGCCTCCGAGCCCGGCGCGGCGGAGTCCAGCGCTCCTGTGCCGGTCGCTCCTGTGCCGGTCGCCTCCGGGCCCGGCGCGGTGGGGACCAGCCAGGCGGCGAGACGCCGTCCCGTGCCCTCGCCCACCGGCAGGACCACGGCCTCCGCGATCCCGGGCAGGCCCCGGCACACAGAGGCCACCTCGCCGGGTTCGACCCGGTATCCCCGGATCTTCACCTGGTCGTCGATCCGGCCGAGGAACTCCACGAATCCCTCGGAGGTCACCCGGGCCCGGTCTCCCGATCTGTACCACCGGCCGTCGTCCCGCGTCACATAGCGCGGGTCCTCCGGATGTCCCAGATAGCCCCGCGCCACCTGCGGGCCGCCGATCCACAGCTCGCCCGCCACGCCGTACGGCAGGGCGCGCCCGGCGCGGTCGGCCACGAAGCAGCGCGCCTCGGGGAGCGGCAGGCCCAGCGGGACGTTCGCGGTCGCCCGCGGCGCGTCCCCGGTCGAGCAGCCCAGCACCGCGACCGTCGTCTCGGTCGGGCCGTAGTGGACCTGGACCTCCAGGTCGGGCCGTACCTCCGCGATCCGGTCCACCAGCGACCACGGCACCGCCTCACCCGCGAGGACGAGTATCCGACGCGGCAGCACCGCCGACAGGTCGCCGTGCGAGGCCAGCAGCTCCAGGTGGCTGGGCACGCACTTGAGGAAGTCGACGGCGTGGCCGGTCATGTGGGCGGCGAAGGCGGGCGGGTCGGTCGCGGTGTCCCGGTCGAGCAGGTGCAGCGCGGCACCGGTGGTCAGCGCGCCGAAGACGTTGAGGATGCCGAGGTCGGCCGCGGCCGTGGACGCCAGCGCCCACGACCGGAGCGGCCCCGCCGGGGCGAGCCGGGACAGGATCCCGTCGAGGTAGGCGGTGATGTTCCGGTGTTCGACCGCCACACCCTTCGGCGTGCCGGTCGAGCCGGACGTGAAGATCACGTAGGCCAGGTCCTCGGGCCCGACCTCCACGCCGCCGGGCGGCGTCTGGACCGGCCCGCCGTCCGCCCGCGACGGCTCCCCACTCGTCGGCCCGGCCCCGTCCGACACGGCGTCCCGGCCGGGAGCGTCATCGGCTGAGGCGTCTTCGGCCGGGGGACCCGCGGCCGGGGGAGAGGGCACGACGGCGGTGACTCCGTCCGGCACGCGGGCCGCCAGGTCGGGGGCGCAGACCACGACACGGGCCCCGGCGGTGGACAACACCGCGGCGATCCGGTCGTCGGGCGCGGCGTCGTCGATCGGGACGTACCCCGCTCCCGCCTTGAGCGCGCCGAGCATGGCGACCGGCAGGTCACGGGTCCGCTCCATCAGGACCGCCACCCGGTCCCCGCGCTCCACGCCCGCCGCCCGCAGCCGGCCCGCGAGCAGGGCGGCCCGCTCCTCCAGCTCGCCGTACGTGAGAGTGCCGTCCGCCGCGACGACCGCCGTCGCCGACGGGGTCCGGGCCGCGTGCGCGGAGATCCGCCCGTGCAGGGTCGGCCCGCCGAGCGGCGTACGCCGGGGTCCCGTCAGCGTCGAGTCCGTGCCCGGATCGAGGTCGAGGTCGCCGATCAGGCGGCCGGGATCCGCCGTGATCTGGTCCAGGACCGCCACGAGGAACCCGGCCATCCGCCGCGCCGTCGCCTCGTCGAACAGCTCGGGACGGTACGCGAGGCCGGCCCGCAGCCCCGTGCCGGTGTCCTGGACGGTCCAGCTCAGGTCGAACTTCGCGGTCACCGGCCGCATCTCCACCGCCTCGGCGGCGAGACCGGGGAAGCCGGTGATCGGACCGGGCGCGTCGTAGACGTTGAGCAGCACCTGGGGCAGCGCCTGCCCTGATTCGAGCGGTTCGCCCGCGTGCGCGAACGCGTCCAGCGTCTCCGCGCGGGCCCGCTCGACCAGGCCGCCGCCGGTGAGGCCGTCCTCCACCGACGTACGGATGACCAGGGTCTGCAGGAAGCAGCCGACGAGCCGTTCGGTCTCGGGATGCCGCCGGCCGGACTCGGGCACCGCCACGGCGATGTCGGAGCCGCCCGACATCCGCGCGAGCATCGCCTGGAGGCCCGCGAGCAGCACCATGAACGTCGTCGCGCCGCGCGCGGACGCCAGCGCCCGCACCCGGGCGGCCAGCCCGTCCGGCAGCTCCAGGTCCAGCAGCCCCACTCCGGTGCCGGGGGCGGCCGGCCGCATCCGATCGGCGGGAAGCGCGATCTCGGCGGGCATCCCGTCGAGCTTGGCCGCCCACCAGCCGGGATCCGTCGCCTCGGCGGACAGCCGCTGCCATTCCGCGACGTCGGCGAACTGGCGGTCGAGGGCGGCGGGCGCGGGCCGGGCCCCCGTGCGCGCCGCGTAGAGGTCGGCGAGATCGCGGAGCAGGACGCCGCGCGACCAGGCGTCGCTGGCGATGTGATGGAGCACGAGGGCGAGCACGTGCTCGCGCGGGCCGAGCACCAGGATCGCCGCGCGCAGCGGATACTCCTCCGCCAGCCGGAACGGCCGCACGGCCAGCTCGGCGAGGCGCGCCGCCACCGCCGGATCGTCGGCCCGCCTCCCCGGAGTGGACGTGTCCAGGTGGGAGACCACCTCCACGACGACCCGTGACGCCGGACCGGTCACCGCGTACGGCTCCGCGTCGCGGACCTCGACGGTCGAGCGCAGCACCTCGTGCCGCTCGGCCAGGTCCACGACCGCGAGCCGGAGCGCCTCCGCGTCGAGTTCGCCGTCGAACCGGATCACGACCGGCACGTTGTAGGCCGCGCTGTCCGGGTCCACCTCTCCGGCGAGCCACATCTGGCGCTGGAGCGGGGTCAGCGGGATCGGGTCGGTGCCCTCGCGCCGGGGGATCGCGGCGGGCGCGGGAGCCGTCCCGCTCCCGGGCAGCGCGTCCAGCGCGGCGGCCAGGTCGGCGAGCACCGGGTGCTCGAAGATCAGCCGCAGCGGGACCGTCACCCCGAGCGCCGGGCCGAGCCTCCCCGCCACGCGGACGGCGGTGAAGGAGTCGCCGCCCAGCGCGAAGAAGTCCGCCTCCGCCCCGATCGAGCCATACGCGGCCGCGCCGCCCGAGCCGTCCGCGTCGTTCGCAGCCCCACCACCGGAGCCGTCCATGCTCACGCCGATCGGACGGCCGCCGCTGCCGCGCGTGCTCGCGGCGGCGGCCCTGGCCCCGAGGAGCTCCGCCCAGATCTGTGCGATCAGCCGTTCGCTGTCCGTCTCGGGGGCGCGGCCCGCGCCGTCCGCCGTGAGGCCGCCGGACGGTGCGTCCGCGAGCCCGTCGAGCAGGCGGGCCCGGTCCACCTTGCCGTTCGCGTTGAGCGGCAGCGCCTCCACGAGCGTGATCGCCGAAGGCACCATGTAGTCGGGCAGCACGCGTCGCAGCGCCGCGCGGATCCCCTCCGCCGTCGGCGCCGCGCCGGTCGCCGCTTCGTCCGCGCGGTCCGGCGTCGCGGCCGGGCTCACGTCGGTCGGTGCCGTGCCGGTCGACGGGGTGCCGGTCGGCGGGGTGCCCGCCGACGCCGGGGCGGGAACCAGCCAGGCGGCCAGCCGCCGCGCCGATCCCTCGCCCGTGGGAAGCACGACCGCCTCCGCGATCCCGGGCAGGGCCCGGCAGGCGGCGGCGACCTCACCCGGCTCGACGCGGTATCCCCGGATCTTGACCTGGTCGTCGATCCGGCCGAGGAACTCCACGACCCCGTCACGGGTGACGCGCACCCGGTCACCGGACCGGTAGTAACGGCCGTCCGCGCGCTCCACGTAGCGCGCGTCACCGGGATCGCCCAGATATCCCCGGGCGACCTGGGGGCCGCCGATCCACAGCTCGCCCGCCACGCCGTGCGGCACGGCACGCCCGGCCGGGTCGGCGACGAAGCAGCGCACGCCGGGGAAGGGCGTGCCGAGCGGCGCCACCGCGCCCGTGCGCGGAGTGGAGCCGGTCGCGCAGCCGAGCACCGAGACCGTGGTCTCGGTCGGGCCGTAGTGGACCTGGACCTCCAGGTCGGGCCGCGCCTCCGCGATCCGGTCGATCAGCGTCCAGGGGGTCGCCTCGCCGGCCAGCACGAGCAGGCGGCGGGGCAGCACCGCCGCGAGGTCGCCGTGCGCGGCCAGGAGTTCGAGCTGGCTGGGCACGCACTTCACGGCGTCCACCTCGTGGCGGCGCAGCCAGGCCGCGTACGCGTCGGGATCGACGGCCGACTCCCGGCCGAGCACGTGCAGCGCCGCGCCCGTGGTCAGCGCGCCGAAGACGTTCAGCAGGCCGAGGTCGGCGGCGATCGTCGAGACGAGCGCGTACGAGCGGGGGGCCGCCTCGCCCGAGCCGACCCGGGTGAGCACCGCGTCGAGGTACGCGGTCACCTGGCGATGCTCGACCGCGACCCCCTTGGGCGTGCCCGTCGAGCCGGACGTGAAGATCACGTAGGCGAGGTCTCCGCCGTCCGCCGCACCGCCGTCCCCTGGGCCCGAGGACGTCCCGTCAACGTCCGCCGCGCCGCCGTCTCGCGCGTCGTCCTCGCCGGAGGTCGAGCGGCTCACGGCACGGGGCGTCCCGGACGTCCCGTCGTCGTCCGCGTGGTCGCCGGGCGTGAGCGCGGTGACGCCGGCGGGCAGGCGGTCCGCGAGCCCGGGCGCGCAGACCGCGACCCGCACCCCGCCCGCCGCCACCATCGCGGCGATCCGGTCGGCGGGCGCGGCGTCGTCGATCGGCACGTACGCCGCCCCGGCCCTGAGCACGGCGAGCAGGGCGACCGGGAGGTCGCGGGTCCGCTCCATGAGGAGGGCGACCCGGTCGCCGCGCGTCACCCCGGCCGCGCGCAGGCGCCCGGCCAGGCGTTCCGCGTGAGCGTCCAGCTCCGCGTAGGTGAGGGCGCCGTCCGCCGCCACCACGGCCGTGGCCGACGGCGTACGGGCGGCCTGGGCGGCGATCCGGCCGTGCAGGGTCGGCTCGCCGAGCACGGGCGCCGCGGGCTCGGTGAGGGTGTGCCGGGCGCCGGGCTCCAGCTCCAGCTCGCCGACCGGGCGGTCCGGCTCCGCCACGAGCCGGTCCAGCAGCGAGCCGAACCAGCCCGCCAGGCGGGCGGCGGTGTCCGGCGCGTACAGGCCGGAGCGGTAGGTGAGCGTGCCGCGCAGCGTGGTGCCGTCGTCGAGGAACGTCCACGCCTGGTCGAACTTCGCCGCGAACGGCGGCACCTCGACCGTCTCGGCGGTCAGCCCGGGGAAACCGGCGACCTCCGCCGGGGCGTCGTAGACGTTGAGCAGCACATCGAACAGCGGCGCCGCCGTGCCGGACCGGGGAGGGCGCACCCGCTCCACGACGCGGTCGAACGGCACGTCCGCGTGGCCGAACACGTCGAGGGCGGCGGAGCGGGCCCGCCCGACCAGCTCACGGCCGGTGCCGGCGCCGTCCACGGTCCCGCGTACGACCAGGGTCTCGACCAGGCAGCCGACCAGGGACTCGGTCAGCGGGTGCCTGCGGCCGGACTCCGGCACTCCCACGGTGACGTCGGCGCTCGGCCCGGAGCCGCCGGACACCCGGGCGAGCGTGGCCTGGAGCGCCGCCAGGAGCACCATGAACACGGTCGCGCCGGTCTCGGAGGCCAGCGCGCGCAGCCGGGTGACAGTCTCGGGGGCGAGGGGCACGTCCACGACGCCGGCCCGCCATTCCAGGTCCGGCGGGCCGGGACGGACCTGATGGTCCGGAAGGAGCCCGGGGGAGGGTTCGAGCCCGGCGAGCCACTCCTCCCACCAATCCAGCGCCCGTTCGGTCTCGGGGGACGCGGCGCGTTCGGTGGCCCACGCGGCCACGTCCGAGTACCGCGTCTCGGGCGGGTCGAGCGCGGGTCCGGCGCCCAGGCGGAACCGGTACTGCGCCGCGAGATCGCCGAGGAGCAGCGGCTCCGACCACGCGTCGATCGCGATGTGGTGCATGAGCAGGAGCAGCACGTGCTCCCGGGGGCCGGCCGTGAGGAGGGTCGCCCGCAGCGGATACTCCTCCGCCAGCCGGAACGGCACCCGCGCCAGCTCCGCGATCCGGCCCTCGACCGCCTCGGGGGCGACCTCCTCCACCGCGACGTCGATCCCGTCCGCGCCGCCGGTCACCGCGTACGGCTCGCCGTCGCGGACCTCCACGGTCGAGCGCAGCACCTCGTGCCGCTCCACCACGTCCGCCACGGCCCGGCGCAGCGCGTCCACGTCCAGTTCGCCGCGCAGCCGCAGCGCCACGGGCACGTTGTAGGCGGGGCTGTCCCGCTCCATCTCGGACGCGAGCCACATGCGGCGCTGCACCGGCGACAGCCGCCACGGCCCGTCGTCCGTACGCCGCGGGATGGCCGCGGGGGCCGCCCGCCGGGCCTGCGCGATGCGCCGGTTGAGCAGCTCGCGCAGCTTGTCCTCACCGGAGACGACGGTCATGAGTGGGCCTCCTGTCCGGCCATCTCGGCGATGACCTGTCGTTCCACTTCGGCGGCGTAGTCGGCGAGCACGGGATGGTCGAACAGCAGCCGTACGGCGAGGTCGCAGGCGAGCGCCTCCCGCAGGCGGACCGTCACCCGGGTCGCCAGCAGGGACGTGCCGCCGAGCGCGAAGAAGTCGTCGCGCGCCCCCACGAGCGGCACCCGCAGGACCTCCTGCCAGATCTCGGCGGCGAACTCCTGCATGGGGCCTTCCGGCGGCGTGTGCTCCGCGGCGTCCGCCTCGACGCCCTCAAGCGCCCGCCGGTCGAGCTTCCCGCCGGCCGTGCGGGGCAGCGCGCCGTGCGCCGCCCACCGGCGCGGCACCATGTAGCCGGGCAGCCGGTCCCGCGCGTAGTCCTCCAGCTCCGCGGAGCGGGCCTCGCCGCGCCAGACGACATGGCCGATGAGGTGGGCGTCCGGCCCGCTCGTGGCCACCGCCGCGACGTCGGCGACGGCCGGGTGGCCGCGCAGCACCGCGTCGATCTCGCCCAGCTCGATGCGGTAGCCGCGCACCTTGACCTGGCCGTCCACGCGGCCGACGAAGTCGAGCGCCGGCGCGCCCGCGCCGTCGGAGACCCAGCGCACGATGTCGCCCGAGCGGTACCGCCGCCCCGGCGGCGCGACCTCGAGGTCGGGGACGAAGGCGGCGGCGGTCAGGTCCGGGCGCCCCCGGTAGCCGCGCGCCACACCGGGCCCGCCCAGCCACAGCTCGCCCGGCACCCGGGGCGGAAGCAGGCGGCCGAGCGGATCCACGACGTAGAGGCGCTCTCCGGGGATCGGGTGGCCGATGGGGACGCTGTCCCCGACCGGCCCGGTGACCGGGTGCACGGTGGACGCCACCGTCACCTCGGCCGGGCCGTACGCGTTCCAGAGGCCGGCGGACCGCGTCCGCAGCTCCCGGGCCAGCGCCGGGTCGAGCGGCTCGCCGCCGACCAGCAGCCGCATCCCCGGACGGCCGCGCCAGCCAGCCTCGACCATCAGCCGCATCCGGCTCGGCGTGGTGAGCACCAGGGTGACCCCGGCCGTGTCGCACAGCTCGGCCAGCGCCCCGCCGTCGAACGCCGTCGCGGTGTCGGCCATGACCATGCGCGCTCCGGCGGTCAGCGTGGCCCACAGGTCGAACGCCGAGGCGTCGAACACCAGCGGCGACACGGCGAGCACGGCGTCGTCCGCGGTCAGGCCGGGATCGGCCTGGACGGAGGCGACGAACGCCGCCAGCGCCCGATGGGTGATCTCGATGCCCTTCGGGCGTCCGGTCGAGCCCGATGTGAAGATCACGTATGCGAGGCCGTCCGGGGCGGCGTCCGGGATCTCGCCGCGCGGCACGGCCATCAGGGCCTCCGCGTCGAGCACCGTCACGCCGTCGATCCCGGAGACCGCGGCACGCGCCTCGTCGCCGAGCGCGAGCACCCGCCGCACTCCGCCGTCCTCGGCGATCGCCGCCAGCCGCATGGCCGGAAGGTCGGGGTCCATCGGCACGTACGCGCCGCCCGCCCGCAGCACGCCGAGCAGCACGGCGGGCAGGCGGTGGTCGCGCGGCAGGCTGACGCCGACCGGCGTCTCCGCCGTGACGCCGGCGGCGACGAGGCCGGTGGCGACCCTGGCGGAGACCTCCTCCAGCTCGCCGTAGGTCATCCGGCGCCCGGCCGCCTCGATCGCGACCCGGTCCGGGTCCTGGGCGAGGACGGCCTCCACGATGGTGCCGGGCGGCCGCACCTCGGCCCCGGTGCCCGCCGCGAGCAGCGCCGTACGCTCCTCGTCTGAGATCAGCGGCAGCGCGGAGACCGGTGCGGACGGGTCGGCGAGGCCGCGTTCGAGCGCGCGGAGCAGCGTGTCGGCCAGCCGCCCGGCGTCGGCCGCGTCGAAGCGCGACGTGGCGTACTCGACCAGCAGCTCGGGTCCGTCCGCCCCGGCGTTCACCAGGACGCTCAGTTCGGCGACCGCGCCGCCGCAGTCCAGCTCGCCGACCAGCTCGACCCTGACCGACGGGGCCTCCCGCCCGGCGTCCGGCGCGCTCTCCGATGCGATCTCCGATGCGATCTCCACGGCGACGGGCACGTCCTCCGGCTGCACGGACAACACGACCGGCGTCGGACCGGTGCCCGGAGCGCGGCGCACCGCGGCGGAGACCGCCGCCCCCGCCTGCTCCTGGTGGGCGAGCGCCTCCCTGATCGCCGCGCCCGCCGCGGCCACCAGATCACCGAACGCCGGGTCGTCCCCGAAACCCACCGGGACCGGCAGCACGCCGAGCAGCGGACCCATGACCGTGTCCAGGCCGGGCCGGTCGCGCTCCGCCGCGGTGACGCCGATCATCGTCTCGGCCCGCCCGGTCAGCCCGCCGACGACGGTGGCGAGCGCGGCCAGGTGGACCGCCGCCGGGGTGACGCCGCGCCCGGCGGCGAACCGCGCGATCCGCGCGTGCAGGGCCGGGTCGACCGCCCGCCGGATCCGCCGCCCCTCGTGCGTCGCCGTCCCCTCCGCGCCCAGCAGGCCGTACGGCACGGCGGCATCGGCGAGCGCCTCCCGCCAGTGGGCGATCTCGCGCTCCAGCGCCGCCTCCCGGCGCTCCTCCTCGGCCAGGGCGACGTCTCCGAGCTGGAGGGCGGGGTCGGGCACCGGCCGCCCGGCCAGCCCGGCGGCCAGCTCGTCGATCAGGATCCGGACCGACCAGCCGTCGAACCCGACATGGTCCGTCACCACGACCAGCTCGGCCGCCGCCGGCCCCGTCCAGGCGAGCACCGCGCGCAGCAGCGGCACGTCGCCGGTCAGCTCGAACGGGGTCGCCGCCCGGCCCGCGAGGTCGAGGATCGCTGACTCGCGCGCGTCCGCGGCCAGGCCGCGCAGGTCGTGCTCGTCCACGCGTACCGGCGCGGCGTCCCGGACGCGGACGACCGGCTCGCCGTCCCGCAGCTCGATCACGCTGCGCAGCGACTCGTGACGGCGCACGACGCCGTCCAGGGCGGCCCGGAAGCGGCCCGCGTCCTCGACGCCGGACACGCGGAACCGCATCGCGATCGTCGTGGCGCCGGTGCCGGGCTCCATCTCCCGTACGGCCCAGAACTGGCGCTGCATGTCCGTCAGCGGGTACAGGTCGCGCCCTCGGTGCCGGACCAGGGGAGCGCGCCCGCCGGATCCGCAGCGTACGAGCCGGGCCAGGGCCGCCACCGTCGGCTCGGCGAGGAACGCGTGCAGCGGCACCTCGGTCCCGAGATCGGCGCCCGCCCGCGCCACGACCCGCGCCGCCGCCAGGGAGTGCCCGCCGAGGTCGGTGAACCGGTCGTCCACGCCCACCCGCGCCGCCTCGACCCCGACCACGTCGGCGACGATCGCGGCGAGCCGCCGTTCGAGGTCGTCGCGCGGCGCGGTGCCCGCCCCGCCCGCGGCGGCGGCCCGTACGGCGCCGAGCGCCAGGCGATCGATCTTGCCGTTCGGGGTCAGCGGGAGGCGGTCGAGCAGGGCCACCCGGTCGGGCGCCATGTACCCGGGCAGGCGCCCGCGCAGGAAGTCCAGCAGCTCCCGCTCGTCCACGTCCTCGGCCTGGGCGTACCCGGCGAGCCGCCGGGTGCCGTCCGCGTCGGGCAGCGCCAGCACGGCGGCGGCGGTCACGCGGGGGTGCGCCGCCAGGGCGCGCTCGACCTCGCCCGGCTCGACCCGGTGGCCGCGGATCTTGACCTGGTCGTCGGCCCGCCCGGCGAAGTGGTAGACGCCGCCCTCGAAGCGGACCAGGTCGCCGGTCCGGTAGGTCCGCCCGACGCCGGGCAGCTCGACGAACCGGTCCCGCCCGTCGCCGGCCGGCCGGTTCAGATACCCGCGGGCCACCACGGGACCGCTCACCCACAGCTCGCCGGTCTCACCCTCGGCGACCTCGGCGCCGTCGGCGTCCCTGACGCTCACCAGGGCCCCCGCGATCGGCAGCCCGATCGGCGGGACGCCGGCCGCCCCGCGCGGGATCTCGTGCGCGAGGCACTGGATCGTGCACTCGGTCGGCCCGTACAGGTTGAGGACCCGGTCGACCCGCGGGTTCCGGTAGATCTCCTCGATCAGCTCGGGCCAGGCCGCCTCGGCTCCCGAGTGGACGAGGCGGGCGCGCGGGGGCAGCGGGCCGGTGCGCAGCAGCGCCGCCAGCACGGACGGCGGCCCGCCGAGGGCCGTGACCTCGTCGCGTGCGGCAAGGCCCGGCAGCGCGAGCAGGTTGTCGGCCAGGATCACGGTGCCGCCCGCCATCAGCGGGGCGAAGATCTCCATCACCGACGGGTCGAAGCAGACCGACGTGGCGGCCAGGTTGCCGGCGAGCGCCTCGGGCCCCCACGTCTCGACGATCCAGGCGAGCTGGTTCAGCACGCTGCGGTGCTCGACGGCCACGCCCTTCGGCCGCCCGGTCGACCCGGACGTGTAGATGACGTACGCGAGGTTCTCCGGCGAGACGGCGGCGCCGGGGTCGGTGTCCGGGGACTCGGCGTCGTCGGTGCCGACGTGGATGACCCGCGCGTCGGGGGCGTGGCCGAGGCCGGGAAGCGTGATCAGCGACTTGAGGCCGCTGTCGGCCGAGATGAGCCGGATCCGGTCCGGGGGATAGGCCGGGTCGAGGGGCACGTAGGCCGCCCCCGCCTTCAACACGCCGAGCAACGCGGGGATCAGGTGCTCTCCCCGGTCCAGAAGCACTCCGACCGGCTCCTCGCGGGCCACGCCGTTCCGCAGGAGGGTGTGCGCGATCCGGTTCGCGCGCCGATCCATCTCCTTGTAGGAGATTCGCAGATCACCGGCCACGTAGGCGATCGCGTCGGGTGTTCGCGTCGCCTGGGCCGTCACCGCCACATGAATGGTCACGGGCGCTGACATTAGACAGCCATGATCATGCAGTCGATGATATGTCACATGTTTGGTGCCAAAACGGTATAAGACTGCCTCATATCCCTTATTGCGGCCCAGCGATATCCGTGCCATATGCCTTCGGGCACCCGGTGGGGGAGGCCGTCCGGCCCCTCTCGGTCACCCCGCCGCGCTTCGCCTGTCCTGCCGCGCCCGGCCGGGGCCGCCGCCGGCCGCCGTACTGCGTGGCGGCGGCGGGGTCGCGAGAGCGGGCGTCGAAGCCCTCCCATGACGGCGACCCAGATATCTGATCTACAAGGTAAAGGCGCTTGCCCGAGATCGTTCCGAGATCTTCTCCGCGGAGGATGGAGCCGCTCGTGCACAACCCGTCCGCCCGGAAAACGCGTTGCCGCGGGACTCCCGCGAGGAGACACGATGCCTCTGGACCGATCCGCGAGCGCGACCGGCGCGTCCCCGGGATGGTCGCCGGAGACGTTCACCGAGATGGAGCGCGCGCCGAATCAGCTCCCGATCATCTACGGCACGGCCCGCCGCCTGTACCGGGACCTGCTGGCGGCCGGCGCGCTGACCCTCGTCCCCGGCATGGCGCTCCCGTCGGCCGTGCTGGCCGCCATGGGACACCGGGTCGTCGTCGTCAACGGGTCGCCGCACCTGCTCGGCGGCACGCGCCCGGCCTGCTGTACGCGGGCTACCTGACCGGCAACCCGCTCGGCCTGACCGCCTGCCGCGATCCGGAGTTCTCCGGGACTCCGGGCACCGCGCGGATCACCGAGGTGGTCGCCCCGGGTGCGCCCGCCCTGACGCTGGACCGGCGCGGCCGTCCCCTCCTGGCCGGGTACGACCGGAACGGGCCGCTGCTGGCCTTCCTCGCCTGCGAGGACGACGACTGCGCCCGCCGGACGACCGCCCCGCTCGTGTCCGCGTACGGGGGCTGCGGATTCTTCGACCTGGCCATCGGGCCCGACGGCCGGCCGCGCCTCCTCTGGTACGGACGGCTCCGGCCCGGCGACGACGACGCCTACCACTTCCTGACCTGCGCCGACGCCCGCTGCTCAGTAGGAGCGTGAGGCCGCCGGGAGGGTGAGCGGGCGGGTGGATCGCGGACCTCCCGTGACCCGCCGATCGGCCCGCTGAGGGCGGACCGGGCGGCGTCCCGGCCGATCGGGGACGCGGCACGCTATTGACGCGCGCGGCGCCGCTCGTGATACTCCGATCAAAGTTAAATTTGATTCAAATTCAAGTAGGTGGCGCGATGCGCAGCTCACCGGTGGCGTGCCTCAACGCGGTCCCCACGGCCCGCTCCTGGCTGAGGCGGCCGATGAGCACGTGGACCGCCAGGCCGTCCAGCAGGGCGTTGAACCACGGCAGGAAGTCCTCGACGGCGACCGCGCGGAAGATCCCGCTCGCCGCGCCGTCCTCGATGATCGCGGTGAGATCCCGCATCCAGCCGTTGTCGATCTCCTGCGCGGTTCGGCTCATCTCGTCGTTGGTCACCGAGCGCAGCCAGGCCTCCAGCCAGAGCTTCCAGGAGACGTCGTGCCTGTCAACGGGCAGGTAGAGCCGGATGTACCGTTCGAGCCGCTCTTCGGGATCGGGGACCCCGTCCAGCTCGCTCGCCCGGCGCTCGGCGAGCAGGCGCTCGCTCCAGCGGAAGGTCTCGGCGAGGATCCGGTCCCTCGACTGGAAGTAGTACAGCACCCGTGCCGGGCTCATCCCCGCGCGGTCGGCGATCTGCTGAACCTGGATCTCGGCGACGGGCCGCTCCGCGACCTCGGCCAGCGCGGCCTCCAGCACGATGCGGCGTGCCTGGCGGCCACGCTCCTGCGTCTTGGTCCGGTCAGCCATCCGCCCATCGCATTCAGAAGGAGAACCCCGTGGAGAATATCCTCCGCCGCAGGACCGTGCTGACCGCCGGCGCCCTCACAGCCGCCGTCGCGGCCACCGAGGCCGCCTTCGCCCCGGCGGCCGGCGCCGCCGCCGGCCCCGCCGACGTCGTCTTCACCGACGGGTACGTCTACACCGTCGACGCCGCCGACAGCGTCCATCAGGCGCTGGCCGTGTCCGGCGGCCGCATCGTCTACGTCGGCACCACCGAGGGCGCCTCCCGGTACGTCGGCAAGGGGACGAAGGTCGTGAACCTGGGGGGCCGGATGCTGATGCCGGGCCTGCACGACGGCCACCTTCACGAGATGTCCGGCGGCAAGGGCCTGCTCGACTGTGACCTGAAATACGCCGCCCTCACCGTCGAGGAGTTCCGGACGACCATCCAGGAGTACCTCGACAAGACCGCGGAGAAGGAGCCGGACGGCTGGGTCAGCGTCGTCAACTGGTACCAGCAGGCCATCCGGCCCGCGGGAACGAAACTCACCAAGGCCGACCTGGACGTCCTGGACACCAAGCGGCCCATCATCGTCCAGTCCAGCGACGGGCACACCGTGCTGGTGAACAGCCGGGCGCTGGAGCTGGCGGGGATCACGTCCGCCACCAAGAACCCGCCCGACGGAGTCATCGAACACGACGCGGAGGGCCGGCCGACCGGCATCCTGCAGGACGGCGCCGGGAACCTGGTCGACGCGAAGATCCCCCGGCCCACCCGTGCGGAGAACCTGAAGATCGCCCGTACGGCGCTGGCCGCGCTGGCCGCGCAAGGGGTGACCACGTTCATGGACGCCATCGCGACCGAGGACGCGCTGCGCGCCTTCACCACGCTCGCCGAGCAGGGGCGGCTCACCGCGCGGGCGCACTTCGCGCACCTGGTCGAGGTGACCGACACCGACCCGGTGCCGGAGCTGTCGCGGCTGCGGCGCACGTACGACGGCGGCCGGATCAAGCCCAGGCCGGGCGTCGCCGTACGCAACGCCAAGCTGTTCATGGACGGCGTCCTGCAGCATCCCGCCCAGACGGCGAGCCTGCTGGAGCCGTACCTGGTGCACAAGCACAAGCACTGGGTGCCAGGCAAGAAGATGGGCGAGCAGTACTGGGAGCCGGCCAAGCTGAACGCCGTCGTGCGGAAGATCGCGGCGGCCGGGTTCGATCCGCACATCCACGCCATCGGCGACCGGGCGGTCCGGATCGCACTGGACGCGTACGCCGGCCTGCGCAGGGCCGGGAACCGCACCGTGCGTCCCGCGATCGCGCACGCCGAGCTGGTCGATCCCGCCGACATCCCCCGCTTCGCCAAGCTGAACGTCACCGCCGCGATGGGATTCCACTGGGCCAAGCCCGCCCCCGACTCCGTCGAGTCGGTCAAGCCGTATCTGGGCACCCGCCGCTGGGCCAACTACGAGCCGGAAGGCGACATCCTCCGCGCCGGCGGCCGCATCTCGCTGGGGAGCGACTGGCCGGTCGATCCGCTGGACGAGTGGGGCGCGATCAGGACCGTCATCACCCGCACCGCCGCCCCGGACAGCCCGTACGCCGAGCAGGGCGCGATGACCCCGCACCAGCGGCTCTCCCGGGCCGCCGCCATCCGGGCGGTCACCTTCAACGGCGCGTACCAGCTCAGGCAGGAGGCGTACACCGGCTCGCTCGAGGCCGGCAAGTTCGCCGACCTCATCGTGCTCGACCGCAACGTGATGAAGGTGCCCGCCGAGCAGATCGCCCAGACCGAGGTCCTGCTCACCATGGTCGGCGGAAAGGTCGTGCACGGCACCACCGAGTTCGACTGATCATCACCCCGGACGGGCTCCCGGGGAGCCCGTCCGGGTCGGCGCGCCGTGCGGTCAGGCCGTGAGCACCCGCCAGGGCCGGTCCCGTGCGTCCAGCGGCGAACCGTCGGCGACGCGCGCCGTCCGGAGCGCGGGTTCGAGCACGACGGTGGCGAGGGTGGCCCACCGCTGGCCGAGTGGCAGGGACATGTCCGGCACGCAGCACAACCGCGGCTCGCCCGGGCCGGAGTGGAGGAAGCCGAGCAGTTCGCGCGCGTCGCGCGGCTCCGGCCGCCGCGCGAGGCGGGCGGCCACGAGGTCGTACCGCTCGCCCGAGTCCGGCTGGTAGAGCTCGTTCTTCTCGCCCTCTCGGGGGGTCGGGGAGAGGAAGTGGTTGGTGCGGATGACGGTCCCGCCGACCGGCTCGACGACGAACACCCCGACCGGGGTGATGTCGGTGGTGACGACGGTCTCGTGGTCGAAGAGGGTGAACGAGCTCGACGCGCTGACCGGCGCCGAACGCACGAGGTCGAGCGCCTCCGCGACCGACCCGGCCTCCTCCAGCACGGCGGCGGCGAGGACATGCACCGGGACGCCGCCGACGCCGTCCTCGCGATGCCCGAGGATGTTGAAGTGCAGCGCGAGCCCGGCCGAGTTCACCCCGACCTTCCCGAGGATGCCGTGCTCCGTGAGCCCGACCACGTCGTACCGTCCGCCGCGCACCTCGTGCGTGTGCCAGTACGGCGCGAGCTCCACGTGCCAGTCCCAGGTCTGCGCGCCGAAGGTGCGCCCGCCGTTCCCGCCGTTCCCGCCGTTCTCGCGGGTCTCCAGCCGGTGGACGATGGTCGAGCACTCGCCGGGACGGCCCTCGGCGCTCTGCGCGAGGATCTCGGTGCGCGCGTTGAGCGCGTGGACCCGCCAGGGGTCGATCCCGGCGCCCGCGGCGACGCCGTCCAGCTCCTCCCGCAGGCGCGGGCGGAACGCGCCGATCACGTCAGCCGTGCGCCGCGCGTCCTCGCGTACGCGCTCCTCGGTCAGGTCGGCCCGCCGGAAGAGCTCGGCGTACAGGCCGAGCCCGCCGGGGAGGGTGTCGCGCAGCCGTTCGCCGCGCTCCCTGCCGCGCTCGAAGGGGTCGGACGCGCTGACGGCGATGTGTCGCCTTTCGGGGTTCATGTCTTCCTTCGTTCGGGGGTTCAGCCGTGCTGCGGGCGGCCGTCGACGACCGTGGCGATCACGGGGTTGACGGCCTGCCGCTCGGGGGTGAGCCGCAGCGGGTTCTCGGCGAAGAGGGTGAAGTCGGCCTCGTACCCCGGCGCGACGCGCCCTCGGCTCGTGGCCCGGCCGGCGGCGATCGCGGCGTGGGTGGTGAGGCCCTCGTAGGCCATGCGGGCGGTGAGCGCCTGCTCCGGCTGCACCGGCGCGGTTCCCGGCTCCTCCACGGGACGGCGGAGCTGCGCGTCGGCGAGGAGGACCCGCGGATCGGCCGTCCCGATGGGCCAGTCCGAGCCGAGGGCGACGACCGCGCCGCGCTCCCGCAGGTCCCGGCAGCGCCAGCCGCGCGACGCGCGTTCGGCGCCGAGCCGTACCGACCAGTTGTCGCTGCGGTCGGCGCGCGTGTGCCGGGTGCCGTGGACGGGCTGCATGCTCGCGACGACGCCGAGCCGCGCGAAGCGGTCGACCGTCTCGTCCGGGATGGTCTCGACGTGCTCGATCCGGTGCGGGGCGGCGGGCCCGGCGCCGACCTCGGCCACGGCGTCGAGGGCGAAGCGCACGGCGCGGTCGCCGATCGCGTGGGTGGCGGTGGGGACGCCGCGGCCGGCGAAGAACGCGACCGCCGCCCGGTAGGCGTCCGGGTCCGTCCACAGCGCCGCGTGGTTCTCCCCGTAGGCGTCCGGTTCCTCCAGCCAGGCCGTGCCGTTGTCGATCGTGCCGTCGAGCATGAACTTCACGCCCTCGACGCTCCAGCGCCGCCCGCGCAGGCCCAGGAGCGCGGCGATCTCCCGCCAGGTCTCCGGACCGGAGTCGGCGGGGACGAGCGGCGAGCAGCGCAGCTTGATCGGCAGCTCGGCGCGCGACTCGATGTCCAGGAAGATCTCGTGGCTGGGCGGGCCGAAGTCCATCGCGTGACCGCCGGTGAGCCCCGCGGCGGCCGTCTTCGCCAGCTCCGCGAGCACGTAGTCGGCCTGTTGCCGTACGGAAAGCGCCGGGTAGAGGGGCTCCACCAGCGCCATCGCGCTGAGTTCGAGGAGCAGCCCGCTCGGCGCGCCGTCGGGATGGAGCGCCACCGACGCCCGGTCGTCGAACGTCTCCCGCCCGGTCAGGCCGGCCAGTTCGATGACGCGCGGGCTGACGACGAGCGAGTGGGCGTCCCGGAGCAGCAGCGCGACGGGCCGGTTCGGCAGGGCCTCGGCGAGCATCCTGCCGTGCGGGGCGCCGTCGAAGACGTTCGGGTCGAGCGCGTGGCCGAAGATCCACTCGTCGTGCGCGGTGCCGGCCGCGGCGGACCGGAGCGCGCCGAGCACGCCGTCGAGGGTGGCGATCCCGTCGAGGTCGACGGCCCGGCCCAGCTCGACGGAGCCCCAGACCGGGTGCACGTGGCAGTCGGTGAGACCGGGGAGCAGGACGGCGTCCTCGTACCGGTGCACGACCGTGCGCGGCCCGAGATGACGCTCGGCGACCTCGGCGCCGCCGACCGCGAGCACGCGTCCACCGGTCACGGCGATCGCGGTGGGCCTCGGCCCCGGCTCCGGTGTTCCGTCGAACGGTTCGACCTCGCCGACGATGTAGACGGCGTCCGCCGCGATGTCCATCGATGTTCCTCCTGTCGTGGGTCAGAGCGCGGCGAGCAGGCGCCGCGAGTACTCATGGGCCGGATCGGTGAAGAACCGCTCGGCCGGCGCCGTCTCGAGCACCTCGCCGTGACGCATCACCGCGATCGTGTCGGCCACGCGCCGTACCGCCGCGAGGTCGTGCGAGATGAAGAGGGCGCCGAACGTGTGCGAGGCCTGCAGTTCGCGGATGAGCTCGAGGATCTGCGACTGCACGGACACGTCGAGGGCGCTCACCGCCTCGTCGAAGACGATGAAGCCGGGCTCCGTGATGAGAGCCCGCGCCACGGACACCCGCTGCCGCTGGCCGCCGGAGAGCTCATGGGGGTACCGGTCGGCCGTCGCCGCGTCGAGCCCGACCTGCTCCAGGATGCGGACCACGCGCTCCCGCTGCTCCTCCCGGCCGAGACGGCGCGCGGCCACCGCGAGCGGTTCCCGCACCGAGACGCCTACGCGCCGCCGCGGGTTCAACGACCAGTGCGGGTGCTGCAGCACCGCCTGCACCCGTCCGCGCAGCGCCCGCCCGCGCTCCGCCGCGGGCCGTCCCAGCACCTCGACGGTTCCGCTGTCCGGCCGGCGCAGCCCGAGCGCGACGGATCCGGTGGTGCTCTTGCCCGAGCCGGACTCGCCGACGACCCCGAGCGTGCGCCCGGCCTCGACCTCCAGGGTGACGTCCTTCATCGCCCGGGACCGGGTGCGCCGCCGCCCCCATCCGCTGGTGAAGGTGACGTTCACGTCCGACATCTTCAGCACCGTGGTCATGCCTTCTCCCGTTCGTCCGCGGCGGGTGTCATCGCGAGCGCGTCCAGGAGCCGCCGCGTGTACGGATGCTCCGGCCGGCCGAACACGTCCTCGGTCGGTCCCGCCTCGACCACCTCGCCCGCCCGCATCACCATCACGCGTGTGCACCAGCGCCGCACCGCCCGCAGGTCGTGGCTCACCCAGAGGAGCGCGGCCCCCGACGAGGCGATGAGCCGCACCATGAGGTCGAGCACGTCCTCACGTACCTGGGCGTCGAGCGCCGCCGTGGGTTCGTCGGCGACGAGGACGCGCGGCTCGCGCGCCATCGCGAGCGCGATCGCGACCCGCTGGGCCATCCCGCCCGAGATCTCGTGGGGATAGAGGCGCAACACGCGCTCCGGCTCGCGGATCTGCACGCCGTCCAGCAGGGCGACGAGCGCCGTGTGGTCGTAGGGCCGCCTGAGCGGGCGGAGGGCGAGGCGGAGCTGGCGGCCGATGCGCAGGGTCGGGTCGAGGGAGCCGATCGGGTCCTGCGGGATGAAGCCGAGCACGTCGCGGCGCAGCGCGCGCAGGGCCGGGCCGTCGAGGCCGGCGACGTCCACGCCCCCGATCTCCACGGTGCCGGAGGTGACGCGGCACGAGCCCGGCGACATCCGGCCGAGCGCGGCCGACAGCGTGCTCTTGCCCGACCCGCTCTCCCCGACGACGCCGAGGAGGTCACCCGGTTCGAGCGACAGGTCCACGTCGCGGAGGGCGGCGATCGTGCCGAGACGGGAGCGGTACTCGGCCGACAGTCCGCGCACGTGTACGAGCGGGGCGCGGGTGGGGACGGTCATCCGAGGCTCCTCGTCTCGCGCGGCTCCAGGCGGTCCCGGAGGGTGTCGCCGATGAGGTTGATCGAAAGGATCGCCAGCACGAGCACGAGGGCCGGCGTGAAGAGCAGCCAGGGCGCGTGGGCCATGTAGGCCCCGCCCTGCTGGATGAGCGAGCCGAGCGACGACTGCGGCGGCTGCACGCCGTACCCGAGGAAGCTCATCCCGCCCTCGACGAGGATGCCGACGGAGAGCGCGTACGTGCCCTGCACGGCGATCGTGCCGCCGATGTTCGAGAGGACGTGCCGGCCGAGGATGACCGGGGCCGGCACTGCGCTGATCTTCGCCGTGGTGACGAAGTCCCGCTCGGCGACCGAGGCCGCCGCGGCAGTGATCATCCTCGTCATCAGGGGGACGGTGACGAGCACGATGGCGGCGACCGCGCAGGCCAGGCCGGGGCCGACGACCGCGGCGACCAGCACCGCGAGCACGATCGAGGGGAACGCGTAGAGGACGTCGCCGAGGCGCGTCACCGCTTCCCGCAGCGGGCCGCCGCAGTAGCCGGCGACCATGCCGAGGAGCGTGCTGACCACGGCGGTCGCCGTGACGGCGGCGATCGAGACGAGGAGGGTCGTCCCGGCTCCCTCCAGCACGCGGGCGAGCAGCGAGCGGCCGAGCGCGTCGGTGCCGAACGGCCACCGCGCCGACGGCGGCGAGAGCCGGGGCCCGACGATGGCGTCCGGGTCGCCCGCGAACGGGACGACCGCGGCGATCGCGGCGGTGGCCGCGATGACGGCGAGGACGCCGGCCGCGACGGTGAACAGGCCGTCCCGCCGCCGGGGCGCGACGCGGGACCGCCGCGCGAAGGACACGAGCGTCATCGGACTCCCTTTCGTGTGGTGGCGACGCGCGGGTCGAGCAGGCCGGACGCGAGCTCGGTGAGCAGGCTCACGACGACGAACGCCGCCGCCGTGAACAGCACGGTCGCCTGCACCACCCCGAAGTCGCGGCGGCCGAGCGCGGACACCATGTACGACCCGAGTCCCGAGATGTTGAAGAGGGACTCGACGATCACGGCGCCGCCGAGCAGGTAGGCGACGACGCTGCCCAGCAGGGTGAGGACCGGGATGCCGATGTTGCGCAGCACGTGGTGGCGGACGATGTGCCAGGGCGACTCGCCCCGGCCGATCGCGGCGGCGATGTGCGGCTCGACGAGGACGCCGAGCACCGCGTCCCGCGTGGTGCGCGCGGTCGCGGCGACCGAGAACACCGAGAGCACGAGCGCGGGCAGGATGAGCGCCTGGAAGGCCGCGCCGGACCCGGAGGCGCCGGTCGCGAACCCGCCGATCCGCAACCCGAGCGCGTACCGCGAGAAGACGTAGATCACCACGCTGCCGAGCACGAACTCCGGCAGGCTGATCCCGATCGCCGACAGGAGGCGGCCGGCCGCGCCGCCGCGGCCCCCGCCGCCGCGTACGGCGGTGAGGACCCCGAGCGGCACGCCGACGAGGAGGGTGACCGTGAGCGACATCGCCGCCAGCAGCGTCGTCAGCGGCAGCCGGAGCGCGAGCTCGTCGACGATCGGCGCCTGGGTGACCATCGAGATGCCGAGGTCGCCCCGGACCAGCGCGCCGAGCCAGAGGAAGAACTGGACGAACACCGGCTGGTCGAGGCCGAAGCGGGCCGCCACGGCGGCGCGCTGCTCGGGGCCGGCCAGCGGCCCGAGGATCACGTCCTCATAGCCGCCCGGCATGAGCCGTACCGCGACGAAGATCAGCAGGGAGATGCCGAGCAGGGTGACCGCCGCGCTGACGACGCGGCCGGCGATCCATCGGAGCATCGGCGGCTACTTCCCGAGCAGGCGGAAGTCGGCGATGTGGCGCAGGAAGTCGCCGTACCCCTCGTCGCTTTGCACGGTCGGGCTCACCACCGAGGTGTCCACCGCGAGGAACGACGGCCGGTGCACCAGCGGCACGATCTCCGAGTGGCGGTCGGCCGACGCGCACAGCTCGGTGAGCGCGGCGGCGCGGGCGCTCTCGTCGCCGGTCGCCTGGGCCTTGGCGATGAGCGCGTCGAGGTCCGCGTGGTCGCCGGCGAATCCGGAGGTGAAGCCGGAGAGCTTCGGGTTCCACCAGCGTGTGACCATCGAGGCGTCGACGTAGCCGACGAACCAGCCGATCGCGAGGTCGAACTCGCCGGGCCGGGTGGTGAGCACCCGCTTCTCGTACGTGCCGACGTCGTACTGCTCGATCTTCACGGTGACGCCGATCTGGGCGAGCTGCTGCTGGATGACCTGGGCGAGCTGCGCGAGCACCGGTTCGGAGTTGTCGATGAGGAGGTTCAGGGAGACGTTCTTGGCGCCGCTCTCCGCGAGGAGTCCCGCCGCCTTGCCCGGGCCGGCCTTCGCCGAGGGCAGTTCGGCGGGTGCGCACCCGCCGGGCAGGTTGCTCGGCGCGGCCGCGGTCGGCGCGCTCTCGCCGCCGAGGGCGACGTCGACGAGCGCCCGGCGGTCGATCGCCGCGTTGATCGCGAACCGCACCTTCTCGTCCGCCAGGGGCGAGCCGGGACGCCGCGAGTTGACGAGCAGGTAGAAGTAGTCGCTCTGCTTCTGCGCGAACACCTTCGTCTTCGGGCTGTCGGCGAGGAGGTCGATCGCGTCCGCGTTGTTGAAGTTCGCGATCTGCGCGCTGCCCTCGCGCAGGGCGGCCATCCGCGTCGAGTCCTGCGGGACGATGTCGACGGTCAGTTTGGTGATCTTCACCTGGTCGGCGTGCCGGTAGGACGGGTTGCGCTCGAACGTCCACGACTTGTCCTGCCGGTGCTGCGTGGCGACGTACGGGCCGCTGCCGACCATCTGCTTCTTGAGGTCGATCGTGCCCGCGTTCACCTCCTTCATCGGGAGCACGGCGGCCGGGGTGTTCGCCAGCGCCGCCAGGAACGGCGCGTACGGCTCGGCGAGCTTGACGGTCACGGTCGAGGCGTCGGTCGCCTCGACGCTCGACACCGGTCCGAGCTGCCCCGACCACACGCCGCCGCCCTCGCGGAGGCGTTCCAGGCTGCCGACGACGTCGTCGGCGGTGACCTTCCGTCCGTTGGAGAAGGTGGCCGCCGGGTCGAGGGTGAACACGTAGGTGCGGTCGTCGGGCGTGGTCCACGACGTGGCGAGCTCGGGGACGATGGCGAACTTCTCGTCCGTGGTCACGAGCGTCTCGTAGCTGAGGCCGGTCAGCATCCAGGTGCGGGCCCACTGCGCGGTCTGCGGGTCGAGGCCGTCGGCCTCGGCGGTGTCGTAGTCGAGCTGGACGGTCGCCTCGCCGGTGCGCGTCGCCGACGTGTCGGCGACGGCGGCGAATCCGGGGGCGACCTCCTTCTGCGGGGCGCGCTCGGCGGGAGCCGCCGGCGCGCAGGAGGCGATGGCGGTGACGGCCGCCGCCACGAGGGCGGCGGCGACGGGGGAGCGTGTCACGGGATGGCTCCTTCGGCATGGGCCGGATCGAACCGGGCCAACGCTAGAGAAGTAAAAGGTTTTATGCCATGCCGAGCAGATACTGTTATAAATCGATTTATGATCGTTCGACCGGGGGAGGGCCGCGGATGGCACGCAGGAAGGGCCTGACGATCGAGGACGTGGCGCGGGCAGCCGGTGTCTCGATCGCCGCCGTCTCCCTCGCCCTCAACGACAAGGGCACGCTCAGCCAGGAGACCCGGGCCCGCGTCAAACGGGTCGCCGCCGAGCTCGACTACCAGGCCGACGCCCTCGCCCGCGGACTGCGCCGCTCGCCCATGGGGACGATCGGGCTGGTGCTGCGCCCGCTCGACGCGATCGGCTCGTACACGCTGAACGGCGTCGACTTCTTCAGCCGGCTGCTCGCGGCGGCGGCGGTGGCGGCGATGGACCGCGGCATCGGGATGATGCTCGTCCCCAACCTCCTGAGGTCGCCGGTCCCCGCCTTCGCCTACTCCCTGGACGGCTACGTCGTCGCCGAGCCCGAGGTGGACGACCCCGTGGTGCGGCGGCTGGAGGACCGCGACATCCCCTACGTCTCACTCGGGCGGAACGTCGCCCGGCCAGACTCGCCGTACTGGGTGTCGTCGGACGACGAGGGCTCCATGGCGGCGGTGCTCGACCACTTCGCCTCCGCCGGCGCGCGCGACATCGTCCTGGTCGGCGGCACCGACTCCAACGGCTGGAACCAGGACTGCGAGGCCGCCTACCGGGCGTGGACGGCGGGGGCGGGGCTGCCTCCCCGCGTTCTGCGCGCCGCCGAGGGAGCCGGAATCCGGGGCGGTCGCGCCGTCGCCGCCCGGCTGCTCCGCGACGGCGTGCCCGACGCCGTCCTGTGCGCCACGGGACGGCAGGCCGTCGGCGTGCTGGAGGAACTGCGCGAGGCCGGAGTGAGCGTGCCCGGCCGTACGCTCCTGGCGACGGCGTCCGACTCCGAGCACGCCCGCACCGCGAGCCCCGCGATCTCGGCGGTCGACATGCACCCCGAGCGCCTCGCCGAGGGCGCCGTCGACATGCTCCACGGTCTGATCCACGGCACACCCGTCGCCGAGCGCGTCCGGCTTCCGACGTCGTTCTTCGTCAGGGAGTCCTCGTCGAGAGCCGGCTGAAGCCCCGGCGGAGCCGCGGCCCGTGGCCGCCGGTGCCGTGCGGCCGATCAGACGGGCTCGCCGGACGCGCCGTGGCGGCCGGTGAACTCCAGGATCCGCCGCCACGCGTCGGCGCACGCCTCTCCCCACTCGGCGTACGCGCGGTCGAAGAAGGAGTGCGGTGCGCCGGGGTAGGTGTGCCGGCTTCCGCCGAAGCAGAAGCCCACGGTGAAGGCGGGGCCGGTCGCCCCGCGCTCCGCCAGGTGCGCCACCACACACCGCCGTCGCCGGGAGAGGCGGTGTCGTCCTCGCGGCCGGACGCGCGGTGGAGGGAACCCGGCTATCGGGCCGGGAGTTCGCCCTTGAGGACCTTGGCGGCGTTGGACAGCCGGGTCTCGTTGAGCGCCTTGATGGTGTTCAGCCGGTCGCGGTGTCCGGCGATGACCCTGTTGTGATGGTCGGTGTAGACCGCCCGCCGGACGCCGTAATAGCCGGTGTCCAGGCGGCAGCCGGCGTCCGCGACGGCCGTCTCGATCTCCACCCGGGTGCCGCGGGGTTTCTCGATGTGGTCGTCGGCGGCCGTCACCGCCCACCGGCGGTCGCCCATCGCGTCGGCGGGGGTCGCGTAGTCGAAACCGGCTTCCTTCATGCACGCGCTCCACGAGCGCTCGGCCGCCCGGACCCTCGGGTCCTTCCACGCGAGATCGGCCGCGTCGTAGGAGAAGGTGAGCATCTCGTCGTCGTTGAACTTCCTGGCCGACTCGGCGGGCGGCACGCCCTTCGCCCCCTGGTTGAGGACGCCGTCCGCCTCCGCGAAGCATCCGCCGGGCGGCACCGGTGTGCCCCGGTACCGCTTGACCTTTCCTTCGAGCACGAAGAACTGCTCGTCCGTGACGCTGTATCCGGTCCGGATGCCGGTCTGCGCGGCCGCCGCCTCCTCCGCCTGCCCGGGCGGGGCCGCGTATCCGTACTTCTCGACCTGGTCGCGGTCGAGCAGGTCGATGTAGGAGGCGTTCCTCGGATAGGTCACCGGCTCCGTCGAGGGGCCCCGGAAGTCGATCCGGAACCGCCGCATGCAGTCCCGGATCAACGCGAACCGCGCGCGCTGGACCCGGGCCTGGTCCTCGTGGGTGAGCTGGTAGGCGTCAAGGGGCAGCGCGAGGTCGTCCCATGGGTCCGCCGGGTCGGCCGTGCAGCTCGTGACGGCGGCGACGCACAGCAGCGCCGCCGCCCACCGGAGGGTTCCGTACGTCGACAAGGAGATCATCGACCTTTTGTACCGAAGCGCGGCGAACCGCACCCCGCGTACGCGGAAGATCGCCGGTTCGGGTGCGCGGAGGAGGGTTGAACCGGCCGCAGGGGGAGGTTCTAGCGTTGCCCCCGTGATCGGGAAGGACAGGGCCGGACGCCGGTGGAGCATCGGGGAGCTGGCCGAGGCCAGCGGCGTGACGGTGCGGACGCTGCGCCACTACGACGAGATCGGCCTGCTGAGGGCCGGTGAGCGCACGGCGTCGGGGCATCGCCGCTACACCGAGCGCGACCTGCGGCGGTTGTACCGGGTGCGCGCGCTGCGCGCTCTCGGGCTGTCGCTGGACGAGGTCGCGGGCGTGCTCGACGACTCGGGGGACGAACCCGAGGCGATGCGCGCGCTGCTCGCCGCCCAGCTCCGGGACCTGGAGGAGCGAGCCGGACAGATCGCGCTGCTCATGGACCGGATCCAGGGGTTGCTGCGGCGGCTGGACGGCCGGTCGATGCCCGATCCAGACCAGTTCATGACGACCCTGGAGATGATCTCTGTGTTCGAGGCCTATTTCACGCCGGAGCAGCGGGAACGGCTGGCCGAGCGCCGCGCCGAGCTCGGGAGCGAGGCCGTCGACGCGGCCAGGACCGAGTGGGCCGGGCTGGTCGAGGAGCTCCTCGGCCATGTCCGGGCGGACACGCCGGTCGACGATCCGCGGGTCCGCGACCTCGTCCGGCGCTGGGACACGATCGGCGCGGCGTTCCACGCCGGGGACGAACGGACAGCCGGGGCGGCCCGCCGGATGTGGCGGGACCACGGCCCCGAGCTGGCCCGCGGCCTCCCCTGGTCGGCCGACCTGCTGAACGGCCTGGTCGCGTACGTGGACCGGGTGCGCCGGGCCGGGTGACGCGGCTCAGGGGTGGTGGCAGACGGCCTCGTGGCCCGAGGTGAGGACCCGGAACGTCACCTCCGGCGGCCGGTAGAGGGTGTTGTACACCGGGCAGTGCCCGATCGCCGCGGTGAACGACGCGCGCAGCCCCTCCGGGAGGCCGGGCGCCTCGACGTCGAGGGCGACCTCGCTGAGGTGCGCCGGTTGCAGGCCGAGCACGTACCGCGCGGTGACCGTGACGCCGGCGGGCAACTGGCATCGGTGCAGGTAGCGCTCGGCGCAGTGCGCGACGCACGCGGCGAGGCTGCCGACGAAGAGTTCGGTCGCTGTGGGACCGGTGTCGCTTCCGCCGAAGTCCCTCGGCTCGTCGACCCGTACGGAATGCCCGCGGATCCCGATGTCGAAGCGGCCACCGCCGTGCCACGCGACCCGCAGGGTTTCGCTCCGGCTCTCGGCCATGGGTGGCTCCACGCTCGTGACTTTCGCTCCCAGATGATGCGGGTGCCCCTCAACACTGACCGAAAAACCCCTCAAATCGTGCTATTTCCCCCAAGGTCAAGACCTTGGGCGGGGATGCGGCTCCGGCTGGACCGAGGCTCCGGGCGGAGCGGCCGACCCGCGCGTGCGGCCGGTGCGCCGCGCGTGCCCCTGTGATGCCCCCGCGCCATCTCGGGTAGTGGCGATGCCGTACGGCCCGGGGCGCGAGAGGGGGAGCGATGGCCGGACCGATCCTCGTCGGAGTGGACGGCTCCCCGGCCGCGACGGCGGCCGTCGTCTGGGCGGCCGACGACGCGGCCAGGAAGGGGGTGCCGCTCGCCGCCGTCCACACCATCCCGTCCCCGGCGTACGCGAGCCGCCCCTACCCGATCCCCGGGCTCGGCGAGGCGCTGCTGCGCGCGGGCGACCAGATCCTGCGGGAGGCCGAGCAGACCGCGCGGGACCGGCACCCGGACCTGGCCGTGTCCACGAGGCGGCTGGAAGGAGCCCCGGCCCGCGTCCTGCTCCGGGAGGCCGAGAACGCGTCCGAGCTGGTGGTCGGGAGCCGCGGCAGGGGCGGGTTCGCCGGGATGCTGCTCGGCTCGGTGAGCGGGCACCTCGCCGGTCACACCGCCGTCCCCGTCGTCGTCGTACGGCCCGGCCACATGCCGGGCGGCGTGCCGGACGCCGGAGCGGAGGTGGTCGTCGGCGTGGACGAGTCGGAGGAGTGCGAGCCCGCGCTGGCCTACGCGTTCGAGCAGGCCCGGCTGCGCGAATGCCCGGTCCGCGCGGTGTACGGCTGGCGGCTGCCTCCCGAGATCTACACCGGCTGGTTCGTGTACGACCTCCAGGAGATGCGGCAACTGCGGCAGACGATCGCCACCGGGAGGATCGCCGGGTGGCGCGCGAGATACCCCGGAGTGCGGGCGGAGGTCGAGGTGATCTGCGACCACCCGGTGCGCGCGCTGGTCGAGGCGTCCGCGACCGCGTACGTGCTCGTCGTGGGGTCGCACGGCAGGAGCGGGATCGGCGCGATGGTGCTCGGCTCGGTGAGCCGCGGCGTGCTCCACCACGCCCGCTGCCCGGTCGCGGTGGTGTGCTCCCGGCCCGGCGGCCGCCCACCGCCGCAAGGCCGGGAACCCCCCGAGTGACGGCCCTCGAAAGTCCCGAGGGCTCTCAGCGCAGCCGCCGGCGGTACGGCGAGGGCGGGGGAGCGGCCGGAGCGAGCCGGATCCGCACGTCCACCGCCGCGACCCCGTTGGGGGTGACGATCAGCGGGTTGATGTCGAGCTCGGCGACCTCGGGCAGGTCGTCGAGGAGCCGCCCGACGCGCACGATCCGCTCCTCCAGCGCCCGCACGTCCACCTCGGGACGGCCCCGGTATCCGGACAGCAGCGGCGCGCAGCGCAGCTCCCGGAGCATCTCGGCCGCGTCGCCGCGCGTCAGCGGCGGCACCCGGAACGCGTGGTCGGCCAGCAGCTCGGCGGTCACCCCGCCCATGCCGACCATGACGAGCGCGCCGAAGGCGGCGTGCCGGACGCCTCCCACGATCATCTCCACGCCGCCGGTCACCATCCGCTGGACGAGCCCGCCGGTCATCGCCGGGCCGATCCGCTCGGCCGTCTCCCGGTAGGCCTCGGCCACCTCCTCGGGGGTGCGCAGCCCCAGCCGCACCCCTCCGACGTCGCTCTTGTGCACCAGCCCGGGGCCGGTGGCCTTCAGGACGGCGGGCAGCCCGGTCAGGGCCGCCGCCTCGGCCGCGCTCTCCGGGCCGTCCACGCCGATCGACTCGACCACGCTCACGCCGTAGCAGCCGAGCAGCCGCGCCGCGGTGGGATGGTCGAGCCAGCCTCCCTCCGGCGTACGGGCGAGCTCCCGGGAGACGATCTCCTCGGCCGCGGCGAGGGCGCGCCGGTCCCTCTCGGAGTCCGTCCCCGGTTCCGGCTCCTCCGGCCGCGCCCGCCAGCGGGCGTGGCACACCGCGCGGGCCAGGGCGTGCACCGCCTGCTCGGGGAACGCGTAGGACGGCACCCGGCCGCCGATCAGCCCGTCGTGGCCCACGACGCAGGCGAGCACGGTCTTCGCCGTGTCCCGCGTCGCCTCGTCGATGGCGGCCTCCGTCAGGGCGCGGCCCGAGCCGAAGGGCGGCGTGTAGACGACGATGACGGCGTCCACGCCGGGGTCGGCGAGCACGGTCCCGATCGCGAAGCCCAGCTCGCCGGCGTCCCCGTCGGCGGTGAGGTCGATCGGGTTGCCGACGGCGGCCCCCGGCCGCAGCCGGTCGCGCAGCAGCCGCCTGGTCTCCGCCGACAGCTCCGGCACCTCCAGCCCCTGGCGTTCGCAGGCGTCGGCCGTCAGCGCCTCGGGGCCGCCGGAGTTGCCGACGATCGCGACCCGCGCGCCGCCGGGAAGCGGCTGCCCGATCAGGAGTCGGGCCGTGTCGAGCAGATCCTGGACGGTGTCGACCCGGATCACGCCGGCACCGGCCAGCAGCGCGTCGACCGCCGTGTCCGGGGTCGCCGCGGCGGCGGTGTGCGACCGTACGGCACGGTCGCCGGAGGCGCTGCGGCCGCTCTTGACCACCACGATCGGCTTGGTGCGGCCCACCCGCCGGGCGATCCGCCCGAAACGGCGCGGGTTGCCGAACGACTCCAGATAGAGGCCGATCACGTCGGTCCGGTCGTCGTCCTCCCAGTACTCCAGCAGGTCGTTGCCGCTCACGTCGGCCTTGTTGCCCACGGACACGAAACCGGACAGCCCGAGCCCGACCTCGGCCGCGCGGTCGATGAGCGCCACCGCGACGGCCCCCGACTGCGACATCAGGGCCAGGCGGCCGGGCGGGGGCGGCGTGGGCAGGAAACCGGCGTTGAGCCGCGACCCGGTGTCGACGACGCCCAGGCAGTTGGGCCCGACCAGGCGCATCCCCGCCTCGCGGCAGATCGCCAGCAGCTCCGCCTCCCGCTTCGCGTCGCCGGTCTCGGCGAAACCCGCGCTCACCACGACCAGGTTCCCGACGCCCGCCCTCGCGCAGTCGCGCGCCACGTCCGTCACGGCCTCCGCGGGGACGGCGACGACCGCCAGGCCGATCGGCCCGGGGACGCTGTCCAGGTCCGGGTACGCGGTGAGCCCGCAGAGCCGGTCCGCGCGCGGGTTGACCGGATAGATCGGGCCGGGGAAGCCGCCGTCGACGAGGTTGCGCAGCACCCGGTGGCCGACGCCGGACGGGTCGCGGCCGGCGCCGATCACGGCCACCGACTCCGGCGCGAACAGCCGGGCCAGAGAGGCCCGCTCCGCCTCGTGCGCGCGCTCCTCGACCTTCGCCAGGAGGCGGCGGGTGGGCCGCAGGGCGATGCGCAGCTCCACCTGGTCGCCGTCGTGCCTCCGCCCCACTTCCAGGCCCAGGTCCCGTACGACGTCGAGCATGGGACGGTTCTCGGCCAGGACGTCGGCGACCATCTCGCGGACGCCGCTCTCGGCGGCGTCCAGGGCCAGGTGCTCCAGCAGGAGCGTGCCGAGCCCCAGACCGTGCACGCCGTCGTCGAGGAGGATGCCGAGGTCGGCCACCTGCCCCGCGCCGTCGGGCACGTACTCGGCGACCGCCACGAGCCGGCCGTTCATGAGGGCCACCAGCGCGTGGCCGGGATACCCGGGGTCGGTCAGGTGATCGGCGTGGACGTGCGCGGAGGCCCGGCCGCCGCTGAAGAAGCGCAGATAGGCCGAGCGTTCGCTGGTCCGGTCGACCAGCGCGTGCAGGGTGGGCCGGTCCGCGGGACGCAGCGGGCGCAGATGCGCGATCCCGCCGTCGCGGAGGAGGACGTCGCATTCACCGGAGGGCGCTCGTTTCATACCTCCAGCCTCGGGGCGGGCGAGCGCCGGGAACAGGGCCTTTGTGCCCGGCGGGCACGGGCTCTCGCCCCTGCTGATCGCCCCTGCTGATCGTCCTGCTGGTCGTCCCTGCTGGCCGTCCGCGCCGATCGTCCTCGGGCTCGCCGTCCCGTCCGGCGGCGTGCCCGATCACATGGCGTGCTGCTGCGGTTTCGCCTCCACCCAGCGCTGCGCCGTGTCGGCCTGGTCCCGCAGCCCGGCCAGGAGCGCGGCCAGGGCCTCGTGATCCATGTAGGCCGTCTCGCCGATCGACGACGAGTGCGCCCTCACCTGCTCGGCCAGGGAGTCGATCGCTCCCAGGGCTCCGACGATGTACCGGGTCTCCTCAGAGTTCAGATCGCACATGAAGTTCACCGTAAAAACGAGAAATGTCGTGGTAAAGGTTTGCCGGGGGTGAAGGCCCTTCCCCGCCGGACACCCTGTCGGGGACGCCACTCCTGTTGACAGGCGCGGCCCGCGCGTCTCCGTCCCGCGGCGTCGAGGACGGCGCCTCCGCCCGCGCGCCGCTGGGTCGCGCTTCTCACCGGCGTACCCGCCTGGGAGGATGCTGGGCATGTCGTCCGAGGAGCCGGCCCTGCGCCTGCCGCGAGCCATCGTGTTCGCGGCGGTGTGCGTCGTCGTCTCCGCCGCCGCGCACGCCTTCGCGGGCGGCGGCGCGGTTCCGCCCGACGTCATGGCGCTGGGCGCCGTCGGGGCGCTCGCGATCGCGTACGCGCTGAACGCCCGCGAGCGCGGTCCCGAGGTGGTGCTCACGGCGACGATCGGCGTCCAGGTCCTGCTGCACGAGCTGTTCGTCTGGTCCGCGCCGGGCGCCTCGCTGACGCCCCTGCCGGCCGCCGGGATCACGCCGGCCGTGTACCCGCTGCCGACCGTGCCACCCGGAACGGGGCACGGCGGCCACCTCGGCGTTGGCATGTCGCTGGCGCATCTCGTGCTCGCGGTCACGACGGGCTGGTGGCTGTATCGCGGCGAGCGTGCCGTGTGGCTGATGTTGCGCCTCTGGAGCGCGGCCCCGTTCGCCGTGCTCCGCTGGATGCGCGCGGTCTCCGCCGGGATGTTCACGGCGCCGGACCGGCCCGTGCCGCAGACCGAACCCGGGCCGTACATCGGGCGGGAGGTCGAGGCGGCGATCCATCGGCGCGGCCCGCCGAGCCGCCCCGCGCCGGCTCCGACCCGCTGACGCCGGCACACGCGACGATCGAACGCTCCGCGACATCGCGAGAGCGCCTTTCCGCTTTGCCCGGTACAGCCGGGTTCTTCGTCTATGGAGTCAGTGATGGCATTCTTGCCACGAATCATCCGCGGTGGCCTCGTGGCCGCGCTCGGCTGCGGGATGTTCCTCACCTTCGCGACGCCCGCCGCCCAGGCCCACGACAGCCTGAAGAGCAGCACTCCCGCCGAGAACGCCGAGGTCACCGACCTCAAGGAGATCGAGCTCGACTACAGCGCCCAGGTCCGGTTCCCCGTCATCGCCATGCGCGACAGCGCGGGGAAGCCGGTCGGGGTCGGCGCGCCCCGGTCCGAGGGGGCCAAGGTTCTCGCCGACGTCACGGCGCCGCTGGCGCCCGGCGGGTACGTGATCGCCTGGCGCGTCGTCTCCTCGGACGGCCACCCCATCGAAGGGGAGATCCCGTTCACGGTCACCGGTTCCGGAGGCGCCGGGGCGGCCACGCCGACGGCCGCCATCTCGCCGTCGATCGCCGCCGCCACGAGCGAGGCGTCGCCCGGCACCTCATCCGCGCCTTCCGCCTCGACGGAGGCGCCCACCTCGTCCGCGTCGACGGCCGCGGCGGCGCCGGACGCGGACGGCCCGCGCGGCGCGGGAGGCTGGATCTGGGGCGGGCTGCTCGCCGTGGCGGTCGTCGGCGCGGTCATCTGGCTGCGCAACAGCAGGGGAGGCGCCCCCGGCCGGCAGGAACCGGGCCAGGGATAGGAGCTCCGGCGCGAGCGCGGCCGGGGCCGGGCAGGCGGCCGGACCGTGGTTCGGACGGCGGATCGGACGGCGCGGGGCGGCGGCGCTGGTCAGGGGCGGGGCTCGGGCTCCAGGGCGAGCACCTCCTCGGGGCTGCGCGGGTCGGGAGCGGCGGCGGGCAGCCCGCCGAGCGCGCGCAGCACCCGGCCCACCGCCGGGCCCCAGGCCGGGCGGAGCGAGGCGCCGCGCAGCAGCGCGGAGTCGGTGAGCAGCGTGTCCGCCGGGCCCGCGTGCAGCGTGCCGCGCGCGATGATCGCGGCGTCGTCGGCCCACCGGTGGGCGAAGTCGACGTCGTGCGTGGACACGATGATCGTCGTCCCGCCCGCGCGCAGCCGTTCCAGCGTCGTGAGGAGCGCCTCCGTGCCGGCCGGGTCGAGACCGGCGGTGGGCTCGTCCAGGATGAGCACCACCGGGCGCAGGGCGAGCGCTCCGGCGATCGCGACCCGCTTGCGCTGGCCGAAGGACAGCAGGTGGGTGGGCTGGTCCGCGAGCGGGAGGATCTCCATGTCCTCCAGGGCCGAGGTCACCCGGGCTGCCGCCGCCTCCGGCGGCAACCCGAGGTTCAACGGGCCGAAGGAGACGTCCTGGCGGACCGTGGCCGCGAAGAGCTGGTCGTCGGGATCCTGGTGGACGAACTGGACCTGCGTGCGGAACTCGGCGAGCGCCACGCGTCCGTAGGAGAGGGGCCGGCCGCGCAGCAGGACGGTGCCCGCCATGGGGCGCAGCCCGCCGCACAGGAGACGCAGCAGCGTGGTCTTCCCGCCGCCGTTGGGTCCCAGCACGGCGAGGGAGGTCCCCTGGGTCACCTCCAGGCTGAGCTCCGAGAAGACCGGGGGAGCCCCCGGATAGGAGTACGAGAGCCGGTCGGCGGCGAGCACCGCGGTCATTGCGGCTTCCCTTTCGGACGAGGAGGTCGGGGACTTCACGGCGCGATGTCCGGACCGGGCCCGGACGCCGCCTCAGGTGACGGCCGACGCGGAGGTCAGCGCGAGGGTCAGCCCGGCCGCCGCCAGCCCGGGAAGCGGGGCGAGCGCGAGGAAACGCCCGGACAGGGGGAGGGGCTCCACGCTCACGGCGAGGCTTCCCGTGTAGCCGCGGTCGCTCAGGCCGTCCTCCAGGCGTCTGGCCCGGTCGAAGGACAGGACGAAGACCTGCGCGGCCAGCCCGGTGACGGACCTCCACCTGGCCCCCCACGACAGGGTGCCGAGCCGGTCCGCCTGGGCCCGCCGTACGGCCTCGACCGTCTCCAGCACGACGGACAACATCCGGTAGACGAGACCGGCGACCTCGGCGAGGCCGGACAGGCCGCGCCTGCGGGCGACGCGGGGGAGCACGTCGGCCAGCGGGGTCGTCATCGCGAACAGGAGCTGCGCGAGGACGGCGGCCACGCAGCGGCCGATCACCTCGCCCGCCCGCGCCGCGCCGCCGGGTGCCCAGGCGAGCCCGGACGCGTTCACGCTGACCAGGAAGGTCAACGAGCCGGTGACGACGAAGGCCAGCGGGGCGCGCGCCGAGCGCAGGAACGCGCGCGGCGGCACGCGGGCCCAGCCCAGCGCGACCGCGAGCGTGATCGCGGCGGTGACGGGGGCGCCCGGCCAGGGCGGCAGGAGCAGGGCGCACAGGAGCAGCGCCCCCGCCAGGACCGCCTTGGCCGCGGGATGGCGCCGCCGCCACGGGCTCCGATAGGCGGCGGCGTCGATGGCGAGCACGTGGAGGACTCAGGAGACGGGCGCGCCGGGTCCGGCGGCCGTTCCTCCCGCCCTCGGCACGTCCCCCGGCTCGGGGGAGCCCCCGGACGCCCGCGCGTGTTCCGTCTCCCGCGGACCGCCGACCGGGTCGGGCGCGGCCGGGTGCGCCGAGGCGGTGGCGTGCCGCAGCCGGTTGCGGGTGCGCGCGACCCCGAAGTAGTACCCGAGGAAGCCCGCGCCGACCGCGGCCTGCAGGGCGAACAGGGCGGACTCGATCTCTCCCGACGGAGGCTCGTACAGCGAGGCGAACCACGGCCGGTAGTCGGGCGCGAGCTCGCTGATCGCCGTCTCGGCCTGCGCGTCCGCGCCCGCGAAGGGCTCCTCGTGCCCGTCGCCCGCCCCGATCGCCAGGGGCAGGACGGCGAGCGCGGCGACGGCGGCCAGCAGGAGCAGGTTGACGAGGACGTTGCGCTTCACGAGGCCACCTGGCCTTCCTTCAGGACGCGGAGCCGGATCAGCTCGGCCGCGCTGGTGGAGCGGAGCAGGCGTACGACGAGCACGGTGAGCAACCCCTCGCTGACGGCCAGCGGGATCTGCGTCACCGCGAAGATCGCGCCGAACTTGGTCAGTGCCCCGGTGAAGCCGCTCGCCGGGTCGGGGAAGGCGAGCGCGAGCTGCGCCGACGTCACGCAGTACGTCACCAGGTCGGCGACGAAGGCTCCGGCGAAGACCGCGACGAGCAGCCCGCCGCCCAGGCGCCGGACCAGCGCGTACGCTCCGTAACCGGCCCAGGGGCCGACGACGGCCATGGAGAAGGCGTTGGCCCCGAGCGTGGTCAGCCCGCCGTGGGCCAGCAACAGGGCCTGGAACAGCAGCGTGATCGTGCCGAGCACGGTCATCACGGGGGGCCGGAAGAGGATCGCCCCCAGCCCGGTGCCGGTGGGGTGGGAGCAGCTCCCCGTGACCGACGGGATCTTCAGAGCCGACAGCACGAAACAGAACGCGCCCGACGCTCCGACGAGCAGCTTGGCCTCGGGGTTCTCCCGCAACTGGCGGTTGAGGCGCACGACGCCGTGGACGACGAAGGGGGCGGCGGCGACGGTCCACCCCGCCGCGTGCAGGGGAGGGAGGAATCCCTCGGCAATGTGCATGGCGAAACTCCGACCTTTCCAGCACCTCGTGGATGGTGTTTCCGTGCCTTGGCCGGTCTCCTGGCTGACGGGTTGGAAGGTCTCGCTCGCCTTCCCAGGCGGCTGGCGCCCAGTGGCTTCCGCGTACGCGGATGAGCGGGACCATGCCCGATCACAGTGGCGAGGGCCGCGCCGGATTCGCGTCCCGGATCGGGACGCACACCGGACTTCCCGTTTGCCGAGGCGGCTTCAGAGTAAGCCTGGCCTCTCCCTATCGACAAGGCAGGGTATGTGCGTGGGTTCGCCGTTACGTCTCGCGGGACGGAGAAGATCCGGAGTGGCGGACGAGTTCGGCATCACCCCGAGCCGGACGCTCCGCGAGGAAGCGGGACGAAGTTGACGTTCGCGATCGGGGCGGGATACGTTCCCGGGGATTCGCGGTGGTTCCGAGGGAAGTCCGGTGAGATGCCGGTGCGGTCGCGCCACTGTATCCGGAACGCGAGTTCCGGGAGCCAGGTCACTCGGCCGCCGCGTCCTCGTCTGACGGGACGCGTCATCCCAGGGAGGCAACGATGAGCGGGCCGGCGACCTCGCCCCCGAACCCGATTCCCCACCACGGCACACCGCGCGCCCGGACACGGCGCGACGCGCTCCGCCGCGCCGCTGGATCATCGTGACCGGCGGGTATCCGTTCAGCGCGGTGGTGGGGCTCGACGACCTCAAGCTCGCGCTGATCCTCAACGCGGTCTCCCCCCGGGTGGGCGGCGTGCTGGTGCGCGGGGAGAAGGGCACCGCCAAGTCCACGATCGTCCGCGCGCTGGCCGCCCAGTTGCCTCCCGTCGAGGTGGTGGCCGGATGCCGGTTCGCGTGCGACCCGTCCGCTCCCGACCCCTCCTGCCCCGACGGCCCGCACGGCGCCGGCGAGGGCCGCCGGACGCGTCCGGCGGCGCTCGTGGAACTGCCCGTGGGCGCGTCCGAGGACCGGCTGGTGGGCGCGCTGGACATCGAGCGGGCGCTCACCGAAGGCGTCAAGGCGTTCGAGCCGGGCCTCCTCGCCGCCGCCCACCGGGGCGTGCTCTACGTCGACGAGGTCAACCTGCTGCACGACCACCTCGTGGACCTGCTGCTCGACGCCGCCGCGCTCGGGACCTGCGTCGTCGAGCGCGAGTCGGTCTCCGTGCGGCACGCGGCGCGGTTCCTGCTCGTCGGCACGATGAACCCGGAGGAGGGCGAGCTGCGGCCCCAGCTCCTGGACCGCTTCGGGCTGACCGTCGAGGTGCGCGCGTCCCGCGACCCGGCCGAGCGGGCCGAGGTCGTACGGCGGCGCCTGGCCTTCGACGCCGACCCGGCGGGGTTCGCGGCGCGATGGGAGGCGGAGGAGGCGGCGCTCGCCCGGCGCGTCCTGCGCGCCAGGGAGCGGGTCGCGGACGTCGTCCTGCCGGACGCGCGGCTCCGCCAGATCGCGGGGGTGTGCGCGGACTTCGAGGTGGACGGGCTCCGCGCCGACCTGGTCACCGCCGCCGCGGCGATCGCGCACGCGGCATGGCGGGGCCGCACGAGGGTGACCGGAGAGGACGTGCGCGCGGCGGCCCGGCTCTCCCTGCCGCACCGCCGCAGGCGCGACCCCTTCGACGCGCCCGGCCTCGACGAGGACCTCCTCGACGACCTCCTGGCCCGGCACGACGAATCCGATCCGGACGACGACCCGGACGGCCCCGCCCCCGCCCCCGGCTCCGGACCGGGGCCCGATCCGGAGCCCTCCCCGGATTCCGGTTCGGCTCCCGGCGCGGACCGCCCCGACGCCGGCCCAGGTCCCGATCGCGGCCGCGACTCCGGCGTGGGGCGCGGCGGCGAGCCGAACGCCCCCGAAGCCGGCGGGCCGGAGCGCGCCGGCACCGGTGACTCCGGGGCCGCGGGCACCGGGGAGGCGGCACCGGGGGAGGGGGACGGCGGGTCGCCCGGCGCGGTTGCGGACCGGGTGATCGCCGCGGCCGAGCCGTACCGGGTGCGCGCGTTCCGCGTCCCGGGACTGGGGGAGGGCGCGGCGGGGCGGCGTTCCCGGGCGCGCACCCCGAACGGCCGCACCGTCGGCGCGCGCGTCCCCTCCGGACGGCTCCGGCGGCCGCACCTGGCCGCCACCCTGCTGGCCGCCGCGCCGCACCAGCGCGAACGCGGACGCACGGGGCCCGGCCTGCTGGTACGCGACACCGACCTGCGCGAGGCGGTCCGCGAGGGCAGGGAGGGCAACCTCGTCCTGTTCGTCGTGGACGCGAGCGGCTCGATGGCGGCGCGCAGGCGGATGAGGGAGGTCAAGGCCGCCGTGCTGAGCCTGCTCCTGGACGCCTACCAGCGGCGGGACAAGGTCGGGCTGATCACCTTCCGGGGGCCGGGCGCCGAGCTGGTGCTGCCGCCGACCTCCTCCGTGGAGGCCGGGGCGGCGCGGTTGCGGGAGCTGCCGACCGGGGGCCGCACCCCGCTCGCGGACGGGCTGCGCCGCGCCGCCGAGGTGCTCCGCGTGGAGCGGATGCGCGATCCGTCCCGGCGGCCCCTGCTGGTGGTGGTCACGGACGGCCGGGCCACGGCGGGTGGCGACGTCGCCGGCGCCGCCGCCCGGCTCGCCGGCACGGCCGGCATCGTGGTGGACTGCGAGAGCGGTCCGGTGCGGCTGGGCCTCGCGCTCGACCTCGCCGCCCGGCTGGGCGCGCCCGCCGTACGGCTCGACGCGCTCGCGGCGGGGGGACTGCGCGACCTCGTCCGCGACCACAGGAACGGGCATGTGAACGGGCGCCGGAAGGCGCATCCGCGCGAGCGCGGGAGGGGCCGAGACCTCGCCGGCGCCCGCGTGGACGGACGCCCGCGCGACGACTACAGGAGGGCGGTCTGAGATGCCGCAGGGCAAGCCGGCCGTCGTTCCCGACGACGGCCTGACCACACGGCAGCGCCGCACCCGGCCGCTGCTGATCGTGCACACGGGCCCCGGCAAGGGGAAGTCGACCGCCGCCTTCGGGATGGCGCTGCGGGCGTGGAACCAGGGGTGGCCGATCGGGGTGTTCCAGTTCGTCAAGTCGGCGAAGTGGCGCATCGGGGAGGAACACGCCCTGCGGGTGCTCGGCGCCTCCGGCGAGGGCGGCCCGGTGGCCTGGCACAAGATGGGCGAGGGCTGGTCGTGGATCCAGCGGCCCGGCACCGAGGAGGACCACGCCGCCGACGCCCGTGAGGGCTGGGAGCAGATCAAGCGCGACCTGGCCGCGGAGACCTACCGCTTCTACGTGCTCGACGAGTTCACCTACCCCCTCAAGTGGGGGTGGCTGGACGTCGGCGAGGTCGTCGAGACGCTGACCGGGCGGCCGGGCGTCCAGCACGTCGTGATCACCGGCAGGGACGCCGATCCGCGGCTGGTGGAGGCCGCCGACCTGGTCACCGAGATGGGCAAGGTCAGGCACCCCATGGACGCCGGGCAGAAAGGCCAGAAGGGCATCGAATGGTGATCCCGCGACTGGTGATCGCGGCGCCGTCCTCGGGCAGCGGGAAGACCACGGTCGCGACCGGCCTGATGGCGGCGCTGCGCGCCAGGGGGCTGCGGGTGTCGCCGCACAAGGTCGGGCCCGACTACATCGACCCCGGCTACCACGCGCTGGCCACCGGCAGGCCGGGACGCAACCTCGACCCGTGGCTGACCGGCGCGGACCTGGTCGCGCCGCTGTTCCTGCACGGCGCGCGCGGCGCCGACCTGGCCGTGGTCGAGGGCGTCATGGGCCTGTACGACGGGGCCGGGCTGGAGGAGTTCGCCTCCACCGCGCACGTCGCGCGGCTGATCGAGGCGCCGGTCGTCCTGGTCGTGGACGCCGCCCGGCAGGGCCGTTCGGTCGCGGCGCTGGTGCAGGGGTTCGCCTCGTTCGACACCCGGGTGCGGCTGGCCGGGGTGGTCCTCAACCGGGTCGGCTCCGAGCGGCACGAGGAGATCTGCCGGTCCGCCCTGTCGGAGAGCGGCGTCCCGGTGCTCGGCGTGGTCCCGCGCGTGGACGGCGTGGCGACCCCCTCGCGCCACCTCGGACTGATCCCGGCCGCCGAACGCCGTGCGGAGGCCGTGGCCGCCGTCGGCCGGATGGGGGAGCTGGTCGCCGCGTCCTGCGACCTGGAGGCGCTGGTCGCGCTCGCCCGTTCCGCCCCGCCGCTCGCCGCCGCCCCCTGGACACCGCCGCCGGCCGCCGAGCCCCGCGCCTCTGCGCTCGCCGAGATGTCCGCGCCCTCTCCACAGCCGCCGGGCCCCGGGGCGGCGCGGAGTGCCGCGTCCCCGCACGGGCGCCGGGCCGGGAGGGGATCGCCGCGGCCGGTCGTGGCGGTGGCGGGCGGCTCCGCCTTCACCTTCGGGTACGCCGAGCAGGCCGAGCTGCTGGCCGCCGCCGGAGCCGAGGTGGTGACGTTCGACCCGCTCCGCGACGAACGCCTCCCCGAGGGCGCGGGGGCGGTCGTCGTCGGCGGCGGCTTCCCCGAGATGTACGCGGCCGAGCTGTCGGCCAACGAACCGCTGCGCCGCGAGGTGGCCGGCTTCACCGGGCCGATCGTCGCGGAATGCGCCGGGCTGCTGTACCTGGCACGCGAGCTGGACGGCCACCCCATGTGCGGCCGGCTCCCGGTCACCGCGACGATGACCGGAAGGCTCACGCTCGGCTACCGCGACGCGGTGGCGACCGCGGACTCGGTGCTGACCCGCGAGGGGGAGCGCTATCGCGGCCACGAGTTCCACCGCACCGCCGCCGACCCCGGGCACGCGGAGCCGCCGCTGTTCCGCTGGCGGGGCGGCGCGGACGGCTTCGGCGGGCCGCGGCTGGCCGCGTCGTACCTCCACCTGCACTGGGCCGGCAGTCCCGGGCTGGCCGCCCGCCTGGTCGCCGCCTGCGCCCCGGCGCCGCCCGGGACGCCGGAACGCGGCTGACCGGAGCCGGTGCGGTCAGGTGAGGTCCAGGTCGATGACCTGGTAGAAGGCGTTGCCGGTGTCGGCGACCTCCCACACCGCGAGGAGCACGTGGTAGCCCTTGCGGTCCCGGGGCAGGCGGACGCGGTGGACGGTCGGGTTGTCCGGGATGAGGTCGTCGCTCGACCAGAACGGCTGGCCCGCGTTCTGGATCGTGGCGATGGGAGCGGGATCGAACTGCGAGCGCGCCAGCGGCTTGTTCGGATCCCAGCTACCGCTGGTGAGGAAGTAGTTCCAGCGGCGGGTCTTGTGCGGTGCGTGCATGTGCCAGGTGATCTCCAGTTCCTGGCCCGCGCGCGCCGGGTGCTTCGTCCAGTCGTCCCGCGGCTCGTCGAGCGAGGCGGCGAAGTCGAGCCCCGCGCTCGCGATCTTCCCGTCCACTGGGGGCGTGTTGTTGGCGACGTCGTCCGGGGCGTAGGGGTCGCGCAGGCCGGCCTGCATGGCCGGGAAGAACTTCCCCGCCTCCAGAGCGGCGGCCTGCCAGTCCTGGAGGTGGAAACCGGCTCTGGACTGCGGGCTGGTCACGTTGCCATGCCGTGCTGATGACATGTTTTCTCCTCGCTGGCGTGCAGAGTGTGTGTCCCCCACGTGTGTTACCCAGAGTGGTGACATAACTACCCAATGCACTCAAAGGGGAGAAAGCGGTCTCGGCTCGGGTCTATCGCCCGCCGCTAAGGAGACCGCACCAGATAGCCGGCGCGCGGCCGGCGCCCAGCGGGTCTCGGCGCCATGTCAGCGGTCCTCCAGGTCGCCTTCGATCGCCAGATACGCCGCGCGCAGCTCCTCGAGGACCTCCGGGTCCGGGTGCTCCCACATCCGGCGGTCGGCCGCCTCCAGCAGCCGCTCGGCGATCCCGTGCAGCGCCCACGGGTTCGACCGGGTCATGAACTCCCGGTTATCCGGGTCGAGCACGTACGTCTCGGCCAGCCGGTCGTACATCCAGTCGGCCACCACGCCGGTCGTCGCGTCGTACCCGAACAGGTAGTCCACGGTGGCCGCCAGCTCGAACGCGCCCTTGTAGCCGTGGCGGCGCATCGCCGCCAGCCAGTTGGGGTTGACCACCCGGGCGCGGAAGACCCGCGCGGTCTCCTCGTGCAGCGTCCTGGTGCGGACCGCGTCCGGGCGGGTGCTGTCCCCGACGTACGCGGCGGGCGCCCGCCCCGTCAGCGCCCGCACGGTCGCGATCATCCCGCCGTGGTACTGGAAATAGTCGTCGGAGTCGGCGATGTCGTGCTCGCGCGTGTCGATGTTCTTCGCCGCCACCGCGATCCGGCGGTACGCGTTCTCCATGTCCTCGCGCGCGGGCGTCCCGTCCAGGTCCCGGCCGTACGCGTAGCCGCCCCACACCGCGTACACCTCGGCCAGGTCGGCGTCGTCGCGCCAGTTCCTGCTGTCGATGAGCGGGAGGAGGCCCGCGCCGTACGCGCCGGGCCGGGAGCCGAAGATCCGCAGCGTGGCCCGCCGCTCGTCGCCGTGGACCGCGCGGTCGGCCTCCGCGTGCGCCCGCACGTAGTTGTCCCCGGCGGGCTCGTCCAGGCGCGCGACCATCCGCACGGCGTCGTCCAGCATCGTGACGACGTGCGGGAACGCGTCCCGGAAGAACCCGCTGACGCGCACGGTCACGTCGATGCGGGGACGGCCCAGCTCCGGCAGCGGGATCGGTTCGAGACCGGCGACCCGCCGGGACGCCTCGTCCCACACCGGCCGGACGCCGAGCAGCGCGAGCACCTCGGCCACGTCGTCGCCCGACGTGCGCATGGCGCTGGTGCCCCACACGGACAGGCCGACCGAGCGCGGCCACTCGCCGGTCTCGTCCCGGTACCGGTCGAGCAGCGAGTCGGCCATCGCCTGCCCGGTCTCCCAGGCCAGCCTGCTCGGCACCGCACGCGGATCGACGGAGTAGAAGTTCCGCCCGGTCGGCAGCACGTTGACCAGCCCGCGCAACGGCGAGCCGCTCGGCCCCGCCGGGACGTACCCGCCGTCGAGGGCGTGCAGCAGCGCGCCGATCTCGTCGGTGGTCCGGGCGAGCCGGGGCACGATCTCCTCCGCCGCGAACCGCAGCACCTCGCGCACCTCCGCCGTGTCCCGCCCGGCCGTGTCCCGCCCGGCCGTGCCGAGCACGGACGCGGTGACGCCGGGCACGGCCGACGGATCCCAGCCGCGCCCCTCCATGCCCTCGACGAGCGCGCGGGCGAGCGACTCGGCCTCGTCCACGCTCACCCGGGCGGCGGCGCCGTCCTCCGCCAGGCCGAGCGCCTCGCGCAGCCCCGGCAGCGCCTCCCGCCCGGCCCAGATCTGGCGGGCGCGGAGCACGGCCAGCACGAGGTCCACCCGGGCCTTCCCCTCGGGGGCGACGCCGAGCACGTGCAGGCCGTCGCGGATCTGGGCGTCCTTGACCTCGCACAACCAGCCGTCAACGTGCAGCAGGAAGTCGTCGAACTCCGTGTCGTGCGGCCGGTCGGCGATGCCCAGGTCGTGGTCGAGCCGGGCGGCCCGGATCAGCGTCCAGATCTGCGCGCGGATCGCGGGCAGCTTCGCCGGGTCCATCGCGGCGATCGAGGCGTGCTCGTCGAGGAGCTGCTCCAGGCGGGCGATGTCGCCGTACGTCTCGGCGCGGGCCATCGGCGGCACCAGGTGGTCGATCAGCACCGCGTGCGCCCGCCGCTTGGCCTGGGTGCCCTCGCCGGGGTCGTTCACCAGGAACGGATAGATCAGCGGGAGGTCGCCGAGCGCCGCGTCGGGCCCGCAGGACGCGGACATCCCCGCCGACTTGCCGGGCAGCCACTCCAGGTTGCCGTGCTTGCCGACGTGCACGATCGCGTGCGCGCCGAACTCGTCGGCCAGCCAGCGGTAGGCGGCCAGGTAGTGGTGGCTCGGCGGCATGTCCGGATCGTGGTAGATCGCGATCGGGTTCTCCCCGAAGCCGCGCGGCGGCTGGACCAGCACCACGAGGTTCCCCGCCCGCAACGCGGCCAGCACGATCTCCCCGCCGGGGTCGCGCGACCGGTCCACGAACAGCTCGCCGGGCGGCGGCCCCCAGTGGCGCTCCACGTCGCCGCGCAGGTCGTCCGGCAGCGTCTCGAACCAGGCCCGGTAGCGGCCGGCCGGGATCCGCACCGGGTTCGCCGCGAGCTGCTCCTCGGTCAGCCAGTCCTGGTCCTGGCCGCCCGCCGCGACGAGCGCGTGGATCAGCGCGTCGCCGTCCTGCTCCGCGACACCGGGGAAGCCCTCCCCGAGGTCGTACCCGGCGTCCCGCATGGCGGCGAGCAGCCGGACCACGCTCGCGGGGGTGTCCAGGCCGACCGCGTTGCCGATGCGGGAGTGCTTCGTCGGATAGGCCGAGAGCATGACCGCGACCCGCCGCCGCGCCGCGGGGACGTGCCGCAGCAGGCCGTGCCGTACGGCGATGCCGGCGACGCGGGCCGCCCGCTCCGGATCGGCGGCGTAGACGGTCAGCCCGTCGGCGTCGATCTCCTTGAACGAGAACGGCACGGTGATGATCCGGCCGTCGAACTCGGGGATCGCCACCTGCGACGCGGCGTCGAGCGGGGACAGGCCGTCGTCGTCCGCACGCCACGCGTCCCGCCCGGTCGTCAGGCACAGGCCCTGCAGGATCGGCACGTCCAGCTCGGCGAGCGCGCCGACGTCCCACGCCGCGTCGTCGCCCCCGGCCGACGCGGTCGCCGGGCGGGTGCCGCCCGCCGCGAGCACGGTGACGACCAGGGCGTCCACCCGCCGGAGGGTGTCCAGCAGCTCGGGTTCCGCGGTCCGCAGCGACCCGCAGTAGAGGGGCAGCGCCTGCCCGCCCGCGTCCTCGACCGCCCGGCACAGGGTCTCGACGAACGCGGTGTTCCCGGCGACGTGGTGGGCGCGGTAGTAGAGCACGCCGATCACCGGGCCGTCCGCGCGCCGTGCCGTACGCTCCAGCGGGCCCCAGCTCGGCAGCGGCTCGGGCGGGGCGAACCCGCGCCCGGTGAGCAGCACCGTGTCGGAGAGGAACGCGTGGAGCTGGGCCAGGTTCGCCGGGCCGCCGTGCGCGAGGTACGCGTGCGCCTCGGCGCACACCCCGCCCGGCACCGTGGACAGCTCCATCAGCTCGGCGTCGGGCGCCTGCTCGCCGCCGAGCACCACGACCGGGCGGGGGCCGGCGAGCAGCGCGTCCAGCCCGTCCTCCCAGGCCCGCCGCCCGCCGAGAAGCCGTACGACGACGAGGCGGACGCCCTCCAGCAGCGCCGGGAGGTCGTCCACGTCGAGCCTGGCCGGGTTGCCCAGCCGGTAGCCCGCGCCACTGGCCCGGGCGCTGAGCAGGTCGGTGTCGGAGGTCGACAGCAGCAGGACGTCAGCCTGCCCGCGGGACGGCACGGAGCGCACGCGAAATCCTCCCTCGGGGTCCTCGCCCCGGGTCGTGGTCGTCACGACGGCAGGAGTCTCCTGGCTCCCGGATCGACGCTCGCCCCGGCCTTCCCGTCCGTCGCCGGACCGTGGCCTTCGGTGGGGGTCGCTCCCCGGTTACAGTGGCGGGACCGCGCCGGTTTCACACCGGCTTCCTCCCTGTGCCGTCGCCTGGGATCACACTATGCCAGGCGGACATCCCCCGGGAAACAGGGCGTTAGCATCCTCTGCGTGTTCATCGGTGACCTTTCCGGACGCTCCGGACCCGACGCGTGCCCGGGAGCGCTTCAGATCCACGCCGCCGCGGACGGCGGTCTGGCGCGGATCCGGGTTCCCGGCGGCGCCGTGACCGCGCACCAGCTCCGCGTGGTCGCCGCCGCCGCCCGCGAGCTGGGGTCCGGCGTGATCGAGCTGACGTCGCGGGCGAACCTCCAGGTGCGCGGCCTGCCGCTCCCACCCGAAGCCACCCCCGGCCCCGGAGGCGCCGCCTGCGAAGGCGCCGGTCCCGGGGACGGCGGCCTGGGGGGCCGCGCGAGCTCCCGAGACGCGGCGGGGTCCGGGGACGCTGCCGGTCGCGGCGGCGCTCAGGACTTCGCGGCGCGGCTGGCCGCCGCCGGGCTGCTGCCGTCCGCCACGCATGAGCGGGCGCGCAACATCGTGGCCTCGGCGCTCGCCGGGCGGAGCCCGGACAGCGTGCTCGACGTACGCCCGCTCGCGGCGGAGCTGGACCGCGCGCTGTGCGCCCGTCCCGGGCTCGCCGCCCTGCCCGGGCGGTTCCTGTTCGCGCTCGACGACGGGTCCGGTGACGTGGCCGGTCTGGGAGCCGACGTCACGCTGCTGCCGTCGCCCCCGGAGAGCGACGCCGCCCCCGGCCACGCGGGCTCGGAGGACGCGGGGCCCGGTTTCGTGGGGCCGGGGGACGCCGGGCCGGGCGCGGGCCCGGGGCTCGCGGGTTCGGATGGCGTACGGCCGGGAGCCGCGGAGCCGGGAGCCGCGGAGCCGGGGGACGCGGAGGAGGTCGCGCTGCTGCTCGCCGGGGTCGACCACGGGCTGCGCGTACCCGCCGGCGCGGCCACGGAGGGCATGCTCGCCGTGGCGGAGGCGTTCCTGGCCGAGCGCGCCGAGCAGGGCTCGCAGGCGTGGCGGCTCTCCGAGCTGGTCGACGGGCCCGGGCGGGTCGCGGCCCGCGCCGCCCGGAGCGAACCCCGTCTGCGCCTGGCCGCAGCCCGCCCGTCCGAGCCGTCCAGGCCGTGCGACGACGCGGCCGGTGGGAGCGCGGTGGGGGTGCGCGGGCAGCGGGACGGCCGGGCCGCCCTCACCGTCCTCGCACCGCTCGGGCGGCTCACGGCGGCCCAGGTCGAGGCGCTCGCCGAGGCGGCGGACGACGGCGCAGGCGAGGTGCGGCTGACGCCGTGGCGCGCGGTCGTCGTGCCCGACCTGCCGCCGGGAGCCGCGGACGCGTGGCGGGCCGGGCTCGCGGAGAAGGGCCTGGTCACCGACCCGGCGTCCCCGTGGCTCGGCGTGACCGCCTGCGCCGGTCGCCCCGGCTGCGCGAAGTCCCTCGCGGACGTCCACGCCGACATCCGCGCCGCCCTCCCCGCCCCCCGGGCGGATGCGGACGTTCCGGGCGATGCCGTACGCTCACCGTCCGTTGGCGGCGGCCCGCTCCCCGTGCACTGGGCGGGCTGCGAGCGGCGCTGCGGGCGGCCGCGCGGCCGGGTCGTGGACGTGATCGCGACCGTGCACGGATACCGCGTCGAGGCGGACGGCGTCAGCCGTACGTTCGCCGACGCCGAGCAGACGAGCGCCGCCGTCGCGGCGACCAGAGAGGGACAGTGATCGACTACATCCGGGACGGGGCGGAGATCTACCGCCGGTCCTTCTCCACCATCCGCGCCGAGACCGACCTGAGCGGGATGCCGCCGGGCGTGGCCCGGGTCGCCGTCCGCATGATCCACGCCTGCGGCATGGTCGATCTGGTCGACGACCTGGCCTGGTCGCCGGGCGTCGTGACGGCGGCGCGCGAGGCGCTGCTCGCCGGTGCGCCCATCCTGTGCGACGCCATGATGGTCGCCTCCGGTGTGACCCGGCGCCGCCTCCCGGCGGACAACGAGGTGATCTGCACCCTCGGCGATCCCCGGGTTCCCGAGCTGGCCGAACGGCTCGGCACCACCCGCAGCGCCGCCGCGCTGGAGCTGTGGCGCGACCGGCTCGACAACGCGGTGGTCGCGATCGGCAACGCGCCGACCGCGCTGTTCCGCCTCCTGGAGATGGTCGAGGAGGGCGCGGGCCGCCCCGCCGCCGTGCTCGGCGTCCCCGTCGGCTTCATCGGCGCCGCCGAGTCCAAGGCGGCCCTGGCCGAGCACCCGTCCGGCCTGGAGCACCTCGTGGTGCGCGGGCGCAGGGGCGGCAGCGCCATGGCGGCGGCCGCCGTCAACGCGATCGCGAGCGAGGAGGAGTGAACGGCATGAGCGGACAGCCCGGTCGCCTGTACGGGGTGGGCCTCGGCCCCGGAGACCCGGAACTCGTGACGGTGAAGGCGGCGCGGCTTCTCGGCGCCGCCGACGTGATCGCCTACCACAGCGCCAGGCACGGGCGCAGCATCGCCAGGTCGGTGGCCCTGCCGTACCTGCGGGGCGACCAGATCGAGGAAGCGCTGATCTATCCGGTCACGACCGAGACCACCGACCACCCCGGGGGCTACCAGGGCGCGCTGGACGACTTCTACGTCGAATGCGCCGCCCGCCTGGCCGCGCACCTGGACGCGGGCCGGGACGTGGTCGTGCTGTGCGAGGGCGACCCGCTCTTCTACGGCTCCTACATGCACATGCACAAGCGGCTCGCCCATCGCTACGCGACCGAGGTGGTGCCGGGGGTGACCTCCGTCAGCGGGGCGGCGGCCGTGCTGGGCCGCCCGCTGGTCGAACGGGACGAGACGCTGACGGTGCTGCCGGGCACCCTCCCGGCCGGCGTCCTGGCCGAACGGCTCGCCGCCGCCGACTCCGCCGCCGTGCTGAAGCTCGGCCGCACCTTCGAGAAGGTCCGTACGGCTCTCGCCGAGGCGGGGCGGCTCGACGACGCCTGGTACGTCGAACGGGCCACCACCGAGAAGCAGCGCGTCGAGCCGCTGGCCGACGTGGACCCGGCCACCGTCCCGTACTTCTCGCTCGCGCTGCTGCCGAGCCCGCTCGGCGCTCCGGTGACGCGGACCGGCGGGCCGGCGCGGGGATCGGGCGAACGCGACGCGGCGGCGAGCGCCGGAGGAACCGGCCCCGGCGTGGAACCGGTCGCGGCCGCCCACCCCGGCACCGACCACGCGGGCGTCGGCGAGGTGGTGGTGGTCGGGCTCGGCCCGGCGGGGCGGCCGTGGCTGACCCCCGAGGCGCAGGAGGCCCTCGCCGCCGCCGACGAGCTGGTCGGCTACGGCCCCTACCTGGACCGGGTGCCGTCCAACCCGCGCCAGCGCCGCCACCCCACCGACAACCGGGTCGAGGCCGAGCGCGCCGCGCACGCGCTGGAGCTGGCCGCCGCCGGATCGCGGGTGGCCGTGGTCTCCTCGGGCGACCCCGGCGTGTTCGCCATGGCGAGCGCGGTGCTGGAGGCGGCGGCCGAGCCCAGGTTCGCCGGCGTCGCCGTACGCGTGCTGCCCGGACTCACCGCCGCCCAGGCGGTGGCGAGCCGGGCCGGCGCGCCGCTCGGCCACGACTACTGCGTGTTGTCGCTGTCGGACCTGCTCAAACCGTGGGAGGTCGTCGCCGGACGGATCACCGCCGTGGCCAGGGCCGACCTCGTGCTCGCCATCTACAACCCGGCGTCGCGCAGCCGGACGTGGCAGGTGGCCGCCGCGCGCGACCTGCTGCTCGAACACCGCGCCCCCGACACCCCGGTCGTCATCGGCCGGGACGTCGGCGGCCCGCGCGAGAGCGTCCGCGTCGTCGAGCTGGGCGCCCTCGACCCGGCGGAGATCGACATGCGTTGCCTGCTGATCGTGGGCTCGTCCACGACGAGGGTCGCCGAGCGGGACGGGCGGCCCGTCGTCTACACGCCGCGCCGCTATCCGGCGTGAGCTCCCACCCAGGCCACGGCCGCCTCGACGGTGTCCACGAGCGGGACGCCGCCGGGCGGTGGCGGCCGCCGTACGACGACCACGGGAAGCCCCAGCTCGCGGGCGGCGGCCAGCTTGGCCGTGGTCATCTCGCCGCCGCTGTCCTTGGTGACCAGCACGTCGATCCGGTGCTCGCGCATCAGCGCCAGCTCGCCCGGCACCGTGTACGGCCCGCGCGACAACACCACGTGCGTGCGCCGGGGCATCGGCGGCTCGGGCGGGTCCACCGACCTGGCCAGGAACCACAGGCCGTCCAGCCCGGCGAAGACGGCCAGGCTGCGGCGGCCGGTGGTGAGGAACACCCGACCGCCCTCGCCCGCCAGGCCGGGCAGCAGCGCGGCGGCCTCCTCCAGCCCGGCCGCCCAGCGCCAGTCGTCGTCCGGCCGCTGCCGCCAACCGGGACGTCGCAGCACCAGCAGCGGCACCCCCGTCTCGGCCGACGCCGTGACGGCGGAGGCGGTCATCCGCCGGGCGAAGGGGTGCGTGGCGTCCACGACGGCGTCGACGCGGTGCTCCCGCAACCAGGCGGCCAGGCCCTCCGGCCCGCCGAAACCGCCCTCGCGCACCTCGCCGACCGGGAGCCGGGGGTCGGCCACCCTGCCCGCCAGCGACGACACCACATGCAGTCCCGGACGCCCGGCCAGCCGCTCGGCGAGCCCCCTGGCCTCCGCGGTGCCGCCCAGGATCAGGAGCCGCCTCGTCATGCCTCCACCTCCGTCATCCCTTCCCGATCGGCGATGCTCCCCGGGGCGACGGTTCGCTCCGGGACGATGACCCCTTTCGGGGGCGCCGGCCCGCCGGCCGCGGTCGTCCGCCCCGCCTCCGACGTCCCCTTCACCTCACCGAGGCCGATGCCATGAGCACGCCACTGCGCCACGGATGGACCACCGGCGCCTGCGCCACGGCCGCGACGACCGCCGCCTACACCGCGCTGCTCACCGGCGCCTTCCCCGACCCGGTGGAGATCGTCCTGCCGAAGGGGCGGCGCCCCGCGTTCGCCCTGGCCCGCGAACGGCTCGGCGACGCCGAGGCGACCGCCGCGGTGGTCAAGGACGCGGGCGACGACCCCGACGTCACCCACGGGGCGCTCATCTCCGCGACCGTACGGCACGGCGCCCCCGGCAGCGGCGTGACCTTCCGCGCCGGGCCCGGCGTCGGCACCGTGACCAAGCCGGGGCTGCCGCTCGACGTCGGCGAGCCCGCCATCAACCCGGTGCCCCGGCGGATGATGCGCGAGCACGTCGCCGAGGTGGCCGCGCGCTTCGGCGGGACCGGCGACGTGCTCGTGGAGATCTCCGTCGAAGGAGGCGAGGAGCTCGCCCGCCGCACCTGGAACCCCCGGCTCGGCATCCTGGGCGGCCTGTCCATCCTGGGCACGACCGGCGTCGTCGTCCCCTACTCGTGTTCGGCCTGGATCGACAGCATCCGGCGCGGCGTGGACGTCGCCCGCGCGGCCGGCCGCACACACGTGGCGGGCTGCACCGGGAGCACCTCCGAGCGGGTGGCCGCCGAGCTGCACGGCCTGCCCGAGGACGCGCTGCTCGACATGGGCGACTTCGCCGGAGCCGTCCTGAAATACCTGCGCCGCCATCCGGTGCCGCGGCTCACCGTGGCCGGCGGCATCGGGAAACTGTCCAAGCTCGCCGACGGGCACCTCGACCTGCACTCCGGCCGCTCCCAGGTCAACCCCGACCTGCTCGCCGGGCTCGTGCTCGGCGCGGGCGGCGACCAGGCCCTCGCCGAGCGGGTACGCGCGGCGAACACGGCGCTGCACGCGTTGCGGCTGTGCCAGGAGGCCGGCCTCCCGCTCGGCGACCTGGTCGCGGAGCGGGCGCTGCGCACCGCGCTCGGCGTGCTGCGCGGCGCGCCGGTCGAGGTGGACGTCGTGGTCATCGACAGATCCGGCGTGATCGTCGGCCGCGCCGGCCCCGAGGGCGGCCCGGGCGTACGCATCGCCGGAGAGCGGGCGAGCCGGGCCGGCGACGAGGGCGGCGCCGGTCACTCGCGGCATCGGTCCGCCGAGTAGAGGTGGCTGTCGGGGAACGCCGACGCGGTCAGCACCCGCCCCACCACGATCACGGCGGTGCGCACCACCCCGGCCTCGCGGACCCGCTCCGCGATGTCGGCCAGCGTGCCGCGCAGGATCATCTCGTCGTCCCTGCTCGCCCGGGCCACCACCGCGACCGGGCAGCCCGCGCCGTAGGCGGGGAGCAGCTCCTCGACCACCGCCTCGATCCGCTGTACGGCCAGGTGCAGCACCATGGTCGCCCGGCTCGCGCCCAGCGTGGCCAGGTCCTCACCCTCCGGCATCGGCGTCGCGCGCGCCGCCGTACGGGTGAGGACGATCGACTGGCCCACGCCGGGCACCGTGAGCTCCCGCTTGAGCGCGGCGGCGGCCGCCGCGAAGGCCGGGACCCCGGGCACCACCTCGTACGGCACGCCGAGCGCGTCCAGTCTCCGCATCTGCTCCGCCATCGCGCTGAACACCGACGGGTCGCCCGAGTGCAGCCGGGCGACGTCCAGCCCGGCGGAGTGCGCGGCCGCCATCTCGGCGACGATCTCGTCCAGCGTGAGCCGGGACGTGTCCACCAGCCGAGCTCCCGGAGGGCAGTCCTCCAGCAGCTCCCGGGGCACCAGCGACCCGGCGTACAGGCACACCGGGGAGGCGGCGAGCACACGCAGGCCGCGCACGGTGATGAGGTCGGCCGCGCCCGGCCCCGCCCCGATGAAGCGCACCACGCCCGTCCGCGTGTCCGTCACGATCGTTCCTCCTCGTTCACTTCCTCCGCCCGCCCGGCTGAGGGGGCACGCCCGACCGTCCCGCCGGCGTGGTGTCCGCCTGTCCCGACGGCCGCGCCGAAAGCTCCCCACCCGACGCCGGCTCCACGTCCGGCTCCGGCTCCACGTCCGACGCCGGCTCCATGTCAGGGTCCGTCACGGGCTTCACCACCGACCAGACGGTCACGGGCATCATGGCGCGCCAACCGGTGAAGCCGCCGACCGGGGCCGCGCGGTTGACCGCCAGACGCACCAGGTCTCCGCCGAGCCTGCCGTACCAGGCGGCCACGACGGCCTCCGACTCCATGGTGACCGCGTTGACGACCAGCCTCCCGCCGGGCCGCAGCGCGGCCCAGCAGGCGTCGAGCAGGCCGGGGACGGTCGCGCCGCCGCCGACGAAGACGGCGTCGGGGACCGCGAGCCCGGCGAGCGCGGCGGGGGCGGCTCCGACGACGACCTCCAGGCCGGGCACGCCCAGCGCCGCCGCGTTGCGCGCCGCGCGTTCGGCCCGCTCACGGCGGCTCTCCACGGCGATCGCCCGGCAGGCCGGATGGCTGCGCATCCACTCGATCGCGATGCTCCCCGCGCCCGCGCCCACGTCCCACAGCAGTTCCCCGGGCACCGGCGCGAGCCGCGACAGCGTGACCGCGCGCACCTCCCGCTTGGTGAGCTGCCCGTCGTGCTCGAACGCGTCGTCCGGCAGCCCCGGCACGCGCGGTAGCGGAGTCACCCCCGGATCGGCCCGGCACTCCACCGCGATCACCCGCAACGGGGACGGTCCCCGCGGGCGGGGCGATCCGGCCGCGGCGGCGAGGACGCCGGCCTGCCCGGGCCGGTCGGGGGAGCCGGACGCCGTGTGGGCGGCGGCGGAAGCCGCCCACCGCTCCGCCGTACCGGAGGACCGGCTCTCGCCGGGACCGCCGAGGTCGGACAGCACGGTCATCTCGCTCCGGCCGTACCCGCGCGCGGCGAGGAGGGCGGCCACCCGGGCCGGGGCGTCCCTCGCCGAGCAGAGCACCAGCACCCTGCGTCCGGGCAGGATCGCCGGGTGCAGCAGTTCGTCCGGGCGGCCGACCAGGCTCACCACCTCGGTCTCCTGCACCGCCCAGCCCATCCGCGCGCAGGCGAGCGACAACGACGACAGGTGCGGGATCACTCGTACGCGGCCGGCGCCGAGGAGGCGGACCAGCGTCGAGCCGATGCCGAAGAACAGGGGGTCGCCGCTGGCCAGGACGCACACGGTCCGTCCCCGGTGCGCGGCGAGCAGGCCGGGCAGCGCGGGAAGCAGCGGCGACGGCCAGGTCACCCGCCGCGCGCCGGTCTCCGGGACCAGGCCGAGCTGCCGGGCGCTGCCCATGAGCACCTCGGCGTCCTGGAGGGCCGCGCGAGCCGCCGGGCCGAGGCCGTTCCACCCGTCCGTCCCGACGCCGACGACGGTGACGGCAGGTCCGCCGCCGTCGCGGACGTCGGGATCCACCTGCCCCTCAGGTGCCGTGGGAAGACCGTCGCCGGGAGCGCCGGGGAGGCGGGGGAGGCCGTGGGGCGGCTCAGACATTGCCGAGCACCCGGGCGATCCGGATCTCGATCACGACGCGGCGCGGATTCTCCCTCGGGACCTTGTACCGCAGCGCGTACCGGCGCTCGGCGTCGGCGACCTCCTCCGGGGTGTCCCGGATCACGGCGCGTCCCTCCAGCGTGGACCAGCGGCGCCCGTCCACCTGGCACACCGCCACGGCCGCGCCGCCGGGTCCGGCCGCGGCCACCAGCCGGGCCTTGTGCGAGTCCCGCGAGGTGATCACGCGGGCGACCGCCGCTCCGGGGTCGAGCGTCACCCCGACCGGCACGACATGGGGTGTCCCGTCGGGACGCACGGTGGTCAGCGTGCACAGGTGCCGCTCACGCCAGAAGGCGGCGAATCCCTCGCCGAGCCCGGTCAGGTCGAGCGGCGCGGCTCCCGCCGGCATCACGTTCACCTCGAACAATCCTCAGTGTGGTCGCGGGAGGCGCGAACGATCACGGGCATCCCCTTGGCGGGGCGTCAGTTTACGGGAGTGATCGGCGCGGCCCGCAGGCGGGCGTGCCCGCCCCACATACCGCGCGGTGGGACGATCATCAGCCACCCTTCCCCGCTCTCCTCGTCCCCGATGCCTCCTCCCGGCGGCCCGCGGCGCGCTGATAGCGGGCGGCGAGACCGGCGAGGTGCTCGTCGAGCCCGGGCGGCTCGACGACGTCGAAGTCCTCGTCGAGAAAACCCAGGATCACCGCGATGGTCCGGAGCGAGTCGCCGGAGACGGTCAGCGCGCAGCTCCGGTCGTCGATCGGCTCCACCACCCCGCTGATCCTCCCGGCGACGGCCTCGGCGGGCGCGTGGACCCGCACCCGCGCCCGGCACGGCCACATCTCGGCGCCCATCCGCCGCGCGACGAAGGCGACGACGTCGCCGCCGGGGAAGTCCCGAGGAGCGAACCTGGGGCCGGTAGGAGTGCGGGGCCGGATCCGGTCGGCCCGGAAGACGCGCCAGTCGCCGCGGCCGAGGTCCCACGCCACCAGATACCAGCGGCCGTCCCGGCTCACCAGGCGGTGCGGCTCGACGAAGCGCTCGCTCGCGGAACCGTCGTGGCCGGTGTAGTCGAACCGCAGCCGCTCATGGTCGCGGCAGGCGGCCGTCAACGCGGTGAGCACGTCCACGTCGACGGCCGGGCCCGTGCCGGGCATCGCGACGGTGAACGCCTGGAACGCGTTGACGCGGCGCCGCAGCCGGGATGGCAGCACCTGTTCGAGTTTGGCGAGGGCGCGCACGGAGGTCTCCTCGATCCCGGCGACGCCTCCGGCGGCTCCCGACCGGAGCGTCACCGCGACCGCGACCGCCTCCTCGTCGTCGAGCAGCAGCGGCGGCAGGGCGGCGCCCACGCCGAGCCGGTATCCGCCCGCGACGCCGGGGGTCGCGTGGACCGGATAGCCGAGGTCGCGGAGCCGTTCCACGTCCCGGCGGAGCGTGCGCGCCGACACGCCGAGCCGTTCCGCGAGCTCTGGGCCGCCCCAGTCACGGCGCGTCTGGAGCAGCGACAGCAGGCGGAGCAGGCGGGCCGAGGTGTCCAGCACGCCGCCAAGTCTCGCACCGATCGCGGCCGGAACCTGACCGCGATCGTTCCTACGGTCAACCTATGGATGACATGGACGACATGAACGCCATGACCGAGATCCGCCCGTTCCGCATCGACATCCCCCAGGCCGACCTGGACGACCTGCGCGCCCGCGTCGCCGCCGCCCGGTGGCCGGACGAGATCCCCGGCACCGGATGGTCCTACGGCGTGCCGCTCGCCCGGGTGAGGGAGCTGGCCGGCTACTGGACCACGGGCTACGACTGGCGTGCCCACGAGGCGGCGCTGAACGCGTTCCCGCAGTTCACCACGACCATCGACGGCCAGAACGTGCACTTCCTGCACGTGCGCTCGCCCGAGCCCGGCGCGCTGCCGCTGGTCCTCACCCACGGCTGGCCCGGGTCGGTGGCCGAGTTCCTGCACGTGATCGGGCCGCTGGCCGATCCCCGCGCGCACGGCGGCGACCCCGCCGACGCGTTCCACGTGGTGGTCCCGTCGATCCCCGGCTACGGGTTCTCCGGGCCGACCACGGCGACCGGGTGGGACGTCCCCCGCGTCGCCCGCGCCTGGGCGGAGCTGATGCGCCGCCTCGGCTACCAGCGGTACGGCGCCCAGGGCGGCGACTGGGGCGCGCGGATCTCCCCGGAGCTGGCCAGGACCGCGCCCGACCACGTCGCCGGCCTGCACGTGAACGCGTTCTTCGCGCTCCCGTCGGGCGACCCGGCCGAGACGGACGGGTTGACCGACGCCGAACGCGCCCGCCTTGCGGGGGTCGCCCGCTGGCAGGGGGAGCGGTCCGGCTACGCCGCGATCCAGAGCACCCGCCAGCAGACCCTCGCCTACGCCCTGCTCGACTCGCCGGTCGGGCAGCTCGCCTGGAACCTCGAATGGTTCGACGGGTACGGGGAGGACGTCGGCGGTGTGGACCGGGACGCGATCCTCACCAACGTCACGCTGTACTGGCTGACCCGCACCGCCGGCTCGGCGGCGCGCCTCTACAAGGAGGCCGCCGCCTCCTGGGGACGGCGGTCCGAGCACTGCCCGGTCCCGACCGGCATGGCGGTCTTCCCCGGAGACTCCACCGTGCGGGCCTTCGCCGAACGCGAGCACGCCGTCGTGCACTGGACGGAATTCGACCGCGGCGGCCACTTCGCCGCGCTCCAGGCGCCGGACCTGCTGGTCGGGGACGTCCGCGCCTTCTTCCGCCGAGTCCGGTGAGTCCGCCGGGACCCGCGCCCACGACCGGAAGGGGCGCGGCCCGCACGGTCGCGTCTGACACCGTTGCGGCCGGCACGTCCGTCCTGACATCGCCCACCATCCGGGAGCCGAATTCTGATACTTGACATTTGATATCAGATACTTGACGATCCTCTCCCAAGAGCGCGACTTTTGGGAGGTTTCGGGTGAATGCTCCGACGGGCCACGACGGAGTCGTGCCCGCGCACTGGCTACGTGACGCGGTCGGCGCGGTTTTCGCGGCGGCCGGGTTCAGCGCGGGCGCCGCGCGGGACGTGGCCGAGGCGCTGGTCGAGGCCGACATGCGCGGCGTCGCCTCGCACGGCACCATGCTCGTGCCGATGTACGTCGACCGGGTGCGGGCCGGCTCCGTCAGCCGCCGCGAGCAGGCCGACGTCGTCGTGGACAAGGGCGCGGTCGCCGTGCTCGACGCCGGGCACGCGCTCGGCCAGCTCACCGGCGACCAGGCCATGGCCCTGGCCGTGCGCAAGGCGCGCGACTTCGGCGTCGGAGCGGTCACCGTGCGCCGCGCCTTCCACTTCGGCGGCGCGTTCCGCTACGTCGAGGCGGCGGCGCGGGAGGGCTGCGTCGGGATCGCCGCCGCGAACACCCGCCCGCTGATGCCCGCGATCGGCGGTGCCCGCCCTGTCGTCGGGAACAACCCCCTCGCGGTGGGCGTGCCGGTCGCGGACGGCGCGCCGATGGTGCTCGACATGGCGCTCTCGGAGGCCGCCCTCGGGAAGATCAGGCTCGCCGGGCAGGAGGGCCGGGAGATCCCGCCGACCTGGGCCACCGACGCCGAGGGCCGTCCCACCACGGACCCGGCGGCCGCCATCGCCGGGATGCTGCTGCCCGCCGCCGGGCACAAGGGCTTCGGCCTCGCCCTGGTCGTCGACGTGCTGACCGGCGTGCTCTCCGGGGGCGCCTTCGGGCAGGGTGTCCGGGGACTCTACGCGGACACGTCGGTGCCCAACGACTGCGCCCACTTCTTCCTCGCGCTGGACGTCGCCGCCTTCGGCGACCCGGACGAGTTCGCCGGGCGGCTGGCCCGGCTCACCGGCGAGGTCACCGGTTCGCCCACCGCCCCGGGCGTCGACCGGGTGCTGCTGCCCGGCCAGATCGAGGCGGAGCGGCGCGCCGCCGCGCTGGCGGGCGGCGTGCCGATCGGGGCGAGCGTGCTCGACGCGCTGCGCCGCACCGCCGCCGACGTGGGGGCCGCGCTGCCCCCGATGCCCGGTGCCGACGACCCCGCCGGCGCGTGAGCCGGGCCGGGCGACAGGAGGAGACGACCATGAGGATGAGTTTCGACGCGACCGGCCAGGTGGTCGTGGTCACCGGCGGGGCGAGCGGCATCGGCGCGGCCCTGGCCCGCGCGGTCGGCGCGGCGGGCGGCACGGCCGTGGTGCTCGACGTGCTCCACACGGCCGACCTGGACGGCGCGCCCGGCGTGGAGCAGGTCGCCGTGGACGTGTCCGATCGCGACGCGGTCACCGCCGCCGTGGCCGGGGTGCTCGCCCGGCACGGACACGTCGACGGCCTGGTGGCCGGCGCCGCGATCCAGCCGCGTACCAAGGTGGCGGACATGCCGGCCGACGAGTGGCGGCGGGTGCTCGGGGTCAACCTCGACGGCGTCGTCTGGGCCTGCCAGGCCGTCCTGCCCTCGATGACCGAGCGCCGCTCCGGCTCGATCGTGGTCTTCAGCTCGGGCCTCGCCCACATGGGCCGGGCGGAGGCGTCCGCGTACGCCGCGAGCAAGGGCGCGCTGGTCGCGTTCGCCAAGTCGCTGGCCGCCGAGGTCGCCGAGCACCGGATCCGGGTCAACGTCATCGCCCCCGGGGTCGTCGACACCCCGCAGTTCCAGGCGGCCAACCCGACCGGGGGCGAGCGGGAGCACTGGCTGCGCACTACCGGCATCGGCACGCCGGAGGACGTCGTGGGCCCCCTGCTCTTCCTGCTCTCCGACGCCGCGACCATGACGGGCTCGCTGCTGAGCCGCGACCGCGCCTACCCGAAGGAGTGAGACGACGTTGACCGAAACGACAACGCGGGCCGGAGCGGGCGGGGAGATCCTCCCCGTCGCGGTCGTCGGCGCCGGCCCGGTCGGCCTCATCACCGCGCTCGGCCTGGCCCACTACGGCGTGCCGGTGGCCGTGTTCGAGGAGGACGACCGGCTGTCGCTGGACACCAAGGCGGGCACCGTCCTCACCCGCACCCTCGAGGTGCTGCACCGGTACGGCGCGCTGCCGGAGGTGTTGCGGGCGTCGCTGCGCATCGACGAGATCGGCGAGATCGACCGGGTCACCAACGAGCCGACCCTGAGCGTGCGGACCGGCGAGCTGACCGAGGACACCCGCTTCCCCTTCGTGATCAACATCCCGCAGCACCATCTGGAGCCGGTGTTGCGCGGCGCCTTCGAGCGGCGCGCCCCCGGCGCCCTGCGGATGGCGCACCGGCTGACCGGTTTCACCCAGCACGACGATCACGTCGAGCTGACGCTGGACACACCGGACGGCGAGACGACCGTGCGGGCGCGCTACCTGCTCGCCTGCGACGGCGGCCGCTCCCAGGTCCGCGAACGGCTCGGCATCACGGTCGAGGGGCACACGCTCGAAGACCGCTACATGCTGGTCGACCTCAAGGTGGACCTCGACGTCGGCAACCCGCGCGACTACCCCTACCTGGCGTACTTCTCCGACCCGTCGGAGTGGATGATCCTGGTCCGCCAGCCGCACTGCTGGCGGTTCCTCTACCCGCTGGCCAGGGACGCCGCCGAGCCGACGCACCGGGAGCTGTGCGACAAGGCGCTGCGCTTCATCGGCGAGGTGGACGACATCGAGGTGCTCGGCACCAACGTCTACACCGTCCACCACCGGGTGGCGGGGCGGTGGCGGGACGGCCGGGTCTTCCTCATGGGCGACGCCGCCCACCTGATCACGCCGATGTGGGCGCTCGGGCTGAACACCGGGGTGCTCGACGCCTCCAACCTCCCGTGGCGGCTCGCCTGGGTGCTGCGCGGCTGGGCCGACGAGTCGCTGCTGGCCGGCTACGAGGTCGAGCAGGCGCCGGTCGCGATCAAGGGGTCCGGCGAGATGGCCGAGGCCGCGCGGGCGTACATGAGCCACCGCGGCGAGGCGGTCGACGCGATGACCGAGGGCAACTGGGGCAACGCGTTCACCCGCGGCCTGCTCGGCGTCAGCCTCGACGTGGACGGCACCGGCGACTGGTCGATGGTGAAGACCGGCGACGAGCCGGCCCCGGTGCGCGCCGGGGACCGCGCCCCCGACCTGCCGCTCTTCGGCGCGGACGGCCCGGTCCACCTGCACGACCTCACCTCGGACGCGTTCGTCGCGCTGTACTTCACCGACACCCGGCGCCGCCCGCGCGTCCCGGCCCAGGACAGCCCGGCGCTGCGGCGCTACGCGGTGTCCCGGTGGGACGCGCCGCACGACTCCGGCCTGCGCGACCGCGCCCTGTTCGACCCGGCCGAGCGGGTACGGCGGCGCTTCGGCGTCGGCCCCGACACGCTCGTCCTGCTGCGCCCGGACGCCCACGTCGCGGCGATCCTGCCCTACGACCCGGCCTCGGACGAGGACGCCGCCGGGGCGGTCTACGAGCGGATCACCGGCCGCAGGCCGCCCCTGACCCCGTGAACGACGAGTCCCAGTCCCTAGCCACCCCGACCACTGGAGGAAGCATGACCGGTCCCGACCCCGCGAACGAGCCCCTGACCGGGCCCGACGGCGCGCCCGTCACCCTCGGCCCCGTCGGCCAGGAGATCGTCTTCGAGAACGAGCAGGTGCGCGTCTGGGAGATCGAGCTGACCCCCGGCCAGTCGCAGCCCTGGCACCACCACCTCAACCCGTACCTGGTGATCGCCCTGGAGGCGGCGGACAACCGGATCGACTCGATCAAGGGAGGCGAGCCGCGGCTGGTCCACGAGGCCGTCGGCGGCGTGGTCTACCGCGAGCCCGGCGAGATCCACATGCTCACCAACCACGGCGACACCCGCTACCGCTGCCGCCTGGTCGAGCTGAAGTGCCTGGGGGAGAACCGTGGCTGAGCGCGTCCGCCCCGCCCGCCCGGAGGGGATCTCGCAGGAGGAGTGGGACAACAACCTCTCCGAGCCCGCGGCGTACTCCGGGGAGGCGCCCGACCGGTCCCGCGAGCGGGAGGCGACCGGCCCGGACGGCGAGGCGCTGGCCCGCTTCCGGGAGATCCTCCTGCACACCGGCGACCTGGAATGGGCCGACAAGACCCTCGCCGGGTTGTCGCACAAGATGTTGTGGCGTGACGACGCGACCGGCGCCTCGATCGCGCTGGTGCGCTTCGCCCGCGGATCGGGCATCCCGTCGCGGCACTCGCACGCCTCGAACCAGTTCATGTTCTGCCTGAGTGGCCGCTACACGTACGTGCCGACCGGGCTGACCCTGACGGAGGGCTCCTTCTACTGGAACCCCAAGGGCAGCCTGCACGGCCCCACCCGCGCCGAGGAGGACACCGTGCTCCTCGAGGTGTACGACGGGCCGCACTATCCCACCCAGCCGGAGTGGTACTCCGACCCCGACGACGCCCGCTGACCCGCGGCTTCCCGACAGCCAACCCCCAGAAAGCAGGAGCACCCATGCCCAAGCGAGAGATCCGCAGTCCCGAGCTGGCCGTGCCGAACGGGCACTTCGCCCAGGCCACGACGACCGAGGCCCGGGGACGGCTGGTCTTCATCTCCGGGATGACCGCCCGCAACAAGGACGGCGGCGTCACCGGAGTCGGCGACGTCAGCGCGCAGACCCACCAGGTGTGCCAGAACCTCAAGGCGGCGGTGGAGGCCGCCGGGGGCACGCTCGACGACATCGCCAAGGTGGACGTCTACGTGCGGAACATGGAGGACTTCGCCGCCATCCACGAGGTGCGGCGGCAGTACTTCACCGGCGTCGCGCCCGCGTCCACGCTGGTGGAGGTCTCCAAGTTCGTCAACAAGGACTACCTGATCGAGATCAACGCGATCGCGGTCGTGGACGACGGGGACGGCCGATGAGGCTGGCCGCCGTCCGGCTCGGCGGCGAGGTCCGCACGGCCGTGGTCGCGGACGGCGAGGCCGCGGTGCTCCCGGCGGCCGCGCCCTCGGTCGACGACGTCGTACGCGGCGGGGCGGAGGCGCTCGACGCCGTGCGCCGCGCCGCCGCGTCCGCGCCCCGGCGCCCCCTCGACGGCCTGGACCTGGCCGCGCCGCTGCGCCGCTTCAACCGCGACGTCCTCTGCACGGGGTGGAACTACTGGGACCACTTCGAGGAGTCCAAGGGCAGACGGGAGGGCCAGGACCCGAAGGAGCGGCCCGAGCACCCCACCTTCTTCACCAAGGGCCCGGACACCGTGATCGGCCCGTACGACGACATCGCCTGGGACCCGCGGATCTCCGCCAAGTGGGACTACGAGGCAGAGGTCGCCCTGGTGATCGGGCGGGACGGCAGGTCCATCCCCGAGGAGCGGGCGCTCGACCACGTCGCGGGCTACCTGGTGGCCAACGACGTGTCGCAGCGCGACCTGCAGCGGGCCCACGGCGGCCAGTGGCTCAAGGGCAAGAGCGTGGACCGCACGATGCCCCTCGGCCCCTGGCTGACCACCGCCGACGAGGTGCCCGACCCGCACGCGCTGGCGATCAGCTGCGAGCTCAACGGCGAGCGGCTCCAGGACGCGAGCACCCGGCAGACCGCGTTCTCGTTCGCGCGGATCATCGCCGAGCTGAGCTGGGGGATGACCCTTCGGGCCGGCGACGTGGTCCTGACCGGCACACCCAGCGGCATCGGCAACGCGCGCGACCCCCAGGTCTTCCTCACCGGGGGAGACGTGCTCGTCACCCGGGTCGAGGGGCTGGGCGAGCTGCGCAACCGCGTGGTCCACGTTCCGCTCACCAGCGACTGAGGAGGCCCGGCGCGATGGCCGGCATCGATCTGCACACCCATCTGGCGCCCTCCCTGGGCGCCGCCGAGCCGGCCGGGCTGCCGGGCCTGGCCGCCGTCGACGGGCGGCTGTCCGTCGACGGCGCGCCCGTCGGCCCGCCGTCGCTCTACCGCCCCGAGGCGCTGGAGGCGTGGCTCGGCGAGCGCGGCCTCGACGCGGCCGCGGTCTCGCCGCCGCCGCCGTTCTTCCGCCAGCACCTGCCCGCCCACGAGGCCGCGACCTGGGTCCGCGCCCTGAACGACGGGATCCTGCGCGCCGTCGCGGACCGCCCCCGGTTGCTGCCGATGGCGTACCTGCCGCTGGAGCACCCCGAGGTCGCCGCGGCCGAGTACGACCGGCTGCGCGACGCGGCACCGCCGGGCGAGGGGCGCTGGGCCGGGTTCGCGGCCTCCGCCGGAGGCCGGTCGGTCAGCCTCGCCGACGCCTCCCTCGAACCGCTCTGGTCCCGCCTGGCCGAGGACGGCCGCCCGCTCCTGCTGCATCCGGGGGCGAGCCCCGACGAGCGGCTGGAGGAGTTCTATCTCGCCAACCTGCTCGGCAACCCGTACGAGACGGCCGTGGCGGTGGCGCAGCTCCTCTTCGGCGAGGTGACGGCCCGCCACCCCGGGCTGCGGTTCCTCCTCGTCCACTGCGGGGGATGTGTACCCGCGGTGCTCGGGCGCTGGCAGCGCGGCGCCGACACCGCCCGGCCGGGCGTGCCCGCGCTTTCGGCGCCGCTCCGGGAGGCGATCCGCGGCTTCTACGCCGACTGCCTCGCCCACGACCCGGCCGTCGTCGATCTGGCCGCGGACCTCTTCGGGGCCGACCGGATCGTCCTCGGCAGCGACTGGCCGTTCCCGATGGGCAGCGACGACCCCGCCGTGCTGGTCGCCCACCGCGGGCCCGAGTTCGTACGGCGGGCCGGCGTGGAGAACGCGCGGGCCCTCCTGGGCGGGAGTGACCCCGTCCGGCGTCTCGGAATATGAGATACGCCTTCCGGTCATCAGATATTTGATATTCGATATGCGCTTATTGAAGGGAGTGTCAATGAAGGTCACCTGGTTCGCCCGCCTGGCCGGCGCCACCGCGGTCGTGCTCGTGACCGCCGCCTGCGGCTCGGGCGGCGGCTCCGGCGACGGGGGCTCCGGCGCCCCGGCCGCCGAGAAGGTCGAGTACCTGACGTCGTTCAACACGTTCGGCCGCGACGCGTACGCGTACGTGGCGCAGGAGAAGGGCTACTTCAAGGAGGCGGGACTCGACGTCTCGATCAAGCCGGGCAGCGGCACGGTCGACGTCATGAAGCTGCTGGCGAGCGGCCGGGCCGACTTCGGCGCCGGCGACTTCACCACCGTCCTGATCACCGCGGCCAGGGAGAAGCTGCCCGTCACCGCCGTCGCCATGGTGCAGCAGAAGTCGCTCGCCGCGATCGTGGCCCTCGACGGCGGCGGCATCAAGGCGCCCAAGGACCTCGAGGGCAGGACGGTCGCCGACCAGCCGGGCTCGACCAACCAGGTGACCTTCCCGGTCTACGCCAAGGCCGCCGGGGTCGACGCGGCGAAGGTGAAGTTCGTGCCCTCCGCCCCGCCCGCGCTGCCGCAGCTCCTGGCCGGCGGCAAAGTCGACGCGATCGGCCAGTTCGTCGTCGGCAAGCCGCTCGTCGAGAAGGCCGCCCAGGGCAGGACCGCCGTCCTGCTGCCCTACGGCGACGCGCTCCCCGACCTGTACGGCAACGCGCTGCTGACCTCGGCGAAGCTGGCCAAGGAGAAGCCCGAACTGGTCGGGAAGTTCACCGCGGCCCTGATGAAGGGCCTGGAGTACTCGGTCGCCCACCCCGAGGAGACCGGCGAGATCCTCAAGAAGAACCAGCCCACCCAGGACCCGGCCGTCGCCGCCGCCGAGGTGCGGGCGATGGCGCCGTACGTCCCGTCCGCCGACGGCAAGGTCGGCGTCGTCGACAGGGCGCGGGTCGAGACCAACATCAGGCTCCTGACCGAGGCGGGCGCGATCACGGCCGGGGTGACGCCCGACCAGGTCGTGGACTTCGCCGTCACCCCGCGGGGCTAGGGAGGCGCGATGATCCAGCTCTCGCACGTCTCCCAGGTCTTCGCGGGCCGCCAGGGCCAGGTCCACGCCCTCGACGACATCGACCTGGAGGTGCGCCGCAACGAGTTCGTGACGCTGGTCGGCCGCTCCGGGTGCGGCAAGTCCACGATGCTCCGGATGATCGCGGGCCTGCTCACCCCCACGTCCGGGACGGTGACCGTCGCCGGCGAACCGGTGACCAAGCCGCGCCGCGACGTCAGCTTCATGTTCCAGCGACCGGCGCTGCTCCCCTGGCGTCCGGTCCTGGAGAACGTGCTGCTGCCGGTGGAGATCCTCGGCCTCGACCGGGACTCCCACCGGCGGCGGGCGCACGAGCTGCTCGAACTCGTCGGCCTGGCCGGCTTCGAGAAGCGGCTGCCGCACGAGCTCTCCGGCGGGATGCAGCAGCGGGTCTCGCTGTGCCGCTCCCTGATCCAGAACCCCAACGTCCTGCTGATGGACGAGCCCTTCTCCGCGCTCGACGCGCTCACCCGGGAGGAGCTCTCGGTCGAGCTCCAGCGGATCCGCATGGAGCAGGAGACGACGATCGTCTTCGTCACCCACTCGATCGAGGAGGCGGTGCTGCTCGCCGACCGTGTGGTCGTGCTCAGCGCCCGCCCCGGACGGCTGCGCCGGATCGTGGAGGTCGACATCCCCCGGCCGCGCACGCTGGGGCACAACGCGCACGCCGACCGCGTCACCGAGGTCAGCGCCGAGCTGCACGAGCTGCTCATGCCCGTGCGGACGGGAGAGACGGCATGAGCGGGGTGGGTGGAGTGAACGGCGTGGACGCTTCGCGGGCGCGCACCGAACCGGCGGCCGCCGCCCCGGCCGAGGCCCGTGGCGCGGGCGGGACCGGGATCCGCGAACGGCTGGCCGACTGGGGCTTCCCCGTCCTCGGCATGGTCGTCGTCATCGCGCTGTGGTGGCTGGCGACGGTCGTCTTCTCGATCGAGAAGTTCCTCGTCCCCTCGCCCAAAGACGTCGTCGACGCGTTCACCGAGCACGCCGGGTTCCTGCTCGCGCAGTCCTGGGTGACCCTGCTGGAGACGGTCGAGGGGTTCGCGCTCTCCATCGTGGTCGGCGTGCCGATCGCGGTGCTGATCGCGAGCTCGCGGCTGATCGAGCGCATGATCTACCCGCTGCTGCTCGTGGTCAACGCGGTGCCCAAGATCGCCATCGCGCCCATCCTCGTCGTGTGGATGGGGTTCGGGCAGCTCCCGAAGATCGTCATGGTCTTCCTGCTATGCTTCTTCCCAATTGTGATCTCGACCGCGTCCGGTCTGCGTTCCACACCGGCCGAGCTGGTCGAGCTCGTCCGCTCGCTGGACGCGAGTCGGGTGCAGGCATTCTTCAAGGTGCGCTTCCCCTATGCGCTTCCGCAGGTCTTGGTGGGTTTCAAGGTGGCCATTTCTCTGGCGGTCATCGGCGCGGTCATCGCCGAGTTCGTCGGTGCCGACGCCGGGCTCGGCTTCGTGATCGTGCAGTCGGGAGCCAGCGCCGACACACCGCTGGCCTTCGCGGCGATGGCGTTGCTCGGGTTGATCAGCATCGTCCTGTTCTACGGCCTGGCCGCCCTCGAGCGGCGGCTGCTCCCGTGGGCGGAGGAGAACCGATGAGCGGCGGCGGGCGGGGCGGGCTCTTCGAGCTCTCCCCGGACAACTCGGGCCCGCGCCGCACGCTCGCCGAGACGGCGGCCGCGGAGCTGCACGGCATGATCCTGGCCGGCGCCCTGCCGGCCGGGTCCCCGCTGAAGCTGACCGAGCTGGCCGCCCAGCTCGACATGAGCCCCATGCCGGTGCGCGAGGCGCTGCGCCGGCTGGAGGCGCTCGGTCTGGTCGAGATCGTGCCGCACAAGGGCGCCAGGGTCCGCGAGCTCAGCGAGGCCGACCTGCGCGACACCTACGAGATCCGCATCGAGCTGGAGTCGCTGGCCGTCGCCCGCGCCGCCGCGGCCATCGGCCCCGACGACGTGCGCCGCGCGGAGACGGCCCTCGCCGAGCACGAGACCCTGCTCGCCCGGGGCGACGTCGACCGGGCCCGCCGGGCGCACACCGAGTTCCACTTCGCGATCTACCACGCGTCCGGCTCCCGCTGGCTGCCGCGGGCGATCGAGCCGGTGTGGCAGAACAGCGAGCGGTACCGCTTCGCCTCCACCCAGGACGCGGAGCGGCAGCGCCTCAGCCATCTGGAGCACCAGGCCATCCTCGACGCGTGCGTCGCGCACGAGCCCGAGCGCGCGGTGACCGCGCTGCGCGGGCACCTGGAGGGCGCGATGTCGCGCATCCTCGCCGGGATGTCCCGTACGCGCTGAGCGGGTTCGCGGCGCCCCGCCGGAACCCCGGCGGGGCCGCGCGCGTTAGGCGGACGAACAAGCGCGGAAGAACCCCGTACACCCGGCCCGACGCCGTGGCATGCCGAGCAGCGGCGACGGGCGACCCGCGTGGACCGTCGCGGACGTGGTGGAGGAAATCCCGGTGCTGGAGGTAACCGCGGTCGGCTGGGCGCTGACCATCGGAGTGGTCGTCGCCCTGTTCGCGCTCGATCTGACCCTCGGGGTGGTCCGGCCGCACACGGTCGGCTTCCGCGAGGCGGTCGGCTGGTCGGTGTTCTACATCGCGGTCGCGGTGGCCTTCGGCCTCGTCTTCGCGTACTACGCGGGCTGGGAGTACGGCGCCGAGTACTTCGCCGGGTACGTCGTCGAGAAGAGCCTCTCGGTCGACAACCTCTTCGTCTTCGTGATCATCATGAGCACGTTCGCGGTGCCCGGCGAGTACCAGCGCAAGGCCCTGACCTTCGGCATCATGATCGCCCTCGTGCTGCGGGTGATCTTCATCGTGCTCGGCGCGGCCCTGCTGTCGCTGTTCTCGTTCATGTTCCTCGTGTTCGGGCTGCTGCTGATCTGGACCGCGGTGCAGCTCTACCGGCACCGCGACGAGGACCCGAGCGCCGAGGACAACGCGCTGGTCCGGCTGACCCGCCGGGTGTTGCCGACCTCCTCCGAGTACGTCGGCGGCAGGATGATCGCGCGGGTCGGCGGGCGGCGGGTGGTCACGCCGCTGTTCGTGGTGCTGGTCGCGATCGGCAGCACGGACCTGCTCTTCGCGCTCGACTCGATCCCCGCGGTGTTCGGCGTCACCGAGGAGCCGTACATCGTCCTGGTGGCCAACGTGTTCGCCCTGCTGGGGTTGCGGGCGCTGTTCTTCCTCGTCAAGGGGCTGCTCGACCGGCTGGTCTACCTGTCCACCGGGCTGGCGCTGATCCTCGCGTTCATCGGCGTGAAGCTGGTGCTGCACTGGGCGCACGGGCTCAGCGACGCGGTGCCGCAGATCCCGACCCCCCTCTCGCTGGGCGTGATCATGGCCGTGCTGGCCGCGACCACCGTGGCCAGCCTGCTGAAGTCGCGCCGCGACCCCGCCGCCCGCGCCCACGCGGGCACCCTGCGCGCCCCCGCCGAGGACGGGGCGGAGCCGGATGCCGGGACCGGGGCGGAGGCGGGCACGGACCGCCGCGAGCAGTGACCGGCGGTCGGCGGGTCAATCCGCGGCCGGGGTGACCGCGCGATCGACGGTGCCGGGCGCGAGCACGTGCTCGACCACCATGACCGCGGCTCCGACGACGCCCGCCCGGTCGCCCAGCTCGCTGGCCCGGATGGTCAGGTGCTGGGTGGCGAGGGGGAGTGAGCGGCTGTAGATCGCCTCGCGTACCCCGGCGAGGACGTGCTCGCCCGCCTCGGCGATGTCGCCGCCGACGACGATGACCGACGGGTTGAAGAAGTTCACGATCGCGGCGAGTACGCCGCCGATGTCCCGCCCCGCCTGCCGGATGACCTGGGCGGCCTGCGCGCTGCCCCCGCGGATGAGCTGTACGACGTCGCGGCTGCCGGCGGCGTCGACCCCCGCGGCGCGCAGCTTCGCGGCCATCGCCGCGCCGCTCGCGACCGCCTCCAGGCAGCCCGTGTTGCCGCACCGGCACAGCGCGTCGCCCGCGGAGGTGACCCGGATGTGCCCGACGTCGCCGGCCGCGCCCTGCGCGCCCCGGTGCAGCCGCCGGTCGGCGATGACGCCGCAGCCGATGCCCGTGCCGATCTTCACGAAGAGCAGGTGGTCGACCTCCGGGCTGGCGATCCAGTGCTCGCCGAGGGCCATGATGTTCACGTCGTTGTCGACCAGGACGGGGGCGGCGAGCCGCTCGCCGAGCCACTCGGGGACGGGGAAGTCGTCCCAGCCCGGCATGATCGGCGGGTTCACCGGCCGGCCGGAGACGTGCTCCACGGGGCCGGGCAGGCCGATCCCGACGCCGCAGACCTGGGAGAGCGGATGCCCGGTCGCGGCCAGCATCTCCTCGAACGAGTCGACCAGCCAGGACAGGGTCGGCTCCGGGCCGCGCTCGATCGGCAGCTCGGCCGCGCGCTCGGCCAGCACCGCCATGCCGAGGTCGGTGACGGCGAGGCGGGCGTGCGTCGCGCCGAGGTCGGCCGACAGCACGATGCGGGCGCCGCGGTTGAACGCGAACGCGGTGGCCGGCCGGCCACCGGAGGAGACCGTGTCCTCGGACGGGACGATCCAGTCGTGGTCGATCAGGGCGTCGAGCCGCTGGGACACGGTCGACCTCGCCAGGCCGGTGAGCTGAGCCAGCTCGGCCCGCGTGCGGGCCTGGCCGTCCCTGAGGATCGAGAGCAGGGCTCCCGCGCCGGGGGCCGCGCCTCCGCCGGGCCCGCTCAGTGTGCCGTGCGTCAAGCGCCTCTCCCATCACGTCCGGACCCGATGCTTCACCGTGATGTTACATCAGCAGATCAGTGCCTTTCGTTGACAATCGGCGTAAGTCGGGCTTAGCTTCCCGAAATATGGGCGACATACGACGCATGTCGCCGATAACCGCCCCCGTAAGCCGCACCCTGTAGCCGGGCCCGGACGCCCGCGCCGCCGTCGCGCCGAGACGGCGGGGCGGGACGAGTGCCACCCGGGCCCACCCTCCCCGCTCTCCGCCCCGCGCCCGGCCGACCCCCGGACGCGACACCCCCCGAGTGAAGGGAAGCCCCGCCATGTCTTCCAGGCGGCGTACCACCCGCTGGGTCGCGCAGACCTGCGCCTTACTCCTGGCTCTCACGAGCCTCACCGCATTCTCCTTGGTCACCGGAGCCGCCGCTCCCGCCCGGGCCCACGCGGCCGTCGACCCCGCCGACTACCAGCGGGTCGAGCTGGCCAAGGGCGTGGCCGAGATGGGCGAGCCGATGACGATGACCGTGCTCCCCGACCTGTCCGTGCTGCACACCTCGCGTGACGGGACGCTGCGCCGTACGGACGCGGCCGGCAACACGACGGTCGTCGGCGCGCTCAACGTCTACACGCACGACGAGGAGGGACTGCAGGGCGTGGCGGCCGACCCCGGCTTCGCCGCCAACCGGTTCGTCTACCTCTACTACGCGCCGCGCCTGAACACCCCCGCCGGGGACGCACCGGCGGCCGGCGCCGACTTCTCCGCCTGGCAGGGCGTGAACCGGCTGTCCCGGTTCACCGTGAAGGCGGACTGGACGCTGGACATGTCCAGCGAGGTGACGGTGCTCGACGTGGCCGCCGACCGCGGCATGTGCTGCCACGTCGGCGGCGACATCGACTTCGACGCCCAGGGCAACCTCTACCTGTCCACCGGCGACGACTCCAACCCGTTCGACTCGGCCGGCTACTCCCCGCTCGACGAGCGGCCCGACCGCAACCCGGCGTACGACGCCCAGCGCAGCGCCGGCAACACCAACGACCTGCGCGGCAAGATCCTGCGGATCAAGGTCAGGCCGGACGGGACGTACGAGATCCCCGAGGGCAACCTGTTCCCGCCCGGCACGCCGAAGACCCGGCCCGAGATCTACGCCATGGGCTTCCGCAACCCGTTCCGGATGAGCGTCGACAAGACCACCGGCGTCGTCTACGTCGGCGACTACGGTCCCGACGCGGGCAGCAGCGACCCCAACCGGGGGCCGAGCGGCCAGGTCGAGTTCGACCGCGTCACCAAGCCCGGCAACTACGGCTGGCCGTACTGCACCGGCACGAACACCCTCGCCGAGACCTACAACGAGTTCACGTTCCCGTCGGGGCCCTCCGGCCCGAAGTACGACTGCGCGACGGGCGGCCCGGCCAACGACTCGTTCCGCAACACCGGCATGGCCAAGCTGCCGCCCGCGCAGCCCGCGTGGATCAAGTACGGGGGCGACGAGGGCTCCCCGCCGGAGTTCGGCGGCGGGTCGGAGTCACCGATGGGCGGCCCGATCTACCACTACGCCCCGGAGCTGGACTCCCAGGTCAAGTTCCCGGCCGACCTGGACGGCCACTTCTTCGCCGGTGAGTTCGGCCGTCGCTGGATCAAGGCGATCGACGTGGCCGCCGACGGGACCCGCGGCGAGATCGCGAACTTCCCGTGGACCGGCACGCAGGTGATGGACCTGGCCTTCGGCCCCGACGGCGCGCTGTACGTGCTCGACTACGGCTCGGGCTACTTCGGCGGCGACGCGAACTCCGCGCTGTACCGCATCGAGTACATCAAGGGGCGCGACCGCGCGCCGCTCGCCGTGGCCAAGGCCGACAAGACCTCCGGCAGGACGCCGCTGACGGTCGCCTTCTCCTCGGCCGGCTCGGCCGACCCCGAGGGCGGGCCGCTCACCTACGCGTGGGACTTCGGCGACGGGACGTCCTCCACCGAGCCGAACCCGACCACGACCTACACCGAGGACGGGGAGTACACGGCCACGCTCACGGTGAAGGATCCCGGCGGCAACACGGGCCGCGCCAGCGTGCTGATCACCGTCGGCAACACCGCGCCGACCGTCGCCATCGAGACGCCCGGCCCGGGACGGCTCTTCACCTGGGGCGACACCGTCCCCTTCGAAATCAAGGTGACCGACCCCGAGGACGGGGACGTCGACTGCGCCAAGGTCACGATGACGTACGTCCTCGGCCACGACAGCCACGGCCACCAGATCACGTCCAAGAACGGCTGCTCCGGCGAGCTGACCATCCCCTCGGACGGCGAGCACGACGACGCGGCCAACATCTTCGCGGTCTTCGACGCCGAATACACCGACAAGGGCGGGCTGACCACCCATACCCAGCACATCCTGCAGCCCCGCCACCGCCAGGCCGAGCACTACACCGCGATGTCCGGCGTCTCCCAGATCGGCAAGGCGGCCGCGCACGGCGGCAAGACGGTCGGCGACGTCCACAACGGGGACTGGATCTCGTTCAAGCCGTACGAGCTGAGCGACGCGAAGAGCTTCACCGCGCGGGTCTCCTCCGGCGGCGTGGGCGGCACGATCGAGGTCCGCGCGGGCTCCGTCACCGGCCCCCTTCTCGGCAGGGCGTCCGTGCCGGTGACCGGCGGCTGGGAGACCTTCGCCGACGTCTCGGCGCCCCTGAACGGCGCGCCGTCCGGCACGACCGAGCTGTTCCTCGTCTTCACCGGCGGCTCGGGCGCGCTGTTCGACGTGGACGACTTCACCCTGCTGAAGGAGCCCGGAGGCCCCGGCCCGGCCGTCGGGCCGATCACCGGCCCCGGCGGCCTGTGCGTCGACGTCGCGGGGCCAACAGCGCGAACGGCACCAAGGTGCAGCTCTACACCTGCAACGGCACCGGCGCGCAGGTCTGGACGATCGAGGGGACGACCGTCAAGGCGCTGGGCAAGTGCCTGGACATCGCGGGCGGCGCCACGGCCGACGGCACCAAGGTGCAGATCTACACCTGCAACAACACCGGCGCCCAGCAGTGGACCGCCGGGCCGAGCGGCTCGCTGAAGAACCCGCAGTCCGGCCGGTGCCTCGACGGCGCCGACACCGGCCAGCTCGTCATCAGGAGCTGTGACGGCGGCGCCGCCCAGAGGTTCGTCCTGCCGGCCTCCGGCGGCCCCGGGGGCTCAGGCGACGTGCTCGTCTTCTCCCGTACGGCGGGCTTCCGGCACGACTCGATCCCGGCGGGCATCCAGGCGATCAAGGACCTGGGCTTCACCGTCACCGCGACCGAGGACCCGGGCGCCTTCACCGCCGCCAACCTGGCGAAGTACAAGGCCGTCGTCTTCCTCAGCACCACCGGCGACGTGCTCGACGCCACCCAGCAGGCGGCGTTCGAGTCCTACATCAAGGGCGGAGGCGGCTACGCCGGCGTGCACGCCGCCGCCGACACCGAGTACGACTGGCCGTGGTACGGCGGCCTGGTCGGCGCGTGGTTCGCCTCGCACCCGGCGGTCCAGCAGGCCACGGTCAAGGTGGAGGACCGGGCGCACCCGGCCACCGCGCACCTCGGCCCGGCCTGGAGCCGGACCGACGAGTGGTACGACTACCGGACGAACGCCAGGACTACGGCCCATGTGCTCGCCACGCTGGACGAGTCCACCTACTCCGGCGGGAAGATGGGCGCCGACCACCCCATCGCCTGGTGCAAGCCGTACGACGGGGGCCGGTCGTTCTACACCGGCGGCGGGCACACCGCGGCGTCGTTCGCCGAGCCCGCCTTCCGCGAGCACCTGCGCGGCGGCATCGCGTACGCGATGGGTGACGCGAAGGCGGACTGCCGGCCGGAGACCGGCTACACCGCGATCTACAACGGCTCCACGACCGGCTGGCAGCAGGCGGGGCCGGGCGGCTTCGCGAACGCCGACGGCACGCTGACCTCCCAGGGCGGCATGGGGCTGTTCTGGTACAAGGCACAGGAGTTCCACTCCTACTCGCTCAAACTCGACTGGAAGATGCGCGGCGACGACAACTCCGGCGTCTTCGTCGGCTTCCCCGCCTCCGACGACCCGTGGTCGGCGGTGAACAACGGGTACGAGATCCAGATCGACGCCACCGACGCCCCGGACAAGACCACCGGGTCCGTCTACGGCTTCAAGTCCGCCGACCTCGCCGCCCGCGACGCCGCGCTGAACCCGCCGGGACAGTGGAACACGTACGAGATCCGGGTCGAGGGCGAGCGGCTGCGGGTCTTCCTCAACGGCGTCCAGATCAACGACTTCACCAACACCGACCCGGCCCGTTCGCTCCAGCAGGGGTACGTGGGCATCCAGAACCACGGCGCGGGAGACGAGGTGGTGTTCCGCAACATCCGGGTCAAGGAGCTCGGGCCGGCCACCGGCGACGTCACCGTCCAGGCGGAGAACTGGTCGCAGGCGAACGGCGTGCAGACCTACCCGCACACCCCGGCACACGGCGGGACCGTGCTCGGCTACGTCGACCCGGGCGACTGGGCGGCCTACGACGACCTCGACCTGACCGGGGTCACCGGCTTCACCGCCCGGGTCGCCTCGCCGGGGCCGAGCGGCGGCTTCGAGGTCCGCACCGGCTCTCCGACCGGTCCCGTGCACGGCCGCGTCACCGTGCCGAACACCGGCGGATGGGAGTCGTACGCCGACGTCTCCACGGCGCTGACCGGCCTCCCCTCCGGTGGCGCGAAGCTGTACCTGGTCTTCACCGGGGCGAACTTCGACGTCGACGACTTCACCCTCACCCGCGCCGCAGCGGACAAGACGGCGCCGGTGACCAGCGCCGCGCTCACCCCGGAGGCGGGGCCGGCCGGATGGCACACCGCGCCGGTGACCGTCACCCTGACGGCCGCCGACGAGGGCTCGGGCGTCGCCACCACCGAGTACCGCCTCGGCGACGGCGACTGGATCGCCTACACCGAGCCGTTCACCGTCAAGAAGGACGGCGCCCACACGGTCGCGTTCCGTTCCACGGACAAGGCCGGCAACAAGGAGGAGGCCGAGAAGATCTCCCTGAAACTCGACGCCACCGAGCCGACGCTGACCGTCGGAGGACTGAACGACGACGGGAAGTACGGCGACGCCGCGCGCGTCACCGTCACCGCCGAAGGCGCGGACGACGGCTCGGGGCTCGACGCGGTCGCCGCCACCCTCGACGGCGAGAAGCTGACGCTGGGCGAGCCGCTCGACCTGCACACGCTGGCGCTCGGCGAGCATGTCCTGAAGGTGACCGCGGCCGACAAGGCGGGCAACACCGCCGAGAAGACCCGGACGCTGACGGTGAGCACGTCGTTCGGTGACGTGGAGGCGCTGCTCGACAGGTTCTCCGTCGACGGCCCGCTGGGCGCCCAACTCGCCAACTTCCTGAAGGCGGCGAACCACCAGGACGTCAAGGACCACCCGGACCAGGCGATCCACCACCTGGAGAAGTTCCGGTCCGCGGCGGCCGAGGCGACCGACGAGGCCGCGCGCGCGGTGCTCGTCCGCGACGCGGACGCTCTCATCGCGGCGCTCCGCTGACCGCCTGAATCCTGTTTAGCCGACGTGGCGCACGAGGGTATAGACCCGAAGGTCCCCCCAAACGGATAGAAGCGACGAACCGTGAAGGGGGACCCGTGCGCAACGAGGACGTCGAGAAGGACGAGAAGCAGCGGCAGCTCGACCAGCACCGTGTCGATCTCCAGGGCACCCGGCTCACCAGCGACCATGGCGTGCTGATCGACGACACCGACAACTCGCTCCGGGCCGGGGAGCGGGGGCCGACCCTGCTGGAGGACTTCCACTTCCGCGAGAAGATCATGCGGTTCGACCACGAGCGGATCCCCGAGCGTGTGGTCCACGCCCGGGGATCCGGCGCGTACGGGCAGTTCCGCGTGTACGAGTCGCTCGCCGAGTACACCGTCGCCGACTTCCTGTGCGACCCGTCGCTGGTCACGCCGGTGTTCGTGCGCTTCTCCACGGTCGCCGGCTCGCGCGGCTCGGCCGACACCGTGCGGGACGTGCGCGGCTTCGCGACCAAGTTCTACACCCGGCAGGGCAACTACGACCTGGTCGCGAACAACATGCCGGTGTTCCCCATCCAGGACGGCATCAAGTTCCTCGACTTCGTGCACTCCATCAAGCCGGAGCCGCACAACGAGATCCCGCAGGCGCAGTCGGCGCACGACACGTTCTGGGACTTCGTGCAGTGCCAGCCGGAGACCCTGCACTTCGTCATGTGGCTGATGTCGGACCGGGCGATCCCGCGCAGCTTCCGCATGATGCAGGGGTTCGGCGTGCACACCTTCCGGCTGGTGAACGCGGAGGGGCGGGGCACGTTCGTGAAGTTCCACTGGACGCCCCTCCTCGGCACGCACTCGCTGGTCTGGGACGAGGTGCTGCGCATCCAGGGCAACGACCCCGACTTCAACCGGCGTGACCTGTGGGAGGCGATCGAGCGCGGGGCCTTCCCGGAGTGGGAGCTCGGCCTGCAGCTCGTGCCCGAGTCGGACGAGCACGCCTTCGACTTCGACCTGCTCGACCCTACGAAGATCATCCCTGAGGAGATCGTGCCGCTGCGTCCGGTCGGCAGGCTGACCCTGAACCGCAACCCCGAGAACTTCTTCGCCGAGACCGAGCAGGTGGCCTTCTGCACCGCCAACGTCGTGCCCGGCATCGACTTCACCAACGACCCGCTGTTGCAGGCCAGGAACTTCTCGTACTTCGACACCCAGCTCATCCGGCTGGGCGGGCCGAACTTCGCGCAGATCCCGGTCAACCAGCCGGTCGCGCCGGTGCACAACGACAACCGCGACGGCTACCACCAGCACATGATCCACCAGAGCAGGACCAGCTACTCCATCAACTCGATCAGCGGCGGCTGCCCGATGTCGGGGATGCTGAGCGGTGACTTCTCCGGGGTCTTCCAGCACTACCAGGAGCGGGTGGACGGCCGGAAGATCCGCAAGCGGAGCCCCAGCTTCGAGGACCACTACAGCCAGGCCACGCTCTTCTGGAACAGCATGTCCTTCTGGGAGAAGCGGCACATCGTGAACGCCCTCCTCTTCGAGCTCGGGCACGTGGAGCGGCGCGACGTCAAGGAGAAGGTCGTCGAGCACCTCGTCCGGATCGACCTGGAGCTCGCCACCCAGGTCGCCCTCGGGCTCGGGATGCCGGTGCCGGCGGGCGGCCCGGCCAACCACGGCAAGTCCTCGCCCGCGCTGAGCCAGGCCAACTCGGCGCGCGAGTCGATCGCCACCCGCAAAATCGCGATCCTGGTTTCCGACTCCACCGACGCGGGCGCGCTCACGCCCGTCAAGGAGGCGCTGGAGGGCCAGGGGGCGATCTGCGAGCTGATCGCGCCGCACGAGGGGACGGTCGCCGCGATGCCCGTGGACCGCCAGCTCACCGCGACGAACTCCGTGCTCTACGACGCCGTCCTGCTCGCCGACGGAGGCGTCCTCGCCGAGGACGGCCCCGCCGTCCACTTCGTCCGCGAGGCGTTCAAGCACGGCAAGGCCATCGCCGCGCTGCCCGGGGGCGCGGCACTGCTGGAGGCGGCCCGGCTGCCGGGCACCCAGGGCGTGGTCGGGCCCGACGCGTCCGGCGACGCGCTCGTCCGGGCGTTCGCCGACGCCATCAAGGTCCACCGCCACTACGACCGGGACGTGGCGACGTTCTCGGCCTGACCCCGGTCGCGGAGGGCCGGGGGCGGCGGCGGGCCGCGTAAGGATCGGCCCCCTGGGCAGTCGCTGGACTGTGGCCGGAACCGGGCCCGGGGCGCGGGCCGAGGTGGACGCGGTCGTGGTGGGCGCCGGGCCGAACGGGCTCACGGCGGCCGTCACGCTCGCCCGGGCGGGCCTCGCCGTCCACGTGTACGAGGCGGAGGCGACCGTCGGCGGCGGGGCGCGGACGGCGGAGCTGACCCTCCCCGGCTTCCACCACGACGTCTGCTCGGCGGTCCACCCGCTGGGCGCCGGGTCGCCCGCGTTCCGGGAGCTGGGGCTGGAGGAGCACGGCCTGACCTGGGTGGAGCCGCCGCTGCCGCTCGCCCACCCGTTCCCGGACGGCTCGGCGGCGGTGCTCGCCCGCTCCGCCGAGGAGACGGCGGCCTCGCTCGTCGGCGGCGCCGCTCCGGGCGGTGCGGCTCGGGACCGCGCGGCGTACCTGAGGCTGGTGCGGCCGTTCCTCGGGCGGTGGTGGGACGCGCTCGCGCCGGACGTGCTGCGCGCGCCGCTCGCCGGGCCGCCCCGCCACCCGCTACTGCTCGCCCGGTTCGGCCTGCGCGCGGCGGCGCCCGCCGCACTGCTCGCCCGCGTCTTCCGGGGGGAGCGGGCGCGCGGCCTGCTCGCCGGGCTGGCCGCGCACGTGATCGCCCCGCTCGGCTCCCCGGCGACGGGCGGCGTCGCGCTGCTGTTCGCGCTCGCCGCCCACGACGTGGGCTGGCCGTTCCCGCGCGGCGGGTCGCAGGCGGTCTCGGACGCACTCGCGGCGCGCCTGCGCGCGCTCGGCGGGCGCATCGAGACCGGGCACCCGGTCGCGAGCCTCGCCGAACTGCCTCCCGCCCGCGCGTACCTGCTCGACGTCATGCCGGAGGACCTCGCGGCGCTGGCGGGGGACCGGCTCCCGGAGCGGTTCGCCGCCGGGCTGCGCCGCTACGCGCACGGCCCCGGCGTCTTCAAGATCGACTACGCGCTGTCCGGGCCGGTCCCGTGGCGGGCCGGGGAGTGCGCCCGCGCCGGCACCGTCCACCTCGGGCCGACGATCGGGGAGATCGGCGCGGCCCTGCGCGCCGTGTACCGGGGCGAAGCGCCGGCCGTGCCGTTCCTGATCGCCGCGCAGCCCAGCCTGTTCGACGGGACGCGGGCCCCGGACGGCCGGCACGTCCTGTGGGTGTACGGGCACGTGCCGAACGGCTGGCGCGGCGACCTCACCGGGGCGATCGAGCGCCAGATCGAACGGTTCGCCCCCGGCTTCGGCGAGCGTGTCCTGGCCCGCGCCGCCGCCGGGCCCGCCGAGATCGAGAGCCGCGACCGCAATAACGCGGGCGGCGACATCGCGGCAGGCCGGTGCGACCGGCTGCGCCTGCTGGTGCGCCCGCGCCCGGCGATCGTGCCGTACGCGACACCGGACCGGTCGGTGTACCTGTGCTCGTCCGCCACCCCGCCCGGTCCGGGCGTGCACGGCATGTGCGGCTACCACGCGGCGCGCACCGCGCTGCGGCGGGTCTTCGGGATCACGTCGGGGGAGTAGCTCCGAGGGGGTGACGATCATGGACTGGTTCGCCGCGCCGGACTACTGGCTCAGCCGCGTGGTGTTCCAGCGGGGCCTGGCCGCGATCTATCTGGTCGGGTTCCTTGTCGCGCTGAACCAGTTCCCCGCGCTGCTCGGGGAGAGAGGGCTGACGCCGGTGCCCGCGTTCATACGCCGGGTGCCGTTCCGCCGCGCGCCGAGCCTCTTCCACCTCCACTATTCGGACCGGTTCCTCTCGCTGGTGGCGGGGAGCGGCGCGCTGCTGTCGGCGGTCCTCCTGGCCGGGCTCGCCGACCTGGTCCCGCTCTGGGGCGCGATGTCGTTGTGGGCGCTCCTGTGGGTCCTCTACCTGTCCATCGTCAACGTGGGACAGGTGTGGTACTCCTTCGGCTGGGAGTCGCTGCTGTGCGAGGCCGGGTTCCTCGCGATCTTCCTCGGCAACGCGGAGGCCGCGCCGCCCGTGCTCGTGCTGTGGCTGCTGCGCTGGTTGTTGTTCCGGCTGGAGTTCGGCGCCGGACTGATCAAGATACGCGGCGACCGCTGCTGGCGGGACCTGACCTGCCTGTACTACCACCACGAGACCCAGCCGATGCCCGGCCCGCTGAGCTGGTACTTCCACCGGCTTCCCGGGCCCGCGCACCGGGTCGAGGTCGCGGGCAACCACGTCGCCCAGCTCGTCGCGCCGTTCGGGCTGTTCGCGCCGCAGCCGTACGCGAGCGTGGCGGCGGGGGTCATGATCGCGACGCAGCTCTGGCTGATCCTGTCGGGGAACTTCGCCTGGCTGAACTGGCTCACGGTCGTGCTCGCGGCGTCGGTGGTCTCCTGGGGCGACCTGGTCCGCATGGCGGGGCTCGGACCGCTGCCGCACCCCACGGCCGTGCCGCCGTGGTTCGCGGGCGTGGTCCTGGCGGCCACCGTGCTGATCGTCGCGCTCAGCTACTGGCCGGCCCGCAACCTCGTGTCCCGCCACCAGCTGATGAACGCCAGCTTCAACCCGTTCCACCTGGTCAACACGTACGGCGCGTTCGGCAGCGTGACCAAGACCCGGTACGAGGTCGTGATCGAGGGCACCCGCGACCCGCAGGTCACGCCGGAGACGGTGTGGCGCGAGTACGGCTTCAAGGGCAAACCGGGGGCGCCGCGGCGGCGGCCGCCCCAGTTCGCCCCATACCACCTGCGGCTGGACTGGCTGATGTGGTTCGCCGGGTTGTCGGCCGCGTACGCGCACCCGTGGCTCGTGCCGTTCGTGCGGAAACTGCTGGTGAACGACCGGGCGACGCTGCGGCTGCTGCGGGACGACCCGTTCCCCGACGCCCCGCCGACGTTCGTCCGTGCCCTCCTCTACCGCTACAGCTTCACCACCGGGCGGGAGCGGCGGGCGACCGGCGACTGGTGGGAGCGCGAGCTGGTGGAGGAGTACCTCCCGCCGCTCACGCTGGGCCGCTCCCGCCGGTGAGGCCACCGGACGTGGCCCGCATCCCGGCGAGCAGGCATCCGCGGCCCACTCCCGCCTTCCTGACGATGACGGTCACCCACCCCGGGAAAGGCGGTCCTCCAGTGCCCGGGGCAGCGGATAGGCGCGCTCCGGGGGGAACAGCCGGTGGGCCTTCGCGGCCTGCCCGGCCTGGATCAGGGACGCGGCCCTGTGGACCTTGGGGGTGAGGTCGGTGAGGCCGACGATCCAGTCGTCGGCGAACGTGCGGACCAGGCGGCGGCCGATGCCGACCTGGATGTTGTAGTGGTTCAACGCCGCCCCGCGCGGCGAGCGCTCCGGGTCCCACTGGACATGTACCGCCGCCTCGGCCACGGCCGCCGGGTCCGCGGTCGTGAGCACGGCCAGGGACAGGGCCTCCTCCCAGCCGTCCCGGGTCATCCGCACCGCGAGAACCCGCTCCTGACCGGGTTTGCGGCCCCAGTTGCTGCGGTGCATCAGCCACAGGAACGACGGCTTGATCCACGTCATCCGATGGAACGAGAACGGCGCGACGAAGCGGCCCGTCCGCAACGCCGCGTCGGCGATCGCGGGCGCGTACGCCTGGTAGACGACGATCGTGTGAGCGTCGTAGTCGGCACGGATCTGGTACTGGGGCGCCATGCGCCGCAGCCTGCCATCCGCCCCGCCGGCTCCGCGAGCCGTTTAGAGCCGGGCCAGGTCGGCCGCGATCGCGCGCAGCGTGTCCCGGTGGTGATGGCGGCGGATCGGAGCCGTGCTCGGTTCGCTCTGCTGGATGGTGACCGCTGCGCTGCGGCGGGCGGTTGCTCCGGCGTAAACGGTGACGGCGGCGGAACGCATGGTTTCGCGCTGCTGGACGGTGACCGCTGCGCTGCGGCGGGCGGTTGCTCCGGCGTAAACGGTGACGGCGGCGGAACGCATGGTTTCGCTCTGCTGGATGGTGACCGCTGCGCTGCGGCGGGCGGCTGCTCCGGCGCGCCGTGATAGCTGGTCTCTGGTGATTCCCCGCTTCGCGGCTTCGGGCGCGGTGGTACAGGGCACGGTCCTACGCGCGCCGGAGCAACCGCCCGCACTCCGCTCCGCTCGCCACGGCCCTGCCTTCCTCGCCGTCACCGCACCGTCTCGTCCTCGGCCTGCTTCTCGCCGCAGGCCGGAAACCAGATTCATAGCTCGCGCCGTCTGAGATCACGCTGCGCTGCGACGGGCGGGTCCTCCGGCGCGCCGTGACAGCTGATCTCTGGTGCAACCGCTTCGCGGCTCCGGGCGCGGTGGTACAGGGCACGGTCCTACGCGCGCCGGAGGCCCCACCCGCCTCCGCTCCGCTTCCCCGCCGCCCGTCGTATGCCCAACCTTCGGGGCTGCGTGTCTGACCAGGTTGCCGTGCTCTTCACGGTGGCGTTCGGGGCGGGTGTCGTGGGCTTCGGCCGGGTCGTCGGCGCTTTTCGGACCGGGTGGAGCGCAGGGAGGGGAGAACGGCCCGGGCCGCAGTCCGGACCGCGGTCGGGGTGGTCAGGGGGTTGTGGCGGCCTGCTGGTACAGGGTGATCAGACGGGCCAGGTGCCGGCCGGCGGCCTCGAGCGGCTTGACACTCCGGGAGACCTGGGCGGTCAGTTCGGCGCCCTCCAGCGTGTTGATCACTGTCCAGGCCAGGTCGTCGGCGTCCTCGTCGCGGATGCCGGCGGCGCGGAGCTTGTCGAGGACCAGGGCGTGCCAGTGCTCGAACGCTTCGGCGGCGGCCTGCTGGATGTCGGGGAAGCGGCCGGCCGTCCCCAGAGCGGTGGCCGTGACCGGGCAGCCGTCGACCCAGTCGGACTCGCGCAGGCCCTCGGCGAGGCTCCTGGTACAGGCCATGACGGCCGCCGCGGGGTCCGGCTCGCTGTCGAGGATCTCGCGCAGGAGATCGGCGAACTCGCGGTCGCCGTGGCGGACCGCCGCGACCGCGAGCTGCTGCTTCCCGCCCGGGAAGAAGTGGTAGACCGAACCGAGCGTGGCACCGGCCTCCTGGGCGATCTGCTTGATCCCGGTGCCGTCGAACCCCTGGCGCTGCATCAGCGCCGAGGTCGCCCGGACGACTCGCTCGCGGGTGCCGAGGGTGTCGTCCCGGCCGGTGGCCGTGTCGCGGTGCTTGGTTCTCACGCCCCAACCCTACTGGATAGAACGTTCGCTCCAATTCCGTGTTAGGGTCCAGGCTCTAGATAGAGCGTTCGTTCTAGGAGGTTCCCTATGGACAGGCAGGCAGTGACGGTCATCGGACTCGGCCCGATGGGCACGGCGATGGTGAACGCGTTCCTGGACCGCGGTCACCCCGTGACCGTGTGGAACAGGACGGCGAGCAAGGCGGACGCCCTGGTGGCGAGAGGGGCCGTCCGGGCGGCGACGGCCGGCGAGGCGCTGGCCGAAAGTGAGTTGACGGTGCTGAGTCTGACGGACTACGACGCGATGTACGCCATCCTCGAACCGGCCGCGGACGCCTTGCCGGGCCGCGTCCTCGTCAACCTCAGCTCGGACACGCCGGAGAAGACCCGCGCGGGGGCGCGCTGGGTCACCGAGCGCGGCGCGGTCCACATCTCCGGAGGCGTCACGGTCCCGCCCTCCGGCATCGGACGGCCGGAGTCGTCGACCTTCTACAGCGGGCCGCGTGAGGTCTTCGAGAGGCACCGCTCCACTCTGGAAGCGCTGACCGGAACGGACTACCGAGGTGAGGACCCCGGCCTGGCGGCGCTGATGTACCAGATAGGCATGACCATGTTCTGGACGTCGATGCTCAGCTACTGGCAGGCCGTCGCCCTCGCCGACGCGAGCGGCCTCAAGGCGGCGGACATCCTCCCGCACGCCACCGACACCATGACGAGCATGCCGGGCTTTCTCGACTTCTACGCGGCGCGCATCGACGCGGGTGTCCACGACGGAGACGTCGACCGGCTCGCCATGGGCGTGGCCAGCGTCGAGCACGTCCTGCACACGCATGCCGACGCGGGCGTGGACACCGCGCTCCCGGCCGCTGTCGTCGCGCTGTTCCGCCGGGGGATGGAGGCCGGGCACGCGGCCGACAGCTTCTCCAGCCTGGTGGAGCTGATGAAGAAGCGACAGGCGGCCTGACCGCCTCAGGACGCGGGCTGCCCGGAAGCCTCGATGCGCAGGCCGTCGAGGAGCGCCTGGAGCCCGGTCTCGAAGAGGTCGTCGAGGTCGAAGTCGTAGCCTTCCGTGTCGAGCCGCATGATCGTCTTGGTGAACAGGGGGTATCGGCCGGAGGCGACGAGGGCGTTCATCGCCCGTCCCTGGGCGTCGAGCCACTGGTCGCTGGACAGCCCGGTGGCCGACATCGCCTGCGCCTCCCGTTCGATGTGCACGGCGAACCCCTGCACGTAGGCGTAGATCAGGACCTCGATCGTGAGCATGGCCTCGGGCGCGAGCCCGAGGCCGTCCAGTGCGCGCAGCAGTTGCTCGCCGTGCTGGAGCAGCCCGGGCAGCGGAAGGGGGCGGTCGAGCGGAGTCAGGTGGGGCAGCCACGGATGGCGTCGATAGATCTGCCACAGCGTGCGCGCGACCGTCTCCAGCCGCTCCCTCCTGCTGAGCGTGTCCGCCGGGTAGCGCGACTCGCCGTAGGCGAGATCGGCCATGCCGCGGACCAGCTCGTCCCTGCCCCGCACGTGCCGGTGGACCGTCGCCGCCGCGACACCGAGCCGCGCGGCCACGGCGCGGATGGTCACCGCGCCGAGCCCCTCGGCGTCGGCGATCGCGATCCCCTCGCGCACGATCCCCTCGCGTGTCAGCTCCACCCGCCCGGTGCGCCGACGCGGCCGGCTCACCGTGGCGGCGACCACCGTCGCCGACCTCGGTCTGGCCTCCGCGAGGCCCTCTTCCTTGAGTACGGCCAGCGCCCGCGCCGCGGTGGCCGGCGCCACCTTGAAGTCACGGGCGACGGCGCGGGTCGAGGGCACCTTGTCGCCGGGGGCGAGTTCGCCGGTCTGGATGCGCCGCCGGAGCTCGGCCGCGATCCGCAGATAGGGGGACTCCATCGATCTGTCCTAGTACAGCTGAGCCGGGGACGGGCGCATCTGTTCTAGCACAGTTGGGCGCTTGCCCGTAGGCCGGGATACCAAGGACCCATGACTTCCATCCTCATCTCCGGTGCGAGCGTCGCCGGACCCGCGCTCGCGTACCTTCTCCGCCGTCGCGGCTTCACCGTCACCGTGGTCGAACGCGCCCCCGCCCCGCGCCCCGGCGGTCAGGCGATCGACGTGCGCGGCGCCGCGCTCACGGTCGCCGAACGCCTGGGAATCCTCGCCGACCTGCAGCGGTGCCGTACGCGCATGAAGGGCATGTCCATGCTGGACGGCGACGGCAACGAGCTGTGGCGGTCCACGGAGGTGGCGTTCTCCAGCGGCCGGCTCGACAGCGACGACGTGGAGGTGCTCCGCGACGACCTCACCGGCCTCCTCTACGACAGGACGCGCCAGGACGTCGAGTACGTCTTCGGGGACTCCATCACCTCGCTCGTCCAGGACGAGCACGGCGCGCACGTCACCTTCGAACGGTCGGCTCCGCGCACCTTCGACCTCGTCGTCGGCGCGGACGGCCTGCATTCGAACGTGCGCGGGCTCGCCTTCGGCCCGGAGCGCGACTTCGTCCATCACCTCGGGACGTACGTGTCGATCTTCTCGACAGACAACTACCTGGGCATGGAGGACTGGCAGACCTGGTTCAACGACGGCACGGTGGGCGGCGCCATCTACCCCGTGCGCGGCAACGCCGAGCTCCGCGTCAACATCGGCTTCCAGAGCGAGGACCCGGTCGAGTACGACCACCGCGACGTCCAGGCGCAGAAGCGGCTCGTGGCCGAACGCCTCGCGCACGCGGGCTGGGAGGTGCCCCGCCTGCTCAAGGCGATGTGGGGCGCGCCGGACTTCTACTTCGACTCGATGGCCCAGGTCCGCATGGACCGCTGGTCGGCCGGCCGGGTGACCCTGCTCGGTGACGCGGGCTACTGCGCCTCACCTCTGTCCGGGCAGGGCTCCAGCCTGGCACTGATCGGCGCGTACGTCCTGGCCGCCGAACTGGGCAGATCCGACCACGAAACGGCGTTGGCCGCCTACGAGGCCCGGATGCGGCCGTTCGTCGAGCTCAACCAAGGGCTGATCGAGCAGAACCGCGAGCACATGGAGCAGGACCCGACCGGCGACAGCCCGGTCGACCGCGTCAAGAACGCGATCCGGCTCCCGGAGCTGTGAGCGGCCCGAGATAGGGGACGCCGCCGTCCAGGAGGCACTGCCCGTGGCCCAACCGGAGGTGCTCTCCTGCGTCGCTCGTCAACGCCCTGCACGCCCACGGTTTGATCACACGTTCGCGCCTGCCTACGATGCACGGGCCTCGTCCTGACCACCCGATATGAGGCCACCTCCAGGGGGGACGCGATCAACACGGCCCCACCTGCCGATTCTCTGGGCGGCTCGCTCATGCCGTCGCCATACAGCCCGAGCCGAGGAGGCGAAGCGATCGTGAGCTACGGCCGCGACTGAACCGGGGCGGGAAGCGGAGCGGAGGCGGGTGGGGCCTCCGGCGCGCGTAGGACCGTGCCCTGTACCACCGCGCCCGGAGCCGCGAAGCGGTTGCACCAGAGATCAGCTGTCACGGCGCGCCGGAGGACCCGCCCGTCGCAGCGCAGCGTGATCTCAGACGGCGCGAGCTATGAATCTGGTTTCCGGCCTGCGGCGAGAAGCAGGCCGAGGACGAGACGGTGCGGTGACGGCGACGGGGGCAGGGCGGTGGCGAGCGGAGCGGAGTGCGGGCGGTTGCTCCGGCGCGCGTAGGACCGTGCCCTGTACCACCGCGCCCGAAGCCGCGAAGCGGGGATCGGCAGAGCGCAACTATCACGGCGCGCCGGAGCGGCCGCCCGCCGCAGCGCAGCGGTCGCTCTTCAGCAGCGCGAAACCATGCACGGCTCCGTTCCGCTGCCGTCACCGTTCAGCAGCGCGAACCGCGCACGGCTTCGTTGCCTGGCGGCCCGCGCCGTGACCGGGGCGCGGGCCGCGCGGAGGCGATCCCGCGGGTTACGGGCGGTAGAGCGTGGCGAAGGTGGCGCCTCCGTCGGTGGACTCGTACACGCTGCCGTCCATCGAGGCGGCGAGCAGGCGGTCGGCGGAGACGGCGGTGAAGGCGACGGCCTGCATGGGCAGCCGCCCGCGCGCCGTCCAAGCACCGCCGCCGCGCTCGGTGACCTGTACGCGGCCGTCCGGAGCCACGCCGATCAGCCCGCCTCCGTCGGTCACGTCCAGGAACGAGAGCAGGGGAGCACCCTTGAGCGGACGGAAGGTCCGGCCCGCGTCCGTGCTGACCTTCACCCCGTCCGGCGTGGTGGCGTAGACCGTGCCCGGCTCGCCGGCTCCCGCGGCCAGGTCGAGCAGGTCGAGCCGGGCCTCGGCGGTGAGTGCCCCGCCGTCGCCGCGCCACACCTGGCCGGTCTGCGCGTCGTAGCCGTACACCCTCGCGCCCGCGACCTGGAGCGCGTGGAAGTCCGCCTTCCCGGCGAGCGCCACCTGGTCCCAGGTCGCTCCGGCGTCGGCCGAGCGGATCAGCCCCAGGTGCGGCGGCTGCCCGGCGGCGACGTCCTCGGCGGACGGGTGCCCGCTGGCGTAGAACGTGCCGGGGCCGGCGACGGTGAAGCCCATGTGGTCGGCGTCCCGGTCGCCCACGCGGACCAGCTTCCCGGCCTCGACCGTGAACAGGCCGAAGTGTCCCGCGACGTACACCTTGCCGGTGGCCGGATCGACCCCGAGGCCGTGGACGTGCCCGACGCCGGGGTCCGCGGCCTCGGCGGCCGTGGTCCCGGGCGCCGGCGCCTCGCCCGAACCGCATCCGGTGAGCCCCGCCGCGAGCAGGAGGGCCCCGGCGGCCAGGCCGAACTTCTTGAGCATCTCGAGTCCCCTTTCAGACCTGGTAGCCGAGCAGGCTCATCATCCCGGCCTCGGCGTGGTAGACGTTGTGGCAGTGGATCATCCAGATGCCCGGATTGTCGGCTTCGAAGTCGGCGTTCACCGTCGCGCCCGGCAGCACGATCGCGGTGTCCTTGCGCACGCCGCTCGTCCCGAGGGCGAAGGTGTGGCCGTGCAGGTGCATCGGGTGCCACATCAGGCTCCGGTTCACGAAGGACAGTCGCACCCGTTCGCCCGGCCGGACCGGCTCGATCACCTTCGGGTCGTACTTCCTCCCGTTGATCGCCCAGTCGTACTTCGCCATGCTGCCGGTGAGCGCCAGCGTGATCGTGCGGTCCGGCGCCCTGCCGCCCAGCCGTACGGCGTCCGCCGGGACGAGCGCGTCGTAGGAGACGAGCCGGCCGTCCAGCTCGGACGGCCGCGCGCCGGCCTCGGGAGCGCGGGCGCCCGCGGAGGTGCGCACCAGCGCGCGGCCGAGCGCGCGCTTGCCCTCCGCCAGCGCGACCAGGGGGAACACCCCGTCCTTGAGGGTGACGAGCACGTCGTAGCGCTCGCCCATGCCGATCAGCAGGGCGTCGGTCTCCACGGGCGCGACCGGGTAGCCGTCGGTGTGCGTCACGGTCATGGCGTGGCCGCCCAGCGCGACCCGGAACGCCGTGTCGCCGCCCGCGTTGATCAGCCGGATCCGCAGCCGGGTGCCCGGCCGCGCCGTACGGGTCTCCGGGGACGCGGCGACCCTGCCGTTGACCAGGAAGTGCGGGTAGTACACGTCCCCGGCGTCGCCGCCGAGGAGGTCGCTCTCCGCGTTCATCATCATGTGCGGCCACCTGGCCGAGGGGGAGGGCATCGCCATGTCGCCGTGCCCGCCGCCGTGGTCCATGCCCTGGTCCATGTCCTGGCTCATGCCGTGGTCCATGCCCGCCATGGAGGTGAGCTCGGCGAGCACCTCGTCGGGGGTTCCGCTGACGCCGTCCAGCCAGTCGTCCAGGACGACGACCCACTCCTCGTCGTGGCCGAGCGGCTCGTCCGGGTCCTCCACGATGAGCGGCGCGTACAGCCCGCGGTCGAGCTGCGGCCCGTGGTGCGGATGGAACCAGTACGTGCCCGGGTGGGCGGCGGTGAACTCGTAGACCAGCTCGCCTCCGGAGGGGACGGGCGGCTGGGTGACGCCCGGCACGCCGTCCGCGTCGTTGCGCAGGGCGAGGCCGTGCCAGTGGACGGTGGTCTCCTGGGGCAGCCGGTTGGTCAGGCGGGCCCGGACCACCTCGCCGGCCCTGACCCGGATCGGCTCTCCGGGGAGCCGGTCGCCGTACATCCAGGTGCGTACGGTGGGGCCGCCCAGGTCGGCCCGCCCCTCCTGGGCGACCAGCCGGAACTCGCGCACCCGGCCGGGACGGCGGGCGGCCTCGGCTGCGCGCACCTCGTCGCCGGCCGGCTGGACGAAGGCGGTGCTCTCGCGGGAGCACGCGGTGACAAGGGCTCCGCCCGCCGCGGCCAGGCCGGCGCGCAGGAAGAGCCGTCGATCGATCGAAGGCATGGGAAAGTCCGCTCACGGTTCGCTGATGGAAAGAGGATCAGGAGGGACCGGGCGGGCGACGACGCCCGTCCGGCCGGGAGCCTCTATACGCGCAGGACCGTGACGCGCCGGAGCGAGAGGGCGAAGGGCGGCGGCGACCCGCGTACGGCGGGCAGGCGGGCGGGCCGCTCGCGCCCGAAGGCGACGCCGGCGGGCGGGCGGCCCACGAGGATCAGGCCGAGCACCGCGGCGGCGAGGACGGCGGCGACCGCCGTCAGGCAGAGCACGAAGGGGTTGGCGCCGCTCGTCCCCTCCTGCTGCGGGGCCGCGGTCTGGGAGGCCGCGGCGTGATGCGCCGTTCCGGCCCGCTCCGGCGCCGGGCCGTGCATGGAGGAGTGCGACAGGGAGGACCCCGTCATGGGCATCCCGCAGAAGTGCGCGGTCGCGTGGCTCAGGCCGACGCCGAGCAGCACGGACGCGAGCAGGACGAGCTTGGGCAGCACCGCCGCGACCGCGCTCCTGCCGGTCTCCCGCCGAGTGCGCACCGTTTCACACTACCGGCGACACACCCCGCCCCCGTATCCGCCACAGGGCCGCGGACACGGGGGCCGGGCGGTCGGCGGGCGGTCAGGCGGGGCGCAGGACGGCGAAGTCGCCGAGCGAGATCGAGATGCGGAAGGCGCGCGAGGTGATCCGCCAGCCGTCCGGGGTGCGCTCCCAGCGGTCGTCGTACTCGCCGAGGCATTCGTACGACCGGCCCTCGAACGGGCCCGCCCCCTGGTGGTAGACCCGCGCGTACGTCAGCGACCGCGCCCGGTCCCCGTCGATCTCGACGCGGTGGTTCCCCAGCAGGTGCTGGGACGGCCCGCAGCCGCCCAGGTGGTCGCGCACCGTCTCGACGATCGCCGCCCGGCCGGTGCGGCGGTAGCCGGTGGCCGTCTCGGTGAAGGCGGCGCCGATCGCGTCCCAGTCGCGCCGGTCGAGCGCCGAGGCCAGCTCGGCCAGCCGTTCCACGATCCGGTCCCGGTCCCCGGCGGGGGCGGCGGAGGTCACGCGGGCTCCCCGGCGCCGGTGAACTTCCTGGCCAGCAGCTCGGGCGACTCGGTACGGCCGTCGAGCACGCGGTTGGTCCGGTCGGTGACCCGCCAGCCGTCCGGCCCCCGGCGCAGCCGCCACAGGTTGGCGGTGGCGCGGCGCAGCGTGAAGGCGCCGGACGCCCGGTCCCGGACGATCATCAGCGTGTAACCGGTGGCGACCGCGTCGTCGCCGGTCACCGTGACGTGCGGCGCGCCGACGAAGTGGGCGCAGCCGCCGGTGATCCACCGCTGGTGCATGTCCGAGAGGACCATGGCCCTGATCTCGTCCTGGCCGGTCATCAGCAGCTCGTCGACGTCGTAGACGCCGTCCCGCTCCCACAGTGCCGCGACGGCGTCCGCGCTGCCGCTGTCCACGAGCGGGCCGTACGAGAGGATCAGCCGGGTGATCTCCAGCTCGTCCTCGATCGCGCTCAGGCGCCGTTCCAGCCTGGCGATCCGCTGCTCGGTCTCGGTCATTCCGCGCTCCCGTGATGCGTTCCGGAACTTGTTGGGGCTCACTGGTCGTGGGGGTCGAAGGCGAGGCCCATCGCGGCGCCCAGATCGCGCAGCGCGTGGAGCTGCTCGCGGTAGTTCTCGGCCGAGACCGCCGCGAGGGTGACGCCGGCGACGGTGGCGCCCGCGTCGCGCACCCGGGCCAGCGCCCGCTCGGCGTCGGCGGGCGCGCCGGCCGGGTCGAGCGGGCGGCCCGCGCTGAGCACGACCTCGAACCCGTCCGGCAGGCCGGCCTCGCCGAGCATCGCCGAGAGCCGGTCGAGGGGGAGGCCGAACGGGACCCAGCCGTCGCCGTGGGCCACGGCGCGGCGCAGGGAGCGGGCGGTCCGGCCGCCGATCCACATCGGGACGCGCTCCTGCCGGGCGTGCGGCTCGACCACGAAGCCGGAGAAGTCGTAGAACTCGCCGTGGAACTCCGGCTCCCGCCGGGACAGCGCGGCGCGGAGGGCGGCGATGGCCTCGTCCGCGCGCGGCCCGCGTCCCTCGAAAGGGGCTCCGAGCAGCTCGAACTCCTCCTGGAGGCTGCCGACGCCGAGCCCCAGCGTGACCCGCCCGCCGCTGATCCGGTCGAGCGTGCCGTACCGCTTGGCGATGGCGAGGGGGTGGTGGTAGCCGAGCACGAGCACCTGCGTGGCGAGCCGGATCCGGCGGGTGCGGGCGGCGAGGTAGCCGAGCGTGGCCAGCGGGTCCCAGTAGACGCCCCCGCGCTCCTCGGCGACGGCGGCCGGGATGCCGACGTGCTCGCTGCAGGTCAGGTGGTGGTATCCGAGCCGGTCGGCGGCCTCGGCGATCAGCCCGATCTCCTCGATCCCGGCTGAGCGCTCCCACTCGGAGTGCACGCCCGGCAGTTGCACCACCACCGGCGTGACGATCCCGATCCGCATACGGCCCACCTTTCGTCCTCGAACGGCTACTTCCTAGCGGGACGGCGGGGCCGGCGCGAGACGCGGTCCCGGTCAGCGGAACGGGACCGGAATTCCGGGTGTAACGTTGCCGAAACCCCGGCCCCGGCGAAGCGGGGGATCCCCCGCCGGACCGGCCCGTCCCCCCGGCGCACCCATGCCGGGGAGTGCGTGGGACGGCGGCAGTGACCTCGGCTTGGCCCCCAAGAACCGGTCATCCGATGACATTCGGGACGGATTTCCGCTCTTCCGTGCGGCGCGTCTCGTTGCTACATTCGCGTTAACAAGAATTCATTTCAGTTTTGGCCAGGAGGACTCTATGACCGCTCTCAGTCCTTCAGCGGAGGCCGCGGCACCGGCGCGCCGGGAACTCCCCCCTTCCATGGTCGAGCGGATGACCTTGATCATGGACGCCTTCGCCGGCCGCTCCACCCGGCTCACCCTGGAGGACGTGGCGCGCTGCACGCACCTCCCGCGCTCCACGGCCCACCGGATCCTCGACCAGCTCGTCCGGCTCAACTGGCTGGAGCACACCTCGTTCGGCTATCGGCTGGGACAGCGCGCGCTGGGTCTCGGCGGCCGGGACGGCAGCCACGGGGAGATCCGCGAGGCGGCCGCGCCGCTGCTGCACGACCTGCAGATCAAGACCGGCATGGTCGTCCACCTCGCGGTCCTCGACGGCGCCCAGGTCTTCTACCTCGACAAGGTCGGCGGCAGGTTCGCCACCTCGGTCCCGTCCCGCGTCGGCGGGCGCGCCCCCGCCCACTGCACCGCTCTCGGCAAGGCCATCCTGGCCTGGCTGGAACCCGAGCAGGTCGAGTCGCGGATCAGCGGCTCCATCAGCCGGATGACCAACCGGACCATCGGCGAGATGAGCATCCTGCACCAGGAGCTGCACCGCATCCGGCAGCGGCACGGCCTGGCCTTCGAACGGGGGGAGTGCTTCCCCACCATCGCCTGCGTGGCGGCGGCGATCCGCGGCTACGAGGGCCCGGTCGCCAGCATCTCCCTCGTGGGCGACCCCCGCACGCCGCTGGAGAAGGTCGCGCCGCTCGTGATCGACGCCGCGCGGCAGGCGTCGCTGGCCCTCTTCCCCGACCTCGCGACCCCGCGCAGGGCACGGCTCATGGTCGCCGTGCCGGACCAGACGTGGTCCTCCGAGACCATGAACCGGCTCCTGGAGAGCGGCCAGAACGGCGACTGGATGTGACGGCGCGCGCGGGGGCCGGACGGCGCCCCGCGCGGGAGAGCACCGGGTCTACCCCCAGTGGTCGCCCCAGCCCCACACGTTCGGCCCGATCTGCGGCTCGTCCTCGTCGATGCCGAACCGGCCCTTGAAGAAGATCATTGGTCGCTGCTCGGCGACCGTCTCCACCTGGAGCACCCGGCCGATCACCACGTCGTGGTCCCCGGCCACGTGCACGTCGTCCACCTCGGCGTGGACGCGCAGCAGCACGTCCCGCAGCGCCGGCGCGCCCCACCGGGAGAGGTCCCACTCCAGGCCCTCGTACTTCACGCCCTTGCTCGACCCGAACCGGCGGCAGACGTCCACCTGGTCCTCGGCGAGCACGTTCACGCAGAACCGCCCCGACTTGCGGATCCTCGGCCAGGCGCGGCCGTTGTGGTCGGCGCAGAACAGCACGAGCGGCGGTTCGAGCGACACCGACGCGAACGACTGGCAGGCGAAACCCACCGGCTCGCCGTCGTCCATCCCGGTGACCACGGTGACACCGCTGGCGAACGCCCCCATCGCGCGGCGCAGCTCCAGTGGGGTGGGTGGAGCGATTTCGGCGGGCTCCGTCGAGAGCGGCTCGGTAGTCATGGGTTTCCCCTCGTTCGGTCAAGGCCATTGTGATGGGCTCCGGAAACGAACGTAGGCCGGGGTCCCCCCCGAACAGAAGTCCGTCTCAATCAGTGGAAGGCCGGTCCGGCGGTCGAACACGCCGGGCGGGGGCGGGGGACGGGAAGATCCGCATCCCGCTCAACGGGATGACCCCGCGCGGGAGACGCCGATGCTGGCCTAGCTTCCCAGGAAGCTGACATTTCTATGACCGGAGCGGACGATGACCACGGAACTGACCTACGAGTCGACGATGCGCGAGCTCGCGACGGACAAGGGCGTCCTGCGATATCACGAGGCCGGCGACGGCCCGCCGCTGCTGCTGCTGCACGGCTCCGGCCCCGGCGTCACCGGCTGGCGCAACTTCCGCGGCAACCTCGCCGTGTTCGCCGAGCACTTCCGCTGCCTGGTCCTGGAGTTCCCCGGCTTCGGCGTGAGCGACCCCACCGACGAGCACCCGATGCTCGCCGCGAGCGCGGCGGTGGTCCGCTTCCTCGACGGGCTCGGCCTCCACCAGGTCGACGTGATCGGCAACTCGATGGGCGGCATCATCGGCGCCCAGGTCGCCATCGCCCACCCCGACCGCGTCCGCCGCCTCGTCACGATCGGCGGCATCGGCAGGAACCTCTACAGTCCCAGTCCGGGCGAGGGCATCAAGCTGCTGATGGAGTTCACCGAGGAGCCCACCCGTGAGCGGCTCGTCCAGTGGCTGCACTCCATGGTGTACGACCCGGCCCTGGTCACCGAGGAGCTGATCGAGGAGCGGTGGACCCAGGCCACCGACCCCGACACCCTCGCCAGCGCCCGCCGCATGTACGGCAAGGCCGCGTTCGCGGCCACCCAGGCCGCCGCCGCGGCCTCCGACGCCCCGCCGTACTGGGCGATGCTGCACCGGCTCAAGGCCCGGACGCTGATCACGTGGGGCCGCGACGACCGGGTCAGCCCGGTGGACATGTCGATCGTGCCGATGCGCACCATCCCCGACGTCGAGCTGCACATCTTCCCCAACTGCGGCCACTGGGTCATGATCGAGCAGAAGGCCGCCTGGGAGAGCGCGGTGCTCGCCTTCCTCACCCGGAAGGACAACGCATGAGCGCCGGATGGGACGGCGAGTACGACCTGGTCGTCGTCGGCAGCGGCGGCGGCGGCATGGCGGCCGCGCTGACCGCCGTCGACTGCGGGCTCTCCGTCCTGGTCGTCGAGAAGGGCAGGATGTTCGGCGGCAGCACCGGCATCTCCGGAGGCGGCATCTGGATCCCCAACAACCCCACCCTGCGGGCGAAGGGCCACGACGACAGCCGCGAGTCGATCCGGCGCTACCTCGACCTGCTCACCGAGGGCCGGGTGCCCGCCGCGCGGCTCGACGCGTACGTCGACAACGGCCCGGCGGCGATGGAACTGCTCGGCAGGAGCAGGTGGATGCGCTTCTTCTGGACGAAGGGATACGCCGACTACCACCCCGAGCTGGAGGGCGGCCGCCCGCTCGGCCGGTCGATCGAGGCGGTCCCGTTCGACACCCGCAAGCTCGGCGAGGACGAGAAGTACCAGCGCCCCAACAGCATGAAGGGCCCGCTCGGCCTCTGGATCACCAGCAAGGACTACCACGACCTCGCGATGGTCAAGCGCACCTGGCGCGGCCGGTGGGCCTCGGTCGTGGCCGCGTGGCGGGTCTCCTCCAACATGGTCCGCCGCCGCCACATGGCGACCGGCGGCCGCGCGCTCGTCGCCCGGCTGCGCATGGCGCTCAAGGACGCCGGCGTCCCGCTGTGGTTGCGCACGACCATGACCGAACTCGTCGTGGACGAGAGCGGCGCCGTCACCGGCATCGTCGCCGAGCGCCGGGACGAGAACGGCTCGGGCTCCCGCACCGTACGGCTGCGCGGCAGGAAGGGCGTGCTGCTCGCCAGCGGCGGGTTCGAGCACAACCCCGAGATGCGCGCCAAGTACCTGCCGGAGGGCGGCCGGGACGACTTCAGCATGGGCGCCAGGGAGAACACCGGCGACGGCATCCGGGCGGGTGAGCGGCTCGGCGCCGCGCTCGACTTCATGGACGACGCCTGGTGGATGCCCGCCGTACGGCACCCGGCCGGGGCGACGATCCCGCTCGTCTCCGAACGCTGCATCCCCCCGTCGATCATCGTGTCGTCCGAGGGCCGGCGGTTCACCAACGAGTCGTCGCCGTACGTGAACTTCGTCCACGACCAGCTCGCGGGCGGGCACGTCCCGGTGTGGTTCGTGATGGACGCCAAGGCCCGCGCCCGCTACCCGTTCGCGCAGATCCTCCCCGGGATGCCGATCCCCAAGGACTTCTACGACCAGGGGCTGGCGTTCCGCGCCGACACGATCGAGGAGCTGGCCGGCGAGATCGGCGTGCCGCCGCGGGCGCTGGCCGAGACCGTCGAGCGGTTCAACGGCTTCGCCCGCAACGGCAAGGACGAGGACTTCGGCCGCGGCGACAGCGCGTACGACCGCTACTACGGCGACCCCACGCTGAAGAACCCGAACATCGACGTGATCGACAAGGCGCCGTTCTACGCGTTCCGGATCGAGGCCGGCGACCTCGGTACCAAGGGCGGCCTCGTCTGCGACGAGCACGGCCGGGTGCTGCGCGAGGACGGCTCGGCGATCGAGGGCCTGTACGCCACCGGCAACACGTCGGCGTCCGTCATGGCCAACGAGTACGCGGGCCCCGGCGCCACCATCGGCCCGTCGATCGTCTTCGGCTACATCGCCGCGCGGCACGCCGCGGGAGTCGCGGCATGACCCAGCCGGGACCCCTGCGGGTGCGGGTCGTCGAGGTCATCAAGGAGACCGCCGACGCGCACTCGCTCGTGCTCGAACCCGAGGAGGACGGCCGGGACCGGTTCGGCTACCGCCCCGGCCAGTTCCTCACGATCCGGGTGCCGACCACCCGGGAGGGAGGGGCGGCCCGCTGCTACTCCCTGTGCAGCTCCCCCGTCAGGGGAGAGAAGCTCAAGGTGACCGTCAAGCGGGTGCGGGACGGCTACGCGTCGAACTGGATCTGCGACAACGTCGCCGAGGGCGACACGCTGGAGGTGCTGCGGCCCTCCGGCACGTTCACCCCCGACTCCCTCGACCAGGACTTCCTCCTCTTCGCGGGAGGCAGCGGCATCACGCCGGTCATGTCGATCCTCAAGTCCTGCCTGCACGCGGGGGCCGGCGCGGTCACCCTGATCTACGCCAACCGGGACGAGCACTCGGTGATCTTCCGGGACGAGCTGGTCGCCCTGTCCGCCGAGTACGGCGACCGGCTGACCGTCGTCCACTGGCTGGAGTCGGTACAGGGCCGGCCGACGGCCGGCGGGCTGGCCGCGCTCGCCCGGCCGTACACCGACCGGCAGGCGTTCGTCTGCGGTCCCGAGGCGTTCATGGACCTCGCGGTCGCGGTGCTCGCCCGCCTCGGCGTGCCGGAGCGCCGCGTCCACGTGGAGCGTTTCACCTCGCTCGCCGGCGACCCGTTCGCCGGCGCCGCCGTCGTCATCGACGACGAGGGGCCGGTCAGCGAGCTCGAGGTCGAGCTGGACGGCGACACCCGCACGGTCACCTGGCCGAGGGGCAACAAGCTGCTCGACGTGCTGCTCGACGCGGGCATGGACGCGCCGTTCTCCTGCCGCGAGGGCTCGTGCAGCGCGTGCGCCTGCGTGCTGCTCGAGGGCGAGGTCACGCTCGAGCACAACACCGTCCTCGACAAGCAGGATCTCGCCGACGGCCTGATCCTGGCCTGTCAGGCGATCCCGGTCAGCGAGCGGCTCAGGGTCACCTTCGACGCCTGACCTCCCGGCCCCGCGACGGCGACTCCCACTCAGCGGGAGACGCGGCACGGCCGGTGATCCGTGACTGGAACCTTTGACAAAGGAGCCCTGCCCGGACGGGCACGGCCCGACGACCCAGGAGGAAGTGGATGCTGGAGGCGGCACAACGCGCGGCCGCGGCCGACCGGTTGTGGGCGGCCGAGCGGGACCGGGAACCGATCGCCCCGCTGACCGAGTCGTACCCGGACATCGACGTCGTGGACGCGTACGAGATCCAGCTCGTCAACATCCGCCGCCGTCTCGCGGGCGGCGCCCGCGTGTACGGGCACAAGGTGGGGCTGTCCTCCCTGGTCATGCAGAAGATGATGGGCGTGGACGAGCCCGACTACGGGCACCTGCTCGACACGATGGTCCTGTCGCAGGACACCCCCGTCGACACCGCCGCGTACTGCTACCCGCGGATCGAGGTCGAGATCGGCTACGTGCTCGGGGCGACCCTGCCCGGTGAGGGATGCACCGAGCAGGACGTGCTCGCCGCCACCGAGTACATCGTGCCGAGCATCGAGCTGATCGACAGCCGGATCACCGACTGGAAGATCGGCCTGGCCGACACCATCGCGGACAACGCCTCCTCGGCCGGGGTGCTGCTGGGAGAGGCCCGGATCAGCCCCAAGGAACTGGACCCGTCCGGCATCGAGGCGGTGCTGTACTCCGTGGGCGCGTCGGGGGAGTCCGAGATCGCCCGCGGCAACACCGACGCCGTCCTCGGGAATCCGACCACCGCCGTGGCCTGGCTGGCCAGGAAGGTCGCCTCCTTCGGCGTGACGCTGGAGGCCGGGCACGTGATCCTTCCCGGGTCCTGCACCCGCGCCGTGGACGCCCGCCCCGGCGACGTCTTCCGCGCCGAGTTCGCCGGGCTCGGCTCCGTGACCGCTCGATTCGAATGAGGGTGAGACAGTGACCAAGGCGAGTGCCGCCATCGTCGGCTCGGGCAACATCGGGACCGACCTGATGTACAAGCTGCTCCGGTCGGAGGCGATCGAACCGCGCTGGATGATCGGCGTGGACCCCGACAGCCCCGGACTGAAGCGGGCGCAGGAGCACGGGCTGATCACCTCGGCCGGCGGCGCGGACTGGCTGCTCGCCCAGGACGAGCGGCCCGACATCGTCTTCGAGGCGACCTCGGCGTACGTGCACAAGGTGAACGCGCCGAAGTACGAGGCGCTCGGCATCCAGGCCGTCGACCTGACCCCGGCCGCGCTCGGGCCGGCGGTGGTGCCCGCGGTCAACCTCGGCGCCCACCTGGACGCGCCGAACGTGAGCCTGATCACCTGCGGCGGTCAGGCGACGATCCCCATGGTGTACGCGGTGTCCCGGGTGACCGAGGTCGCCTACGCCGAGATCGTGGCGAGTGTGGCCTCCCCCTCGGCGGGCCCGGGGACGCGGGCCAACATCGACGAGTTCACCAAGACCACCAGCCGGGGCATCGAGACGATCGGCGGCGCCGAGCGCGGCAAGGCGATCATCATCCTGAACCCGGCCGAGCCGCCGATGTTGATGCAGGACACGGTGTTCTGCTCCATCCCGGTGGACGCCGACCGGGACGCCATCGCCGCCTCCATCCGCGATGTCGTCGCGTCCGTCGCGTCGTACGTGCCCGGGTACCGGTTGCGCGCCGAGCCGCAGTTCGACGACCCGACGCCGGTGAGCGGCGGGCTGGCCCGCGTCGCGGTGTTCCTGGAGGTGGAGGGCGCCGGGGACTTCCTGCCGCCGTACTCGGGCAACCTCGACATCATGACCGCGGCCGCGACGAAGGTCGGCGAGGGGTTCGCGCAGCGGATCGTCTCCGGGCGCGTCCCGTCCTAGTGTCCCTCCCGGCGACCTTTGCCCCGTCGCGTCGCCCAGGGCGGCACCTCGCGGCGTTGTCGCCCCACCCACGGAAACTCCTCGCAAGCTCGGAGTTTCCGCGGGGCCCGGGAATGTCGCCCGTAGCTCCGCTACGGGCTCCTCCTCCGCCTTGCGATGCACCACCCTGGACACCGCTCCTTCCGGGCAAACCTCGCCGGTCGGAGCACTAGTCAGCAAGGAGATCGTTCATGTCTTTCAGTGCCGACCTCGACATCCGGGTCACCGACTCGTCGTTGCGTGACGGTTCGCACGCCAAGCAGCACCAGTTCACCGTCGAGCACGTCCGGTCGATCGTGGGCGCCCTCGACGACGCCGGCGTTCCGGTGATCGAGGTGACGCACGGCGACGGGCTGGGCGGCTCGTCGTTCAACTACGGCTTCAGCCACACCCCCGAGCAGGAGCTGATCAAGGCGGCCGTGCAGACCGCGAAGCGCGCCAAGATCGCGTTCCTGATGTTGCCCGGCCTGGGGGTGCAGGACGACATCCGGGAGGCGGCCGGGAACGGCGCGAGCGTGTGCCGGATCGCCACCCACTGCACCGAGGCCGACATCTCGGTCCAGCATTTCGGGCTGGCCCGGGACCTGGGCCTGGAGACGGTCGGGTTCCTGATGATGGCGCACAGCCAGCCGCCGGAGGTCCTGGCCAAGCAGGCGCGGATCATGGCGGACGCGGGCTGCCAGTGCGTGTACGTGGTGGACTCGGCCGGCGCGCTGATCATGGAGCAGACGAGCGACCGGATCTCGGCGCTGGTGGCCGAGCTGGGGCCGGACGCGCAGGTCGGGTTCCACGGGCACGAGAACCTCGGTCTGGGGGTGGCCAACTCCGTGCTCGCCGTACGCGCGGGGGCGCTGCAGATCGACGGCTCGACCCGCAGGTTCGGGGCCGGGGCGGGGAACACGCCGGTCGAGGCGTTCGCCGCGGTGGCGGAGAAGCTCGGCATCCGTACCGGCATCGACACCTTGAAGATCATCGACGCGGCCGAGGACGTCGTGCGGCCGATCATGGATGGGGAGTGCCTGCTCGATCGGCTCTCGCTGACCATGGGTTACGCCGGTGTCTACTCCAGCTTTCTGAAGCACGCCGATCGTCAGGCTCGCAAGTACGGGGTCTCGGGCGCCGAGATCCTGATCGAGGCCGGGCGGCGCAAGCTCGTCGGCGGGCAGGAAGACCAGCTCATCGAAATCGCAGTCGCACTCGCAGGGAAGCGGGAAGAGGCATGACCAACCAGGTACTCGAGGCGATAATCCAGCGTGCCGACGAACTCGGCGCGCTCGGTCCGTCCAACGAGAAGCTCGGCAGGCTGGACGACCAGGCGGCCAAGGTACTGCGCGAGTCGAACGTCATCCGGATGCTCCAGCCGAAGATCCACGGCGGCCTCGAGTTCCATCCCCGGGACTTCGCCGAGACCGTGATGAAGATCGCGAGCCTCGACGGCTCCACCGGCTGGGTCGCGGGCGTCGTCGGCGTGCACCCGTGGGAGATGGCGTACGCCGACCCGCGCGTGCAGCAGGAGATCTGGGGCGAGAACCAGGACACCTGGATCGCCTCGCCGTACGCGCCGATGGGCGTCGCCCGCCCCGTGGACGGCGGCTACATCTTCAACGGCCGCTGGCAGTTCTCGTCCGGCACCGACCACTGCGACTGGATCTTCCTCGGCGGCTTCCTCGGCGACGACGAGGGCAAGCCCGTCCAGCCGCCCGTCTCGATGCACCTGATCCTGCCCCGCTCCGACTACGAGATCGTCGAGGACTCCTGGGACGTCGTCGGCCTGCGCGGCACCGGCAGCAAGGACATCATCGTCAAGGACGCGTTCGTCCCCGAGTACCGCACCCTGCAGTACACCAAGGTCGTCGACGGCTCCGCGGCCAAGGAGGCCGGGCTGACCAACCCGCTCTACCACATGCCGTTCTCGGCCGCCTTCCCCCTCGGCATCACCGCCTCGCTCATCGGCATCGCCGAGGGCGCCCTCGCGCACCACATGGCGTACCAGAAGAGCCGCGTACAGGTCACGGGCACCAAGATCAAGGACGACCCGTACGTGCTGTTCGCGATCAGCGAGGCGGCCGCCGAGATCGCCGCCGCCCGGTCGGCGCTGCTCGACAACGCCTCCCGGATCTACGACATCGTCGCCTCCGGCCGCGAGGTCACCTTCGACGAGCGCGCGGTCGGGCGTCGCACCCAGGTCGCGGCCGCGTGGCGCGCGGTGCGCGCGGTGGACGAGATCGTGGCCCGCTCGGGCGGCAACGCCATGCGGATGGACAACCCGATCCAGCGCTTCTGGCGTGACGCGCACATGGGCCTGGCGCACGCCATCCACGTGCCCGGCTCGGTCTTCCACGTCTCGGCCCTCACCCAGCTCGACGTCGAGCCGCCCCACGGCCCGATGCGCTCGATGATCTGACCCCCTCCGGTCACGAACGGAACCAGGGAGGCCCCCGCGCCATAGCCGAGCGCGGGGGCCTCCCCCATTGGACGGCTGTGGTGATGGTGTTGTGCCCGGGTTTCGCGTCTGGGGAGCGGCTGTGGTGATGGTGTTGTGCCCGGGTTTCGCGTCTGGGGAGCGGCTGTGGTGATGGTGTTGTGCCCGGGCTTCGGCTCTGGGGAGCGGCTGTGGTGATGGTGTTGTGCCCGGGCTTCGGCTCTGGGGAGCCGCTGCAGTGATGGCCCCGCGGCCGGGTTTCCGTTCGCGGAGGCGGTCGTGGTCGAGGCGGTGACCGACCGTCGTGCGAGAAGAACAGAGGAGTGCGCCGAAGCCGGCGTTAGGGTGACGTCATGCCGGTGGAGGTCGTGTTCGAGACACATTCGGTGAGCCAGGACAACGAGCGGGGGCTCGCTACCGGGTGGCTACCCGGGAGCCTGTCCGAGCGGGGGCGGCGCCTGGCCGTAGAACTGGGCGAGCGGCGGCGCGAGGACGGGCTTGCCGCCGTGTTCACCTCCGACCTCACCCGGGCGGTTGAGACCGCTTCTCTGGCGTTCGCCGATACCGACATCCCGGTCCTGCATGACTGGCGGCTTCGGGAGTGTGACTACGGCGACAAGAACGGTACGCCCGCGCTTCAGGTGCACCAGAGCCGATCCCGTCACCTCGACACGCCCTATCCGGGGGGAGAAAGCTGGCGGCAGGCGGTGCACCGCGCGGGTCGCTTTCTTAGTGATCTGCCCTTGCGCTGGTCCGGCACCCGGGTCCTGGTCATCGGACACGTCGCGACGCGATGGGCGTTCGATCACCTCATCGACGGCATCCCGTTGGAAGAACTGGTGGATGCCGATTTCGGCTGGCGGGAGGGATGGGAGTACCGGCTGGTCTGACCGGCAGCCAGCTTGTGTCAGTGGTCGCGGGGATGCTTCGCGTTGCCGCGGGAGCGAGCCCGGGCCGGGGCGGTTGGTCTCGGTGGCGTTCTCTCCGGAAGGCCGGTAGGAGTGTTCGCGGCCGGTGTTCCCGAGCCCGGCGTTTCCTGATGGGATCTTCCCTGGGACCGGCGCTGCCGACTGCTCTGTTCTCAAAGGCGGCATGCCCGTCCCTGATGCGTTTCCTGATATCCGGTCCGCCGGCGCCGGCGCCGGCCCCGGACGTGGCTGTGTTGTCCGTGCCGGCTGTTCCTGAATCGGCCCCGAACGTGGCTGTGTTGTCCGTGCCGCACTGTTCCTGAACCGATCCCGAACGGAATTACGGGACGTGTTGCACAATCAGTACATCTCTGATTACTCTCCGTTGCAAATAGAACGTGTGAGCGATATATTGGCGGCAGGCCGCGTCATCAGAGCGTGAAGGGAGGCATCTCCGGTGATTGTTTCTGGCGGCGTGCTGCTTTCAGGCCGATCCGGTGACTCGCCGTCAGTGCGCTCCGCCGGCCCGCTGTCAACGTCCTCCCGATGGGAGTCGCACCGTCGGCACAAGCCGCTGAACGGGTCCCGCCCCTTCGCCGGCGACTCCTACGGTGCCGTGCTGCTCGATCGCACCCGCACCCGCACCCGCACCCGCCGCGCCGGCACGCCTGTTCCGGCCCCACCCGCCCGCACTCCCGCTGAGACTGCATCTCCCGATGCCGGTCGTCTCGAGCCCATGCAATCCACCGTGGCCCGGCCCGATGGGAGGCCGGGCGATAGGCAGAGCGGGAGGCCGAGCGGTGGACAGGGTGGCGGTGTGCCGTCGGCGGGCTGGTCCTTGTTCGATCCGGCCTCGGACGGCACCGCCAGGTCTGAGGGTGGCGAGCGGGATGCTGCGTTGTCATGGGCGCGGCGGCTGATGGGCGTCGCCGGCCCGGTAGAAGACCGGAGTCCGGAGCAGGGAGAAGGCCGCGGATCAGAGTCTGGAGCAGACCGGGGCTCGGCCGATGGAGTATGGCTGTCAGGACCGACCAGACCCGGTGCCGCACCATGTGGCGCTACAGGGCCGGGTGCTGTGAGGTCCGGTGTTACAGGGCATTCCACGATCGACGGCGGGATGGCCGATGCGGGGGCGGGGGCGGGAACCGGCGGCCAAGACGAGTCGCGGTGTCCGCAAGATGACGATGGTGGTCTTTCGGCCTGGGATGGCATCTGGCAGGGGCGTCGCTCCAGCAGTAACCAGCGGTCGACGGTCACCCCCGCCCGGCGCGGCGGCCGGGACGGCCGTCGGCGGGACGGCGGGCGACGGGGCGAGGACCGGGGGCGGCGGGTTGATGGGCAGCAGGACGGCGAGCGCTGCGGCGGCGAGTGGCGGGACCGTGTCGAGGGCTGGCGTGACGATCAGGAGTGGGATCGGGGCCGGGGTCAGGCGGGTGGGGGTCAGGAGACTCAGCCCTCTGCGGGCCGGGAGGCTCAGACTGGTGCGAGCCGGGAGGGGCAGTCTGGTGCCGGCCGGGAGGCTGCGTCTGATGGTGACGGTAGCGATGTGGATGCCCGGGCGGGTGACTGGCCCGACCCGGCGTTGGCCCGGCCTGCCGTCCGGGACCTGCTCGCCTGCGTAGAGCGGATCGCCGCCACCGCCACGGCCGCTGGGTCAGGGGATGCGTCGGGGAATGCGTCGTCGGGGGAGATGCCCGGCGGTGTGCATCGGGATGTGCCCGGGGCCGTGTTGGGGGCTGTTCCGGGAGGTTCTCCGGGCGAGGCCGAGGCCGAGGTCGATGTTGAGGTGGCGATGGCGGAGATCGTCGCGCTGGCCCGGGTGATCGATCTAGCCGAAGCAGCACTGGCAGCGCGGTTGCGGATAGCAGAGGCAGGCAAAGGCCACCAACTGTTCGGGCGGCGTTCGATCGGGTCATGGCTGGCGGCGGCGACCGGCTCCCGCTCCGCGCGGGCCGGGGAGCGCGTCACTCTGTCGCGGCAGTTGTCGCGTCTGCCGCAGGTGGCCGCCCGGCTGACCGAGGGCAGCCTCTCCTACGGGTACGCCGCCACGATCACCTCGGCCGCCCGTCATCTGGACGACGCCGAGACCGTACTGGCG
>NZ_BBYM01000022.1 GCF_001570405.1 Microtetraspora niveoalba | reverse complement strand
GTGCGGGTGTGACGGGCGCCGGCGCGGCGGCCGCGGGGCTCACCGCGGGAACGGCCGGAACGGGCACGGCGGGCGCGGGGGTCGTGCCCGCGGCAGCGACGGCGCAGGCGACGCCGATCGCCCGGTTCACGGCGGGGATGGCCTTGGCCACACCTCCGCGCATCCACCCGAGGAGGGACTGGCGGGCCCGGCCTCCACGCCGACCCGCCCAGGTGGTCGACCACGCGCCCGACCGGATCGTCGTCCACCACACGGCGACCGCGAACGTCGCCGACACCGGGATCGGTGCCGCCTACCGGCTGTCGCAGGCGATCCAGCGCTACCACATGGGCCGCAACGGCTGGGACGACATCGGGCAGCAGTTCACGATCAGCCGCGGCGGCTACGTCATGGAGGGGAGGAACGGCACGCTGGCCGCCATCGCGCGCGGCGAGCACGTGGTCGGCGCGCACACGGCCAACCACAACAGCCACACGGTAGGCATCGAGACCGAGGGCACGTACATGACCGAGTTGCCTCCGCACCGCCAGATCGTCGCGCTGACCCGGCTCGCGGCCTGGCTCTGCGGGGTCTACGGGCTCGACCCGACGGTGGCGATCGTCGGCCATCGCGACCTCAACCCCACCTCGTGTCCCGGGGACAGCCTCTACGCGTACCTGCCGGAGCTGCGCCGCCGGGTGATCCGGCGCATCGCGCGGTTCCAGGACCCCACGCAGGCGGCGGCCCTGGCGGCGCGGGCGGCGCAGGCCGCCCCGCCGGTGCCGCTGGAGCGCCGCCCGCCGATGCGGCTCACCCTGCCGGGCAGGTCGGACTTCCTCGGGAGAACCGTGCCGTTCGAGCACGGCCCGGCGTTGGGAAGGCGCGACGTGACCGGCTGACCACCCCGCCCGCCCCGGTCGTCCGCCGAAACGGCACGAGACGACCGCACGCCGGGGGCGGCGGGCACCGGGCGGCTCGACCTCTCGGGCCGCCCCGGATTTCGGCGAGCCCGATCGTGCGCCGGGGGCGGGCGTCGCGGGCGGCCCCGTGTCGTCCTCGACGGTTCGATCACGATTCGGAAACGGGGTAAACCGGGCGGCGAACCCAGACGTCAGCGTTGACACTCAAGTATGCGCTTGGTCAGATGTGTTCAACGATCAGCCGCAGCCGGGGTTACGCGTTTCTTCTTTCCTCCGGGTCAGAGCCCTGGCGTCGGCACAGGAGGCCCAGTTCGGCGAGGGTGGGGGCATTGAGCGAGATCCGTTCGGCAATAGCGGCAATCGGGGCAGTCGCGGCAAAAGGCGTACCGCGCGATCGGCCACCCGGGCTATAGATCAGGAATGTAACGTAGCCCTCGTTTTCCGGCGGTTTTTTCGGTCACCCTGCCAACCTGACCGGGCCGTCGCGAGACCTATCAGGTACGTTCCGACGTCCTCGCAGAAAGCGACGGGCGATGTGCCACGCCGATGACGCCGTCAGCACCCTGTCCCGAATGCCCCGGAGGATCCACATAACATGAACCCCGAGAGCACCAAATCTCTCTCTCGCTCACATTTAACGACATTAACTCACAAGTCGTCCAGCGACGGTTTCATCCGCTTGACCCCTGACATGGCGATCTCCCCCCGCGTGAGCGTCGTGGTCCCCGCGCTCAACGAGGCCGAGAACCTCCCGCACGTCTTCGCCACCCTTCCCCGCTGGGTCAGCGAGGTCGTCCTGGTCGACGGCAACTCGACGGACGACACGGTGGCCGTGGCCCGGCGGCTGCGCCCCGGTCTGCGGGTGGTCCAGCAGAGCGGGAAGGGCAAGGGCGACGCGCTGGCGGCCGGGTTCGCGGCCTGCACCGGCGACATCATCGTGATGATCGACGCCGACGGCTCCACCGACGGCCGCGAGATCATCCGGTTCGTCGGCGCGCTCGTCGCGGGCGCCGACTACGCCAAGGGGTCGCGGTTCGCCAGCGGCGGCGGGAGCGACGACATCACACCCGGCAGGCGGTTCGGCAACTTCCTGCTCAGCACGCTGGTCAACCGGCTCTACGGCACCCGCTACACCGACCTGTGCTACGGCTACAACGCCTTCTGGGCCCGGCACCTCGACGCGCTCGGCCTCGACTGCGACGGTTTCGAAGTCGAGACGCTGATGAACATCCGCGCCGCCAAGGCCGGGCTGCGGGTGCACGAGATCCCCAGCCACGAGCGCAGCAGGATTCATGGGACGAGCAACCTGCGCGCGATCCGGGACGGCTGGCGGGTGCTCAAGACCATCGTGCGCGAGCGCGCGGGCCGGTCCGCCGTGCCCGCGCGCGCACCGGCCCAGGCCCCTCCGGCCGCGGCCGACCAGGGAGCCGCGTGACGGTCCGTACGGCCCGGCCGCTTCGCGGTTCCGCTTGCGGCGCGGCGGTGTCCTGCCGGACAATCACGTGGATCTTGCCGTGCCGCCGCCCGCGGCGCGTCCCCGTTGACGAGCCCGACGTGGGGGTACCCGCTGTACCGCTGGAAGCAGCTCCGTGACTGAGATCCTCCCCCGCACGACGCCCGACGACGTGCCACGGGAGGACCGGGGGCGCGCGGCTCTGGGCGCACGCTTCACGCTCGGCCTGCGCGACCCCCTGCTCAGGAACGCGTACGCGCTCATGGTCAGCGCGATCGGCTCGGGCGGGCTCGGCCTGATCTACTGGGTGCTCGCGGCCCGCCTGTACGACACCGCGAACGGCGGCCGGGCGATGGCGGCGATCGGGGCGATGCGCCTGCTCGCCGCGATCACGTCGTTCGGCTTCGTCGGCACCCTGACCCGCTTCATCCCGGACGCCGGCCGGGCGACCGGCCGGTTCATCCGCACGGTCTACCTCGTCTCGCTCGCCGCGGCCGGCCTGGCGACCGTGGTGTTCCTGCTCACGCTGGACCGGTGGGGGGACAACTACCGCGACCTGGCCGGGCTCGGCCCGGGGGCGCTGTTCGTCGGCGCGGTGCTCGTGTGGGCCGTCTTCACCCTCCAGGACGTCGCGCTGACCGGGCTGCGCAGGGCGACCTGGGTCCCGTTCAGCACGATCGGGTCCAGCCTCGTCAAGATCGTGCTGCTGGTGGCGCTGGCCGGGATCCTGCCCGCGCAGGGGATCACGGTGTCGTGGGTGGTCGCGGTCGCGCTCTCCGTGCTCCCGGTCAACCTGCTGATGTTCCGCAGGCTCGTCCCGCGCCACGCGCGCGACACCGCGGACCGGACCCCGCCGACGGTGCGCGCCGTGGGGCGGTTCCTCGCGGGCGACTACCTGGGCTCCACGTTCATCCTCGCGATCACGTACCTGCTGCCCGTGATCGTGGGCGTCCACGTGGACGCGACGACGTACAACTACTACTACAGCACGGGGATGCTGGGCGGGATCCTGGAGATGCTGGCCTTCACGATGGCCTCCTCACTGACCGTGGAGGGGGTCTTCGACCGGGCCATGCTCGCCCAGAACGCCCGCCGCGCCCTCGCCCGCGCGCTCGCGGTCCTCGGCCCGGCCGTGCTCGTCATCGTCGTGCTCGCGCCGTACGTGATGGCCGTGTTCGGCCCGGGGCACGCGGCGCACGCGACGGCGCTGCTGCGGCTCATCGCGCTGGCCGCGATCCCCCGCGCGGTGATCGAGATCTACCTGGGCGTGCTCCGGGCGCGCAGCCGCGCCCGTACGCTCGCGGTCATCCAGGGCGCCATGTGCGTCCTCGCGTTCGGCGGCACGTTCCTGCTGCTCCCCCGCCTGGGGATCAACGGGGTGGGCGCGGCCCTCCTGGGCGCGCAGCTCACGGTGGCGCTCGCGATCACGCCGTCCCTGCTGAACGCGCTGCTCGTCCCGGGACGCGCCCCGGCCGGCCCGGTCTCGCGCATGATGGTCTTCGTGGCCACCATCCCCCAGCGTGCCGGCGACCTCGTCTCCCCCCTCCGCCGGGCCGCCCCCGGCGCGGCGGGCGGCTGGCCCGAGCGCGCGCGGCGGTGGGTGCTGCCGGTCCTCGCCGCCGAGGGGTTCGCGATCTTCGTGTTCGCGATGGCGGGCCCGCCGAGCGGGCTGACGGGCGTCGACGCCGCCGAGATGAACGGCCTCGGCCTGGTCTCCGTCATCCCGCCGGTGGCGCTCGGTGGCCTGGCGCTGCTCGTCGTGTCGTTCTTCGTGACGCTGGCGCAGCGCCGCTACCGGCCGGTCCTGCTGCTCGCGCAGCTCTTCGCCGTCACCTTCTGCCTGCACGGCGCGTCGGCGCTGGTCTCCCAGGAGCCGAGGTTCCCGACGGCGTGGCTGCACGCGGGGTTCGTGGAGTTCATCGCGAGGAGCGGCGAGACGCTGCCCGGCCTGGACGCCCGCTTCAGCTGGCCCGGGTTCTTCTCGCTGTTCGCCTTCGCCGGCAGCGCGATGGGCATGGACGACCTCCGCCAGTTCATGAACTGGTATCCGGTCGCCGCGAACATCCTCTACCTGGTGCCCCTGCTGCTGATCCTGCGCAGGATGCGCGCCGACCGGCGGGCGAAGTGGCTGGCCGCGATCCTGTTCGTCACCCTCCAGTGGATCGGCCAGGACTACTTCTCCCCGCAGGGCACCACGTACTTCATGTACCTGCTGTTCCTGGCGATCCTCGTCACCTGGTTCGGCAGGGAGGAGCGCGGCGAGGCCGGCCGTCCGCCGCGTACGATGTTCGGCCGCCTGGCGCGCCGCCTCGACGCGGCCGAGCCCGGCGAGTTCACCTCCCGCCCCGCCGACACGACGACGCGGATCGTGCTGTTCGCCGTGCTGCTCCTGCTCGGCGCCGCGGCCACCGCCAGCCACCAGATCACCCCGTTCATGATCGCCGCGGCCGCCCTCGGCCTGGTGGTCGTACGGCGCTGCTCGCTGGGCACGCTGCCCTGGCTGGTCGGCGGAATGGCCGTCGCGTGGATCAGCTACCTGGCCACGCCGTACTGGGCGGGCCACCTCGGGGACATGTTCGGCGCCTTCGGGTCGCTGGTGAGCAACCTGACCTCCAACACCACCGGCCGGATCGCGGCCTCGACCGGCGACCCGCTGCACGCCCTCGTGCTGAAGGTGCGGCTCGGCTTCGCCGCCGTGCTCGCGCTGCTCGCCGGGGTCGGCCTGCTGCGCCGGCTGCGGCGCAAGGTGGTCGACCGGGTCGCCCTCGTGCTGACCGTGATGCCGGTGTCCGCCATGGCGATGCAGAGCTACGGCGGCGAGATGGGGTTGCGCGTCTACTTCTTCATGCTGCCGGGCGCCTGCCTGCTCGCCGCGTACGCGTTCTTCCCGAGCCTGCCGGACAGCGTGCGGCTGCGCGAGGTCCGCGAGACCCGCCCGGCCCGCTCCGCCCTGGTGCGGATGCGGGCCCGCGTCCCGATGGCGCTCGCCTTCGTGACCGTGCTCGGCCTCGCCGGCGGCTTCTACGTGGCCAAGTACGGCAACGAGCAGTTCGAACGGGTGACCTCCGGCGAGGCCGCCGCGCTCGACTACATCTACGCGCACGACGAGCCGAGCGCGCGCGTCCTGATGCTGACCCCGACGGAGGAGGAGCCGGGAACGGTCACCGGCGACACCGCCTACAGCGTGATCCCGTGGCGGGAGAAGCACGTCGAGCGGATCGAGTGGATGGGCGTCTCGCCGCCGGTCGATCCCACCGACGTCGCGCCCGTCGTGTCGGCGCTGCGCGAGTCGGGACCGGGCACGTTCCTGCTGGCCGCGCGCAGCCAGGAGACCATGATGGAGGTCACCGACCCGCTCGGGAACGGCTTCCCCCGCGACTGGGGCGTCCGAATCCGGGCGGCCATGGCCGCCTCGCCCGACCTCGTCACGCTGTACGCGAACCGGGACGCCGCGGTCTACGCGCTGCGCCGGCCGCCGGCCGGGTCGGTGCCGCCGGCCGCCGACCTCACCGTGACGCCGCCCGGCGCCACGGCCTGGACGCCCGTGGGGGTCGCCGCCTACGTCCTGTACACCGGCACGCTGGTCGCGGCCGAGACGATGCGGTTGACCGGCTCGCCCCGGCCGCGCACCCGCCGCCGCCTCATCCGGGCCGCGGCCGTTCTGCTGCTGGTCGCGGCGGCCGTCGTGGTGGAGCGCTTCCTCAGCCTCGGCCTCTGACGCCAGGAACCCGGGCGGCGGTCAGCGCTCCACCCAGCGCACCTCGTACGGCTCCAGCGTGAGGTCGCGGCCGTCCACCCGTGCGGTCACGCGGCCGTCCGCGGTGTTCACGACGATCGTCCGGCCCGCCCCCGCGAGCGCGCGCACCGAGGGGACCGAGACGTCCACCTCGACCGGCTCGGCGCCCTCCGGGAACCAGCGGGCGAAGTCCCGCAGCAGCGCCAGCGCGGGGGTGGGGGCGCCGTCGTCGCCGGACCACAGGCACAGGGGGCAGTCGCGGGTCTTCGGCCGGTGGGTGTCCCAGTAGAGCGCGGTGTGCGCGCCGCTCCCGGCCAGCTCGACCAGCGCCGCCGCGATGACGGCGGTGCGGTGCCGCTCGTCCCAGCCGAGCGCCGGGCAGGCGCCGCCGGGCTCCAGGGAGGCGCACGGCAGCGGGTAGAACTCCGCCCACCACACGGGCAGATCGGAGCGCTCGCGCAGCCAGCGGGTCATCGCGCCGAACTTGCCGAGCGCCCCGAACTCGTCCGGCCGGGCCCGGCCCTCCTCGGAGGTCACCCCGCCGTCGACGACCACGAAGTCCGCGCCCCGCTTGTGCCGCAGCCAGTAGTCCACCGCCTTGAGCACCTTGCGGTCCACCGCGCCCCAGGGGCCGGAGACCTCGGAGGCGGCCGCGCCCCCGGCCCGGCTCGACACCGGCACGTACGGCCCGCCCACCTTGATCGCCGGATCGACCGCCTTGAGCGCGTCGTACACCTGGTTGTACAGCTCGGTGTAGGCGGCGGCGTTCCACTCCCGGCGCGGTCCGTCCCAGAAGCCCTTGAACTCGTTCCACACGATGAAGTGGCGGACGCCCGGGTAGCGCCGGGCGACCGCGGCGGCCAGCCGGGCGAAGTCGGGGAAGTGCTCGTGGCGCGGGGCGATCTCCAGCAGGCTCCAGTCGGTCTCGCCGGGGCGGCCGCCCTTCATCCAGTCGGGCGCGCAGCAGAGCGTGATGACGGGGGCGGCCCCGGTCTCCGCCATGAGCCGCACCCGTTCGTCGAGCGAGGAGAAGTCGTACGCCCCGGGCTCGGGCTCCGGGTTGCCCGCCCCGAACCCCATGATGTGCTGGTTCTGCACCACGGGGACGTCGCGGAGCGCCTCGCGCGCCCGTGCGGCGGCCGCGGGCTCGTCCTCGGTCGCGCTGTACTGCGTGTGGGTCATGCCCCAGCGCGGCCAGCGCCCGGGCGGGGGCGCCGCCACGTCGAAGGAGAGCGGCGTCACCTCGGCGGCCGCCCGCACCGGCGGCCTCGTCTCTCCCGAGCCGGTGGAGCGCCGGGCCGCCGCGCCGCCCAGGATCGCCGCCATCGCGGCGACCGTCACCACGACCAGGCCGGCGGCGAGCGGCCAGCGCGGCCGCGACACCGTACCGGTCGAGTGCCGTCCCACGCGCGAAAGAATATCCACGCGAGATAGACCTTGCGGCCGTTTCGCGGCGCTTATCGGGTTTAAAGCGAGATTATGGCGTGGTGCAGATTTCTGTGATCCACCCCAATGATCTCGGCGAACCGGAACTGGATCGATGGCGGAAGTTCCAGGACGCGGATCCGGAGCAGGACAATCCTTTTCTGTCCCCCGAGTTCGTCCGGAGCGTCGGGGCCCTGCGCCCATACGTGCGGGTCGCCGTGGTGAGCGACGGTTCGGGAATCGCGGGATTCTTTCCGTTCGAGAAACACCGTTTCGGCATCGGCCGTCCGGTCGGCGCGGGGCTCACCGACCTGCAGGGCATGGTGTACGCCCAGGGGCTGGAGCTCGACGCCCGGCGGCTGCTGCGCGCCTCCGGGCTCGCGACGTGGGAGTTCGACCACCTCCACCCCGGGCAGCCGATGTTCGCCCCCCATCACGCGGCCCGCTTCCCCTCCCCGGCCATCGACATCGCCGACGGGTACGACGCGTACCTCGCCACGCTGCGGCGGCGCTCGCCCAAGACGCACAAGATGACGCGCTACCAGCGGGGGCGGCTCGGCCGGGAGGTCGGCGAGGTGCGGCACGTCGCCGAGTCGTCCGACGGCGCGGCGCTGCGCGAGCTGCTCGGCTGGAAGTCGGCGCAGTACCGCCGTACCGGCCGGATGGACAGGTTCGCGCACCCGTGGATCGTCGAGCTGGTGGAGCGGCTGCACACGATCCGCACCGACCGCTTCGCCGGCTCCCTGTCGCTCCTGTACGCCGGGGAGCGGCTGATCGCCGGGCACTTCGGCCTGCGCACCGGGACCCGGCTGTGCATGTGGTTCCCGACCTACGACGTCGAGTATTCCCGGTACTCCCCCGGCATGGTCATGCACCTGGACATCGCCAAGGACTTCGCCGCGACGGGCCTCACGCTGATCGACATGGGCCGGGGCGAGAAGGACTACAAGGAGAAGCTGAAGACCCGCGACCTGGAGGTGGCCGAGGGCCGGGTGGCCCGGCCGTCCCCGGGAGCGGCCCTGCATTGGGCGGCCAGCGCGCCGGTGCGGAAGCTCCGCAACACCGTGCTGGCCGACCCGTTCCTGCGGGACAAGGCCGACCGCGTGCTCAAGGCGTACGCGCGGCTGAGGAGAACGTGACGGGCAGCCGCCGGATCGCGTGGTTGAACGTGGACACCATGGGCTCGGGGGGCCCGGCGAGCCGGATGTCCGGCAGGCGGGTGAACAGCTCCTGGAAGAGCACGGCCAGCTCGCGTTTGGCCAGGTGGGCGCCCAGGCAGTAGTGGGCGCCCGGCCCGCCGAAGGCGACGTGCGGGTTGGGGCCGCGGGTGATGTCGAAGACGCCGGGGTCGGTGAAGACCCGCTCGTCCCGGTTGGCGGAGTTGTAGAACAGCACCACCTTGTCGCCGGGGGCGAGGCGCTGCCCGCGCAGCTCGTACTCCTGGGTGACGGTGCGCTGGAGCTGGGTGATGGGCGAGGCGTAGCGGACGATCTCGTCCACGGCGCCCGGCATGTACCGGTCGTAGTCCGAGAGCAGCAGCTCGCGCTGCTCGGGGTGCTCGCTCAGCAGCGCGAGGGCGTGCGACATGGTGTGCCCGGGGGTGTCGATGCCGGCCACCACGAGGAGCAGGAAGAACGCGCCCAGCTCCATGCCGGTCAGCCGCTCGCCCTCGACGTCGGCGCAGGCCAGCGCGGAGATGACGTCGTCGCCGGGCTGCCTCCTGCGCTGCCGCCCCAGCCGGATGACCAGGTTGCGCAACCCGAAGGTGGCCCTGGTGTTCTTGTACGCGTGCCGCAGCATGCCCTTGGGGTCGCTGCGCACCGCCTGGTACTCCACCGTGTCGCGGACCCAGCCCAGCACCCGCGGCCGGTCCTCCTCGGGGATGCCCAGCAGGTCGCAGACGACGTGGGTGGTGTACGTCTGCGTGACCAGCTCGACGAAGTCGCCCCCGCCGGCGGAGGCGAGGGCGTCCACGGCGTCCGCCGCGCGCCGCCGCATGGGCTCCTCCAGCCGCGCCATCATGCGGGGGGCGAAGGCGCGGGAGACGATCCGCCGCAGCCGGGTGTGCTCGGGGGCGTCCTTGTTCTCCAGCGAATCGCCGTAGATGTATTTCACCCATTTGGGGGGTTCTGGATTGGTGACCGCGGGACTGTTCGCGAAAACCGCGCCGTTCCTGCTCGCCTCGGTCACGTCCGAGTGGCGGACGAGCGCGTAGAAACCCTTGCCCGCGCGCGCCAGGGGGACCTTGGGCTGGGCGAAGAACAAAGGACGCTCCTGCTCCCTGAGCCACGCGAAAGCCTCGTGTCGCTCGGAGACGGGCCGCTCCCAGAAGTCCAGCTTCGCAATGTCGAGATCAGCGGTGAGCTTCACTCCCGAAGGATCCCACATCGCGGCATTCCGTCACCCTAGAATGGGCGTTCCCCCCGCCGCGAAAGGATCTCATGCAGATCTCGGTCATCCGCCCGAATGAGCTCGGCCCCGGCGAACAGGCGGAATGGCGGTCGATGCAGGAGGCGCAACCGCATTTGGCCAGCCCGTTCCTGTCCCCGGAATTCACCGTCGCCGTCGGGGATGTGCGGGACGACGCGTTCGTCGCGGTGCTCTCCGACGGAAACCAGACAATCGGCTTCTTTCCCTTCGAAAGACATCCGCTGGGGGTGGGAAAGCCGATCGCCGGATGGGTCTCGCTGGCCCAGGGCGTCGTCCACCGGCCGGGCGCGGAACTGGACGCGGCGCGCCTGCTCCGCGGCTGCGGGCTGGCCGTGTGGGAGTTCGAGTTCCTGGTCGGCGGCCAGCCGTGGTTCGCCCCGTACGCCGCGATCGAGGCGGAGTCCGTGCTCATCGACGTGGGCGGCGGGTACGACGACTACCTGGCCAAGGTGAAGGCCAACGCCCCCCGGACGCTCAAGATGGGCCTCTACCGCGAGCGCAAGCTCGGGCGCGACGTCGGCCCGCTGCGGGTGGAGCTGCACAGCGCCGACACCGGCGACCTGCGGACGCTGATGGCGTGGAAGTCGAGCCAGTACCGCCGCATCGGCCGGCCCGACCGGTTCGGGCAGCCGTGGGTGGTGGAGCTGGTCGAGCGGCTGCACGCCAGCCGGGCTCCGGGCTGCGCGGGCCTGCTGACCATGCTGTACGCCGGGGACGTGCCCGTGGCCGGGCACATCGGCCTGCGCTCGGGCCCGCTGCTCGCCGGCTGGTTCCCCGCCTACGACGCGGAATACTCCAAGTACTCCCCCGGGCTCGTCCAGCACCTGCTGATGGCGAAGGCCGCCGCCCAGGACGGGATCACCCAGATGGACTGGAGCGTCAGCAAGGGCGACGACTACAAGCAGAACCTGCGCACCAGCGGCCACATGGTGGCGGAGGGATGTGTCCGCCGCCGTTCGGCCGGAGCCGCGCTGCACTGGGTCAGGCACTCCCCCGTCCGCGCCGCGAAGCAGTACGTGCTCGACCGGCCCCGGCTGTACGGCGTCGCCGACCGGGTGCTGCGGCGCTACGGGAACCTGCGCGGCACCGCCGCGGGGAAGCCGCGCGGTGAAAGCGGCGAAGGCGCCGGGGGCGGCGCGGCCGGGTGACCCGGCCCGCGAGATCCCGGACGCGTGGTGGGACACCGGCCGCCTCTGGGTGACTCCCCGCGTGGCGAGGTGAAGACCCGCACCGAGTGACGAAGATGTCGCCGCCCGGTCAGCCGGGCGGCCCGGGGAACGGAAGTGTGGCCGGGCGGTCAGCCCGCAGCCATGGGGAACGGAAGTGTCGCCTCCGGGTCAGCTCGTGGCCCCGGCGGCGGCGAGCCGGGCGAGCACCCAGGAGCGGCTCACCGCGTGCAGCGCCATCGCCGCGACGACGTAGGAGCGGACCTCCAGCGGGCTGGCGCGGAACGCCCGCGACGCCCAGCGCAGCGCCTCGCGCCGCTGCCCCAGCATGCCCTTCGACAGCGCGATCTGCCCGGCGAGCCGCGCGTGGCCCCGGCGCACCCCCGCGAACGCGGGATACCGCTCCAGCAGCCACTCCAGCGCCTCGGCGATGACCGCCCAGTTGCCGGTGAAGTGCGAGGTGCGCCCGTGCACCGTCACCCGCACCCCCACCTCGCGCACGTACGCCACGGGAGCTTGCTCGGCCAGCCGCAGCAGCATCTCGTAGTCCTCGGCGAACCCGCCGGGGATCTCCTCGGAGAACAGCCCGACCGGGCCGAGCAGCACGTCGCGCCGCATCAGGAACGAGGACGGCGGCGCCTCCTTCACCCGGGAGCGCAGCAGGTCGGCGAACGTGATCTCCGGCCGGCCCCAGACGCACTCGCTGGTCCAGCCGTCGTGGATGGAGACGGCCCCGCAGGCCGCCGAGCCCGCGTCGGGCCGCCGCGCCAGCTCGGCGACCTGCGCGGACAGCTTGCCGGGCAGCCATGCGTCGTCGTCGTCGCAGAAGCCGACCAGGTCGGAGTCGGTGGCGAGGATGCCCGCGTTCCGGCTGGCGGGCAGCCCCGCCCGGCGGTCGCTGAGCATGACCCGCACCTCGCGCTCGGGGCCGGCGCCCAGCTCGGTGAGGCTCTCGTCGGGCGTCACGCGATCGTGGACCACCATGACGGTGATCCGGCCCGGATAATCCTGGGCGACGATCGACTCCACCGCCTCGCGCAGGAGCGCGGCGCGGTCGCCGCGTGTGCAGATCACGGCCGCCACAGAAGGCGGGCGCTCTTCGCTCATGGCCGCGATCGTAGCAGCGGGATCCGTTATTCATGTGGTTTGCGGGAAGGTGCGGCATTCGCCACCACGCGGATACGTCACGATGCCATCACGAACCCGAAGGGACCGTAAATGAATTCTCTAGACTTCTTGAGTGCCTGCGATCTGGATGTACCACTCAATCGATCACTACACGTACGATCCCTACACCCTGACTGTCACTCCCGAGAATTTCGAATCGCAGATCAGATGGATCTACAAGCAGGACAAGCGCGGCGTGACGATGCGGGAACTGCTCTCCGCCGATGACCCGAGCGGAATGATCGCCCTCACCTTCGACGACGGTTACGCCGATTTCATGGAGCACGCGCTCCCCGTTCTCCGGCGGTACGACTTCACCGCGAGCCTGTACATCGTGTCGGGCCTGCTCAGCCAGTACAACAAATGGGACGAGCCGGGGCCGCGCAAGGAACTGATGAGCGCCGACCATCTCCGCGAGGCGTCCGACGCCGGGATGGAGATCGCCTCGCACGGCCTGACCCACACCGCGCTGACCACTCTCGACGACCGGGGCCTGGCGGACGAGCTGACCCGCAGCCGCGAGATCCTGCGCGAGATCACCGGCCAGCCCGCGGACGGCATCTGCTACCCCTACGGCTTCGCCGACGCGCGGGTGCTCGACGCGGTTCGCGCCGCCGGGTACGCCTACGGCTGCGTCACCGTCGACCCGTACCGGGGGCAGGACCCCTTCGCGTACACCCGGTCCTGCATCGGCGACGGGTACGGCTCGACGCGGCTGCGCGTGGCCCCGGCGGAGAAGTGGCTGCGCACCCAGCTCCGTCGGGTGCGGCCGGTGCGGGCGGCCGGCCACATCGGGGCGATCCCGCCCCTGATCGACGGCATCGCCCGGCTCGCGGACAGCGTGCACTGAAAGCGGCCTCCCGGCCGGGACCAGGAGGCCGCTCTCGCCCAGGAAGGCCGCGCCCGTCTAGGAAGTCGCCCCGGCGGCGTTGAGCCGGCGCTGGACCCAGGAGCGGCTCACCGCGCGCACGGCCAGCGCGGTGACCACGTACGACCTGATCTCCAGCGGGCTGGCCAGGAACGCGCGCCACGCCCAGCGCAGCGCCGCCCCGCGCCGGCCGAGCATGCCCCAGGCGAGGCTGATCTGCCCCGCGATACGGGCGAAGCCGCGGCGCTCGGTGCGGAACTCGGGATAGGCGGCGAGCAGCCATTCGTTGGCCGTGGCGATGGTCTCCCAGTTCCCGGTGAAGTGGGACGTCCGCCCGTGGCCGCGGACCCGGACCCCCACCTCGTGCGCGTACACGATGGGCGAGTGCCGCGCGGCGCGCAGCAGCATCTCGTAGTCCTCGGCGAAACCGCCGGGGATCTCCTCGGAGAACAGCCCGACCGGGCCGAGCAGCGCGCTGCGGTAGGCGAGGAAGGAGTCGGCGTTCGCCTCCTTCACCCGGGACATGAGCAGGTCGGCGTGCGCGATCTGCGGCTTGGGCCACATGCACTCGGCGGACCATCCGTCGTACGTCGTGACCGCGCCGCAGGAGGCGAACAGCGCGCGGGGGCGCTTCAGCAGGGCGGTCACCTGGCTGGTGAGCTTGCCGGGCAGCCACGCGTCGTCGTCGTCGCAGAAGCCGACCAGGTCGGAGTCGGTGGCGAGGATGCCCGCGTTCCGGCTGGCGGGCAGCCCGGCGCGGCGGTCGCTGAGCATGACCCGCACCTCGCGCTCGGGGCCGGCGCCCAGTTCGGTGAGGCTCTCGTCGGGCTCGGCGCGGTCGAAGACCACCATGACGCTGACACGGCCCGGATAATCCTGGGCGACGATCGACTCGACCGCCTCCCGCAGAAAGGCGGCGCGGTCACCGCGGGTGCAGATGACGGCCGCAACGGAAGGCCAATTGTGGTCGCTCATGCCCAAAAATGCTACCTGAACGGGTTATCACACGCGGGAAATCCAGCGCACCTCATAAGGCGCGAGATCGAGGACTTTTCCGTCTATCGTCGCTTTGACCGATTCATCCTTGGTGTTCACGACCACGATTCTCTCCGCCTGGGCGAGCGCGCGTACGGACGCGGGCGAGACGGAGACCGGCACGATCTTGGTGCCCTGGGGGAACGAGCGGGCGAACTCCTGCAGGAGGCGGAGCATCCCGGTCGGCTTCCCCCCGCCGGCGGTGCGCGGGTTCGTCCAGAGGCAGCCCTCGGGACACGCCTCGCCCTCCTCCTGGCGGCTCCAGTAGAGGGCGGCCGCGGTCCTCGTGCGGGCGAACTCCATCATCGCGGCGGCGTGGACCGCGAGCCGCTTGTCGTCCGGCCAGCCGGAGCGGGCCGGCTCCGCGTACCACTCGGCCCACCAGATCGGCAGGTCCGTGTGCCGGCGCAGCCACGCGTTCACGGCGGAGAACTTCCGCAGCGCGCCGAACTCGTCGGGGACCATCCCCTTGTCGCTCTCGGACGTCCCGTCCACGACGACGAAGTCCGCGCCCTTGTTGTGCTTGAACCAGTACTTCAGGGCGTCCAGGACGCGCTGGTCCACGTTGCCCCAGTCGCCGTGCACCTCCGACGGCGCGTCGAACCCGCCCAGCGCCGGGTACGGCCCGCCCACCTTGATCTTGGGGTTGACGTCCTTGAGCGCCCGGTAGACCCGGTTGTACATGTCGGTGTAACCCTCGTAGTTCCACCGGTGCCTGTCCTCGTCGAAGAAGCCCTTGAGCTCGTTCCACACGATGAAGTGGGTGACGTCGGGATATCTCCGGGCGACCCGCGCGGCGAGGTCGGCGAAGTCCTGGTAGTGCTCGGGACGCGGCGCCACCTCCAGGCGGCTCCAGTCGGTGCGGCCCGCCGTGCCGCCCTTCATCCAGTCGGGCGCGCAGCAGAGCGTGATGACGGGGATGCCGCGCGTCTTGCGGATGAGGTCCACGCGGGCGTCGAGGCTGGCGAAGTCGTACGCGCCGGGGCTCGGCTCGGGGTTGAGCGCGCCGAAGCCCATGATGTGCTGGTTCTGCAGGATGCGCTTCTCGGCGATCGCGTTGTGGACCGTCCTGAGCGCCTGCCGCTGGCCATAGTCGGCCGTGTACTGCGTGTGCGTGAAGCCGAAGACCGGCCAGGTGGACGAGGTCGCGGCGGCCTCGGTGGCGGTGACCTCCGTCCGGGAGACCGCCCGGCTGGACGGGCCGCCGCCGAGCGAGCAGGCGATCAGGACCAGGCCCAGAACCGTCGCACCGGCGACCGTGCCGGCCCATCGGCGGAATCGAACACGCACCGTGTCTCCCCTGTGAGCCGGCTCACACCCAGAGCCCCCGGCGTCGGAGCAACGCTATAGCACCCCTCACGGAACCAGCCAAGCTTGAGGCGCGCCTGTGAAAATCTTGAGAATCGGCTGACCCTCGTCGCCCCGGAGCACGCTCACGGGGCGACGAGCGGACCGGCCTCCGGGGTACGACGGCCTCGGCCGCACGCCCCCGGACGGCGGGCGACGATCAGAGGGCGACCCCGAGAAGCGCGTCGGCGACGTCCCGGACGAGCGCCGGAGCCGCGGTGTCCGTCCCCTCCCCGGCGGCCCACCGGTCGATCACCCGCAGCGCCCCCGGCGCGTCCAGGTCGTCGGCGATCCGCTCCCTCACCTCGTCGAGCACGGCCCGTCCGTCCGGGCCCGACGGGCGGGCGACGGCCGCGCGCCACCGGGCCAGCCGGGCCTCGGACTCCGCGAGCTGCTCCGGCGTCCACTCCCAGTCGGCCCGGTAGTGCCGGTCGAGCAGCGCGAGCCGTACGGCCATGGGTTCGGCGGTCTGCCGCAGCCGCGAGACGAAGACGAGGTTGCCCCTCGACTTGGACATCTTCTCGCCGTCGAGCGCGACCATCCCGGCGTGGACGTACGCGCGGGCGAAGGGCCACTCGCCGGTGGCGACGTGCCCCTCGCAGGCGCCCATCTCGTGGTGGGGGAAGATCAGGTCGGAGCCGCCGCCCGCGACGTCGAACCCGGTGCCGAGGTTCGCCAGCGCGATCGCCGTGCACTCCACGTGCCAGCCGGGACGGCCCGGGCCGAACGGCGAGGGCCACGACGGCTCGCCCGGCCGGTGGCCGCGCCACAGCAGCCAGTCGAGGGGGTGCCGCTTGCCCTCGCGGCCGGGGTCGCCGCCGCGCTCGCCGAACAGTTCGAGCATCCGCTCCTCGGAGTAGCCCGACACCGCGCCGAACTTGGGCGCCGCCGCGACCGAGAAGTAGACGTCGTCGTCGAGGCGGTAGGTGGCGCCCCGCTCACCGAGCCTGGCGATCAGCTCGGCGACCTGGTCGACGACCTCGGTCACACCGACGTACTCGCGCGGCGGGACGATCCGCAGCGCCTCCATGTCCGTGCGGAAGAGCTCGATCTCGCGCTCGGCCAGCTCCTGCCAGTCGACCCCCGTCGCCTCGGCGCGTTCCAGCAGCGGATCGTCCACGTCGGTGGCGTTCTGGGTGTAGTGGACCTCGTGGCCGGCGTCCCGCCAGGCCCGGTTGACCAGGTCGAACGCGAGATAGGTGTTGGCGTGCCCCAGATGGGTGGCGTCGTAGGGAGTGATGCCGCAGACGTACAGCCTGGCCTCGCCCTCCGGCCTGGTCGCGCGGGCCTCCCGCGCGGCGGTGTCGTACAGGCGCAGAGGGAGACCCGAACCGGGCAGGGTGGGGATGTTCGGAGCAGACCACGATCGCATGAACCGAGCCTATCCGCGCCGCGGAGAGCTCGGATCACCCGGGCCGTTATCCGACATATCACCCATACGCTCACCCCGGTCCCGGACCGGCCGCGCGGTCAGTCCGTCTCGACCTGATGCCAGGCCGTGACGTCCCCGGGGAGGGGGCAGAAGTCGTACCGCACGCCCTCGTCCGCCAGGGCCACCAGGGTGACCGACAGGGACGCGAAGATCCGGCCGTCGCCGAGGACCTGCCGGAACACCAGGGCCCGGGAGTCGTCCAGCGGCAGGCCGTCCCCCGACGCGAGGGGGATCCAGTCGCCCCAGAACCTGCCGGGAGAGCCGGAACCCATGCGTGCGGGGCGCGGGGCCGCGGCGAACTTCGGCCGGAACAGGGCGACGCGCGGGTCGTCGTCGCCGCGCTCCCAGCCGCTGTTGACGATCATGTGGATGCCGGCGGGCAGCTTGTCCTCCGCCACCCGCTCGCCGTCCCAGCTCCACAGCCGTACGCCGTCGAGACCGCCGACGACGAGGTGGAAGGGGTCGTAGGAGGCGAGATCGATCCGGGGCAGCTCGCCCGCGGCCGCCGCCCGGAGCGGCAGATCGCCTCGGGAGCGCCGGGCCTCCTCCGGCGCCGGCGTCCCCCGTCCGTTCAGCAGCGCGGCCACCCGCCGGTTCGCCGGGTCGACGGCCAGCCAGGTGCCGCCCGCCCGCAGGTCACGCCCGCCGATCAGGCCGGGATGGCCGGGCCAGTAGCGTGCCGGGGACATCCACGGACGCGACACGAACTCGTCCCGGACCCCCGCGAGGAGCACCGGCACCCGGGCCTCGGGGTCCACACTCACGATCACCGTGCACAATGCCGGTTCCCTCCAGAATTGGTAGAGACGCATGCAGAGTGCATGGCTTCGAACGATTTGCGCAAGTCTGCCACGGGGCTCAGATCGGCGGCCACGGCACCGCCGGCCAGTCCTCGGACGGATGGGGATGTACGCCGGCGTCGAGCAGCCGCCGCACCCGCTGCCAGGTGGCCTCCACCTCGGCCTGGGTGAGGAGCTCGCGCAGCCGGCGTCCCAGGCGGCCCCGGTCGATCTCGCGTTCCAGACGCGCCAGGACGGAGACGGCCTCGCGGGAGAGCGGCTTGCCGCGCCACTGCCACAGCACGGTGCGCAGCTTGTCCTCCGCGGAGAAGCAGACCCCGTGGTCGACGCCGTAGACGTGCCCGTCGGCGAGCGGGAGCAGGTGCCCGCCCTTGCGGTCGGCGTTGTTGACGACGGCGTCGAAGACGGCCACGCGGCGCAGGCCGGGGGTCCGTCCGCGGATCAGCGCCAGGAGGTCGACGTCGGGGGCGGTGTCGATCCAGAGCTGGACCATGCCGGGGCCGAAGGGGCCGTCGCGGTAGACCGTCGGGGGGACGATCCGCCAGCCGGTGGCCGCCGCCACCTCGTAGGCCGCGACCTCGCGGGCGGCCAGCGTGCCGTCGGGGAAGTCCCAGAGGGGCCGCTCGCCGCGTACCGGCTTGTAGACGCAGGCGGCGACGAGATCGTCCAGGCGCACCGAGCAGTAGAGCGTCATGTTCGTGGCCTCGACCAGGCGGCCCGCCACGTCGAGGGCGCCCTCGCGCAGCAGGCGGAGCGCCGTGGCGTCGTCCAGTCCGGCGACGCCCTCCACTCCGACGGCCGGATCGCTCTCCGCCGTCATCCGGCCTCCCCGCGCGAGAAGCCGTACGAGAAGCCACCCGGCAGGCCGCCCGGGAAGCCGTCCGTGCCACCGGCGGGGGCGCTGTCCGGGACTCCGCCGGACGCGCCGCCCGGCCCGTCGCTTCGCTCGCTCACGCCGTCGTTCCCCCGGGGTGGTGACCGTTGAGGCGGACGCAGATGTGCCCCTCGGGCTCCAGGGGCTGGCCGCAGAGCGGGCACGGCGGGCGGCCGGCGGCGACGAGGTCGAGGGCTCTGCGGCTGAAGGCGCGGGCGGCGGCGGGGCTGATCCGCACCCGCAGGACCGCGGGCTCGAGCCCGGTGTCGTCGAACATCTCGTCCTCGTCGTCGGCGGCCGTGGCCTCCTGCGCCTCGATGATCACCTGCGAGGTCTCCGGATCCCAGGCGAGCGCCATGGTGCCCACCCGGAAGTCCTCGTCGATCGGCAGGTCGAGCGGGGCGTCGTCGGCGAGCTCGGCGGGAGCGGCGGCGGGGACGGGCGCGCGGCCGCCGGTGCGGCGCAGCACCTCGTCGAGCAACTCGTCGAGCCGGTCGGCGAGCACGGCGACCTGGAACTTCTCAAGCGCGACCGTGGTGACCCTGCCCTGGCCGCGGGCCTGCAGGAAGAAGGCCCGTGCTCCCGGTTGCCCGACGGCACCGGCCACGAACCTGTCAGGCGGATCGTAGTCGAAGACCGGCATAACCCGACCTTACGCGGTCCCGGCTCCGCCGCCGACGGCGGCATCGCTCCCGGTGATGTTTTCTCCCCCGGCGTTGTCCTCCGGAACCTCGCTGGGAGGGACCAGGTCGGTCACGTCGCCGCCGATGTCGTTCAGCCTGAGCAGGAAGGGGCGCAAGGGGGTGTAGCGGATGACGGTGAGCGAGGCGGGGTAGGCGGTGATCCGCTGGAACTGGTCCAGGTGCAGCCCCAGCGCGTCGGCGACGATCGCCTTGATCACGTCGCCGTGGGTGCAGACCGCGTACGTCGCCTTCTCGCCGAGCCGGTCGTTCCACTCGCGCACCGCCCGCACGGCCCGGCTCTGCGTGTCGGCCAGCGCCTCGCCGCCGGGGAAGACCGCGGCGCTGGGGTGGGCCTGGACGACCTGCCAGAGCGGCTCGCGGGCCAGTTCCTCGATCGGCCGCCCGGTCCAGTCGCCGTAGCCGCACTCGCCGAAGCGGTCGTCGGTCTGGACCGTTCGGGAGCGCTCCTGGCGCAGCGCCACGGCCCGCGCCGTCTCCTGGCAGCGATCGAGCGGGCTGGACACGACGGCGTCGAGGTCGAGCGGCGCGAGCCGGGCGGCCAGGGCCTCGGCCTGCTCGCGCCCGCGCTCGTCGAGGTGGACGCCGGGCGTCCAGCCGGCGAGCACCGGCCCCGTCATCGCCGTGAGGCCGTGCCGCAGGAGCAGGAGCGTCGTCATGAGGCGATCACCCCCAGCGAGAGGAGCGTGAGCAGGAAGGCGCCGGCGAACACCCGATAGACCACGAACACGATGGTCGAGTGCTTGGCGACGTAACGCAACAGCCAGGCGATCGAGGCGTACCCGACGACGAACGAGACGACGGTCGCGATCGCGGTCGGCACCGCCGGAACGCCTCCCCCGTCGCCGATGTTCCGCAGCTCGAACAGGCCGGACAGGACCACCGCGGGGATCGACAGCAGGAAGGAGTAGCGCGCGGCCGCCTCGCGGGTGTAGCCGAGGAACATGGCGCCGGTCATGGTGGACCCGGACCGGGACGCGCCGGGGACCAGCGGCAACATCTGCCAGGCGCCGATGATCAGGCCGTCGCGCAGGCCGAGGTCGGCGACCTCCTTCTTCTTCCTGCCCATCTGGTCCGCGGCGAGCAGCAGCAGGCCGAAGACGATGAGCATGCTCGCGTTCAGCCAGAGGTTGCGCGCGGGACCCTCGATCGCGTCCTTGAACAGCAGGCCGGCGACGCCGATGGGAACGGTCCCGAGGCCGATGTACCAGCCCATCCGGGCGTCCAGGTGGCCGCGCAGGTCGGGGGTCCACAGGCTGCGCAGCCAGGTCCACAGGATCCGCACGATGTCGCGCCAGAAGTAGATCAGCACCGCCAGCATGGTGCCGAGCTGGATCACCGCGGTGAAGGCGGCGCCGGGATCGGACCACCCCAGCAGCTTCGGCACGATCAGCAGATGCGCGGAGCTGGAGATCGGCAGGAATTCGGTCAGCCCCTGCACGATGCCCAGCACGATGGCCTGGAGAGAGTCCACGATGGGCCAGCCTAAACGGTCCGACACGATAACCTTGCCTCACAATGGATCAGCGACTTGTCGGGCGCAGCGGTCTCTCGGTGTCCCGGGTGGGGCTCGGCACGATGACCTGGGCCCGCGACACCGGGGCCGAGGAGGCGACCGCGCAGCTCACCGCGTTCGTCGAGGCCGGGGGCACGCTGATCGACACGGCCGACGTCTACGGCGGCGGCGACGCCGAGCTGCTGATCGGCCGGCTGCTGCGCGACGTGGTCCGGCGCGACGAGCTGGTGATCTCCACCAAGGCGGTGCTGACGGCCGGCGGCAGGCGCGACGCGTCACGCAGGCACCTCATCCGGGCCCTGGACGCCTCCCTGACCCGGCTCGGGCTGGAGGAGGTGGACCTGTGGCAGCTCCACGCCTTCGACCCCGACGTCCCCCTCGAGGAGACGCTCGCCGCCGTCGACCTCGCCGTGTCCACGGGACGCACCGCGTACGCCGGGGTGTGCGACTACGCCGGGTGGCAGCTCGCCGCCGCGGCGGTGTGGCAGCGCTCCGGCGACTCCCGCGCCCCCATCGTGTGCGCCCAGGCGGAGTACTCCCTGCTCGCGCGGGAGCCCGAGCAGGAGCTGCTCCCCGCAGCCGCGCACGTCGGCGCGGGTTTCCTCGCCTGGTCGCCCCTCGGGCGGGGCGTGCTGACCGGCAAGTACCGGACGGGCATCCCCGCCGACTCCCGCGCCGCGACGCCGCACTTCGCCGAGTTCGTCCGGCCGTACCTGGACGAACGCTGCCGCAGGATCGTCGAGTCGGTGGCGACGGCGGCCGACGGCCTCGGCGTCTCGCCGCTCGCGGTGGCCCTCTCGTGGGTCAGGGACCGGCCGGGCGTGTCGGCCGCCGTGGTCGGGGCGCGTACGCACGCCCAGCTCCTCGGGGTCCTGGAGGCCGAGACGCTCACCCTTCCTCGGGAGATCCGCGAGGCCCTGGACGACGTCTCCGACTCCTGACGCGGCCCCCACATCGCGGCGCGGCGCGCGTGCCCGCCTTCGTGTGACGGGACCGGCCGAAAGAACGAGAGTTCTTCTCGCGTATCACGCGTCGATACCGAATCGCAACTTTCGGCGAAAAATCAGGGCGCTTAGGAAAAGAGTGGGAGCCGTAGGGAGCGTCCGACATATGCCGCCCATCCCGCTCACATGCGGCCCGCGTCCACGGTACGGCGACGCCGGGACAGAGCCGCCGCGCGGGGCAGCGGCGGCCGGGTGGGAGGCCGGCCCGGACGCGACCGACGAGCGGGCGAACGACGAGTCCTGGTTTCGGGAAGGGGAGCATATGGAGATCGGACGTCATACGTCCGCGATCTCTGCGGGGGCGCTGGCGGTTGCCCTCACCGTGGGAGTCCCACTGCTGGCGGCCGAGCCCGCGCAGGCGGCCGACTGCACGGGCGGCGGGGTCCTGTCCGGCGTGACCGACGGCCTGTGCTCCGTGGTCCACGGCGTGACGGGCACGCTGGACACGGCGACCGGCGGCGCGACGTCAGGGATCGGCAAGGCGGTCGACACGGCGGTCGGCGGACTGACCGGGACGGTGAACGGCACGGTCAACGGCGTTACCGACACCCTCGGCAAGACCGTGAACGGCGTGACGGGCACGCTGAGCACGACCGTCGGCGGCGTGACCGACACGGTGGGCGGGCTCGGCGGCGGCCTCGGGAACACCGTGGGCGGCGTGACCCGCACGCTCGGCGACACCGTGGGAGGGGTGACGGGCACGCTGGGCGACACGGTCGGCGGTGTGACCGACACCCTGGGAGGCACCGTCGGCGGGGTCGCGGACACGCTGGGCGGCACGGTGAAGGGCGTGGGCGACACGCTGGGCGGCGCGGGCGGCGGGGCGTCCGGAGGCGGGCTCGGCGGCGTCGTGGGAGGCGTCGGCGACGCGGTGGGCGGTGCCGGCGGCGCCGTCGGAGAGGTCGTGAGCGGTGTCGGCGGCGCGGTGGGGGACGCGGTGGACCTGACCGGCGGGCTGACGCGGACGGTGGAGGACGGGTGCCTCACGGCGGCCCGCGACGACCGCTGCGACAGAACCGGCGGGACGGCGAAGCCCACCCGCGAGGGCGCGGCGGACGAGAACGAGGCGGGCGCGGTCCGCGGTGAGAACGGGGACGGCACCCTGCCGACCGAACCCACCCGCCCGCCGGAGAACCGGCCGAACCTGATCGACGGGGGCAGGCCGATCCGCCCGATCGACATCGCGGTCGACCCGGACGACGTCGGCATCCCGCTGCTCTGGCCGGGGCAGTACGTTCCGGGGCTCGCCACGCACATGAAGGGCGCGGCGATCCCGGCGCGGCGGTCGAACAACGGGCTGGAGACGGCGCTGACCGCGGCGCTGCTGCTGTCGGCGGTGCTCGCCACCCGCGTGGTGTCGGCGCGCCGCGCCCGCGCGAACCCGCCCGAGTCGATGCCCTTCGAGGGCATCCGGCTCTCCGGCTCGCCGGGCCGCCACCGCATGGCCTGAGGAAGCGGACCGGAGGGACGGCACGGGTGCCGGGCCGAACGGTTCGGCGACGGCCCTGAACGGCCTGGAGACGGCCGGAGGAACGGCCCGAGTGGCGGGCCCGGGAACGGCACGGACGCCGGGCCTGAACGCCGACTGCGCCGCCGCACGACGAGTGCGGCGGCGCGGGCGTCAGGGGCCGGACAACCGGCGTGTCACCGCGCCGGAGGCGCGGCGCGGCAGGGGGATCAGCCCCCCATCGCGTGCACGCCGCCGTCGACGTGCACGATCTCCCCGGTGGTGGCGGGGAACCAGTCGGAGAGCAGGGCGAGGCAGGCGCGGGCGGCGGGCTCGGTGTCGGTCAGGTCCCAGCCGAGGGGCGCCTTCTCCGGCCAGCTCTCCTCGAACTCCTGGAAGCCGGGGATGCTCTTGGCGGCCATGGTGCGCAGCGGCCCGGCGGCCACCAGGTTGACCCGGATGCCGTGCTTGCCGAGGTCGCGGGCGAGATAGCGGGAGCAGGACTCCAGACCGGCCTTGGCCACGCCCATCCAGTCGTAGACGGGCCACGCCTTGCTGGCGTCGAAGTCGAGGCCGACGACGGCGCCGCCGTCCTTCATCAGCGGCAGGCACGCGACGGCGAGCGACTTGAAGGAGTAGGTGGAGACGTGGACGGCGGTCGCCACGTCCTCCCAGCTCGTGTTGAGGAAGTTGCCGCCCAGGCAGGTCTGCGGCGCGAACCCGATGGAGTGGACGACGCCGTCCAGCCCGCCCAGATGCTCGCCCACCCGGTCGGCGAGCGTGTCGAGGTGCTCGGTGTTCTGCACGTCCAGCTCGATCACCGGCGGGGGCTCGGGCAGCCTCCTGGCGATGCGCTCGACGAGGCTGAGGCGGCCGAAGCCGGTCAGCACGATGGTCGCGCCCTCCTCCTGAGCGAGCTTCGCCACGCTGTAGGCGATCGAGGAGTCGGTGAGGACGCCGGTGACCAGCAGGCGTTTGCCGTCCAGCAGACCCATGTGTCAGCTCCAGTTCCCGGTGGCCCTCGGCCACCCGTTCTCGTCCGTGCCGGAATGCCTTCCGGGATGCTTCCAGATGGTCAGTGGCCCATTCCGAGGCCGCCGTCCACGGGGATGACCGCGCCGGTGATGTAGGAGGCGTCGTCGCTCGCCAGGAAGGCCACGACCTTGGCGATCTCGTCGGCGCTCGCCTGCCGCCCGAGCGGGATGCTCTTGCGGATCGCCTCCTGCTGGGCGTCGTCGAGCACGGCGGTCATGTCGGTCTCGACGAACCCGGGCGCGACGACGTTGACGGTGATGCCGCGGGAGGCGAGCTCCCTGGCCAGCGACCGGCCGAACCCGATCAGTCCGGCCTTCGACGCGGCGTAGTTGGTCTGGCCGGCCGACCCGGACAGGGCGACGACCGAGGAGATCAGCACGATCCGGCCGCGCTTGAGCCGCAGCATCGGCCGCACCGCCCGCTTCGCGACCCGGTACGCGCCGGTGAGGTTGGTGTCGATGACGTCGGTGAAGGCCTCTTCCTTCATCAACGGCAGCAGCGTGTCCTTGGTGATCCCGGCGTTGGCGACCACGACCTCCACCGGGCCGTGCTCGGCCTCGGCCTTCTCGAAGGCGGCGTCGACGTCCGCCGAGTTGGTCACGTCGCAGCGGACGCCGAACAGCCCCTGCGGGGGCTCCCCCGAGCGGTAGGTGACGGCGACGGCGTCGCCCGCGGCGGCGAGTTGGCGGGCGATGGCGAGACCGATGCCGCGGTTGCCGCCGGTGACGAGAACAGAACGAGCCATGCACGGGACGCTATCGGCTACCGAGGGGTAATCCACTTGTCCGCAGGGCACAAGATCACAGGGTTAGGATCGTGGACATGCGCCAGATCGATCCCGATTTTCTCGCCCTGCCGCTCCGGCGGCTGGCGGACGCGGCTCTGCAGCGCGCCCGTGACCTGGGCGCCGAGCACGCGGCGTTCCGTCTGGAGCGGGTGCGTTCGGAGACCCTGAGCCTCTTCGACGCCCGCCTCCAGGGCGCCATGGACGCCGACGACCTCGGCTTCGCCGTACGTGTGATCAAGGATGGCACATGGGGGTTCGCCTCCGGCGTCGAGCTGACGCCCGAGGCCGCGGTCCGCGCCGCCGAGGAGGCCGTGCGGGTGGCGGAGGTCAGCGCCCCGATCAACCGCGAGCCCGTCGAGCTGGCGCCCGAGCCGGTGCACGCCGACGTCACCTGGGTGTCCGCGTACGACGTGGACCCGTTCGACGTGCCGCTGCGCGACAAGGTCGAGCTGCTGGCGGGCTGGTCCTCGGGCCTGCTCGGCCGGGTCGACCACGTCTCCGCCTCGCTGATGCAGGTCAAGGAGCAGAAGTTCTACGCCGACATGGCGGGGACGGTGACCACGCAGCAGCGGGTGCGCCTGCATCCGGAGCTGACCGCGATGCGGACCGACGGCGACCGGTTCGACGACATGCGCACGCTGGCGCCGCCGGTCGGCCGCGGCTTCGAGTACCTCACCGGCACCGGATGGGACTTCCCCGCCGAGCTGGCCGAGATCCCCGACCTGCTCACCGAGAAGCTGAAGGCGCCCTCGGTCGAGGCGGGGCGGTACGACCTGGTGATCGACCCGTCGAACCTGTGGCTGACCATCCACGAGTCGATCGGCCACGCGACGGAGCTGGACCGGGCGCTCGGCTACGAGGCGGCGTACGCCGGCACCTCGTTCGCCACGTTCGACCGTCTGGGCACCCTGGAGTACGGCTCGCCGGTCATGAACGTCGTGGGCGACCGCACCGCCGAGCACGGCCTGGCGACGGTCGGCTGGGACGACGAGGGCGTCGAGGGGCAGTCGTTCGACATCGTGCGCGACGGCGTGCTGGTGGGCTACCAGCTCGACCGGAGGATGGCCCTGCTGAAGGGCCTCGGGCGCTCCAACGGGTGCGCGTTCGCCGACTCCCCCGGCCACGTGCCGATGCAGCGGATGGCCAACGTGTCCCTCCAGCCGGCCGAGGGCGGCCCCTCGACCGAGGAGCTGATCTCCCGGATCGACCGCGGGATCTACATCGTCGGCGACAAGAGCTGGTCGATCGACATGCAGCGGTACAACTTCCAGTTCACCGGCCAGCGCTTCTACAAGATCGAGAACGGCCGGCTGGCGGGACAGCTCCGCGACGTGGCCTACCAGGCGACCACGACGGACTTCTGGCGGTCGATGGAGGCCGTCGGCGGGCCGCAGACGTACGTCCTCGGCGGCGCCTTCAACTGCGGGAAGGGCCAGCCGGGGCAGGTCGCCCCGGTCAGCCACGGCACGCCGTCGGCGCTGCTGCGGGGCGTTCGGGTCCTCAACACGGTGCAGGAGGGCGGCAAGTGAACGAGCGCATGGGCACTCCCCAGGAGACGGTCGAGCGCGCCCTCGCGCTCAGCCGCGCCGACGACTGCGTGGTGATCGTGGAGGAGGGGTCGACGGCGAACCTGCGCTTCGCCGGCAACACCCTCACCACCAACGGCGTGGCGCGGTCGTCGCGACTGACCGTGATCTCGATCGTGGGGCAGAGCGCGGGCGTGGTCTCCCGGGCCGCAGTGCGTCCCGACCAGCTCGCCGACGTGGTGGCCGCGGCCGATCGGGCGGCCCGGGACGCCCAGCCGTCGGAGGACGCCCGGCCGCTGCCGGAGGGCGCCTCCGCGGGCGACTGGGACCGCGGCGTCGAGCCGACCACCATCGAGGTCTTCCGCGACTTCGCGCCCGCGCTCGGCGAGTCGTTCGCGGCGGCCGAGTCCTCCGGCAGGCGGCTGTACGGCTTCGCCGAGCACATCGTGACCTCCACCTTCGCCGGGACGTCGCGCGGGCTGCGGGCCCGCCACGACCAGCCGACGGGACGGCTGGAGCTCAACGCCAAGTCGGCCGACATGTCGCGCTCGGCGTGGACGGGCGTGGCGACCCGCGACTTCTCGGACGTGGACGTGGCCGCACTCGACGCGGCGCTCGCCCGGCGGCTCGACTGGGCCAAGCGGCGGGTGGACCTCCCGGCCGGGCGGTACGAGACGATCCTGCCGCCGAGCGCGGTCTCCGACCTGATGATCTGCCTCTACTGGGCGGCCGGGGCGAGGGACGCGGGCGACGGCCGCACGGTCTTCTCCAAGCCGGGCGGCGGCACGCGGGTCGGAGAGCGCCTCTCGGACACCCCGGTGCGCCTCTACAGCGACCCGGCCCACCCGGGCATCGCGTGCGCGCCGTTCGTCGTCGCGCACGCGTCGAACCGGGAGCAGTCGGTCTTCGACAACGGCCTGGCCCTCGGCGCGACGGACTGGATCTCCGGGGGAAGCCTGGCCAACCTGGTGCAGACCCGGCACTCCGCCGAACTGACCGGCCTCGCGGTCACCCCGTCGATCGACAACCTGATCATGACGGGTCCGGACGGCGGCCGCTCGGTGGAGGAGATGGTCGCCGGCACGGAGCGCGGGCTGCTGCTCACCTGCCTGTGGTACATCCGCGAGGTGGACCCGCAGTCGCTGCTGCTCACCGGCCTGACCAGGGACGGCGTCTACCTCGTGGAGAACGGCGAGGTCGTCGGCGAGGTCAACAACTTCCGGTTCAACGAGTCACCGGTCGACCTGCTCGGCCGGCTGACCGAGGTCGGGCGGAGCGAGCAGACCCTGCCGCGCGAGTGGAACGACTACTTCACCCGCACGGTCATGCCGGCGATCAGGGTGCCCGACTTCAACATGTCGACGGTCAGCCAGGCGAACTGACCCGAGGGAGCGCCGCTCCCCCTGCCCGCCGTCCCCTGAGGCGCGGCCGTCCCGGCGACGGCCGCGCCTCAGGCGTCCTCCAGGCGGAAGCCGACCTTCAGCCCGACCTGGATGTGGGCGACCTCCCCGTCCTCGATGTGGCCGCGTACCTCGATCACCTCGAACCAGTCGAGGTGCCGCAGCGTCTCGGCCGCCCGCCGGATGCCGTTGCGGATGGCGTGGTCGACGCTCTCCCCCGAAGTGCCGACTATTTCTGTCACCCGATAGGTCCGATCCGACATGACGTCCTCCCTCTCGCTCGGACTCATGCTCGTATCGCGACGGCGCTTTCGCGCCCGCACCATGCGGGGTCTACCGTGGAGTTTGTGAAGCTTTGGGACCGGAAGCGGACAGTGCACGAGGTCACGGACGCGAGGCCCTCGCTGTCGTCGGACATCCGGCGGCGCGAGATCGGCTACGTGGTCAAGATGGCCATCCGCCTCGTGTGCCTCGTGCTCGCCGTCGCGGTGCCCGCGCCCTGGCCGGTGCGGGCGCTGTTCGTCGCGGGCGCGGTGGTTTTGCCGTACCTTGCCGTGATCGGGGCCAATGAGCGAGGGAAAGGTCAACCCTCACCCATGGATTCCTCGGAAGCTAACCAAAGCGAGATACCACGGCATCGACGCGAGATCGGGTCGTGACAAAGTCTTGACGCATCCCATGGGTTGTAGGTGTACAGTTTAGCCAAGCGCTCTGGTCCCCCGTCGGAGCGCTGGTGCCGGCGTTCCGGGCCCCCGTCGGAACGCCGATGAAGCGGCGCCGGGTGGTTTGCCCCCGTAACCACCCGGCGCCGCCCTTCTTTTTTTCCGAATTCGATTTAGTTCGAACACATTCCCGTTTTAGCTGGCTTTCGCGGCATATCGCGATATATCCCGCCTCGCGGACGCCCACAGCCGCCGCCGTGGGCATCTCGGCGGGGATCCCGCCGGCGCTCAGGGGCGCGGAGGGGCGTGACACGGGGCCCCGGCGGGAGGATCGCGTACGAGGCGGGCCGTGCGTGTTCCCGAGCTCCGCGGTGAGGCCCCAGGGGCCGACGGGCCCAGGGACGTGCGCGGGCACCGCATAGGTTGCCCCCAGGGGGCGTGCGGAGCGCCGCACGGTGGCGTCCAGGCCACGAGGAGGGCGCCCGGGAACGCGGCGGGGCGCGTGGAGCGTCCCGCCGGCCACGTCCCTCAGGGCCGTTCCGTCAGGCGTCCTTCATGGTTTCGGTCGTCGCCTGCTCCCAGTTTCGGGCCATGGCGGACAGCCGCTCCAGCGCGTCCGCGGGGGCCGTGCCCGCCCCCTGGGCCAGCCCGACCAGATAGGCGGTGAGCGGCGCGGCGGGCCTGGCCACGCCGTGCGCCACGTCGCGGGTCAGGTCGAGCACCGCGTTGCGGTCCACCTTCCCGGGGTCGACCCCCAGCTCGCGGCAGACAAGGGCGGTCCATTCCTCCAGCACGTTCATGCGGTCTCCTCGCTCGTCACTCGGCTCCGGCGCGCCCGGTCGAGATCATCCATCGTGTCGCAGTCGAACCACGGGGCGCACCCGTCCGCGCGGGCGCCGAGGCGGACGGCCACGGGTCCGAGCGGCCCGAGGAGCCCGCGCAGCGAGCGGCCGTCGTACCCGGCGAGCGCCTCGCGGAGCGGCTCCGTCCGCCAGACGCCGGTGAGCCACTGCTCGTTGCCCTCGTCGTCCACCAGCACGGCGCCGGGAGCGCCCGGCTCGCGCGCGGCGGCGAGGAGCGCCGCCACGTGACCCTCGTCCAGGAACGGCAGGTCGGCGGCGAGCAGGGCGAACCGCTCCGCGGTGACGAGGGCGAGCCCGGCCCGCAGCGCCGGGACCGGTCCGGAGCCGGGCGGGTCCTCCCGCGTGTGAACGGCGCGCTCCAGCCCGCGGCCGGGGCGCGGGGGGCCGACGACGACGAGGGTCCGGGCCGCGGTCACGGCCCCGGCCACTCGCTCGATCAGGGACCGTCCGCCGACCGGCGCTCCCGGCTTGTCCAGGCCGCCCAGCCGCCGGGCGCGCCCGCCGGCCAGGATCACCGCGTCGTACGGCACGGCCGGCTAGCCTCCGATGGCCGACATGGGCCGGGACGGCTGGAGGAAGGACGGGTCGTCGATGCCGTGGCCGGGTTTCTTGCCGCCCACCGCGGCGATCCAGCGGGCCGCGAGGTCGTCGTCGGACGCGCCGGACCGCAGGGCCGCGCGGAGGTCGGACTCCTCGGTGGCGAACAGGCAGTTGCGGATCTGGCCGTCGGCGGTGAGCCGGACGCGGTCGCAGGCGCCGCAGAACGGGCGGGTGACCGAGCCGATCACGCCCACCCGGGCCGGGCCGCCGTCCACGAGGAACAGCTCGGCGGGGGCGCTGCCCCTGCGGCCCGGCTCGTCCTCGACCAGGTCGAAGGAACCGTTGAGCAGGCCGAGGATCTCGTCGGCGGTGATCATGTCCTCGCGCCGCCAGCCGTGCTGAGCGTCCAGGGGCATCTGCTCGATGAAACGCAGCTCGTAGCCGTGCTCCAGGCTGAACCGCAGCAGCGGGACGGCCTCGTGTTCGTTGACGCCGCGCATCAGCACACTGTTGATCTTGACGGGCGTGAGCCCGGCCCGGACCGCCGCGGCCAGCCCGTCGAGGACGTCGGGCAGCCGGTCGCGGTGCGCGAGCCGGACGAACACGTCGCGGTCCAGGGTGTCGAGCGAGACGTTGACCCGGTCGAGCCCGGCCTCCGCCAGCGGGGCGGCGAGCCGGGCCAGGCCGATGCCGTTGGTGGTCAGCGACACCTGGGGGCGGGGGCTCAGCCGGGCGGTCGCGGCGACGATCTCCACCAGCTCCCGGCGGAGCAGCGGCTCGCCCCCGGTGTAGCGCACCTCCGTGACGCCGAGCCGTTCCACGCCGATCGCGACCAGGCGGACGATCTCGTCGGCGGTGAGCAGCTCGGGCTTGGGCAGCCAGTCCAGCCCCTCGGGCGGCATGCAGTACGCGCAGCGCAGGTTGCACCGGTCGGTCAGCGAGACGCGCAGGTCTGTCGCGACCCGGCCGAATGAGTCAACCAGCAAGGGGGACCTCCCGGACGTTCGGTGAACACAAGCCTATGACCTGACGTCTCCCCCCCGGCAACAGCCGCCCGGCGACGATGATTCCTGCGTCCCACCGCATCACCGGCCCGCTCAGGCGAGCGCGGGCGAGGGCACGCAGCGGCGCGGGTCGAGCAGGCCGGGGTCGGTGGCCATGAAGACGTCCATCTCCTCGCTGTGCCATCCGGCGGCGAGCAGCGGGCGCGTCGCGACGTGGGGGGCGGGCAGGCAGACCCGGGCCCGGCCTCCGGGCGGGTCCAGCGACGCGAGCACGGCGACGACCGCGTCCCTGGCGGCGCCGGCGCCCGCGCCGGGGTCGGCGGCCAGGTGCGCGATGCCGTACTCCGGCCCGGTCCCGGCCACGGCGGCCGCCGCGGCGACCACGCCGTCGCGGGACGCGAGGACCGCCCGTCCGCCGGGACGGGCGGCCCAGGCGGCGTGGTCGGCGGACCTGTCGACGCCGGTCCACCCCAGTTCGAGCGCGGCGGCCTCGCCGGGCGAGGTCTCGGTGACGGCCCATCCGCCCGGGAGCCGGAGGGCGCGCACGTCGCCGCCCAGGTAGAGGAGCGGCCACCAGGCGTCCAGGCCCGATCGTGTGTACAGCGGCAGCGCGTGCGCGTGCAGGCTGCTGAAGGTCATCCGCCGCGGGGCGTCCTGCCAGAGGGTCGCCAGCATGGCGTTCCCCGCTCCGAGGCCGTGCGCGCGGGGATCGACGAACAGGTCGCACAACATGGTCACCGCGCCGGGCCCGTCCCCGATGCGGCGGGTCGCGCCGAACCCGGTCACCGCGCCCTGCCGCTCGGCGACGACCACCCGGCCGTGGGCGAGCAGGTGACCGACGTACGCCGGGTCCGCTCCGGTCCACTCCTCGCCCTGGCCGGTCGCGCGGGCGATCGCGGCGACGGCGTCGAGATCTCCGGCGTTCGCGTTCCTTATGTACAGGTTCGTCACGGCCATACTGTGCCACACGCCCGCGGCGCCGTCCGTCCCGCTCTCCACGCGGGACCGGCTCCGCCCCTCCCGCCCCACGCGGCGGACGGCGACAGGAGTGACGCCGCCAGATCCGGGCAAAAAGGGATGAATAGCGTTATTCTTCCCTCCGTAAGGGGGTTCCCATGACGCGAATCGCCGCCGTTCAATGCGTCCTTCCCCCGAACCGGTACGCCCAGGAGGAGATCACGGACCGGCTGGCGGAGCTGTGCCCGATCCCCGAGGACGCCCGCCCCCTCCTCGACCGGCTGCACACGAGCACCCGCGTCCGGCACCGCCACCTCGCGCTGCCCATCGAGGAGTACGCCAAGCTCGACGGGTTCGGCGCGGCGAACGAGGTCTACGTCGACGCGGCGGCCGATCTGGGCGCGGAGGCGGTGGCCGCCGCCCTCGAGGCGGCCGGCCTGGACGGGAGCGACGTGGACATGATCATCGTCGCCTCGACCACCGGCGTGGCCGCGCCGTCGCTGGACGCCAGGATGGCCGGACGGCTCGGGCTGCGCCCCGACGTCAAGCGGGTCCCGGTCTTCGGCCTCGGGTGCGTGGCCGGCGCGGCCGGGATCTCACGGCTGCACGACTACCTGCGCGGCGCGCCCCGCGACGTGGCCGTGCTGCTCACGGTGGAGCTCTGTTCCCTGACCCTCCAGCGCGACGACTCCTCGATCGCGAACCTGATCGCGAGCGGCCTCTTCGGGGACGGCGCGGCCGCCGTCGTCGCGTGCGGCGACGAGCGGCCCGGCTCCGGCCCCGCCGTCGTGGCCACGCGCAGCCGCCTGTACCCGGCCTCCGAGCGGGTGATGGGGTGGGACGTCCGCGACAGCGGCTTCCAGGTGGTGCTGGACGTGCGCATCCCCGAGCTGGTGCGCACCCACCTGGCCGACGACATGCGGGGCTTCCTGTCCGACCAGGGGTTGTCGATCGAGGACGTGACCGCCTGGGTCTGCCATCCCGGCGGGCCGAAGGTGCTCCAGGCCGTCGCCGCCGCCCTCCGCCTGCCGGACGGCGCGCTGGACGTGACCTGGCGCTCGCTGGCCGAGGCGGGGAACCTGTCCTCCGCCTCCGTGCTGTTCGTGTTGCGGGACACGTTGTCGTCGCCGCACCCGCCTCCCCCCGGCTCGCCGGGCGTCCTCCTCGCCATGGGGCCCGGCTTCTGCTCCGAGCTCGTCCTGCTGCGCTGGTAGCGGCGTCGTGAGCTGGTACACCCTGCTCGTCCTCGCGGTCGCGGCGGAACGCGTCGCCGAGCTCGTCGTGGCCCGGCGCAACACCCGGTGGAGCCTGGCCAGGGGCGGCGTGGTCAGCGGGCGGGCGCACTATCCGGCCCTGGTGGCGCTGCACACCGGCCTTCTCGTCTCCTGCCTGGTCGAGGTGCGCCTGGCCGGGCGGCCGTTCGTCCCGGCGCTCGGCCTGCCGATGCTCGCGCTGGTCCTCGCCGCCCAGGGGCTGCGCTGGTGGTGCGTCGTCTCGCTCGGCCCGCGGTGGAACACCCGGGTGATCGTGGTGCCGGGGATGCCGCCGGTGCGCCGCGGGCCGTACCGGGCGGCCTGGCTGCGCCACCCGAACTACGTGGCCGTGGCGGTGGAGGGCGCGGCGCTGCCGCTGGTCCACTCCGCGTGGCTGACCGCGGCCGGGTTCACCGTGCTCAACGCGGCTCTGATGGTGGTGCGGATCAGGTGCGAGGAGGCGGCCCTGGCCGCCGCGTGCCGGGCCGCGCCTCCACCCTCGTGCCCGGAGCCCCCGCCCGGCCCCGCCTGACCGGCCCCGCGTGACCGGCCCCGCGTGACCGGCACGGCCGGGTCCCCGGGAAAGACGGACGCCCGGCTCCCTCACGAAGGGAGCCGGGCGGAGCGTCACGCGCGGCGGCGTACGTGCCGTCGCGCGCGACGTCGTGCCGTGTTCCGGCGAACGGCCGGGGCGTGGCCGGGGATCCGGACGGACCCCCGGGTCAGCGCCCCGGCTCACGCATCGGTCAGCGGTGGCCCCAGCCGTAGCCGACGACCTTGACGTAGTCGGACGCCTCCGAGCCCTTCAGACGGCGGTCGCCGTCGAAGCGCACGGCCCAGGTGCCGGACTGGAAGGCCCGGACCCGGGTGGAGAAGCGGCCGGAGCCGTCGGTCTCGACGGTCTGGACGAACTTCCAGGCCCGGGAACCCCGCGGCTGGAAGTACACGTCGATGTCCTCGCCGCCGAGCCAGTGCCAGTCGTGCCAGTAGCCCCGGCTCTCGCGGCAGTCGTCACCCCGGCCCCAGCGGCCGTTGTAGCCGTCCCAGTCGTAGTACCAGTCGCTGTAGCACTGCGCGACGTCGAGGCGGCCCTGGAGGTTGAGCGTGCGGCCCTTCCTCACCGGCTCGGGCGTGGCGTCGAAGCCGCTGATGCGGGTGGCCTTGGGCCCCCTCGGCGCCGGCGGGCGGCGCCAGTCGTCGTGCTTCACCGAGAAGGTGCGGTCGGCGGTCCTGACCTTGCCGTCGTAGCCGAGCGCCTCGACGTGCACCGTCCAGGTGCCCGTCTTGTGGCTCCAGTCGAAGTCCCAGGACGCCGACTTCGTGTCCCACTTGGGCCCGTGGTGCCGGTCGCCCGGGTTGTCGTCCTTCTTCGCCGCCCAGTGACCGTGGCCGCCGCCGTGGCCGTGGCCGCCGCGGGGCTCGATGACGTCGATCTTGACGTCCTTGACGTCCTTGGTCCGGACCGTCGCGGTCACGCGGACAGAGCCGTGCCGGCGGACGACGACCGTGCCGGGGGTGACGTCGACCGACACGATCTGGGAGTCCGCGCGATAGGAGGAGGGCTCGGGCGTCTGGGTGACCTCCGGGCTGCTGGAGGTGTCCGGTACATCCGCGAAGGCCGGCGTGACCGTCGCGAGCGCCGTGACGCCCAGGACGGCCGCCGCCAGCGCGGCGGTGGTGCGTTTCACCATGAGGGTTCTTTCCTCTCCCCGTTGCGAACGCGCCCCCGGGATTGGGGCGCGCCTACGTCAAAGACGCGCAAAGGGAGAGGAAAGTTGCCTCCCATTCACAGTTAAAACATCACGAATTCGCAACCAGCCCTCAGGAAAGGGTGGTATCAGCCCGAGACGACGCCGGTGTCCGACGCGTAGTGCGCGCTTCCCGGGAACTCGACCTGCCAGGTGCCGGCGGTCTTGACCGGCGCCCGGCCCTCGAACCAGCCGTCCTTGTCGGTGGTGGCGGTGCCCATGTCCTTCCAGTCGGACGACCCCTCCTCGCGGAAGCGGAGCCTGACGTCCCGCCCGGCGAAGGGCCGGTAGTCGACCTGGCCGTTCGGGTCCACCCGCAGGAGGGTCCCGGTGACGCGCGCGCCGTCGGCGTCGCGGTTCACGCTGACGCCCTCGAGCCGCGTCGCCCGCCTGAGGTAGAAGGTCGTGTAGCTGCTGACCGTGGCGCCGTTCGCGCCCTTGGCGGTGGCGACCACGGTCCACTGGCCGCTCGGATGCCAGCGGGACAGCGCCGTCTCCGGCTGGAACCGCCACTTCTCCCACCCGGTGAACCGTCCCGTGGCCCGGTCGCCCTGGGTGGACTGGGTGCCCGAGACGGAGACGGAGCCGGAGTTCCCGTTGATCGCGGGCGCGCGCCCGGGGGACGCGGCGGGACGGACGACCGCCTGCGCGGCGCCTCCGGTCTGCCCGCTGGAGGCGGCCGGAGGCGGCCCCGGATCGACCTTGACGGTGACCCCGTGGTCGCCGCGCGCCCCGCGCGCCACCACGTCGATCACCAGCTTCACTGATCCCGACGGCCCGACGACCGGGTCGCCCGGCTGCACGGTGACGGATCGGATGGCCAGCTCGTCGTCGGCCAACGCCGGCGTCTGCGCCGCCCCGAGAGCGGCCAGCGGAACGGCGGCCGCGACGGCCGCCCTGGCGATTAGACGTCTGCTCATGGCCGAAGACCGTAGGCAGGCCCGGGTAATGCCCCCGGGGTGGAAAACCACCCCGGATGGCAAAACGTCGCGCGGGTGCGGCTCGCCGCGCCGCCGGGCTCACTCCTCGTACATCGCGTCGATCAGGTCGGCGTAGCGGGCGTGGACGACCCTCCGCTTGAGCTTGAGGCTGGGGGTGAGCTCCTCGGTCTCAGGCGTCCACTCGACGGGCAGCAGCCGCCACCTCTTCACCTGCTGCACCCGGGCGAGCCCGGCGTTCGCCGCGTCGACCGCGGCCTCGACCGCCTTCAGCACGTCGGGGTGCTCGGCCAGGTCGGCGAGGCCGGTGAACTCGATGCCCCGGGCCCGCGCCCAGCCGGGGGCCACCTCGGCGTCCAGGGTGAGCAGCGCCACCGGGTACGGCCTGCGGTCGCCGTACGCGAGGGCCTGGCCGATCAGGGGGTGCTCCTTGAGCGCGTTCTCGATGTTGGCCGGGGAGATGTTCTCGCCGCCCGCGGTGATGATCAGCTCTTTCTTGCGGTCCACGATCCGGACGAAGCCGTCCTCGTCGACGGAGCCGACGTCCCCGGTGCGCAGCCAGCCGTCCCCGTCGAAGAGCGCCTCGTCCGCCCGGTTGAGGTAGCCGCCGGTGTTGAGCGGGCTCCGGGTCAGGATCTCGCCGTCCGCGGCGAGCCGCACCTCGACGCCCGGCTCGGCCCTGCCGACCGTGCCCAGCTTGTACGCCGCCGGGCTGTTGGCGGTGAACGCGCCGGTCGTCTCGGTCATGCCGTACACGTCGAGGACCTTCATGCCGAGGCCGGCGAAGAAGCGCTGCACCTCGGCCGGCATGGGCGCGGCGGCGGTGGCGAGCCAGGCGGCCCGGTCGAGGCCGATCAGCGACCGGATCGGTGCGAGCAGCGCGGCGTCGGCCCGGTCGTAGGCGGCCTGGATCTCCGGCGTGACGGCGGAGCCGTACTGACCGGCCTCGACGTAGGCGAGCCCGGCGGCCATGGCGGCGGCGACCTGCTCCCGCCGCTCCTCGGGCTGGGTGGCGAGCAGCGCCTGGAGCCGGGCGGCCATCTTCTCCCAGACGCGCGGCACGCCGAAGAACATCACCGGCCTGACCCGGGCGAGCGTGCCGGCCAGGTTCGCCAGGTCGGTGCAGAAGTGGGTGTGGGAGACCTTGAAGAGCGGCAGGTAGAGGCTGAGCACACGCTCGGCGATGTGGGCGTAGGTCAGGTAGGAGATCTGCGTGCCCATGGTGGGCAGGCCCGTCATCCTGTCGGTCGCCGCGACCTCGTAGGCCACGTTGGCGTGGGTGAGGGGGACGCCCTTCGGGTCGCCGGTGGTGCCGGAGGTGTACAGGACGGTCGCCAGGTCGCCGGGGGTGACGGCCCGCCAGCGCGCCTCGACCGCCTCGGGCTCGGCGGCCAGCCGCGCGGCGCCGAGGGCCAGGAAGTCCTCCCAGGCCAGGAAGCGGTCGCCGCCGGGAGCCGGGCCGTCGAGCACGACGACCTTCCGCAGCAGGGGCAGCCCGTCGAGGATCGGCTCCCACCGGGCCAGCTCGGCGGCGCCGACGACGGCCACCACGGCCCGGGCGTCGCGGGCGATGAACGCCACCTGGCCGGGGGCGAAGGTGCTGTAGATCGAGCAGGGCACGGCGCCCGCGTGGAGCGCTCCGAGGTCGGCGAGGACGTGCTCGCCGCGGTTGACCGTCATCAGGGCGACGGCGTCGCCGGGGGCGACGCCGAGCGCGGCGTACGCCGCCGCGATCTCCAGCACCCGCCGCCGCGCCTCGCCGTAGGTCAGGGTGCTCCAGCCGTCCTCCGTCGGGTCGGAGTAGGCGGGGGCGTCGGGATGCTCGGCGGCGACCCGCCTGAGCTGTTCGCAGATCGTCAGGCCCGCGATCTCGCGTTCGATCGCGGCGCGCTCCTCAAGGACCCCAGGCATGGCGCCTCCAAGTACGTGGAGTCTCGGCCGAGTGGCCTGCATCGCACCACATCGGGCGGACCGCGACAAGACCCACTTCCCGGGCGGAACCGCGCTTGCCCCCACGGACACGGGGCAGTCATCGGTAATACCCGCCGGGGGGCGGTTCGGGGGTGGTCCGGGACGTGCGTGAACAGGACATCGGGGCCCGGGGGCGGGCGCGCGAGCGGACGTTCTTCGGGCATCCGCGCGGCCTGGCGACGCTGTTCGGCACCGAGATGTGGGAGCGGTTCAGCTATTACGGCATGCGGGCGATCCTCGTCCTGTTCCTCACCGCTCCCCCGGGCCGCGGCGGGATGGGGTTGCCCGGCGTGACCGCGATCGGCGTCTACGGCGTGTACATCGCGTCGGTCTACCTGCTCGCGCTCGCCGGCGGCTGGATCTCCGACCGCGTCCTCGGCCCGCGCCGGGCGGTGCTGTACGGCGGGATCGTGATCATGGGGGGGCACGTGAGCATGGCCGTCCCGATGGGCGGGGGGTTCGTGTGGCTGGGCCTCACCCTGATCGCGCTGGGCAGCGGCCTGATGAAGCCGAACATCTCCGCCATGGTCGGCGACCTCTACCGGAACGAGGACGACGCTCGGCGCGACTCGGGCTACTCGGTGTTCTACATGGGCGTCAACGTCGGGGCGTTCGCCGGGATCCAGGTGGTGCCGTGGCTCCAGCGGGGCGACCGCTGGCATCTCGCGTTCGGCGCGGCGGCGGTCGGCATGGCCTTCGGGCTCGCGCAGTACGTGCTGGGCAAGCGGCATCTGAAGGGCGCGGGCGAGCTTCCGGAGCACCGGCTGACCCCGGAGGAGCGCGCCCGGTTCCTCCGGGTCGCGGTGCCGTCGGGGCTGGCGGCGGCCGCCGCGCTGGGGTTGTGGGCGGCCACCGGGGGCCTCACCCTGGACCGGTTCACGATCGTGCTGACGGTTCTGTCCGCCGCGGTCCCGGCGGCGTACTTCGCCTTCCTCTTCACCGGCTCGCACGAGATCACGCCGGAGGAGCGCACCCGGCTGACCGCGTACGTGTGGCTGTTCGTCGCGGCCGCGGTCTTCTGGATGATCTACGACCAGGCGGGCGGGGCGCTGACGCTCTTCGCCCAGCAGCGGACGGACCTGAACGTCCTCGGCTTCGACGTGCCGCCCGGCTGGGTGTCCAACGTCAACTCCATCGCGATCATCATCCTGGCGCCGGTGTTCGCCGAGATCTGGATCAAGGCGGGCGACCGGGTCGGCACGCCGCTCAAGTTCGCGGTCGCGCTCGTGCTGATCGGCCTCAGCTTCGTGGTGATGGCCCTGGCGGCGAACGCGGCGTCCGGCCCGGCCAAGGTGTCGATCATGTGGCTGATCTCGGTCTACCTCGTGCAGACGCTCGGCGAGCTGTTCCTCAGCCCGGTCGGCCTGTCGGTCACCAACAAGCTCGCGCCGCAGGCGTTCGTCAACCAGATGATGGGCGTCTGGTTCCTCGCCGTCGCCCTGGGCGACTCCGTCGGTGGGCAGGCGTACCGGCTGACCGCCGTGGTGCCGCTGCCGATGTACTACCTGATCCTCGCCCTCGCCGCCGTGGCCGCGGGCGTCGTCATGCTGGTCTTCACGCGGAGGTTGTCACGCCTTATGGGAGACTGAGCAGCCGTGACCCCCGTGCTCGACCTCGCCGGAATCTTCGTCTTCGCCCTGTCCGGAGCGCTGGAGGGCGTACGCAAACGGCTCGACATGGTCGGCATGGCGGTGCTCGCGTTCTTCACCGCGGTGGGCGGCGGCGTCATGCGCGACCTGTTCATCGGAGTGCAGCCGGCCGCGTTCCGCGACACCGGATACCTGCTGGTGCCGATCGCGGCCACCGTCATCGCGTTCTTCTGGCACCCGCAGGTGGAGCGCGCCATGCCGGGCGTGCTGGTCTTCGACGCGGCGGGCCTCGGCCTGTTCTGCGCGGTCGGGACCGCCAAGGCGCTGCACTACGGCCTGTCCCCCCTGCACGCCGTGCTCCTCGGCGTCTGCACCGCCGTGGGCGGAGGCGTCATCCGCGACGTCCTGTCCGGCGAGATGCCGACCCTGCTCTACGACCGCCAGCTCTACGCCCTGCCCGCGATGCTCGGCTCCACGGCGATGGCCGTGCTGTACGCGGCGGGCGTGCGCGGGTTCGTCGCCACCCTGTCCGCCGCCGTGCTCGCCTTCGTGTTCCGCATCCTCGCCATGCGGTACGGCTGGCGCGCGCCCCTGGCGCGCGGCGTCAGAGGGTCGGCGTGAGGGGCTCGGCCGGGCGGTAGCCGTACGAACCGGTCCCGGCGGCGATGCGGTGGACGGCGTCGGTGAGGACGTGGGGCGGCTGGGTGAACGGGATCCTGACGTAGCGTTCGAGCGTCCCGTCCACGCCGAACCACGGGCCGGGCGCGATCCGCACGCCCCTGGCCGCCGCCGCGTCGGCGAGCGGGGTCGCGACGGGCGCGTCCAGCCTGATCCAGAGAGAGCCGCCTCCCGGGGGCGGGGTGAAGGACCACGCGGGCAGCTCGTCGCGCAGGGCCGCGACGAGCGCGGCCCGCGAGGCGCGCAGCGAGCGGCACCGGTCGGCGCGGGTCTCCTCCAGCCGCTCGAACAGGTGGGCCACCGCGAGCTGCTCGACGATCGCGCCGGAGATGTCCACGGACGCCCGGTACAGGGCGAGCCTCCTGATCAGCGCGGCGGTGGCGCGGATCCAGCCCACGCGCAGGCCGCCCCACCAAAGCTTGGACGCCGAGCCGACGCTGATCACCCGGCCGTCGGTGTCGAAGGAGGCCAGCGGCCTGCGGGCGCCGACGTCGTCGAGCGCCAGCTCGGCCCAGGTCTCGTCGGCCAGCAGGACGGTGTCGTGGCGGCGGGCGGCGGCCACGAGCACGGCCCGGTCCTCGTCCCCCATCAGGTGGCCGGTGGGGTTCTGGAAGTCCGGGATGACGTACGCGAGGCGGGCGGCGGACTGCCGGATCGCGCCCGCGAGCAGGTCCATGTGCCAGCCGTCCTCCTGGATGCCGACCGGGACCAGGCGTGCCCCGCGCTGCCGCGCGACGTCGATCGCGTGCGAGAAGGTGGGCGACTCCACCAGCACCGGGTCTCCCGCACCGACCAGCAGCGACATGACGAGGTGGATGGCGTGCTGGGCCCCGGCGGTGATCATGATCTGGTCGGGCCGGGTGGCGACGCCGCGCTCGCGGTACCTGCGGGCGACCGCCTCGCGCAGCGGCGCGACGCCGACGGGGTCGTACCCCATGCCCAGCGCGTACCGGGGGTAGGCCTCGGCCGCCGCCGCGACGGCGTCCCCCAGGTACGGCGTGGCGGGCGGGGCGGCGCAGTGCAGCGGGAGCCGTCCTTCGTCGTCGGTGACGACCCACGGGCCCTCGACGCCGAGCGCGGTGGCGTCGGGCAGCGCGGTCCAGCTTCCGGCCCCCTGGCGACTCCGCAGGTAGCCCTGCTCCCGCAGCCGGTCGTAGGCCGTGGTGACCGTGGTGCGGCTGACGCCCAGCTCCTCGGCGAGGTGCCGCTCCGCCGGCAGCCGCACGCGTACGGCGAGGCGGCCGTCGAGGATGAGCGACCGCACGGCCTCGGCGAGGGCCCTGTAGTAGGGCCTCGTCTCGGGCGGCACCTCCACGAGCCGGGCCAGTTGCCGCGCACTAAGATATCGGTCCATAAGTCCAATTTTCCGGATTGGACCTTTATATGCAAGCCAATGGCCCGGACCATGGAACCACTATGAGCGAACTCTCACTGCCCCGCGCCGGCTCCCTGCCCGCCCGGCTCCTGCGGCTGTACGTCGGGCTGGCCGGCTACGGCGCCGGCATCGGCCTGCTGGTCCACTCCGGGCTCGGTCTCGACCCCTGGGAGGTCTTCCACCAGGGGATGTCCTTCCGCACCGGCTGGTCGATCGGCCTGTGCATCAACCTCGTGGGCGCCCTCGTGCTGCTGCTGTGGATCCCGTTGCGCCAGCGTCCCGGTCTCGGCACGATCAGCAACGTCCTGGTGGTCGGGACCTGCGCCGACGTCACCATGGCGCTGGTCCCCCCGGCGTCCTTCTGGCTCGTGGAGTGGGCGTTCCTGCTCGGCGGCATCGTGTGCATCGCCGCCGCGTCCGGCCTCTACATCGGCGCGGGGTTCGGCGCCGGGCCGCGTGACGGGCTGATGGTGGGGCTGAACCGCCTCGGCCTGTCGATCCGCGCGGCCAGGACCCTGGTGGAGCTGACCGTGCTCGCCGTGGGCTGGCTCCTCGGCGGCACCGTCGGCGTCGGGACGATCGTCTTCGCCCTCGCGATCGGGCCGACGACCCAGTTCTTCATGAGAGCTCTGCGCGCCGTACCCGCCCGAACGTATTAGCGTGATCCGCATGCGGATCGAGGACTACGCCCTCATCGGAGACATGCAGTCCGCCGCCCTCGTCGGGCGGAACGGCTCGATCGACTGGCTCTGCCTCCCCCGGTTCGACTCCCCCGCCTGCTTCGCCGCCCTGCTCGGCGACGCCTCCAACGGCTGCTGGAGGATCGCCCCGGCGGCCGCGTTCGCCGCCGGATCCGGCGGGGACGGGCCGGAGAGCATGGCAACCCGGCGGTCCTACCGGGACGAGACGCTGATCCTGGAGACCGTCTGGGAGACGCCGACCGGCGCGGTCAAGGTGACGGACTTCATGCCGCCCCGGCAGGCCAACCCCGACCTGGTCCGGATCGTCGAGGGGCTGTCGGGAACCGTCGAGATGGCCACCGAGATCCGCGTGCGGTTCGACTACGGCCGCATCGTGCCGTGGGTGCGCCGCGTGGACGGCCACATCCTGGCCGTGGGCGGCCCCGACGCGGTGTGGCTGCACTCCCCCGTGCCGCTGAGGGGCGGGGACTACCGCCACACCGGGTCGTTCACCGTCTCGGCCGGCGACCGGGTGCCGTTCGTGTTCACCTGGCACCCCTCCCATCGGCCCGCCCCCGAGCGCATCGACCCGTTCGACCAGCTCGCCGAGACCGAGCAGCTCTGGAAGGAGTGGGTCGCCGCCTGCGACTACACGGGGCGCTGGCGGGAGGCGGTGGTCCGCTCGCTGATCACTCTGAAGGCGCTGACATACTCGCCGACCGGCGGGATCGTCGCCGCCCCCACCACGTCGCTGCCGGAGGACTTCGGCGGCGTGCGCAACTGGGACTACCGCTTCTGCTGGCTGCGGGACGCCACCATGACGCTCGACGCCTTCGTCGGCTCCGGCTATCTCGACGAGGCGCGCGCCTGGCGCGAGTGGCTGCTGCGCGCCGTCGCCGGCCGCCCCGAGGACATCCAGATCATGTACGGCGTGGCCGGCGAGCGGCGGCTGCCCGAGCTGACGCTCGACTGGCTCCCGGGTTACGAGGAGTCCCGCCCCGTCCGCGTCGGCAACGGCGCGGCGACCCAGCTCCAGCTCGACGTCTACGGCGAGGTCGTCAACACGCTGTACGTCGCGCGCCGCGAGGGGCTGCCGCCCAACAGCCACGCCTGGTCGCTGGTGCGCAAGCTGATGGACTTCCTGGAGACCGGCTGGGAGCAGCCGGACGAGGGCCTGTGGGAGGTCCGCGGCCCCCGCAGGCACTTCGTCCACTCCAAGGTCATGGCGTGGGTGGCCGCCGACCGGGCCGTCCGGCTGGTCCGCGAGCTGGAGCGCACCGGCCCGGTCGAGCGCTGGGCGGCTCTGCGCGACCGCATCCACGCGGAGGTCTGTCACAAGGGCTACGACGCCGAGCGCGGCACGTTCACCCAGTCGTACGGCTCCCGCGAGCTGGACGCGGCGCTGCTGATGATCCCGATCGTCGGCTTCCTGCCGGCCCAGGACCCGCGGGTGCGCTCCACGATCGAGGCGGTCGAGCGCGAGCTGATGACGGACGGCTTCGTGCTGCGCTATCCGGTCGCGGATGACAACGCGGTGGACGGCCTGCCGGGCGCCGAGGGCGCGTTCCTCGCCTGCAGTTTCTGGCTGGCCGAGGCCAGGGCGATGGTGGGCCGCAGGGAGGAGGCGGTCGAGCTGTTCGAGCGGCTGCTGTCCCTGCGCAACGACGTCGGCCTGCTCGCCGAGGAGTACGACCCGCGCCGCGGCCGGCTGGCGGGCAACTTCCCGCAGGCGTTCAGCCACGTGCCGCTGATCCACACCGGGCAGGCGCTCAGCCGCTGACGGCCCGTCCTCCCCGCCCGGCGCTCACGGCGCCGTGATCAGGGCCTGGTCCGGCCGGCGATCCTGGCGAGGAGCCGGGCGAACTCCGGCGGCGGCGCGATGACGAGGCGGGTCTGGCCGTCCTGGGCGACCACGTCGGCCTGGATGCGGGTGAGCCGCCACCCGTGGCCGGCGTCGATGTGCCACCAGTAGACGTGCGGGCTGAGCCCGTCGCGCCGCTCGTCGTACTCCCGCTGGGCGAAGATCCGCAGCCGCTCGATCGCGCGCACCACGCCGATGCCGTCGACCGGGTGGAGGGCGACCACCCCGGGGTGGGGCAGCGCGACCAGCATGCCGTCGTCGGGCACCGGGACGTACCGCTCCAGGCTGCGCAGGTGCGCGGCCGCGCTGGGGGCGGCCAGCAGCCCCGCCCGCACCCCGCCGAGGTCGATCCGCGACACCGCGGGCCGCTCGTCGGCCAGGGCGTTCGCCACGGCGACGTCGAGCGCCTCGGCCGGGGGGATGGGCCAGCAGAACGCCTCCTCGGGGCGGACCGGCCGGGCCCCGATCGTGAGCACCTCGATCAGGTCGGCGCTGAGGTGGCGGCCGATGATCCTGGACGGGTCGGGGATCGCCGGGTCGTCGGCGGCGCGCACCCGGGTGCGCAGCAGCGGCCGGATCGGCGCCAGGTTGCACGCGTCGAACGGCTCGCCGGACACGGCGTGGGCGAGGTGCTCGGAGACCAGCATCGGCCAGTCCTCGCGCGACCGGCGGACGGCCTCGCGCCGCAGGCCGACCAGGTTGACCACCCGGACCTGGGCCGGCCGGCCGTCGCCGGGCGGCGGGGAGCCCATCGTCAGGGACGCCCCGTCCGGGGCGAACGAGCAGGTGAAGCCCATGGTCTCGGCGACCAGGGCGAGCAGGGAGTCGAGGTCGACGTCCTCGACGGATCTCGGTGCGGGAAGGTCAGGCCGCTTCCGGCCGCGCAGTCGCCGCAAGAGTCCCAAAGCACCATCCCTCCGCCGCGCCAGGAATTTTCCGGGCGGGTTTCAGGGTGCCTCGTCCGGATCGCGGAAGAGGCCCGTCACAGAGCACGATTCTGTATCGATAACCCCATCCGCCTCCATCCACACACTGAACTGTGGTGAGCCGTGGCCGATCGGGAGACCGGCGACGATCGGCACGGCGAGCGGCGCGAGCCGCTCGGCCAGCACGTCCAGCACCTCGTCCGGGTCGCCGCAGCCCTCCCAGGAGCCGAGCGCGAACCCGGCCGCGCCGTCGAGGCTCCCGGCCTGGAGAAGCTGCGTGAGCATCCGGTCGATCCGGTACGGCGCCTCGCCCACGTCCTCCAGGACCACGATGTGCCCGTCCGCGCGGAAGCCGTACGGCGTGCCGCAGAGGGCGGCGAGCAGGCTGAGGTTGCCGCCGCCGAACGGCCCCTCGGCCCGGCCGGGCAGGAGGACCCGGTCGCCGTGGACCGGGGCGGCCGGCTCGCCCTCGAACAGGGCCGCCCGCAGGCGGGCCAGGGTCTCCGGCTCGGGGCCGTCGGGTCCGCCGAGGAGGGAGCAGGCGGGCATGGGGCCGAAGAGCGTCGCCACGCCCAGCGCGCGGGCGAACGCGACGTGGAGCGCGGTGACGTCGCTCGACCCGAGCAGGATCTTGGGCCCGGCCGCGCGCAACGCGTCCCAGTCGAGCGGTTCGAGCAGCCGGGTGGCGCCGTAGCCGCCCCTGGCGCAGATCACCGCGGACACCTCCGGATCGCACCAGGCGGCCTGGAGGTCGACGACGCGGGCGGAGTCGGGTCCGGCGAGGAAGCCGCGCCTGCCGAGCGCGCGCGAGCCGACGACCACGTCGAGGCCGAGCCCCTTGAGGACGTCCGCGCCGCGCTCCAGCAGCGCCGGGTCGACCGGCCCCGAAGGGGCGACGATCGCGACGGTGTCGCCGGGACGGAGCCGGCGCGGAAATTCAGCCACGGCACAACCCGGTGTCGCTGCGTTCGTTCACCTCGCAAAGGCTGTCAGACTAGCCGTACCTATGCGACCTCCGACACACATCCTGGTTGTCAACGGCGTCAAGGTCCGCCGTCCGGTGTTCGTGCTCGGCGCTCCGCATTCCGGCGCGGAGCTCCTGGCCCGCGCGTTGAAACGTTCCGCCGGCTTCCATGTGACGATGGGCCGGCCCGCCGTGACCCGCGTCGTCTACGCGTTCGCGCGGCGGCCGTCGATCGCCCGCAGCGGCGGCGCGCCGAGCGTGATCAGGGACGCCCTGGCCGAGGCGTGGCGGATCGGACCGGACGCCTGCGCCGGATGCCCCGCCGCCTGCCGGGAGGCGGGCGGCGCGGTCGGCGAGGGCCCCTGCGTGCGGGAGGCCGCCGCCCCGGACACGTACGGCGACGCCGGCCCCGACCTGCTCTACAGCGCGCCGGTGCTGCTGCAGGCGTTCCCCGACGCCCGGTTCGTCCAGGTCATCAGGGACGGCAGGGACGTGGTCGCCGACATGCTGGCCGACCCCGCCTGCATGGCGTGGTTCCGCCCCCACATGCTCAGCGAGGACGCGGAGTTCCCCAGCCCCTTCCTCGGGGTGCGGTCCGCCGACCACCGGGACCGCTGGCTGGCGATGCCCGCCGCGGGCAAGTGCGCCCTGCGCTGGCGCTCCGCCGTACGGCTCAGCGCGGCGCTGCGCAGGGAGCTGCCCCGCGAGCAGTTGCTGACGCTCCGCTACGAGGACGTGGTCGCCGACCCGGCCGAGGCCGTCGAGGCGGTGTCGGCGTTCCTCGGGGCCTCGCTGTCGTCGGTCGCGCTGTACGGCACGGCGCCCCCGCAGGCGGGGTCGTGGCGGGCGCGGCTGTCGGCCACCGACCTCGCACTGGTGGAGAAGGTGGCGCGCGAGGAGCTCACGCGTCTGGGCTACCTGTGAACTGGGTCCGGTAGAGCTCGGCGTAGGCGCCGTCGCGGGCGAGCAGCTCGTCGTGGCCGCCCCGCTCCACGACCTGGCCGTCCTGGATCACCAGGATCGTGTCGGCCTCCCTGATCGTGGAGAGCCGGTGCGCGATCACCAGGGAGGTGCGCCCGGCCAGCGCGATCTTGAGCGCCTTCTGCACGGCCGCCTCGGACTCGGAGTCGAGGTGGGCGGTGGCCTCGTCGAGCACGACCACGTCGGGGGCCTTCAGCAGCAGCCGGGCCAGCGCCACCCGCTGCTTCTCGCCGCCGGACAGCCGGTACCCGCGGTCGCCGACCACCGTGTCCAGCCCCTCGGGAAGGGCGCTCACGAGGTCGCCGATCTGCGCGGCCCGCAGCGCCTCCCAGATCTCCTCGTCGGTCGCCTCCGGCCGGGCGTAGCGCAGGTTGTTGCCGATCGTGTCGTGGAACAGGTGCGAGTCCTGCATGACGACGCCGACCGTGTCCCTGATGCTGTCCATGGTGGCGTCCCTGACGTCGAGCCCGTTGAGGCGGACGGCGCCCTCGTTCACGTCGTAGAGGCGGGACACCAGTGAGGTGAGGGTGGTCTTGCCCGCGCCGGAGTGGCCGACCAGCGCGACCAGCTCGCCGGGCCGCGCGGTGAACGACACCCCGTTGAGCACCGGCTGCGAGGGGCCGGTGTCCGGCCGGGCGACGGACTCGAGCGAGGCCAGCGACACCTCGGACGCCGCGGGATAGCGGAAGTGCACGTCGTCGAACTCGATCGTCACCGGACCGCCGGGGATGGGGCGGGCGTCCGGCGCCTGCGCGACCATGGGCTTCAGGTCGAGCACCTCGAACACCCGGTCGAAGCTGACCAGCGCGGTCATCACGTCGACGTGCACGTTCGACAGGCTGGTGAGCGGGCCGTACAGGCGCATCAGCAGGGCGGCGAGCGCGACCAGCGTGCCCAGCTCGAAGACGCCGTTCACGGCCAGCGCGCCGCCCATGCCGTAGACGAGCGCGGTGGCGAGCGCGGCGACCAGGCCGAGCGCGATCCGGAAGACCGCGCCGTACATCGCCACGATGACGCCGACGTCGCGCACCCGCCCGGCCCGCCCGGCGAAGTGGACCGCCTCGTCCTCCGGCCTGCCGTACAGCTTGGCGACCATGGCGCCGGCGACGTTGAACCGCTCGGTCATCATCGAGCTCATCTCGGCGTCGAGCTGCATCTGCTCGCGGGTGAGCGCCGACATGCGCCGCCCGACCCACTTCGCCGGGAGGATGAAGATCGGCAGCAGGACCAGGGCGACCAGGGTGATCTGCCAGGACAGCACGAGCATCGCGCCGAGCACGACGACCAGGCTGACGACGTTGGAGACCACGGACGACAGCGTGCTCGTGAGGGCCCGCTGCGCGCCGATGACGTCGCTGTTCAGCCGGGACACCAGCGCGCCGGTCTGCGCCCGCATGAAGAACGCCACGGGCATGCGCTGGACGTGGTCGAAGACCTCGGTGCGGAGGTTGTAGATCAGCCCTTCGCCGATGCGGGCGGAGAACCACCGCTGGACCAGGCCGATGCCGGCGTCGACCACGGCGAGCGCCGCGATGGCGACCGCCAGCCAGACCACGACGTCGACACGCTTGGGGATGATGCCGTCGTTGATGACGGACCTCATCAGGAGGGGGTTGGCGACCACGATCAGGGCGCCGACCACCACCAGCGCGAGGAAGCCGACGATCTGGCCCTTGAAGGGCCGGGCATACCCCGCGATGCGCCGCACTGTGCCCGGCGCCAGCCGTTCCTTGGTCACCGAGCTGTCACGCCGGAGCGACCGCATCACCTGGGGGCCGTAGCCCCCGCCCATCATCGCCACGCTCATCCTCCCGCTTGTGAAGCACCGGGGAGGATACCGCCCATTCCGGCGTCAGCTCGCGGCGAACATGGCACGGATGCGCGCCGCCTGCTCGGAGCGTTCGGCCGCGGCCTGTTCCTCCAGGGTCCGCCCGGGGGCGGCCTGGAGCAGGCGCTTGGTCGCGGTCGCGGCGTCCCTGTTCGTGCCGAGCAGCGCCGCCGCGAGGTCCCGTACGGCCGCCGGCAGCTCCTCACCCGGAACCACCAGCTCCGCCAGGCCGAGCCGGAACGCCTCCTCGGCGCCCACGGTGCGGGCGGTCAGGCAGATCTCGACGGCCCGGGACACCCCGACGATGTCGACCAGCGGCTTGGTGCCGGTGAGATCGGGAACGAGCCCGAGCGCCGGCTCCTTCATGCAGAACTTGACGTCCTCGGCGACGATCCGCAGGTCGCAGGAGAGCGCCAGTTGGAATCCGGCTCCGATCGCGTGGCCCTGGACGGCGGCGATGGAGACGATGTCGGGCCGGCGGAGCCACAGGAAACCGCGCTGGGCCTCGGCGACCGCCTGCTCGAAGGCCGTGTCGTCGAGCGTGGCGACCGTGCCGAACGATCCCTGCCCGGGCACCCCCTCGGGCGTGAACATGCGCAGGTCGATGCCCGCTGAGAAGGACGGCCCCTCACCACGGACCACGACCACCCGTACCTGGCCGGGGAGGGTGTCCCCGATCCGGGCCAGTGCCGACCAGGTGGCGAACGTCTGGGCGTTTCGCCGTTCCGGCCGGTCCAGGGTGATGGTCGCGATCTCGCCGTCCACCTCACAGCGCAGTCCGATCTCCGCGAGCTCGCTCGCCGAGATCGTCTCCGTGCTCCCCCCAAGTGTCGCGTCCGTCATCCACAGCTCCTGCGTCCGTCGTTTCCGCGGTCCCGCCCGAGCCTACCGAATATCGTTCTGATGGCTCCTGGCGGGACCGCACGGCGTCTGGGAACGTGCGGCTGCGGTCGCGCGCCCGCGAGGCGGATCTAGCGCTTGGACTTCCCTCGGGTCGCCCCGCCGCGCCCGCGCAGAGCCACGCCGGACTCGCTCAGGATGCGGTGGATGAACCCGTAGGACCGGCCGGTCGAAGCGGCCAGCGCGCGGATGCTCTCACCCGCGGCGTACCGCTTCTTGAGATCGCTGGCCAGCTTTTCACGGTCGGCCCCGGTCACCCGGGTGCCCTTCTTCAGAGTCTCGGCCACGAGTACCTCCTGTAGTGCCAGACTTCCGCAGCGTTACTCAGGCCATGATCAGTCATTTCGGCGGGATCGGCTACCTACTCAGCCGGAAAAGATCCCTACCCGCTCAAATTAAGATCAGGCGAGGGCCACAAGATCGGAAAATTCGTCGCTCCAGGCGTCCTCTACCCCGTCCGGCAAAAGGATCACTCGGTCGGGCTGAAGTGCGTCGACGGCCCCTTCGTCGTGTGTGACGAGCACGATCGCCCCGGCGTACGAACGCAGCGCCGACAGGACCTGCTCACGCGAAGCGGGGTCGAGGTTGTTGGTGGGCTCGTCGAGCAGCAGTACGTTGGCGCTCGACAACACCAGCGTCGCCAGGGCGAGCCGCGTCTTCTCCCCGCCGGACAGGACGCCGGCCGGCTTGTCCACGTCGTCGCCGCTGAAGAGGAACGAGCCGAGCACCTTGCGCAGCTCCACGTCGGCCAGGTCGGGACCGGCCGAGCGCATGTTCTCCAGGACGGTGCGGCCGGAGTCGAGGGTCTCGTGCTCCTGCGCGTAGTAGCCCAGCTTGAGGCCGTGCCCGGGCCGGATCTCGCCGGTGTCGGGCTCCTCGATGCCGCCGAGCAGGCGCAGCAGCGTGGTCTTCCCCGCGCCGTTGAGGCCGAGGATGACCACCCGCGAGCCCCGGTCCACGGCGGCGTCCACGTCCGTGAACACCTCCAGCGAGCCGTACGACTTGGACAGCCCGGCGGCGGTCAGCGGGGTCTTGCCGCAGGGGGCGGGCTCGGGGAAGCGCAGCTTGGCGACCCGGTCGCTGCGCCGCTCGCCCTCCACGCCGGCCAGCATCCGGCGGGCGCGGCGCTCCATGTCCTGCGCGGCCTTGGCCTTGGTGGCCTTGGCCCGCATCCGGTCGGCCTGGGCCAGCAGCACCGACGCCTGCTTCTCGGCGTTGGCCCGCTCGCGCTTGCGGCGCTTCTCGTCGGTCTCCCGCTGGGCGAGGTACGCCTTCCAGCCGACGTTGTAGGTGTCGATCACGCAGCGGTTGGCGTCGAGGTGCAGAACCCGGTTTACCGTCGCTTCAAGTAGGTTGACGTCATGGCTGATGATCACCAAGCCGCCCTGGTGGGATCGTAAAAAATCACGAAGCCACCCGATCGAGTCTGCATCGAGGTGGTTTGTCGGCTCGTCAAGCAGGAGAGTCTCCGCTCCGCTGAAGAGGATCCGGGCCAGCTCGACCCGGCGGCGCTGCCCTCCGGACAGGGTCTCCAGCGGCTGGGTGAGCACCCTGTCGGGCAGGCCGAGGCTGGAGGCGATCGAGGCGGCCTCCGACTCGGCCGCGTAGCCGCCCAGGACGTGCAGGCGGTCCTCCAGACGGCCGTACGCGCGCACGGCGCGGTCGCGGACGCGCGGGTCGTCGGCGGCCATGCCCTGCTCGGCGGCGCGCAGCTCGCGCAGCACCTCGTCCAGCCCGCGCGCGGAGAGGATCCGGTCGCGGGCGAGGGTGCTCAGGTCGCCCGAGCGCGGGTCCTGCGGCAGATAGCCGATGCTGCCGGCGGCGGTGACCGAGCCGGAGGCGGGGATGCCCTCGCCCGCGAGCACCTTCGTCAGGGTGGTCTTGCCCGCGCCGTTGCGGCCGACCAGGCCGATCTTGTCGCCCGGGTTCACCCGGAACGAGGCGCCCTCGATGAGCAGCCGGGACCCGGCGCGCAGCTCGACATCAGTAGCAATGATCATGATTAAGGGGAATCCCGTGTGGTGGGGTCAGGACCGGCGCGTGGTCGCACGGACACCGGAACGGAGAAGAGAGCGGGTCCGCGCGAGCTCGGGGAATCGATCAATCGGGAGCGCGCATACCGCCCAGTGTACGGCCTGTCCAGCGTTCGTCCCGGGTCCGTGAGATCACATCCCAGGATTCCCGGGAGGGGCGCCTCGTGTTCACGAGCCGGGTGTCACGGTCTTCGCCGAGACGCGCCTTGTGTTGACGAGACGGGTGTCAGGGTGTGCGCGAGATCGAGACGCCGGGATCGCGGCGCTTCCGCCGTCGCCGCCGCGCGTGTACCGGTTCAGCCCCGATCGAGGCCCGGCGCCGGCCCCTCGACGGGATCGGCACCCTCCGGCGTGCCGGGGTGGTCGACGACGCGGACGCGGACCGCTCGGAACGTCGCCGGGGTCTCCTTCAGCACGGCCAGCCGGGGGTCGGGCACCATGAGGAACGGCGGGCGTTCCAGAGCGCGCAGCGGCGCCAGCCGCCGGTCGCGAAGCGCGCCCTCGACCGCGCGCCGGTCCCCGCCGAGCACGACCGCCTCCAGCTCCCCCGCGTACGGCAGCAGCACGCGGACGGCAACGTCGGCCGCGGCCTCCAGCGCCTCGGCGGACTGCTTCTCCCTGCGCCGCGCGAACCGCTGCTGCGACCACCCTCCCGCCGCGCTGCGGCCGTGGACCTGCCGGGAGCCGACCTTGGACGCCACGAGCCGCTCCCCGTCGAACACGCCCGCCGCGTGGCCGCCGAGCCGTACGAGAAGGACGCCGACCAGCCGGTCTCGCCGCGCGTGCGCGGCGAGCGCCGCCACCGGGTCGTCGCCCGCCCCGCGGCCGGGCGCCCGTCCGGCGGCGTCCGCTGCTTCTTCCTCGGTCAGGGGTGGGAAGGGCACGTGGAACTCCGCCACCGCGCCGTCCGCCGCGGTCAGCCGTACGAGATCGGGGGTCGCCGTCGCCTCCGCGGCGCCGTGCCGGGCCGTGAAGCCGTCGGCCCAGCGCTCGACGCGCTCGGGGGCGACCGTCACCCATCTGCCTCCGCCCGCGGCCGGTCGTGCCGTCATGGGACCCGAGGTTATCCCGCGCCGCGCATTGCCGGGACGCGCCGGGGACCGAGCGCGGCCCTGCATCAGATGGGGCGGGCGTGGCGGGTGATTCCGGAGCCGGAAGGGCCGCCGGAGCTTGCCACTGACGCGCTGCCGGGAACGAGCACGCGAGACGAGCGCGGCGGGTGATCCCAGGGAACGAGCACGCGAGACGAGGCGGGCGCGACGGTGACGCCGGGGCTGGAAGGGCCGCCGGAGCCTCCCGATGACGTGCCAGACCTGCGGTGATATATCCCGACAGAACGGGAGGGGAAATGTGGGTGAACTTCACTTCCCGCCCCTCCGGTCACCGGTAGAGGGGCAGCACAATTCAACCCGTGTCGGTCCCCCTTCCCTACGCGGCGCCCGCCCAGGCCGCCCCGGACGCCGTGTCCGGCTCCTCCGCTGCGGATCCGAGCGCTCCGGGTCACACGCTCGGGTACCCGGCCCCGGGCCTCCGTGGTCCGGGCCACCCGTCGGGGGCTTCCCCATCGGCCCCGGCGGCCCCGGCGTCCTCAGACCGCCCCTACACCTCCGCCGTCGCGGGCCCGGGTGCTCCCGGCTCCGCTGCGGCAGGCTTCGAGGCTCCCGGCCACGCGCCCGGCTCCGCTGCGGCAGGCTTCGAGGCTCCCGGTCACCTGGCCGGATCGGCCGGCGCGGGCCCGGGTGCTTCCGGCCACCTGGTCAGGTCGACCGGCACGTCAGGGCCAGGTGCTTCCGGTCCCCCGTACGGTTCCACGGGGGCGAACCCCGGTGTTCATGGTCAGGGGGCTGGTCAGGGGGCCGCACCGGTCTTCCTGCCGGTCGTGGACCTCGACACCGGCGGGGTCGTCGCGGTCGAGGTGGCGGCGGGCGAGGTCTCCGGGCGCGTGCCCTCCGACGTCTCCGACACCGTGCGGGGCCTGCTCGCCGCGTCCCGGGCGGCGGCCCTCCTCCCGCTCATGCTGCCGGTCCCCGCCCGCGCGGTGATCGGCGGCTCCGGCGGCCTCGCCCCGCTGCACGAGGCGGTGCGCGCCTCCGGCCGCAGGCCGCGCGAGCTGATCCTGGTGGTCGAGGGGGAGATCCCCGAGACCGGCCGCCGCGCCCTCCTCGCCGGGATCGACGGCCTTCGGGCCGCCGGATATCTCATCGCCTTCGGCGGGCTCGGCAGCGCGCCGCTGCCCCTCGACCTGCTCGCCGACGCCTCGCCGTACGTGGTCGTGCTGGGCCGCGACCTGGTGGCGCGGGTGCCGCGCGACCCGCGCGGGAGCGCGCTCGCCGAGTCGCTCGTCGGGGTGGCGCGCGCCCTCGGCGCGCACGTGCTCGCCCCCGCGTTGCGGGAGGAGGCCCAGCTCGCGGCGACGCGCGGATGGGGCATCCGGCTGGCGCAGGGTCCGCTGCTCGCGCCGATCGACTGGAAGCCGTCCGGTGGCCGGGTCCGGGTGCGCGTCCCGCTGCCCGTACCGGACGCCACTCCCGCGGCGGTGCTGCTCGGGCCGCGGGTCCAGGAACTCCTGCTCCCCGGTGTGACGCTGTCCTCCGAGGCGACCGCCGAGGACGTGGTCGCGGCGTTCGGCTCCGAGCCGTCGATCACCAGCGTCGTCCTCGTGGACGAGTACCAGCGGCCGGTGGGGAGCGCCGACCGGAGCCGCTTCCTGCTCTTCATGGCCGGCGCGTACGGCCACGCCCTGCACGCGAAGAAGCCGGCCAGTCGCATCGCGGACGCGGCGCGGACGGTGCCCAGGACGACGCCCGCGATCGCCGCGATGCAGCTCGCGGGCCGGGACGCGTCCCGGGTCTACGACGATCTGGTGGTGGTCGACGAGGTGGGCCGTTGCATGGGCATCGTCCGCGTCGGCGACCTGATCCGCCACGTCGCCGGCGCCGCTCCCTCCCGCTGACCACGCCGCCGGGGAGGGGGCCGCGGCGGGCACGTCGCGCCCTCCGGCCGGGGCGTGAGGCCGGGAGGAGATCGGACCGGAACCATTGATCGCTCCGTTATGGTGTTCGTCATCCTTTGACGGCTATGTGTAGGGAGCTGGTCGCGGTGAACGGCTGGGTGGGGGTCTCCTCCGTGCTCGGCGACCGCTACCGGCTGGACACGCCGATCGGCCGGGGCGGCATGGCCGAGGTGTGGCGCGGCCATGACCTGGTCCGCGACTGGCCGGTGGCGGTCAAGCTCTTCGCGGCCGAGGCGTCCGACCCGTCCATGCGGGCCCGGTTCGCCCAGGAGGCCCGCACCGCCGCGCGCGTGGTCCACCCCAACGTGGTCAGCGTGTACGACGTGGGCGAGCACACCGGGCGGCCGTACCTCGTGATGGAGCTGCTCTCGGGCCGCAGCCTGGCCGAGGAGCTGGCGGCGCGGGGGCCGCTGGGGGTGGACGAGGTCCGCCACCTCGTCGGGCAGGTGGCCGTCGGCCTGGACGCCGCGCACCGGGCCGGGGTCGTGCACCGCGACATCAAGCCCGCCAACCTGCACCTGACCGACGGCGGCCAGGTCAAGGTGGTCGACTTCGGGATCGCCCGGCTGGCGGACGAGGCGGCGGGACGGCTGACCGCGGTCGGCATGATCGTCGGAACCGCGGCGTACCTGTCGCCTGAGCAGATCATGGGACGCCCCGGTGACGCGGCCAGCGACATGTACGCGCTGGGCTGCGTGTGCTACGAGTTGCTGTGCGGTCACCCGCCGTTCGCCGGGTCGTCGGCCGAGCTGGTCTTCCAGCACGTCCAGCAGCCGCCCCCGCCGCCGCGCCGCTACCGGCCCGATCTCCCGGCCGACCTGGAGGCGCTGGTGCTGGCGCTGCTGGAGAAGGAGCCGCGCGCCCGGCCGACCGCCGGCGAGGTGATCGCCCGGACGATGGCCGCCCCGCCTCCTCCCCCCGCGCGGGCGGGCGACACGGCGTTGCTCGACATGGGCGGCACCGCCGTCCTCGGCGGGGGCGGACAGGCTCCCGGGTGGCCTCCGTCCGGCCACGCCGCCGGCGGCCCCGCCGTCCCGGGGTACGCGGGCCCGACCCATGGCGGCCCGGACGGGTTCACCTCCCCTATGGCGGGGACCTCCGCCGCCTCGGGCTTGTGGCCCCCGGGCGGGCCCACCATGAGCGCGCCAGTACGGGGGAAGCGCGGCGGGATGTCGCGGCGCAAGGGGGTGATGATCGCGGCGGCGGCGGTCCTTCCCGTCCTGGCCGTGGTGTGGCTGGCCTCCCCGTCCTCGCCGCCTCCGCCGGACGCCTCCGCCACGGCGGCGGCCACGACACCCGCGCCCGCCCGGCAGAGCCGGTCCGCGACGCCCACGCCGACCGCCGTCCCGTCCGTCACGCCGTCGGCGGCTCCGTCACCGGCCGTGTCCAGGACGGCGACCGGGCCGCAGGCGTGGCTGGCCGGGCTGGAGAGCGCGGTGACCGCTCAGGAGCGGCAGCGCGGCATCGACTCCGACACGGCCGAGAAGGTGCGCGAGGAGATCGAGGAGATCCGGGAGAAGCTCGCGGACGGCGACAACGGGAAGGCGCAGAAGAAGCTGCGCGACCTCGGCAGGACGCTGAGCAAGGCGCAGCGGAAGGGCCGGCTGGCCTCCAGCGGGCCGCTGATCGACTATCTGAGCCGGTCCGGCCTGCTGTCCGGCCGCCGCCACTGACCCGGCTCCGGCCCGCGCGGCGCGTCCCGGCCCCGACGCCCGGGGACGCGGCGGGGCGTTCGTCCGGCGACCCCGCCCCACCTCGCGACGGCTCCGCCGGGGCCGGTCACGGGCGGCGGGCGGCGCCGAGGATGAAATACGTGGCGGGGCCGCGGATCCCGGCGAAGTGGAAACGTCGCATCCGTTCGACGGCGAACCCGGCCCGCTCGATCGCCGCCGCGCTGTCGCGGGCGGTGTGGCAGCCGCCCGCCAGGCGCGGCCAAACGGTGGCGTCCAGCAGCCGTTGGAAGCGGACCATGCCGGGGGTGTCGGCGCGTACGTGCTCCAGGAAGCACAGCCGCCCTCCGGGGACGAGCACCCGCCGCGCCTCCCGCAGCGCCGCGTCCGGATCCGAGAACGAGCACAGCACGAGCGAGACCACCACCGCGTCGACGCTTTCGTCGGCGACGGGGAGCGCCTCGGCCACGCCGTCCAGCACCTCGACGGGGACGGGGGCCTTCGCGGCGGCGCGTACGGCCAGCTCGCGCAGCGTGCGTTCGGGCTCGATCGCGATCACACGGGTGACGGCGGGCGGGTAGTGGGCGAAGTTCAGCCCGTTGCCCGCCCCCACCTCGACGACCCGGCCGGAAAGCCCCTCCAGCAGGGTCCGGCGGTGGGCGGTCATGCCGTGACGTTCCTGGGTCTGGCTTATGCGGGGATAGAGCCGCGCGAAGAGAGGGTGGTGGATGTCCGTTCTCGCCATGGAGTCACCGATTTCTCAGGGGAGACCGCGGGGGAACGGCCCGCGGGTGGCCGTCCCCTCCCAGACTGCCACCCGCACCGCCGCAGTGGGCTCCGAAAGATCACCCGGTGGGCGTCAGAGGCGGCAGGCGTAGATCGCGGTGATCAGGATGGCCTTCGCGCCGATCTCCCAGAGCTGGTCCATGATCTGCTGGTGGCCCTTGCGCGGCACCATCGCCCGGACGGCCACCCAGCCCTCGCGGTGCAGCGGGGAAACGGTCGGCCCCTCGACGCCCGGCGTGATCGCGATGGCCTCGTCGATCCGCTCCACGCGGATGTCGTAGTCCATCATCACGTAGTCGCGGGCGACGAGGACGCCCTGCAGCCGCCGGATGAGCTGCTGGAAGCCGTTGGTCTCCGCGGCGCCGGTCCGCTTGATGACCACGGCCTCGGAGTGGGCGATGGGCTCCCCGAACACGTCCAGCCCGACGTTGCGCAGCGTGGTGCCGGTCTCCACGACGTCGGCGACGGCGTCCGCGACGCCGAGCCGTATCGCCGTCTCCACGGCGCCGTCGAGCTTGATGACCCGGGCGTCGATGCCCTCCTCGGCGAGGTACTTGCTGAGGAGACCGGCGTAGGAGGTGGCGATCCGCAGGCCGGCCAGGTCGGTGACGCTGCCGTACCGCCCGGCGGGCGCGGCGAAGCGGAACGTGGACCGGCCGAAGCCCAGCGGCACGACCTCCTCGGCCGGGGCGCCGGAGTCGAACAGCATGTCGCGGCCGGTGATGCCCGCGTCGAGCGTCCCCTCGCCCACGTAGACGGCGATGTCGCGGGGACGCAGGAAGAACAGTTCGCAGGAGTTCTCGGGGTCGACGACCACGAGCTCCTTGCTGTCGGTGCGCGGGCGGTACCCGGCTTCTTTCAGGATGGTCTGCGCGGCTTCGGCGAGCGCGCCCTTGTTCGGTACGGCGAGACGCAGCATGGTGTGACGGAAACCCTTCGGGACGCGGATGACGAGGTCATTGGACGCGTTTCGGCCGCCGGGTGGCGGCCTAGAGATGCTTGTAGACCTCGTCGAGCCCGATGCCGCGCGCCAGCATGAGGACCTGCACGTGGTAGAGGAGCTGGGAGATCTCCTCCGCCGCCCGCTCGGTGGACTCGTGCTCGGCCGCCATCCAGCTCTCCGCGGCCTCCTCGACGACCTTCTTCCCGATGGCATGGACCCCGGCGTCCAGCGCGGCCACGGTGCCCGAGCCCGGGGGCCGGGTGCGCGCCTTCTCCGACAGCTCGGCGTACAGCTCTTCGAAGGTCTTCATGATCTCTTTCAGGGTCGTCGGGCGATGCGGAACCAGCGTAGTCGGTCCGCGTGACCGGGCGCGTCCCGCCACTCCCCCTCCGTACGCGCCGACCGCCGGGCGCCGGCGTCCGCACGGGCGGGTGGCCGCGTGCCGGGTCAGCCGAAGATCTTCCGGGCGGTCTTCAGGTGTTCCAGGGACTGGGACGACTGGCCGCCCTCGTGCCCGTTGAACGGCCACACCGAGATCTCCTTGGGACCGGCGTAGTGATTGTAGGCTGCGAACACGGTCGAGGCCGGGGTGATCTCGTCGCGCAGCCCGACGGAGAACCGCGCGGGCACCGACGCCCTGGCCGCGAAGTTCGTCCCGTCGAAGTAGGCGAGGGTGGCGAAGACGTCCTCGACCCGGTCCCGGTTGACCGCGCAGAACCGGCCCAGCTCGCCGTACGGCAGGGCCTCGGTGATCTGCGCGGCGTAGCGGATGTGGCACATGAACGGCACGTCGACGAAGGCGTAGCGGACGCCGGGGGCGAGCGCGGCGGCGGCCAGCGCCATGCCGCCGCCCTGGCTGCCGCCCGCGACCGCGATCCGCTCCGCGTCCACGGCCGGATGCGTCGCGGCGGCCTCGACGGCGCGCACGACATCGGTGTACAGGCGCCGGTAGTAGTAGTCCTCCCGGTCGAGCACGCCCCGCGTCAACTTCCCGGCGGTCTCGGGGCCGGTGCCGGGGGCGGGGTCCGGCGTGTCCCCCTGCCGCCATCCGCCGCCCTGGCCCCGGGTGTCCATCACGAAGGCCGCGTATCCGGCGGACGGCCACAGCAGCCAGTCGTGCGGCAGTCCCCGCCCGCCGTTGTAGCCGACGAACTCGACGACGCAGGGCAGCGGCGCGTCCGGGGACGCGGGCGTGAGCAGCCACCCCTTGATCGGGTGCCCGCCGAACCCGGCGAACGTCACGTCGTACACGTCGACCCGGGCGAGATGGGCGTCGTGGGGCGCGAAGACGGCCGCCAGGTCGTACGCGCGCGCCTCGCGCAGGGTCCGCGCCCAGAACTCGTCGAAGTCGGCGGGCTCGTCCCGTGCGGGCAGGTAGGCGCGGAGCTGGTCGAGCGGCAGGTCGACGAACACGGGGGACTGCTCCTAACGGCAGGCGCGCGGGAGGGGGATCCCGCCGGAGGGGGACGGCGCCGGGAGGCGCTCGGCGCGATCCCGGTGAGGTGGAACCGTACCGGAGGACCGGCTCGCCCGGTGAGGCCGCTCCGCCGGCCCGCGAAACCGGTCCCTCACCGCCCCAGGGGACACGGGTCGCGGGAGACGGGCCGGGGAGCACCCGGCGCGTGGAGACACCGGGTCGTGGGAGACCGGCCGGGGAGCACCGGGCGCATGGCGACACCGGGTTGTGGGAGACCGGCCGGGGAGCACCCGGCGCGTGGAGACACCGGGTCACGGGAACCGGTCGCGGGAAACGGCAGGCGCCGGTGTCCCCGCGCGGGACACCGGCGCCTGTCAGATGGATGGGTGACGGCTCAGCGGCCGTCCGCCGGACCACGCCGTCGAGCGGCGTGGCCTACCTCACGGTGCGGCAGGAGAGCGGGACTCGGCTCCGACGTCACCGGCCGTAACGCTTGCCCGACGGACCGCCGGCGCGGCCCCCGGGGCGGCCGCCCTGCCGGAAGCCCCCGCCGCGCGGCGCGCGGAAGTCACCGCGGCTGTCCGGGCGGCGCTCGCCGCGGTAGCCGTCCCGGTGCCCGGCGCGCTCACCGTCCCGGTGTCCGCCGCGCTGCTCGGAGCGGCCCTCCCCGTTCTGGCCGCGGTGGCCGCCGTACGAGCCCCGGCCCTCGCCGAAGGAGCCGCGCGACCGGTCGCCCTGGTAGCGGCGGTCGCCGTCGCGGTCGCCCCGGAAGGGGCGGCCGTCCCGCTCGCCGCGGGAGGAGCCGCCGTCGCGGTCCCCGCGGAACGGACGGTCCTGCTGCGACGCGCGGTCCCCCTGGTAGGAGCCCCGGCGCTCATCCCGGAACGACCCGCCCTCACGGTCGCCGCGGAACGGACGGTCCTCACGGAACGAGCGCTCACCGCGCCCCTCCCGGAACGATCCGCCCTCACGGTCCCCGCGGAACGGACGGTCGCCGCGGTAGGAACCGCCGTCGCGGTCCCCGCGGAACGGACGGTCCTGCTGCGACGCGCGGTCCCCCTGGTAGGAGCCCCGGCGCTCACCGCGGAACGACCCGCCCTCACGGTCCCCACGGAACGGACGGTCGCCGCGGTCCCCGCGGAACGGGCGGTCCTCCCGGTACGGACGGTCTCCGCGGCCCTCGGCACCGGCGCGCTCGGCGTTGCCCTGCCAGGTGCCGCCCTCACCGTTCCCCCGCGCCTCGAAGGGGCGCCCGCCGTCCCGGCCCGGACGGCCGTCACGGTCGAACCGGCGCTCGCGGCGGTCGCCGAAGCGGCGGGAGCGGCCCTCTCCGCCCGGCCCCTCGCGGCGCTGGCGCAGCGGCTTGCGGACGTCGGGCTCCCACACGGGGATCGCCTCGCCGCTGGGCTGCCGCGCGCCGGCGACCTCGGCGAGCACCGCGTCGCCCGGGCGCACCCGGTGCTTCGACGGGGTGATGCCGGCGCGGCGGGTCATCGCGTCGGTGGAGCGGCGCTCGTTCGGCATGACGAGGGTCACGACGCTGCCGCTCTCCCCCGCGCGGGCCGTACGGCCGCCCCGGTGCAGGTAGCTCTTGTGGTCCATCGGGGGGTCGACGTGGAGCACGAGGCTGACGTCGTCGACGTGGATGCCGCGGGCGGCGACGTCCGTGCAGACGAGCACGCTCACGGTGCCCTCGCGGAACTCCCCGAGGATGCGGGTGCGCTGGTTCTGCCGCTTGCCGCCGTGCAGGCCGCCGGCGCGTACCCCGACGCGGGCGAGCTGCTTGACCACACGGTCCACACCGTGCTGGGTGCGGACGAACAGGATCGTACGGCCCTCGCGGTTGGCGATCTCGGCGGTCACGTCCACCTTGTCGTCGCGGTGGACCTGGAAGAGGTGGTGCTCCATGGTCTCGACCGGCGAGGTCTCCGGAGCGAGCGAGTGCGTCACGGGGTCGGTGAGGAAGCGCTGGACGAGCTTGTCCACGTCACCGTCGAGGGTGGCGGAGAAGAGCAGCCGCTGGCCGTCGGAGGGGGTGGCCTCCAGGATCGCGCTCACCACGGGGAAGAAGCCGAGGTCGCACATGTGGTCGGCCTCGTCGAGCACGGTGACCTGAACGTCCTCCAGCGAGCACTCGCCCTGCTCCATGAGGTCGGTCAGCCGTCCCGGGGTGGCGACGACGACCTCGACGCCCCGGCGGAGCGCCTCGATCTGCCGTCCCATGGACATGCCGCCGACGACGGTCTTGGTCCGCAGGGACAGCCCCCGGCCGAGGGGCTCCAGGGCGTCGGCGACCTGGAGGGCCAGCTCACGCGTGGGGACAAGGATGACGGCGAGCGGACGCTTGGGCAGCGCGCGCTCGCCCGCGATGCGCGCCATGGTGGGCAGGCCGAAGGCGAGCGTCTTGCCGGAGCCGGTCTGGCCCCGGCCGAGGACGTCGCGGCCCGCGAGAATGTCCGGGATGGCGGCCCGCTGGATCGGGAACGGCGCGGTGATGCCCTCGCGGGCCAGGGCGGACACGAGCGGCCTGGGCAGGCCGAGCTCGGCGAAGTCGCCGGAAGGAACGGGTGCTCCCGACTCCTGCGGCGCGTCCACGGTGAGTTCCGTGGAGGGCGTCTGGGCGTCCGGCGCGGGATCGGCGGCCGGAGTGCGCGCGTCGGCGTCAGGCGTGGAAGCGATGTGGCCGGCGTCGAGCATGGTCACGGGGTTCGTGCCTTTCGTAGAGGACAGCGTGTCGGAACACGGATGGGCACGTCACTTCTGCGAAAGGACGAGCCAGGACGGGTACGGCCCTTGCCGTACATCAATCGGACGCAGGGGTGGTGCGTGGGGCGTCCAGGGAGTCTCGCGCCCCTGGGGGTCAGGAAGTCCGGCGCCGCCGGGCCGTCCGGCGGGCAGGCCCCTGCGTCAAGCGGCGGTGCCGCGCTGTGCGCGCGACGCGCGATGCGGCACTGCGGTCAATCCGGCGACCTCGGTGTTCCCGCAGACGTGCACGGCACCCGCATGGATACGAGCGGCCTTGTCACGGACACCGTCATTCAAGTCGCTTCGGGCATAACGAGATGCAACCTTACACCATTCCCGGAGCGACCAACATCACGTCGATCGCCCCCGGGCCCGGCCGCACGGGCTCCCGTCGGTGCGCCGGAGCCGGGCCCGGAGGCGACACGGACGGTGGCGGCGACCCGGCGCGGCCGCCCCGCTCGGCACGTCGGCGTGGATCGGGGACGGGGCGCCGTGTGTGCCCTCGGGGCTCGGCACGGGAACGGGCCGTCCCCGGCGCGGAAGCCGGGGGCGGCCCGAGAGGTCCGTCCGGACGACGAGGTCCGGTGGGGAGACTCAGACGTTGAAGCCCAGCATGCGGAGCTGGTCGCGGCCCTCGTCGGTGATCTTGTCCGGGCCCCACGGCGGGAGCCACACCCAGTTGATCACGACGCTGGACGCGAGGTCGGCGAGGGCCGAGTTGGCCTGGTCCTCGATGACATCGGTCAGCGGGCAGGCCGCGCTGGTCAGCGTCATGTCGATCGTGGCGATGGGCCGCTCGCCCTCGCCGGCGGGGTCGAGGTTGACCCCGTAGACCAGGCCGAGGTCGACCACGTTGATCCCCAGCTCGGGGTCCACGACGTCCTTGAGCGCCTCCAGGACGTCGTCGAGGGAGGTCTCTCCGTCGAACGTCGCCGTGGGGGTCTCGGTCGGCTTGCTCACGCCATCCTCCTTACGTTCGTTCGAGCGGTCACGCCTGGCTCCGCAGGACGGCGTCCTTGAACGCCATCCAGGACAGCAGCGCGCACTTGACCCGGGCGGGGAACTTGGCCACGCCCGCGAAGGCGACGGCGTCGCCGAGCACGTCCTCGTCGGCCTCGATCTGGCCCCTGCCCTGCATCAGTCTGGTGAACTCGTCCACGACGGAGAGGGTCTCCTCGACGGTGGAGCCGGTGGCGAGCTCGTGCAGGACGGAGGCCGCCGCCTGGCTGATCGAGCAGCCCTGGCCGTCGTAGGAGACGTCCAGGACCTTGCCGTCGTCGAGCTTCACCCGCAGCGTGACCTCGTCCCCGCAGGTCGGGTTCACGTGGTGCACCTCGGCGTCGTACGGCTCGCGCAGCCCGCGGCCCTGCGGATGCTTGTAGTGCTCCAGGATGAGCTCCTGGTACATGGATTCAGCGATCATGGCTCAGCCGAACACCTTCTGGACATGGTGGAGGCCGCGAACCAGGGCGTCGATCTCCGCCGTCGTGTTGTACAGGTAGAACGACGCCCGAGTTGTCGCGGGAATTCCGAACCGCAGGTGAAGAGGCCGGGCGCAGTGGTGTCCTACCCGTACGGCCACGCCGAACACGTCGTCCAGGATCTGGCCGACGTCGTGCGGGTGGATGCCGTCGAGGGTGAACGAGACGGTGCCGCCCCGCGCGATGACCGTGCGGGGTCCGACGATCCGCAGCCCGGGGAGTTCCGCCAGCGCGTCGAGGGCGTAGGCGGTGAGCTCCCGCTCGTGCTGCTTGATCGCGTCCATGCCGATCGAGGTGAGGTAGTCGGCGGCCGCGCCGAGGCCGACGGCCTCGACGATCGGCGGCGTCCCCGCCTCGAACTTGTGCGGCACCGGGGCGTACGTCGAGTGGTCCATCCAGACCGCCTCGATCATCTCGCCGCCGCCGAGGAACGGCGGCATGGCGTCGAGCAGCTCGCGGCGGCCCCACAACACGCCGATCCCGGACGGGCCGAGCATCTTGTGCCCGGTGAACGCGACGAAGTCGACGTCGAGGTCGGTCACGTCCACCCGCTGGTGGGGCACCGACTGCGACGCGTCGATCATCATCAGCGCGCCGACCTCGCGGGCCCGCGCCAGGATGGGCGAGATCGAGTTGACCGTGCCGAGCACGTTCGACTGGTGCACGATCGAGACGATCTTGGTGCGCTCGTTGACCAGCTCGTCGAGGTCGTCGAGGGAGAGACGGCCCTCGTCGGTGACGGAGAACCAGCGCAGGGTCGCGCCGGTGCGCTGGGCGAGGAGCTGCCACGGCACGATGTTGGAGTGGTGCTCCATCTCCGTGATGACGATCTCGTCGCCGGGGCCGACCCGGAACCTGTCGTCGGTGTTCACGGGGTTGCCGAAGCCGTAGGCGACCAGGTTGATCGCCTCGGAGGCGTTCTTGGTGAAGACGATCTCGTCCCGCGAGGACGCGCCCACGAACTGGGCGATCTTGTCGCGGGCCGCCTCGTACGCCTCGGTGGACTCGCTGCCGAGCGCGTGCAGCGCCCGGCCGACGTTGCTGTAGTGCTGCGCCAGGTGGTCGCGCATCGTGTCGATCACCTGGGCGGGCTTCTGGGAGGAGTTGCCCGAGTCGAGATAGACCAGCGGCCGGCCGCCGGGCAGCTCGCGGGAGAGGATCGGGAAGTCCTTCCTGACCCTCTCCACGTCGAAGCTCGGAACGCTCATTACGCGGACGCCTTCACGTAGGACTCGTAACCCTCGTCCTCCAGCTTGTCGGCCAGCTCGGGGCCGCCCTCCTCGACGATCCGGCCGCCGGCGAAGACGTGCACGAAGTCGGGCTTCACGTAGCGGAGGATGCGGGTGTAGTGGGTGATCAGCAGCACACCGGTGTCGCCGGTGGCGCGGAACCGGTTGATGCCCTCGGAGACGACGCGCAGCGCGTCGACGTCGAGGCCGGAGTCGGTCTCGTCCAGGACGGCGATCTTCGGCTTGAGCAGTTCGAGCTGGAGGATCTCGTGCCGCTTCTTCTCACCGCCGGAGAAGCCCTCGTTGGTGTTGCGCTGGGCGAACGCCGGGTCGATGGAGAGCGCGTCCATGCCGTTCTTCAGGTCCCTGGCGAAGTCGCGCAGCTTCGGGGCCTCGCCGCGCACCGCGGTGACCGCGGAGCGCAGGAAGTTGGAGACGCTGACGCCGGGCACCTCGACGGGGTACTGCATCGCGAGGAACAGGCCGGCCCGGGCCCGCTCGTCCACGGACATCGCGAGCAGGTCCTCGCCGTCGAGCAGCACGCTGCCGGAGGTGATGGTGTACTTCGGGTGGCCGGCGACCGCGTAGGCGAGGGTCGACTTGCCGGAGCCGTTCGGCCCCATGATCGCGTGCGTCTCGCCCGCGCTTACGGTCAGGTTGACCCCGCGCAGGATCTCCTTGTCGCCGACGGCGACGTGCAGGTCACGAATCTCAAGGGTTGACACGTATTACTCCTTCGAGAGCGAGACGTACACGTCATCGCCGTCGATCTTGACTCGGTAGACGTTCACGGGCTTGGTCGCGGGCGGGCCGGTGGGCTTGCCCGTTCGCAGGTCGAAGCAGGAGCCGTGCAGCCAGCACTCCAGGGTGTGGTCGTAGACCTCGCCCTCGCTCAGCTTGACCTCGGCGTGCGAGCACACGTCGTGCAGCGCGAAGACCTCGTCGCCGGTGCGCACGAGCGCGACCGGGACGTCCCCCACCTCGACGCCCAGGGCGCCGTCGTCGGGGATGTCACTGACTTTGCAGACCTTCTCGAAACTCATCGTGCGAGCTCAGCCTCCACCGCGGACAGGACGCGCTCGCGGATCTCCTCGACCTCGATCTTGTCCAGGAGCTGGGCGAAGAAGCCGTGCACCACAAGGCGCCTGGCCTCCTCGTACGGGATGCCGCGAGCCTGCAGATAGAAGAGGTGCTCGTCGTCGAGACGGCCGGAGGCGGAGGCGTGGCCCGCCCCGGCGACCTCGCCGGTGAGGATCTCCAGGTTGGGCACCGAGTCGGCGCGGGCGCCGTCGGTGAGCAGGAGGTTCCGGTTGAGCTCGTAGGTGTCGGTGCCCTCGGCCTCGGCCCGGATGATCACGTCGCCGATCCACACGGCGTGCGCCCCGTCGCCCTGCAGCGCGCCCTTGTAGGTCACGTTGCTGCGGCAGTTCGGCACGGCGTGGTCCACCCAGAGCCGGTGCTCCAGGTGCTGCCCGGCGTCCACGAAGTAGAGCCCGGTCAGGTCGGCGTCGCCGCCCGGCGCGGTGTACGACACGGACGGCGAGAGCCGTACGAGGTCGCCGCCGAGCGTCACCACGAAGGACCGGAACGTCGCGTCCTTGCCGAGCTGGGCGTGGTGGTGGGAGACGTGGACGGCGCCGTCGGACCAGTCCTGCAGGCTGACCACCTTGAGGGTGGCGCCCTCGCCGACCGCGAACTCGACGTTGTCGGCATAGACCGCGCTGCCGGTGTGGTCGAGGACCAGCACCGCCTGCGCCATCGGCTCGACCCTGACCACGATGTGGCCGAAGGCGGCGCCGTGGCCCGCGCCCTCGCCGAGGCCGCGCAGGCTGACCACGGTCGGCCGGGAGGCGACGGCCTCCCGGGGCACCGTGATGACGGTCGCCTTCTCGAACGACGCGTACGCCTGGGCGCTGACCCGGTCGGACGGAACGTAGGCGGCGCCGATCCTGGCGTCGTCGCGGCCGACCGTCTCCACGGTCACCTCGGGCGCCGCGTCCACGTCGATCACGACGTTGCCCGTGGGCGCGGCCGTGCCGTCGTGGAGACCCTTGAGACGGGACAGCGGCGTGAACCGCCACTCCTCCTCGCGGCCGGTCGGCACCGGGAAGTCGGCCGGGTCGTACGACGACTCCGCGTGGAGCTTGGACACCGGCATCGTTTCCAGACCCATCAGCCGACGGCCCCTTCCATCTGCAGCTCGATCAGGCGGTTCAGCTCCAGGGCGTACTCCATCGGGAGCTCCCTGGCGATCGGCTCGACGAAGCCGCGCACGATCATCGCCATCGCCTCGTCCTCGTTCAGGCCGCGGCTCATCAGGTAGAAGAGCTGGTCCTCGGAGACCTTGGAGACCGTGGCCTCGTGCCCCATCGACACGTCGTCCTCGCGGACGTCCACGTACGGGTAGGTGTCGGAGCGGCTGATCTGGTCGACGAGCAGCGCGTCGCACTTGACCGTGGACGCCGACCCGGCCGCGCCCTCCTCGATCTGGACGAGGCCGCGGTAGGAGGTGCGGCCGCCGCCGCGGGCGACGGACTTGGACACGATCGTGCTCGACGTCTTGGGCGCGAGGTGCACCATCTTGGCGCCGGCGTCCTGGTGCTGGCCCTCGCCGGCGAAGGCGACCGACAGCGTCTCGCCCTTGGCGTGCTCGCCCATCAGGTAGACGGCCGGGTACTTCATCGTGACCTTGGAGCCGATGTTGCCGTCGATCCACTCCATGGTCGCGCCCTCGTACGCCACGGCGCGCTTGGTGACCAGGTTGTAGACGTTGTTCGACCAGTTCTGGATGGTCGTGTACCGGCAGCGGGCGTTCTTCTTCACGATGATCTCGACGACCGCCGAGTGCAGCGAGTCGGACGAGTAGATCGGCGCGGTGCAGCCCTCGACGTAGTGGACGTAGGAGTTCTCGTCCACGATGATCAGGGTCCGCTCGAACTGGCCCATGTTCTCGGTGTTGATCCGGAAGTAGGCCTGCAGCGGGATCTCGACGTTCACGTTCGGCGGCACGTAGATGAAGGAGCCGCCCGACCAGACCGCGGTGTTCAGCGAGGCGAACTTGTTGTCGCCGACCGGGATCACCGAGCCGAAGTACTCCTTGAAGAGCTCCTCGTGCTCGCGCAGGCCGGTGTCGGTGTCGACGAAGATGACGCCCTTCTCCTCAAGGTCCTCACGGATCTTGTGGTAGACGACCTCCGACTCGTACTGAGCGGCGACACCGGCGATGAGGCGCTGCTTCTCCGCCTCGGGGATGCCGAGCTTGTCGTAGGTGTTCTTGATGTCGGCGGGCAGCTCGTCCCAAGAGGCGGCCTGCTTCTCGGTGGAGCGGACGAAGTACTTGATGTTCTCGAAATCGATGCCGGTCAGGTCCGACCCCCACGTCGGCAGGGGCTTCTTCCCGAACAGCCGCAGGCCCTTGAGGCGCAGGTCCAGCATCCACTCCGGCTCGTTCTTGAGCTCGGAGATGTTGCGGACGACCTCCTCGGACAGGCCACGGCGGGCCGCGGCGCCGGCCACGTCCGAGTCGGCCCAGCCGAACTTGTAATTCCCGAGGCCTTCCAGCTCCGGGCGGTCGGTGACAGTCACCTTCCGGACTCCTTGCTCGTGGTTTCAGGACTGCGCGCGTGCCGTACGGCCAGCGCGTGAGGACTCACGTGTGTGGTGCAGACCCCGTCGCCGTTGGCGATCGTGGCCAGGCGTTGCACCGGTGTGCCGAGAAGCTGCCCGAACGCCTCGGTCTCGGCCTCGCAGAGCTGCGGGAACGCCGCGGCGACGTGCGCGACCGGGCAGTGGTGCTGGCAGAGCTGCTCTCCCCCGACGGCGGTCTCCGTCGCGGACGCGGCGTAGCCCTCGGCGGACAGTGCCTCGGCCAGCACGCGGATCCGCTGGTCGGCGGGGACCTCGCGCATTACCGACTCCAGCCTGTCGACCAGGTGGGAGACCTGCGCCCGCGCGAAGTCGGACACCGCCTCGCCCCCGAGCCGATCAGCCAGGAAGCGCAGCGCGCTGCCCGCCAGGTCGTCGTAGGCGTGGACGAAGGCGCTGCGGCCCGCGTCGGTGATCGCGAACAGCTTCGCCGGTCGCCCCCTGCCCCGCTGGCCGCGCGGCCGCGCCTTCCGGGGCTCGATCATCCCGTCGGCGAGCAGCGTGTCCAGGTGGCGGCGGACGGCGGCGGGGGTGAGTCCCAGCCGCTCGCCCAGGTCGGCGGCCGTCACGGGGCCGTGTTCGAGGATGAGACGCGCGACCCGCGCCCGCGTGCCGCGCTCGGCGGACAACGCGCCGCCGACGGCGATCTCGGCCCTGCTCTCGACCCTGTTCCCGGTCGTGTTCTCGGTCGTGCTCTCGGACGTGCCGGAACGCCGCGCCATGGCGGCCTTCTCGACGTTCGTCTTCCCGGGCACGTATTTCACAACATCAGTGTGCCGTAATTCCTTCCCGCGCCACAAACGGAAGCCGAGGCCGTCCGGAATGTAATTTGTCACGCAGGGTAGCCTTACCTAACACAGTCGCCCGGGTCGCGGGCGGAGACCGCGCCTCGCGCGGAGAGGGCTCCGGCGGCCGGGGCACGCCGCCGCCTCCCTAGACTCGTTTCGTCAAGAAGTGTGTCCCATCTGGCTGGGGGGAGGCCGGGAGCGTGGGGACTGCTGTCCACGGTGTGCCCCGAGATCTGCCACGGTGCGGACGGCAGGCGGGAGAACCATGATGCCGGACGCCGCGAACACGCGACTCGCGGAGGGCGCCGACGGCGCGCCCGCGGTCGAGGTGCGCGACCTCGTCAAGCGTTACGGCCGCACCACCGCGGTCGACGGGCTGACGCTGTCGTGCGCGCGCGGCCGCGTCACGGCGATCCTCGGCCCCAACGGCGCGGGGAAGACGTCCACGATCGAGATCTGCGAGGGCTTCCGCCAGGCCGACGGCGGCGAGGTGCGCGTGCTGGGCCTCGCCCCGTCCGACCGGTCGCTCAAGGCCCGCGTCGGCGTGATGCTCCAGGCCGGCGGCGTGCCGCCCGCGATGCGCGCCGGGGAGTGGCTGCGCCTGATGGCCCGCTTCCACGCGCACCCGCTCGACCCCGCCGCGCTCCTCGACCGGCTCGGCCTCGCCGAGCACGCGCGCACGCCGTACCGGCGGCTGTCGGGCGGGCAGCAGCAGCGGTTGTCCCTGGCCGGGGCCATCGTCGGGCGGCCCGAGCTGGTCTTCCTCGACGAGCCCACCGCCGGGCTCGACCCGCAGGCCAGGTACGCCTGCTGGGACGTGGTCACCGGCCTGCGCGAGGCCGGGGTCTCGGTCGTGCTCACGACCCACTACATGGACGAGGCGGAGAAGATCGCCGACCAGGTGATCATCATCGACCACGGGCGGGTCGTCGCCGCGGGCACCCCCGCGACGCTGACCGGAGCCGAGCGCCAGCTCCGCTTCCGCGCCCGTCCGGGGCTGAACCTCGACGAGCTGCTCAGCGCCCTGCCACAGGGAAGCGCCGCCAAGGAGTCTCCCGCCGGGCACTACATCATCGAGGGGCAGGTCGCTCCCGGCCTGCTCGCGACGGTCACCGCGTGGTGCGCCAGCGAGGGCGTCACCGCCGAGGACCTCAGCATCGAACGGCGCACCCTCGAAGACGTCTTCCTCGAACTCACCGGCCGGGAGCTGCGATGACCCCTCACACCCGGGTCCCGGCCCGGCCGGCCCACTCCGAACGGACCACGCGATGACCTCGACGCTCGACTTCGCCCCCCGGCCGGGGGCGGCCCCGCTGCCCCGGATGGTGCTGGCGCAGGCGGGCGCGGAGATGCGCGCGATGCTCCGCAACGGCGAGCAGCTCCTGCTCACCCTGATCATCCCCGTGCTGCTGCTCGTCGGCTTCTCACGGGCTCCGCTGATCAGCGTGACCGGGCCCCGCGTCGACTTCGTCGCCCCCGGCGTCCTGGCGCTCGCCGTCATGTCGACGGCGTTCACCGGCCAGGCCATCGCCACCGGCTTCGAGCGGCGGTACGGCGTGCTCAAGCGCCTGGGGGCCAGCCCGCTGTCGCGGCCGGGGCTGATGCTCGCCAAGACGGCCGCCGTCCTCGGCGTCGAGGTGATCCAGGTCGCGGTGATCTGCGCGGTGGCGCTGGCCATGGGCTGGTCCCCGCACGGCGACCCGCTGTGGATCGCGCTGCTGATCGTGCTCGGCACCGCCGCGTTCAGCGGGCTCGGCCTGCTGATCGCGGGGACGCTCCGGGCGGAGGCCACGCTGGCCGCGGCCAACCTCGTCTACCTCGTCCTGCTGGGGCTCGGCGGCGTCGTGTTCCCGATCGCCAGGTTCCCGGAGGGGATCCAGCCGATCCTGGAGCTGCTGCCGATCACCGCGCTGACGAACGGCATGCGCTCGGTGCTCGCCTCCGGCGGCGGGTTCCCCGCCGGCCCGGTCCTCGTGCTGCTCGTGTGGGCGGTGGTCACGCTCGGCGTGGCCGGACGCACCTTCCGCTGGGAGTAGGCCCGCCCGGAATCCGCACCCGCCACCGGGCATGGGGCCGGGGGCCCACCTCGGTGCGGGCCGGCGACGACCGGGGCGATAGGTTCTGACGCTCGGGTCGTGTGTCCGGCCGCCGTTCCCGCGGCGGCCGGCGGATATGTGCGGATGTATGGGGAGGTGGCGGCCGGATGACGGCTGAACCCGTTGGGGGGGCGGCGGAGCCGTACCGGATCGGGCCGTTCCGGGGGCGGCGGGGCGGGATGCGCCCGGGCGCGCTGTTGCGGGCGGCGTCGGACTCGATCCCCCCGCCGGGGCTGGTGCTGCTCGCGGTCCTGTCCGTGCAGGTGGGGGCCGGTCTGGCCAAGAACCTCTTCGCCGAGCTGCCGCCGTCCGCCGTGGTGTTCCTGCGGATCGCGATCGGCGCGGTCATCCTCGTGCCCGTCGCCCGTCCCCGCCTGAGGGGGCTCACCCGGCGCGACCTCGCCGTGGGCATGGCGTTCGGGCTCAGCCTCGGCCTGATGAACCTCTCCTTCTACGAGGCGCTGGCCCGGCTTCCGATGGGCATCGCGGTCACGATCGAGTTCATCGGGCCGCTCACCGTGGCCGTCGTCGCGTCCCGGCGGCGGCTCGACCTGGTGTGGGTCGGGCTGGCCGCCGCCGGGGTGGTCCTGCTCGCCCCGTGGGGCCAGGCGGGCGGCGCCAACTGGGTCGGCATCGGGTTCGCCGCGCTCGCGGGCGCGATGTGGGCGGCGTACATCCTGCTGTCGGCCGCCACCGGTGCCCGGTTCCCCGGGTCGAGCGGCCTCGCCCTCGCCATGGTGGTCGCCACGATCGCCGTGGCCCCCGTCGGGGTGGCCTCCGGCGGCGCCGACCTGCTGCGCCCCGAGATCCTGCTCCTGGGGGCCGGGGTCGGGCTGCTCTCCTCGGTCATCCCGTACTCGATCGAGCTGGAGGCGCTGCGGCGGATGCCGAAGCGGGTCTTCGGCATCCTCATGAGCCTCGAACCCGCCGTCGCCGCGCTGGTCGGCCTCTTCGTGCTCGGGGAGTTCCTGGAGATGCGCGAATGGGCGGCGATCGGCTGCGTCGTCGTCGCGTCGATCGGCGCGACCAGGTCCGGCTGAGCCGTCCGGGCCTCACTTCCCGTGCGGGGCCGGGGCTACTCCCGCGTGGCGCGCCGGGCCTCGGGCTTGTCGGCCCAGATGCCGCGTACGTGCTGGATGTGGTGGCTCATGATCTGCTCGGCCGCCCCGGCGTCGCCGCGTACCAGGGCGTCCACGATGCCGACGTGCTCGCCGGCCGAGTCGATCAGTATGCCGCGCTCGGCCAGGCCGCGCAGGCCGTACAGGCGGGCCCGGCCGCGCAGGTCGCGGATCACCTCGACGAGGTGGGTGTTGCCGGAGAGGCTCAGCAGCCCCAGGTGGAAGCGCAGGTCGGCGTTGACGTAGGCGATCAGGTCGCCGCGCCGCGCGGCCGAGACGATCTCCTCGGCGACCGGCCGCAGCTCCTCGAAGTCGGCGACGGGGCGGCTGCCGGCCAGCCTGGCCACCGTCGGGACCTCGATGAGCTGGCGGATCTCGGTGATCTCGTCCAGGTCGCGGTCGGTCATCTCGGTGACCCGGAAGCCCTTGTTGCGCACCGCCTCGACCAGGCCCTCCTTGGCCAGGTCGAGCATCGCCTCGCGTACGGGGGTCGCGGAGACGCCGAACTGCGCGGCGAGCACCGGCGCGGAGTAGACCACACCCGGCCGCATCTCGCCCGCGACGAGGGCGTCCCGCAGCGCCTGCGCCACCTGCTCGCGCAGGCTCTGCCGCTCGCCCACCAACGGCAGGCCGAGCCCGTCCGCGGCCGTAGGCGCCATGTCACTACCCTCTTTCGTGCTCACCGGAGATCCCCCCGCCGGGCGGTCCACGCCTCGTACGCCGCGGAGGCCACCACCAGGTCCTGCCAGGCCATGCCCACGCTCTTGAAAACGCGGGGGCCGGGGCCGGGGGCCACCCGGCCGGCGACGAGTTCGGCGAGGTTCCCGGCGAGGTGGTCAGCCGTGATCCTACCGGCCCGCAGGGGGACGACCAGGTCGCCGGCCTCCGCCAGGGCCGCCGCCCGGGACTCCACGACGACCGTGGAGCGGGCGACGAGGCCGTCGTCCAGCTCGCGGGCGTCCGGTTCGTGCGACCCGACGGCGACGACCACGGCGCGGTCGCGGACCAGGCCGCCGGGGAACAGCGGCGTACGGGCGGTGGTGCAGCAGGCGACCAGGTCGGCCTCCTCGACGGCGCGCCGCCAGTCCCGGCCGGACGCCGGATGGGAGCGCGCGGCCAGGCCCACGGCGGCGCACCGCTCAGCCAGCCGGGCCGCGCGGTCCTGGTCGCGGGCCACCACGGTGACCTCCTCGACCGGGCGCACCCCGCGCAGCGCCGCCACGTGCCCCCACGCCTGCGGGCCGCTGCCGAAGACCACGAGAGCGCGGGCGTCCGGCGGCGCGAGATGCCGTACGGCGAGCGCCGACACGGCGGGGGTGCGCAGCGAGGTCAGCGCGGTGCCGTCCATCGTGGCGACCGGGCTGAGCGTGGCGGCGTCGAGCAGCAGGTAGAGGGCCTGGATCCGGGGCAGCCCGCGCGCGGGGTTCCCGGGCGCGACGGTCGCGACCTTCACCCCCGCGTACGCGCCCCAGGACGCGGGCATGAGGAGGAACTGCCCCGCGGGGACGTCGACCACCGGGCGCGGCGAGGCCTGCTCGGGGTCGAGGCCGCCGCGCAGGGCGTCCTCCAGGACCTGTACGGCCCGGCCCGGCGGCACGAGCGCGCACACCGTGTCGCCGTCCAGGTGGGGCGGTCCGTTCATCCGCGCGTCCTCCTCATCTCGCTCCCCGTCCCGGTCGGTCCCGTCTCGTGCGGCCCGTCTCCTTCTGCCCCGTGCTCCTCGGTCTCGTCTCCCGGTCCCGTCTTTCCCGGCCTCGCCGGGGCGTTCCCTTCCTCCCACACGGTCGTCCCCGGCCCCGTTCCGCCGGGGTGGCGGCCATCGCGCCGCGCGCCGGTGACGGCCTCACCGGAGGGTGAACCCGGGACCGAGGGGGTCGCGGGGATCCAGGAGGAACCGGTGCTCTCCGGTGCGGAACGCCGTGCCCTCGATCTCCGGGACGATCGCCGGGCGTCCCGCCTCCTCGGTCACGCCGGCCACGCTCGCCAGGAACACGCCGCCCGCGACGCCCTCGTGCCGCAGCGTGACCGCGCGGGGGTCGGGGCGGCCGTCGGCGAGCAGCGCCAGCCGGGCGGCCGTGCCGGATCCGCAGGGCGAGCGGTCGACCTCGCCGTCCGCGAAGACGGTGACGTTGCGCTGGTGGTGCCGGTCGCCGTCCGACCCGAGGTCGTCGTAGAAGATCACGCCGTAGATCCCGGAGAGCCGGTCGTCGCGCGGGTGCCGGGCGGACGGATGGTCCGCGAGCGCGGCCTTGACCTGCCGGCCGAGGGCGATCAGCTCGGTCAGGTCCCCGGCCGCCGTGGACCGGCCGAAGGCGGCGGCGGGCACGCAGGCGTAGATCGCGCCGCCGTACGCCACGTCCACCGCGACGCCCCGGGCGGGCACGTTCCGGGCGATCACGTACGAGGGCACGTTCCGGAACGTCACCGCCTCGACCCGGCCGCCCGCGCAGCGCACCCGCGCCCGCACCCGGCCGGACGGCACGTCGATCTCGACGGTGGTCTCGCCGTCGGGGTCCGCCGCGACCAGGCCGTACTCCACGGCGTACGCGCCGAGCGCGATGGTGCCGTGGCCGCAGGCGGTGGAGTAGCCGTCCTTGTGCCAGAAGAGCACGCCGAGGTCGGCCGCGGTCCAGCCGGGAGGTGGCTCGACGGGCCCGGCGTCCGTGAGGCCGCCACGCCGCTCGCCGGGCGGCTCGTCGGGAGACCGCGCGGGAGGGCCGTCGGGCGGGACCGGGAAGCAGCCGTACATGTCGGCGTGGCCGCGCGGCTCGTGGCAGAGCAGCCGCCGCACGACGTCCACCTCGGGAGCGGAGGCGGCCGTCCTGCGGTCGAGCACGGTCGCGCCGGGGATCTCCGGCACGCCCGAGACCACGATCCGGAACGGCTCGCCCGCGGTGTGGTAGTCGACCGTGCGCACCTCGTGGGCCTCCGCGGCTCGCGCCCCGGTGGGGCGCTCCACGGGCGCGCCGCCGGCGCCGGTCACGCTCCCCCCAGATACGCCTCGGCGACCCGGGTGTCGTCCCGCAGGTCGGCGGCCGTCCCCGACAGGACGCACGCGCCGTTCTCGATGACGTATCCGCGGTGCGCGATCTTCAGGGCGGCCCTGGCGTTCTGCTCGACCAGCAGCACCGCCGTGCCCTCGGCGTTGATCTCCCTGATCACGTCCATGACGGCGGCGACCACGAGCGGGGCGAGGCCCATGGACGGCTCGTCGAGCAGCAGCAGGCGGGGGCCGGTGACCAGCGCCCGGCCGATGGCGAGCATCTGCTGCTCGCCGCCGGACAGCGTGCCGCCCTGCTGCCCGCTGCGCTCGGCCAGGCGGGGCAGCAGGGCGTACACGCGGTCGATCCGCCGCCTGACCTCCGCCTGGTCGCCCACCGCGTACCCGCCGAGCAGGAGGTTGTCGTGGACGCTGAGCGTGCTGAACACGCGCCGCCCCTCGGGGACGTGGACCAGGCCGAGCCGGACGATCCCGCTCGGCTTGGCGCCGGTGATGTCGCGGCCCTCGTACACGACGCGTCCCCCGCTGGGCCGCACCAGTCCCGACACCGCCGACAACGTGGTCGTCTTGCCCGCGCCGTTGTTGCCGAGCAGGGCGACGACCTCCCCCTCCCCGACCGTCAGGGACAGCCCGCGCAGGGCGTGGACGCCGCCGTAGTGGACGTCCAGCCCGTCGATGTCAAGCGCCGCCATCGCGCCCTCCCGCCACGCTCGCCCTGGCCTGCTCGATCTCGTCCTCGTCGGCGTCCCGCCCGAGGTACGCCTCGACGACCTCGGGGTCGCGCCGCACCTCGTCGGGGGGCCCGTCGGCGATCTCCCTCCCGAAGTTGAGCACGACCACACGCTCCGAGACGTCCATCACCAGCCCCATGTCGTGCTCGATCAGTACGATCGCGACGCCCAGCTCGCGGATGCGGCGGATGAGGTCGAGCATCTCGGCCTTCTCGCCGTGGTTGAGCCCGGCGGCGGGCTCGTCGAGCAGCAGCAGGTCGGGTTCGCGGGCGAGCGCCCTGGCGATCTCCACCCGCCGCTGCTCGCCGTACGGCAGGGCACGGGCGGGGCCGTACCGGTCGCCGCGCAGCCCGGTGAAATCGAGCCAGTGGTGGGCCCGCTCGGTGCTCTCGCGTTCGCTCCTGCGGTAGCGCGGGGTGTGCAGCAGCGCGTCGAGGACGTTCTGCCTGATACGCAGGTGGGTGCCCGCGCGGACGTTGTCGAGGACGGACATCTCGCCGAACAGCCGCAGGTTCTGGAAGGTGCGCGCGACGCCGAGCGCGGCCACCGCAGACGGCCGCAGGCCGGTGATGTCCCGCCCGCGCAGCCGTACGGCTCCCGCGGTGGGCCGGTAGAAGCCGGTCACGCAGTTGAACGCCGACGTCTTCCCCGCGCCGTTCGGGCCGATCACCGAGACGATCTCGGCCTCGCCGACGGCGAAGGTCAGCCCGTCGATGGCGAGCACGCCGCCGAAGGCGAGCCGCAGGTCCTCGACGGAGAGCAGCGGGCCGTTCACTTGGCGACCTCCCTGGACCTGGCCGGCCACAGCCCCTGGGGCCGGACCAGCATCACGATGATCAGCAGCACGCCGAAGGCGAGGTAGCGGTAGTCGGCCAGGTCGCGCAGCAGCTCGGGCAGCACGCTGATGACCACGGCGCCGACGACGACGCCCCTGATCGAGCCCATGCCGCCGAGCACGACGGCCATCAGCACCAGCGCGGACTGCAGGAACGTGAAGCTCGTCGGGGAGATCGCCGACAGGTGCGCGCCGAACAGGACCCCGGCCAGCCCGCCCCAGATCGCCCCGGCGACGTACGCCGCCATCTTGACCTTGTACGTGTGCACGCCCATGGCCTCGGCGGCGTCCTCGTCCTCGCGCACGAACCGCCACGCCCGGCCCAGGCGCGACCGGCCCAGCCGGGCGGCGCCGACCACGGCGAGCGCGACGATGAGCACGGTCAGGTAGTAGAAGGAGACCGGGCCCCCGGTCAGCCCGGGGATGCCGTAGATCCCGGACGGCCCTCCGGTCACGTCGAGGTTGTTCGCGGTCACCCGGATGATCTCGCCGAAGCCCAGCGTGACGATCGCCAGGTAGTCGCTGCGCAGCCGCAGCGTCGGCGCTCCGATGACCAGGCCGGCGATCACGGTGACCACCAGCACGGCGGGCAGCGTGGCGACCAGCGGCAGATCGAACCGGGTGGACAACACCCCGCTCGTGTACGCGCCGACCGCGAAGAAGGCGGCGTAGCCGAGGTCGAGCAGGCCGCAGTATCCGACGACGATGTTGAGCCCGGCCGCGAGCATCACGAAGATGGCGGCGTTGGTCATCACCGACAACGCGTACGGCGTGGCGTCGACGAACGGCGCGAGCAGCGCGACCGCGAGCCCGGCCAGCCCGGCCCACCGGTTCTCCATCAGCCGGGAGGCGATCGAGCGGGGCCCGGCGCCGCGCCGGCCGGTGCGGCGGGGCGGGGCCGCCGGATCGGCCGTTGGGGCGGCCGTGGAGGACGCGGCGGAGGCGGGGGCGGCGGGCGGCGTGCCCTCGCCCGGCCCGGTCACACCCGCTCCGTGACGCGTTCGCCGAGCAGGCCGGTCGGCCGCACGGTCAGGAAGAGGATGAGCACGCCGAAGGCGAAGACGTCCCGCCACTCGCCGCCGAGCCAGAAGGTGCCGAACGACTCGAGCAGGCCGAGGAGCAGACCGCCGAGCATCGTGCCGGGGATGTTGCCGATGCCGCCGATGACGGCCGCCGTGAACGCCTTGAGGCCGATCAGGAAGCCCATCATGAAGTCGATCTTCCCGTAGTGCGCCCCGGCCATGACCCCGGCGGCGCCCGCGAGGGCGGAGCCGAGGAAGAAGGTCCGGGAGATGACGGCGTCCACGTCGATGCCCATGAGCGCGGCGGCCCTGGGGTCGAGGGCGACGGCCCGCATGGCGCGCCCCTCGCGTGAGCGGGTGACGAGCAGGTTGAGGCCGATCATGAGGAGGACGGCCACAGCGACCAGGGCGAGCTGCTGGAGGGTGACCCGGGCGCCGAGCACCTCCAGGGAGGTGCCGCCCAGCCGCACCGGGTACACCCGCGGGTCCGCTCCCGCGGCGGCGCGCATGCCGTACTCCAGGGCGAAGGACGCGCCGACCGCGGTGATCAGCAGCGAGAGCCGGGGGGCGCCGCGCAGCCGCCGGTAGGCGACGCGTTCGAGCACGACCCCGGCGAGGCCGGTGACGCCCATGGTGAGGACGAGCACGAGCAGCAGGAGGGGCAGCGCCATCGCGGCGGACACGCCGCCGGCCGCGCCGAGTACGGCGAAGCCGATGAACGCGCCGAGCATGTAGAGGTCGCCGTGGGCGAAGTTGAGCAGCTTGATGATCCCGTAGACCATGCTGTAGCCCAGCGCCACGAGCGCGTAGAACGACCCGACGAAGAGTCCGTTCCAGACCAACTGCGACATGTCACGATTCCCCGAACGTCACTGGAGGGCGTCCTGGAGGGCGAACGCGCCGTCCTTGACGACCAGGATCTGGAAGCCGCCGGTGCTCAGGGTGTGCTCGGGGGTGAACTTGAGCGGTCCGGAGAACATCGGGAACCCGTCGATCGCCTCGAGCGCGGCGACGATCTTCTGCCCGTCCGTGCCGCCCGCCTTGGTGATCGCCTCGGCGGCGAGCCGCACCGCGTCGTAGGACTGGTTGGAGTACGGGCCGGGGTCGGAGCCGAACTTCTTCTTGTAGTCGGCGATCCACGTCTCGGCGCCCTGGAGCGTCTCCGGCGTCTGCGTCATCGTGGCGTACACACCGGCGGCCGCCTCGGCGCCGGCGATCTCGATCAGCTTGGGCGAGACCGAGCCGTCGCCGACCATGATCTTGCCCTTGTAGCCCGCCTGGCGGAACTGCCGGGCGAGCAGGCCGGCCTCCTGGAAGTAGCCGGTCCAGTAGACGTAGTCGGGCTTCTTGGCCAGCACGTTGTTGATGTTGGCGCTGTAGTCGCTCTCCTTGGGCGTGACCGCCTCCAGGATCGCGGTCTCCGGGCCACCCGGCTCGTCGAGCAGCTTCTGGGTGCGCACCGCGAGGTCCTTGGAATAGCTGGTGTTGTCGTGCATGAGGGCGACCTTGGCGGCACCCTCCTTGGTCATCCAGGCGGCCGCCGCCGCGGCCTGCTGCCCGCCGGTGCCGTTGATGAGGAAGACGTTCTTGAGCTTCTGGTCGACGAGCTCCTGCGAGTTCGCGACCGGGATGATCATCGGGACGCCGGCCTTGTCGAAGATCGGCAGAGTGGGGAGGGTGGCGCCGGAGCAGTATCCGCCGACCGAGACGTCGACGCCCGCGGTCACCAGCTTGTTCGCGCCCGCGGCGGCGGTCTGCGGGTCGCAGGCGTCGTCGGCGGTCTTCAGCTCCAGCTTGCGGCCGAGCACGCCGCCCTTGGCGTTGATCTCGTCCACGGCCATCTGGGCGGCGTTGCTCATGTAGGGGCCGATCGCCGCCTCGCTGCCCGACTGCGGGATCAGCATGCCGAGCATGATCGGCTGGTCCTTCTTCTCGCCGGAGCCGGCGTCGTCGCCGCCGCCGAGCAGCCCCTGTCCGCACCCCGCGGTCAGCAGGGCCGCCGACGCCATGACGGCCGTGAGAGCCGTCCCATAGAGCTTGCGCATCCGCGCCTCCTCTTCCGAATGTGGAATGTGACATTGCACGTCCCGGAAGATCGGGTCAAGGTCTGATACCGGACCGTTAGCGGGCTGTGAGGAGCCGGGCGGAGCCCTCTGTACGGACCCGCCGGAGGCGTGCGCGAGCCCCGGCGGGACACGGGCGCGGTCGCTCGTCCCGTGCCCCGCCGGACCGGCCGGTCCGTCCGGCGCGGCTACAGCAGGAAGCCGGCCGGGAAGGGGTCGCGGGGGTCGAGGAAATACTGGGCGGTACCGGTCACCCAGGCCCGCCCGGTGATCGTGGGGACCACCGCTGGCAGGTCCCCGGCCGTCGTCTCCGCGACCAGGCGGCCGACGAACCGGGTGCCGATGAACGACTCGTTGACGAAGTCCGCGTCCAGCGGCAGCTCGCCCCGCGCGTGCAACTGGGCCATCCGCGCGCTCGTTCCCGTGCCGCACGGCGAGCGGTCGAACCAGCCGGGGTGGATCGCCATCGCGTGCCGGGAGTGCCGGGCGTCCGACCCCGGGGCGACGAACTGGACGTGGTGGCAGCCGCGGATCCCGGGATCCTCCGGATGCACCGGCTCGTCCCGCTCGTTGATCGCGGCCATCACGGCGAGGCCGGCGTCGAGGATCTCCTGCTTGCGCGACCGGTCGAACGGCAGCCCGACCGACTCGACGGGGAGGATCGCGTAGAAGTTGCCGCCGTACGCGAGGTCGTAGCCGACCTCCCCGAGCCCCGGGACCGTCACCGTACAGTCGAGCGCGACGCTGAACGACGGCACGTTGGTGATGGTGACCGCGGTCGCCGCGCCGTCCTCGACCCGCACCTCGGCCGTGACCAGGCCGGCCGGGGTGTCCAGCCGGATCACCGTCACCGGCTCGGTCACCTCGACCATCCCGGTCTCCACCAGCACCGTGGCGACGCCGATGGTCCCGTGGCCGCACATCGGCAGGCAGCCGGACACCTCGATGTAGAGCACGCCGAAGTCGGCGTCGGCCCTGGTGGGCGGTTGCAGGATCGCCCCGCTCATCGCCGAGTGCCCGCGCGGCTCGTACATCAGCAGCGTTCGGACGTGGTCGAGGTTCTTCACGAAGTGCTCGCGGCGCTCGGCCATGGTCGCGCCCGGGATCACCCCGACACCGCCGGTGATCACACGGGTGGGCATGCCCTCGGTATGGGAGTCCACCGCGTGGAAGACCCGCTTCGTCCTCATCTCACCCCTCCCCGACGGCCCGCGCGTCCGCCGACCGTGCGGCGGCGGCCCTCCCGGTCACCTTTCGTGGAGCGACGGGGTCGTCCCGGTCGCGCCCCCGCACTAGCGGAGCCCCTCGGCGAGCGCTTTCTCGGTCGCGGCGCGTACGGCGGCCTCCTGCTCGGCCGTCAACGGCTGCCTCGGCGGGCGGCACGGGCCGCCGTACCGCCCGGCGACGTCCATCGACAGCTTGATCGCCTGGACGAACTCCGTCTTGGAGTCCCAGCGCAGCAGCGCGTGCAGGGACCGGTAGAGCGGGAGCGCCGTCTCCAGGTCGCCGGCCACGGCCGCGCGGTAGAGCGCGACGGTCGCGGCCGGGAGCGCGTTCGGGTAGCCCGCGACCCAGCCGACCGCCCCGGCGAGGGCCACCTCCAGCAGCACGTCGTCGGAGCCGATGAGCACGTCGAGCCCGGGGGCGAGCTCGGCGATCTCGTACGCCCGCCGCACGTCCCCGGTGAACTCCTTCACTCCCACGATGAGCCCCTCGGCGTGCAGCGCCGCGAGCAGCCGGGGCGTGAGGTCCGCCTTGGTGTCGATGGGGTTGTTGTAGGCCACGACGGGCACCCCGGCCGCGGCCACCTCGCGGTAGTGCGCCAGGACCGCCCGCTCGTCGGCCCGGTAGGCGTTCGGCGGCAGCAGCATCACGGCCCCGCACCCCGCGTCACGCGCCTGCTCGGCCCAGCGGCGGGCCTCCAGGGCCCCGTAGGCGGCGATCCCCGGCATGACGCGGTCGCCCCCGACCGCCGCGACCGCGGTCTCCACGACCTTCGCCCGCTCCTCGGGCGTCAGCGTCTGGTACTCCCCCAGGGAGCCGTTGGGCACCACGCCGTCGCAGCCTTCGGCGACCAGCCACCGGCAGTGTTCGGCGTACGCGTCGTGGTCGACGGCCAGGTCGTCCCGCAGCGGCAGCGCGGTCGCCACCATCACTCCGCGCCACGGTTTCTCACGAGTCGTCATCAGATGTCCTCTCATCCATGGCGGCGAGGTCGCCGAGCCGTACGGGCTGGGCGACCGGCCGCCGGGGCGGTCCCGGCTCCTCACCGGCGAGGCGGGCCACGGCCTCGCCGCAGATCCGTCCCTGGCACCAGCCCATCCCGGGCCGGGCCAGCAGCTTGATGGAGCGCGCGTCGGCGGCGCCCAGGTCCCGGGCCTCCTTGACCCGGCCGTACGGCACCTCCTCGCAGCGGCAGATCAGGGTGTCGTCACGCAGCCAGGAGGTCCAGCCGTCCTTCACGGGGTAGGCGCGCAGCAGCGCCCGCGCGAACCCGGTCAGGCGCCGCCGACGCGCTTCGAGGCGCGCGCCGACACGGGCCTCGGACCGGATCCCGGGTCCGAAACCCGTTCCGGGCTCGGGCCGGGCTCCCACGCCGGTGCCCGCCGGAACGCCGAGTGCGTCGGCCACGACGGCGCGGCCCGCGATCAGCCCTTCGAGCTCGGCCAAGTCGGCGCCGCCCACGCCCGTGGTCTCCCCCGCCGCGTACACGCCGGGGACGCCGGTCCGCATGTGCCGGTCCACCCGCACGGCCGGGCCGCCCGCCGCGTCCGCGCCGATCGCGCAGCCGAGCTGCGCCGCGAGGTCGAGCTGGGGCGTGAACCCGTAGCCGACGGCGAGGACGTCGCACTCGACCGTCTCGTGACCGCCCCTGTACGGCCGCCACTCGGCGTCCACCCTGGCGACCGTCACGTGGGTCAGCTCGCCGTCGCCGTGCGCGGCGACCACCGCCCGGCCCCCCTTGTACGGCACGCGGTGCCGGGCCAGGCCCCAGCCGTACGCGAGGGCCTCGGCGGCCTTGCCGGGCCGGGTGAGGGCGCGGGGCGCGAGCGCGAACCTGCCGCCCGCCTCGAAGACCCCGGCGACCTTCGCCCCGGCGGCGGCCAGCGAGGTGGCGACGGGAAGCAGGAACGGACCGGTCCCGGCCACCACGACGCGGCGCCCGGCGACGACGAGGTTGCCCTTGAGTAGCGCCTGCGCGCCGCCCGCCGTCATCACCCCGGGCAGGTCCCAGCCGGGGAACGGCAGGACGCGGTCGTGCGCGCCGGTCGCGATGAGCAGCCGCGCACCGGTGACGGTCCCGGCCCGCTCCTCCCGGCCCGCCAGGCAGTGGACGGCGAAACCTCCGCCGGGCGCGGGCCCGGCCGCCCAGACCCGGTGGTTCAGCAGGACGTCGGCGCCGTCGAGTCCGTCGCGGAGCCGTACGAACCGGGAGAACCCATGATGGAGCGCCCACGGCCGGGCGGCGCGGAAGCCGTCGGGAAGCGCGCGGAAGTACTGGCCGCCGACGCGCGCCCCCGAGTCGAGCACCGCCACGCGCAGGCCCGCCCGCGCCGCCACGCCCGCCGCCGCCAGGCCCGCCGGCCCAGCGCCGACCACCACCAGGTCGTACGTCGCCGCGTCCGCCGTCATGAGGTCGTCACCTCGTCTCCGGGGCGGGCCTCGGTCAGGCAGGCCCGCAGGTTCTCCACGCCGTTGACGGTGACCAGGCAGTCGAAGCAGACGCCGATCCCGCAGAACAGGCCGCGCCGCCGCCCGCCGAACCGGGTCGTACGCCAGGTCCGGACGCCGGCGGCGTGCAGCGCCGCGCCCACGGTCTGGCCCGGCACGACGGGCACCGGCCGCCCGTCCACGCGCACCTCGAACTCCGGCTCGGGTCGCGCCCCCACCAGCCGGTACGGCGAAGCCCCGGTCATGCCGCCTCCCTCGTCCAGATGTGTCACGGCACCGCCCGCGCCGTGTCCGCGCCCGTGCCCGCCTCTCACGGCCTCCGCCCCGCCTCCACCGCCGCGCTCGGCCGTCGGGTCACCCGGGCCGCCCGCGCGCGCGTCGCGGCGGCCGGTCATCCCGGGGTCCCGGCGAAGCGATCCGGGCGGAAGGGCGCGGGATCGATCTCCGGCTCCGCTCCGGTGAGGAGCCGCGCGGTGAGGAGTCCGGTCACCGGGGCGAGCCCTATGCCCGCGCCCTCGTGGCCGCACGCGTGGTAGAGCCCGGGAACCCGCGGGTCGGCCCCGATGACGGGCAGGTGGTCCGGACAGTACGGCCGGAACCCGCAGTAGGCCCTGATCGCCCGGACGTCCGCGAGCGCCGGGAACAGGTCCACCGCCTGCCGGGCCAGCCGCGCGAGCACGGGCAGGGAGACGGTTCGGTCGAAGCCGACGCGCTCGCGGCTCGCGCCGATGAGCACGGTGCCCGCCCGGGTGGCCTCCACGACGGCGGAGGTCTCCAGGCCCTCGGAGTCGCTGGCCACGTTCGTCACGTAGGCCGCCGTGTAGACCTTGTGCCGGACCAGCGGCGCGGGCGGCCCCGCCGGCGAGGCGCCGTACGCCGGGGCGAGCGGCTCGGTGACCAGGATGAAGCCGCGGCGCGGCATGATCGGGAGTTCGACGCCCGCGAACGCGGCGATCCGGTCGCCCCAGACGCCTCCGGCGTTGACGACCGCGCCGGCCGGGATGTCGCCGTCGCGGGTGCGCACCCCGGTGACCCGGCCGCGCTCCATGAGGAGGCCGGTGACCTCGGTCCCGGTGCGCAGGGCGACGCGCGGCCACCGGCGGATCAGCCGCGCGGCGGCGAGCATCGGCTGCACCTGGGCGTCCTGGGGGTAGAAGACCCCGCCCGCGAACCCGGGGGCGAGGTGCGGCTCGTAGCCGGCCAGCTCGGCGGTGGCCACCTGACGGGTCACGACGCCGCTCTTCCCCTGCCGGCCGGCCAGCTGGGTGAGGGCGCGCAGCACCTCGTCGCTCTCCGCGACCACCAGGCCGCCCTTGGGCTCGTGCTCGAAGCCGCCCGCCTCGCGGGCCTCCGAGGCCAGTTCGGTCCAGAGGCGGCAGGACAGGACGGCGAGGTCCAGCTCGGGGCCCGGCTCCTTGTCCGAGACGAGGACGTTGCCCTCCCCCGATCCCGTGGTGCCGCCGGCGACGGCCGCGCGGTCCACGACGGTGACGCTCAGTCCCTCCCGGGCGGCGTAGTACGCGCAGGCCGCGCCGACCATTCCGGCACCGATCACCACGACATCCGGCACGCCCGCCCACCTCCCTCGGAGGTCAGTAATGTGTCATATTTCACTGGAGGCTGGCAATACCCCTCGGGCTCCTCCAAACGGGGCGAAGGCGGGACCACCCCCACCGCCGCCTACCATTTGAGCGTGACCAGCCTCTCCGCCCAGATCCGTGATCGCGCCGCCGGGTTCCACCGGTCGTACTGGCTGCCGACGACCGCCTCGATGCGCGGATGGGCGGTCGCCAGCATCGTCGTCAACGCGGGTATCACCGTCACCGGCGCCGGTGTCCGGGTGTCCAAGTCGGGGCTGGGCTGCCCGACGTGGCCCAAGTGCACGCCGGACAGCTTCGTCCCGGCCCAGCACGCCGCGCACTCCCCGCTCAACATGGCGATCGAGTTCGGCAACCGGCTGCTGACCTTCCTCGTCCTCGCCGTCGGCGTCGCCTGTGTCCTGGCCGCCGTCCGGCTAGTCCGCGAGGACCCCGAGGGCAGGGGCCGGCGCGTCCTGGTGCGGCTCGCCTGGCTCCAGCCGATCGGCGTGGTCGCCCAGGGGCTCTGGGGCGGCCTGGTCGTGCGGACCATGCTCCACCCGGTCACGGTGAGCGTCCATTTCCTGCTGTCGGTCGCCATGACCGCCGCCGCGTACGCGTTGTTCGCCCGGGCCGGCGAGGGTGACGGGCCGGCGCGCCCTGTGGTCCACCGGCACATCCGCACCCTCGGTCTCGTCCTGCTGGGCGCGGTCGCCGTGCTGCTCGTCGCGGGCGTCGTCGTCACCGGGACGGGGCCGCACTCGGGCGACGAGGCCGCCTCACGGTTCGGTTTCGACATCGAGACCGTGGCCCGGCTGCACGCCGACGTCGTGTGGATCGTCGTCGGGCTCACCTTCGCGCTGGTGTTCGCGCTGCATCTGACCGACGCCCCCACCCGGGTCCGCCGGGCCGCGATCGCGCTGTTCGGCATCGAGCTGGCGCAGGGCGTCATCGGCTACGTGCAGTACTTCCTGGCCATCCCCGCCGTGCTCGTGCTGCTGCACGTGCTCGGCTCGACCCTGGTGTGGATCGGCACGCTGCGCGTGGTCTTCCTGATGCGCACCCGCGACCCGCTCCCCGCCGACGGCCCCGCCGGCGAGGAGGCGGGCGAGCGAGCCCTGGCCCCGGCCACGCCGGGCGAGACACCCGCCTGAGCGGTCACCGGGCCCTCTCGACGAACGGCTCCAGCAGGCCCGGCACGGCGCGCGAGGCCAGCCGGAGCAGCGCGCGGATCGGCCTGGTTGCGCGGCGGCCGCAGCCGCGTGGAGGGCGTCACGAGGAGCGCCCCTTCTTGAGGGTGCCGGCCGTCCCGAGCAGCGCGAGGCCGAGCACCGCGAGCGTGATCGACGCGAACACCTCATATCCCGCCAGCGCGCCGACATGGTGGACGATCAGGAGATCGTGCGCCCACCTCCACCAGCCGAGCAGGGTGTTGACGGTCCCGCCGACCCCCTGGACCAGCGCCACCCAGCCCACGACTTCGAGCAACGTCTTCATGGGGCAAGCCTCACGCGGTGAGACGGCCGCCCGCGTCCGCCAGGGGTAGCGGGTGATGCCTACTTTGGTCGGTGTCGCGAAGCCGCGATCACGCCGTAACCTCGGTGCACATGACGTCGAGGTTGGAGTACCGGTGGCTGCTGCCCTCGGTCCTCCTCGGCGAGGGCGAGGGAGAGCGCCCCACGCGGCGCACCACGCGCGACTGGGTCGTGGACACAGCCCTGTTCCTGGTCGCCTGCGGTCTGACCCTGGCCTCGGCGCCGGACATCGCCGGCGAGGCCGGGGCGTACATCGCCGTCGAGCAGGTGCTCGGCGCGCTGTCCTGCGCGGCCGTCTGGCTGCGTCGCCGCCGGCCGGTCGCCCTGGCCCTGGTGACGTCCCTGCTCACCTCGGTGCTCGCGCTGGTGGGCGGCGCGTGCGTCGTGGCGCTGTTCACCGTGGCCGTGCACCGCCCGTTCAGGATCGCGGGGCCGGTCGTCGGCTTCGCCCTCCTGACCACGCTCCCGTACGTGCATCTGCGGCCCGATCCGCTCCTCGGCGTCTGGGGATCGTTCCTGCTGGCGGCCGCGCTGACCCTGCTGGTCTTCGCGTGGGGGACCGTCGTGCGGGCGCGGCGGCAGCTCGTCACGCCGACGGCGGCGCGGGAGCCCGCCGTGACCGGGCCCGTGCCCGGCTCGACCTGCTCAGCGCGCGTGAGCGGGAGGTCGCGGTCGCGGTCGGCGAGGGCAGGTCCAACGCCGAGATCGGCGCCGAGCTGTACATGAGCGTGCCCACGGTCAAGGCCCACGTCTCGCGCATCCTCACCAAGCTGGGCCTGAACAACCGGGTCCAGATCGCGCTGATCGTCCACGACGCGCAGGCCGCGAGCCGCGCCTCCTGACGGAGAGACGACGAGCCGGACGTCCTCACGTGGAGTCGTCACCCCGGACGCCCTACGTGGGGGGCTCATGCGGCCGGCGGGCGACGGCGGCGAAGGAGCGCTCCAGGGGCCACCGGCGCCCCGGAAGCCGACAGGAACGCCTCGGCGGCCCGGATCAGCCGCCCGCGTCCGACCGGACCTCCACGCGGAGGCCGGTCTCGCCGCACCGTCCGGCCGCCCGGCGTCCGGATCTACACTTGGTGCCCCCTTGACATCCTCCCCCTCGCAAACGAGGGGGATCCCAACCGTCACCGGCCGGTCTTCCTGCTTCACCGCCGATCGCCTCGTCCGAGAGGACTCTCGTTGAGCTCCTACACCGACGCCCTCCTGAGTCGCCTCCTCCCCTGGACCTGGTCCCGCGCGGGCCTGCGGCGCGGATTCCAGATCCTGGCCGCGCTGAGCGTGCTCGCCCTCGCCCCGATGACCTGGGCCTGGCTGGACAGCTCGGGGCGCCGTGTCACCGCCGGTCCCTCGGACGCGTGGCTGTCCTCGGTGCCTACGATGCCCGTCGCCCTCGTGCTCGGGGCCGGGCTCACCGCGCGCGCCGCCCCGACGCCGATGCTCCGCACCCGGCTCGACATCGGCGTCCGGCTCTACCGCTCGGGCAAGGTCCACGCCCTGCTGGTCTCGGGTGACAACAGCCGGGTCGGGTACGACGAGCCGTCGGCGATGCGCGACTATCTCACCGCCCACGGCGTCCCTCGGGAGAAGGTCGTCCTCGACTACGCCGGATTCGACACCTGGGCCTCCTGCGTACGCGCCAGGAAGATCTTCGGGGCGTCCCGGGCGGTCGTGGTGACCCAGAACTTCCACCTCCCGCGCGCCGTCACGCTGTGCCGTACAGCGGGGCTGGACACCTTCGGCGTCGGCGACGACTCCACCCGGGACTGGCCGCTCCAGACCTACGTGTACGCGACCCGCGAGTTCTTCGCCTCGGCGAAGGCGCTCCTGGAGGCCGGGATCCTCCGCGCGGACCCGCTGCTCGGCCCCCGCGAGCGCACGCTCGACCAGGCGCTCGCCTCCTGACTCCGTCACCCCTCGCCGGCGCCGCCCCTCCCCCCTGTCGTCGCCCGGCGGGCGTTCGCCGCCCGCCCCTCAGCCTCGGCTTCCCGCCCCTCCTGCCCACGGCCCCGGCCCCATGTCGGCGTGGCCGGGGCGGGAGACGCCGCCGAGGCGAAACTTTCATCCCGGAAACCCGCCCTGAGCTGCCGTTGCCCGATCAGCCGGACGGCCGTCCTGGCCCGGTCTCACCGCGGCGGCGTAGGGTCCGGACGTCCTTTCACCCGGAGCGCTTCCACGCCTATCGGGGAGGTGAGGCCGTACGGACGAGGCCATCGCATCGCGTACATGAAGGGCGGATCCCGCTTCGCCCACCCATCGCGGATCCGGGGAGAGCGCCCACCGGCACTCTCCCCGGACCCGTTCCACGCCCCCTCCTCTCGGTCCCCGTCGGATGAGCCCGCCCGGTCCCCGTCCATCGGCCCGTGCGGTGCGCCCGTGGGCCCGGCCCGTACGGAGATCATCCGCCGGGGCTCCCGACGGGGAGGCGTCAGCCGCAGCTCACGTCGGTGAACGTCGGCGTCGAGGCGGACGTGCCGAGGAATCCGGCGGTGGCCGTCGCCCCCGCCGCCAGAGCCGAGTTCCACGACTCGGCGTGGATCATCGCCGTCGGCCCGCTCTGCATGGACGTGCCGTTCCACGCCTGCGTGATCTTGGCTCCCGAGGGGAGCGTCCACTGGACGTACCACCCGTTGAGCACGGACGACCCGGTGTTCTCGATCGTGACCTCACCCTGGAAGCCGCCCGGCCAGGAGTTCGTCAGCCGCACCGTGGCCGTGCAGGAGGCCCCGGCGGGGGGACGGACTGGGTGGCGGGCTGGGCGACGGCGACGGCGAGGCGGACGGCGTGTCCCGGATGAACATCACGTCCGAGCAGCCGTAGAAGGTCTCCTGGCTGTCCGACCGGTACCACACCGCGTAGATCACGTGCCTCCCGCTCTTGTCCGGCAGCCGCCCCGAGAACCGGTACGCGCCGTCGCTCACCGGCGGCTCCGGATCGACGGTCAGGAACGGCTCCTCCTCCATGTCCGCCCAGGTGAGCGGCTTGGTGGGGTCGTAGCCGTCCTTCGTCGCATAGAGCTTGAAGCCGCCCGGGTGGGGCACCCAGGCGCCGTAGACGAAGTTGTACGTCGAGCCGGCTTTGAGGGTCGTGACCGGCCAGTCCGCCCGAGGGGCGTCGTAGGCGGCGTATTTGCCGAACCCGCCGCTGCACAACTGGCCGTCCGGGATGAAGCCCCGGGTGCGGCCGGCGCCGTCGGAACGGAGCACGCCGTACCAGTCGTACAGCGGCTGGGTGCCGCCGTCCGCGACGGCCTGCCTGCAGGCGGGGTTGACGGGTTTGATCTCGCCGCCGGACAGCCCGTCCACATAGCAGGCGTAGGTGCGGCTGGCGGGGGCCTGGAGCGCGCCGTGCGCGTCGGCGGCTCCCTGGAACAGGGCGACGGCGACCGTGGCGATCGCGACCGTGAGTGTGGCGAGGACGGCGAGTTGGCGCCTGGATCTCACAGGGGGTTCTCCTCGTGATGGGCGGGCGCGCCGCGGCACGCGCCCGCCCATCTCGGGGAGGCGCGCCGGGCACGCCGGAACGGCGTTGCCGGTGAAAGAGCGGCGTACGGCGCACCGCACACCCTGCAGAGCCCACCCATCAGGGCCATCGCGCATCCCGATTCAAGCACGCGACCGCCTCCCCGGAAAGAGAACTTCGCCGGGAAATCGCCCTTACGTCCTGGGCGGCGGATTCCAGCGGGGAGGTCCCGGAAACGGCGGAGAGGGGTGGTCAGGGGGCGGCGGATGCCCCTGCTCGGGCGGAGCCCCCGATCCCTGCCCCGGAGGGACCCCCGGCCCGTATCCCGGCGGCGGAGTTCCCGGAGGAGCCCCAGGACCGGGGGGCGTGGCCCCGGGAGGGGGTCCCGGCTCCCCGTACCCCGGCGGCGGGCCGTACGCGCCGGCCCGGTACCCCGGCGACGGACCACTCCCGGGAGCGTCAGGCCCGTACCCCGTCGGACCACTCCCGGGAGTGCCGGGCCCGTACCCCGGCGGTGGCGTGCCGGGCGGCGGGGCACCCGGCGCGTATCCGGGCGGCGGCACCCCTTTGGCCGCCGCCTGCTGGTGCCGCCCCGGCAGCGGGAACGACATGCGCGCGTGCGCCATGAGGTCGGCGAGCGCCCGCTGCCGCTCGCGGAACGATCTCTCGTCGGTGCCGCCGCGGGACGCCCGCTCGTGCAGCAGCCCCAGCTCGGTGGCGGCGAGCTGGTAGTCGCTCATCGCCCGCACTCCCGCCTTGCCCCCGTGGGCCTTGGCCCACTGGCGGGCCTGCCGCCGTCCCTTCAGCGACGACAGCATGAAGATGTCCGCCTCGTTGATCAGCCCGTTCCGCTCATACGGCGGCAGGTAGCGGTGGATCAGCCCGACGATCCGCTTGCGGTCGCGGAAGATGACGCCCAGCTCGACGAAGAGCAGGACCATCAGCACCAGGTACGCGACGACCAGCCCGGGGAAGCCGCCGAACGAGGCGAGGCCGTTCCACAGGCCGTGCAGCACCATCGCGCCCGCCCAGCCCGCCAGGACGACCCAGTTCGCGCCGCGCCGCTGGGCCGCGTACGCCACGGAGATGCCGATCAGGGAGGTGAACAGCGGATGCGCGAACGGCGACAGCACGCCCCTGAGCACGACCGTGGCGGCGAGCCCCTCGGGCCCGTGCTCGGACAGCGCGGCCAGGTAGTAGCTGACGTTCTCGGACATGGCGAACCCGAGGCCGACCATGCTGGCGTAGATGATGCCGTCGGTGGGGCCGTCGAGCTCCTGGCGGCGGAAGCGGAGCAGACCGAGCAGCACCAGGCCCTTCATGGTCTCCTCCACCAGCGGAGCGCCGAACGTCGCGACGAGGTTGCGGGCGTTCGCGGCGCTGCCGATCTGGTGCTCGATGTAGATCAGGTTGAGCGAGTTGAGCAGGCCGGCGAAGAGCACGGCGACGCCCGCCCCCCACGCGAAGGCGAAGGCGAGGTTGGCCCGCGGCTCGGGTTCCATGCGGTCGAGGGCGAGCACTCCGGCGAGCAGCAGCGGGACGGGGGCGACCGCGAGCACGAGGGCGATGAAGAACTGGACGGGGTCACCGTCGAAGATGTCGAACGACAGTGTCACGAGGGCGCAGATGCCTGCCAGGATCAGACCGATGATCAGGCCGACCGACGGGCGTTCCTTCAGCACGGTACGCGGATCCAGGCTCGCCATTCCGCGAATGTAACCGACCGGAGACCCGCTGTCCGCCCCGCCCCCGAAGATCCCCCCGGCCGTCCGGCGTTCCGCGCCTTTCCCGAATGCGGACCACCGCCTGACCGTACGCTCGACCCTGCCTTTCCCCGCCGGGGGTAGCGTTCTGCGGAGCGATCTTCTTGTTGGCCGTTCGTCACGGGGGGCGGAGCGGATGGACGAGACCGACGGCGGCAGGCTGAGCCGCAGGACCTTCCTCGGCGTCGTGGCCGCGGCCACGGCGGGCGCCACGGCCTGCGGGGCCGGCGGGCACGACGGCGCGGCGGCGCGGGCGGGGGGAACGCCCGCCTCGGGGCCGCTCCTGCTCCCGTCCGCGAGCCCGTCCCCCGACGCGGCGGCCTCGCCGCAGCCGGCCCGCTACGAGCGGCTCCGGCCCGGCGACCCCGCCTGGCGGGCCCGCTCGTACGGCCCGGCCGACGCGATCGAGGGCTACTGCGACCGGGCGAGCGTGCTCCCCGGCCATCCGGTCGAGCTGCGCGTCTCGACCACCGCCGACCGCTTCCGGGTCACCGCGTACCGCATGGGCTGGTACGGCGGGGCGGAGGCGCGCCGGGTGTGGCGGTCGGAGTGGCTGCCCGGCCGCAGGCAGGGGCGCGGCGACCTCGACGGGGCGACCCGCACGGTGCACGCGAACTGGCGGCGGTCCCTCACGGTGCCGACGGCGGGCTGGCCCGAGGGTGCCTACCTGCTGCGGCTCGACTCGGCGAAGGGGCACCAGCGGTACGTGCCGCTCATCCTGCGGTCCGCGGAGGCCACCGGCCGCACGCTGCTGGTGCACGCCACGGCCACCTGGCAGGCGTACAACCAGTGGGGCGGCTACAGCCTCTACTACGGGCGGGACGGCAGCTACGGCGCCCGCTCCCTCGCGGTGAGCTTCGACCGGCCCTACGACAAGAACGGCGCGGAGAAGTTCCTCGTCTACGAGCGCGCGCTGGTGGTGCTCGCCGAACGCCTCGGCGTCCCCCTGGCGTACACGACGGGCCTGGACCTGACGCCCGAGCTGATGAAGGGCGCGGCGTCGATCGTCTTCCTCGGCCACGACGAGTACTGGACGCCGCAGATGCGCAGGCAGGTCACCCGGGCCAGGGACGCCGGGTCCAACATCGCCTTCCTGGGGGCCAACACCTGCTACCGCCGCATCCGGGTGGAGAACGAGGGCCGGCTGGTCGTCTGCTACAAGGACCAGTACGCCCGCGACCCGATGTACGGGCGGCGGCCCCCCGAGGTGACGGCGGACTTCAGGTCGGCGCCCGCGCCGGACCCGGAGTCCTCGCTCACGGGCGTCTACTACGACGGGTTCCCCGCCGACGCCCCCTACGTGGTGGCGGCGCCGCACCACTGGCTGTTCGAGGGGACCGGGGTGCGGCGCGGCGACGCGTTCCCGCACCTGGTCGGCGTGGAGTACGACCGGGTGACGCCGAGCGTGCCGACGCCGCGGCCGATCGAGATCATCGCGCACTCGCCGCTGATGTGCGGGAACCGGCCGAGTTTCGCCGACTCGGCGTACTACACGACGCCGAGCGGCGCGGGGGTCTTCGCGACGGGCACGATGCGGTGGGTGGAGGGGCTGCGGGCCGGTCTCCCCGGAGGCCCGCGGGCCCACGACATGGACGCGAGGACCCGCCGGTTCGTCACGCGGACGACGTCGAACCTGTTGCGCGCCTTCTCGCGGGGCCCGGCGGGCGACCACCGGGCCGTCCCGCGCGACAACGTCCACGCGTTCTACACGTGACGGCGGCGCGGCCCGGCCGCCTGGTCGGCGGCTCAGGCCGGCGGCTCGGGCCGGCGGCTCAGACGAACAGCGAGTCGACCGCGACGGTGAGGAACAGCAGCGCGAGGTAGACGTTCGACCAGTGGAAGAAGCGCATCGGGCGCAGGTCGACCCCGGTCTTGCCCGCGTTCAGGCGGCCGAGCAGGCGGTAGACCTCCCACAGGCAGGCGGCTCCGAGGACGGCGGCGACGACCGGGTACAGGAGCGACGTCCCGGCGACCGGCCACAGCAGCAGCGAGCACAGCACGGTCGCCCAGGTGTAGGCGATCACCTCGCGCACGACGCGGCGCTCGGTCGCGACGACCGGCAGCATCGGCACGTCCACCGAGGCGTAGTCCTCGCGGTAGCGCATGGCCAGCGTCCAGGTGTGCGGCGGCGTCCAGAAGAACACGACGCCGAACAGCACGACGGGGGCCCACGAGAGGCTGCCGGTGATGCCGGCCCAGCCGATCAGCACCGGCATGCAGCCGGCGATGCCGCCCCAGACGATGTTCTGCACGGTGCGCCGCTTGAGCACCATCGAGTAGACGAGGACGTAGAACAGGATCGCGCCCAGCGACAGCGCGGCGGCGAGCCAGTTCACGGCCAGGCCGAGGCCGACGGTGGAGATGACGCCGAGGATCACGCCGAAGACCAGCGCGCCCGTCGGGGAGACCTCGGACTTGGCCAGGGGACGGCGGCGGGTGCGCCGCATCGTCTTGTCGATGTCCCGGTCGATGTAGCAGTTCAGCACGTTGGCGCTGCCGGCGGACAGCGTGCCGAAGACCATCGTCGCGATGGCCGTCCACAGCGGCGGCAGGCCGCGCGCGGCGAGGAACATGACGGGGAGGGTCGTGATCAGCAGCAGCTCGATGATCCGCGGCTTGGTGAGCGCGACGTACGCCCGCACAAGCGCGCCCAGGGAGCGCGGCGCGGTCGCCACCGCCGTTCCGAGCGGGGGCACCGATTCCATCTTCGTCAGCACCGTCAAGGCGCTTCCAGCGTGTGCGGGGTCAACGCGTAACCTCTGAATTGAGCGGATCTCCGGGCAGCAGCCAGGCACTTGTGGACTCACTGTAGTCGGGAGAACCGGTGGTCCCTGAACTGGGGCCGGAAGGGACGCCCGCGCGGCCCGGCCGGAACGCCCCCGCTCACGGCGCCGTGCGGCCCGTACGGCGGTGGTCTACCGAACGGTAGGACCCCCGACCCGTTAGGGTCCCGTGTGGGCGGGAAATGCCAAAACCGGCGCAATGAAACTAGAGGGGAATCGAGCAGTTGAGCAGCGCAAGCCTTGAGTGGACCGACCTCGACCGGCGAGCAGTCGACGTGGTGCGAGCACTGGCGATGGACGCGGTCGAGAAGGCGGGCTCGGGTCACCCCGGAACTGCGATGAGCCTGGCTCCCGCGGCCTATCTCCTTTTCCAGCGGGTCCTCCGGCACGACCCGTCCGACGCCAAGTGGGTGGGCCGCGACCGGTTCGTCCTTTCCTGCGGTCACAGCAGCCTGACCCTTTACATCCAGCTCTACCTCTCGGGCTACGGCCTGCGCCTGGAGGACCTCAAGGCGCTGCGGCAGTGGGGCAGCCTCACCCCGGGCCACCCGGAGTACGGCCACACCGTCGGCGTGGAGACCACGACCGGCCCGCTCGGCCAGGGCATCGGCAACGCGGTCGGCATGGCCATGGCGGCCCGCCGCGAGCGCGGCCTGTTCGACCCGGACGCGGCCCCCGGGACGTCGCCGTTCGACCACATGATCTGGTGCTTCGCCTCCGAGGGCGACATCGAGGAGGGCATCAGCCACGAGGTCAGCGCGCTCGCCGGCCACCAGAAGCTGGGCAACCTCGCCGTCGTCTTCGACTCCAACCACATCTCGATCGAGGACGACACCCAGATCGCGCTGTCGGAGGACATCTCCAAGCGGTACGAGGCGTACGGCTGGCAGGTGCTGGAGGTCGACTGGACCGCCACCGGCGAGTACAAGGAGGACGTGCAGGCGCTGTACGACGCCCTCGAGGCGGCCCGCGCGGAGACCGATCGGCCGACGTTCATCAAGCTGCGCACCATCATCGGCTGGCCCTCGCCCGGCAAGCAGAACACCGGCAAGATCCACGGTGCGGCGCTGGGCGACGCGGAGGTCGCCGCCACCAAGCGGGTGCTCGGCCTCGACCCCGAGCAGACCTTCCAGGTCCCGGGGGACGTCCTCGACCACTCCAGGGAGGTCGTCAAGCGCGGCCGCGAGCTGCGCGCCGAGTGGGAGAAGGGCTACCAGAGCTGGCGGGCGGACAACCCCGAGCGCGCCGAGCTGTTCGACCGGATCTCGGCCCGCCGCCTGCCGAACGGCTGGTACAAGGCACTGCCCTCCTTCGAGGCCGGCGCCTCCATCGCCACCCGCAAGGCGTCCGGCGAGGTGCTGAGCGCCCTCGCGCCGGTGCTGCCGGAGCTGTGGGGCGGCTCCGCCGACCTCGCCGAGTCCAACAACACGACGATGAAGGGCGAGCCGTCCTTCATCCCGGACGAGTACCAGACGCACGAGTTCCCGGGCAACCGGTACGGCCGCACCCTGCACTTCGGCATCCGCGAGCACGGCATGGGCGCCATCCTCAACGGCATCGCCCTGCACAACGGCACCCGCCCGTACGGCGGCACCTTCCTCGTCTTCAGCGACTACATGCGCCCGGCGGTGCGGCTCGCCGCGCTGATGAAGCTGCCGGTGACCTACGTGTGGACGCACGACTCGATCGGCCTCGGCGAGGACGGCCCGACCCACCAGCCGATCGAGCACCTGTGGTCGCTGCGCGCGATCCCCGGCCTCGACGTGGTGCGCCCGGCCGACGCGAACGAGACGGCCGCGGCGTGGAGGGCGATCCTGGAGCACACCGACCGCCCGGCGGCGCTCGCGCTGACCCGGCAGAACCTGCCGGTGTACGAGGGCACGGGCGACGCGGACACGGTCTACCAGCATGTCGCGCGCGGCGGCTACATCCTGCAGGAGGCGTCCAACGGCCAGCCCGCCGTCGTGATCATCGGTACGGGCAGCGAGGTCGAGCTGGCGGTCGGCGCCCGCCGCATCCTCGAGGAGCAGGGCGTCCCGACCCGGGTCGTGTCGATGCCGTGCGTGGAGTGGTTCCGCGCCCAGGACGCCGCGTACCGGCAGTCGGTGCTGCCCCCGGCGGTTCGCGCCCGGGTCGCGGTCGAGGCGGGAATCTCCCTGGGCTGGCGCGAGTTCGTCGGTGATGACGGGGAAGTGCTGAGCCTTGAGCACTTCGGCGCCTCCGCGCCGTACAGGACCATCTTCGAGCAGTTCGGCCTGACCGCCGACCGCGTGGTGGCCGCCGCCAAGGCGAGCCTCGCCAAGACGGGGGCCGACAAGGGCGAGACGACCGGAAACTGAGGAGATCATGAGCGAGAACCTGAAGCGCCTCACCGGGGCCGGCGTGTCGATCTGGCTGGACGACATCAGCCGTGATCGTCTGCGCACCGGCAATCTGGCCGCCCTGATCCGGGACAAGCAGGTCGTGGGCGTCACGTCCAATCCCACGATCTTCGCGGCGGCCCTGAGCAAGGGCGACGCGTACGACGCGCAGCTCCACGACCTGCGGGTGCGGGGCGTCTCGGTCGAGGAGGCCGTCCGGTCGATCACGACCTTCGACATCCGCTGGGCCGCCGACGTGCTGCGCCCGGTCTTCAACGCGACGAACGGCGTGGACGGCCGGGTCTCCATCGAGGTCGACCCGCGCCTGGCGCGGGACACGGAGAGGACCGTCGCCGAGGCGCGCGCGCTGTGGTGGCTGGTCGACCGGCCCAACCTGTTCATCAAGATCCCGGCGACGGTCGAGGTCCTGCCCGCGATCACGCAGTGCGTCGCGGAGGGCATCAGCGTCAACGTCACGCTGATCTTCTCCCTCGAGCGCTACCGCGCGGTCATGGACGCCTGGCTGGAGGGACTGGAGAAGGCCAAGGCGAACGGCGTGAACCTCGCCGCCGTCGAGTCCGTCGCGTCGTTCTTCGTGAGCCGGGTCGACACCGAGATCGACGCCCGCCTCGACAGCGTCGGCACCCCGGAGGCGTCCGCGCTGAAGGGCCGGGCGGCGGTGGCCAACGCGCGGCTCGCGTTCGCGGCGTTCGAGGAGGTCATGGCGAGCCCGCGCTGGCAGGCGCTGCGCGCGGCGGGCGCCCGGCCGCAGCGCCCGCTGTGGGCCTCGACCGGCGTGAAGAACCCCGACTACCCCGACACGCTGTACGTCGACCAGCTCGTCACGGCGGGCACGGTCAACACGATGCCGGAGAAGACGCTCGACGCGGTCGCCGACCACGGCAAGATCTCGGGCGACACGGTGCGCCCGTTCTACGAGCAGGCGTGGAACACGATGGCCGCGCTCAAGGAGGCCGGCATCGACTACGACGACGTGGTGCGGGTCCTGGAGGACGAGGGCGTGGACAAGTTCGAGGTCTCCTGGAAGGAGCTCCTGGAGACCGTGACCGCCGAGCTCGGGAAGGCCTGAGATGACCATCGAGGTGACCCTCGGCCGGGAGCCGGAGGCCGTGCGCGCCATCCGGGAGAAGCTGGTCGCGGAGGGGGTGCCGGCGGCGCTGGCCGCCGGCGACCCCGGCCTGTGGGGGCCGGAGGCCAGGGACGAGGCGGCCGTCCGCCTCGGCTGGCTGAAGCTCCCCCTGACCAGCAGGGAGCTGCTGCCCGAGATCACCAAGCTCGTCGAGATGGCGCGCGCGGAGGGCCTCGACCACGTCGTCCTGGCCGGGATGGGCGGCTCGTCGCTGGCGCCCGAGGTGATCTGCGCCACCGAGGACGTGCCGCTGACCGTTCTCGACACCACCGACCCCGGGCAGGTCCGGCGGGCGTTGAACGACCGCCTGGAGCGCACCCTGGTGGTCGTCGCCAGCAAGAGCGGCGGCACGGTCGAGACCGACAGCCACCGGCGGATCTACGAGAAGGCGTTCCGCGACGCGGGGATCGACCCGGCCGACCGCATCGTCGTGGTCACCGATCCCGGCTCCCCTCTGGAGCAGACGGCGATCGAGGCCGGGTACCAGGTCGTCCTGGCCGACCCGAACGTCGGCGGCCGCTACAGCGCGCTGAGCGCGTTCGGGCTGGTGCCGAGCGCCCTGGCCGGCGCCGACGTCGTGCGGCTGCTCGACGACGCGGCCGCCGTCGCCCCGCGGCTCGCCCACGACGACGGCAACCCGGGCCTCGACCTGGGCGTGCTGCTCGGCGCCGAGGCGCTCGCCGGGCGCGACAAGATGGTCCTGCGCGACAGCATGACCGACATCAACGGGCTCCCCGACTGGATCGAGCAGCTCATCGCCGAGTCGACCGGCAAGTCGGGCAAGGGCATCCTTCCCGTGGTCGGCGCCGAGGCGGCCGAGGCCGGCGACCAGTTCCTGGTCCACATCGGCCCGGATGGCGGGACGTCGGTCGACGGCCCGCTGGGCGCGCAGTTCCTCGTCTGGGAGTACGCCACGGCGATCGCCGGTCGGGTGCTCGGGATCGACCCGTTCAACCAGCCGAACGTCGCCGAGTCCAAGGAGAACACCACCCGCATCCTTCAGGAGGCGGGCGACGGGCCGCTGCCGACCGGCACGCCGATCCTCCGGGACGGCCCGGTCGAGGTCTACGGCGACGTGCCGGGCGACCCGAAGAACCTGGCGGACGTGCTGACGTGGTTGCTGCGGGCGATCCCGGAGCGCGGCTATCTGGCGATCATGGCGTACCTGGACCGGGAGGCGGCGTTCGACGCCGCGCGGGTCGGGGACGCCTCGTTCGAGGAGCTGACGGAGGCGTGGGCGGCGGCCGACCCGGCGACGCTTCGGGCGCTGCTGGACTACCGGACCGACCACGCGGTGACGTTCGGCTGGGGGCCGCGCTTCCTGCACTCCACCGGCCAGTTCCACAAGGGCGGCCCGGAGGCGGGCGTGTTCCTGCAGATCACCGGCGCCGTCACCGAGGACATCGAGGTGCCGGGCAAGCCGTACACCCTGGGCCGGCTCCAGCTCGCCCAGGCCCTGGGCGACCTCGGCGCGCTGGCGTCGCGGGGACGTCCGGCGGTGCGCCTGCACCTCACCGACCGGGTGGCGGGCGTCAAGCACCTGCTGTCGGTGGCGGAGGAGCTCTGACCTCGATGAGCACGCCACTGGCGACGAGCCGGAGGGCGAGGAGATCCGATGGGTGAGCGGAACGACCGCCCCGCCGAGACGGCGCGAGCCGCCGCCGGGACGCCTGACGTCCCGGCGGCGGCCGGACCGTCCGACGCGGCGAAGACACGGCGCGGCGGGCGGGCGGCGCGCGCGGCCGAGACGTCCGGGGAACGTGGACTCGCGGCCGCGCTCGGCCCGGCCGCCGACGAGGAGGGCCCGGTGAACCCGCTGCGGGACCCGCGCGACAAGCGGCTGCCCCGCGTGGCCGGGCCGTGCGTGCTCGTCCTGTTCGGCGTGACCGGCGACCTCGCGAAGAAGAAACTGCTCCCCGCGATCTACGACCTGGGCAACCGGGGGCTGCTGCCGCCGGGGTTCTCCCTGGTCGGCTTCGCCCGCCGCGACTGGGCGCACGAGGACTTCGCCCAGGTCACGTACGAGGCGGTGAAGGAGCACGCGCGGACGCCGTTCCGCGAGGAGGTCTGGCGGCAGATCGCCGAGGGCATCCACTTCTGCCCCGGCGAGTTCAACGACGACGGCGCCTTCGACGTGCTCGCGATGATGCTCAAGGAGATCGACGAGACACGCGGCACGGGCGGGAACTACGCGTTCTACCTGTCGGTCCCGCCGAAGTTCTTCCCCGTGGTCGTCGAGCAGCTCAAGCGGACCAACCTGGCCAACGCCCCCGAGGGCGCCTGGCGGCGGGTGGTCATCGAGAAGCCGTTCGGCCACGACCTGAAGAGCGCCCGCGAGCTCAACGCGATCACCAGCGCGGTGTTCCCCGAGGAGTCGGTCTTCCGCATCGACCACTACCTCGGCAAGGAGACCGTCCAGAACATCCTGGCCCTGCGGTTCGCGAACACGCTGTACGAGCCGATCTGGAACCGCAGCTACGTGGACCACGTGCAGATCACGATGGCCGAGGACATCGGCATCGGCGGCCGGGCCGGGTACTACGACGGCATCGGCGCCGCCCGCGATGTGATCCAGAACCACCTCCTGCAGCTCCTCGCCCTGGTCGCGATGGAGGACCCGACGTCCTTCGACGCCGACTCACTGCGCCGGGAGAAGGAGAAGGTGCTCCGGTCGGTGCGGCTGCCGTCCGACCTGTCGCTCGGCACCGCGCGCGGGCAGTACACCGCGGGCTGGCAGGGCGGCGAGCCGGTCGTCGGCTACCTGGAGGAGGAGGGCATCCCGCCGGACTCCATCACCGACACGTACGCTGCCATCCGGCTGGAGGTGGCGAACCGCCGCTGGGCGGGCGTCCCCTTCTACCTGCGGGCGGGCAAGCGGCTCGGCCGCAGGGTCACCGAGGTGGCGGTGGTGTTCCAGCGGGCGCCGCACCTGCCGTTCAGCACGACCGACACCGAGATCCTCGGGCAGAACGCCCTGGTCATCCGCGTCCAGCCGGACGAGGGGATCACCGTGCGCTTCGGCTCCAAGGTGCCGGGCACGGCCATGGAGGTCAGGGACGTCAGCATGGACTTCGCCTACGGCGAGTCGTTCATGGAGTCCTCGCCCGAGGCGTACGAGCGGCTGCTGCTCGACGTCCTCATCGGGGACCCGCCCCTGTTCCCGCACCAGGCCGAGGTCGAGCTATCCTGGAAGATCCTCGACCCGATCGAGGAGCACTGGGCGGCCTCCGGCCGTCCCGAGGGCTATCCCGCGGGCACGTGGGGCCCGCCGTCCGCCGACGCCATGATCACGCGTGACGGGCGCGTGTGGCGGCGGCTGTGAGTGAACGGAAGGCGCCGTGACCACCTTCAACCTGACCGACACGACGGCCTCGAAGATCTCCGCGACGCTCACCCAGCTCCGCCACCAGATGGGGGCGCCGGCGGTGGGCATGGTCCTCACGCTGGTCGTGGTGTCCGACGAGGCCGGGCAGTACGACGCGGTGCGCGCGGCCACCGAGGCGGCGCGTGAGCATCCGTCCCGGGTGCTGACGGTCATCAAGCGCGACCCGTACGAGCCCGACCGGCTCGACGCCGAGGTGCGGATGGGCGAGTCGTCCCCGGGCGAGGTCGTCCTGCTGCGCCTGTACGGCCGGCTCACCGAGCACGCCGACTCGGTGATCAGCCCGCTGCTGCTGACCGACACGCCGGTGGTGGCGTGGTGGCCGGGTGACGCGCCCCCGGTGCCGTCGCAGGACTCCGTCGGCCGGCTCGCCACCCGCAGGATCACCGACGCCCGGGCGGCGGCCGACCCCATGGAGGCGATCGCCGGCCGCCACGTCGGCTATCTGCCGGGCGACACCGATCTCTCGTGGACGCGGCTGACGATGTGGCGCAGCCTCCTCGCCGCCGCGTTCGACCGGCCCACGCCGCGGGTCCTGTCCGGCGTGGTGACCGGCGCGGCGGGCAACCCGAGCGTGCCGCTGCTGGCGGCGTGGCTCGCGGAGCGGCTCGGCGTCATGATGGAGACGAACGAGAGCGCGGGGCCGGGCATCACCGACGTACGGCTCACGCTCGCCGGGGAGGGCGAGCTGGCGATCTCCAGGACGGACGCCCGGCTGGCGACGCTGAGCCGGCCGGGCCAGCCGGACCGGCGGGTCGCCCTGGCGCGGCGGCCGACCAGCGAGCTGCTGGCCGAGGAGCTGCGCCGCCTGGACCCGGACGACATCTACGGGGCGGCGATCCAGTGGCTGACGAGGTCCCGGGTGTCCTGACACCGGGCGGCGCGAGACAGGTGTTCCGAGGCTCGATCCGCCGGGTTTCGGCGGGCGCCGCCGCCCGGCCGCGTCCGGGACGGGCTCCGGGGGCGACCCGGCGCGCACGCCCCGGCCTGAGGTCGCGACATGCCGTGAAATGTCGTGACGTGTCCCATGTCTTCTGATGGAGAAGGAACAGCCGTGAGTGTCCCCAACGTCATCGTCCACCGCGACGCGGACGTGCTCGCCCAGGCCGTGGCGGCCCGTCTGATCACCCGCCTGGCCGACATCCAGGCGGCCCGCGGGTCGGCCCATCTCGTGCTGACCGGCGGCAGCGTCGGCATCGCGACGCTCGCGGCGGTCGCCGGAACGGCGGCGCGCGACGCGATCGACTGGCGCGCCCTCGACGTGTGGTGGGGCGACGAGCGTTTCCTGCCCGCCGGGGATCCGGAGCGCAACGAGACCGGGGCGCGGGCGGCCCTGCTCGACCACGTGGACCTGGACCCGGCCCGGGTCCACGTCATGCCGGCGGCGGACTCGGGCCTGACCGCCGAGGAGGCGGCCGAGGTCTACGCCGCCGAACTGGAGAAGGCCGCCCGGCCCGAGGACCACGGACCGGTGCCGTCGTTCGACGTGCTGCTGCTCGGGATGGGCCCGGACAGCCACGTGGCGTCGCTGTTCCCCGGGCAGCCGGCGCTTTACGAGGAGGAGCGCACCGTGGTCGCGGTGCACGGCTCGCCGAAGCCGCCGCCCACGCGCCTGTCGCTCACCCTCCCGGCGATCAGGGCCGCGCGCGAGGTGTGGATCGTCGCCGCGGGCGCGGAGAAGGCGCAGGCCGTCCATCTGGCCCTGTCCGGCGCGGGACCGATCCAGGTCCCGGCGGCCGGGGCCCGGGGCGCCGCCCGGACGCTGTTCCTGCTCGACCGGGCCGCCGCGGCCAAGATCCCGGCCGGTCTGGGCCGCATCGCCTCCCCCTGATCCCGGGGCCCCGATCGCGCCGAGGCACGGGGTCGCCCTGGTCGACGGACTCGACCCCCTGAGCCATCGCGACGGGTCCTCTCCTCCAGATCGGCGGCCTCGGCCGCCAGCCGGTCGCGTTCTCGTACGGACGCCTCCCGCTCGGCGGCCCACTCGGCGTGGCTCTCCTCGGCCTCGGCGGCGGCGCGGTCGGCCTCCTCCGCCTCGCGCCGCAGCCGCTCCCCGAGGTCGAGCAGCTCGCCGACCTCCTCCGGGTGGCGCCGGACCGCCTGGTTGACCGCCCAGGCCGCGATCGTGGGGCGGCGCAGCCTGCCCACCTCCCGGGCCAGGCGGGCGTCTCCCCCGGCTTTGATCTCCTTGGCCAGGGCGTCGCGCGCGGCGGTGAACTCCTCGGGGGGCAGGCCGTACAGCCGGTCGGCGGCGGCGTTGAGGTCCACCTCCGATCTCTACCCGCGATGCGCGTCCCGGGTGGGCGCGCGGCGGCGGCGAATCTGGCAGATTAGACGTATGTCCGACACCCCCTCGCCCCGAGACGAGCTGCGCGCGACCCTCGACGCGCGCCGCGATCTGGGTCCCGAATACGAGAGCGCGCTGACGGAGGCCTTCCTCGACCGCATCGAGGCCACCATCGCCCAGCGGGTGAAGGCCGAGGCCGACAGCCGTCTCCCCGACCCCCGGCACACGGTGTGGGAGGAGCAGCAGGAGCGCAAACGCGGTCTCGGACTGGCCCTCGGCTCGCTCGGCATCGCCATCCCGCTGACCGGCGCGGCCTCGTTCTCCGCGGGGTTGCCCGGGCTGGCGGTCGTCTGGGTCGGCATCGTCGCGGTCAATTTCGCCTACGCCTTCGGCCGCCGGCGGCGGTAGCGGCCAGCGCGCCGAGCGCGAGCAGCCCTCCCAGCGGCATCACCGCGAGCGGCGACGCGGCGTCGACGACCCGGCCGCCCAGGAGCGCGCCCAGCGAGATCGCCACGTTGAACGCCGCGACGAAGAGCGCCGACACCCCCTCGGGAGCGTGCGGGGCGACCGTGAGCAGCCACTTCTGCGTGCTGACCGACACGCCTCCGTACGCGAGGCCCCACAGCGCGAGCAGCACGGTCGCGCCCGCGGCGCCTCCTGCGACGAGCGGCATCGCCGCCGTCACCGCCGCGAGCGACCCGCAGATCACCAGGAGCGGGCGGCGCGGGTCGCGCGACAGCGTGCCGGCGAGGAAGTTCCCGGCCACGCCCGCGACCCCGTACAGCAGAAGGGTCGCGCTCACGGCGCCCGCGTCGAAGCCGGGGATCCGCTCCAGCAGTGGCCGCACGTAGGTGTAGGCGGCGAAATGCCCGGTGACCAGCAGCAGGACGGTCAGGAGGCCGAGCCGCACCCGCCCGGCGCGTAGCAGCCCCGGCACGTCGGAGACCCGCGCCGCCCGCTCCACGGGGAGCGGTGGCAGCAGCGCGGCCAGCGCGCCGGTCGCCGCCAGCGCCACCAGGCCCATCACGGCGAAGGCCGCCCGCCACCCCCACAGGTCTCCGGCCAGGGTGCCCACCGGGACTCCGAGCACGGACGCCACCGCGATGCCGCTGAAGATCAGCATGGTGGCGCGCCCCGCTGATCGCGCCGGCACCAGCCGTACGGCGAGCCCGGCCGCGATGGCCCACACCCCTCCTATGCACACTCCCACCAGCACCCGCGCCGCGACCAGGACGGGGAAGCTCGGTGCGACGGCCGACAGCAGGTTCGCCGCCGCGAGCAGCCCCGCGAGCCCGACCAGTGCCCGTCGGCGGTCCGTCCGTCCCAGGGCGAGCGTGACGGAGGGCGCCGCCACCGCCGCCACCAGGCCCGGAACGGTCATGGTCAGTCCCGCCGTGCCGTCGGAGACCTCCAACCCGGTCCCGATCCCGGTGAGCAGCCCGACGGGCAGCATCTCCGTGGTCACCACCGAGAACGTCGCGACCGCGACCGCGACCACGGCGAGCCGGCCGCTCATCCGCGAACGCGCCGGTGGATGTTCGATCGTCGTCATGCCGCCAGCCTGGTCAGCGGCGCATCGCGGAACAACGGCGAAGCCCTCATCCTTCAATGAGCGTGGCTCATGGATTCGGGCGGGAACGGGGACGGCGTTGAGCGGGCTGGAGATCAGAGAGCTGGAGTGCTTCATCGTCCTCGCCGAGGAGCTGCACTTCGGCCGGGCGGGCGAACGCCTGTACGTCTCGCAGAGTCGCGTCAGCCAGCTCCTGCGGTCGCTGGAAAGCCGGATCGGCGCCCGCCTCGTCGACCGCACGAGCCGCCGGGTCCGGCTCACCCCGTTCGGCGCGCGTTTCCTCTGCGAGTTGCGCCCCGCGTACGACGCGCTCAGGAGGACCGTCGACGACGCGCGGGACGCGGCGCGCGGCACAGAGGGGGTGCTGCGGCTGGGATTCCAGGGAGCCGCCGACGGCCGTTTCATGAAGGCCGTCGCCGCCTTCGAGGCCGCCCGGCCCGGCCGCGTCACCGAGATCGCCGAGCTCGCGCTGTCCGACCCGTTCGGCGCCGTACGGCGGGGCGAGGTGGACGCGGCCATCGTCCTGCTGCCGGTCCGGGAGCCCGACCTGGTGCTCGGCCCCGTCTTCCCGGAGCAGGAGCAGACGCTCGCCGTCTCCGTACGCCACGAACTCGCCGGACGGGCGTCGCTCTCCGCCGAGGATCTCATCGCCTGCCCGCTCATCTCCCCGGCCGGCCCGGCGCCCGCGTACTGGCGCTCGGCGCAGGCGCCGGAGACGACGCCCGGAGGGGGTGCGATCCCGCGCGGCGCGGCGGTGACCACTCTGCAGGAGGGGATCGCGCTGGTCGCGGCGGGACGCGGCGCGATGTTGCTGTGCCGGCCCACCGCCGGGTACCACACCCGTCGCGACGTCGTGTTCGTCCCGGTGCGCGGCCTTCCCGGCTCCGCGCTCGGCCTGGTGTGGCACCGTGACGCCGAGACGGCCCGGGTCCGCGCCTTCCGCGACGCCGTCGCCGCCGTGACACCGGAGGAGCCCCGGCCGGCCCGGCCGGGATCGTGACGCGGTCGGCCCGGCGCGCGGCCCCCTGAGCCGCCGCGCGCCGGGACGAGCCGTGACGGGTTCAGCTCGGGGAGGCCGTCACCGTCACACCCGCGGCGATCCGCGCCTCGACCACACCGGGGTCCTCGGTGTAGGCGAGCGTGGCGCCGAGGGAGAGCAGGAGCCCGCGCATCCGCGCGTTGTCGGAGAGGAAGGACGCCCTGACCTCGGCGAACCCGAGGTCGCGCGCCGCCTCCATGAGCATCCGGGCGAGGACGCGGCCGAGACCGCGCCCCTGCCAGCGGTCCTCGACGAGGAGGGCCATCTCGGCGATGCCGGGGTCCGGGGTGAACAGCAGGTTGGCCAGGGCGACGACCTGGCCGTCGTGCCCGGCCACCAGGGAGTGGCCGTGGTCGCGGTCGCAGAGCCGCTCGAACACCCGTGGCGGCAGCGACGGCATGGAGGTGAAGTACCGGAACCTGCGGGACTCCGGCGAGCAGCGCTCGTGCAGGTCCCGGACGGCCTCGCGATAGAGCGGCGTCAGCGGCCTGACCACGGCCTCGGCGCCGTCGGCGAGCCGCACCGGGCGCTCGGCCCCCTGCGCCTCGGCGGGCGGCTGCGCGAGCCGTACGAGCGCGGCGGCGCGGGCCGCCTCCGTGAGCGTGAACGGCAGCCCCGACCGGCGCAGCCGGATCGCCCGCCTGGGCGCGACGGGCACGGTGAGCAGGGTCGGGTCGGGCAGGTCGGAGAGATCGGCGCCGTAGACCCAGCGGGCGTCGTCGGCCCGCATCAGCTCGCGCAGGATCTCCGGAAGCCGCCAGGGCGCGGCGCGCAGCCGTGCGGCGAGCAGCAGCGCGCGGGTGGGCTCGTCGGTGAGGTCGTGGGCGGTCGCGGCCACGACCTGGACACGGCGACCGCCGACGGCCTCCAGGGCCGCGCGTACGGTCTCGGGGGAGGCGGGGATGTCGGCGACGAACTCGTCCACGGTGCCGTCGCTGTCCGGCTGGACGGACAGGCCGAGGATGTTCCCGCCCTTGCCGGCCAGCACCGTAGCCAGCGAGGCGAGCCGGCCGGGCCGTTCGTCCACCGTCGTCCTGATCCGCAGAAACCCCATCGATACCGCTCCCTCCGTGATGAGGCAATCATGTCGTAGATCTGTTACGCGATTGCTACATGGAGGTGTGCCGACCGTTTCGCCGCGGCTAATCCTGGGATGACGGACGTTATCGGCATGTCAGCCACCGTTTCGCGACGACTTTCGCGGCGAGGTTCTCCAACCGGTACGGATATAGCAGGATATGCCTCATGAACGCTCCGCTGTCCCCAGATTTCGTCAACGGCGATGTGTCCTTCTGGTACCGATCCCTCGGGATCCCCGCCCCCGGCGTCCGTCTCGACGGCGACAGGGACGCGGACGTCGCGATCGTCGGAGGCGGCTACACCGGCCTGTGGACCGCCTACTACCTGAAGAAGGCCGATCCCTCGCTGCGGGTGGCGGTCCTGGAGAAGGAGTTCGCCGGCTTCGGCGCGTCCGGCCGCAACGGCGGCTGGCTGACCGGGGCGCTCGCCGGCTCGCCCGAGCGCTACGCGAAGACCCACGGCCCGGACGCCACCCGGCGGCTGCAGCGGGAGATGTTCGCCGCGATCGACGAGGTCATCGCGGTCTGCGCCGACGAGGGCATCGACGCGGACATCGTCAAGGGAGGGCTGTTCAACGTCGCCCGCGGCCCCGCCCAGGACGCCCGGCTGCGCGCCGAGCTGGCCGCGCAGCGCGAGTGGGGCTGGACCGAGGAGGACGTCCGGCTGCTCACGCCCGCCGAGATGGACGGGCGGATGCGCGTGTCCGGCGCGGTCTCCGCCACCTGGAGCCCGCACTGCGCCAGGATCCAGCCCGCCAAGCTCGCCCGGGGTCTGGCGGACGCCGTACGCGGCCTGGGCGTGGACCTCTTCGAGGGCACGCCGGTGACGGCGATCGAGCCCGGCCGGGCGGTGACGCCGTATGGCGCCGTGCGGGCGCACCACGTGCTGCGCTGCACGGAGGGGTTCACCGCGACCGTCCCGGGCCACCACCGCGACTGGCTCCCGATGAACAGCTCGATGATCGTCACCGAGCCGCTGCCCCCGGAGGTTTGGGAGGCGATCGGCTGGGAGGGCCGCGAGCTGCTCGGGGACATGGCCCACTACTACATGTACGCGCAGCGCACCGCGGACGACCGCATCGCGTTCGGCGGCCGCGGCCGCCCCTACCTGTACGGCTCGCGGGTGGACGACCGCGGGCACACGCACGACTGGACCGTGGACGCGCTGTGGGGGCTGGTGACGTCGTTCTTCCCCGCCGTCGCGTCCTCGCGGGTGGCGCACGCCTGGTCGGGCGTGCTCGGCGTGCCGCGCGACTGGTGCGCGACGGTGGGCCTCGACCCGGCCACCGGGATCGGCTGGGCGGGCGGGTACACCGGACACGGCGTGACCACGACCAACGTGGCCGGGCGGACGCTGCGCGACCTGGTGCTCGGGCGGGAGACGCCGCTGACCGGCCTGCCGTGGGTGGGCCGCCGGGTCCGCTCCTGGGAGCCCGAGCCGCTGCGCTGGCTCGGGGTCCACTCCATGTACCGCCTGTACCGCATGGCGGACGCGCGCGAGGCGCAGGGCATGAGCAGGACGTCCGTGCTGGCCCGCGTCGCCGACCGGATCACCGGCCACTAGTGCCCTGACGGGCCAGGTTCGCCCGGACCGGGGTCCGGAGACGCCCCACCGGACCTCGCCCGCGCGCGGGCGCCGTTCTCGCCACCACGTCGGCGGATGACGTGGAAACCGACGACACCAAGAAAGAGGCTGGCATCGTGAGCTCCCCCATCCTGTTCCGCGGCGGCCGGGTCCTCACGCCCGGCGGATTCGCCGAGGCCGTGCTCGTGCGTGACGGCGTCATCGCCGCCGTCGGAGCCGAGGCCGACCTCGTACGGCTCGCGCCCGCCGCCGAGCCCGTGGACCTGCGCGGCGGGCTGCTGACGCCGGGCTTCGTCGACGCCCACATCCACCCGGTGCAGGCCGGGCTGGAGCGGGCCGCCTGCGACCTGGCGGAGATCTACGGACTCGACGACTATCTGGCGCGCGTCTCCGCGTTCGCCGCGGCGCATCCCGAGAAGACGTGGATCAGCGGCGGCGGCTGGGACATGGCGGCCTTCCCCGGAGGGCTCCCCCACCGCTCGCAGCTCGACTTCCTCGACCGGCCCGCGTACCTGATCCAGCGCGACCACCACGCGGCGTGGGTGAACACCCGCGCGCTCGAAATCGCGGGGATCACCAAGGACACGCCCGACCCCGTCGACGGCCGGATCGAGCGCGACGCCGACGGCACCCCGAGCGGCGTCCTGCACGAGGGGGCGATGGATCTCGTCGGCCTGCTCACGCCCCGCCCGACCCCCGCCGACGTCGAGGCCGCCCTGCTGGAGGCGCAGCAGTACCTGTTCACACTCGGCATCACCGGCTGGCAGGACGCCATCGTGGGCTCCTACGCGGGATCGGACGACCAGCTCCCCGCGTACCTGTCCACCGCCTCGGACGGCCGGCTCAAGGCCCGCGTGGTGGGCGCCCTGTGGTGGGACCGCGCGCGCGGGGCCGAGCAGATCCCCGAGCTGCTGGAGCGACGCGCCCGCGCCGAGGGGCTGGAGCGGTTCCGCGCCACCTCCGTCAAGATCATGCAGGACGGCATCGCGGAGAACTTCACCGCCGCCGTCATCCAGCCCTACTGCCGCTGCGGCGGGACCGGCCTGTCCTACGTGGACCCCGAGCTGCTCAAGGGGTACGTCAAGGAGCTCGACGCCCACGGGTTCCAGGTCCACTTCCACGCCATCGGCGAGCGCGCCGTACGGGAGGCGCTGGACGCCCTGACCGGCACGTCCCCGGAGAACCGGCACCACATCGCCCACCTGCAGATCGTCACGCCGCAGGACGTGCCGCGCTTCGCGGCGCTCGGCGTCGCCGCGAACCTGCAGCCGCTGTGGGCCACGCACCACGCCCAGATGGACGAGCTGTGCATCCCCTACCTCGGCGAGGAGCGCTCGACCTGGCAGTACCCCTTCGCCGACCTCGTACGGCACGGCACCCGGCTGGCGGCCGGGTCGGACTGGCCGGTGACGTCCGCCGACCCGCTGCAGGCCGTACACGTGGCCGTCAACCGGACCGAACCGGGCGGCTCGGTCCACGCGTCCTACCCGACCGCGGGGACGCCGTTCCTGCCCGGCCAGAGCATCGACCTGCGCACCGTGCTCACCGCGTACACCGCCGGGTCGGCCTGGCTGAACCGCTCGCCCGCCGGGGCGATCGAGGAGGGCCGCCCGGCCGACCTGGTCGTGCTCGACCGCGACCCGTTCACGCTCGCCCCCGAGGACATCTGGACGACCGGCGTGCGGATGACCTTCGTCGACGGCGAGTGCGTCGCGGACAACACGGCCGGCTGACGGTCGGGCCCGGTGCGTCCGGAGTCACCCGGCGGTCGTCCTGCTCTGGCAGAGCTCGGCCTGCTTGGTGATGTCGCCCTCGGTGTCGAGCCACACGTCCGCGACGTACCCGTAGCCGGTGTACGCCGCACGGCCTTCGTCCGCGACCTGGCCGCGCCGGACGCGGGCCTGCTGTTGTCTCCCCCCGCAGGTGGCCGCGCTCGGCGCCGCCCTGGACGCGCTGCGCCTCACCGGCCGGGCCGAGGTGACGGTGGCGCGGGCGGCGCCGCTGGGCGGGGAGCAGATCCTGCGGGTGGCCGGGCGGCGCGTGGTCCTGCCCTCCGACGGGCGGCCCGCCGTTCCCCCGCTGGACCTCGGTTCGCCCATCCTCGCCGTCGCCGCCGGCCGGGACGATGTGCTGCGCCTGGTGGAGGACGCGACCCGCGAGGCGTCGGACCGCGTCGCCGCGCACCGGGACCTGCTCGACCCGGTCTTCCTCCCCGAGATCGAACGCCGCCTCGCCCTGGTCAACGAGCGCCTCGTCACCATCCGGTGCGGTTGACCTCCCCCGGGCCGGATGCGCGTTCCGGCTCGGTGGATCGCCGCCCCGTGGACACGGCGAGGCCCCCGTTCCGCCAGGGAACGGGGGCCTGTCGTGCGTGCCGTGAGACGGGCCTGGGTCGGATCCGACCAGCGGATCGACCTAGTAGATCGGGCGCGAGGAGGACCGCAGCCGCTCCAGGGCCTCGGCCAGGATCTGCGCGCCGTCCTTGTCGCTGCGACGCTCCTTCACGTACGCGAGGTGCGTCTTGTACGGCTCGTTTCGCGGCGGAGCGGGCGGGTTCGCCTCGTCCTGACCGGCCGGAAGCCCGCACCGGGGGCAGTCCCAGTGCTCAGGGATGGCCGCGTCGCTGGCGAAGCTGGGACGCGTCTCATGCATGTTCGCGCACCAGAACGAGACCCGCACTCGGGGGGCCGCCTCGCCGCGTTCGGCTTCCCCCATGGGGCCCGCACCGACTCGGCTGCCACGGATCGCGTTGCCACTACCCACGAATGAACTCCTCGCTCTCACGCCCCGCGGGACACGGGGGAAAGATGAATCTATGTCACGTGTCGCCGCAGATAAGCCATTTCTGCCCGATTTTTTACAGCCTGACCGGTTTCGGCCTTCCGGCCGTTACGGCTTGAGCAGCAGGCCCAGCGCGATGATGCAGACGAACCACACCACGCCCGTGATGATCGTGAGACGGTCGAGGTTGCGCTCGACCACCGCCGACCCGCCGAACGACGACGAGAATCCGCCGCCGAACATGTCTGTGAGACCACCACCCTTGCCCTTGTGCAGCAGCACGAGCAGCACCATCAGGGCGCTCGACAGAATGAGGGCGATGGAGATTCCGATAATCACCGTTGACCTGTTCCTATGACCCGCGCGGGTGCGCGACACCAGCGGTGTGACGATTCAATCTTGCCCTATGAGGGTACGACCTGTTGTCAAGTCGCACCCTCCAAACGGCTCAGCCCGCGGACATCTCGCCAAAGCGGGAAATCTTCACGAACTCGCCCGGGTCGAGGCTGGCCCCTCCGACGAGGGCGCCGTCCACGTCGGGCTGCGCCATGATCCCGGCGATGTTGTCGGACTTGACCGATCCTCCGTAAAGGATACGGACGGCCGCGGCCACCTCGCCGTCGTACAGCTCGGCGAGTCGCGTCCGGATCGCCCCGCAGACCTCCTGCGCGTCCTCCGGGGTCGCGACCTCGCCGGTCCCGATCGCCCAGACCGGCTCGTACGCCACCACGACGGACTTCGCCTGGTCGGCGGGCACCCCGTCGAGGGCGCCGTCGAGCTGGGCAAGGGTGTGAGGCACCTGCTCGCCGGCCTGGCGGACCGGCAGTCCCTCGCCGACGCAGAGGATCGGGGTGATCCCGTGCCGGTAGGCCGCCTTCACCTTGGCGTTGCAGACGGCCTCGTCCTCGCCGTGGTACTGCCGCCGCTCCGAGTGGCCGACCAGTACGTAGGTGCAGCCGAGCTTCGCGAGCATCGCGCCCGAGATCTCGCCGGTGTAGGCCCCCGCGTCGTGCCGGGACAGGTCCTGACCGCCGTACGCGATCTGCAGCTTGTCCCCGTCGACCAGGGTCTGCACGCTGCGCAGGTCGGTGAACGGCGGGAGCACCGCGACCTCGACCGCGTCGAAGTCCTTGGCGGTGAGGGAGAACGCCAGCTTCTGCACCAGATTGATGGCCTCGAGGTGGTTGAGGTTCATCTTCCAGTTGCCGGCGATCAGCGGCGTGCGGCTCACGAGTCCTCCAGAGCGGCGAGTCCGGGCAGGGTCTTGCCCTCGAGGTATTCGAGGCTCGCCCCGCCACCGGTCGAGATGTGCGAGAAGCCGTCCTCCGGCAGTCCCAGACGACGCACCGCGGCCGCCGAGTCGCCGCCGCCCACGACGGTGAACGCCTCGGACGCGATCAGCGCCTCGGCCACGGCCCGGGTCCCGCCCGCGAACGCGTCGAACTCGAACACGCCCATCGGGCCGTTCCAGAACACCGTCCGGGCGTCGGCCAGCTTGGACGCGAACAGCTCGCGGGTGCGCGGGCCGATGTCGAGGCCCTGCCGGTCGGCCGGGATCGCGGACGCGTCCACCACCTCGTGCGGCGCGTCCGGCCCGAACTCGGTCGCGGCGAGCACGTCCACCGGCAGCACCAAATCGACGCCGCGGTCCTCCGCCTCGGCGAGGAAGCCGCGCACCCGGTCGATCTGGTCCTCCTGCAGCAGCGAGCCGCCGACCTCGTGGCCCTGGGCCGCGAGGAAGGTGTAGGCCATGCCGCCGCCGATCAGCAGCCGGTCGACCTTGGACAGCAGGTTGGCGATGACGCCCAGCTTGTCGGAGACCTTCGCGCCGCCCAGCACCACGACGTACGGCCTGGCCGGGTCCTCGGTGAGCTTCTTGAGCACCTCGACCTCGGCCACGATCAGCCCGCCGGCGGCGTGCGGCAGCCGCTGGGGCACGTCGTAGACGCTGGCGTGCTTGCGGTGCACGGCGCCGAAGCCGTCGCCGACGTACAGCTCGGCCAGCGCGGCCAGCCGGTCGGCGAACGCGCCGCGGACCGCGTCGTCCTTGGACTCCTCACCCGGCTCGAAGCGCAGGTTCTCCAGGAGCGCGACCTGGCCGTCCTGCAGCGCCGCCACGACGGCCTGCGCGGACTCGCCGACCACGTCGGAGGCGAACGCGACCTGCTCGCCGAGCAGCTCCGACAGCCGGCGGGCGACGGGCGCCAGGGAGTACTTCGGGGTGGGCGAACCCTTGGGGCGGCCCAGGTGGGCGCAGACGATCACCTTGGCGCCGTTGTCCAGCAGCGTCCTGATCGTCGGCAGCGACGCCCGGATCCGCCCGTCGTCGGTGATCGTCTCCCCGTCGAGAGGGACGTTGAGGTCGGCGCGCACGAGCACGCGCCGGCCCTTCACGTCGAGCGAGTCGATGGTCCGCATCAGAGCGAGGCGCCCACGAACTCGATCAGGTCGGCGAGGCGGTTGGAGTAGCCCCACTCGTTGTCGTACCAGCCGACGGCCTTGATCTGGTTGCCGATCACCTTGGTGAGGCCGGCGTCGAAGATGCAGGAGGCCGGGTCGGTGACGATGTCGGCGGAGACGATCTCGTCCTCGGTGTAGCTGAGGATGCCCTTCAGCGGGCCCTCGGCGGCGGCCTTCAGCGCGGCGTTGACCTCCTCGACCGAGGTCTCGCGGCCGACCTCGACGGTCAGGTCGGTGGCCGAACCCGTGGGGATCGGCACCCGCAGCGCGTAGCCGTCGAGCTTGCCCTTGAGCTCGGGCAGGACCAGGCCGATGGCCTTGGCGGCGCCGGTGGAGGTCGGGACGATGTTCAGCGCGGCGGCGCGGGCCCGGCGCAGGTCCTTGTGCGGGCCGTCCTGCAGGTTCTGGTCCTGCGTGTACGCGTGGATCGTGGTCATCAGGCCCTTCTGGATGCCGAAGGTGTCGTTGATGACCTTGGCCATGGGGGCCAGGCAGTTGGTCGTGCACGACGCGTTGGAGATGATCGTGTGCGCGGCCGGGTCATAGGTGTCGTGGTTGACGCCCATGACGATCGTCACGTCCTCGTTCTTCGCCGGAGCGGAGATGATGACCTTCTTGGCGCCGTTGTCGGCGTGCACCTTGGCCTTGGTGGCGTCGGTGAACAGGCCCGTCGACTCGACGACCACGTCGATGCCCAGGTCACCCCACGGCAGCTTGGCGGGGTCACGCTCGGCGAACGCCTTGATGGCCTTGCCGTCCACCGTGATCTCGTCCGCCGAGGCCTTCACCTCGTACGGCAGGCGGCCAAGGATGCTGTCGTACTTCAGCAGGTGGGCAAGAGTGGCATTGTCGGTCAGGTCGTTGACCGCGACGATCTCGATGTCCTTACCGCTGGCTGCCACAGCGCGCCAGAAATTGCGGCCGATACGGCCGAAGCCGTTGACGCCTACGCGGATGCTCACGGAATCGGTCTCCTCGTACGTCGTGCGCCGGCTGCCCGGCGACAGGGCTGGCTTTGAAACCTCAGTCACAGACCTTATCCGACTCAAATTGGTTTAGACCAACGCGCCCCACCGCTGATCGGAAACGGCAAAGCACGTGCCAGAAAGGGGCGCGCACGACAAAGCGGCCGGTTCGCGCACGCAAACCGGCCGCCATGAGCGGAGCGGGGGAAGGCCCAGGTGAGGGGGCGCCGTCTCGGCCGCCGGGCCGGGCCCGGTGCCGGCGGCGCCGGGGTCAGGGGGCCAGCATCTCGGCGGTCAGGTTGGCCTCGGTGTTGGCGATGCCGAGATCCTGGGCGCGCTTGTCGGCCATCGCCAGCAGCCGCCGGATGCGTCCGGCGATGGCGTCCTTGGTCAGCGGCGGGTCGGCGATCTGGCCGAGTTCCTCGAGGGACGCCTGCTTGTGCTCGACCCGGAGCCGGCCGGCGACCACCAGGTGCTCGGGCGCCTCGTCCCCCAGGATCTCCAGGGCCCGCTGCACCCGTGCGCCGGCCGCGACGGCGGCCCTGGCCGACCTGCGGAGGTTGGCGTCGTCGAAGTTGGCCAGCCGGTTCGCCGTGGCCCGGACCTCGCGGCGCATCCGCCGCTCCTCCCAGGCCAGCACGCTGTCGTGCGCGCCGAGCCGGGTGAGCAGGGCGCTGATCGCGTCGCCGTCGCGGACCACGACCCGGTCCACGCCGCGCACCTCACGCGCCTTCGCGTGGATCTTCAGCCGCCGGGCCGAGCCGACCAGGGCCAGCGCCGCCTCGGGCCCCGGGCAGGTCACCTCGAGGGACATGGACCTGCCGGGCTCGGTCAGCGAGCCGTGCGCCAGGAACGCGCCGCGCCAGGCCGCCTCCGCGTCGCACGTAGCGCCCGAGACCACCTGACGGGGCAGTCCGCGCACCGGGCGGCCGTGGTTGTCGATCAGACCGGTCTGCCTGGCCAGGGCCTCACCGTCGCGGTAGACCCGCACCACGTATCGGGAGCCCTTGCGCAGGCCGGCGGGGGCCAGTACCAGCACCTCGGCCTTGTGGCCGAACACCTCGCCGATGTCCCTGATCAGGCGGCGGGCGGTGACATTGGTGTCGAGCTCCGCCTCGATCACGATCCGCCCGCCGACCAGGTGCAGGCCGCTCGCGAACCGCAACAGCGTCGAGACCTCGGCCTTCCGGCAGCAGGGCTTCAGCACCGAAAGGCGGCTCAGCTCGTCTTTCACCACACCCGTCATGGCCATCTGCGCGTGTCCTCCCCCAAACAGACTTTGGGAGCCAGTCTCTCGCACCCCGGAGGCCCGGTCTCACCGCTTCTCACGGAAAATCTCGTCCAGGACCCTGGCAAGACGAGGTCCGTCGTGCCTGGGAGATCCGTCACAGGCGCCCACATCGGCCAATACGAGACGCGCCCCCAGGGACACCGCGGCCTTCTCCAGCTCGCGCGGCTCGTCGACCACGCCGTGATCGGCGAGCACCATGTCCACCGACAACGACGGCGCGTGCTCGCGGAGCACCTCCAGGTGCTTCTCCGGGGAGAAGCCGTCCGTCTCACCCGGCTGCGGGGCGAGGTTGAGGATCACCAGCCGCCGCGCGCTCGTCGTGTGCAGCGCGCGCGCCAGCTCGGGGACCTTCAGGTGCGGCAGGACGCTGGTGAACCAGGACCCCGGCCCGAACACCACCCAGTCGGCCTCGTGGATGGCCTCCACCGCCTGGGGGCAGGCGGGCGGGTCCGGCGGGAGCAGCGAGATCGCCCGGACCCTGCCGGGCGTCAGCGCGCACGCCACCTGGCCGCGTACGGTCGTGACCTCGCCGTCCAGCTCGACCTCCGCCTGGATGTCCAGCGGGACCGACGCCATGGGCAGCACCCGGCCGTGGGCGCCGAGCAGCCGCCCCACCCAGTCGAGACCCTTGACCGGGTCGTCGAGCAGCTCCCACAGCGCCACGATCAGCAGGTTGCCGACGGCGTGCCCGTGCAGCTCGCCCTCGCTGCGGAAGCGGTGCTGGACGACGCGGCTCCAGGTCTGGCCCCACTCGTCGTCGCCGCACAACGCCGCGAGGGCCATCCGCAGGTCACCGGGAGGGATCACGCCCAGCTCACGCCTGAGACGGCCGCTGGAGCCCCCGTCGTCGGCCACGGTCACCACGGCCGTGAGGTCGTGCGTCACCGTCCTCAGCGCGGACAGGGAGGCGTACAGGCCGTGTCCTCCGCCGAGGGCGACCACTTTCGGGCCGGACGGACCGCCGTCCTCGCCCCCCTCGTCCTGCGCGCCCGCCGGCGTCACTCGCGCCCCACATCGCGGTGGCTGACCTGGACCTCCATGCCCCGGTCGCGCAGCCGCGCCCCGAGCTGCTCCGCCATGGCCACGCTGCGGTGCTTGCCGCCGGTGCAGCCGACGGCGAGCGTGGCGTAGCTCTTGCCCTCGCGCGCGTATCCGGCGGCCACCACCCCGAAGACCTCCTCGTACGCGTCGAGGAACTCCTTGGCACCGATCTGGCCGAGGACGTACTCGCGGACGGAGGCGTCCAGACCGCTCATCGGGCGCAGCTCGGGAACCCAGTGCGGATTGGGCAGGAAGCGGCAGTCCACCACGAGGTCGGCGTCGACCGGCAGGCCGTACTTGTATCCGAAGGAGACCACGTTGACCTTGAGGCCGGGCCGGTCCTCGCCGCCGAAGAAGGAGACGATCTTGTTGCGCAGCTCGTGGACGTTGAGCGAGGAGGTGTCGATTATGAGGTCGGCGTTGGCCCTGACCTCGCGCAGGATGCCGCGCTCGCGGGCGATGCCGTCGACGAGCCGTCCGTCGCCCTGCAACGGGTGGGGGCGCCGCACGTTCTCGAACCGGCGCACCAGCTCCTCGTCGCTCGCCTCCAGGAAGACCACCCGGAACCCGACGCCGCGGCCGTCCAGCTCGCCGATCGCCGCGTTGAGGTCGGAGGTGAAGGCGAGGCTGCGCACGTCGACGACCGCCGCGACCTTGTCGGCGGCCAGCTTGACCCGGCCGGCCTCCTCGGCCAGCGAGAACAGCAGGCCTGGCGGCAGGTTGTCGATCACGAACCAGCCCAGATCCTCAAGGGCCTTGGCGGCGGTGCTGCGCCCCGCCCCCGACATGCCCGTGACGATCACGAACGCCGGTTCTCTCGCAGCGCACATCAGTCGCTCACCGCTTTCTCTCGGTCGGCGTCGCGTTTCCGGCCGGCGTCCCCCGCGCCGCTCAGCGCCGCCACGATGGCCTCGGCGGTCGCGGGGCCGATGCCGGGAACCTCGCGGATCTCGTCGGCGCCGGCCTCGCGCAGCCGCTTCAGCGATCCGAAGTGCCGCAGAAGCGCCTGCCTTCGGGCGGGCCCGAGGCCGGGAACTTCGTCCAGCGCGCTTTCCTTGACGGCCCTGGACCGCTTCGAACGATGGTAGGCGATGGCGAACCGGTGCGCCTCGTCGCGAACGCGCTGCAGGAGGTAAAGGCCCTCGCTCGACCGCGGGAGGATCACCGGCTGGTCGTCACCGGGGAGCCACACCTCTTCGAGCCGCTTGGCGAGGCCGCAGACCGCGACGTCGTCCACGCCGAGCTCGTCGAGGGCGCGCTGGGCGGCCGCGGCCTGCGCGGGCCCGCCGTCGACCACGACCAGGTTGGGCGGGTAGGCGAACTTGCGGGGCCGTCCGGTGTCCGGGTCGATCGGCAGGCCGGTGCGCGGGTCGGCGCCCGCGCCCTCCACGGCTCCGCCCGCCGCGCCCGGTCCGCCGTCGCCGCCGTCGGCCTCCGCCGGCTCGGGGGCGGTCTCGGCGCCCAGCTCGCCGGTCGCCGACCGCTCCTCCAGATAGCGCTTGAACCTGCGCGAGATGACCTCGTGGATGGACGCGACGTCGCCCTCGGCGTTCTTGATCGAGAACCGGCGGTACTCGCTCTTGCGGGCCAGACCGTCCTCGAACACCACCATGGAGGCCACCACGTCGGTGCCCTGCGTGTGCGAGACGTCGTAGCACTCGACGCGCAGCGGCGCCTGGTCCAGCCCGAGGGCGTCGGCGATCTCCTGCAGCGCGCGGCTGCGCGTGGTGAGGTCGCTCGCGCGCCGCAGCTTGTGCTGGGCCAGGGACTCCTTCGCGTTGCGCTCGACGGTTTCCATCAGGCTCTTCTTGTCGCCGCGCTGCGGCACCCGCAGGTCCACCTTGGCGCCCCGCTGCTCGGACAGCAGCTCGGCCAGGGCGTCGGCGTCCGGCGGCGCGGCGGCGACCAGGATCTCGCGCGGGATCGCGGCCTCGCCGTACATCTGGAGCAGGAAGTGCTCCACGAGGTCGCCCGGGGTGGCGTCCTCGACCTTGTCGACCACCCAGCCGCGCTGGCCCCGGATGCGGCCCCCGCGCACGTAGAAGACCTGGACGGCGGCCTCCAGCGCGTCCTCGGCCAGGGCGATCACGTCGCAGTCGGTGTCGTCGCCGAGCACCACGGTCTGCTTCTCCAGGGCCCGCTGCAACGCCTGGATGTCGTCGCGCAGCCTGGCGGCCCTCTCGTACTCCTCCACGGCGGCGGCCTCGCGCATGGCCCGCTCCAGCCGCTTGATGAACCGGCCCGTGTTGCCGGCCATGAAGTCGCAGAAGTCCTCGGCCAGGGCGCGGTGCTCCTCGGGGGTGACCCGGCCCACGCAGGGCGCGGAGCACTTGTCGATGTATCCGAGCAGGCACGGCCGCCCGATCTGGCCGGCCCGCCGGAACACCCCGGCCGAGCAGGTGCGTACGGGGAACACGCGCAGCAGCAGGTCGACGGTCTCCCTGATCGCCCAGGCGTGGGAGTAGGGCCCGAAGTAGCGGGTGCCCTTGCGCTTGGCGCCGCGCAGCACCTGCACGCGGGGGAACTCCTCGCCCATGGTGACCGCGAGGTACGGATAGGACTTGTCGTCCCGGTACTTCACGTTGAAGCGGGGGTCGAACTCCTTGATCCAGGAGTATTCGAGCTGGAGCGCCTCGACCTCGGTGCCCACCACGGTCCAGTCGACGCCGGACGCGGTGGTGAGCATCGTCTGGGTCCGCGGGTGCAGGCTCGCGAAATCCGCGAAGTACGAATTGAGCCGCTGGCGCAGGCTCTTGGCCTTGCCGACGTAGATCACCCGGCCGCCGGGGTCGCGGAAGCGGTAGACACCCGGGGCCTCGGGGATCGCGCCGGGCGCTGGTCGATAAGTTGCCGGATCCGCCACAAAAGCAAGCCTACTGTCACGGGCCGACAAAACAGATCGCGATCGCGGCGGGCCGGTCCGGGCCCGGACCGGCCTGTACCTGCTGGCCCGGACCGGGCGCCAACGGAACCCGGCGCGAACGGGACCGGGCGCGAACGGGACCGGGCGCGAACGGGACCGGGCACGAACAGGACCGGGCACGAACAGGACCCGGCGCGAAGGGGTCCGGAGGGCCCGGGCGGACCCGGGCGCCGTCGGACGGCCCGACTTGGACGCGGGGGCCGGCGGTCAGAGGATGACGATGCCGTCGCCGTCCACGCGGAGCGGGAACTCCTTGAGCGGCGTCTCGGCCGGGCCGCGCAGGCAGGCGCCGGTGTCGAGGGCGAACGCGCTCCCGTGGCAGGGACACTCGACGGCCTTGTCCGCGAACCGCCCGACCACGCAGCCCTTGTGCGGGCAGGTGGCGGTGAACGCCTTGAACACGCCCTCCGACGGCTGCGTGAGCAGGATCTTCCAGTCCTTGATCAGGGTGCCGCCGCCCACGGGGACGTCGGCCACCTTGGCGATGACCTTCCCCTTGATCCCGGGGGGCACGACCGGCTCCGTCGGGACGCCCAGGCCGCACCCGGCGAGCGCGACGCCGCACGCGGCGACGCCCGCCGTCCCGAGCACCTGGCGGCGCGTGGGCATGGAAGGGGAGTTGGTGGTCATGGTGGGATTCCTTCTCGGGATCGGGGTGTGACCCCAGCCTAGGGACGGGACCCTCCGCCCCCGCGTCCGGCCCGGCCGAGCGCCGGGGACCGGCCCGCTCCGCGGGGGGCGGACGTGGCCGGCCCGCTCCCGGCGCCCACGACGAGGCGGCGCCGGAAGCGGCGACGGGCCGGGACGGGGTCCCGTCAGACGCCGAGGATCTTGCGCAGGAACACGCCGGTGTGGCTGCCCTCGACGCGGGCGACCTCCTCCGGGGTGCCGGTGGCGACGAGCGTGCCGCCCCGGGAACCGCCCTCCGGGCCCATGTCGATGATCCAGTCCGCCGTCTTGATCACATCGAGGTTGTGCTCGATGACGATGACCGTGTTGCCGTTGTCCACGAGCCGGTTCAGGACGCCGAGCAGCCGGCGGATGTCCTCGAAGTGCAGGCCCGTGGTCGGCTCGTCCAGGACGTAGGCCGTCCGGCCGGTGGACCGGCGCTGCAGCTCGGAGGCGAGCTTCACGCGCTGGGCCTCGCCGCCGGACAGCGTGGTCGCCGGCTGGCCGAGCCGTACGTAACCGAGGCCGACGTCGTTGAGCGTCTGCAGGTGGCGCCGGATGGCGGGGATGGCGTCGAAGAACTCCAGCGCCTCCTCGATCGGCATGTCCAGGACCTCGGCGATCGTCTTGCCCTTGTAGTGGACCTCCAGGGTCTCGCGGTTGTACCGCGCGCCGTGGCAGACCTCGCAGGGGACGTAGACGTCTGGCAGGAAGTTCATCTCGATCTTGATCGTGCCGTCGCCGGCGCAGGCCTCGCACCGGCCGCCCTTGACGTTGAAGCTGAACCGGCCGGGCAGGTAGCCGCGGATCTTCGCCTCGGTGGTCGCCGCGAACAGCTTGCGCACGTGGTCGAAGACACCCGTGTACGTGGCGGGGTTGGACCGGGGTGTGCGCCCGATCGGCGACTGGTCCACGTGCACGACCTTGTCCAGCAGGTCGGTGCCGGTCACCCGGGAGTGCCGGCCGGGGACCGTGCGGGCGCCGTTGAGCTCCTTGGCGAGCGCGCTGTAGAGGATGTCGTTGACCAGGGTGGACTTGCCCGACCCCGACACGCCGGTGACCGCCGTGAAGACCCCGAGCGGGAACTCCACGTCGACGCCCTTCAGGTTGTGCTGGCGTGCCCCCTTGACGACGAGCTGGCGCTTCCTGTCCCGCTTGCGCCGCTCGGGCGGCAGCTCGATCGCCCTGCGGCCGGACAGGTAGGCCCCGGTGAGCGACTCCCGGCTGTCGAGGAGCTCCTGCACGGTGCCGGACACGACGACCTGGCCGCCGTGCTCGCCCGCGCCCGGGCCGATGTCGACGACCCAGTCGGCCGCCGCGATCGTGTCCTCGTCGTGCTCGACGACGATGAGCGTGTTGCCCATGTCGCGCAGCCTGATCAGGGTCTCCAGCAGCCGCTGGTTGTCCCGCTGGTGCAGGCCGATCGACGGCTCGTCCAGCACGTACAGCACGCCGACGAGGCCGGAACCGATCTGGGTGGCCAGCCGGATGCGCTGTGCCTCGCCGCCCGCGAGGGTGCCCGCGGCCCGGTCGAGGGTGAGGTAGTCGAGGCCGACGTCGAGGAGGAAGCCGAGCCGCGCGTTGATCTCCTTGACCACCCGCTCGGCGATGTGCATGTCGCGCTCGGAGAGGTCCAGCGAGGCCAGGAAGGCGGAGCAGTCGGCGATCGACATGCCCGAGACCTTGGCGATCGACGCGTCGCCGACGGTCACGGCGAGGGAGACCGGCTTGAGCCGGAAGCCCTTGCAGGCGGGGCAGGGGATCTCCCGCATGAAACCCTCGAACCGCTCGCGCATGGCGTCGCTCTCGGACTCGGCGTGCCTGCGCTGCACCCACGGGATGACGCCCTCGAAGGTGGTGTAGTAGTCGCGCTGCCGGCCGTACCGGTTGCTGTAGCGGATGCGGACCTGCTCGTCGTGGCCGTGCAGGATCGCCTTCTGCGCCTTCTTGGGCAGCCGCTCCCAGGGTGTGTCGAGGTCGAAGCCGATGGCGTGGCCGAGCGCCTCGAGCAGCCGGATGAAGTAGTCGCTGGTGTGGCCGCCGGACCACGGGCTGATCGCGTTGTCCCCGAGGGTGCGCTCCGGGTCGGGCACGACGAGCTCCGGGTCGACCTCCATGCGGGTGCCGAGGCCCGTGCACTCCGGGCACGCGCCGAAGGGCGAGTTGAACGAGAACGACCGCGGCTCCAGCTCCTCGAACGACAGGTCGTCGTACGGGCAGTACAGGTGCTCGGAGTAGAAGCGCTCGCGGCCCGGGTCGCCCTCGGGCAGGTCGACGAAGTCGAGCGTGATCGTGCCGCCGGAGAGCTGGAGGGCCGTCTCGATCGAGTCGTTCATCCTCCGGCGCGCGCTCCCCTTGACGGAGAGGCGGTCGACGATCACCTCGATGTCGTGCTTCTCGTACTTCTTGAGCGTGGGCGGCTCCTCCAGCCGCACGATGGTGCCGTCCACCCTGGCCCGGGCGAAGCCCTTGGTCTGCAGCTCGCGGAACAGCTCGGCGTACTCGCCCTTGCGGCCCCGGACGACGGGGGCGAGCACCTGGAACCGGGTGCCCTCCTCCAGCTCCATCACCCGGTCCACGATCTGCTGCGGGGTCTGCTTGGCGATCGGGCGTGCGCAGGCCGGGCAGTGCGGCTTGCCGATGCGCGCCCAGAGCAGGCGAAGGTAGTCGTAGACCTCCGTGATGGTGCCCACGGTGGAGCGCGGGTTGCGGCTGGTCGACTTCTGGTCGATGGAGACGGCCGGGGACAGGCCCTCGATGAAGTCGACGTCGGGCTTGTCCATCTGCCCGAGGAACTGCCGGGCGTAGGAGGACAGCGACTCGACATAGCGCCGCTGGCCCTCGGCGAAGATGGTGTCGAAGGCCAGGCTGGACTTGCCCGAGCCAGAAAGCCCGGTGAAGACGATCAGAGCGTCTCGCGGGAGGTCGAGCGAGACATCCTTCAAATTGTGCTCACGTGCGCCACGCACGATCAGGCGGTCAGCCACAGCGGTCCCGAAAGGTCGTTGGAGTCAACAGAGGTGCACGGGGAGGTTATCCAGAGGCACCGACAATTTCGCGGGAGCCGGAACTGCCTCCGAATCCGCCGCCGGGTCCGCGTACCCGTCCCGAGGGTCGTGTCCCCTGTCAGTCCAGGGTATGGGCTCATGCGACCGTACGTCCCCCGAGTCGGCGATGATGACCTACGCCCCGGAACCGACGATGAAGGAGTGGCATGAGCTACACGGGTGACGTGACCAAGGGCGGCCCCGCCGACGTGCGCGAGCTGCCCGGCCTGACGATCCACAAGATCGAGGTCGGCGACTTCGGCAACAACGCCTATCTCCTGCGCTGCGTGGAGACCGGCGACGGACTCCTCATCGACGCCGCGGCCGAGCCCCGCCGCCTCCTCGACCTGATCGGGGACCGCCCGATCGGCACGATCGTGACCACCCACCGGCACGGGGACCACTGGATGGCCCTGGAGGAGGTGGCGGCGGCGACGGGGGCCCCGGTGGTGGCCCACCCCCTCGACGCGCCGGAGCTGCCCGTCCCCGTCGGCCGTACGGTCGAGCACGGCGACCGGATCACGGTGGGGCGGATCCCGCTGGAGGTCATCCACCTGCGCGGGCACACGCCGGGGTCGATCGCACTGTTCTACGAGGGGGCGGGCGGCCACCTCTTCACCGGCGACTCGCTGTTCCCCGGCGGCGTCGGCAACACGCAGAAGGACCCGAAGAGGTTCGACCAGCTCTACACCGACGTGGTCGAGCGGATCTTCGACCGGCTGCCGGACGAGACCTGGGTCTATCCGGGACACGGCAGGGACACGACACTCGGCGCGGAGCGGCCCTCGCTGCCGGAGTGGCGCGCCCGCGGCTGGTGACGGGCGCCCGGGGCCGGGGAGGGCCCCGGGCCCCGCTCGATACGGGGACGGACGGAGTCAGGCGAGGTCGGACATGGGAGGCGGCGTCAGGCGGGCCCGCCCGCCGACCGGCCGGCGAAGACCTTCAGGATGCGGTCGGCCGCGGCCTCCGGGTCGTCCGCGCTCTCCACGATCTCGCCCCAGGACCACCGGTAGAACCATCCGTCCGGCGTGGCGACGCAGTCGACGGTCTCGCTGAGCATCGTCGCGTCCGGATCGGACGCCCTCAGCGAGGGGGGACTGGACCGGAGCGCGACGTCGAGTCCCCTGCTCTCCAGCACCTCGGCCAGCTTGCCGAGGAAGTACGTCCGGGTGTGCTCACGAGGCGGGGTAGCGGTCATGTCTCATTAAACAAAGTGATCGCCCGGCCCGGAAGCCGGACACGAAAGCGAAGGGGCCCGGATGCGAATCCGGGCCCCTCGCGCGGCGCGCGTTCGCGTCGCGGGTCAGCCGGTGTGCTCGGAGCGGCGCGCCCGGCGGCGCTCCCACTTGAACATCAGCACGCGCAGCGGGATGGCCGCCACGATGGCGATCTGCATGACCGCGCCCACGGTGATGAGCTGGTCGCCTCCGGCCAGGCCGGACGCCCAGATGCTCAGGCAGGCGACGTTGATCATCATCCAGGCGAGGACGACCGCCGCGACGTTGCCCTTGGGCTTGGGGTACTCGATGCGGCTCACCATGAGCCAGGCGACCGCGAAGATGCCGGCGATCGTCACGTAGTTGGGCTGGAAGAGCAGCACGATGGACACGACCGTCATCGCGCCCATGGGGATGGGCAGGCCCATGAAGTCGCCGCTCTTGGTCTTGACGCAGGCGAAGCGCGCCAGCCGTACGACGCCGGCGATCAGGACGGAGGCCGCCGCGCAGAGCACCAGCCACAGTGGGAGCCGGCCGGAGAACCCGGCCCAGATCACGACCATGAAGGCGGGCGCGAAGCCGAAGCTGATCACGTCGGCGAGGTTGTCCAGCTCCGCGCCCATCGCGGACGCGCGGAACCTGCGGGCCACCAGACCGTCGAACAGGTCGCAGGTCGCGCCGATGAGCAGCAGCACCACGGCGGTGCCGAAGAAGCGGGGGTCGGGCTCGAACTTGCCGCCGGACTGCTGGAGGTCGGAGATGGCCGACCAGGCGAGCACGCACACGGCGAGGAAGCCGCTGAGCGCGTTGCCGAGCGAGAGGGAGTCGGCGGCGGACAGGCGGAACGCCTTGCCCACCGGGCCGCGCGGCTCCTCCTCGAGCTCGCTCACCTGCCAGCTCTCGGCGCCCAGCTCAGGCGTGGTCAATGCGAGTCACCCCCGCCGTGGTCTTCTGGCCGACGCTCACCGCCGGAGCGATGCCCTCGGGGAGGTAGACGTCCACCCGCGAGCCGAACCGGATCAGGCCGATCCGCTCGGTCTGCGCCACCTTCACACCCGCGGACACGTACGGCACGATGCGGCGCGCGACCGCGCCCGCGATCTGCACCATCTCGATGTCGCCGAGCGCGGTGTCGAAGTGCCACACGACGCGCTCGTTCTTGTCGCTGTCCTTGTTGAAGGCCGGGACGAAGCCGCCGGGCACGTGTTCGACCGAGGTCACCGTGCCGGCGGCCGGGGCCCGGTTGACGTGCACGTTCAGGGGGCTCATGAAGATGGCCACCCGGGTGCGGCCGTCGGGCCACGGGTCGATGCTCTGCACCACGCCGTCGGCCGGCGAGACGATCCGACCCTCGCCTGGGACGCGCTCCGGGTCACGGAAGAACCAGAGCATCGCGCCGGTGAGCGCCGTGAGCGGGACCGCCGCCACGGCCCATCGGGGGGACTTGCGGACGAGGGCGGTGGTGACGACCGCCGCCGCGGCGGTCGGAGCCAGCCAGGGCGACACCCCGCGCGCGAGCCGGACCCGGCCGCGGGGATTTTCGGAATCGTTGGACACAGGGAACCTTTGTACTCTTTGCGACTGGGGACCGATATGCGCCTTAACGATCGATATTACCGATCCCGTGGTCATTTGTACGGCACAACGAGACAAGCAAACCGTGTCAATTCCCGTCGCGCCAGCCCTGTGGGGCCTCAACCGGAAGTGACGACCTCATCCCGACGAGCCTTGATCAAGCTCACGACGGTCGTCACGGTCATCGTGACGCCGATTACTGCCAGAGACACCCAGATCGGGATCTGCGGCGCCCAAGAGACATGACTCTCATGCAGCGCCTCGAGCACGAGTTTAACCCCGATGAACCCGAGCACGAACGCGAGGCCGTAGCTGAGGTACACCAGGCGCTGCAGCAGACCGCCCAGCAGGAAGTAGAGCTGACGCAGCCCCATCAGGGCGAACGCGTTCGCGGTGAAGACGATGAATGGGTCCTGGGTGAGCCCGAAGATCGCCGGAATGGAGTCGAGCGCGAACAGCAGGTCGGTGGTGCCGATGGCGATCATCACGATGAGCATCGGGGTGAACAGCCGCTTGCCGTTCACCTTCACCGTCACGCGGGAGCCGACGTAGTCGGGAGTGGTGCGGAAGACCCTGCGGGCGGTGCGCAGCAGGAAGTTCTCGGCGAACTCGTCCTCCTGCTTGTTGTGGTCGCGCACCAGCGTGTACGCCGTGTAGATGAGGAAGAGGCCGAAGATGTAGAAGAGCCAGCTGAACTGCGCCAGCGCCGCCGCTCCGACGGCGATGAACGCTCCCCGCATGACCAGGGCGAGCAGGATCCCGACCAGCAGCACCTTGTGCTGGTAGAACCGCGGCACCGAGAACCGCGACATGATGATGAAGAAGATGAACAGGTTGTCGACGCTCAGGCTGTACTCGGTGATGTATCCGGCGAAGAACTCTCCCGCCGCCTCTGGACTGCGCAACACGAGCAGGCCCACTCCGAAGAGGACCGCCACCGCCACGTAGAACCCGACCCAGAACGTCGCCTGCCGCATGGAGAACTCGCGCGGCTCACCTCGGTCGACGATCCACAGGTCGAAGGCCAGGACGAGAAGGAGCCCGATGATTACAGCGGCCCAGACCCAAACGGGAACAGTCATGATCGAAAACCTCCGGCACGCGCGCGAAACACACTGCCGGAGTCTCTCCCGCCAGGCGCGCACGCCGGACCGACGGCCCCGGGTGCTGACACCGTGATGACGGAACCGCCGCGAAGGGATACTCCCCCCAACGCGCTCAGTATAGGGATCAGGGTGTGCCGGACCTAATCCGAGGTTCAAGAAGACCGTATCGCCAGGTCAGCGACGAATCTCCCTGTCGTCCGCGTAGGCCCGCAGCGCCGAGGCCAGCGCCTCCGCCTCGTCCGGCAGCTCCCGGCCGCGCCGGGCGGAGCGCTCCGCGAGCGCCGTGAGCAGGCGGGGGTCCCCGAAGAGCCGGTCGATCTCCGCCCGCGTCGCGGCCGCGTCCCCCTCCGGGACCAGCACGGCGGCGTCGCCGACGAGCGCCGGAATGCCGCCGACCCGGGTGGCCACGATCGGCGTGCCCGCCCTGAGCGCCTCCTGCACGCTCAGCGGCTGCCCCTCCCAGCGGCTCGGCACCAGCATCACGTCCGCCACCTGGAGCAGGTCCGCCGGGTCGGCCCAGCCGTACAGGAGGACGGGCAGCCGCTCGGCGTCGATCCGCTCCTGCATCTCCGGCCGCAGCGGGCCGTCCCCGGCGACCACGAAGAACGGCCTCGTCTCGTACGGCCCGGCGGCCGCGTCGAGCAGCGTCTCCAGCCCCTTCTGCTGGGCCAGCCTGGCGATCGTGAGCACGACGGGCCGGTCCGCGGCGAACCCCGCGGTCCCCGCGGCCCGCTCGGCCAGCTCGCCCCGCACGTCCTCGGGAGAGCGGGTGGGCGGCGCCAGGGGAGGCGCGGGCACGACGGCGGCGTCGACGCGCCGCGCGCCTCTCGCCCGCATCCGCTCCCCGAGATCGGGCGACACCACCAGGATCCGGTCGGCCCGGCGCGCCACGATCCGCTCCAGCACGCCATAGATCGCGCCGATCGCCCCACCGGCCGTCACGGCGTTGTGCAGGGTGACCACGAGGCGCGGACCGCTCCGCCTCCCCGCCAGCGCGAGCGCGGCGAAGGCGCCCGCCCGCAGCCCGTGCGCGTGCACGACGTCGGCGCCTCTCACGGCGCTCCCCAGGCGGCGGACGGCCCGGAGGTCGGCGAAGGGACGCGGCCGGTCCGCGATCGGCACCTCCGCGAACCGCGCGCCCGCCCCGGTGAAGCCGAAGGCGTCCTCCGTGGCACGCGGCCCCGCCACCACCACCTGGCGGCCGTCCCCGGCGAGCCGCTCGGCGAGCATCCGCACGTGCCGGCCCACGCCTCCCGCGCTGGTCCCCAGCACCAGCGCGATCCGGCGCACCTCGTGATCAGACACCTTCCCCCACTTCCCGGCGGCGCCTGACGGCCCGCAGGTCCTCTCGGTCGACGGCCGCCGCGACGAGGACGCCCGCGACCGCGGCGGCGAGCCCGGCGAGGATCGCGGTGCCCGCTCCGGCCCACGGCCCGGTGCCGCCCACGAGCCGTACGGCTCCCGCCCCGGCCAGCCAGCCCGCGCCCCCGCCGAGCAGCGCGGCGGCGGCGGCCCGGGCGAACCCGCTCAGCGCCTCGCCGCCACGGGCGCGGAACACCGAGACGAGCAGGAGGGCTCCCCCGGCGGTCATGCCGACGGCCTGGCCGAGCGCGAGCCCGGCGAGCTTCCACCCTGCGGGCAGGACGGCCGCGAAGGCGACCTGCGCGACGATGACGACCAGCCATCCGGCGACCATGCCGCGCGCGGCCGCCCTGCCCCGGCCGTCCGCGTACAGCACCCGGCTCAGATGGGCGGTCAGGCCGTAGCCGACCAGTCCCGGGGCGAAAAGCGCGATCGCGCGGGCGAACTCGGCCGGGTCGATACGGGTGTCCGCCTGGGACAGGAAGACCTCGGCGGCGGGGGCGGCGACGGCGGCGAGCGCTCCGGCGGCGAGGCCGGAGGCCAGCACCACGGCCCGCGTCGTGCGGGCCGACAGTGCGGCGAAGCCCGCCCGGTCACCGCTTCCGGCCCGGGCCGAGAGCACCGGGAAGGCGCTCGTCGCGATGGGCACCGCGAGCACCGCGTACGGCACCTGGTAGATCGCCCACGCGTAGCCGTACGCGGGGAGCATGCCGCCGCCGATCCGGTTGGCCACGGGGATGAGGACCGCCGTCGCCACCTGCTGCGCGACCAGCGCGGCGAGCCCGGCCAGGGCGAGCCCGCGCACCTGCGCGCCGATCCCGGGCGGGAAGCGCAGCGTCGGCCGCAGGCGCAGGCCGAGCCGGGAGACGGGCCCGATCACGGTGACGACCAGGGCGAGCACCCCCAGCGTGGTGCCCACGGAGAGGGCCAGCTCTGCCGGCCGCGGCAGTGCGGCCGGATCGGCGCCGCCTCCCCCGAGCGGCACGAACAGCAGGTACGCGACGATGACGACCACGCTGGACACCAGCGGCGCGACGGCGGGGGCGGAGAAGCGGCGGTGGGCCTGGAGCACGCCGTAGAGCACGACGGCCACGCCGTACAGGGGGATCTGCGGCGCGAAGACGACCAGCATCCGGCTCGCCACCGCGGCCACCTGCCCGGCGTCACAGCCGGGGACGGTCGAGGCGACCAGGCCGACGAGCGGCCCGGCCAGGAACGCGGTGAGCAGACCGATCGGGACCAGCAGCACGATCACCCAGGTCAGCAGCGCCGACGAGATCCGGCCGACCTCCTCTCGTGCCTCCTCCTCGGCGGCCGCCTCGGGGGCGGGGGCGCCGCGTCCGGCGGCCCCGGCCAGGACCGGCACGACCATGCCGGCGAGGGCCCCGCCGACGACGATCTCGAACACGATGTTCGGCACGTTGTTCGCGGTGACGTACGCGGTGGACAGGCAGTTCGTGCCGACGGCGCGGGCGAAGACCAGTTGCTTGGCGAAGCCCGTGGCCCGGGCGAGGATGCTGATCGCGCCGATGAGCACCGCCGCGCCGGCGACGCCCGCGCCCAGGCGGCGGGTCATGCGGAGCCGCATCTCACGGGGTCGGGGAGACGACGACGGGCGGGGGCGGCACGGGACGCCGGCCCAGCATGTCGATGCGGTCGAGCACGGGGTTGGCGGCGATCACCTTGGTGAAGCTGACCTTCTCCGACGCGGCGGTGAGCGCGGCGACCGTGCCGAGCAGGACCAGCCGGCCGGCGCGGCCCAGCCGCACCGTGGCGGCCAGGCCGAGCAGGGCGCCGAGCGCGTTCGCCCCGGCGTCGCCGAGCATCGCCCGCTCGCCCAGGTCCTCCGGCAGCAGGGCCACGGCCGCTCCGAGCGGGATCGCGGTCAGCACGGCGCCCGCCGTGGATCCTCCGGACTCGCGGGAGGACGACGCCAGGGACGCCGCGAGCAGCGGCGTCCCGGCCAGGAGCGCGACCTTGATGGCACGTCCGGGCCGCAGGTCGAAGAGGTTCGCCAGGTTGGCGCTCCCGGCGATCACGGCACCGTCCACCAGCGTGTCGAACGCGGCCAGGGCGGCGCCGGACGGGCGGGCCGCCGGGTCGCGGGCGAGCACCGCGGCGGCGAGACCGGTCGCGCCGATCCCGATGATCTTGACGGCGCCGCTCGTCACCTCGCCGCGCGCGAGGGCGGACAGGTGGCCCTTGAACCCCTTGGACGCGGTGGTGCCGAGCACGTCGTCGTACGCTCCGAGGCCGCCGCCGCCGAGACCGGCGAGCAGCGCCGCCGCGCGCAGCCGCGGGGACACGCCCGGCGCGAGCGCCACCGCCGCGCCGGCTCCGGCCACGAGGGCCGGCCCCTCCAACAGGGTGATCGGCTCACCCCTGTGGTTGGTCCTGGTCCACGTCTTCTCGTCGCCGATCGGGGGACGCCGCCGGAACACGGCGTACGCGGCGCGGGCCGCGACGGCCCCGGCGGCCGCGCCGGCCACGGCGGCGGCGACGACGCCGATCGCCGATCCGGGCCGCGTTCCCGACGACGGGCGGAGCAGGGTGCTCGCCGCCAGACCGGTCCAGAGACGACTGGCCACAGCAGGCTCCTCTTCCTCGGATCTTCCTCGATCGTGCCCGGGGCGCGTTCCGTCAGCCGCCCGACGCCACGGGCTTGGGGGTGGGGCCGACGCCGGGCAATACGGGCGGCGAGAACGCCGTGGTGTCACTCCCGACACCGTATGCGCCGGAGCGACCGGCGAGTTGCTCCCGCAGAGCGTAGACGACGGTGACCCGGCCCGCGGGCATATCGGCGGTGTCCACGGTGGAGACGTTCGACGCCGCCTCGGCCGCGTCGTGCAGGGCCGAGATCGCGCCGCCCGTGCCGGAGGCGGTGGTGGTGCCGACCAGGACGGCGCCGAGGCCCGCCGAGTCGAGACCCGCCGCGAGGGACACGACCGCCGCCGTCTGCGCCTCGGCCGACTCCCCCTCGTACGGCTGCGCCGGTGAGACCACGATGGCGGAGGTGGCCCGCTGCGCCGGGGAGCCCGCCATGGCCAGGAAGCCGCCGGTCTGGAACGCCTCCAGCACGCTCACCGCCGCCGGATCGTCCCGTCCCGCCTGGCCGCGGTCGCCCGTGACGAGGGCCCCGGCCAGCACCGCCGCCGCCTTCTCGTACGGCGTGGCCCCGTCGGGGAACCGCGTGCCGGCCGGGGCGACGGTGCCGGAGAGCTGGTCGACGACGTTGGTCTGGTCGGTTTCGAGGAACTTCTCCGTCAGGCTGACCCGGCCGGTGTAGACGGCGCCGGCGTCGGCGAGGACCTTCACGATGTCGTCGCGCAGGCCGGCGGGCGCCCCGGGAGCCTCGACGAGCACGACCCGCTCGCCGGGGAGCTGACCGTGGAGCAGGGCGGCCGAGTGCGCGGTGACGAAGGCGGCGGCGCCCTTCTCCCGCGCCTGCAACGCGGTGATCGTCTCCCGGTTCTCCGCGTTCGCCTGGCGCAGCTGGCCGGTGATCTCCTCTGCCGTCCTGTAGAACGGCGTCTCCAGGACGGTGCTGCCGAGCACGATGCCGACCGTGAGCGCCAGGAAGATGGCCACGATGGAGACGAGGTGATAACGGAAATCGATCACGAGAAGAGTCCGACCAGCCAGAAGGTGAAGCCGTTCCACGCCTCGATCAGCCCGTTCAGCCAGATGCGGCCGACGGGCGATACGGAGAGCACCACGCCGATCGTGATCAGCGTGGTGGCGACGAGGAGCAGCAGGGACGGCGTGGAGATGCGGCTGCGATAGAGCCGGCTGACGCCCTTGGCGTCGACGAGTTTGCTGCCCAGCCGGAGCCGGGTGAGGAACGTGCTGGCCATGCCCGAGCGCCCCTTGTCGAGGAACTCGACGAGCGTCCAGTGCGTGCCGACGGCGACGATCAGCGACGCGCCCTTGTCGTCGGCGAGCAGCATCGCGATGTCCTCGCTGGTGCCCGTGGCGGGGAACACGACCGCCTGCTGGCCGAGCTTCCGCACGCGCTCCAGGCCCGGCGCGCGGCCGTCCCGGTAGGCGTGCACCACCAGCTCGGCGCCGCAGCACAGCGCCTTCTCCGACACCGAGTCGAAGTCCCCGACGATCATGTCGGGCAGGTAGCCGGCCTCGACCAGGGCGTCCGCGCCGCCGTCCACCCCGATGAGCACCGGACGGTACTCCCGGATGTACGGCCGCAGCGTCGCGAGGTCTTCCTTGTAGTGGTATCCCCTGACGACGATGAGGACGTGCCGGCCCTCCATGACGGTGCGGACGTCGGGGACGCCGATGCCGTCGATGAGCAGATCACGCTCGCGCCGGACGTACTCCATCGTGTTGGCGGCGAACGCCTCGATCTGGACCGACAGGCCGGCCCTGGCCTCGGTCATGGCGGCCTCGACCGTCTCGGCGGTCTGCACCTCGCCCTTGCCGACCAGCTCGTCGCCGAGGTGGATCTGCCCCTCGTGGACGCGGACGACGTCGCCGTCCTTGATCCGCTCGAACAGCTCCGGGGTGGCGTTGTCGACGACCGCGACGCCGGCCTCGACGAGGATCTGCGGCCCGAGGTTGGGGTAGCGCCCGCTGATGCCCGCGGCCACGTTGACCACCGCGGCCGCGCCACACGCGACAAGGGCCTCCGCGCTCACTCGGTCGACGTCAACGTGATCGATAATCGCGATCTCTCCGGCCTTGAGGCGCTTGGTCAGCCTCTTGGTCCGCCTGTCGATTCTCGCCACTGCCGTCACCCCGGGAAGGTCGTCTGCCTTCCTGCGGCGGAGGCCCGGAACGTTCAAGCTCGGGACCTTCATCGTGACCATCCTGCCAGAGTGGGCGACCTAGATGGTCCCGCAGCTCAGAGCGTGTCAGTTTTGTCACACCCTGTCAGGGTGCGGTCTTGTCAGCCAACGCGATAGCGAGGAGTTCCTCGGCGTGCGCTCTACCCAGTTCGGAGTCCTCCAGTCCCGCGAGCATCCGGGAAAGCTCGCGGGCCCTGCCCTCCTGGGTCAGGGCGACCACCCCGCTGCGCACCACGCTGCCGTCGCTCGCCTTCTCCACCACCAGGTGCTGGTCCGCGAAGGCGGCCACCTGCGGCAGGTGGGTGACGACGATGACCTGGGCGGTCCTGGCCAGTCGGGCGAGCCTCCTGCCGATCTCCACCGCGGCCTTGCCGCCCACGCCCGCGTCGACTTCGTCGAACACGAACGTCGGCACCGGGTCGGCCCCCGCGAAGACGACCTCGATCGCCAGCATGACGCGGCTCAGCTCGCCGCCCGACGCACCCTTGTTCAGCGGGAGAGGCGGCGCGGCCGGGTGGGCGGCCATCCGCAGCTCCACCTCGTCGACGCCGTGCGGGCCGAAGCCGTCGGCGCGCGTCAGGGCGACGCTCACCCGGGCGTGCGGCATCGCGAGCGCGGCCAGCTCGGCGGTGACGGCGGCCGCGAAACGCTCCGCCGCCGCCTCCCGGATCGCCGTCAGCTCGGCGGCCAGCTCCTCCAGCCGCCCGGTCAGCTCGGCCTGCTCGCGGGCCAGCTCGTCGATGCGCTCGTCGTCACCGTCGAGCTCGCCCAGCCGGGCCGCCGCGTTCTGCGCCCATTCGAGCACCGCGGCCGCGTCCTCGCCGTACTTGCGGGTCAGGCCGGTCAGCAGCGACCTGCGCTCCTGGACGGCCGCGAGCCGGGCCGGGTCGGCCTCGACGGACTCGGCGTAGGCGGCCAGCTCCGTCGCCACGTCCGAGATCAGGTATCCGGCCTCGGCCAGACGCTCGGCGAGCCCGGCGAGCGCCGGGTCGAAGTCGCGCACCGCCTCGACCGCCGACCGGGCCTGCCCGACCAGGGACACCGCGTCCTGTGTGATCTGCGGACCGGCCATCGGGTCGCCGAGCAGGGCGGAGTGCGCCGTGGTGGCGGCCGTGCGCAGCGCGTCGGCGTGCGCCAGCCGCTCGGCCTCCTCCCTGAGCTCGGCGTCCTCGCCCGCCTTGGGGTCGGCCTTCTCGATCTCGTCCAGACCGAAGCGCAGCACGTCGGCCTCCTGCGCGCGCTCCCTGGCCCTGACGGTCAGCTCCTGGAGCTCCTCGGCGACCTGCCGGTGCCGCCGGTACGCCTGCTCGTACGCGCGCAGCGGCTTCACCAGCTCGTTCCCGGCGTACCGGTCGAGCGCCGCGCGCTGGCGGCCCGGCTGGAGGAGGCGCTGCTGGTCCATCTGCCCGTGCACGGCGACCAGGTCGTCGGCGATGAAGGTGAGCGTGCCGACCGGGACGGTGCGCCCGCCCAGCCAGGCGCGGGAGCGGCCCTCGGAGGAGACGGTACGCGAGATGATCAGCTCGCCGTCCTCGACCTCGCCCCCGAGGTCGGACACCTGCTGGGCCACCTTGCCGCCGGGGTCGACGATCAGCGTGCCCTCGACCGTCGCCCTGTCCGTGCCCGGGCGGACCCGCGCGGGGTCGGCCCGGCCGCCGAACAGCAGGCCGAGCCCGGTGACGACCATCGTCTTGCCCGCACCGGTCTCACCTGTCACCACCGTGAACCCCGGTGACAACTCCAGAACGGCCTCGTCGATCACGCCGAGCCCCTGGATCCGGACCTCCTCGACCCGTGGCCGCACTGGTCCCCTCCCGTTTCGCCGACAGATCTCGCCCAGAGATCCTACGCATATATCGCCAAGATTTTCGAGGACGGGGCGGGTCAGGGGGACCGGACGCGCCCGCGCCAGCCCTCGACCGGCAGGCCGAACTTGGCCACCAGGCGGTCGGTGAACGGCGCCCCGGTGGTCTCCACCCCCAGCAGCCGGGCCAGCCGTACGGGGACGGTCCCCCGGCGCACCTCCACCCTCGCCCCGGGAGGGACGTCGAAACGGCGCCTGCCGTCGCACCACAGCACGCCCGCGCTGGTCTCCGGCACGATCTCCACGGCGAGAGTGGAGCGCGGGGAGACCACCATCGGCCGGGCGAACAGGGCGTGCGCGCTGATCGGCACCATCAGCAGCGCCTCCACCTCGGGCCACACCACCGGCCCTCCGGCCGAGAACGCGTACGCGGTGGAACCCGTGGGCGTCGCGCAGATCACCCCGTCGCACCCCCAGCGGGACAGCGGCCGGCCGTCGATCTCGGCGACGAGCTCCAGCATCCGGTCGACCTTCTCGACCGTGGCCTCGTTCAGCGCCCACGTCTCGGCGAGCGTCGAGCCGTTCAGCCGGATGGCCACCTCGACCGTCATCCGCTCCTCGACCTCGTAGCGGCCGTCCGCCACGCGGTCGACTGCGGCGCCGAGATCGGCCACCTCCGCCTCGGCGAGGAAACCGACATGACCGAGGTTGACCCCGAGCAGCGGCACCCCGGCCGGACGGGCCATCTCCGCCGCGCGCAGCAGCGTCCCGTCACCCCCGAGCACCATCATCAGCTCCGACTCGTGGAGCGAGGCGGGGTCCGCCGGCACGACCTCGACGCCGGGGCAGGCGATCTCCTCCGCCTCCACATCGAACACGCGCACGCGCAGGCCGGCGCCGACCAGCCGGTGGATCACCAGCCTGGCGCTGTCGACCGCCGGCTCCCTGCCTGTGTGGGCCGTGACCACGACGGTCCGTGCGGGTCGCTTCTGTGTCGTCACCGCGGCCCTTCCGCCACTGCCCGCTCGATCGCCTCGTCCAGGTCGGCCACCGGCTCGTGTCCCGGCCCCTTCCCGAGCCACAGGACGTACTCGACGTTCCCCGACGGCCCGGGCAGGGGGCTCGCCGTGACGCCCTTCACGACCAGGCCCATCGCCAGCGCGGCCGCGGCGACCTCCCGGACGGCCCCGGCGCGCAGCGCGGGATCGCGGACCACGCCGCCCGCCCCGACCCGGTCCTTCCCCACCTCGAACTGCGGCTTGACCAGCATCGCGAACTCCGCCACATCTGCGGCGCAGGCGGCGAGCGCGGGCAGGACGAGACGGAGCGAGATGAACGACAGGTCGCCCACGACCAGCGTCGGCGGCTCCCCGACCATGTCCGGGGTGAGGTCGCGGACGTTGACCCGCTCCATCACCGTGACGCGCTCGTCGGTGCGCAGCGACCAGGCGAGCTGGCCGTACCCGACGTCGACCGCCAGCACGTGGGCGGCGCCGTGCCGCAGCAGCACGTCGGTGAACCCGCCGGTGGAGGCGCCGGCGTCCAGGCAGCGGCGGCCCTCGACCTTGAGCCCCTCGAAGGCGGCCAGGGCTCCCAGCAGCTTGTGCGCCCCCCGCGAGACGTAGTCGGGCCCCGCCGCGTCCTCGGCCACCACGATGGCCGCCGCGGTGTCCACCTGGGTCGCCGGCTTGGCCGCCGTGCGCCCTCCCACTGCCACGCGGCCCGCTTCGATGAGCTGGGCCGCCTGCTCCCGGGACCGGGCGAGCCCGCGGCGGACCAGCTCGCTGTCCAGACGCACCCGCTTCATCGGCCCCACCCGCCCGTCCGAGTCGTCACCCACGCTGTCGCCACCCGAGCTGTCGCCATCCGAGCTGTCGTCACCCGCGCTGTGGCACCTGGAACACGGGACGACATCGAACCGGCCTCCGACACTCCAGAGCACGTCTCTCGACGAGCCCACACCGACGCACCACAGGACAGGAGACGAGGCAGGGACACCCCGTCCCCCGCCCCTCGAACACCGCGCGGCATGAAACCCGTCACGGGGACTCTCGCCTCTCGGGAAGCCCACACCGGCGCACCAAACGACAAGAGACGAGAGAGAGACACCCGGGCACTCGGTGCCGGTGCCATGCCTTCGGACAGGTGATTCACCGGTGCGGCTCTCCGATGGGCTCGTCCACGGACGCGAGCGCGCTCTCCAGGCAGGTCAGCGCCTCCTCGAACACGCCGACGTGCTCGGCGACGGGCAGGTCCCCCAGCTTCCGGAGCGCGGACAGCGCCTCCTGGACGGCCTCGTCGCCCCCGCGCGGTGTCTGCCGCGCCGCCGACGGCTCGGCGCCGGTCTCGGTCATGCGTCCCTCCGATGGATCCGGTCGCACCGGTCCTCGTCGTGCCGGATCCTGTCGCGGGTCCTCATCGCGGAGCCCGTCGCGCGGATCCTGGTCGTCCTGGCTGGTTCCCCGTCCGTCATCGCGGCCGTACGGCCCCGTGCCGCGGCGGACGTGTGATGCTCTCCGGTCCGACGGTAGCGGAATCGGTCCCTTTCCACGGGTTCGGCAGGCACGGCGATGCCGACGCCGATGTCGAAACGCTGTCCGTGCGCCACGCCCCCGGCGGCCGGGTACGGTCCGTAGGTGCGGCGAGCGCGAGCCGGAGGGGGCGACGTGCTCGGCGCGCGGCACGGCCCGGCGGTGCGATCTGGGCGGTAGTGGTGAAGGCATGGGCCCGCCGGACGTAGCCTGGCAAGGCCTCGACCATCATGCGGCCCCCCCTTGTCGCTGATCCGGCGGTACGTGTCATATTTCGCGCAGTGCTCATGAGGAACGCTACCGTCCGTAGGTACAGAGGCATCTGACCGGCCGTGGGAAGAGAGGCATACGCATGGCGACCGTCGAGGAATGCCGGGCGGCGCTCGAGAAGCTCGTCGAGCAGTTCGACGAGATCAGCGAGGAGGACCGCGCCAGGCACGTCGTCGAGCGCAGGCTGGCCTGCCACATCTCCGACCTCGGCATGACCTTCTACGGCCGGATCCACCGATCGGGGCTCGACCCGTTCACCGACGCCCCTCCGCAGGACGGCCGGCCCACGGAGGTCAAGATCACGATCGCCAGCACCGACCTGATCTCCATGGTCAACGGTGAGCTCGACATGGCGCGTGCGCTCTTCGGCGGCCGGGTCAAGATCGACGCCAGCCTCGGTGACCTCTTGCGGCTCCGCAAGCTCCTCTGACGCCCTCTCAGACGGCACCCCCTATCCCCTTCGCCTGGGCATGTGAACTCCTTTCGACCGTCATGACGGCGGCCGCCCGCCCGGGCCGAGGACCACGGCCCTACGAACGCTGTCTGCCCGGGTCCGAGGGCCACGGTCGTCCTGACATCGTCGGCCCCGGCCGAGGGCCTCACAGCCTCACAGCCTCACGACGACGACAACGTCCCCCGGGCCGCGGCCCCGCAGTCGACCGTGACATCACCAGCCCAGCCCCTCCGGTCCTACGGCACCTTCTGCTCGGGGCCGAGGGCCCACAGTCGCCGTGACATCACCACCCCAGGCCAAGGGCCGACAATCGCGGTGACATCATCACCCCAGGCCAAGGGGCCACCAATCACGGTGACATCGGCAGCCCGGGCCGGGGACTCACGATCAGCGTGGCGGGGCCCCACGGCACGGTCACCGTGACAGGGACTCGAGGGTCAGGAGAACCGGTTTCACCGCGTCCTCGTCCACCCGGCCGTCGCCGGCCTCGTCCCATGCCGCCGCGCACGCCGCCCGGAGCCCGTCGATCAGGTCGCCGTCGCCGGACAGGCCCAGCCGACCCCCCTCCCATCGAGCCGTCCAGCCCGCGCACTCCCAGCCGTCGCGGCCGCGCAGTACTCGGGCAGGAGGCTCGTGGAGCCCGGACAGGTCCATCGCCACGTGCGCGGGACGGTGCCACGGGGACGCGGTGAGCAGGTCCAGCGGACCGCTGACCCCGGTCAGGACCAGCAGGCTGTCCACTCCCGCCCTGGTCGCGCCCTCGATGTCGGTGTCCAGCCGGTCACCGACGATCAGCGGCCGCTCCGCCCCCGTACGGATCATCGACTCGCGGTGCAACGGCGGCTCCGGTTTGCCCGCGACGACCGGCTCGACACCGGTCGCGGTGGCGATGACCCTGGTCATCGAACCGTTGCCCGGCAGCTCGCCCCGATTGGTCGGCATCGTCGTGTCCGCGTTCGCCGCGACGAACCAGGCCCCCGCACGCACGGCCAAGGCTCCCTCACAGAGCAGGCCGTACGAGATGCCTTCCCATATCCCCTGGACGACCGCGACGGGCCCGTCCAGGGCGGTCGTCACAGGACGCAGCCCGCACGCCCGCAAGGCGCCGCGCAAGCCCATGCCACCGACGACCAGGACGGGGGAACCCGCGGGGAACCGCTCGGCCACGAGCCGGGCGGCCGCCTGGGCGGAGGTCACCACGTCGTCGGAGACCGCCGGAACGCCGATGTCGCTGAGATGAGCCGCGATCGCGCCGGGGGTGCGGGAGGCGTTGTTCGTGACGAAGGCAAGCCGGACCCCACGCTCCCGCGCCGCCGCCAGCGACTCGGGAGCGTTCCGTACGGCATGCCGGCCGAGGTAGACGACGCCGTCCAGGTCGAGCAGGAGAGTGTCGTAGGCGTCGATCAGGGACGTGCGCGACATGTCGGGGCTCATGCCTTCCTCGCCCGCAGCGTGGCACGCACCTGGGTCAGCGCCGAGACGTAATGCCGCAGGTCGGGGCGCATCGCCACGGCGACGGCCAGGGGCTCCTGGGCTCCCTCGATGTCACCGGTGCGCCACAACGCCATGCCGAGACCGTAGTAGGCGTAGTCCTCGGTGGGGTTGGCGTCCACGATCCAGCGGAAGCTTCCGACCGCGTCGGCGTACCTGCGGGAGTTGAACTGTGCCCGTGCCAGCGCCTCACGAATGCTGCGGGACTCGGGTTCCGCGTGGGCCGCGCGTTCCAGGAGCGCCGCTGCGGCGGCGGGGCTACCCTCTTCCAGGAGCTTGACGCCGCGCTGGAACCATTCGTAAACACCCCCGGCCGGGCCGTCCTGCTGGTAATCCGATGGTCCATGTCGTCCCTGGATCATTCTGTGGGGCCTCCTGCAATGCGATTTCCTGACCAACCCGCCACCGCAGCCTCGGGAAGACCGGGCATTTATGGCAACATGCCCGGTATGGAGACTTCTGAACGGCCGGCCCTGACGCTGCGTCCGTTCCGCGGCGTGCGCTTCACAGTGGACGATCTCGCTGCGGTGACCTCGCCGCCGTACGACCTCGTCTCCCCCGACGACGTCCAGGATCTGCTGGACTCCCACCCCAACAACGTGGTGCGCCTGATCCTTCCCGGCGTGAGCCATTACACGGACGCCCGCGCGGAGCTGGACGAGTGGCTGTCGTCCGGGACGCTCTCCGTGGACCCCTTGGCGGCGCTCTATGTGTACGAGCAGAGCGGCCCCGGCATCCTGCAGCGCGGGCTGATCGGCGCAGTGGGTGTCGGCTCCCCCTCAGTGCTGCCGCACGAGGACGTCATGCCCGGCCCGATCGCCGACCGCCTGGCGTTGATGCGGACCACGGAGGCCAACCTCGAACCGATCTTCCTGCTGTACGAGGGCGGGGGGACCGCGTCGCGCCTGGTGGACGAGGTCGCCGCGCTGCGTGTCCCGATCCTCGACATCCAGACGGGCGACGGATTCCGCCACCGACTGTGGGCGGTGACCGACCCGGTGGAGATCGCGGCGATCGGCGAGGACCTGCGGGACCGGCAGGCGTTGATCGCGGACGGCCATCACCGCTATGCCACGTACCAGAAGCTGCGCGAGGATCACGAGGAGTCCGGCCCATGGGACTACGGGCTCGCGCTTCTGGTGGACTCCAGTGCCTATCCTCCGGACCTGAAGGCGATCCACCGGGTGATCCCCGGCCTGCCCCTGCCGGAGGCGGCGGCACGGGCCAAGGGGGCGTGGCAGGTCCACGAGTTCGTCTCCCTCGATGACGCGCTTTCCGGGCTCGCCACGGCGACGGGGCCCGCGTTCGTGCTCGCCGGAGACGGCCCGTCGCACCTGCTGACCAACCCCGACCCGATGCAGGTCGAACACGCCATGCCTGCCGATCGCTCCGCCCGCTGGCGCGCCATGGACACGTCGATCCTCAGCGAGTTCCTCCTGCCCAAGGTCTGGGGCATCTCCGACGACGAGCGACAGGTCCTGGTGGTCCATCACGACCCCTATGCCGCCGTACGGCTCGCGCGGCAACTGTCGGGGACCGCCGTCCTGCTCAACCCGCTCGCGACCGAGGACGCGCTGGCCGTGGCCGCCCTGGGGGAGCGCGTCCCCAGGAAGTCCACCTCGTTCAGCCCCAAGCCCCGCACGGGATTGGTGATGCGCGTCTTCGCAACGGACTGACCTCCCTCCACGAGCGACAGGGACACCCCGCGCCTGGGCCTCGCACGCTTGTCCTCCCCATGCCCGGATTCCGCACGCCCGGATTCCGCACGCCCAGAATCCGCACGCCCGGGTCCCATACGGGCGCCCTCCGCACGACTGACGTGCGCAGGGGTTGACTCGCCAGGACCGATGTCGATGCGCCCGTCCTCGCCTGTGGGGGACGGCACGGAGCGCGCGAGCGGAGAATCGGCGGCGCCCGGCGTTTCCGGGATCGCGAGCGACACTCTTGGCGGCTCCTCAGGAGGTGATCCGGGGGACGGCACAACCCGCGCTGCGGGCGACGCCGGCGCGGCCGTCGACGCGGCAAACGCCGGAGGCGATCCCGGTGCTGCCGCAACCGCGTCGCCCGTACCCTGGCTCACCTCCGGGCGGCCTCGCTGATCCGCAGCCCGACGTGGTCGCCGGACAGACCCGCCGCGTTCGACCAGCCGCGCCGTACGGACCTCGACCTCGTATCGGCTGCCACCGCGCCACCAGCGGCGACGCACCGCCCCCTCGACCTCGACGACGTCGTCGAGCATCCAACCGGACACTGTCTCGCGGACGTCGTCCTCGAACGTGGCACACTCGATGGCGTCCGCACGTTGATGACCGGGGTGGTCATCGGGCCTCCGGACCGCGAGCCGCCACCGCGTGAGGACAACCCCACTGGGCAGCTCCCGGTGCTCGGCCTCCATCGACAGCCGCCCGCGCAGCAGTACCGAGTTCACATGCATGTGTCTCTCCCCTCTCCTCGGGAGACCACTGTCCTTTCATTAGGCTGAAGGAGCTTTGCCCGAACCGGATTCTGGGGATAGTGGGGTGGCTGTGGACAACGTGACAGCGCTAGGCGCGGACGTCTACGAGATCGACACGAGGATGGCGGGCTATTCCGGCATCACAGCCGGCTATCTGATCCTGGGTGACCGGCCCTGCCTGGTGGAGACCGGAACCTCCACGTCCGCGCCCATCGTCAGGGACGCGCTGACATCGCTGGGCGTCGGACCCGACGATCTGGCGACCGTCGTCGTGACGCACATCCATCTCGATCACGCCGGCGGCGTCGGGGACATCGCGCGCTTCTACCCCTCGGCCGAGATCGTCGTACACGAGAAGGGCGCCCGGCACCTCGCCGATCCCTCCCGGCTCATGGCCAGCGCGAAGATGGTGTGGGGCGACAAGCTCGACGTCCTGTTCGGCGCCCTGGCCCCCACGGACGCCGCGAGGATCCGCGCGCTCGGCGACACCGGCAACATCGACCTGGGCAATGGTCGAACACTGTCGAGCCACTACTCACCCGGCCATGCCAAGCATCACGTCGGTCTGCTCGACTCGCTCAGTGGAGATCTGTACGTGGGTGACGCCGCCGGCGTCTACCTTCCGGAGACAGGCGACCTCCGCCCCGCGACGCCGCCGCCCGACTTCGACCTCGGTGTGGCTCTCGACTCGATCGCCCTGTTCGACGCGCTCGGGCCACAGCGGCTCCTCTTCAGCCACTACGGCCCGGTCACGAACGTGGCGGAGACCCTGGAAAGGTCGGCGGAAGAGCTGCGCATCTGGGTGGACCTCACCCGGCAGGCCCGCTCGGAGGGACTCGATCTGGACCACGCGGTCGCGATGGTCCGCGACCGGACACGCGAGCGATACGCCGCGCTTCAGGGAGACGAGACGACCGCCGAGCAGTTCGAACTGCTCAGCGGCGCTCCGTCCAATGTCGCGGGCATCATGCACTGGCTGGACCGCACCCCCGGCTGACGTCCTCGGCCCGCCCCGCCGCCGCTAGCAGGCCCCGCCGTACGGAGGTCGCTCTGCCGTACTGAAGGAGCCGACCGGGGCACCCCGGTGAGGCGGCAGCGCACAGGGCCCCGCTGAACGAACGAAAAGGGCGGCGCCACCAGATCTGGTGGCGCCGCCCTTCGCGGCTATCGATCAGGAAGCCGGCTTGTCCCGGTCGTCCGGCCCGTCCAGGACGTCGCCGAAGTCGGGCTCTATGAAGGCCGGCCCCAGAGCGCCCGCGTCCCCCTTGCCCGCCTGGTCATCGGCGGCATCGGAAGTGACGGCATCGGAAGTGACGGCGTCCGAGGGGGCGTCGTCCTTCTCCACGGTCGGTTCGGCGGAGGGCTCCGGTGCGGCGGATGCCGGCTCGGCGTCGGCGTCGGCGTCGGCCGAGTCGCCCTCGCCCTCGGTCGCCAGGTCCGCGACGACCTCGTCGCCCTCGCCGGCCAGGGCCTCCTCTGCGGCCTGCCCCGCCTCGTCGAGTTCGTCGAAGTCCTCCTCGGCGTCCTCGATCACGCCGCCGGTCAGCTCGGCATAGCGCTCGGCGGCGTCGGTCTCGCCCTCCTCGTCGAAGGCCATCGCCTTGGCGAACCAGTCGGTCGCCGCGGCCTGGTGGCCCGCGTCCGCCAGCGCGTCCGCGTACGCGAACGCCAGCCGGGCCGACCACGGCTTCGGCTGCGGATCGCGCAGCTCTGGCACCCGCTGAAGAGTGATGACCGCAGCGTCGTGCTGACCGAGATCGCGGCGCGCGCCGGACTCGACGATCGCCAGCTCGATCTTCCCGCCCCGGTCCAGCCGTTCCGCCTCGCGGGAACGGACCAGGTCCAGAGCCCGCTCGGGACGACCGAGCCCACGCTCGCAGTCGGCCATCACCGGCAGGTACTCATCCGAGCCTGTCAGCCGCCGCGCCGCACGGAGATCGCCGAGCGCCTCCGCGTACTGGCCAGCGTGGTACGCCGCGATCCCGGCGGCCTCCCGCACGACGCCGATCCTGCCGGCGAACCGGCGGGCGACCTTCGCGTGTTCGTACGCCCGCTCGGGCTCCTCCTCGCTCAACGCGCGAGCGGCCGCCACGAGGTGGCTCGCCACCAGGTTGGCGAGGTCGTTCGGCAGCGACCTCAGCTCGTCGCGCGCCTCGCTGTCCAGCTCGTCCGGCGTGATGTCGGGCGCGAGCTCGGGCAGCTTCTCACGTTCCTTCGGCTCGTTCTCCTGCTCATACCGGGTACGGCTGCCGCCCGAGAACCCCTCGCGGCTGAACGGCCTGGCCCCGCCCCGGTCCTCACGCTCACCCGCCGGGCGGCCCGGACGGTCGCGGAAGCCTCCTTCACCGTCGCGGTCCCGGAAGGGGCGCCCACCGCGGTCGTCGCCGCGCTGGAAACGCTCCCCTGACGGACGCGATTCAGCATCGCGGTCACGGGAGCCGTACCGGCCACCGAAACCACCGCCCTCACGCCGCGGACCACGATCATCACGATCACGGAAACCACGGTCCCGATCACCGAACGAACGCTGCGGCC
>NZ_BBYM01000021.1 GCF_001570405.1 Microtetraspora niveoalba | reverse complement strand
GGTTACTCACGTGTTACTCACCCGTTCGCCGCTCGAGTACCCCGAAGGGCCTTTCCGCTCGACTTGCATGTGTTAAGCACGCCGCCAGCGTTCGTCCTGAGCCAGGATCAAACTCTCCAAACAATGTCTTCGAGTTGTTTCCTGGCCAACATTCACATGAATGTCAACCAAAGGAATCCATCCCCCCACACCGCAATGAGTGCAGGTAAGGACGGGGTTGTGCATCATGCACTGGCTTTTAGCACACTGTTGAGTTCTCAAGAAACGGACGCGACCACCATCACCTCAGACTCGAAACCGAGCCATCCGCTCCGGGGCGTTACATTCGCTTCACTTACCGCTATTCTCTCGTGTCGCCCGATCCGTGTCAAACCGTCCCGTTTTGGAACACTTGACCCGAACCCCGCAACCCTGAGGGAATCGCAGCCGCCCCGTCTCCGGAGCAACCCCTCCAAGCTACTGTCCATTCGCAATCCTGTCGAATTGCGCGCGGCCAATCGGAAATTCCCGATTAGTTGGAGGAGATACAGGAACCGTAGCACCCATTTCCCCGAGGGGAGTGAGACGCGCCGGTGAGCCCTGCGAGAAGGAACCTTACCACCCCTCGCGGCCGGCCGGGCACATCTGAGGCAACTTAAGTGTCATTCCCACCCCGTCGCTGCTCAAACCTGCTCCGGCCGGCCTGATGAGGGACCTAGCCGGGAAGTGCGGCGAGCTGGGCCTCGAGGCGCGCGATGTCCTCCTCGGCCTGAGCCGCACGGCCGCGCACCTTCGCCACCACGTCGTCCGGCGCCTTGGCCATGAACTGCGCGTTGCCGAGCTTGCCCGTCACCTGGGCATGCTCCTTCCGCGCGGCGGCGAGATCCTTCTCGAGCCTCTTGCGCTCCGCTGCGACGTCGATGGCACCGGCGGTGTCGATCTCCACGTCCACGCCGCCCACCGCGATGCGCGCGGTCGCCGTGAAGCTCTCCCCCGGCGCGTTGAGCCGGAGCAACGCCCTGACGGCCTCCTCGTGCGGGGCGAGGGCCGTACCGGAGAAGGACAGCCGCGCCGCGACTCGCTGACCAGGCTTGAGCCCCTGGTCGGAACGGAACCTCCGCACCTCGGTGACAAGCTCCTGAAGCGCGGCGATCTCCATCTCGGCGCCGGGGTCGGCCAGCTCAGCCACCGGAACCGGCCAGTCGGCCACGACCAACGACTCCCCACCGGTCAGTGCCCGCCACAGCTCCTCGGTCACGAACGGCACCAGCGGGTGCAGCAGTCGCAGCAGAGCGTCGAAGACGTGGCCGAGAACCCGCTTGGTGTTCTCAGCGACCTCCCCGCCTCGGGATATCTGGATCTTCGCGAGCTCGACGTACCAGTCGCAGACCTCGTCCCAGGCGAAGTGGTACAGAGCGTCGGAGACCTTGGCGAACTCGAAGTCCTCGTACGCGGCGTCCACGGACGCGATCACGGTCTGCAGCCTCGACAACACCCAGCGGTCGGCGGCGGTGAGGTCGGACGGCAGGCCGTCCACCACCGCGCCGTTCATGAGCGCGAACCTGGTCGCGTTCCAGATCTTGTTGCAGAAGTTGCGCGACCCCGCGGCCCAGTCCTCGCTGATGGCCACGTCCGACCCCGGGTTGGCCCCCCGAAGCAGGGTGAACCGCGTGGCGTCGGCGCCGTAACGGGCGATCCAGTCCAGCGGGTCGACCACGTTCCCGAACGACTTGGACATCTTCTTGCCGAACTGGTCCCGGACCATCCCGTGCAACGCCACCGTACGGAACGGCGGCTGCCCGTCCATCGCGTACAGCCCGAACATCATCATCCTGGCGACCCAGAAGAAGAGGATGTCGTACCCGGTGACCAGCACGGACGTCGGATAGAACCGCTTGAGCTCCGGGGTGGACTCCGGCCAGCCCAGGGTCGAGAACGGCCACAGACCGGAGGAGAACCAGGTGTCGAGCACGTCCGGGTCCTGGACGTAGCCGACCGGCGCCTCCTCGTCCGGTCCGACGCACACGACCTCGCCATCGGGGCCGTACCAGACCGGGATGCGGTGCCCCCACCACAACTGCCGGGAGATGCACCAGTCGTGCATGTCGTCGACCCAGTCGAAGTAGCGCTTGGCCAGCTCCGGCGGGTGGATCCGGGTACGGCCGTCGCGGACGGCGTCACCGGCCGCCTTGGCGAGCGGCGAGACATTCACGAACCACTGCAGCGACAGGCGCGGCTCGACCACCGTCTTGCAGCGGGAGCAGTGGCCGACCGAGTGCAGGTACGGACGCTTCTCCGCGACGATCCGCCCTTGCTGGCGCAGCGCGGCGACCACCGCGGGCCGCGCTTCGAACCGGTCCAGCCCCTGGAACGGGCCGTGCGCCGTGATCACGCCGCGCTCGTCCATGACCGAGATCGACGGCAGCGAGTGCCGGCGGCCGATCTCGAAGTCGTTGGGGTCGTGGGCGGGGGTCACCTTCACCGCGCCCGTTCCGAAGAACGGATCGACGTGCTCGTCCGCGACGATCGGAATCCGGCGGCCGGTGAGCGGAAGCTCCACGAACTGGCCCACGAGGTGCGCGTAGCGCTCATCGGACGGGTTGACCGCGACCGCGGTGTCGCCGAGCATCGTCTCGGCGCGCGTGGTCGCGACCACGATCTCGGTCTCGTCCGATCCGTACCGGATGGAGACGAGCTCTCCCTCGTCCTCGCTGTGCTCCACCTCGATGTCGGACAGCGCGGTGAGGCAGCGCGGGCACCAGTTGATGATGCGCTCGGCGCGGTAGATGAGCCCGTCGTCGAAGAGCTTCTTGAAGATGGTCTGGACGGCCCGGGACAGGCCCTCGTCCATCGTGAAGCGCTCACGCGACCAGTCCACGCCGTCGCCGAGCTTCGTCATCTGGCCGAGGATGCGGCCGCCGGACTCCTCCTTCCACTGCCACACCCGGTCGACGAACGCCTCGCGTCCCAGGTCGTGGCGGGACAGACCGTCCTTGGCGATCTCTCGCTCGACGACGTTCTGCGTGGCGATGCCGGCGTGGTCCATGCCCGGGAGCCACAGCGTCTCCAGGCCCCGCATCCGGGCCCGCCGGGTCAGCGCGTCCTGGATCGAGTGGTCCAGGGCGTGCCCCACGTGCAGCGAGCCCGTCACGTTCGGTGGCGGAAGCACGATGCTGTACGGTTCCCGCCCGCTGCCCGGGTCCGCGGTGAAGAAGCCTTCCGATACCCAGCGCTCGTAGCTGCGGGTCTCGACATCGGCGGGTGCGTACTGGGTTGGCAGTTCAGGCGTTGTCACGGTGACCAATTCTATGGCCGCCCGCGTCCGCCCCCACGCCGGTCGGGCGTCACCGCAGGTGACGGCGCATGGCTCCCGCTGGGGAGCGGGAGCCATGGCGGCGCGTTCAGGCGTTGAAGTCGATGCGGAAGGCGTAGAGGCTTTCTTCGGTCGCCCCGATCAACGTGAACCGGGCGGCACCGTTGGTCACGACTCCGTTGATCCGCGCGCCCGCCGCGACCGCGAAGGGGAACAGCATCACACCGAGATTGGGGCGGCAGTCGACGAGCGGCTTGTTCGCCATGAACTGGTTCCACGCCGCCCCGATGTTGCTGTGGCTCTGCACCAGCCTGCCATTGAACTGCCCCGTCGAGCTGCGGCCGGTGTTCCAGTACTCCGCCAGATAGCGGCGGGGGCCCACCAGGAAGGCCGACGCGAACTGGAACGATCCCGGCTGGCCGACGTTACCGACGTAGAACTGCCACCCGAAGGGGTTCCGCTCGGTGCGCCCGTCTCCCGACAGGCGGGGGACCACGTGCAGCTCGGCCGTGGTGCTGAACCTGCTCCGGTCGGCGATTCTCCGCGCGCCGCTGCAGTAGTCGTAGGTCTCGACGACCACCGTGGCGCGGCCGCGGTAGACCTTGGCCGCCGTGGACGCGGACGCCGGCTCACATAGGCCGAACGCCGTCAGCAGCGCGACGATCGTGGCTAATCCGAAAAGTCTCCGTCTCATCCGCGGCTCACCTTTCCGATGGTCTCCTGTGCGTACGCTCAGAAGTTCTCATCGGAAACGCGGCAGGACCTCGTCAAAAGACGGCATCCGGTGCAAGAGCCGCGGACGGGATCAGGCCGACTTCTCCCTGGGGGTGCGCTGCTGCTTCGCCTGCAGCTGGTCCCGCGGCACGAGTGTCGGGTTGACGTGCTCCAGGACGGCCTCACGGGTGATGACGACGCGGGCGACGTCCTCTCGGGACGGCACCTCGTACATCACCGAGAGCAGGACCTCCTCGAGGATGGCCCGTAGCCCCCGCGCCCCGGTGCCGCGCAGGATCGCCTGGTCCGCGATCGCCTCCAGCGCGTCGTCGGTGAACTCCAGCTCGACGTTGTCCAGCTCGAAGAGGCGGCGGTACTGCTTGACCAGCGCGTTCCTGGGCTCGGTGAGGATCTGGATCAGCGCGTCCCGGTCGAGGTTGTGGACCGACGTGATCGCGGGGAGCCGGCCGACGAACTCGGGGATCATGCCGAACTTCAGCAGGTCCTCGGGCATGACGTCCGAGAAGATGTCCGAGGAGTCCATCTCCTCCTTGGACCGGATGATCGCGTTGAAGCCGATCCCCTTCTTGCCGACGCGCGACTCGATGATCTTTTCGAGGCCGGCGAAGGCGCCACCACAGATGAACAGCACGTTGGTGGTGTCGATCTGGATGAACTCCTGGTGCGGGTGCTTGCGCCCGCCCTGCGGCGGCACGCTCGCGGTCGTCCCCTCAAGGATCTTCAGCAGGGCCTGCTGCACACCCTCGCCGGAGACGTCGCGCGTGATCGACGGGTTCTCGCTCTTACGGGCGATCTTGTCGACCTCGTCGATGTAGATGATGCCGGTCTCGGCCTTCTTGACGTCGTAGTCGGCCGCCTGGATCAGCTTGAGCAGGATGTTCTCGACATCCTCTCCGACGTACCCGGCCTCGGTCAGGGCGGTGGCGTCGGCGATCGCGAACGGCACGTTGAGCATCTTGGCGAGCGTCTGCGCGAGCAGCGTCTTGCCGGATCCGGTCGGGCCGAGGAGCAGAATGTTGGACTTGGCCAGCTCCAGGCCGTCGTCCCGGGCGCGCTCGCCGGACTGGACGCGCTTGTAGTGGTTGTACACCGCCACGGAGAGCGCCTTCTTGGCCTTGTCCTGTCCGATGACGTAGGCCTCGAGGAACTCGTAGATCTCACGCGGCTTGGGGAGGTTGTCCCACTTCAGCTCGGAGGACTCGGAGAGCTCCTCCTCGATGATCTCGTTGCAGAGATCGATGCACTCATCGCAGATGTAGACGCCGGGGCCGGCGATGAGCTTCTTGACCTGCTTCTGGCTCTTGCCGCAGAACGAACACTTCAGCAGGTCTCCCCCGTCGCCGATGCGTGCCACCCCAGATACTCCTTTGCGTGGGACCGCCCTGCTGACGCGGTCACTTCCGTCCGCCGCCCGCTCTGACTCGGTGCGAAAACGTCATCCCGCTCAGGTATCGACGTTACCGTCTTCTGGACCCTCAGTGAGCCCCCTGGCGGTGAGTCGCACCGGAACGTGCCCAAACGGGCATCGTTCCGGTGCCTTCGACTTCCTCAGGAAGCGATCGCCGCGGCGCGCTTCTTACGCGTCGGGATGATGTCGTCCACCAGCCCGTACGCCTTGGCCTCCTCGGCGCTCAGGATCTTGTCGCGCTCGATGTCCCTGCGGACCTCGTCCGGCGACTTACCCGAGTGCCGCGCCAGAATGTCCTCGAGCAGCTCCCGCATGCGCAGGATCTCCCGAGCCTGGATCTCGATGTCGCTGCCCTGGCCGCCGCCCTCGGTGGAGGGCTGGTGGATCAGGACGCGGGCGTTCGGCAGAGCGAACCGCTTGCCGGGCGTGCCGCCGGCCAGCAGCACCGCCGCGGCGGACGCCGCCTGACCGAGACACACCGTCTGGATCTCCGGACGGACGAACTGCATCGTGTCGTAGATCGCCGTCATCGCGGTGAACGAACCGCCCGGCGAGTTGATGTAGATGCTGATGTCCCTGTCCGGGTCGAGCGACTCCAGGGTGAGCAACTGCGCCATGACGTCGTTCGCCGAGGCGTCGTCGATCTGCACGCCGAGGAAGATGATGCGATCCTCGAACAGCTTGTTGTACGGGTTCATCTCCTTCACGCCGTACGTCGTGCGTTCGACGAACGAAGGGATGATGTAACGGCCGTTGATGTCTCCCGGCCGGATCAGCTCGTTCACTTCGGAAGCTCCACTCATGAGACGGCGCCCTCGGAGGGCACCTGCCGCGCGCTGCGCACGACATGGTCGATGAAGCCGTAGTCCCTGGCCTCCTCGGCCGTGAACCACCGGTCACGGTCGGAGTCGCGCTCGATCTGCTCGAGCGGCTGGCCGGTGTGGAAGGCGATCCGCTCGGCCAGGGTCTTCTTCACGTAGAGCATCTGCTCGGCCTGGATCGCGATGTCGGCCGCGGTGCCGCCGATGCCGCCGGACGGCTGGTGCATCATGATGCGAGCGTTGGGCAGCGCGTACCGCTTGCCCGACGCCCCCGCGCAGAGCAGGAACTGGCCCATGGAAGCGGCCAAGCCCATCGCGACGGTGCACACGTCGTTCGGCACGTATTCCATCATGTCGTAAATCGCCATGCCGGCCGTCACCGAGCCGCCGGGCGAGTTGATGTACAGCCAGATGTCCCGATCCGGGTCGTCCGCGGCAAGGAGGAGCAGCTCGGCGCAGAGCCGGTTGGCGACCTCGTCGTTGACCTGGGTGCCGAGCACCACGATGCGCTCGCGGAGCAGCCGCTGGTAGAGCTGGTCCTCCAGGCGGTACGAGCCGTTCTCACGGCCGCGCGCCTCGGGACCGAAGCTGGTGGGCTGGAAGAAGGTCGGCGGGCTGGTCACAGCGTCACCTTCCGATGCGTCGAAATCGATTGGCTTTGCTTGTGACCTTAACGCGCGAGGCAGACAGCTCATGCCCCGTCGTGCTGCTGTTCGCTGACGGCGCATGGGGCGGGAGCACGCCGGAACCTCACTCCGGGGACGCGTGACCCCCGCCGCGCCGAAGCGCGACGGGGGTCTGGTGAAGCGTGTGACGGACGCCTACTCGGCGGACTCCGTGGACTCGCCGGCGGCGGCCTCCTCGGTGCCCTCGGCCTCCTGCTCGGGGTTGAGCTCGGCGTAGATGGCCTTGAGGTCGACCTCGTTGCCCGCCTCGTCGGTCACCTTGGCGGCGTCGCCGACGACCGTCTTGGCCTTCTCACGGACGATCTCCATCATCGCGAGCGTGAGCTGGTCGTTGTCGGCGAGGTGCTGGGCCAGCGTGTTCGGGGCGACACCCAGCTCCATGGCGCGGCGCACCACGAAGTTGGTGAGCTCCTGCTCGCTGACGCCGATGTCCTCGGACTTGACGATCTTGTCGAGGACGAAGCCGGCCTTCAGCGCCTTGGCGGCGTTGGCCTCGAACTCGGCGAAGCGCTCCTCCTCCGTCGTCTGGTAGAGACGGAAGAAGGCCTCGCGGCTCAGACCGCTCTCGGCGATCTGGTGCTCGAGGTTGTGCTTGCGGGAGTCGATCTCGGCCTTGAGGGCGCTCTCCGGCAGCGGGATGTCGAGCTGCTCGAGCAGGGCGTCGAGAGCCTTCTCGCGGCTCTGCATGACCTGCCCGATGAGCTTGTTGCGGCGGACCTGCTCGCGGATGCTGTCCTTCAGCTCGTCGAGCGTGTCGAACTCACTGGCGAGCTGCGCGAACTCGTCGTCCAGCTCGGGCAGCACCTTCTCCTTGACCGACTTCACGTTGATGATCACGTCGGCCTCGTCGCCGGCGTTCTCGCCGCCGACCAGGGTGGTGCGGAAGGTCTTCTCCTCGCCCGCCGACAGCCCCTCGAGGGCGTCGTCGAGGCCCTGGAGCACCGAGCCCGCTCCGACCTCGTACGACACGTCGGAGGCCTGCTGCTCGTCGAGGTTCTTGCCGTCGATCTCGGCACGCAGGTCCATGACGACGTAGTCGCCGCGGGCGGCGGCGCGCTCCACGCCGGTCAGCGTGGCGAAACGCTGACGGAGGGCGTCGAGCTGGGTCTGGATGTCCTCGTCGGACACCTCGGCGGCGTCGACGACGACCTCGGTGCCCTCGTAGTCCGGCACGTCGAAGGACGGGCGGACGTCGACCTCGGCGGTGAACTCGACCTGCGAGCCGTCCTCGATCTTGGTGACCTCGATCTCGGGCTGGCTGACCGGGAACACGTCGGTCTCGTCCACGGCCTGGCCGTACAGCTTGGGCAGGGCGTCGTTCAGGGTCTCCTCGAGAACCACCGCGCGGCCGAAGCGCTGCTCGATGATCCGGGCGGGCACCTTGCCGGGGCGGAAGCCGGGGACACGCACCTGCTGGGCGACCTTCTTGTAGGCGGCTTCCAGGCTCGGCTCGAGCTCCTCGAACGGCACCTCGACGGTGAGCTTCACCCGGGTCGGGCTGAGCTCCTCGACAGCGGTCTTCACGGGGTGGTCTCCTTGATCAAGCTTTTGGTGATCGCGGGCGCGCCAAGCACGGCTACCGCGGACGTCACGCGCCGCGCCCACATGAGCGGCTTGAAGCACCGCCGCCTTGGCACGACCCTCTGGGCAGGCTCCACTGTGGCGGGTGTCCAGCGCCAAGGTGCAGTCTAGAGCAGAGACACACCTACGAGCGACTGATCACAGGTCCAGCATGATCTGTCGCAGCATGCCGGTGGTCTCGTCGGGGGTCGTGCTGACGGCGCAGAGCCGCTCCATGACCTCGCCGTACCGATCGACTTCGTCCCGTTTGTCCAGGTAAAGCGCGCTGGCGAGCTGCTCGACGTAGACGATGTCGGGAAGATCGGCGTCCTGGAACCGCAGGATGCTGAACGCGCCACCCTCCGCGGCGTGTCCGCCGAAGCTGAACGGCATTATCTGGATCGTGATGTTGGGCTGGTTCATCAGGTCGATCAGGTGCTGGAGCTGGCCTCTCATCACCTCGACGCCGCCGATGGGACGGCGCAGTGCCGCCTCGTCGATCACCGCCCAGAACATCGGGCCGCCCTCGCCGTCCAGTACGCGCTGGCGCCCCAGCCGGAGGTCCACCCGCCGGGCGATCTCCTCCGGCCCCGCGCCCACCGCCCCGGCCGTGATCACGGCCCGGGCGTACTCCTTGGTCTGCAGCAGGCCGGGCACGAACTGCACCTCGTAGGTGCGGATGCGGGAGGCGGCCTCCTCCAGCCCGACGTACGCCTGGAACCAGGTGGGCAGCACGTCGTTGAACCGGTGCCACCAGCCGGGCTCGTTGGCCCTTTCCACCAGCTCCATCACCGCGGCGCGGGCCTCGGGCTCCTCGACGCCGTAGAAGCTGAGCAGATCGGCCACGTCGCGCTCCTTGAACCCGACGCGACCGAGCTCCATCCGGCTGATCTTGGATTCGGAGCCGCGGATGAGCTCTCCCGCCTCGTCGCGCGTGATGCCCCTGTTCTCCCGGAGCTTGCGCAGTTGTGAGCCGAGGAGGATTCGAAGCGCCGTCGGCCCGGAGCCCGGCTGGGTCTGTGTCACGGCGCCTCCCTCTCAGTCGATGCGTGAGATGCGCTGAGGGGAAGATCCGCGCCACACCTCAGCCCACACAGTGTCACCAGTTCCCGCCCCGATGACAAGGGCCGATCCGTGTGTCGGGCCGGAAAACGTCGTGTGCCGCTGCACAAGGCGATTGCACGTGCATTTGGGTCTTGCAGGGGCCGGTCGGCTGTCCCATCATGGCGTAGTGCATATTGGGCTAATGGTGCACTGACGTCAAAAGCGGCAAGCGGGAGGTACGGGCAGGATGTTGGAGAAGCCCATGCCCTCCGCCCAGTTGTCCCGCCGGAGCGTCAGGGAGATGCTGCGGTCCGCCGACGCCGCCGACAGGGCGATCTGCCCGCTCGGGCCGCAGGCCGACTCGGTGAAGACGGCCAGGGACGTCACCCGCTCCACCCTCGACGAGTGGGGCCTGTCCGAGCTCGGCGACGACGCCGCGCTCGTCGTCTCAGAACTCGTGACCAACGCGGTGCGCTACGCGCTCTATCCCGACGAGGGCCCGGACGAGCGCCCCATCACGCTGACTCTGGTGCGCCTCTCGCCGGACATCCTCCTGGCGGTGGCCGACCCGAGCGACGAGGTGCCGACCCCCAAGGAGCCGGACTTCATCTCCGAGCACGGACGCGGGCTCTACATCGTCGAGACGTACAGCCAGGCGTGGGGCTGGGACCCGCTCGACGACGGCGGCAAGGCCGTGTGGGCCCTCTTTCGCACATCCGATTGACCGGGAATGTCCGGCGGGACACGCCGCGTCCAAACACTCCGGACATGACGAAGGCCAGGCCAACCGATGCCGGTTGACCTGGCCTTTGTGTCGAACAGAGCGGACGACGGGAATCGAACCCGCGTAGCCAGTTTGGAAGACTGGGGCTCTACCATTGAGCTACGTCCGCGCGCGCCGGTCTTCATCTGGTCTAGACTTCATCCGGTCGTCAGGGCGTAAGCGTACCGGAGTTCCGGAGCGCTCGCGCAACCGACGCCGCGGGGCGTGGCGCAGCTTGGTAGCGCGCTTGCTTTGGGAGCAAGAAGTCGCAGGTTCAAATCCTGTCGCCCCGACAGGTTTCCGCAGCGTGACGGCCGCCTCCGGCATCGGAGGCGGCCTCTTCCGTGTCCGGCCGCCTTGCCGTGACACCGCCGGTACGCCGGCCGCATGGGGAGTGGGAACGTTCGCCGCGACTACCCGGACCCGTCATCTGGCAAACACCTGAAATGCGGCGGATCTTCTCTTTACGATTCGGGGGCATCTTCTGCCTCCCGGAGAGAAACGGATTTGAACCGCAACTGCCTGATCAAGGATCCCGCAGAGGGCAACCAGTCCGAGTGGCGCCGGAGCAGTGCGGTCTCGGCGAACGAGCGGCTGACCTTCCTGAACGAGGCGAGCCGCCGCATCGGCACCACCCTGGATCTCGTGGAGACGAGCCGCGAGCTCATGGACGTCGCCGTTCCGCGCTTCGCCGACACCGCGGAGATCCTGATCCACGACCGGCTGGTCGTCGACGGCGAGTTCCCGTCCCGCTCGGAGGACGGGACCGCGCTGGTCCGGCGGGTGGCCCTCGCGGTCGCGGACCACGACGCTCAAGCGTGGGTGCGCGCCATCCCGCTCGACGAGGTGACGACCTATCGCCCGGAGCTCCCCCACGCCCAGTGCATGGCGACCGGCACTCCGCTCATGTATCCGCAGATGGATCCCGACACGGCCCGGCTGATCGGCGGCGGCCTCGACCGGGAGAGCGTGGTCGCGGCCCTGCTCACCGGCACGTCCTTCCTCGCCGTCCCGCTGAGCGCGCGCGGCCGGGTGCTGGGATGCGCGGTCTTCACCCGACGGCCGGGCGGTGAGGCGTTCGAGGAGCAGGACGTCGCGGTGGCCGAGGAACTCGCCGCGCGGACCGCCGTCTGCGTCGACAACGCCCTGCTGTACACCCGTGAGCGCCGGACCGCCCTGACCCTGCAGAGCAGCCTGCTGCCCGCCGAGCTGCCCCATCCGCTCGGCATGGAGATCGCCTCCAGGTACCTCCCGGCCAGCGACCTGATGGGCGTGGGCGGCGACTGGTACGACGTGATCCCCCTGCCCGGATGCCGCTCCGCGCTCGTGGTCGGCGACGTCATGGGGCACGGCACCAGAGCCGCGGCGACGATGGGCCAGCTCCGGACGGCGGCGCGCACGCTGGCCAGCCTGGACCTGCCGCCCGACGAGGTGCTGTTCCGGCTCAACCTGATGAGCCAGGACCTCGACCCCACGCAGATCGCGACCTGCGTGTACGCCGTGTACGACCCGATCACGCGCGACTGCTCGATCGCGCGCGCCGGGCACGTGCCGCCGATCCTGCTCCACCCCGACCGGTCGACCGAGATCATCGAGATGCCCCCGGGGCTGCCCCTCGGCATCGGCAGCGAGCCGCTGGAGACGCGGGAGCTGACGCTCCCCGCCGGCAGCGTCCTCGCCCTCTACACGGACGGGCTGGTGGAGAGCAGGCGCCGGGACATCGACGCGGGGATCATGGCGCTGCGCCACCTGCTCGCGGGGCCGCTGCAGGACCTCGAGGACATGTGCGACCTGACCATCAACAGCCAGCGGCCCGGGCACGAGCGCGACGACATCGCCCTGCTGCTGGCCAGGGTCCGCGATCTCGACCCGGACGAGATGGCGTCGTTCCCGCTCTCGGACGATCCGCGGTTCGTCCGCACGGCCCGCCGGTTCGTACGGAACACCCTGGCGGCGTGGGGCCTGGCGGGGCTGGCCGACACCACCGAGCTGATCGTCAGCGAGATGGTCACCAACGCGCTCAAGCACGGGTGGCCCCCGATCGAGCTGCGCCTGCTGCGCGGCAGGACCCTGGTCTGCGAGGTCTCCGACGGCTCGTCGACGGCCCCGGCGCCGCGTTCGCCGGCCCTCGACGACGACACCGGGCGCGGGCTGCTGCTGATCAAGCGCTTCGCGTACCGGTGGGGAACCCGGCCCACTCCCCAGGGCAAGATCGTCTGGGTGGAGCAGCGTCTCCCCTGAACCGCTTCTTGACCGGCCGTTTCCCGGGGCCCTCCGTCGCCGGGGGTATCTTCCCCCGAAGACGCCTGCCGTACGGGGGGAGCGGTGGTGTGAGCGACACGGACGTGCACGCCGAGCTGTTCCGCCTGCGCCGGCAGCTCGCGGCGTCACGCCGTCCGTGCCGCCATATCGCGTCGGCGGTCGCGATCCTCCTGATCGCTCTGGGGTGCGCGCTCGCGCCGGTCGCCATGGTCGCCGTGTGGACGGCGGGCGAGGTGTGGAGCGTGGACGAGGCGGCCGCCGCACTCGAACAGCGCGGGCTCCCGATCGAGCTCGACGTGAAGCTGGACCACGTCAGAAGCCTGGTGGACGAGAGGATGCCGCGCCTGTCGCGCAGCGCCGTCTACCAGGGCCTGTGGATCGACGCCGGCAGGGTGGCGCGCAAGGGGCTGCGGGCGATCACGACCGGCCGGTTCGCGTACACGTCGCTCGGCTGGATCCTTCCCGCGGCGTCGGCGACGCTGCTGGCGACCGGGTTCCTGCTGACGCCCTGCCGCCGCAGGGCCGCGCTGGCGGCCGGTCTGGGGGTCGCCGCCTGCACGCTGGCGCTCGCGGTCGTGCTCTCCATGGCGAGGAGCGTCTACATGAGCACTGTGGCGTCGCACGGGCTCGATCTGGTGGCCGCCGAGCAGTACTTCGACACGATGACGCGCTTTCCCGACACCGGGATGCGGGTGCTGATGGTCGCCGGCCTGCTGACGGCGGCGGCCGCCGACTTCCCGCGGAGGGGCCGTCGTACGGGCTGACGCCCTCGGAGAGACCCGGCGAGGCGCCGGCGGGCGGGGTGGCCCCGGGGCACCCGTGCCCGCCCGCCGGGGCCCGAGCGGCGGAGGCCGCTCGGAACGCGCCCCTACCGACCGGTGGGCCGCTTGCCGTGATTGGCCTGCTTCTTCTTCCGTGCCTTCGACTTGCGCGCTCGCTTGCCCATGTCGGACCGCCTTTCGTCGTACGGCTGGTGCCCTCACTCTTCATCAGGGCGGCCCGTGGCGTACAGCGCCGCCATTCATATCCCCATGTTCAAACATGGTCGCGCGCTATCTGTGGCATAGTTTGTTGGAATCTGTTGATTGGAGTGGTGATGCTCGCCCAGCTACGGCAGCAGGCGATCCTGGAGCGGATCCGCAGGACCGGCGGCGCGCGTGTGGCGGAGCTGGTCCGGGATCTCGGCGTCTCCGACATGACGATCCGTCGCGACCTGGAGGTGCTCGCGGAACGCGGGCTCATCGAGAAGGTGCACGGAGGGGCCACGATCGCCGGGGCCGGCTCGACGGAGGAGCCGGGGTTCGCCGCCAAGTCGGCCCGGCAGCAGGCCGAGAAGGAGGCCATCGCCCGCCGGGCCGCGCGCCTCGTCCGCCCGGGCAGCTCGGTGGCGTTGTCGGCGGGAACCACCACGTGGACGGTCGCACGGCATCTCGCCGACGTGCCCGAACTGACCGTGGTCACCAACTCGCTGAAGGTGGCCGACGTGTTCCACCGGGGCGGGCGGCCCGACCAGACCGTGGTGCTGGTCGGCGGCGTGCGCACACCCTCCGACGCGCTGGTCGGCCCGGTCGCGGTCGCCGCCGTCCGCTCGATGAACGTCGACGTGCTGCTCCTTGGCGTACACGGGATGAGCGTGCGGGCGGGGTTCACGACGCCCAACCTGCTGGAGGCCGAGACCGACCGCGAGCTGGTCGGGTCGGCGCAGCGGCTGGTCGTCCTGGCCGACCACACCAAGTGGGACACGATCGGCATCAGCACGATCGCCCGGCTCGACCAGGCCCATGCCGTGGTGAGCGACACCGGCCTGCCGGCCCAGGCCCGCGAGGAGCTGTCGGAGCACGTCGGCGAGCTGCTGCTGGCCGATCCGTCCGGCGCCGGCGAGCGGGAGGACCAGGCCCGGTGAAGCGCACGATCACCCGCCTGGCCGACGGGCGCGAGCTGTTCTACTACGACCGGCGGGACGACGCCGACCGCGGCGCGGTGGACCCGCGCGACCTTCCGCCGCGCCCGCCCGCCTCGCAGATGCGCTACGACCCGCTGATGGACGAGTGGGTCGCCGTCGCCGGGCACCGCCAGACCAGGACGCACCTGCCGGCGGCGGACGAGTGCCCGCTCTGCCCCGCCCACCCCGGCTCGGAGATCCCCTCGGAGTACGACGTCGCGGTCTTCGAGAACCGGTTCCCCTCGTTCAGCTTCGCGCACGGCGACTTCCCCGACCCGGGCGGGCTGAGCGCGGCGCGGCCGGGCGTCGGGCGGTGCGAGGTGGTCTGCTTCACCGCCGACCACGACGCGTCCTTCGGCTCGCTCAGCCCGGAACAGGTGGAGCTCGTCCTCGACGCGTGGGCCGACCGCACGGCCGAGCTGTCCGCGATGCCGGGGGTGGAGCAGGTCTTCTGCTTCGAGAACAGGGGCGCGGAGATCGGGATCACGCTCCCCCACCCGCACGGCCAGATCTACGCCTATCCGTACGTGACCCCGCGGACGCGGCACATGCTGGATGTGGCGGCGCGGCACCGGGGCGGGAACCTCTTCGCGGACGTGCTGGCCGCCGAGCGGGTGGGGCCGAGGGTGGTGGCCGCCAACGAGCACTGGACGGCGTTCGTGCCCGCGGCCGCCCGCTATCCGTTCGAGGTCCACGTCTATCCGCATCGGCGGGTGCCGGACCTGCCCGCGCTCGACGCGGACGAGCGCGCCGCCTTCGGGCCGCTCTACACCGGGGTGCTGCGCCGCCTCGACGCGCTGTTCGGGACGGCCATGCCGTACGTCGCCGCCTGGCACCAGGCTCCGGTGGCGTACCGGCGGGACCTGGCCCACCTCCACCTCCAGCTCTTCAGCATCCGGAGGGCGCCGGACAAGCTGAAGTATCTGGCGGGGTCGGAGTCGGCGATGGGGGCGTTCGTCAACGACGTGACCCCCGAGGAGGCCGCCCGGATGCTCCGCGAATCTTGGGTAACGACTTGATCTCGTATGCGTTGCAACTTTAGGTAGCAATCAACCCTTTTTTACCACTACTATCCATCGCACCGGCTGTCACAGCCGGTGCCGCCTAATCCCGGGCGCCCCGCCCGGGAGCCGGGGACCCACGACGTTGTGGCGACCTCGTCCCGTTCCGGGACGGGCGCCGTGCACCTGGGGTGAAGGCACGCCAGTGCCCGGGCTTCTCCAGCCCGAACCCGTCAGCTAACCCGGCCGGCAGATGGAGAGGAGTGGGCTCTGCCCCGCGCGTTCCCGGCCGCCGTCGCCGCTATGACCGCCGCCGCCCTCGTCCTCGGTACGGCGTCCGCCGCCGCGGCCGCCCCCAAGCCGAGTGAGAGCGAGCTGAAGAAGCAGCTCGCCGAGCTGCGCACGAAGGTCGACAAGCTGATCACCGACTACAACGCCAAGCGGGTCGAGCTCGCCGAAGCGCAGCGGTCGGAGAAGGCCGCCAAGGAGCGGCTGGCCAAGGCGGAGAGCGACTTCGAGGCCGCACGACAGGAGATGGTGAGCATCGCGGGCCTGCGCTACCAGACCCAGACGCACGACCTGGGCCTGCTCGGCATGCCGGACCTGCAGGGCTCGGCCGTGCTGACCCAGCTCCAGGACGAGCAGGCCGTCCTCGTCTCGCGGTTCGCCACGCTCAAGGCGGAGCGCAAGGCCGCGGCGGACGCGGCGGCCGCCCTGATCACGGAGATCAGGACACGTTCCGAGCAGGTCGCCGCGCAGCGCAAGGACGCCGAGAAGCTGATCGCCGACATCAAGAACAAGCTCGACCAACTCATCCCGGTGGCGCCGGGCAAGCTCACCGGAGGCGGGTGGGCTCCGGAGCTGCCCTCCGGCGGCGACAACATCACCCCCCGGACGCGCCTGATGAAGGCACAGGTCGCCAAGCACTTCGACCTGAAGTTCACGGTCGGCTGCTATCGGGCCGAGAACGACGGCGGCGAGCATCCGCTCGGACGCGCCTGCGACTTCATGATGAGCTCGGGCGGGTCCATGCCGACCCCGGGCATGAAGGCCCTGGGCGACAGCGTCGCCGCCTGGGCGATCAAGAACGGCGCCAAGCTGGGCGTCAAGTACGTGATCTGGCAGCAGCGGATCTACAACCTCGGCAGCCCCGGCTGGCGGCCGATGTCGAACCGGGGCGGCGTCACCGCCAACCACTACGACCACGTGCACATCTCGATGTACTAGGCCGATGAGCCCGTGATCCGCGCTTATAAGGTCAGACAGACGACTCAGGGCACATCGAGGGCACTCGACGGTGCGGCGGCTTCCCCAGACCACGCGTTCTCGATGGCCACCCGCATCCGGTAGTCCTCACTGGACGGCCGCGTGCGCCGGCCCCTCGGGCGTCTTCCATGGCAACGTCAGCTCAACCGGCGGATACGCGGCGATATGGGCCGACAGCCATAGAGCGACACATTCCGGCAACGGGACATCTCGCACCTTGCCGCCCTTCAAGGGACGGCAGGCAGCCTTTGCGCCCTGATTGTCCACCCGCCGTCGCCCAGCCGATAGCCTGCCGAGTTGGAGCCGGGCGCGAGGCGCCCCTTCCTTCTTGCGCATTGATCCGGCGCTTCGTACGCCCCGACCCCGAGGCCACAACCGTCACCGTACGGAGTGACCGCCCCACCCCCCACGATCACGCGGGCGCGCCCCGCCTCCGAGGCGCGCCCGCCCGCGTGATCTCACGCCGTCCGGAGTCAGCCGGACAGGCGTACGGGGTTCACCAGGTCGGCGTAGACCAGCAGCCCGCCCATGACCAGCAGCAGCGCCGCCATCGCGTACGTGAGCGGCAGCGCCTTGGCGACGTCCACGTACCCGGGCATGGGGCGGCGGCTGATCCGGGCGAAGCCGCGCTTGATCCCCTCCCAGAGGCCGCCCGCGATGTGCCCGCCGTCGAGCGGGAGCAGCGGGATGAGGTTGAACATGCCGACGGCGAGGTTGAGTCCCGCGAGCAGGTTGACGAAGACCATGATCTTGTTTTCCAGCGGGGCCGACGACGCGGCGATCTCGCCGCCGATCCGGCCGGCGCCGACGATGCCGACCGGCCCGTTCGGGTCGCGCTTCTCCCCTGAGAAGGCCGCGTTCCAGACGCCCACCATCTTCTTGGGGATGTTGACCATGGCGACGGCGGTGCGCCGGGTGAAGTCCCACATCTGGTTGACGACGTAGCCCGGGCCCTGCTTCTCGATCACGATCGTCGGGGCGACGCCGAGGAAGCCGACGTTCTTCTCGATCTTGTCCGGGTCGTCCGGGGACGGGCGGTCCTGCGCGATCAGGTCCACGCCGACGGTGATCTCCTTGCCGCCCCGGACCACGCCCAGGTCGGTGCGGCCGGCTCCGTGCGCGCGGATCAGCGCGGTGGCCGCCTCCCACGAGTCGACCCGCTTCCCGCCGACCGCGACGATGTGGTCGCCCGGGAGCAGCCCGGCCCTGGCCGCCGGAGTAGCCGGATCCCCGGACCGGCACTCGCGCTGCTCGGCCTGGGTGGCCGGCACCACGCACTGGGACACCGTGGAGACGACCGGCTTGTACACCTGGACGCCGAAGGCCATGAAAACGACCGAGAACAGCGCGAAGGCCAGGACGAAGTTCATCGCCGGGCCGCCGAACATGATGATGACCTTCTGCCACCACGGTTTGCGGTAGAAGACGCGGGTCTCGTCGCCGGGGCGGATGTCCTCGGAGGCGACGGCCCTGGCGTTCTCGATGAGACCCTGCCATGGCCCGGTCGAGACGCTGCGCAGCTTGTTGGGGTCGTCGCTCGGCCGGGGCGGCAACATGCCGATCATGCGGATGTATCCGCCGAAGGGAAGCCACTTCACGCCGTATTCGGTCTCGCCCCGCTTGCGCGACCACAGGGTGGGGCCGAAGCCGACCATGTACTGCGTCACGCGTACGCCGAAGAGCTTGGCGGGGAGGAGGTGCCCGATCTCGTGCAACGCGATGGAAAGGAGCAGGCCGACGAAAAGGACCAGGAACCCGGCCAGGAACAGCCAGTTCATCAGCGAGTACCCCCGTGGAGGAGAAGTGTCTTTCCCTGCGTTGCCCCTTTTGAGGGTAGCCCACCTATTCCCGGCTCAGGGGCGCCAGATCAGAACGAGCGCGCAGTCGTCGTTGTGCCCTGCGGACATCGAGTTGACGAGCTGCCGGGCCCCCTCGCGGTATCCCGTGGGCAGCAGCCGCTCGGCCTCGCCCAGAAGGCGGTCCAGACCTGCGTCGATGTCACGGCCCGGCTGCTCGATGAGCCCGTCGGTGTAGAGCATGAGGGCGTCGCCCTTGCGCAGCACCCCGCTGTCGGGCTCGCAGTGGAGGTCGGGCACCACCCCGAGCACCACGCCCTTGGCGGTGGCCACGTGCCAGGTGCCGGTCCCCGCGTCGAACTTGACCACGGGCGGGTGCCCCGCCGACGTGATGACGTACTCCCCCGTGGACAGGTCGAGGCTCAGATGGGCGGCGGTGACGAACCCCTCGTCGCCGCGCTGCCGGTGCAGGTAGGAGTTGCAGGCGTGCAGGAAGTCGTCCACCGAGCCGAGCAGCCCGCCGAACGTGCCGGAGAGCATCAGCGCCCGGGTGCCGGCGTCCACTCCCTTGCCCGAGACGTCGACGACCGCCACCTCCACACGGTCGCCCTGCCGTACGGACACGACGAAGTCACCGCCGAAGGAGGAGCCGCCGGCCTGCTTGAGGACCACCTTGCCGCCCCAGTGCTTGGGGAGGTGCGGCAGCTCGCTCTGCCGCTTGAGCCGGTCGCGCAGCTCCAGCAGCATCGCGTCGCCGCGCAGGCCCTGCACGCCGAGCTTGCCGCGGGTGCGCGCCATGATCCAGGCGAGCACCGCGGTGAACCCGGCGGTGATGAGCATCCCCGGCCCGAGTCGCATGAGGCCCCCGGCCACCGCCATGTAGGCGAGGGACGCGACGACCGCGCAGAGTAGGACGCCCAGGCTGCGCAGCCGGAGCTGGAGGCCGCCGATCAGCATGAGGGGCACCAGCAGCGCCGGCGAGAACCACTCCGCGGACACCTGTACGTCGAGGACGCCGACGAGCAGCGTGGCGACCACGAGGATGATCAGGCGGTGACGATCGTTCGACGAACTCTTCCTTACCAGTCGGACAAGCGGCACCAGAAGCGGCACACGCACCAGCACAGTACGGAGCCGTGGAGGGATGAGCGGCGCCCGGCGGGAACTCATGATGGCCTCGACTGTATCCGCCCGTCGACGGTGAGGGCAGCCACTTGACCAAGGCCTAGATCACTGAGAACGCAGGGTTATTCGCTGGCCTCAGGCCTTTACACGCTCCTACTGTGAGCGGGTGACTGTCCAGATTCGTCCCATCACAGAGCCCGAATGGCCCGCATTCGTCAGAGTCGACCGCGAGGCCTTCAACTCGTCTCTCCCTCCTGAGCTGAATGACCGGATGCGGGAGCTGTTCGAGCTGGACCGCTCCCTGGCGGCGTTCGACGGAGACCTGATCGTCGGCACCACCACCGTGCTGAGCCTCACGATGACGGTGCCCGGCGGCTCCCTTCCGGTCGGCGGCGTCTCCGCGGTCGGAGTGCTCCCCTCGCACCGGCGCAGGGGCATCCTGACCTCACTGATGACCCGCCAGCTCGCGGACCTGCACGAGCGCGGCGAGTCCGTGGCCGCGCTCTACGCCTCCGAGGCGGCGATCTACGGTCGTTACGGGTACGGCAGGGCCGCCGACACCCTCTTCTTCCGCATCCCCACCGCGCGCTCGGCGTTCAGGGGCGACGCGCCCGTGGACCCGTCCCTGCGCGTGCGTCTGGCCGAGCCGGCCGAGGCGCGGGCCGACCTGGAGAAGGTCTTCGAGTCCGTACGGACGACCCGGCCGGGCCTGTACGACCGCTCCGACGCCTGCTGGCGGCTCGAGGTCCTGGCCGACGAGGAGGTCTACCGCAGGGGCGCGGGCCCGCTGCGGTGCGTGATCGTCGAGGACGACGACGGGCCGCGGGGCTACGCCCTCTTCCGTGTGAAGAGCGGCTGGACCGACCACAACCTGCCCGACGGCGAGGTCCTGCTGAACGACCTGTTCGCCACCGACCCCGCGGCGTACGCGCTGACCTGGCGGACCGTGCTGGACCGGGACCTGTGCGTGCGGCTGCACGCGTGGGGCCGGCCGGTGGACGATCCGATCGTGCATCTGCTGGCCGAGCCCCGGCAGCTCAACGCGGGCTGGCTGGACGACCTCTGGGTCCGCCTCGTGGACGTGGACCAGGCACTCGCCGGCCGCGCCTACGCCGCCCCGGTCGACCTCGTGATCGAGGTGGAGGACCGGGTGTGCCCATGGAACGCGGGACGTTTCCGGCTGGTCGCGAGCGGGGGCACGGGGACCGCGAAGGCGTCCTGCGAGCGGACCGGCGACCCTGCGGACGTGACGTTGCCCGTGGACGCCCTCGGCGCCGCCTACCTCGGCGGACGTCCCCTCACGGCCATGGGGGCGGCGGGCCTGGTCACCGAGCACAGCGAGGGAGCGCTGCACGCGCTGTCCACCGCGATGTCGTGGGAGCCGCGCCCGTGGGCCGGGCTCATCTTCTAGGCTCGCGTCATGGCGCTGCAAAGCTTGCAGATCACGACGGTCGTCGCGATGCGGGCCCGGGACGTGTCCCGGCCCACTCCGGAGCAGCAGGAGGCCGCCGACCGGCGGCTGCTGCGCGACGAGATGCCGCGGCGCGAGGTGCGCCGCGGCAGGGAGCGTCCGGAGGAATAGCGCGGGAGGCGGGCGTCTCCGCCCGCCTCCCGGCGAAACACCTCTGAGGCGACTACGGCAGCGGCGGCAGCTCGCCCGTCGTCTCGTAGTCGGAGAGCTGGCCGATCCTGCGGGCGTGCCGCTCGGCTCCCGAGAACGGCGTGGAGAGGAAGATCTCCACGAACCGCACCGCGTCCTCGACGGGGTGCATGCGGCCACCCAGGCTGATCACGTTGGCGTCGTTGTGCTCGCGGGCGAGCCGCGCGGTGTCGTCGTTCCATGCGAGCGCCGCACGGATGCCGCGCACCTTGTTGGCCGCGATCTGCTCGCCGTTGCCGGAGCCGCCGAGCACCACGCCGAGGCTGCCCGGATCGCCCGCCACCCCCTGGGCGGCGCGCAGCACGAACGCCGGATAGTCGTCCTCGGCGTCGTAGACGAACGGACCGCAGTCGATCACCTCGTGGTTCTGCTCCTTCAACCAGGAGACGAGGTGGTTCTTGAGCTCGTAGCCGGCATGGTCGGCACCGATGTAGACACGCACGCCCCAAGTCTCGCAGGTCCGCGCCGGAGACATGTCTTCAGGGCCTCCACTAAAGTAACAAGCCACCGCCCCCGTGACTCCTTACCGGGCCGCACGGAGGCCGACAGACCAGGAGAGTCATGCGCGAGATCCGTTACGTGGGCGACCCCGTCCTGCGCACCCCGGCCGAGCCGGTCACCGACTTCGACCGGGAGCTGCGCCGCCTCATCGACGAGATGTTCTCGGTGATGTACATGGCCGACGGCGTGGGCCTGGCCGGCCCGCAGATCGGCGTCGGCCGGCGGCTCTTCGTCTACGACATCAGCAACCGCAAGGGCCACGTGGTGAACCCCGAGCTCACGATCGACGATCCCGAGCAGGTCGTCGAGGAGGAGGGGTGCCTGTCCGTGCCCGGCAAGGAGACCGGCAAGCCGCTGTACGCGCCGACCGCCCGCGCCGCCGGGGTCACGCTCCGCGGGTTCGACCGGCTCGGCCGCCCGGTGACCGTCAAGGCGCGCGGCATGCTGGCCCGCTGCTTCCAGCACGAGTTCGACCACCTCAACGGCACGCTGTACGTGGACAGGCTGCCCAAGGACGACCGCAGGAAGATCCTCCTGCAGACCCCTTAGAACTGGATCGCCTTCGTCTCCAGGTACTCCTCCAGGCCGGCCTCGCCCAGCTCGCGGCCGATGCCCGACTGCTTGTAGCCGCCGAACGGCGCGAGCGGGTTGAACCGGCCGCCGTTGACGGCCACCTGGCCGGTCCTGAGTCGGCGCGCCACCTCGAGGGCCCGCTCCTCGGTGCCCGCCCACACCGCGCCGGCCAGGCCGTACGGGGTGCCGTTGGCGATCTGGACGGCCTCGTCCTCGGAGCCGAAGGGCACGATCGACAGGACCGGGCCGAAGATCTCCTCCTGCTCGATCGTCATCCCGGGGGCGACCCCGGCGAAGATCGTGGGTGCGACGTAGTAGCCGCGTTCGAGGGGGGCGTCGGTGCCGCCGAACACGAGGCGGGCGCCCTCTTCCTGGCCCCGGTTGATGTAGCGGATCACGCGGTCGCGCTGGGCGGCGGAGACCAGCGGCCCGAGGCGGGTGTCCTCGTCGAAGGGGTCGCCCACCGTGTACTTGCGCGCCGCCTCGACGGCGAGCCGCACCGCCTCGTCGTACTGGTCCCAGTGGACGAGCATGCGGGTCCAGGCCGAGCACGTCTGGCCCGAGTTGAGGAAGGCGTTGGCCACGCCCGCCTTGACCGCGGTCGCCAGGTCCGCGTCGGGGAGGATGACGTTCGCGGACTTGCCGCCGAGTTCGAGCGCGACCCGCTTGACGGTCTCCGCGGCCAGCGCGGCCACCTGCCGTCCGGCGCGGGTGGAGCCGGTGAAGGACACCATGTCGACGTCGGGGTGGGCGACCAGCGCCTCGCCGACGACGGGGCCGCGCCCGCTCACCATGTTGAAGACACCCGGGGGCAGGCCCACCTCGTGGAAGACCTCAGCCAGCTCGTACGCCGCGAGCGGGGCCACCTCGCTCGGCTTCAGCACGACGGCGCAGCCGGCCGCGAGCGCCGGGGCGACCTTGCAGATCACCTGGTGCAGCGGATAGTTCCAGGGGGTGATCGCGGCGACGACGCCGGCCGGCTCCCTGGCGATCAGCGAGTTGCCGACCCGGCCGCGGTCGAAGTCGTACTCCTCGGCGAGCCGCGCGTAGGTGGCGAGCACGCCCGCGGGCATCAGCGTCTGGACCTGCAGGGCGACCGGGTAGGGCGCGCCCATGTCGGTGGCGATCGTCCGCGCGACCCGCTCCGCCCGTTCCCGCAGCAGCCCGGCGGCCGCCGCGAGGATCTTGCCCCGCTCGGCCGGGGACGTACGCGCCCACGACGGGAACGCGGCGCGGGCGGCGGCGACCGCCGGCTCGACGTCGGCGGGCGAGCCGGCGGGCACGCGGTCGATGACCTCCTCTGTGGCGGGGTTGATCACGTCGACCCCCTCGCCCGAGGTGGACGAAACCCAGGCCCCGTTCACATATAGCTGACGCATGAACCTCATCCTCGCGAGAGAACTTCAGGTGGTGAGGGTGCGCCCCCGGCGCGGCGTCCAGGCTAACGCCAAAGCACAACGGAGCCTGACGAGCACTACAAAATTCGCATTACCCGATATGGCAGGTCAGTCGAAGATCGGGTCGCGGGTGCGGGACCGCTTGAGCTCGAAGAATCCGTCGGTGCCCGCGACGAGCAGCACACCGTCCCACAGCCGGGCCGCGTCCGCGCCGCGCGGGATGGGCGAGACGACCGGGCCGAAGAACGCCACGCCGTCCACCGCGATGATCGGCGTGCCGACCTCCTCGCCGACCAGCGCGATGCCCGCGTCGTGGGACGCGCGGATCGCGCCGTCGAACTCGTCCGAATCCATCGCCGCGACGAGCTCGGGGGCGAGTCCGGCGGCCTCCAGCGCCTCGGCGATCGTCTCCGTCCACGTCTCGGGCTTCTTGCGCCTGCCCCCGTCGTGGAACCGGGTGCCCAGCTCGGTGTAGAGGGTCCCGAGGACGTCCTCGCCGTACTTGTCGGCGGCCGCGGCGAGCACCCGCACCGGCTCGATCGCCCGGCTGAGCTTCAGGCGGTACTCCTCCGGAATGTCCTTGCCCTCGTTGAGCACGGCGAGGCTCATGATGCGCCAGCGCGTACGCACCGGACGCTCCTTCTCGACCTCGACCATCCACCGGGAGGTGATCCAGGCCCACGGGCAGAAAGGATCGAACCAGAAGTCGACGATCTTGGTGTCGGACATGAACGCGCCTCTCGCTGGGCAATGTGGTTGCATCGGTCCGTAACCGGAAACCGGATCTCGCTATTCCAGCGGCCGAATTGGAGGCGATTTCCGTCGTCATGGCATGGCAGGATCAGGTCAGCCCGTCGCGAAGGGGCGACGGGGCATGTGATGAGGAGCGGATGTGGCAGGCAATCTGACCCGTGACGAGGCCCGGGAGCGCGCCCGGCTGCTGACCGTCCAGTCCTACGCGGTCGAGCTCGACCTCACAGAGGGCGAGGAACGGTTCGAGAGCATCACGACGGTCCACTTCACCTCCAGCCGGCCGGGGGCGGACACGTTCATCGACCTGCACGGCGCGCACGTGAGGTCCGCCAAGCTGAACGGCGTCGCGCTCGACGTGGACACCTACGACGCGGAGAAGGGCCGCCTCCCGCTGCCCGGCCTGGCCGAGCACAACGAGCTGCGGATCGACGCCGACTGCACCTACATGCGCACCGGCGAGGGCCTCCACCGCTTCGTGGACCCGGTGGACCAGAAGGTCTACCTGCACAGCCAGTTCGAGACGGCCGACGCCCACCGGATGTACGCCTGCTTCGACCAGCCCGACCTGAAGGCGACCTTCGAGCTGACCGTGCTCGCGCCCGCCGACTGGGAGGCCGTGTCCAACGCCGCCCCCGACTCGGTCGAGGAGCTGGAGGCGCACGCGGGCCGCCACGGCGTGCTGCAGGCGGCCAGGCGCTGGCACTTCCCGCCCACGCCGGTCATGTCGACCTACATCACCGCCCTGATCGCCGGGCCGTACGCCGTGGTCCGGGACGAGCACGACGGGATCCCGCTCGGCGTCTACGTGCGCCAGTCGCTGGCCGAGTTCCTCGACGCGGACAACATCTTCGAGGTCACCAAGCAGGGCTTCGACTTCTTCCACCGCGTCTTCGAGCTGCGCTACCCCTTCGGCAAGTACGACCAGCTCTTCGTGCCGGAGTTCAACGCGGGCGCGATGGAGAACGCGGGCGCGGTCACCTTCCTGGAGGACTACGTCTTCCGCTCCCGCGTCACCGACGCGATGGTCGAGCGCCGCGCCGAGACGATCCTGCACGAGATGGCGCACATGTGGTTCGGCGACCTGGTCACCATGCGGTGGTGGGACGACCTGTGGCTGAACGAGTCGTTCGCCACCTACATGTCGGTGCTGTGCCAGGCCGAGGCCACCCGGTGGGGCCAGGGCGCGTGGACCACGTTCGCCAACGTCGAGAAGGCGTGGGCGTACCGGCAGGACCAGCTCCCGTCGACCCACCCGATCGCCGCCGACATCCCGGACATGCAGGCGGTCGAGGTCAACTTCGACGGCATCACGTACGCCAAGGGCGCGTCGGTGCTCAAGCAGCTCGTGGCCTACGTGGGCCTGGACAACTTCCTCGCCGGAGTCCGCGACTACTTCAACGAGCACGCCTGGCGCAACACCTCCCTGCAGGACCTGCTGTCCGCGCTGGAGCGCACCTCCGGCCGCGACCTGTCGTCCTGGTCGAAGGAGTGGCTGGAGACCTCCTGGGTCAACACGCTCCGCCCGTCCTTCACCACCGACGACGAGGGCCGCTTCCTCACCTTCGACGTGCTGCAGGAGGCCCCGCAGGAGCATCCGACGCTCCGCTCGCACCGGGTCGCGATCGGCCTCTACTCGATGATCGACGGCGTGCTCACCCGGACCAAGCGGGTCGAGCTCGACGTCGTCGGCGCCCGCACGGCCGTCCCCGAGCTGGTCGGCGAGGTCCGGCCCGACCTGGTCCTCGTCAACGACGACGACCTGACCTACGCCAAGATCCGGCTCGACGAGCGGTCGCTGGAGACCCTGATCAACGGCGGCATCACCGCGTTCACCGACTCGCTGCCCCGCGCGCTCTGCTGGTCGGCCGCCTGGGACATGACCCGGGACGCCGAGATGGCCACCCGCGACTACGTCAAGCTGGTCGTCTCCGGCATCGACTCGGTGAAGGACATCACGGTCGTGCAGGCGGTGCTGCGCCAGGCCCGGCTCGCCGTGCAGCAGTACGCCGACCCCGCCTGGATCGACGAGGGCATCGCCGAGCTGGCCGGCGCGCTCCGCGGCCTGATCGCCTCGGCCGAGCCCGGCTCCGACCACCAGCTCGCCTACGTCAACGCGTTCACCACGGTCGCGGTCTCCGACGAGGACCTGGCGTTCGTCAAGGGCATCCTCGACGGCACCGCCACCCCCGAGGGCCTCGCCGTCGACGCCGACCTGCGCTGGACGCTCACGCAGTCGCTGGTCTCCGGCGGCGTCCTGGGCGCCGCGGACATCGACGCCGAGCTCCGGCGGGACGCGACCGCCAAGGGCGAGCGCTCCGCCGCGATGTGCCGGGCGTCGATCCCCACCCCGGAGGCCAAGGCGGAGACCTGGGCGGCCATCACCGGCGGCACGCTGAGCGGCGCGGTGCTGCGCTCCACGATCGCCGGTTTCATGGACCCGGCCCACGTCGAGCTGCTGGAGCCGTACGGCGAGAAGTACCTGGAGGAGGTCGGCCGCATCTGGAAGACCTGGACGTCCGACAGCGCCCAGAACTTCGCGATCGGCTGCTACCCGGCCATGCTGATCAGGCCGGAGACGATCGCGCGGACGCAGGACTACATCTCGGCGACCGAGCCGCCGCACGCGCTGCGCCGCCTGGTGCTCGAAGGCGCGGACGGCATCGGCCGGGCGCTGCGCGCGCGCGAGAAGGACGCCTCCGTCGCCTGACCCGGCTCCATCCGATCCGACGGGAAAGGCCCCGGCGCACCGCCGGGGCCTTTCCCGTGTCCGCCTCCGGGCGGCGTCCCCACGGGGCCGGATGCAAGCCCGGCGCAAGCACGGCGCAAGCCACCGCGGGTGACATTGCGGCGTCGAGCCGTTTACAGGGCGGCACGCCGCGTCTACCGTGTGCCCGACCCCGAGGAGGCCCCCCGTGATCACACTCGTCGTCGTCGCCGTCGTCGCCGTGCTGCTCCTGCTCGCCGCCGTGTCGCTCTACAACGGCCTGGTCCGCAGGCGGGGCGCGGTGGACAACGCCTGGGCCCAGATCGACGTGCAGCTCAGACGCCGGCACGACCTGATCCCCAATCTCGTCGAGACCGTCAATGGATACGCCGCCCACGAGCGGCAGGCGCTCGAAGCCGTCGTCGCCGCGCGCTCCCGGGCGGTGGGCGCCCGGACCCCGCAGGACCAGGCGGCGGCGGAGGACGCCCTCTCCGGCGCGTTGAAGGGCCTGTTCGCGCTGGCCGAGGCGTACCCCGACCTCAAGGCCAGCCGGAACTTCGCCGAGCTCCAGGAGGAGCTGTCGGACACCGAGAACCGCATCGCCTACTCCCGGCAGTACTACAACGACGCGGTCCTCACCTACAACAACGCGATCCAGACGGTGCCGGCCAACATCGTCGCGGGCATGACCGGTTTCGCCGCCCGCGAGTACTTCCAGGCTCCCGGCGAGGAGCGCGGCCCCGTCCAGGTGCGGTTCTGACCATGCTCGCCTGGACGGCCGCCGCCGCGGCCCTCGTGCTCTGGCTGCTGCTCCTGGCCGCGCTGGCCGTCGCCACCCGCAACCCCGAGGTCGCGGCGGCGCCGCCGACCGGCGAGCTCGCCCCCCACTCCCCCGCGATCGTCGACCTGATCACCGGCGGCTGGCGGCTGTGCGACGAGGCCGCCTCGGCGACCCTGCTCGACCTCGCCGCGAGGGGGGCCGTGCGGATCGAGGAGATCGGCCCCGAGCTGTCCCTCGTACGGCTCCGCCGCGACCCCGGCGACCTCAAGCCGTACGAGAAGCTCGTCTACGACCACGTCAGGTCGCTCGCGGTGGACGGCGTCGTGGCGACCGGCGCGCTGGCCGAGGGGTCGCGGAACCTCGGCCGGTGGTGGAAGAGCTTCCGCAGGAAGGTCATCGTGGAGGCCAGGGCGCTCGGCCTGTCCCGGCCCCGATGGAGCAGGGCGCAGGCCGCCGTGCTCACCGCGGCGGCGGCCGTGCCCTCCCTCGCGGTCGCCGTCGCGGTGACGGTGAGCGACGACGAGCACGAGGGCGGCCTGGGCGGCGCGGTGGTGACCTTCGCCCTGCTCATGGCGCTGATGGGCCGGCTCAACGGGGAACGTGGCACGGCGAGCGGCGCGCGGGCCGCCGGAGAGTGGCTCGGCGTGCGCGGGCACCTGGCGGCCACCGGCCGGTTCGCGGAGCAGCCCGCGGCGTCCGTCACGATCTGGGGACGGCACCTCGCCTACGCGGCGGCGCTCGGTCTCGCCCCGCGCGCCGTGATCAGCCTCCCGGTCAGCGTCCCGGCCGACGACCGGCGGGCCTGGTCCGACTACGGCGGCATGTGGCACGTCGTGCACGTCCGCTATCCGCGGCGCCTCCTGTGGGCGCGGGAGCCGGGGCCGATGTTGTTCCGCGCCCTGGCCGCGGGATTCTTCGCGGGCTTCTGGACCTGGATCGTGCTCCTCGTCGTGTCGGCGGTGGGCCTGGCGCCCGACGCGCTCGTCCTCCCCTGCGCCCTCGCCGTCGCCGCCGTCGCCGCGGGCGTGCCGCTGGCGTACGCGATCGTCGATCTGATGGGCAAGGTCGTGGTCGAGGGGCAGATCGTCCGGCTCCGCCGCTTCCGCGTCGGCACCAAGGGCAACGACGACCCCAAGTACGCCCACTGGTGCGCGATCGACGACGGCCGCGCCCGCGAGGTGAAGGCGTACGGCATCGGCGCGGACCTGTGGGGCTCCCTGTCCGAGGGAGAGAAGGTCCGGGCCCGCGTGGGCAGGAAGCTCGGCTGGATCCACACGATCGAGGTGGTCGAACGGTCCCGGCTGCGGGGAACGGCCGGATACGACGACACCGGCGAGCACCGCGTGAACGCCCCCGAGAACCTCGGAGAGGTGCGGATCTTCGACACCCGTCAGGAATGACGGTGGGCCGTGAGAAGGTGATTCGATGAAATCGGCCAGGGACCTGTTGATCGCGCTCGCCCAGAGGTATTCGTTCGGTGACGTGGGAGCGCTCGCTCCCGAGGTCCTCGGTCCGGGAGGGCCCGCCGACGAGGTCGCCTTCGTGTGCGAGTTCGGCCAGCGGCTCCTCACCCTCGACGCCGAGGACTTCGCCGACGACAGCGACGCGCGCAGCGTCCCGGGCGACCTGCGCCGCCGCGCCCGCGCCTGCCACATGCCGCAGACGCCCCGTGAGCAGCCTCGCGGCGCGCTGGAGTCGCTGCGGCCCTCGTACGCGCTGCTCCTCGAGGTGATCGACATCCGCTGGCGGCGGCGCGAGCTCAGCGCGATGATCTCGGCCGTCCACATCGCCAGCGAGTACCTCCCGCTGCTCGCCTTCGAGCCCGCCCTCGGCCATGCGGGCGACCCGGTGCTCTGGCCGGAGGGGCTGCGCGCCCCGGGCAGCAGGTTCGGCTCGATCGGCGACCGGGAGTGCGACCACACGAGGTCGGAGCAGTCCGCGGCCGAGCGGACGCTCCGGGTGGCGGTCGAGCCGGGCCAGGGCTGGCGCGCCTACTTCGACCGGCAGCACAGCCAGGTCGCGGGCGCCCTCGCCACCTGCGTGGCCCGATGCCGCACCCCCTGCACGGCGATGGACTGGGTGCCCGGCAGGGACGATCTCGCGCTCCGCGCCCGGGTCGCGCTCGCCTTCGCCGAGACCCCGCTCGTACGGCTGCGCCACGCGGCCCCGGTCGGCCACGGGTTCGGCGTGCCGTCGCCGGAGGAGGTCCAGGAGGCGTGGCAGCGCAGCCGCTCGGCCCTGGACAAGAACGAGGTCGGCCACCGGGCCACCGAGGACGACGGTTTCGCCCTGCCCGGGCTGCCCGGCCTGTTCTCCGCCGTCGCCGCCTCCCCCGTACGGCCGGCCTCCCTGCTGGCCGACGTGTCCGCCCACCTGGTGAAGCTGCTGGAGGAGAGCTAGACCCGGGCGGCGCAGTCGGCGAGGGCGGCGATCCCGGTGATCAGGCCGCCGGCCAGGTCGCCCGCGCCGAAGGCGCCCACCATGGAGGCCGCCACCAGCCGGCACTCGGCGTCCGTGACGAACTTCCTGGCCCGCTCGCCCGTCACGATCTCCAGTGCCCGGGCCTCCACGTCCACCGTGATGAGGACCGCCTTGTCGGCGTCGTCGTCGAGCGCGGCGTGGAGCCGCTCGGCGAACTCCCGCCCGGCTCCGTCGGCCCGCCCCACATAGACGGCGAAGCGCAGCCCGGTGCGGGCCTCGGCCGCCTTCTGCACGGACCGGATGTCGTCGATCTGCAACGGGGTCAGCGTACGCACGGCCCTCACCACCCCATGGAGGCGCCGCCGGTATGGCGCCGCGGCTCCGCCGCCGCGGCCATCGCCCTCCAGTCGACCTCGTACGACGGCAGCCAGTGCGGCGGCCGGCCCGTGAGCACGAGGATGTTCGTTTCGGCCCCGTGCTCGGTCTCCCCCGGCCCGCCGAACCAGACCACCCCGTCCGAGACCTCCCGCGTCCTGGCCGGGCGCCCGAACGCGAGGACCACCACGGAGATCAGCAGGAACAGTCCCGCCGCCGTCCCGATGAGGAATCCGGCGATCTGCAGCTCACTGTGCACCTCATCAACGTAACTCCGCAGATGAGAGCGGGTCGAGCCCGCCTCCCGCCCGCCGCGCGGCTACCACACGGACGGGCGGCGCTCGCCCCAGAAGCCGCCCACGGACGCCTCCACCTGAGCGGAGAGCGAGATGAGCGTCCCCTCGTCGCCGAACCGCCCGGCCAGCATGACGCCGATCGGCAGCCCGTCGGGCGTCCAGTACAGCGGCAGGTTGACCGCCGGCTGCCCGCTGATGTTGTACGTGGCGGCGAACGGCGCGAAGCGCTTCATCCGTTCGAAGGTCTCCTCCGGCGTGTCCACGTCCTCGAACCAGCCGACCGGGACCGGCGGCCGGGTGACGGTGGGTGTCAGCACCGCGTCGTACTCGTCGGTGACGAGCAGCGCGAAACGGGTGGCGAGCTGGAGCGCGGCCTGCGCCTTGAGGAAGTCGGGGGCCGGGGTCGCGAAGCCGCGCTCCCGCAGCCAGGCCGTGAGCGGGCGCAGCCGGGACTCCATGCCCTCGGCCACCGGGTGCATGCACGCGAACGTGAACCACAGCTTCACGAACTCGGGCACCATGTCGGCGCCGAACGGGGGCGCGATGTCCACCACCTCGTGCCCGAGGGACTCCAGCACCGCCGACGCGCTCTCGTATGCGGCCAGGACCTCCGGGTGCACGTCCGCGTCGGGGACGGCCGGGGTGGCGTACCTCGCGATCCGCAGCCGGCCGGGATCGACCCCCACGTAGGCGGAGAACGAGCCGCGCTCCGGCGGCGGAGCCCAGTACAGGTCGCCGGGGTTGTTGTGGGTCATCACGTCGAGCAGCGCCGCCGCGTCGGCGACGTCGCGCGCGATCGGGCCGTTGGTGGACAGGCCCGCGAGATCCGGGACGATCGGCGCGAACGAGATGCGGCCCCGGGTCGGCTTGATGCCGTACAGGCCGCACACCGACGAGGGGATGCGGATGGAGCCGGCCCCGTCGCTGCCGTGCGCGGCGGGGGCCAGGCCGGCGGCGACGGCGGCGGCCGCTCCCCCGCTCGACCCGCCGGCGGACCGTGACAGGTCCCAGGGCGTACGCGCGGGCGGGCCCACGGCGGTCTCCGTGTAGCACGGCAGCCCGAACTCGGGCGTGCTCGTCTTGCCGAGCATGACGGTGCCCGCGTCGCGCAGCCGCTCGACGACGCTGTCGTCCACCGGCGCGACGAACCCCTCGTACGTGGCGGAGCCGAAGAAGGTCGGCACGTCCTTAACCAGGTTGAGGTCCTTGATCGGGATCGGCACGCCGAGGAGCGGGGGCGCGTCCTCCGCGTCGAGGACCCGCGCCTCCAGTTTGCGCGCCTCGTCGAGGGCCCGGTCGGCGGTGAGGGTGACGAAGGCGCCCACCTCGCCGTTCAACCGCTCGGCGCGCTCCAGATAGTGCTCGGTGATCTCCACAGGCGACAGTTCCCCGTTTCGCACGGCTGCCGCCTGCTCCAGCGCAGTAAGATCGTGAATGTGGGCCACTCCCGAACGGTAGGCCCGCGGCGCGAAGATATCTAGAGACGATACCCACCTACTGGGCCGATCAATCCGGTGAAGCCCGCCACAAAAGTATGAACCCCCCAACACTAGGCAAGCCGCCGAGAGCTCAACTACGGTGAGTGATGTGGATACCGGTCTAGCGCCAGAAGACGGTCACGATACGTCACCGATCTGGGTGAGTGACCAGTCGTCAGAGCGACCCTCGACGCAGCCAGAAGAGGCTCCCGCGACCACCCACGCTCCTGTGGAGCGGGCCTCGCTCAAGGGTCTCGTCAGGCGGCCCGAGTACCACCACCTGGGCCGACGCGCGCTGATCGCCCTCGCCGCCGGCGTGGTGGTCGGGTTCCTGCTCGGCGGCTGGCGCATCGGCCTGACCGCGGCGATCGTCGCCGCCATCGCCGACACCGTGTATCGGGCGCGCAGCGTCTCCTCGATCCCCGCGTGGCGGCGCCCCTCGGCGGCCGAGCGGCGCACCGAGTACCAGCTCAAGCGGCTGGAGCGCAGCGGCTACCGCACGCTCCACGCCCGCGCCGTCCCGGGCAGCGACGCGCAGATCGACCATCTGGTGATCGGCCCGACCGGTGTCTACGCCGTCGACTCCGAGAAGTGGGACAAGCGGCTGCCGGTGCGGGTGCAGTCACACCGCAAGCTGTTCCACGGGCCGTTCAACCAGAAGCCGCGTCTGGACGAGGCGCGCTGGGAGGCGTCCCAGGCGAGCGAGCTGATCGGCAAGGCGCTCGGGCGCGAGATCCAGGTGGTCCCCTCCCTGGCGATCTACGGGCCGTCCATCCCCTGGCGCATTCTCAACGTCCGCGAGGTGGACGTCTTCTCCGGCAGCCTGGTCCGCAAGTGGATCACCAAGCGGGAGCGGTCGCTCACCACGGCGGAGATCGAGTCGATCTACCGCGCCGCCGAGCGCGTCCTGCCGCCGCGTTACCCGGAGAGCTGAGGGCCGTCCGGTTTCCTCCGGCGACGGCCGTACCATTTGAGGACTCACTGTCTTCGATGGGAGCGACGTCATGCCAGCCCTCAGGTCTCGTACGGTCACACACGGCAGAAACATGGTCGGTGCCCGGGCCCTGCTCCGGGCGACCGGTGTAGCCGGGAGTGACTTCGGGAAGCCCATCGTGGCGGTGGCCAACAGCTTCACCCAGTTCGTCCCCGGTCACGTCCACCTCCGCGAGGTCGGCGACGTCGTCGCCGCCGCGGTGCGCGAGGCCGGGGCCATCCCCCGCGAGTTCAACACGATCGCGGTGGACGACGGCATCGCCATGGGTCACGGCGGCATGCTGTACTCGCTGCCGTCCCGCGAGCTCATCGCCGACGCGGTCGAGTACATGGTCAACGCCCACTGCGCGGACGCGCTGATCTGCGTCTCCAACTGCGACAAGATCACCCCGGGCATGCTGCTCGCCGCGTTCCGGCTGAACATCCCGACGGTGTTCGTCTCCGGCGGCCCCATGGAGGCGGGCAAGACCCCCGGCCGCAAGCTCGACCTGATCGACCCGATGATCGCGGCGGCCGACGAGAGCGTGAGCGACCAGGCCCTCCTCGAGATGGAGGAGAACGCCTGCCCGACCTGCGGCTCCTGCAGCGGCATGTTCACCGCCAACTCGATGAACTGCCTCACCGAGGCGATCGGCCTGGCCCTGCCCGGCAACGGCACCACCCTGGCCACCCACAAGGCGCGCAAGGCCCTGTTCGAGGAGGCCGGCCGCACGGTCGTCGAGATCGCCCGCCGTTACTACGAGCAGGACGACGAGTCGGTGCTGCCGAGGAGCATCGCCACCCGCGACGCGTTCGAGAACGCGATGGCGCTCGACGTCGCCATGGGCGGCTCCACGAACACGATCCTCCACCTGCTCGCCGCCGCCCGCGAGGCCGGCGTGGACTTCGGGCTCAAGGAGATCAACGAGCTGTCGCTGCGGGTGCCCTGCCTGTGCAAGGTCGCGCCGGCGACCGCGAAGTACCACGTCGAGGACGTGCACCGCGCCGGCGGCATCCCCGGCATCCTCGGCGAGCTCGACCGCGCCGGGCTGCTGCACCGGGACACGCACAGCATCCACGCGTCCTCGCTCGGCGACTACCTCTCCGCCTGGGATCCCAAGTCCCCGCAGGTGCGGGACGAGGCGGTCGAGCTCTGGCACGCGGCCCCCGGCAACGTCCGCACCGTCAAGGCGTACTCGCAGGACGCCCGGTGGGACTCGCTCGACCTCGACCGGTCCGAGGGCTGCATCCGCGACGCCGAGCACGCGTACACCAAGGACGGCGGCCTCGCCGTGCTGTACGGCAACATCGCCCCGGACGGGTGCATCGTCAAGACGGCGGGCGTGGACGAGTCGATCTGGAAGTTCTCGGGTCCGGCCGTCGTGTTCGAGTCGCAGGAGGAGGCGGTCGACGGCATCCTCGCCGGCAAGGTCGTGGCCGGCGACGTGGTCGTGATCCGCTACGAGGGCCCCAAGGGCGGCCCGGGCATGCAGGAGATGCTCTACCCCACGAGCTTCCTCAAGGGCAAGGGCCTCGGCAAGGCGTGCGCGCTGGTCACCGACGGCCGCTTCTCCGGCGGCACGTCCGGCCTGTCCATCGGCCACGCCTCCCCCGAGGCGGCCGAGGGCGGGATCATCGCCCTGGTCGAGAACGGCGACCTCGTCGAGATCGACATTCCGGGCCGCTCGATCGAGCTGAAGGTGGCCGAGAGCGAGCTGGCCGCCCGCCGGGAGAGGCTGCTCGCCGAGCTGGGCGGCTACCGTCCGCGGGACCGCCACCGCCCGGTCTCGGCGGCCCTCCAGGCGTACGCGGCGCTGACGACCTCCGCCTCGACCGGGGCGTCGCGCGACCTGTCGCAGCTCTCGCGCTAGCCGTCACCCACGTTCAGGAGGGGATCGGGGCCACCGCCCCGGTCCCCTCCGGCGTTTTCCGGAGGCTTCGCGTACGGCCTGCCCAGGAGGGCACAATCACCTCTCCGCCGACAACGCGTTCGAAAAAATGTCGGTGTCGCGATCTAAAATTATGGTATGGCCAACGTCATTAGGAACACCCTGACGACCGCTGAGCTCGCCGCACTGGCCCTGTCCCTGGCCCACCTCGGGGCCGGTCCGCAGTCCGTCACCGCCCGCCGCGGGCTGCGCCACGCCTTCCAGCACCTCGACCCGAACGATGACGTCATCGCCACCACGCTGACCACCCTGACCACGCCGCTCCCCACCGACGTCGCCCGGCGCGCCCGGGTGATCGCCAACGCGGTCACCGCCCGGCTGGTGCTCCGCGTCCAGTACCGCGACGCCGCCGGCCACCCGACGACGCGCGACATCGAGCCGGTCACCTGCCTGGTGCACCGCGATCACTGGTACCTCGTGGGCTGGTGCCGGATGCGGGGCGGGATCAGGGCCTTCCGGCTGGACCGCATCGTCGCGGTCGAGCCCACGGACCTGCCGGCCCGCCCCCACCTTCCCGAGCGTTACCTGCCGTTCCAGCGCCGCAGGGCGGCCTGACGCCAGGTCAGCCGCAACAACCGCCGCCGCAGCAACCGCCGCCGCCACCGCCGGAACGCGGGGCGGCGGCGCCGCCCGTGACGGCCACGGTCGAGAGCAGCTTCACCGTGTCGTCGTGTCCGGAGGGGCAGGTCGCCGGCGCGTTGGCCTCGGCCATGGATCTGTTCAGTTCGAAGGTCGATCCGCAGGAGCGGCAACGGTAGTCATAACGAGGCATGCCCGTAGCGTACGGCCTCGGTCGGGCGGTGGCGTCGAGCCGGGTCAGCACGTGGAGCGACGGTCGCGCCTCGCGTAGGGCCTCGTCACGGGTGGAGCCGAGGTCCGGCCGGTGTGCGCGCGAGCCCTCAACGGAAGCCGATCGAGACGTAGTCGGCGACGGGTTCGTACCCCAGGGCCTGATAGATGGAGTTCGAGCGCGGGTTGGCCAGGTCGGTGAACAGCAGCACCTCGCCTGCCCCCTCCTCCAGCGCCTTCCGGGTGACGGCGTACGTCACGGCCGAGCCGTACCCTCTGCCGCGGAACTCCGGCGGGGTGTAGACCGGTCCCACACGCGACATCCCGGCGATGGGCGCCGAGACGCCGGCGAGCGCGACGGGACGGCCGCCGTCCTCCCACCACATGAGCTCGTTCCTGTTGATCCGGGCGGAGACCACGGGAGTCGGGTCGGCGCTCGTCTCGACGGCCGCCTCCACCTCGAACTCGCGGATCCATCGGACGGCCCTCGGCACGTCTGCGGCGACGGCCGTACGGGCCGCACCCCGGACGGAGGGCCGGATGAGCGTCCCGAGCCGGTAGAGACGCTCGGAGCGGCGGCCCCGCTCCGGCTCCCACCAGGCGCGGGCGAACGCCTCCGCCTGCTCCGCGGGGCCTCTGACGCCGGACAGCGACCTGCCGAGGGCGATCAGCTCACTCACCAGGGACGGGATGGCCTCCAAGGGGACGACGGCGAGCAGCAGCGGATAGGGGGCGGTGTGGATCACCGCCCCCTCCACCGAGCCGCCCTCGGTGAGCCAGCCCATGAGCGGGTCCTCCGAGAACTGACCGCCTCGTACGCTCCGGAGCACGGTGAGCGCGGCCGTGTTGCGCACCGGGTCGCGCAGCAGCCAGCCCTCCGCCGCCGCGGCGAACGTCTCCGCGTCGGCGGTGAACGTCCACGTCAGCTCATCGGTCATCCGGATCCGTGCTCAGGCCGCCGACTCCGCCAGGTACGGCGCCCACTGGGGATCACCGTCGAGCTGCGCGCCGATGAGCCGCCAGTGGGCGCCTCGTGGCACCACCGGGGTGACGCGCAGCGTCCACCCCAGCTCCTCCAGCAGTCTGTCCGCCTTGCGATGGTTGCAGGGCATGCAGGAGGCGACGCAGTTCTCCCACGTGTGGGGACCGCCCTTGGAGCGCGGGATGACGTGGTCGATGGTCTCCGCCCGCTGCCCGCAGTACGCGCAGCGGAAGTCGTCCCGCCGCATGAGCGCGGCCCGGGTCAGCGGGATGCGGGACCGGTAGGGGATGCGGACATACCGCCGCAGCCGGATCACGGAGGGGACGTCGAGCGTGCGGGTGGCCGAGCGGAGCACGGCGCCCCGGCCGTCCTGGTGCACGACCTCCGCCTTGTCCCGCAGGACCAGGATGACCGCCCGGTGCAGGGACAACGTGGTCAGCGGCTCGTAGGTGGCGTTGAGAAGGAGTACTTGGCGCATCAGCCGACCTCCGTCGCCATCTCGGGAGCCGGGATGAGATGGCGCGGGAGCACGACTGTGCGCCCTGGTTGTGGTCCCGTCGGTTGGGACCCGGGTGCTTCCGTCACAGGGACCTCCGCCGGACGGTCCAGCGGATGGTCACCACGGTCCCGCCCTCCACCAAAGTGTGGCCTTTGCCGCGTCCCATCCGCCACCCCATAAACCGCGAGCGAGGTTCACGATTGGGACGCCTGTTGCCGTTTATCCCCTTTCGAGGCTCTTTTTACTCCTGTCGAGCGGCGCGCTCCTGTCGTCCACCTGCTTTAAAGTGCGAGGCATGACCCGACTGCCGTACCCACCCGCCCGCCGCGACGACATCGTCGACGACCTGCACGGAACGCCCGTCCCCGACCCCTACCGATGGCTGGAGGACGCGGACGACCCCGCAGCCAAGGAGTGGCTGGACGCGCAGGACGTCCTCTTCAAGGGCGCCGAGCTCTCCGGTCGCGAGCGCTTCCGGGAGCGCGTCGCCGCGCTGCTGCGGTCCGGCTCCGTCGGGCCGCCGGCGTGGCGGGGGGAGCGGCGGTTCTTCATGCGCCGCACACCCGACCAGGAGCACGCCGTCCTGTACGTCGCGGACGAGCGGGGCGAGCGGGCGCTGCTCGACCCGATGGCGCTCGACCCGTCCGGCCTGACCACGCTGGACACCTACCAGCCGGACAAGGAGGGCGCCCGGCTCGCCTGCCAGATCTCGGTCGGCGGCGACGAGGAGTCCCGGCTCCACGTGCTCGACGTCGAGACGGGAGAGGTCGTCGAGGGGCCGATCGACCGGTGCCGCTACTCCCCGATCGCCTGGCTGCCCGGCGGCGAGGCGTTCTACTACGTGCGCAAGCTGCCGCCGTCCGAGGTCCCCGAGGGCGAGGAGCAGTTCCACCGCCGCGTCTACCTGCACCGGGTGGGCACCTCGCCCGACGACGACGTGCTGATCTTCGGCGCGGGGCTGGAGAAGACGAACTACTACGGCGTCTCGGTCTCCCGCGACGGCCGCTGGCTGACCGTCTCCGCCTCCCAGGGCACGGCGCCGCGCAACGACCTGTGGGTGGCCGACCTGACCGCCTCGCCGCTCGACGCGCCGGCGCTGGTCACCGTTCAGGAGGGCGTCGACGCGCAGACGGGCCTGCACTTCGGCCGCGACGGCCGGCTGTACGTGTTCACCGACCGGGACGCGCCGCGGGCCCGGATCTGCGTCACCTCCCCGGAGACGCCGACGCACGAGCACTGGCGCGACCTCATCCCGGAGGACGCCGAGGCGGTCCTGTCCGACTTCGCGATCCTCGACGACCTGGACGAGCCGGTCATGCTCGTCGGCTGGACCCGGCACGCCGTCTCCGAGATCTCGATCCACTCGCTGGAGACGGGCGCCCGCGTCGGCGAGGTGCCGATCCCCGGCCTCGGCTCCATCGGCGGCATCACCGAGCGTCCCGAGGGCGGCCACGAGGCGTGGTTCTCCTACACGGACAACACCACGCCGCCGAGCGTCCACCGCTTCGACGCGCGCACGGGCGAGACCTCGCTCTGGGCCGCCTCGCCGGGCGCGGTCGAGGTGCCCTCGGTGAACACCGAGCAGGTGGTCTACCGCTCCAAGGACGGCACCGAGGTCCACATGCTGGTGATCTCCCGCGAGGGCTCCGGCCCCCGGCCGACCATCCTGTACGGTTACGGCGGCTTCGGCATCTCCATGACCCCGGGCTACTCGGGGTCGATCCTGGCCTGGGTGGAGGCGGGCGGGGTCTACGCCATCGCCCAGCTTCGCGGCGGCGGCGAGCAGGGCGAGCAGTGGCACCGCGACGGCATGCTGGGCAAGAAGCAGAACGTCTTCGACGACCTGCACTCGGCGGCCGAGCACCTGATCGCGACCGGCGTCACGACGCCTGACCGGCTCGGCATCTCCGGCGGTTCCAACGGCGGCCTGCTGGTCGGCGCGGCGCTCACCCAGCGGCCCGACCTGTACGCCGCCGTGGTCTGCTCGGCGCCGCTGCTGGACATGATCCGGTACGAGAAGTTCGGTCTCGGCGAGACCTGGAACGTCGAGTACGGCTCCGCGGACGTCCCGGAGGAGTTCGGCTGGCTCTGGAGCTACTCGCCGTACCATCACGTCCGCGAGGGCGTCTCCTATCCGGCGACGCTGTTCACCGTCTTCGCGTCCGACACCCGGGTCCATCCGCTGCACGCGTGGAAGATGGCCGCGGCTCTGCAGCACGCCCAGGCGTCCGACCGCCCGATCCTGCTGCGCAACGAGGCCGAGGTCGGGCACGGCGCGCGCGCCGTCAGCCGGACCGTGGACCTCGCGGCCGACCAGCTCGCCTTCCTGGCCCGGCACACCGGGCTCGCCTGACCGCCGGTACGGCCGGGCCCGCGCGGGCCCGGCCGCGCCCTATCGGGGGAAGACCACGGTCTTGTGGCCGTCGAGCAGCACCCGGCGCTCGGCGTGCCACCGTACTGCCCGGGCCAGGGCCTGCCGCTCGACGTCGCGGCCGATCGCGGCGAGGTCCTCGGGCGAGTGGGTGTGGTTGACCCGCGCGACCTCCTGCTCGATGATCGGCCCCTCGTCCAGGTCGTGGGTCACATAGTGGGCGGTCGCGCCGATCAGCTTGACCCCGCGCGCGTACGCCTGGTGGTACGGCTTGGCGCCCTTGAACGACGGCAGGAACGAGTGGTGGATGTTGATCACTCGGCCCGCCAGCTTGGCGCACAGGTCCTCGGAGAGCACCTGCATGTACCGGGCGAGCACCACCAGGTCGGCCTGGTAGTGCGCGACCAGCGCGAGGATCTCGGCCTCCTGCTGCGGCTTGGTCTCCGGCGTGATCGGCAGGTGGTGATAGTCGATGCCGTACGACTGGGTGAGCGGCCGCAGGTCGGGGTGGTTGGAGGCGACGGCGACGATCTCGATGTCCAGCAGCCCGGACCGCACCCGGTAGAGCAGGTCGTTGAGGCAGTGGTCGAACTTGCTGACCAGCACCAGCACCCGCGGCTTGACCGCCTGGTCGAAGAGCTGGACGTCCATGCCGTACTCGGGGGCCAGCGCGGCGAAGGCCGCGCGCAGATCGTCGAGCGGCAGACCGCCGGTGAACTGGACCCGCATGAAGAAGCGCTTGGCCACCGGGTCGCCGAACTGCTGGCTCTCGGTGATGTTGCAACCGTGTCCGGCCAGCAGTCCCGAGACGGCGGCGACGACGCCGGGACGATCCGGACAGGAGAGGGTCAGCACATAGTCAGCAGTCATGCCTTGATCCTTGGGTTCCTTGGCGCTCTCGCCTCGAACAGTGCATGATACCGCCCCCATCGGCCTGAGCTCAGTTCCCCGCGTCGACGCCGGGATCGAGTTCCCGCGCCCGGGCCAGATCGGCGGCCGCCTCGTCCACCCGGCCGAGGTCGCGCAACGCGACCGCGCGGTTCGCGTACAGCGCGGCGTCCTCGCCGAGTTCGATGGCCCGGGTCAGGTCCGCGACGGCGCCCTCGAGGTCGCCGGTCCGATGGCGCAGGATCGCCCGGTTCGCCCAGGCTCCGGCCAGGGCGGGATCCCGCGCCAGCGCCGTGTCGAACGCCGTCCGGGCCTCGGCGTACCGGCCGGCCGCGGTTTCGAGCTGCCCGAGCACCCCGTGCAGGTGCGGGTTGCCGGGATCGATCTCCAGCCCGGCCTCGACGTCGCGCCGGGCCGCCTCGTGCTCGTCGAGCATCTCCAGGACGCCCGCGCGGTTCACGTAGGCGTCGAGGAAGGCCGGGTCCAGTTCCAGAACGTGGTCCAGGTCGGCCAGGGCGCGTTCCAGGTCTCCCACCGACAGGCGCAGCTCGGCCCGGTTGTAGTACGCCTCGGGAAGGGGCGGGCCGAGACTGATCGCGGTCTCGTAGTCGGCGAGCGCGTCATCCGGCCGTCCCATGGCGAGGAGCAGGTTGCCCCGGTCCAGGTAGTGGTCCGGGAACGCGGGATCGATGGCGATGGCCCGGTCGAAGTCCGTCAGGGCCTCGGCGGGCCGGCCCGACCGGGCCAGGAGCTGCGCCCGGTTGGCGAACAGCACCATCCGGTGCAGGGGGTGGGCATCGGGGGCGAGGTCCCGCTCGGCCAGCTCGATCGCGGACTCGACCAGGCGCAGCGCCTCGTCGGTCCGCCCCTGCCGCAGCTCGATCAGCGCGCGCCCGTTGCGGTCGAAGCCGAGCTTGAAGGCCCGTTCCCGGCGGTCGGGCAGCAGAGTGGAGACGGCGATCGCCTCGTTGATCCACCCCATGGCACGGCCGAGGTCGCGCCTGGCCGGATCGGGGTCGCGCGCGTCGAGCATCGCCGTGCCGTACGCGGCGGCGGCGTGGACGGCCGGGTCGATGCTGGCGCGCCGGGCGCTCTCGTAGAGCTCGAACGCCTCCGCGCGGCGGCCGATCCCGGCCAGCGCGGTGGCCGTCCGGTGGATGAACCTCCACCAGAGGTCGGATCCGGGCGTGGCCAGGCGCAGCCCGCGCGGGCCCAGCTCGGTCACCGCGTGCAGGAACCCCTCGCCCACGCAGTGGTCCACCGCCGCCCACAGCGCGGACAGCGCGGCCTCCCGGTCGCCGCCCAGCTCCCGGTGGTACGGCACCGCACCGAGCAGGTGCTCGCCGGACAGCTCGCCGGCCCTCCGGTCGTGCGCGCGGGCCCGCTCGGCGGGCGGCAGCGCCAGATAGGCCGCGTACGCCCGGGGGTCGTCCGTGGTGCCGTCCGAGGCGACGTAGTCCTCGACCGGGCCCTCGGCGGGAGGCGCCGTGACCAGGACGACGTCCTCGCCGCTCCAGCTATCGGGCGGTGTGGGCGCCGCGGCGGCCACGGTCAGGCCGGGCACCCGGCGCATGAGGACGGCCAGGAGCTCGCGGTCGGTGGCGTCGGCCTCGTGGACGTTCTCGACCCGCAGCGCGCGCGGCCCGTCGAGGCGGTCCCGGACGAACTCGGCGATGCCGTTGGCGACGCGCAACGTCCGCCGGGGGGCCGGCACCAGGATGCGCTCGTCCTCGTGCAGGCCCGGGCCGAGGGGCTCCTCTCGGTGCGGCAGGAGCGGCCGGAGGTCGGGGGCGGCCGCCCGGATCGCGACGGCGTGCGCGGCGACCAGGTCGGGGGCGTGTTCCAACGCGGCCGGGACGAGCACGCGCAGCAGTGCGCCGCCGATGGTGTAGGGGCCGCGCAGCCGCCGATGCCCGTTGATCAGCGGCGCCGCGGGCGGAGGAAGCTCCAGCACGTGGAGCGCGGCCAGGCGATCACGGGAATGCCTTCCCTGGACCCAGACATGGCGTACGTTCCGCCGAGGGCTCCAGGTCACCCTTTGTGAATCACGCTCGACGTTCCGGTGAGCCGCACCGTGCCGGGCTTGCGGATAATGATCTTTTTCATCGTGCCTCTTTTCCGTGACACGGTCGCGCTCGGGTCCTCGTTCGCTTCACGGGAGGCTTTCCTCGCCTACCGCTCCGCTCACCGCGGCCCTCGCCGCTCATGACAAGGAATAAGTATTGGCACAAACCGGTAATCCGCAAGGCCCGGCAGGGTGGTTTATCTGATTAATTGCGGCGAAACAACGGGAGTAAGGTATTTCTCCCCGTACAGCACTACGCTTCCGCCGCGGGTCTCGCGCCGCACCTCGTGCCAGCCGTACCTGCGGTACAGCTCGATCGCGGCTCCCTGTTGCAGGGTGGTGTCCCCGCGCAGGACGTGGTAGCCGAGCTCGCGGGCGCGGTCCTCCAGCCGTTCGAGGACCATCCGGCCATAACCCCGGCGCTGGAACTCCGGGTGGACCCGGAGCCGGCACATCTCCGCGGTCTCGTCGTCGATCCTGCGCAGGCCGCCCATCGCGACGATCCGGCCGCCGCCCGGCTCCTCGCCGACCAGGAACTCGCCCCGGTCGGCGAGGTACACCGCCTGGATCCGCGGGAAGTCGTCGTCGTAGTAGACGCCGTCACCCGGCATGAGTCCGACCTGGGCGAGGCCGATCTGGTGCAACGCCAGGACCTCGTCCAGATCAGACCAGCGGTAGCGGCGGATCCGGATGTCTTCCGTCACGTCTGCTGCCTGTCCCGCTCGATGGCGGCGATCGCGGCCGCTGCCGCCGCGGCGGCGGCAGCGGCGCTCTCGGTGTCCACGGGTGCGGACTGCAGGCACTCGCGGTACGCGGTCAGCGCGGGCGTCTCGCCGTACTTCGCCTGGACCGCCTTGAGCAGGTTGTGCGCGGGGCGCATGAGCAGCTCGGTGCGGTATTCGGGTTCGATCAGCTCGATGGCCTTGCGGCCCATGTCGAGCGCCTCCTCGACCTCGCCCTCGATCAGGCGGCACTGGGCGCGGTCGAACCGGATCAGGGTCTGGTCGAGCAGGTCCTCGTTCGAGTACTTGCCGAGCGCCTGCTCGAGGATGACGTCCGCCTCCAGCGTCTGCCCCAGCTTGACCAGGACGTCGCCCTGGTAGAAGTAGAGCTGCCGCTCGGTGTATCCGAAGGCCGGGTCCTCCTGGTCACTGGTGCTCATCTGCGCGAAGGCCGCCCGAGCCCGGGACAGCGCCCGCTTGGCCTGGTCGACGACCTCCTTCTTGGCTCCGGCGTTGCCGGCCAGCATGGCGAGCGCCCTGGCCTCGACGACCGGCGCCATGGTCTTGGCCGCGCAGGGCGTGTGCCCCGCCATGTCACGGCTCTTCTTGGCCAGCGCGAGCGCCTCGCGCGGGTCGCCGTAGTAGAGCGGGACCAGCGCCTCGCGGGCGCTCACCCAGGCCCGCAGGGCGCGGTCGCCGGTCTCGTCGGCGGCGGTGCGCCCGGTGCGGAAGAACGACCGGGCCATCCGGTGGTCGCCCAGGTCGATCATGATCATGCCGCAGAGCCCGGAGAGCTGGGCCGTCATGCGGCAGAGCCGTTCCTGGATGTCGACCGGCTGGCGCCGCTCCATCGCCTTGCGCACCGTGGAGAATTCCAGCAGTACGTCGCAGAGCAGACGCAGCGGCGGGGCGTTCATGTACTGCCTGCCGAAGCCGGTGGTCGTCTCCTCCCACTGGTCCAGCATGGCGGGCGAGACGGTGGCCGAGGCCATCGTCTCGTCCATGTGGCGCCGTATGTTCTCCACCGCACCGAGCATCGGCCCGTCCAGCGCCACAGCGCCGGTTCCGACGGTGAGGATCTTCAGCAGCGTCCTCCGTAGCACGTTCTCGTCCTCCTCGCCCCCGTCCGCGGAAGGGCCGCCATCCGGCTGTATCCACAGCTCACGCACATTGGGGGAAGTGTCAGGTATTCCCTCTTCGAAATCGCAGCTGCGGACATTGCCGGGCATACCGTGGCCATGACCACAGATGCACGGCCCTTCGTAGCCGAGAGCGGCCGGTTCGACCCGGTAGACGGAACACAGGTAGTGGAGGTATTCGGGGCCGGGCTTCTTCAGCCCGGACTCGTAGGCGGACAGAAGCGTCTCGCCGATCCCGGGGACGGACTTGCCGTCCCGCTCGAATAGCGCCCGTACCTGCTCGATCACATCCGCGAGTGCGATGCCGTTCGACAGGCGGTGCGCTTTGATCTTCGTGGTGCCGAACTTCGGTCCACACGCAAGATGGATCTCGTCGGCGATCAGAGCGAGGCTTCGCCCCGCGGCCAGGCCACGTGCCCGGATCTGCCGCGCGATCTCCGTCTCTCTGTGTTGCCTGCCGGACATTCCGGCCCCTCTCTCGCGATCGGGTGATGGTGCCGACCGCGCATCTCGAAGGGTCCTCATCTGCTGACGCAGCGTAACGTCTCTGTCGCGCTGCGACTACACATGAATGATGGACCAGATTTTGCGCGGCCAGGGCGGGCGCTTGAACGTGCTGACTAAGGATCGTCCCTCAGCAGGTGGTTTTCTTCAACCTGCTTGGGGGTTTGCCTAACCGCTGAGCCGGCGGACCTCGTTGACCCGTTCATGCTTGGTGAGTCATCTTCAGCCCACCAGGACCGAATGCGCGGGGAAAAGGATCTCCGCGCGTCGGCTCAGTCGAAACCAAGGAGGACACCGAAGTGGAGGAGGACGATTTCCGGCGCCTGGAACTCCTGGTATCCGAACTCGACTCCCGCGGCCTTCTCGCGCGGGTCGTGCGCACCCAGTCCGGCCGCCCCTTCGTACGGGTGATCAATCCGAACGCCACGAGCCTCGCGGAGAACGTCGTGTGCAGAGCCGCGGACTACTGGTGGTCCTGGGGAGAGAGGATGCACCGGGCGGACGACCCGGCCGGTGCGGCGCGCAAGGTCGCCCGAGTGCTCGCCGCGGTGAGCGAGTAGCCCACCCCGGCTCCGGGGCCGGCGGAGCGCACGGTGCGGAGCGCCCCGGGACGTGGACGCGGAGACGCGGCCCACCCGGGACGCTGTGCGCCCCCGGCCCCCAACACGCTCGTGTACGGCGGAACGCCCGCCGGGCACGGTTGACCGCCGCCCGATCCGGCCGTGACAGGCCGGCCCGGACGGCCATCGAGGAGGATCCCCTCCCGGAGAACGACACGGCGCGCGCGTCCGGGTGCGCACGCCGGTCCTGCCGTTCGTCGCAGCGAGAGCCCCGTCCGTCGTCCCGACGGCGGCGGGGGCGATCCGCCTTCCCCGGCGATGTGACGACGGCCGGTTCAGTCTGCACAATGAGTTAGGTTTACCTGCCCGTTGCCGACCGAACCGATCCGGGGGGATCCGCCTCGTGTTCCCGTACGCTCCCACGCCGACACCGTCCCCTGAAGGGGACATCGCCGACACGGTGGGTGAGGCGGTCACCGCGGTGACTGAGACGTGCAAGAGCGGCAAGGGCCTGACCTGCGCGATCCTCAACGCGTCCTTCCCCGACGGCGTGTATCCCTGGGTCCCGCTCGTGGCCGGGATCGTCGACGCCCTGCTCACCCTGTGCATGATCCTCGCCATCGCTCTGGTGGTGCGGGGCATCGCGCACCGGCTCATCACCCGGGTGACGTTGCGGGCCAGCGAGGGCGTGCTGCCGGAGCGGCTCAGGAACAGGACGCCCAACCCGAGCGAGGCGACCACCGCGATCCTCACCGAGCGCCGCAGGCAGCGCGCCGAGACCATGGGATCGGTGCTGCGGAGCCTGTCCTCGGTCGTGATCCTCGGCACCGCCGCCCTGATGATCCTCTCCAATCTGGGCATCGAGCTCGCCCCCCTGCTCACCAGCGTCGGCATCATCGGCGTCGCGGTCGGCTTCGGCGCCCAGGAGCTGGTCAAGGACTTCATCGCCGGCATGTTCATGCTGCTCGAGGACCAGTACGGCGTCGGCGACGTGATCGACACCGGCGTCGCGATCGGCACGGTCGAGGCCGTCACCCTGCGGATCACGCGCATCCGCGACGCCGACGGCAAGGTGTGGTACGTCCGCAACGGCACGATCAGCCGGGTGGGCAACGAGTCCCAGGGCTGGTCGCGGGCGGTCGTCGACGTGCCCGCGCCGTACGACGCGGACATCCCCACGGTGCGCGAGCTGCTCGTGAGCGTCTCCGCCGCGATGTGGGAGCACCCGGAGTTCCGCGACGTCCTCCTGGTCGAGGAGCCGCAGGTGTTCGGCCTGGAGCAGATCTCCGGCACGGCGGTCGTCTTCCGGGTCAGCGCGAAGACCACCCCGGCCCAGCAGGCCGAGGTGGCCCGCGAGCTGCGGATCCGGATCAAGCACGCGTTCGACGAGAAGAGCCTGGCCTTCGCCGGCTGAACCTACTCGCCGGTAACTGGCCTAGGCTGAAGCGGTGACAACCTTCTATGAGGCCGTCGGAGGCGAGGAGACGTTCCGGCGGCTCGTCCACCGGTTCTACGAAGGCGTCGCCGAGGATCCGGTGCTGCGCCCGATGTACCCCGAAGACGACCTCACGGGGGCCGAGGACCGGCTGCGCATGTTCCTCATCCAATACTGGGGCGGCCCCAACACCTACAGCCAGGAGCGCGGCCACCCCCGGCTCCGCATGCGGCACGTGCCGTTCACGATCGGCGAGGTGGAGCGGGACGCCTGGCTGAAGCACATGGACGACGCCGTCCGCTCCCTGGAGCTCGCCCCCGAGCACGAGGAGCAACTGCTGCGCTACCTCGTCTACGCCGCGCACAGCATGATCAACGCATAAGACGCTCGGCCGCGGGGCAGCCATGGGGCATGCGTGAAACCCCCTGGTGGCATGACGCCGTCGTCTACGAGATCTACGTACGGAGCTTCGCCGACTCCACGGGCGACGGAGTCGGCGACCTCGCCGGCGTGCGGTCGCGCCTCCCCTACCTCGCGGAACTGGGCGTCGACGCGATCTGGCTGACGCCGTTCTACCGCTCCCCGATGGCCGACGGCGGCTACGACGTCGCGGACTACCGCGACGTCGATCCGCTCTTCGGCACCCTCGACGACTTCGACGACCTGGTGGCCGACGCGCACGATTACGGGCTGCGGCTGATAGTGGACATCGTCCCCAACCACAGCTCCGCCGCCCACCCGTGGTTCCAGAAGGCCCTGAACGCGCCTGAGGGGTCGCCTGAGCGCGACCGGTACATCTTCCGGTCCTCCCCACCCGGACGGCCCGACGCGGAGCCGAACAACTGGCTCTCGGTCTTCGGCGGGCCCGCGTGGACCCGGCTGCCGGACGGCCAGTGGTACCTCCACCTCTTCGCGCCCCAGCAGCCGGACTTCAACTGGAACAACTCCGAAGTCCGCGAGGACTTCCTCGCCACGCTGCGGTTCTGGCTCGATCGAGGCGTGGACGGTTTCCGCATCGACGTCGCGATGGGCCTGCACAAGGCCGAGGGGCTGCCCGACACCACCGTCGGCTTCGGTGCCCGGTCGCCGATCTGGAGCCGCCCCGAGGTCCACCAGGTCTACCGCGAGTGGCGGGCGGTGCTCGACTCCTATCCCGGCGATCGCGCCGCCGTGGGCGAGGTCTGGACGGATTCGGCCGATGACCTCGCCCTCTACGTACGCCCGGACGAGCTGCACCAGAGCTTCAACTTCGCCTGGCTGGAGGCGCCCTGGTCGGCTGCCGCGTTCCGGGAGGTCATCGGCGCCACGCTGGCCGCGATGCGCGCCCCCACGTGGGTGTTGTCCAACCATGACGTCGTACGGCACGCCACCCGATATGGCGTGGGGGCGGCCGACCCCGCCGCCGGTTCGGCCCGTGCCCGCGCCGCCCTGCTGGCGATGCTCGCCCTCCCCGGGTCGGCATATCTCTACCAAGGGGAGGAATTAGGGCTAACCGAGGTAGAGGACCTTCCACCGGAAGTCCGCCGAGATCCCGTCTATTTCCGGACAAAAGGGGCGAAGCCTGGCCGGGACGGCTGCCGGGTGCCGATCCCCTGGTCCGGGGCGGCTCCGCCGTTCGGCTTCGGTCCGGGCGGGTCGTGGCTGCCGCAACCGCCCGGATGGGCGGAGCTGACCGTGGAGCGGCAGATGGCGGACCCCGGCTCCACCCTGTCGTTCTATCGCCGTACGCTGGCCGCGCGCCGCTCGCTGCACGGTACGCTGCCGGACGCGGTCGCCTGGCCCGACTCCCCCGCCGACGCCCTGTTCCTGTCCCGGGGACCGCTGACGTGCGTGGTCAACTGCGGCACCGATCCTGTACGGCTGCCGCCCCACGACCGGGTCCTGATCTCCAGCGGCCCCCTCGACGGCGGCGCGTTGCCACCGGACACGGGCGCGTGGCTGCTGCGGGACTGATCTCCGTCCCCTCAGTCCCCTCAGTCCTCGATGGAGAAGCGCTTCAGGTAGGCCAGCTCGTCCTCGGTGAGCCTGCGCGGGCGGGCGCTCTCGACGTCGTAGGCCACCATCACGGAACGTGCCTCGACGAAGACCTGCTCGTCGTCCTTGATCTCGTACGCGAGGGTGAAGCGCACCGGCTTGATCTCGGTCACCCAGGTCTCGACGCGTACCGGGTCGGGGCGGAACATCAGCGGGCGGCGGTAGTCGATCTCGTGCCGGGCGACCACGAGGCCCTGGTGCGGACGGCCGCCCTCGCGGACCGGGTCCACGAACAACATGCCGAGGCGCGCGTCCTCGAGGAAGTCGAAGAACCGCACGTTGTTGACGTGGCCGAGGCTGTCGATGTCCGCGAAGCGGACCTGCCGGTGAAAGACGTGCCGCCGGTCGGCGGGGGCGGCGGCACTCGTGACACCGGGGTCGGCGGCACGGCCGGCGCCGTCGGGAAGAGGTTGTCCGGACACACCGGAAACCGTATTCCACCCGCGTTTTCCGCACACGGGCGGGGTCGCGACGAGCGCCGGCCGGGCCGAGGGCCCGTCCTCCCGGCGGACTCCGCCGGGAGGGGTGATCAGTCCCGGGTCAGCTTGCGGTACGTGACGCGGTGCGGACGGGCCGCCTCCGCGCCGAGCCGCTCGACCTTGTTCTTCTCGTAGTCGGCGAAGTTGCCCTCGAACCAGAACCAGTTCGAGCCGCCCTCCCACGCCAGGATGTGCGTGGCGATGCGGTCGAGGAACCACCGGTCGTGCGAGGTGATCACCGCGCAGCCCGGGAAGTCGAGCAGCGCGTTCTCCAGGCTGGAGAGGGTCTCGGTGTCGAGGTCGTTGGTGGGCTCGTCGAGCAGCAGCACGTTGCCGCCCTGCTTGAGGGTCAGGGCGAGGTTGAGCCGGTTGCGCTCGCCGCCGGACAGGATGCCCGAGGGCTTCTGCTGGTCGGGGCCCTTGAAGCCGAACGCCGCGACGTACGCCCGGGACGGCATCTCGACGTTGCCGACCTTGATGTGGTCGAGCCCGTCGGAGACGACCTCCCAGACGTTCTTCTTCGGGTCGATGCCCGCCCGGCTCTGGTCCGCGTACGAGATCTTGACGGTCTCGCCGACGACGATGGAGCCGTCGTCCGCCGTCTCACCACCGGTGATCATGCGGAACAGCGTGGTCTTGCCGACGCCGTTCGGGCCGATGACGCCGACGATGCCGTTGCGCGGCAGGTCGAAGGACAGGTTGTCGATGAGGACGCGGTCGTCGAAGCCCTTGGAGAGCTTCTCGGCCCGGATCACCGTCGTGCCTAGGCGCGGGCCCGGCGGGATCTGGATCTCCTCGAAGTCGAGCTTGCGGTACTTGTCCGCCTCGGCGGCCATCTCCTCGTAGCGCTGGAGACGGGCGCGGCTCTTGGTCTGGCGGGCCTTGGCGTTGGAGCGCACCCACTGGAGCTCCTCCTCCAGGCGCTTCTTGCGCTTGACGTCCTTCTGCCCCTCGACCTTCAGGCGGGCGGCCTTGGCCTCCAGGTAGGTGGAGTAGTTGCCCTCGTAGGCGTAGCACCGGCCGCGGTCGAGCTCCAGGATCCAGCCGGCCACGTTGTCGAGGAAGTAGCGGTCGTGGGTGACGGCCAGGACGGTGCCGGGGTACTTCTCCAGGTGCTGCTCCAGCCACTGCACGCTCTCGGCGTCCAGGTGGTTGGTGGGCTCGTCGAGCAGCAGCAGGTCGGGCTGCTCCAGCAGGAGCTTGCACAGCGCGACGCGGCGGCGCTCACCACCGGAGAGCTGGCTGACGTCGGCGTCGCCGGGCGGGCAACGCAGCGCGTCCATGGCCTGCTCGAGCTGGCTCTCCAGGTCCCAGGCGTTGCGATGGTCCAGCGCGTCCTGGAGCTTGCCCATCTCCTCCAGCAGCTCGTCGCTGTAGTCGGTGGCCATCTGCTCGGCGATCGCGTTGAACCGGTCGAGCATCGCCTTCGTCTCGGCGACGCCCTCCTCGACGTTGCCCAGGACGGTCTTGGTCTCGTTGAGCGGGGGTTCCTGCTGCAGCATGCCGACCGTGAAGCCGGGCATCAGGCGCGCGTCTCCGTTGGACGGCTGCTCCAACCCCGCCATCATCCTGAGCAGCGTCGACTTGCCCGTGCCGTTCGGGCCCAGGACGCCGATCTTGGCTCCGGGCAGGAAGGACAGCGTGACATCGTCGAGGATCACCTTGTCACCGTGCGCCTTGCGCACGCGCTGCATCGTGTAGATGTACTCCGGCATGTCTCCAAGGGTAGTGGCACCCACGGCAGCTTCAGCCGGTCATTTCCTCACCTGTGCGGGGTGGAGGAGCGGACGGACGGGCGGGGAGGCAGATGCGGTCGCGCCCGAGCTCCTTGGCGCGGTAGAGCGCGAGATCAGCGGCGGCGAGCAGCTCGATCAGGTCGTGGCCGTGCATGTTCATGATGGCCACCCCGGCCGAGATCGTCACCGTGACCATCGCGTGGTCGGCCGGGACCGCCATGCGCCCCACCCGAGAACGCAGCCGCTCGGCCACCCGCCGGGCCTCGGTGACGTCGGCGCGCGGCAGAAGGATCACGAACTCCTCGCCGCCGAACCGGCCGACGACGTCGTAGTCGCGAAGCTGGCTCCGCAGCGTGGCGGCCACTCCGATCAGCACCTGGTCGCCGACGAGATGGCCGTAGGTGTCGTTGACCCGCTTGAAGTGGTCGATGTCGACGATGAGCAGCGCGAGCGACTCGCCGGTGCGCCGGGCGCGGACGATCTCGGTGTCGGCCTCGCGTTGCCAGGCGGCGGCGTTGAGCAGCCCCGTCTTGGGGTCGGTGCGCGCGGCCGCCTGCAACTGCGCGTGGAGCAGGCTGCGTTGCAGCAGCACCACCGGCGGCAGCGCGAGCACCAGCAGGGCCAGGTTGAGCCCGCAGGCGATGGCGACCGTCACGCCGAGGCAGAGTTCCACGGCGTCGAGCAGCGCGCTCTCGCGGTTCCACAGGAACTCCCGCCACCGAGTGTCGGGGTCCGCGGTGCGCACGGCGATCGCGATGAGAGCGGTGTTGAGCACGGTGAACATGGCCGCGCAGGCCACCGCCGCGACGATGGGCGACGCGCGGCCGCTGGACAGCTCGGCCGGCACCGGTATCCACGCGTGGAACGCCACGGAGGCGGCGCAGGCGGCCACGCCGATCGCGGCCGCGCTGAAGACCCTCCGGTAGACGACCGTGGCCCGCACTCGCACCTGCAGGAGGATCTGCAGCGGGATGGGGGCGAGCAGGGCGTACAACGGCGGGAGCAGCAGCACGACCGGAAGCCACCAGGCCGACAGCAGGTCGCGGGACACCCCGGCAGGCATTCCGAGCCGGCGCGTGGCCTCGATGCACACCGCGCCGCACGCCGTCAGAGCGGCGAACGCGGCGACATGGGAGAGGCGGAAGTCCGTCGAGGTCAGCAGGTACGCGATCGCGGCCAGATCCAGCGCGACGATGCCGCAGAAGTAGACCACCAGAGGACGACGCTGGGCCAGCAGAGGCCACCGACCGCGCCGCGAGGGCGATCCGTCCCGCGGTGTGGCCGAGGTCTGGCTGGGTGCCGTCATCCAGTCTCCCCACGCGTCCGTGCGCTGCTTCCAGCGTCTCACGATGTGTAACACAATAATTGCGGAGTGTGCGTCGCGCGACGGGAACCGCTACCTTTGGCAGTCTGGCCATCCGGGCGACCGGGCGGCTGACGGTAATCGCTCCTTCACAGGGGGCCCGTGTGGGAAAGGAGCAGCCATGGTGCGGGGTGTGACCTGGACCTAGCAAGGGTGCTCTCGCAGCGACGTGGAAGTCGCCATCGGCCGATCCCCGGACGTTCCATCGTGGGGCACCGGCCGCGCACGGCCGATGCCCTCCCCTAGCTCACCTCTCCCACCCCCAGCAGCCTCCACGCTCCACCTCCCAAGTCCCCACCTCCCGGCGCTCCACCTCCCGAGTCCCCACCTCCCGAGTCCCCACCTCCCGACTCAGCGCCTTCGCACTCCGGCATCGCGTCAGGCCGCGAGCTTCTCCGGTACGGTCTCCACCGGCCATGGCGCGAGATCATCCCGGTCCTTCCCCTCGTCTCCCGACAACGGACGCTCGTCCCCTCGCCTGGGCGTCCGGGCTGCCCGCCTCACGGCCTCGCCCGCTTGCCCGGTCGCCTCGCCGTGCTCCATCGCCACGCCTTGCCCCGCGCCTTGCCCCATCGCCGCGCCTTGCCCCGCGCCTTGCCCTGTCGCCTCGCGTCGCCCGGTCGCCACGCCTTGCCTGGTCGCCTCGCCCGACGGCGGCGCCAGCTCGGCCCCCCGCTCCATGACCTTGTCCGACTGCCCCACTACCTCGGCAACCTCTTCCGCAGCCTGATCTGCTCGCCTCGCCACCTCAGCATCGCGCTCCACAGCCTCGCTCGGCCGCGTGCTCTCATCGCCCGAGGACGACGGCGCCTCCACCGGATGGGCGGGCCGCCCCTCCGCGTACGACACGGCCCGCAACTCCCACTCGCGAGTAGCGTCCTCCATGCCCCGTCGCTGGTCGGCACCAGGCGCTCCCGCGTAGGACCGGATGGGCTTCTCGAAACTGGCGATGCCCCATTTGAGGTCATGGCCGACCGAGCTGGCCTCGACCTCGGCCGAGAATCTCCGCTCGCCCTGCCGGTCTTCGAACTGCCTGATCCGGAGTCTGCCGTACACGACGAGTGGATGGCCCTTGCGGACCGACTGGGCGACGTTGTCGGCGAGCGCCCGGTAACACCGGACCAGGTAGTACGTCGTGTCCTCCGTGGTCCATGTCTGGGACTGCCGGTCGAGCACCCTCCGGTTGACCGCGAGACGCAGGCTCGTCGCGCGCGAGCCGTCGGGGAACTGGTACTGCCGGGGGTCGGCGGTGACGTTGCCGCTCAGCGTGACGTAGACGTCGCTCATGGAGTCCTCCCCAGGTCCGGGCCCTCGCCGGACTTCGGGCACAACTCTGGCCCTGCCCCGCCCGGCGCCACGGTGCCGAATTTGGTTCTGTGGACAACCGCGGGCCTGGGGACGGCTGGGCCGCCGACTTCGAGCCACGACGACTCCCGAGGCCCGCCTAATCGGCGCCCGCCATCGTCCGGATCAGGTCACTCTCCGACGCCGGCTGCTCCCGAAACGCCGCCGCCCCACCCAGCCACCTTTCGGGCCAGGTAGCTGCCGCATACCGACTGCTCACGAGACTTCGCCGCATCACGTACTCGGCTGGCTTTCGGGCCAGGCGGGTCTGTGCCCCTGCCCCTTCCTGAGCCGGCTGCTTTTCCGCGCCCGGAGACGCCGCCGCATCACGTACGCGGCTGCGTTCCGGCCCAGGCCGCTCCGTAAGACGCCGCCTGTTCCGGTATGCGGCTACTTCCGGGAAGCGGCGGCCACCGCTCCGAAGTAGTCGTTGTAGCGCCGCAGTTCGCTCTCGACCGGCGCGATCACCATCCGCTCCGCCACACCGGCCACTCGGCGCCGCATGTCCTTCTCCAGGCGCTCCCGCTCGTTCGCGGCGGCGAGGACGACGAAGTTCCGGCTCGCCATGCCCGACAGGGCGCCCAGCCCCAATACGCCGACGATCATCAACGCGAGCCACGGAAGCACTCCGACGTCGCCGAGGATCTCCACCGGCGCCTTGCCCAGCTCCAGCACGCCGTACGCGAGGATCGCTCCGGCCCAGGCGACTCCCACCACGAACAGCACGACGAGGAGGTACTGCCAGATCTTGAGCAGCCACCACCAGCCGGGGACCCGGTCCAGCGGTGGAGCGACCTGCGACAGTTCGTCGGAAAGGGTCGCGGGCAGCTCGGCGGAACTCGACCGCGCTGCGTCGCGCACGCCCGCCTGCCAGACCTCCGGCATTCCGGGGGTGATGCCGTCGGCCAGCGCCTGCACCGCGTTGTCCACCTCGGCGGGCTGCGCGCTGACGGCGCTGCCCACCAGGCTGCGGATCTCCTCCTTCACGTCGCCGAGCCGAAGGCTGCTCAGCGGGTCGGGTCGCAGCTTGGCCGCCCATCGCGCGTACGGCCAGCCGACCCAGTCGGCAGAGCGGACCCCGTACACGTTCTCCATGGCCTCGCCGACGGCGGAGACGCCGACCGCGTCGCAGAGGGCGTCGGCCAGCCCTTCGCGGCGTGCGCCGTCCACGACGGGCTCGACGCTCGGGACGTCGGTGATGTCCTTGGCGAGGGGGGTCATCAGCCGGTCGAGATCCGCCTCCAACCTCTGGAACGCGGCGCGACGCCGGACCACCGACTCGGCGAGCACCGCCTTGAGATCGTCGACGCCCTCGCCCGTGAGCGCGGAGGTCACGACCACCTGCGGGGTGTCCACCCCCTCGGTGGAGAGCAGCTCTCTCAGGTCGGCCACGCAGATCTCGCGGTCCTCCTGCGACAGCCGGTCGGCCTGGTTCAGGACGAAGACCGTCACGGCGTCGTGCCCCGCCAGTTCGGTGACGTACCGGCGATGTACGGAGGCGTCCGCGTACTTCTGGGGGTCGAGCACCCATACCACGAGGTCGGAGACCTTGATCAGCCGATCGGCCTCGGTGTCGGTGAGCGCCCGGATCGAGTCGTGGTCGGGCAGGTCGAGCAGGATGAGCCCGTGAAGCTGACTCTCCCCCTTGTCCAGGGCGCTGGCCCGGGCGAAGCGGTGCCGCCACTGGATCTGCAGCCAGTCGAGGAGCGGACCGGCTCCGTCCAGACCCCATACGCAGGCGTGGGTGCGGGCGGTGGTCGGCCTGCGCACCCCGGTCGGTGAGAGTTCGAGGCCGGACACGGAGTTGAACAGGGACGACTTGCCACTGCCCGTGCCTCCCGCCAGCGCGACCACCGTGTGATCCGGGGACAGCCTGAGCCGATCGCCGGCGCGTGCGAGCAACTGGGCGGCCTCGGCGAGCGCCGCCTGGTCGGCGCGCCCCTGGCCCAGCTCGACGAGCCGCGTGAGGGCGGCGAACCTGGCCCCGAGGCCGTACTGGACGTCGGTGGTGCTGGCAGTCATCGTGCGACCTCGAGGTTGTACGTCGCCTGGTACAGGCGGGTGGCTGCTGCCTCGTCCGGAATGCCGGCGCCGTCGAGCGTGTCGACGTAGCGCAGGGTCTCCTCGTCGAAGACCATGCCGATGCGGGCGCGCAGATCGCTGCGGGCCTTGGCGCTGATGTTGCGGAGGGACTCTGCGCCGAGGAGCGCGCGCAGCAGGCGTTGCGGCAGCGCGCCGGCGCCCGGCCCGGACGAGACGTCCGTGGCGCCGTAGCCGAGCAGGCCCACCGTGAAGATCAGCGCGAGCGACTCCACGTCGAACGAGACGAGCCGCGCCACCGACCGCTTGGTCACGCCCTCGGTCCTGATCAACTCGGTGACGTGGTCCTGCCAGGCGCCGATGGCCCGGGAGGTGCGCTGCACGGCCTCGTCGGAGGAACGGCCGAGGCCCGGGGTGGTGGCGAGCCGGTCGCCCGCGCCCGCGCGCTGCTTCCACCGGGCGACGACTTCCTCCGCCGCTCGCTGAGCCGCAGAGTTGATCATACTTTCGAGCGCGTTCCTGATCGCCGTCCTGAGCGCGCGGAGGCGCTGCGGCCCCCGCTGGCCGCCCTTGCCGCCGCGGCGGAGCTGAAGGGTGCGGATCAGGTCGCCGGACCCGGCGAAGTCCTGCCAGCGGGCCAGCACCTCGCCGCGCAGCAGCGAGCCGTTCCTGGTGGCCTCGTCGATGTCGGCCAGCGCACCCATGTAGGCGGCGTCCACGTCGGACCGCAGATCCGCGCGCAGCGCCACCTGTGTCTCCAGATGCCGGGCCAGCGCGGGAAGCCGGTGCCGGAAGCTGTCCAGGACGCCGTTCAGGGTCGTCCGGATGGCGGCGGCGCGACGCTCGTCGTCCACGGAGAGGTGGGCCAGCCACATCCGCAGGTCGGTGACCTCCTTGTCGGGAAGCCGTCCGTCGGCGACCGTCGTCTCCTTGATCACGAAGCGCTCGGCGTCGGCCAGGCCGTACTCGTCGAGCATGCGGCCGAAATGCTTGACGATGACGTCGCGCGACTTCTCCGGCACCCGCGACAACACGATGACCAGGCGCGCGCCGCGTTCCTTGGCCAGCCGCAGCAGGTTCCACGAGGGCGCGTCCGCGTACCGGGAGGCGGTGGTCACGAACACCCACAAATCGGCGGCGTCGAGCATCCGGTGCGCGATCTCGTGGTGCTCCTCCACCACCGAGTCGATGTCCGGGGTGTCGAGGAGCGCCACACCCGGGGGAAGTCGTTCGGTGGTGGAGAGCACGATGCTGTCCACACCCGCCCCCTTGGCCGGACGCTCCAGCCGGGTCAGCCCGCCGAGCAGGTCGCCCTCGGCGAACCACTCGTGGTCGTCGGGGTGGCAGACCAGCACCGGCGTCCCCGTGGTCGGCCGGCGCACCCCCGTCGCGCTCACGCGCTGGGCGGCCAGCGTGTTGACCAGTGTGGACTTCCCCGCACCGGTGGAGCCCGCGACGACGATCAACGCGGGGGCGGTGCTCATGTGCACACGCGGGATGACGTAGTCCTCAAGCTGCGCCAGCACCGAGGCCTGCGCCTTGCGCGCCTCCTCCGCTCCTGGCACGTCCAGGCCGAAGTGCAGGTCCTCGACGGCCAGCCGGAGCTGGGCGAGCGACTCGGTCAGCGCCGCGGAGACGGGATCCGGAATCGGGACCGCGCGCACCCGCGCCACCGGGTCCTCTTCGACCTCATCCGCCACGTCGCCATTCGAACCGCCGGTCGCATCGCTGGCATCGTCGGTCGCATCGCCGACGCCCGTCGCACGCCCGCCGTCGCCGTTCTCACCGTCGACGCCGGTCCCGGACACGCCATCGTCGGCCACATCATCGGCGTGAGGCTCATCCTCCGCGACCTCGGCTCCAGACCCTGTCGCGCCGGGCAGGCCATCGGCGCTCGTCACGGACTCGCCATCCCCGATCACATCATCGGAGTAGAGCCTGCTTTCCGCGCCCTCGGTTCCGTATTCGCCATCGCCGGTCACGCCATCGGCGCTCGTCACGGACTGAACGTCGCCGGCCACATCATCGGCGGCCTCCGCCGACGGCCCCTGTGCGGCGTCCGCGTCGTTCTCGGTCTCTCCGGCGTACGCGGACCGCTGCCCCCACTCTGTGAGCCCGCCGTCCTCGATCTCCCCGGCGTGCGGGGATTGCTCCGTGTGGGTTGTCCGACCGGTGCCGGGAAGGGGCCCCGGGATCGCGGCGGGCTCCTCGGCCGCTTCGGTCGCCTCAGGCGACTCCGTGTCCCGCGCTGCGATGCCGCTTTCCGCCTCCAGGCGGTCCTCGGTCAGCCAGGGATGCTCGTCGTCCTGGCCCCCGTCGATGCCACGGGATCCGTCAATCTCGTGCGGATCGGCGACATCTTCGGTGCCTTCGGGAGCCCGAGGGCTCGCGGACTCGCCGCTCAGCCCGCCGTCATCGAACGGCGCGTCGTCAGAGGCGCTCTCGTCGTGGCCGGTGTCAGCGGGGACGTCGAGAACGTCGTCCGGCCCGCGTTGCGCGCCTTCCGGCATCTCGCCAGGGGCCGGACCGGCCACCGTCTCGCCGTCGACCGACCAAGCCGCCGTCTCGTCATGAGCCGGCGCGGAGCCCCCCTCGTGGGCAAGTTCCGCCGCCTCATCCTGGACGAACGCACCACCGTGACCGGGCTCCACCACCTCACCATGGGCAGGCTCCGCCACCTCGCCATCAGCCGGCGCGAAACCCGTCTCGGAGGCAGGTCCCGCCGCCTCATCCTGGACGAACGCGCCACCGTGGCCAGGCTCCGCCGCCTCATCCTGGGCGAGCGCGCCATCGTGGCCGGGTTCCGCGGCGTCGTCGGGGGCAGGTGTGGTGGCGACCTCTGGGCGGGCGGGCGCGGCGTCGTCGGTGGTCTCTCCCGATGTCCGGGGCTCGTCCGAGTCGCCGGGCGCCTCGTCAGCACCGCGGTCGCCGGCCGTCCTGGGCGGCGTGGGCGCGCTGAAGGCGTCCCAGCCGGGGACGTCCTTGGCGACGGCGGCGAAGCCGGCGATCACCACATCAGCCGGATCCGGTGACGCGGCGGCTCCGGAAGTCCCGGCGCCGTCAGGTAAGGAACCGGACGTGGAGCGCGGCGTGAACGCATCCCATTGCGCCGGCTCCTCGGGTCGTTCCCGGAGTGAGGGAGCGTCCCAGACGGAAGCCTTCCGCTCCGGCGCCTCCCCTGCCGGGGCGGCCCGCTCGGGCCTCTCCCAGACGGAGGTCTCGGCTTCCTCGGCAGCACGCCCCAGGCCGTCACGAGCGGGGCCCTCAACACGCTGCGCGGAGCCCTTCGCCGGGACGTCCCACAGGGAGGTCTCTTCGGGCGCACTCTCGTCGCCGGAGCCGTCGTGAACCGGCCGATCCCAGAGGGACGTCCCCTCCGCCGGAGCCCGCCGCCCCGCGTCGGCGTGCTCGGACGCCTCCGAAGCGGGCGTGTCGCGGGCGATCGCGTCCCACAGGGACGGCTCCGCCCGCTCCCCCGGCTCTCCCCGGGTGTTCTCGCGCTCGGGCGCGTCGGCCGGCGTCCGCTCCGCCGGGAGCCTGCGGGCCGAGGCATCCCGTACGAAGGGATCCTGGGCGGGGGAATCGTGGGTGGGGACGCCGGGCCGCGGGGCGCGCGGCCGCTCCCCCGCACCCGATGCCGCGTCGCCGCCCAGCGGCGGCGTCCGCCTCGGCTGCCGGTTGGCGAAGGCGTCCCATTCCGGGGTCGCCCATGCCGTACGGTCGCCGATGCGCGGCCGTGACGCGCGATCGGACATGCGGTCGGGCATACGCTCGGGCGCGCCGCCTCCCGGCGTGTCGGACGCGTGTGCGTCCTTAGGGGCGAAGGCGTCCCAACGGTCGTCGTCGTCCCGCCCGGGAGAGACGGCCGAACCGGCGGGGGCGGAGGGGCGCACGGTGAAACCGTCCCAGGTGTCGCCGCTGTCCCAGCCGGCACGGGCGGGACCGCTCACGGCCGGCTGGTCGTCGCCCCCGGAACCGGTGCCGGAGAGATCGGCGTCCCGGATGGGCCGGAAGGCGACGGTCTGCTCCCCCGGGGTCTCCCTGTGCTCATCGGCGTGATCGATGGCCTGCTCCTCGTTCTCCGCGTGGCCGAACCGGTCGACGGGCCCGTCGTCGGGCGTCTTCCTGGCAGGCGGCTTCACGGGATCCGCTCCGCTCGCACCATCTCGATCTCCTGGCCGACTCTGACGACGTCGCCGACGATCACGATCGCCGGTGGCCGCACCCCGGTCGCGGTCACGCGCTCGGCCACCGTGGAGAGCGTGGCGGCGAGAGCTCGTTGGGTGGGAAGAGTACCGTCCTGCACCACCATCACGGGAGTTTCCGGCGAACGTCCGTCTCGGACGAGCGCGTCGGCGATCTCCTCGATCCGTTCGACGCCCATCAGCAGGATGAGGGTTCCCTTGGATCGTGCGAGCCCCTGCCAGTCGACGGTCGACTTCGGGTCACCCGGAGGCACGTGTACGGAGATCACATGGAACTCCTGGCTGACCCCTCGATGGGTGACGGGCACCCCTGCGGCGGCGGGCACGGCGACCGCGCTGGTCACGCCGGGAACGACCGTGACGGGGATGCCGGCGCGGGCGCAGGCGAGCATCTCCTCGCCGCCGCGGCCGAAGACGAACGGGTCGCCGCCCTTGAGCCGGACGACGAACTTGCCCTGCCGGGCGTGCTCGACCAGCAGCTCGTTGATGCGCTCCTGCGCCAGGTAGCGCCCGTACGGGATCTTGGCGGCGTCGATGAGCTCGACGTCGGGCGGCAGCTCGTCGAGGAGGCCGCGCGGGGCGAGCCGGTCGGCCACGACGACGTCCGCCTGCGCGAGGAGCTGCCGGCCCCGGACGGTGATCAGCCCGGGGTCTCCCGGCCCGCCGCCCACGAGCGCGACGCCGACGGGCTTGCCGCGATGCCGTCGCGCGTCCACGGTGCCGTCGCGGAGCGCGTTGACGACCTCGTCGCGGATGCCCGCGGCCCGGCGCGGGTCGCCCCCGGCCGTGACGGCGACGCCGATCTCCCCGACGCGGCCGCTCGCGGGCGTCCACGCGGCGGACGCCTCCTTGTCGTCCGCGCGTACGCACCAGATGCGCTTGGCCTCGGCCTCCGCGGCGACCGCCGCGTTCACCTCGCGCCGGTCGGTGCAGGCGTGCACGAGCCACGCCCCGTCGCAGTCGCCCACCTGGTACGGCCTGCGCTCCCACGTGACACGGCCGTCGGCGATCAGATCGTCGAGGGCGGGGGTGGCGCTGGGCGAGACGAGGACGACGGACGCCCCGGCGTCGAGCAGTGCGGGGATCCTCCGCTGGGCGACGCGGCCGCCGCCCACGACCAGGACCCGCCGCCCGTCGAGGCGAAGGCCGAGCAGGTAGGGCGCCATGACCCCAATCTCCCTAATGCGTCAAGCGTGCTGTGTTAGGAGGCAAATTTACCGGTTGGCCGGTGACCGGCGGCTCAGCGGATCAGGCTTCGGCGGACGGGCGTCCCCATGACGCCCGTCCTAGGTCGTGTCTGACGAATCATGCCCTGCTGCGCGCGGCCCAGATGGCGCCTCGCCGCGTTGTCGTCGTCGGCCGTAGCTGGCGCTACGGCCTCCTCCTCCGCCTTGCGATGCATCCATCGGGATCCGCGCCTGCGACGGACAACATTTGTCAGACACTCCCTCGTGGAGCCCGCGGTAGATCCTATGGCAGCGGGGTCAGCTCTCCTTGTCGGTCACACCGGCGGAGTCGAAGGTGGCGACCTCGTGCATCACGCGTACGGCGGCGCTGACGAGCGGGTGGGCGAGCAGGCCGCCGGTGCCCTCGCCGAGGCGGAGTTCGAGGTCCACGAGCGGCCGCAGGCCGAGGTGGTCGAGCGTGGCGGCGTGGCCGGGCTCGGCCGAGCGGTGCCCGGCGACGCAGTACGCGGCGGCGGCGGGGGCGAGGGCCACGGCGGCGAGCGCGGCGGACCCGGCGATCACGCCGTCGAGGATGACCGGCACGCGCGCCGCGGCCGCGGCGAGGATGAACCCGGCGATCGCGGCGTGCTCCAGCCCTCCGACGGCGGCGAGGGCGCGCAGCGCGTCGTCGCGGCGTTCCGGCGCGAAGCCGTCGGTCTCGCGCAGCCGGTTGACCTCCAGCGCCCGGCGCACGATCCCGATCTTGTGCTGGTGGGTGGCGTCGTCGATGCCGGTGCCGCGCCCGGTCACCTCCGCCGCGTCGCGCCCCGTGTACGCGCAGATCAGCGCGGCGGAGGCGGTGGTGTTGGCGATGCCCATGTCCCCGGTGATCAGGCAGCGGGCGCCGGCCTCGATCAGGTCGCGGGCCGTCTCGACGCCGGTATGGAGCGCAGCGGCGGCCTGGTCGGCGGTCATGGCGGGGCCGAGGGACAGGTCGGCCGTGCCGTACGCGACCTTGCGGGCGCGCAGGCCGGGCGCTCCGGGCAGGTCGGCGGCGACGCCCACGTCGACCACGGTCACGGAGGCGCCGGCGGAGGCGGCGAACGCGTTGGCCACGGCCCCTCCTGCCAGGAAGTTGGCCACCATCTGGGTGGTGACCTCCTGCGGCCAGGGGGAGACGCCCTGCGCGTGGACACCGTGGTCGGCGGCGAAGATCGCGAGCGCGGCGGGCACCGGCATCGGCGGCGGGCAGGCGCCCGCCGCCCCGGCGAGCCGTACGGCGACGTCCTCGAGCGCGCCGAGCGCGCCGCGCGGCTTGGTGAGCCGGTCCTGGTGCTCTCTGGCCCGTGCCATCGCGTCCTGGTCGGCCGGGCGGATCGCCGAGATCGTCTCATCAAGCGGTGTCAACGCGTGCTCTCCAATGTCAGACGGGGGTGGGGATCTCCGACTCGGGCTCGTCCCTGGCGATCCGCTCGACGGCCAGCGCCTCGGTGAAGCGGCGGCGGGCGGTCCACACGCCGGTGTCGGCCGCGCCGGAGAGCGCCTCCTCGTATCGGTCGATGACGACGTCGGCGAGGCCCTCGCAGTCGCCGATGACCTCGGCGCAGCGGATGTCCAGGCCCTCGTGGTTCGCCCCGTAGGCGAGGGCCTGGGCCCAGATGCGCTCGAGGACGCCGCCGGCGAACAGGATGTACGGCAGGACGATCACACGCTTGGCCCCGAGCCTGCGGCAGCGCTCCAGGCCGCCGGGGACGCCGGGCCGGTTGTGCGAGACGTACGCGGTCTCGACGGTGAGCATGTCGGAGGCGTGGGTCTCCCAGAACAGCCGGGAGACCCGGTGGACCTCGGCGTTGACGGCGGGGTCGGCGGCGCCGTGGCCGACGAGGACGACGGCGGTCTCGGCGGGGTCGACGTCCTCGGGCATCTCCTCGGTGACGAGGCGGGGCATGTCCGCCTGGGCGTCCGCGAGGCGCTCGGCGAGCAGTTCGAGGATGCGGGGGTCGGGGCCGAGCGGCCGGGCGAGGTCGAACTCCAGGGTCGGGTGGCGTTCCTGCTCCAGCGCCATGGTGCCGGGGATGTCGCCGAGGGCCTCCCGGTCGCCGGTGAGGCTGAGCGGCAGCGCGATGACGTGGTGGTGGCCGTGCGCGATCAGTGAGGAGACGGAGTCGCTGAGCTGCGGCCTCGCCTTGGTGATGAAGCCTCCGGTCACCTCGGCGACGCGCCGGTCGAGCCGGCAGCGGAGCCGATGGACGAACCTGCCGAACTCGGCGACGCCCGTCTCATCGTGGGTCCCGTGCCCGACGAGCAGCAGCGGCGGTTTCATCTGCCTGATCTCCCATGCCTTGACCTGCGGATTTGTAATCCGGCTCGCGAGGATAGCCGACCGTGCCGACGACGGGCACTGCTCGCGCCGTCGGCGAGGGTCAGGAGGGCGAGACGATCATCCGGCCGGTGGCCGCTCCACGCATAGGAAATTTCATTACATTTCCCCTCTGAGCACACTGAACATTACGGCATCGGAGCGCCCGCCGGGCACCGGAACCGCCTGCCTGAGTATGCCTTCCTGGACGAATCCGGCCCGCTTCGCCACCGCCCGGCTCGCGTGGTTTCCGGTGGCGATGACGAGCTGGACGCGGTCGAAGCCGAGGCCGAACAGGTGGGCGGTGACGATCCGCGTCGCCTCCGCCGCGTAGCCCCGCCTGCGGGCCCACGGCGAGATCCAGTAGCCCACCTCCACGTCGCGGCGCTCCCGGTCCGCCCGGTGCACGCCCACGGCTCCGGCCAGCCGTCCCCCTTCACGCGGCTCGATCGCGAAGTTGGCGCCGGAGAGGCCGGGCATGTGGGCGTGGCGGGTGCACCACTCGACCGCCCGCTCCAGGGTGTATCCGGCGGCCCACGGCATCCAGCGGGCGATCTCGGGGTCGTCCCGCACCGCGGCGAGCACGTCGAAGGCGTCCCGCCGGTCGAACGGCCGCAGCACGACGTGGTCGCCGCTCAGCCTGCGCTCGACGAGGGTGCGGCCGTCGCCGCGCAGCAGGCCGAAGACGACCAGGTCGTGCGGGCCGTCGTCCTCGAACCCGGCGCCGCGCAGCACGCCTTCCCGGACGAACCCGGCCTTCTCGGCGACCCGGATGGAGGCGGTGTTGTCCAGGTTCGCGCGCAGCTCGACCCGGCGCAGCGTCCCGCCGCCGAGCACCCGCTCGGTCAGCCCCCTGACGGCCTCGGGCGCGTACCCGCGGCCCCGGTGGGCGGGGCGGACGCCGTAGCCGACCTCGGTCGTGCCCGCCTCCCACTGCGTCTTGAAGAGGCTGATGGCCCCGACGATCACGCCTCCGGCGTCCATCGCGAGGTGGATGCCCTGTCCGGAGCGCCACAGGTCGTGTACGCCCTGGGAGAGCCAGGGGCCGATGCCGGCGGCGTGCCCGGGCGCGCCCGGAGGCAGGCCGGTCTCTCCTCCCTCCTTGAGGATCTCCCGTACCTGGGCGGAGTCACCGGGGCCGAAGGGCCGCAGGACGAGCCTCTCGGTGGCGATCGTGAGGCGCTCGTCGAACATGGATTCCCTCCGGGTGCGATGTTTGGGGGGGACGGGGCGGGTACGGGCCTCCACATGACCCGATTCGGGAGGTGAGGTCATGAGTATCCAACGCGGCAGCGACAAGCACAGCCCCCGGGTGGATGACGAGCAGAAGCACGAGACGGAGGGTCTCACACGGGGTGGAGGCACCTCGCACGCGGAGGAGTGGAAGGAGCCCGAGCCGACGCAGCGGGCGGAGGACGACCTGGCGCCGCCCCGCCGGCCGCCGGGGCACGAGCCGGGGACGCCCGCCGGCATCACCCCCGCCGACGTCGAGCGCCGCAGCAACCTGGCGAAGTGGCTGAGCGACGCCGAATATCCCGCCAACCGCGAGAACCTGCTGGCCCACGCCGAGGGCAAGAGCGCTCCCGACGCCGTGGTCGATGCCGTGCGCCAGCTTCCCGAGCTCATGTTCCACAACGTCGGTGAGGTGGCCGAGGCTCTCGGGCTCGGCGTGGAACGCCACCGCTGGTGAGGGGAGACCACGTGAGACTGGCCTCAGTCCGTCATCTGTACGAGCGCCGTGGACCTTTCGTCTCGGTCTATCTGGACACCGCCCGCGTGACCGAGGACGCCGCGACCGCGGTCGAGCTGCGCTGGCGGCGGATCGACGAGGAGCTGGCGGCGCGGGGCGCCCCGCCCGATGTCCGCGCGCCCATCGGAGAACTGGTCACCGAGCCCGCGCAGGCCGCCCCCGGGCGCGCGGTGTTCGCCGAGGGCGGGTCCGTCGTGCTGACCGAGCCTCTGGCCGCGCCGCCCCGGCGCGAGATCGCCCGCTGGTCGCCGCTGCCCCATGTGGTGCCCATGCTGGCCCAGCGCGGGGAGACGGTGCCGCACCTGGAGGTCCTGGCCGACCACGCGGGCGCGGAGGTGATCGTGTCCTGCGGCGGGCCGAAGCGCGAGCTGACAGTGGAGGCCGCCGCCGACTGGCCCATCCAGAAGACCGGCCAGGGAGGGTGGTCGCAGACCCGGTACGAGCGGGACGCCGAGGAGACCTGGCGGCGCAACGCCGTCGCGGCCGCCGAGGTGATCGACAAGGAGGCGCACGGCATCGGCGCCGAGCTCGTCGTGCTGGCGGGCGAGCCGCAGACCCGCCGCATGATCATGGATGCCCTCGGCAAGGAGACGGCCGGGCGTGTCGTGGTGGCCGAGCGCGGCAGCCGCGCTCCGGGGTCCGCCGACGAGCCGTTCCAGGCGGAGGTGGACCACGCCATCGAGGTCTGGCAGAGGAAACGCCACGCCGCGCTGCTCGACGCCTACCATTCCGGGCCGTACGCGACGGGGCTGGCGGAGACCGCGCGGGCGCTGCGCGACGGGCGGGTGGCGACGCTGCTCCTGCGCGACGACCCGTCCTCCGACGCCACGCTGTGGATCGGCCCGGAGGGCACCCAGCTCGCCGCCGAGCCCGGCGAGCTGAACGACCTGGGCGTGGAGCTGCCGGTCGAGGAGCGCGCCGACGCCGCCCTGGCCCGCGCCGTCGCCGTGACCGACGCCGAGCTCTGGTTCGTGCCGGACCTCGACGCTCCCGACGGGGTCGGCGCGGTGCTCAGATACTGATCGTCCGTCTGCCGATCACTCGCCGGAGCCGCGCCTCACGTGGCGATCACGACTTCGAGTGTGCGCGGGCCGTGCACGCCCTCGACCCGGTCGAGCTCGATGTCGCTGGTCGCCGACGGGCCGCTGATCCAGGTCAGCGGCCGTTCGGGAGACAGCCGCGCCACGGCGTCCGGCACGCCCGCCACGATCCGGTCGGCGGACACGACGCACAGGTGGTAGTCCGGCAGCAGCGTCAGCGCCCGCCGTCCCTGGCCGGGCCCGGCGTCCAGGACGATCGTCCCGGTCTCCGCGATCGCCACCGCGCATCCGGTGATCACGCCGTCCACGCGGTCGAGGTCTGCCGGGCTCAGCTCGGGGTCGTCCCCCACGGTCTCGTACGGCACGCCGGCCTTGCGGGGGTGGAGCCAGGAAGGCGGGAGACCGTCCGGGACGACGAGGCGGGCGGCCTTCCGGCGGGCGAGCGCCTCCTCGACGACGGAGGCGGCCTCGGCCTCGGCGACCACGTGGACGATCGCCCGGTAGTCGCGGAGCCGCTCGGCGAGCAGGTCGATCAGCCGCTCGCCGGCCGCCCGGCCGCCGTCCCCGGTGGCGACCCCGCCGGCCACCGCGCTCTCCGCCCCGGCGTTCCCGGGCACGGTGCTCCCCGCCACGGCACCGGTCGCGCCGCGGTAGGCGCGGGGCACCTCGGCGTCGGGCGCGCCCGCGACGGCGCGGCGGACGCGGGCGAGGATCAGGTCGCGCGAGTTCATCGGCCGCCTCCGTCGGTACGGTCCCACCAGTCGCGGAACGATTCACGGGGAATGTCAGGGATGTCGCGGGTGTCGGTCCAGGCGGACATCGGGCCGGGCAGCCGCTTCGGCACGAACCGGCGCAGCCGGCCGCCGGCCCGCTGCGCGCGCGCCAGCCGTTCCGGCCGGTTGAAGATCCAGCCCGCGGCCGCCATGCCGAGACGCTCCGCGCGCGGGTGCCTGGCCTTGGCCCGCAGATCCACCAGCACCTGCGGGATGTCGATGGCCACCGGGCACACCTCGTAGCAGGCCCCGCACAACGACGACGCGTACGGCAGCGAGCGGTCCAGCTCGGAGCCCATGCCCCGGAGCTGGGGAGTGAGGATCGCCCCGATCGGCCCGGGATAGACGGACCCGTACGCGTGGCCGCCGGCGCGCTCGTAGACCGGGCAGACGTTGAGGCAGGCGGAGCAGCGGATGCAGCGCAGCGCCTGGCGGCCGACCTCGTCGGCGAGGACGTCGGTGCGGCCGTTGTCGAGCAGGACGAGGTGGAACTCCTGCCCCTCGGTCGCGCCGGTCCAGGTGGAGGTGTAGGGGTTCATCCGCTCACCGGTCGAGCTTCTCGGCAGGAGTTGGAGGAAGACCTCCAGATCGCGCCAGGTCGGCAGGATCTTCTCGATGCCGACGACGCTGATCAGCGTGCGGGGCAGGGTGAGGCACATGCGGCCGTTGCCCTCGGACTCCAGCACGACCAGGGTTCCCGTCTCGGCGATCATGAAGTTCGCCCCGGAGATCGCGACCTTGGTGGAGAGGAAGCGCTCGCGCAGGTGCAGCCGGGCGGCCTCGGCGAGCGCGCGCGGGTCGTCGGTGAGGTCCTCCGGCGCGGGTCTGCCCCACTCGCCCATCCGCTCCTGGAAGATCTCGCGGATCTCGGCCCGGTTGCGGTGGATGGCCGGGACCAGGATGTGCGAGGGCCAGTCGTCTCCGAGCTGGACGATCAGCTCGGCCAGGTCGGTCTCGTACGCGGTGACGCCCTCGGCGGCGAGGGCCTCGTTCAGTCCGATCTCCTGGGTGGCCATCGACTTGACCTTGACCACCTCGGTCTCGCCGGTGGCCCTGACCAGGACGGCGACGATGCGGTTGGCCTCGTCCGCGTCCGCGGCCCAGTGGACGTGCCCGCCCGCGGCGGTGACCGCGGCTTCGAGCTGCTCCAGGTAGCGGTCGAGGTTGCGCAGCGTGTGATCCTTGATCGCCTTGCCGGCCTGGCGCAGCCCCTCCCAGTCGGGGAGCTCGGATACGACCGCCGCCCGCTTGCCGCGGATCGTACGGGTCGCCTTGCGCAGGTTGAACCGCAGTTGCGAGTCGCCTACGGCGATGGCCGCGTTGGAGGGGAAGCCGCGTTCGAGCGCGCGGGCCGGCATGCCGAGGAAGGTGCGGCTCACGGCTCGCCCCCCTCGGTCCCGCGGCCGGCCGTCCCGGTCGTCGGCCCGGTCGTCGGCCCCGTCGTCGGCCCGGTCGTCGCCTCGGTGTCCTGAGGCGTCCCGGTCGCCTCGATCACCTGGGTGGCCCTCGTCGGCGCGAACGCCCTCGCCGCTTCGGTGGCCTCGGTCGCGGTGAGGATCTCGGCCAGATGCATGATCTTGACTCCGGTCTTCTGGCGGGTGAGCGTTCCCCCGATGTGCATCAGGCAGGAGTTGTCGGCCGCGCACAGGACTTCCGCCCCCGTGGTCATGACATTTCCTACTTTGTCGGAACACATCGCGGCGGAGATGGCGGGATTCTTCACGGCGAAGGTGCCTCCGAAGCCGCAACATTCGTCGGCTCCGGGAAGGGGGACGAGCTCCAGCCCCCGGACGTCGCGCAGCAGCCGCAGCGGCCGGTCCCCGAGGTGGAGGCCGCGCAGCGAGTGGCAGGTGGGGTGGTAGGTCACCCGATGCGGGAAGTACGCCCCCACGTCGGTCACGCCGAGCACGTCGACCAGGAACTCGGAGAGCTCGTAGACCTTCGGCACCACGTCGTCCGTCACGCCGGGCGCCAGCCGCGGATATTGCTCGCGCACCATGGCCCCGCACGAGCCCGAGGGCACGACCACCGCGTCGTACCCGCCGAAGACGTCCGCGAAGTGGCGCGCCAGCCGTACGCCCTCCTCGGGGTAGCCCGTGTTGACGTGCATCTGCCCGCAGCAGGTCTGGGCGCGGGGGAAGTCGACGTCGACGCCGAGGCGGCGCAGCAGCGTCACGGTCGCCTTCCCCGTCCCGGGGAAGAGCGTGTCGTTGACGCAGGTGATGAACAAGGCGACCCGCACGTACGGCTCCCGCATGTATGGTCGGACCAAATATGGTCTGACCATACACCCGGCGTGGGGCCGGGACAGCGCGGAGGAGGACGGACGTTGAACGGCGGCGATGGTTCCCGGGAGCCGCGGCGCGCCCCGGCGGGCGCCCGTACGCGGGCCTTCGAGGAGGTCCTCGACCGGATCGAGGAGCGGATCGCCGCCGACGGGCTCACCGTCGGCGACCGGCTGCCCGGTGAGCGGCAGCTCGCCGAGCAGCTCCAGGTGAGCCGCTCGTCGGTCCGCGAGGCCCTGCGCGCGCTCGCGACCCTCGGCGTGGTGTCGTCGCAGGTCGGCCGGGGCCCGGACGCCGGAGCGGTGCTGACCTCGCGGCCGGACACCGCGCTCACCGACCTGCTCCGCCTCAACCTGGGCCTGTCCACGCTCTCCATGCGCGAGGTGGTCGACACCCGCCTGATGATCGAGCAGTGGGCGGCCGGCCGGGCGGCGCGCGACGGCGGCGCCGCGCTCGGCGAGATGGCCCGGGCCGTCGACGCCATGGACGCGGCGGCCACGCCCGAGGAGTTCGTCGCGCACGACATCGCGTTCCACATGGCGCTCGCCGCCGCGTCGGGCAACCGGCTCACCTCCGCGATCATGCGCGCGCTCCGCGACGCCGTACGGCGCTACGCCATCGACGCCGTGCTCCGCCTCGGCGACACCGCCGGTCTCCAGGCCGACCACCGGCGCATTCACGCCGCGGTGCGGGACGGTGACGCCGACGCCGCGATCGCCGCCGTCGCCGACCATCTGGCCCGTGCCTATCCGGGCTAGAACGTGTTCTAATCAGGTTCCACGCGCACGACGCGACCTGAGGAGGACCGGGTGGCCGAGGACCTGAGGCTGGGACTGAATCTGGGCTACTGGCAGCGGACCGCCGACGACGCGACCGCGCTCGTCCAAGCCGCCGAGCGCCTCGGATACGACTCGGTGTGGACGGCCGAGGCGTACGGAAGCGACGCGTTCACCCCGCTCGCCTGGTACGGCGCGCGGACCAGCAGGATCAAGCTCGGCACGAGTGTGGCGCAGCTCTCCGCGCGCACCCCGGCGGCAACCGCGATGACCGCGATGACGCTGGACCACCTCACCGGCGGCCGGCTGATTCTCGGCGTCGGCGCGTCCGGCCCGCAGGTCGTCGAGGGCTGGTACGGCCGGCCGTTCGCCCGGCCGCTGGCCAGGACCCGCGAGTACGTCGAGATCATGCGCAAGATCTGGCGCCGCGAGGAACCCGTGACGAACGACGGGCCGCACTATCCGCTGCCGCTTCCCGGCGGCCTCGGAAAACCGTTGAAGCTCATCACCCACCCGCTCCGCGACGACATCCCCGTCTATCTCGGCGCTGAGGGTCCGAAGAACGTCGCCCTCGCCGCCGAGATCGCCCAGGGCTGGCTGCCGCTGTTCACCTTCCCGGAGAAGATCGGCCCGATGTACGGCTCCTCGCTCGCCGGGGCGCGGCCGGGCTTCGACGTCGCGGCCATGGTCATGGTGCTGGTCACCGACGACGTCAGGGCCGCCCTGGACGGCGTCAAGATGATGCTCACGCTCTACATCGGGGGCATGGGCGCGAAGACGCGCAACTTCCACGCCGACATCATCGGCCGCATGGGGTACGCCGAGGCGGCGGAGCACATCCAGGCGCTCTACCTCTCCGGGCGCAAGGAGGAGGCGTTCGCCGCGATCCCGGACGAACTGGCCGACGGCATCTCCCTGGTCGGCCCGCCCGGCCGGATCCGCGAGCGGCTGGCGCCGTGGCGGGCGAGCCCGGTGACGAACCTCCTCGTCATGGGACCGCGCGACGAGGAGACGCTGCGCACGGTGCGCGACCTCGTCCTCGGCTAGGGAGCGTCCGGCACGCCCCAGGACGGCGCCTCGGTCCCCGCCCCCCGGTCGCGGGCCGTACGGGCGCCGGGTCTTTGACCGGCTCTTTCACCAGCGGGGATCGATCGACCGGCCAAGCGGGGGGAAGCGCGTGCCAAACCTTTCTATGGCCTGCGACGAGCACCGAATCGGCCCCGATTAGCCCAGGTACCAATGGGATACGAGAGGGGCAAGTGACACGGAGGCCGGGGGGAGAAACACATGCGGTCCGCCTCGTCGGAAGTGAGCCGGTCGGCCGTGGCTGTCTACGCGAGCCTCGGCGCGCAGGTCGCCTCGATGGCCGCGCTCGTCGTCTTCGAGCACGTGCGCGGGCGGCGGCTGATCCGGGAGATCGCCGCGTTCGGCGGCGATCCGCACGATCCGGCCGCGCGCGAGGTGGTCGGGGCCGTGACCGTGTTCGCGCTTCTGATGCTGCTGCTCGCCGCGGCCACCCTCACCTGCGCCGTGGCCTATCTGAGCTGGCTGCGGCGGGTGCGGCCCGCCTCCTCCGGCGTCTACGCGCTCGGCGCCTGGCTGGTGCCGGGCGTGAACCTCGTGGCGCCCCCGATCATCGCCGACCGGGCCTGGCGGGAGGCGGCGCACGGCCGGGGAGACCGGTCCCGCTGGCTGCCGCTGCTCATCGGTTGGTGGCTGAGCTGGCTGGCCCTGATCTGGCTCGTCCTGGTGCGGCTGCCGCGCACGCGCGGCCCGGCCGACCTGACCGGCGTGGGGCTGCTCGAAGTGGTGACGGCGGCGGTGGCGGCCGCGCTGTGCGCCGCCACCGTCCACCGGATCACCGGGTTCCGCCGCCTGCGGACGTCCGCGGGGCGGGCCGAGGCGGAGCGTCACCGCCTGCGGGCGCGGGTGGCCCCCGAGCTGCCGGAGCTCGCGTGCCAGAGCCGGCGCTGGGGCTCGCCGGGGTGGGCCAGGAAGGCGGCGGCGTCCCGCACCCCCGGCGTCGGCCCGATGTCGGAGTAGGGCGAGAGCCGGTAGCCGTTTCCGTACTCGATGCGGCGGCCGCCCACGCCGCCGCCGGGCTCCGGCTTCTCGTCCAGCAGGGCGCGTACGGCGTCGATGCCTCCGCGGGGCGCCGGGGCGCGCCACAGCTCGTCGAGGTCGACGAGGTCCCAGCAGTGCAGGGCGCGCAGCGAGACGGCCCGCGCGCCGGTCCGCCGGACCACCCCCTTCGCGACCAGCAGCCACGACCCGAACACGGTCGCCGCCGTGTGCGCCTGCACCGACTCGAAGAACGTCAGGTCGATCGGGCCGGTGGAGTCGTCGAGGGTCAGGAAGATGACCCGCTGGCCCGACCGCACCGCGGGCGTCTGGGTGGCCACCTTGACTCCGGCGACCAGGATCTCGGCTCCGTTGCGCTGCCTCAGCAGGTCTTTCGCCCGGACCACGCCGATCGCGTCGAGCAGCTCGTCGTGGAAGCCGATCACGTGCCGGCTGACGTCCATGCCGAGGACGGCGAGCTCCGCCTCGACCACCTCGGCCTCGGTCATCTCCGGCAGCTCGCCGGGGGCGACCCGCTCGGTGAACCCCATCGGGAGCTGCACCGCCACCGCGTCGCCCTTGGCAGCCACCCCGGCCGCCGACGAACGGTCGAGCGCTCCCACCTGGGCGATCAGGTCCCTTCTGGTCAGCCGGCCCGGCCGCCACCGGGGGCCGCCGGGGTGCAGGCCGTACATGGCGTCGAGGCCGCCGACCTCGACGATCCGCTCCGCGACCGGCCGGGACGGGCGGGCCCGCTCCCAGAAGTCGGCCACCGAGGTGTACGGCTGGCCGGCGACCATCCGGTCGATCTCGGCCTCGCTGGCCCCGCGCACCGCGGAGAACGGCACGCGCAGGCCGTAGCCCCGGCCGAACTCCCCGGTCTCCCTGATCTCCCCGGTCTCCCTGATCTCCTCGGTCTCCCCGGCGTCCCCGTCGAGACCGCCGTCCGTTCCGCCGTCCTTTTCGCCAGCCTTTCCGCCGTTCTCCCGGCGGGGACCCCGGCCGTCCTCGCCCGCGGGCTCCAGATCGCCGGGCCGGACGCGGAGGGTCAGCGGCTCTCCCGCCTTTCCGCCGTCTTCCCCGGCCGCCTCCCCCGCCGCCGGGCCGGCCTGCGATCCGGTCGCCTCCGGGCCCGCCCCGTCGCCCGCGCCGTCACCGGTCCTCTCGATCCGCCAGTCCCTGCCGGAGCGGTTGACGTCCAGGGCCAGGATCTCGACGCCGCAGCGGCGGGCCTCGTCGAGGATCACCCGGCCCGGGTACATGCCCGGCTCGTGGGTGAGCACGCCCGCGAAGAAGGCGGCCGCGTGGTGCCGCTTGAGCCACGCCGACTGGTAGGTCGGCAGCGCGAACGCCGCCGCGTGCGCCTTGCAGAACCCGAACGCGCCGAACGCGTCGAGGACCTTCCACGCCTTCTCCACCGTGCCGGGGTCGAACCCCCGCTCCCCGGCCAGCGGCACGAACCAGTCGTGGACCGCCTCCCTGCCCTCCGGCGTGTCGAGGGCGCGGCGGGCCTTCTCCGCCTCCGACAGCCCGCATCCGGTCATGACGTCGATGACCTTCAGCACCTGCTCGTGGAAGACGACCACGCCGTGGGTCTCCCGCAGCGGCCCGCGCAGCTCCTCGTGCGCGTACGACGGCCGCCGGAAGCCGTGCCTGGCCTCCAGGTACGGCGTGACCATGTCGGAGTTGACCGGGCCGGGCCGGAACAGCGAGATGTCCACGATCAGGTCGTGCATCGTGCGCGGCTCCAGCTTGGCGACCAGCTCCCGCTGACCGGGCGACTCGATCTGGAAGCAGCCGATCGTGCGGCCGGAGCAGATCATGTCGTAGGTGGCCGTGTCGTCGCGCGGGACGCCGCCGTCCAGATCGATCCGCAGGCCGTCGACCCGCTCGACCTCGTCCAGCGCGTGGGCCATCGCGGACTGCATGCGCACGCCGAGCACGTCCAGCTTGAGCAGGCCCGCCTCCTCGACGTCGTCCTTGTCGAACTGCGACATCGGGAAGTCGAGCATGCTGCGCTCCACGGGCGTGCGGTCGCGCAGCGCCGCGTTGCCGACCAGCACGCCGCACGGGTGCAGCGCGATGTGCCGGGGCAGCCCGTCGAGCTTCTCCGCGAGCCGGAACACGGTCTCGAGCGACCGGTCGTTCAGCCCGCTGTCGCGCAGCTCGGGCAGGTCGGTCAGGGCGGCCCGGATCTGCTTGGCGCGGATGTGCGGGAACGCCTTGGCGATCGCGTCGATCTCGTGCGGAGGGAGCCCCATGGCGGAGCCGACGTCCCTGATCGCGCTGCGCGCGCGGTAGGTCTCCATCATGGAGACGCAGGCCACCCGGGCCTCGCCGTACCGGTCGAGGATGGCGCGGTAGCAGTCGAGCCGGCGCGCGGACTCGACGTCCACGTCGATGTCCGGCAGGCCGTGGCGGCCCTCGGACAGGAAGCGTTCCATGAGCAGGCCGTGTTCGAGGGGGTTCACCTCGCCGATGCCGGCGAGGTAGTTGACCAGGCTGCCCGCGCCGGAGCCGCGGATCGCGCAGCGCACCCCCATGCCGCGGATCATGTCGGTGATGCCCGCCACCGCGACGAAGTAGCCGGACAGCCGCTTCCGCTCGATGATGTCCAGCTCGGCGGCGAGCCGTTCCCCGGCCTCTTTCGAACGTTCCAGGCCCCGGCGGCGCAGCCCTTCCTCGCAGCGGCTCCGCAGCATCGGGACCGGGTCGCCGCCGATCTCCGGCAGGTGCAGCGCGCCCGGCGGGTCGGACAGGAGCGGCACGATCTCGACCGGGTCGAGCGCGCACCGCTCCGCGACGCGGCGCGTCTCGGCCAGGAGCCGGGCCGTGCGGGCCCGGTCGCCGCCGCAGACCCGGTCCGCCACCCGGCCCATCTCCTCGCCGCTCTTGAAGTACGCCTGGGAGGACTGCTCCAGGTGGCGGGCGTGCAGCGGCGCGAGCCGGCGCGCGGCGTCCAGCACGTTGCCGACCTGGTGGTCGGCGGCGTCGAGGTGGCGCACCGCGTTGGTCAGCACGGCGGGGACGCCGGCCCAGTCGGCCAGGCCGAGCATCCGGGCGGCGACGTTCGCGTCGCGGTAGCCGTACTGGTCGGTCACCTCGACCACGACGTCGGGCACCGCCGCGCGCCAAGCGGCCAGCAGCGCCCGCGCCTCGTCGTCGCGGTGCCCGGCCGCGGCGCGGCCGACGTCGGACCTGGGCCCGAGCAGCACGACCAGCCGGGCGTCGCCCGAGTGCCCGCTCGCGTGCTCGGCGAGCATCTCGCGCGTCACGTACGGCGCGCCGCGCTCGCCCGCGTGGTGTGCGGCGGTGACGAGGCGGCACAGCGCGCCCCAGCCATCGGCGCGGGCCAGGACGACGACCCGCCGCTCGTCCTCCGGCCGCTCGGCGTCACGCCTGATCTCCTCGGCCCGGCGGCCCCAGACCTCCCCGGCACGGCCGTCCCAGATCTCCTCGGCCCCGGCGATCTCCCCGGCGCGGTGTCCCCGGGATCCCGCGGCCGTGCTCCGGCCGCTCCCGCGCCCGCCCCGGGCGGACCCCTCGTGCCCGCCATGGGCGCGGAGGACCAGGTCGACGCCGGCGACGGGAGCGACGCCCTCGGCGTGGCAGGCCCGGATGTGCTTGATCACGCCGTAGAGCCCGTCCCGGTCGGTCAGCGCGAGCGCGTCCATGCCGTGGGCCGCCGCGCGGGCGACCAGGGCGGGTGGGAAGGCCGTGCCGTACCGGAGGGAGTAGGCCGAGGCCACGTGGAGGTGGACGAAGGGGCCCATCAGTCCCACGCCCTCAGCAGCAGCCAGCCGCTGCTCGCGGTGTCGAAGCGCAGCTCGTACGTCCCGACGCCGGTGCTCGCGCCGGCCTCGACCCGCCAGAACCGCCGCTCACCGGGGTCGGTGTCGGAGGTCTTCCACCACTCGCGGGCCACCACCCAGTGGTCCTGGACCTGGCGGATCCCGTAGAGCCGGTCACGCCACACGAACTGCGCGGGCCGGCCGTCCCTGACCCACACCTCGATCGGGTCGCCGTAAAGTCTGCTCAAGACGGATCTTCCCCCCATGAATCGGCACCCGGGGGAAGGCGGGCGCTACGTGCTACTTCGAACATATGTTCTCAGAAGATCGACCGCAACTCGGCGGGGATCCGCGCCGGAATCCGTTCACAAAACGCCATCGTCCGAGGCCCTTCCGTTCATCAACGAGCAATCCGCGCAGGGCCAATCGGGTCTGCCTGTTGCATCGAGTCCGCCCAGGTTCGACCCACGTACGACAGCGGGAGACAAAAGCGTGTCTGCCGCCCCGGGTGCTGCTGCTCGACGAGCCGCTGTCCGCCCTGGACGCCAAGGTCCGGGTCGCGCTCCGCGAGGAGATCCGGCGGCTCCAGCTCTCCCTCGGCATCACGACGATCTTCGTGACGCACGACCAGGAGGAGGCGTTGTCGATCGCCGACCGGGTGGCCGTGCTCCGCGTCGGCCGCCTGGAGCAGGTCGCCGCCCCGGCCACGCTGTACGACCGGCCGGCCACGCCGTTCGTCGCGTAGTTCGTCGGCACGATGAACCACGTCCCGGGAGCCGCCTCCGGCGACCGGGTCGCCGTGCTCGGGCGGACCCTGCCGGTGGAGGGTCCGCGCCGCGAGGGAGCCGTCGAGGTGCTGGTCCGCCCGGAAGCGATGATCGTCACGCCTGATCCGGACGGCACGGCGACCGTGGTCGCCTCGTCCTTCCGCGGCTCGACCGCCCGCCCGCGCGTGCGGCTCGCCGACGGCACGGAGCTGCTCGCCGACGTCCCCGGCCACGAGTCCGTACGCCTCGCTTTCGGCGTCACCGTGACCGTCACCCTCGTCGACCGCCCCGTCCTGGTGTCGGCGGCCGGCCACGGGTAGCGGCCGGGCGGGAACAAGGCGTGGCGGGGCGGGGGTTGGGCACGAGCAAGGAAGTCTCGCAACGGGAGTTTTCATGCGTGCCATAGTCGTCTCCACCCCCGGTGACTCCTCCGTCCTGGAGTACGCCGAGCGGCCCGATCCGGTGCCCGGGCCGGGCGAGGTGCTCGTCCAGGTCGCGGCGAGCGGCGTCAACTTCATCGACGTCTACCACCGGCAGGGGCGCTACCCGCTGCCCCTGCCGTTCGTCCCCGGTTCCGAGGGTGCGGGCACGGTGATCGCGACCGGGGACGGCGTGACCGACCTGGTCGTCGGCGACGCCGTCGGCTGGGCGAGCAGCATCGGCTCCTACGCCACGCGGGCGGTGATCCCGGCGAACATGGCGGTGCCGCTCCCCCGTGGCCTCGCGCCCGATCTCGCGGCCGGGGTGCTGCTCCAGGGGCTGACCGCCCACTACCTGACCCACTCGGTGTACGCGGTGCGGCCCGGGGACGACGTGCTGGTCCACGCGGCGGCGGGCGGCGTGGGGCTGCTCCTCACCCAGATCGCCAAGCTGCTCGGCGCGCGGGTGATCGGCACCGTCTCCACGGAGGCGAAGGAGAAGCTCGCGCGGGAGGCGGGCGCCGACGAGGTGCTGCGCTACGAGAACTTCGGCGAGGCGGTCCGCGAGATCACCGGCGCGGGCGTCCACGTCGTCTACGACGGCGTCGGCGCGGCCACGTTCGACGGCTCGCTGGCGGCGCTGCGCCCGCGCGGCATGATGGCGCTGTACGGCGCGGCGAGCGGCCCGGTCCCGCCGTTCGACCCGCAGCGGCTGAACCAGGGCGGCTCGCTGTTCCTGACCCGGCCGTCGCTCGCCCACTACATCGCGACGCGCGAGGAACTGCTCGGGCGTGCGGGCGAACTGCTCGGCTGGGTCGCGTCGGGCGCGGTCAGGGTGCACATCACCGGGCGCTACCCGCTGGAGGAGGCCCGCCGGGCGCACGACGACCTGGAGGGCCGCCGCACGACCGGGAAGCTCCTGCTCATCCCCTGAGCCCGAACGGGTCGTCACGCCCGCACGGACACGGGCCGTGGGGTCCCGGACGGACTCGGGCCGCCGGGTCAGCGGGTTCGAGCCGCCTCTCGCCGGGCGCCGGCGGCCCAGCGGGCGGTGACCGCGAGCGCCGCCGCCGTCCAGGACACCGCCCGCGCGAGCCGTACGGCGCGGCGGATGTCCGGGACGGCGGGACGCGGCCCGTCCCCCAGCTCGGGCCGCGCCTCGAGCCGCCCGCCGTAGTCGTTCACGCCGCCGAGCCGTACGCCGAGGGCCCCGGCGAAGGCGGCCTCGCACCGGCCGGAGTTGGGGCTCGGATGCCGGTGCCCGTCTCTGCGCAGCGCGGCCAGCGCCCGGCGCGGCGATCCGCCCGCCACCGGCGCGAGGGCGGCGGCGAGCAGGCCGGTCAGCCGGGCGGGCACGAGGTTGGCCGCGTCGTCGAGCCGGGCGGACGCCCAGCCGAAGCGCTCGTGCCGCGGGGAGCGGTGCCCCACCATGGCGTCGAGCGTGTTGACCGCGCGGTAGGCGAGCAGGCCGGGCACCCCGGCCACGGCACCCCAGAAGAGCGGCGCCACGGCGGCGTCGGAGGTGTTCTCCGCGATCGACTCGACCGTGGCCCTGGCCAGCTCCGGCGCGTCCAGCCGGGAGGGGTCCCGCCCGCACAGGTGCGGCAGCCGTACGCGGGCGGTGGGAAGGTCGCCGGACTCCAGTGACGCGGCCATGTGCCCGCCCTCCCGGCCGAGGGTGGTCCCTCCGAGCACGGCCCAGGTGGCGGCGGCGGTGACGGCGGTACGCGCCAGCGGGCTGCGGCGGGTGAGCCGGTCCGCCGCGACCCCGATCCCGGTGACCGCGCCCACGCAGAGCGCGGTGAACAGCGCCCCGCGCGCCCGCGAGTCGGCATATATCCGGTTTTCCAGGGCGGCGACGCGGCCGCCGAAGACGGCGACCGGATGCCCCTTGCGAGGGTCGCCGACGAGGGCGTCGACGACGGTCCCGATCGCCATCCCGGCGGCGGTGTACCTGTACCTGTCCGTGCGTGTCACGGGGGAATTGTCTCGCGACGGCGGGAAATGTGATCGTCGGTCTTGATGATCTGTCAAGCCCGGCCGCCCGGCCCACGCCGGGCCGTACGAGCGGGGGCTGGCATGCTGGGAGACATGGCCGGACGGGAGCTGTCCGTCACCCTCGCGCCCGAGCTGCGGCTTTTCCTGTCACCTCGCCTGCGGCGTGCCGAACCGCGAGGCGGCACGGGGGGAGTGCGGGCCGGAGCGGGGGAACCGGGCGGCGGCAGGGTGGAGAAGCCGCCCTCGGGAACGGCGGAACCGGGCGGCGGGGCGGCGGAGACGGCGGTCCGGGTCCCCTACGACGGGACGTCGTCGCTCGGACACGTCGTCGAGTCGATCGGCGTGCCGCTCACGGAGGTCGGCGCGCTGACGGCGGACGGCCACACGGTGCCGCCGTCGTACCGGCCCGCGCCGGGCGAGGCCGTACGGGTGCTCGGGGTCGAGCGCCCGCAGCGGGTCCCCTCCGCCCGCTTCCTGCTCGACGTGCATCTGGGCACGCTGGCCCGGCGGCTGCGCGTGGTCGGCGTGGACGCCGCGTACCGGAACGACCTGGACGACGACGTGCTTGTCGAGCGGGCGAACGCCGAGCGGCGGGTGCTGCTGACGCAGGACCGCGGGCTGCTCAGACGCCGCGCTTTGTGGCTGGGGGCGTACGTCCGGGGGTCGCGGCCGGACGAGCAGCTCGCCGACGTGCTGGAGCGCTTCGCGCCGCCGCTGGCGCCGTGGACCCGGTGCACGGCGTGCAACGGGCCGCTGGTGGCGGCGGGCAAGGCCGAGGTGGAGCGGAGGCTGCCGCCGGGGACCCGCCGCACGTACGAGACGTTCGCCCGCTGCCGCGCCTGCCACCGGGTCTACTGGCGCGGCGCGCACGGCGGCCGGCTGGAGGAGATCATCGCCCAGGCACGCCAAATCGTGTGACATGTCCGGAATATGCAAACGGCGATGTCCGAGAGAGGAAAGACGACCGGACGGCTGACGGGGTTCACTCTCAGCACACGAAAGGAGTGCTCGACATGCCGGAAATCCCCACGTCAGAGTTCTGGAAGGACCTCAAGCCGATCAAGGACTCGCTGCGCCCCGACGCGCTGCCGGAAGTCTACATTCCGAAGATCGCGACGGACGACGACCGCTACTACGTGCCGTTCAGCGAGACGGTCGGCTCGCGGCCCCTGTGGATCAACGTCAAGGACAACACCTGGGCCGACGTGCTGCGTGCCAAGGAGGCCGGCCTGGTCAACCGGCACTACCACCCGCACGAGGTCTTCGCGTACACGATCTCCGGCAAGTGGGGCTACCTGGAGCGCGACTGGACGGCGACCGCCGGCGACTTCATCTACGAGTCCCCGGGCGAGGGCCACACCCTGGTCGCCTACGACAGCGGCGAGCCGATGAAGGCGTTCTTCATCGTCAAGGGCCCGCTGATCTGGCTGGACGAGAACGGCGAGCCCGAGGGCGTCTTCGACGTCCACGACTACATCAAGATGTGCCGCGAGCACTACGAGAAGGTCGGCATCGGGGCCGACTACGTCAACTCGCTGTTCCGCTGATCTCCCCGCCGCCCCCTGAGAGAGCGCCATGACTGACACCAAGACGTCCACACGGTCGCCCGGCGCCGTCGCGGACCGCGAAGCGAAGCGGTACGAGAACCGCCTGCTCCTCATCCTCTTCCTGGCCTTCGGCTTCGTCTTCTTCGACCGTCAGGCCCTGGCCTTCCTCGCGCCGTACATGGACAAGGACTTCGGCCTGTCCAACGGACAGCTCGGCACCCTCTCCGGTGTGCTGGCGCTCACCTGGGCGGTGGCGGGCATGTTCGCCGGACGCCTGTCGGACAAGCTGGGCCGCCGCAAGCCGATCCTGATCGGCGCCGTGGTGCTCTTCTCGGTCTTCTCCTCGGCGTCCGGCCTCATGGCGGGGTTCGGCGGCCTGCTCGCCGCGCGCGCCCTGATGGGCACGGCGGAGGGCGCGGTGCTCCCGATGGCCCAGTCCCTGATGGTCGAGGCGTCGCGGGAGAGCAGGCGCGGGCTCAACATGGGCCTGCTGCAGGGCTCGTCGGCCGGCCTCCTCGGCGGCATCGTCGCGCCGGTCGTCGTGGTCTGGTTCGCCGAGAACCACGGCTGGCAGACCGCGTTCTACGTGACGATCGTCCCCGGTCTGGTGATCGCCGCGCTGATCGCGAAGCTGGTCCGGGAGAAGCCGCCGGCCCCGGCGGCGGCGGCCGCCGCGCCCGCGCTTCCCAAGCCGGCCCTGAAGGACGTGCTGAAGCTGCGGAACGTGCTGGTCTGCATGCTGATCGCCTGCTTCTACCTGACGTGGTTCGTCACGCTGATCACGTTCACCCCCACCTACCTGACCGACGTCAAGGGCTTCGCGCCCGGCACGATGAGCGGCGTCATGACCTGCCTCGGCGTGGCCTGGGTGCTCTGGGGCTTCGCCACCCCGGCGATCTCCGACCGGATCGGCAGGAAGCCCGCGCTGATCGGCTTCACCACGCTCGCCGTGTTCTGCCCGCTCTCGGTCGTGTTCGTGTCGAGCCCGACGCTGCTCGGCGTGCTCATGGTCCTCACGTACACCGGGCTCGGCTGCTTCACCCTGTTCATGGCGACGATCCCGGCCGAGACCGTGCCGGCCGGCGCGCTGGCCACCGCCCTCGGCGTGATCATGGGCGTGGGCGAGCTGGCCGGCGGTTTCCTCGGCCCGATGATCTCCGGCTGGGCCTCGGACCTGTGGGGCCTGCAGACCGCGATGTTCATCGCGGCAGGCAGCGCGGCGATCGTCGTCGTGCTCTCGTTCTCCCTCCGGGAGACCGCTCCCGCCGTCCTGCGCCGCCGTGCCGCGGCCGTGCAGGGGGCGGCGTGAGCACCGCGAAGGCGGCCGTCTGGTACGGCGCGCGGGACGTCCGCGTGGTCGACGTGGACGTCCCGGAGCCGGGCCCCGGCGAGGCGACGGTCGCGGTGGCCTACTGCGGGATCTGCGGAAGCGACCTGCACGAGTACGCCGACGGCCCGCACGCCATCCCGGTGGACGCGCCGCACCCCGAGTCCGGCGCGACCGCCCCGCTCGTCCTCGGACACGAGTTCTGCGGCACGGTCACCGCCGTCGGCCCCGGCGTCACCGGGGTGGCGCCGGGCGACCGGGTCGCGGTGGAGCCGCACTACCGGTGCGGCTCCTGCCCCCGCTGCCGCGCGGGCGAGTACAACATCTGCCGCCACTTCGGATTCGCCGGGCTGATGGGTGACGGGGGGCTGGCCGAACGGGCCACCGTCCCCGCGTACATGCTGCACCGGCTGCCGGACTCGGTGCCCCTGGAGCAGGCGGCCGTGTTCGAGCCCGCCGCCGTCGCGCTGCACGCGCTGCGGCAGGCGGCGATCGGGGAGGGCGAGACCGTCGCGGTGCTCGGCCTCGGCCCGATCGGCCTGCTCATCGTGATGCTGGCCGCGCGGCGGGGCGTCACCCGGATCGTCGCCGCCGACCTGTCCCCCGCCCGGCTCGACCTGGCCGGACGGCTCGGCGCGACGCACCTGGTGGACGCCCGCGAGGGCGACGCCGTGCCGGACCTGATCCGGGAGGCGTCCGGCGGCGAGGGGGCGGACGTCGCGTTCGAGGCGGTCGGCTCGGAGCGGACCCTGCGCACCTGCCTGGCCGGGACCAGGAACGGCGGCCGGGTCGTGCTGGTCGGCCTGGCCGGGACGGTGAGCCTCGACGCGTTCGCCATGGTCAACAACGAGCAGTCCGTCATCGCCAGCGTCGGCTATCGCGACGTCTATCCCGAGCTGGTCCGGCTCGTCGAGGAGGGCCTCGACCTGACCGCGATCGTCACCTCGACCATCGCTCTCGACGACGTGGTGCGCGACGGCTTCGAGGCCCTGCTCGCGGGCGGCGACCAGATCAAGGTCCTGGTACGGCCGGGCGAAGGGAGTGCGCGATGACGACGGCCACGGGGTTTCGGGAGGACCTGTTCACCGGTCGCACGGTGTTCGTCACCGGCGGCACCTCGGGGATCGGCGCCGCGACGGCCACCGTGTTCGCCGAGCTGGGCGCGCGTGTGGTCGCCCTCGGCCTCGCGCCGGAGGTCGCCGCCGAGTCGCCCGCCCACCCGCGCGTACGCGTGGTCGAGCACGACGTCCTCGACCGGGACGGCCTGGCCCGGCACGTCCGCGCTGAGGAGCGGCTCGACGTACTGGTGAACTGCGCGGGCGTCAGCCACGACCGCGACGAGTACGACCTGGACCGGTGGCGGCGGGTGATCGACGTCAACCTGACCGCCACGATGGTGGCGTGCGAGGCCGCCCGGCCGGCGCTCGGAAAGGCGGCCGGCAGCATCGTCAACGTCTCTTCCATGTTCGCCTTCTTCGGCAGCGGGGACCGGCCGGCGTACAGCGCGAGCAAGGGAGGGGTCTCCCAGCTCACCCGGTCGCTCGCCGCCGAATACGCCGCCGAGGGTGTCCGGGTGAACGCGGTCGCCCCCGGTTTCGTGGAGACGCAGCTCGCCCGGGGCCTGCTCGACGACGAGCGGGCCGCCGCGGAGGTGCTGGCCCGCATCCCGATCGGGCGCTACGGCAGGCCGCGCGACGTCGCCACGGTCATCGCGTTCCTCTGCTCCCCCGCCGCGTCCTATGTCACCGGCACGATCCTGCCGGTAGACGGGGGTTATCTATCCGTATAAATCTGGACATACTGAGACGCTGAGCGCCTCACAAGGAGGAGACCCGTGATGCCCGCGAACGTCGTCTCCGTCATCTCCCGGGCCACGACCGAGAACGTCGCGCCCGCGGAACGCATCGGCTTCTGGGAGGAGTACAACCGCAGGGCGCTGGTCGGCCTCACCTGCCGGTCGTACTCCGACGAGGGCCTGCTGGCCACCCAGACGAACATCAGGCTCGGCGACGTGCGGCTCGCGGACATCTCGGGCAACGCGCACGTCATCGAGCGCACGCCGCAGATGGCCAGGTCCACCCCCAAGGACTCGGTGTTCGCCAGCCTGCTGCTCAAGGGCGACGCCGTCTTCTTCCACGAGAACGGCTGCCTGTCCGCGACCGCCGGCGACCTGGTGCTGTACGACACCCGCCGGCCGTACCTCTTCGGTTTCTCCTCCTCGATGCGGCAGATCCTCGTGGACGTCCCCCGCGACGTGTTCGCCGAGGCATGCCTGTCCGGAGGCGTGCCGGTGCCGATGGTGTTCGGCAGGGGGTCGGCCCGCGAGGGGTCGCTCATGTCGGCCCTGCGCGGCCTGCTCGGCGACCTCGCCGCGATGCGGGCGCGCGGGGACGCCCCCGAGGACACGCAGCGGGCCGTGCTCGGCCTGATCCGCCTGCTCGCGCTGGAGCGCGCCGGCGGGCCGCCGACCTCGCTGACCCAGCTCATCATCGCCGAGGACCACATCGAGCGGCGCCTGCACGACCCCCACCTGAACGCCGGCGAGGTCGCCCGCGCCATGGGCATCTCCGTGCGGCAGCTCGCCCGGATCTTCGAGGCGTCCGGGACCACCCCCGCGCGCTACATCCTCGACCGGCGGCTGCGCCGGGCCCGGGCCGACCTCCTCGCGCCCCGGGCGCGGGAGACGACCATCGCCGACGTCGCCTACCGGTGGGGGTTCTCCAGCCAGGCGCACTTCGCCCGGGTGTTCCGCGCCAGCTTCGGCCACACCCCGAGCGAGGCCAGGTCAGCCGGAGTCGTACGGCAGCCGCCGCTGGATGAGGAGTAGCCACCCGATCGACGGCAGGACCAGCAGCGCGCCCGCGCCGAGCACGATCAGCGTGATCAGGAGCACCTCGGGCCCCGCCGCCGCCTGCGCGTACGTGTAGGACGGCGGCAGCATCACCGGATACTGCGCGAGCGGCCACCCCCACATGACCGCCGTGACCGCGAGCACCGCCGTGACGCGCACCAGCAGGTAGCGGCGCGCCCAGAGCAGGCCGAGGGACGCGACGCCCATGACGGCGCTGGCCACGACCGCGGGCAGCGCGCGGTGGGTGAGCCCGGCGAAGAGCCCGGGGGCGTCCAGGCGCAGCACGCCGATGCCGGCGAGCGCGACCAGCCCCACCAAGAGCCCGGTGCTGATCGCCCTGCGGCGGAACCCCTCCGGGTCGAGCCCGGCCCGTACGGCGTCGTCGCACAGATAGACGGCGGCCAGGTAGGCGCACACGCCGACGGCGAGGACGCCGCCGTACATCGAGCTGGGGTTCACCCAGCTTCCGATCAGGTCCCCGGCGGCCAGGCCGGGCGGGACGCGGCCCGACCCGATCGCCCCGGCCACCGTCCCCAGGAAGAACGGGGTGAGGACCGAGGAGATCGCGAACGCCGCGCCGAACAGACGCCGCTGCCACCACTCCGTGCTCACCTTGCGGAAGACGAACGCCGAGCCGCGGAAGATGATCCCGAGCGCCGCGCCCGTCAGCGGGATGTAGAGCGTGGACATGACGGACGCGAACACCGGCGGGAACCCCGTCCACAGGACGACCAGCACGAAGATCAGCCAGACGTGGTTGGCCTCCCAGACCGGTCCGATCGCGTGCTCGATCAGCCGCCGGTTCGTGTGCTCGCGCCCGGCGAGCAGGTCCCAGACGCCGCCGCCGAAGTCCGCCCCGGCGAGCAGCGCGTAGAGGGTGACGCCCACCCACATCACGACCAGCAGGATCTGCGCGGCGTCCATCAGGCCCGTTCCTGCGGCGCGACCGGGCGGACCGGCACGGCCCGCGTCATCAGCCGCAGCACGTACAGGGTCGCCACGGTGAGGACGAGATAGACCAGCACCACGATGAGGAACCCCGCCCACAGGCCGGGCGCCGGGTTCACCGCCTCCACCGTGCGCATCCTGCCGTACGCGATCCAGGGCTGGCGGCCCACCTCGGTCACGATCCAGCCCGCCTCGACCGCGACGACCGCGGCCACCCCGGCCAGCGCGGCCAGCCAGAGGAACACCGGGGTGCTCGGCAGGTCGCGCCGCCGCCACCACGTGAACGCCAGCCAGGCGGACATCAGCAGCAGGAAGAACCCGATCGCCACCATCACGTCGAACCCCCAGTGGACCGGGTTGACCGGCGGCCGGTCCGCGGGCGGCACCCGGTCCAGCCCCTGGACCAGGGTCGCGGGGCTGAACCCGACGAGGATCGACAGTGCGCTCGGCACCTCGACCGCGTAGTGCAGGGTGTCGTCGCGCACGATGCCGCCGAGGCTGAGCGGCGCGTGCGTGCGGGTGTGGAAGAGGGCCTCGGCCGCCGCGAGCTTGGTCGGCTGGTACTCGGCGAGGAACTTCGCGGCGTAGTCGCCCACCACGATCTGGACCGGCGAGAGCACCGCGCCGAGCGTGAACGGGATCAGGAAGCCCAGCCGGTGGTAGCGGTCCCGCCGCCCGCGCAGCATCCCCACCGCGTAGACGGCGGCGGTGCCGAAGCCCGCCACCATGAACGCCGCCACGATCATGTGGATGGTCTGCGGCGGCGTGGCCGGGTTGAGCATGGCCGCGATCGGGTCCACCCGGGTCACCCGGCCGTTCTCCAGGTCGAACCCGCGCGGCTGGTTCATCCACGCGTTCGCGGCGACGACGAAGAACGCCGACGCCACGCCCGCGACCGCGATCGGTATCCCGCTCAGCAGGTGGGTGCGCGGCGGCAGCCGGTCCCAGGCGTACAGGTAGATGCCGAGGAAGATCGCCTCGATGAAGAACGCGATGCCCTCCATCGCGAACGGCACCCCGATGACCTGGCCGTACACGTCCATCAGGCCCGGCCACAGCAGGCCCATCTCGAAGCTGAGGATCGTGCCCGACACGGCGCCCACGGCGAAGAGCACGCCGATCGCCTTCGCCCACCGCCGGGCGAGCAGCATGTGTTCGGCGTCACCGGTGCGCACGGCCCGCCACTCCACGAAGAGCAGCAGGCCCGGCATCCCCACCCCGAGGCACGCGATGATGATGTGCCACCCGAGGGACAGTCCCATCTGCATCCGTGCCGCGAGCAGGTCGGCCGGGCTGGCCGGGCCCGCCGCGAGGGCGAGCGGGCTCAGCACGGGACCACCCGTTGGGATGACATGTCATGGCACGTCCCCCCAGCACATCACCCCCAAACGACCCAGCGCACACGAACGACCACGTTCTGTGCCCAACCCCCTGTTTCGACCATCGGCTCGCCCGCGTATTCACGGTGACAGCAGGTTGGATGACGCGTGTCCTCGGCCGCACGTGCCGGTCGCCCGGATCCGGCCGGTCCCGTCCGTCAGGCGACGGTCGGGTACGGCTCGCGGGCCAGCTCCCGCTCGAACCACTCGATCGTCCGGCGCAGCCCGGTCAGCGGGTCCACCGTCGGCCGCCAGCCCAGCCGCTCGGCGGCGAGCGAGGCGTCGGGGCGGCGTACGGCCGGGTCGTCCACCGGCCGGGGGACGAAGCGGATCGGCGACGACGACCCCGCCAGGCCGCGGATCGTCTCGGCCAGCTCCAGCATGGTCATCTCGGCCGGGTTCCCGATGTTGACCGGCCCGTCGAAGTCGCTTCCGGCCAGCGCGACGACGCCCTCCACCGTGTCGTCCACGTAGCAGATGGACCGCGTCTGGTGCCCGTCCCCGGTCACCGTGATCGGCTCGTCCATGACGGCCTGCCTGATGAACGTGGGAATGGCCCGGCCGTCGTGCGGCCGCATCCGCGGGCCGTACGTGTTGAAGATCCGCACGATCGCGGTGTCGGCCCCGCGCGAGTTCCGGTACGCGGTGGTGAGCGACTCGGCGAACCGCTTGGCCTCGTCGTACACGCTGCGCGGCCCGACCGGGTTGACGTTGCCCCAGTAGGTCTCCTTCTGGGGGTGTTCGAGGGGATCGCCGTACACCTCGCTGGTCGAGGCGAGGACGAACCGGGCGTTCTTCTCCTTGGCCAGGCCGAGGGCGTGCAGCGTGCCGAGGCTGCCCACCTTGAGCGTCTCGATCGGGTGGCGCAGGTAGTCGGCCGGCGACGCGGCGGAGGCGAAGTGCAGGACCAGGTCCACGTCCCCGGAAACATGGACGAACCCGGTCAGGTCGCATTCCAGCAGCCGGAACCCCGGCCGGCCGAAAAGGTGCTCGACGTTCCGTGGCGCGCCGGTGAGGAAGTTGTCCAGGCAGAGCACCTCCGCGCCCTGCCGCAGCAGGCGCTCGCACAGGTACGACCCCAGGAACCCGGCCCCTCCGGTCACGACGGCTCGCATCACACATTCACCTCCAGCAGCCCGAGGGCCGCGTCCAGGACGTCGGGGACGTCGATCTCCAGCAGGCCCGGGTCGGGCCGCGCGCCGTGCGGGTCGCCGCACCTCCCCTTCCACAGAACGACGTGCGGGCCGCCCGGGGGCGGCCCCCAGAACGCGGGCGGGACCGGCCCGAACAGCACGACCGAGGGCGTTCCGAGCGCGGTGGCCAGATGGGCGACGCCCGTGTCGCCGCAGATCACCAGCCGCGCCCGCGCGACCACGGCGGCCAGCTCGCGCAGCCCCGTGCGCAGCACCCGTTCCGCCGGGAGCCCGGCCAGCGCGGCGACGCGCAGCCCGAGGTCCCGCTCCACTCCCGTGATCACCACACCGGGGAGCGCCGCCGCGACCCGGGCGAACCGTTCCGGCGGCCAGCGCCGGGCGGGCGAGGCCGCACCCGGATGGACGACCACCTCACCGACCACCTCACCGACCACCTCACCGACCGCGCCTGACAGGCCCACCACGCCCGCGGTGGCGAAGTCGCCGGCCTCCGGCGCCGCGCCGGCTGTGCCGTCGGCGAGCGGCAGGGAGGGGCCGGTGTCCCGGGCGAGGGCTCGGGCGACGTCCCGGGCGGCGTCCGCGGGCGCGCGGATCGCCAGGTCCTCCGGGTCGGCCGGGACGCCGTACCACTCCAGGAAGGCGCACCAGCGGCGCACCTCGTGCAGGTCCTCGCGCCACGGCGGCCCGCCCGGCTCCGGCGCGTGGGCGAGGAGCCGCCCCGGCCGCGTACGGCGGAGCGCGCCGGTGCTCTGCGGTCCGCGCCCGTGCAGGTTGACGGCCACGTCGGGCGGACCGGAGAGGGCGAACCGCACCGGGACGGGGCCCGTGGGCGTGGGATGCGCAGCGGGAGGGCCGGAGGTGTCCGGGTCGCACGCAGCGGGAGGGCCGGGGGCGTCCGGGCCGCGCGCCGCGGGAGCCGCCGTGGGGACGGGGCCGGGGCCGCGCACGTCCACCAGCTCGTCCACCCCGCCGACCAGCGGGAGCAGCTCGGCCAGCGGAGCCGGAGCGGCCAGCACGAGCCGGTGCCCGGGGAAGGCCCGCCGCAGCGCCCGCAGCGCGGGCACGGCGGTGAGCAGGTCCCCGAGCCCGAGCCCGCGCAGCACGAGCAGCTCCGGCCGCTGTCGCGGAGACCGGTCCGGCGAACCGGCGCGCTCGCACGGCGATCCCGCCGGCTCCGGCGGCTCGCGCTGTTCCGGCCGGGCGGCGGGGCCCGGCTCTAAGGCCACGACGTCTCCGTGGACGGGCAGACGACGAGCTCCCTGATCTCGCATCCCGGCGGCTGGCTGAGCGCGAAGACGACGGTCGCGGCCACGTCCTCGGGCTGGTTCAGCCCCGCCTCCGGCCCCGGCTTGTACTTCTCGTCGCGGCCGTCGAAGAACGGCGTGCGCATGCCGCCGGGCACCAGCAGGGTCACGCCCACCCGTCCGGCCAGCTCGGCGGCGAGCGCCCGGGTGAACCCGACCACCCCGAACTTGGCCGAGCAGTACGCGGTCGCGTCGCTCAGCGGCCGCAGCCCGAGCGTCGAGGCGACGGTGACCACGCGCCCGCCTCCCTCCAGGTACGGCAGGGCGGCCCGGACGATCGACGCGGTGCCGAGCAGGTTGACCTTGACGACCTGCTCCCAGTCCGCGGCGGGCACGTCCTCCAGCCGGCCGCAGGCGTCGATCCCGGCCGCCGTCACGACGCCGTCCAGCCCGCCCGCCCGGTCGGCCAGCTCCCGTACGGCCCGCTCCGCCTGCTCCCGGTCGGCGAGGTCGGCCCGGACGAAGTCGACGTCTCCGTCGGGCGGTCGCACGTCGACGACCAGCGGGCGTCCGCCCGCTTTGGCGACCGCCTCGACGGTGGCGCGGCCGAGCCCGGAGGCGCCCCCGGTGATCAGAATGTTTCCCAGCATGCCATCACTCCTTTGGCTGTTTCGGACTTTTTCCGGCCAGGTGGAACCGAGGACCCGGCCCCCGTACGGCCGTCCCCGGCGGCTCAACCGCGTGAGAACGCGGTCACTCCTGGCACTCCTCGATCACGTCGCAGAGCATGTGGATCATCGCCAGGTGCACCTCCTGGACGGTGGCGCAGTCACCGGCGGGAACCGCGAAGGTCTCGTCGCACAACCCGGACAGCGGGTTGGGGGCGCGGCCGGTGAGCGCCCAGGTCGTGAGACCGCACTCACGCCCGGCGGCGGCCGCCGCCATGACGTTCCCGCTCGCGCCGCTCGTGGACAGGCACAGCAGCACGTCGCCCGGCCTCCCGTGTGCCCGCACCTGGCGCGCGTACACCTCCTCGGCGCCGAAGTCGTTGCCGATCGCGGTCACCGTCGAGGTGTCGGCGTGCAGCGGGATCGCCGCGTACGGGCACCGGTCGGAGCGGAACCGCCCGACCAGCTCGGCGGTCAGGTGCTGGGCCTCGGCCGCGGACCCGCCGTTGCCGCAGGCGAGCAGCCGCCCGCCCCCTGTCAGCACGGCGGCCAGTTTGAGCCCCCAGGCGTGGATCGTCGGCAGTTGCGCGTCGACCGCCGACAGCGTCTCGGTCAGCCGGAGCAGATGAGGGTGCACGGCTCGACCTCCCTCCGGTAGACGGACTCGGTCCTGGCCGCCACCTCCGGCCAGCCGTACCTGGTGCGAGCCCGCCGGGCCCCCGCCTCACCGAGCGCCGCGCGCAGGTCGGGACGGGCCAGCAGGTCGCGCAGCGCGGCGGCCAGGGCACGGGGCCGGCGCGGCGGCACGAGCACGCCGCACCCGGCGACCGTGTCGAGGTGGCCGCCGACGGACGAGGCGATCACCGGCACCCCGCAGGCGAGCGCCTCGAGCGGCACCATGCCGAACGGCTCGTACCAGGGCACGGTCACCAGCACGTCGGCGGATCTCATCAGGGCGGGCACGTCCCGGTGCGCGACCGCGCCGACCAGCCGGACCCGGTCCTCCAGGCCGCAGGACGCGGCGACCCGGCGGAGCCGCTCGACCTCCTCCGGCTCGTCGCCCGCGATCACCAGTTCGGCCCCGGGCACGTCGCGCAGCGCCCGGATGACCGTGTCGTAGCCCTTGCGCGGCACCATCCGGCCGACGCACAACACGCGCGGCCGACCGTCGCGGGGCGTGGCCGGGCCGTACGGGTTGAACAGCTCCAGGTCGACGCCGCACGGCACGACGGCGATGCGGTCCTCGGGGACGCCCATGGCGCGCAGCTCGCGCACCTCGTCGGTGCAGGTGGCGAGGACGGCGGTGGCCCGCCGGCCGACGTCGCGCTCGACCGCGATCCGGTCGGGCGGGCTCGTGTCGGCCGCGCCCTGCCACCTCCGCTTCACCGTGCCGAGCGCGTGGAAGGTCTGCACGACCGGGACGCCGAGCGGCTCGGCGGCGGTGAGCGCGGCCAGGCCGCTCATCCAGAAGTGGGCGTGCGCCACGTCCGGCGGGCGGGCCGACCACCGCCGCGCGAGATGCTCGGCGAACGCCGGCATGTACGGCGGCAGCTCGTCCTTGGGGATCGGCTCGGCCGGCCCGGCGGGCACGTGGTCGACGGTCACGCCCAGCCCCATCGGGACCTCCTGCGGCTGGTCCGGCGCGGTCCGCCTGGTGTGCACGGTCACCTCGTGCCCGCGCTCCGCCAGGGCCAGGGCCAGGGCGGCGACGTGGACGTTCTGCCCTCCGGAGTCGACGCCTCCGATCGCCGCGAGCGGGTTGGCGTGTTCCGATATCAAGGCGATCCTCATCGCAGACTCCTGACCGACCGGACCACCTGCTCGGTGGTCACCGACGTGAGACACGGGTGGCCGGGCACCGGGCAGGTCCGCGCCCTGGTGCCCCGGCACGGCGCCTCCTGGTCGCCGAGCACCACCGAGGGCACCCCGTACGGCGCCCAGCGCGCGGCCGGGACGACGGGGGAGAACAGGCTGACCACCGGGGTCCCGACGGCGGCGGCCAGGTGGGCGGGGCCGGTGTTGCCCGCGACCACGACGCTCGCACCGGCGAGCACGGCGGCCAGCTCGGCGAAGGTGGTGGCCCCGCCGAGGTCGGCGGCGTACGTGCCGGCCACCTCGGCGGTGAGGGCGGTCTCGTGGCCGGTGACGACCACGCGGAGGCCGGACTCGACCAGCTCCTTGACGGTGCGCGCGTGGTCGTCCGCGGGCCAGGCGCGGGCGGGGGCGGTGGTGCCGGGGTGCACCACCACATATCCGGGCGGGCCGGTCAGCCGGGACACGTCCGGCAGCGGCCCCCGGACCGCGAGCCGCCCGTCGTCGCCCGGCGGAAGCTCGAACCCGGCCGCCCGGGCGAGCCCGAGCATGCGCTCGGCCTCCGGGACGTCCACGCTCTCGTCGACGACGTGCCGCACGTCGAGCAGGGACCCGGGATAGTCCTCGCTGATCGCGGCGATCCGCCGCGTGCCGGCGAGCCGCAGCAGCAGCGCGAGCGGCAGGGCCGACTGGTGGAAGGAGGTGAGGATCAGCGCCGTGTCCGGCGCGTGCGCCCGCACCGCGTCGACCAGCCGCGCCGCGCGGTCCTCGGTCATGGGGACGTGGCCGGGGTCGATCCACGGGGTGCGCCACTCCAGGACGTCGTCCACGCCGGGCAGCAGCTCCGCCGCCGCCCTGCCGTACGGCCCGGCGAGGAGCACGACCCGCCGCGCACCGGCCGCGACGGCGCGCACCGCCGGCCCGGCCAGCAGGACGTCGCCCGCGTTGTCGGGGCGCGCGACCAGCACCGTCGGCCGGGTCACCGGCGCCTCCCGATCTCACCACGCAGGCGGTGGACGCAGGCCGCGGGCGGGATGACCAGACTGGTGACGACCATGCGCAGCACCTCGTCCCGGGTACGGGGACCGGGGGCGATCCGGGCCCAGGCGAACTCGGCGGTCAACGCGGCCCATCCGGCGGCGAGCACCGCCCCGGCCGTCCAGTGCGCGGCCCCCGGCGGGCGGGTCCGCCGACGGCGACCGGCCCTCCGGCCCGCCTTGGACAGGCCGGTCAGGAAGGCGGCGGCCGCCCCGGCGCCGAGCGCGGTGACCAGCAGGTGGCGGCGCAGGCGGCCGCGCGGCGCGCCCGCCTGCGCGCGCCAGCCGGGGCCGTGGACCCGCCGCATCAGCGCGTCGTCGGCGTTCCCCCGCTGCGCGCGGACGCTCGCCCAGAACCCGTCGTCGCGTACGGGATGGACGGTCGTGCGGTTCCCGCGCACCAGCGTGAACCCGGCGCGCAACAACCGCAGGGCGAGGTCGGCGTCCTCGCGGTAGGCGCGGGGGAACCGCTCGTCGAACCCGCCGACCCGCTCCAGCGCCGAACGGTTGTACGCCATGTCGGCCGTGATCCAGTGCGCGCCGGCCAGGCCGGCGGTGGTGCGCTCCGCGTCGGTGGGGCGGCGCCCCTCGGGCAGCGGGACCTCCAACCGTCCCTGGCTGCCCGCGACGTGCTCCGGCAGGCTCTCCAGGTCGGCGCGCAGCGCTTCGGCCCAGCCGGGTCCCGGCACGACGTCGTCGTCCAGGAAGGCCACCCACGGGGTGCGGGCGGCGCGCCAGCCCGCGTTCCGCGCCGCGGCGGGTCCCCGGCCCCCTGAGCGGATCACCTTCACCGGCGAGCCGCCGGGATCGGCGGGATCGGCGGGCAGGCCGCCGGGGAGGTCCTCCGGCCGGTCGTCGACCACGATCACGTCGAGACCCGGGTCGAGCGCGGCGAGGGTCGCCCGCAGCGTGGGGCGACCGATCGTCGGGATCACCACGGTGATCATGAGCCGACCACCGCCCTCCGGCGGACCAGGAACGGCCCGAGCACCAGCACGTCGACCGGCGCCGAGCCGAAGCACTCCAGCGCGTCCCTCGGGTCGTCCACCATCGGCCGCCCCGCCGTGTTCAGGCTGGTGTTGACCACCACGGGCAGTCCCGTGCGGACCTCGAACTCCTCCAGCATCCGGGCGAGCAGCGGGTCGCGGGAACGCTCCACGGTCTGGATCCGCGCCGTGCCGTCCACGTGGACCACCGCCGGGATCCGGTCGCGCCACTCCGGCCGCACGTCGTGGACGAACAGCATGTACGGGCTGGACATCGGCCCCCTGGCGAAGATCTCGGCCGCCCGCTCCGCCAGAACCATGGGCGCGATGGGGCGGAACTGCTCACGGCCCTTCACCGCGTTCAGCCGTTCGGTGTTGCCCGGCCGGCCGGGGTGGGCGAGCAGGGATCGGCGGCCGAGCGCCCGCGGGCCGTACTCGCTCCTGCCCTGGAACCAGGCCACGATCCGGTCGGCGGCCAGTTCGGCCGCCACCGCGCCCGCGAGGTCGTCGGGGCGGTCGTAGGCGACCCGCGCGACGTCCAGCCAGGCGGCCAGCTCCTCGTCCCGCCAGCCGCGGCCGAGGTCCGCGCCCGGCATCGGCGCGACCGGGTCGCCATACGCGTGGGCGAGGTGCAGCGCGCCCCCGAGCGCGGTCCCCGAGTCGCCCGCCGCCGGCTGCACCCAGATCTCCTCGAACGGCCCCTCGGCGAGCAGCCGCGTGTTGGCGACGCAGTTCAGCGCCACTCCCCCGGCCATCGTCAGGCGGCGGGCGCCGGTGCGGTCGTGCAACCAGCGGGCGAGGTCGAGCAGCACCTCCTCCAGCCGCGCCTGCACGCTCGCGGCCAGATCGGCGTGCTCGGGCGCCCAGGTCCCCTCGCCGCCGTCGCCGCGCTTGGCGTAGGCGGCCCAGTCGATCGGCTCGACGCGGAACCCGCCGTCGCCGGTCGCGTAGATCAGCTCCCGCAGCTCGGGCAGGTGGCGCGGCTCGCCGTACGCCGCGAGCGCCATCACCTTGTACTCGTCGCTCGACCGCAGGAAGCCCAGGTGCTCGGTCACCTCCTCGTACATCAGTCCGAGGGAGTGCGGCAGCTCCTGACTGGCCAGGACGGTCAGCTCGCCGTCGCGATAGTGCCCGGCCAGGTGGGAGGCCGCCTCCCCGCGCCCGTCGCAGACCAGCACCGCCGACTCCCGGTACGGCGCGGCGAGCCCGGCCGAGGCGGCGTGGGCGATGTGGTGCGGCACGTACCTGACCTGGTCCGGGTCCAGCCCGGGCACGGCCGTGGCGAGGAACGCGGGGGCCCTGCGGGCGTAGGTGGTGCGCAGGTCCTCCCAGCGCTCGTCCAGGCCCGCCTGCCCCGGCCGGACCAGCCCGGGGTCGTACGAGTAGGCGACGCCGTCAAGGTCCTCGGGCCTCAGGCCGGCCTGTCTCAGGCACCACGCGGCCGCCCGTTCCGGCAGTTCCCAGGCGGAGAACGGCACCGGGCGCTTGCCGTGTTTGCGCCTGCTGAACCGCTCCTCCTCCGCCGCCGCGACGATCTCGCCATCGATGACCAGGGCCGCCGCCGGATCATGGAATATGGCGTTGATCCCCAAGAACCGCATCTGCGTACCTCCGCTCGGAGCGTTTCGATGCTGTTACCGAGAGAAGCGCTTCTGAAACACGGCTTTGCGTGACTGTCGGAGGAGATAGAAGCGCTTCTTGACGAATGTCACGCTAAGTAGTCATTTCCGGGGGTAGAGGCCGGACATGCGCCGACCCGCCGCCGTGCTCTTCGATCGTGACGGAACACTGATCCACGACGTCCCGTACAACGCCGATCCCGATCGTGTGACCCCGTTCGCCGGGGCGGGGGCCGCGCTCGACCGGCTGCGCCGCGCGGGGGTGCCGATCGGCGTGGTGAGCAACCAGTCGGGGGTGGCGCGGGGGCTGATCAGCCCCTCCGCGCTGGACGCGGTGAACGCCCGGGTCGAGGAGCTCCTCGGCCCGTTCCATGTCTGGGCGGTCTGCCCCCACGACGAGACCGACCGGTGCGCCTGCCGCAAGCCGGCCCCCGGCCTCGTGCTGCGGGCCGCCGAGATCCTCGGGGTCAGCCCGCGCGACTGCGTGGTGGTCGGGGACATCGGGCGGGACGTGGAGGCGGCGCGGGCGGCGGGGGCGCGCGGCATCCTCGTGCCCACGCCCCGGACGCTCCCCGTGGAGGTGGCGGCGGCCCGGGAGGTCGCCACCGACCTCGGCGCGGCGGTGGACCTGGCACTGTCGCGGCCCCGGCGCCTCCGACGCTTCCTGGAGAAGGGACGACCGTTGTGAAGATCCTGCTCTGGCATGTGCACGGCTCGTGGACGACCTCCTTCGTGCAGGGCCGGCACGAGTACGTGGTGCCGCTGGTTCCGGACCGCGGCCCCGACGGCCGGGGCCGGGCCGCGACCTATCCCTGGCCCGAGTCCGTACGGGAGGTCCCCTGGGACCGGCTGGCCTCCGAGGACGTGGACGTCGTGGTGTTCCAGCGCCCGCACGAGATCGAGCTGGCCCGCGACTGGCTGGGCCGCGAGGCGCCCGCCGTCTACGTCGAGCACAACACACCGGCCGGCGACGTGCCGAGGACCCGCCACCACCTCGCGGACCGGGACGACATCCCCCTCGTCCACGTCACGAACTTCAACGACCTGTTCTGGGACTCCGGCCGCGCCCCGACCCGGGTGATCGAGCACGGCGTGGTCGACCCCGGCTACCGCTACACCGGCGAGCTGCCCCGCGCCGGCGTGGTGGTCAACGAGCCGGTACGGCGCACCCGCGTGGCGGGCACCGACCTGCTGCCCGCGTTCGACGTGCCCCTCGACGTCTTCGGCATGCGGGTGACCGGCCTGCCGTACGGCACCTTCGAGGACCTGCCGCAGGACACGATGCACGACGAGCTGGCGCGGCGGCGGGTCTACCTGCACCCCTACCGGTGGACCTCGCTCGGCCTCTCCCTCATCGAGGCCATGATGCTCGGCCTGCCGGTCGTGGCTCTGGCCACGACCGAGGCCGTGGAGGCCGTGCCCCCGGAGGCCGGAGTGATCTCCACGCGCCTGGAGACGCTGACCTCGGCCGTGTCGGCGTTCACGGCCGACCCGGAGCGGGCCCGCCAGGCCGGGAAGGCGGCCAGGGCCGCGGCCCTGGCACGCTACGGCCTTCCCCGGTTCCTCGCCGACTGGGACCGCCTCCTCGCCGACCGGCTCGACGGAGCCGTCTGATCCGGCGGCGTGCGATCCGGTTCGGGGGCTTCGCCTCCCGGTTCAGCGGGCCACGCTGAGCGCGAGGGCGAAGTCCCCGTCCGGGTCGGAGTACCAGCGGTCCAGGTCGAACCCCGCCCGCGCCAGCTCCGCCACCAGGCCCTCCCTGCGGAACTTGGCGCTGATCTCGGTCCGCATCTCCTCCCCGCGGACGAAATGGACGCAGAGGTCGAGGTCGCGGATGCGCACCCGCATCGGGCGGGTCGCGCGCAGCCGCATCTCCACCCATTCGTGCTCCTCGTCGTACCGGGCCACGTGCGCGAAGTCGTCCGGGACGAAGTCGGCGCCCAGCTCGCGGTTGATGACGTGCAGGACGTTGCGGTTGAAGGCGGCCGTCACCCCCCGCTCGTCGTCGTACGCGCGGATCAGCCGGTCCCGGTCCTTCACCAGGTCGGCGCCGAGCAGGAAGGCGTCGCCGGGTTTGCGGGTGGAGCGCAGCTCCTTCAGGAAGACCTCGCGCGCCTCGGGGTCGAGGTTGCCGATGGTGCCGCCCAGGAAGGCGACCATGCCCGGCGGCAGCAGCGACAGGTGCCGCTCGAAGTCCGCGCACACCGGCCGTACGGCGAGGCCGGGGAAGCGCGACGACAACCGCCGCGCGCTCGCCCGGAGCGTGACGGCGTCCACGTCCACCGGCATGTAGACGCGCATGCCGGGAAGCAGCAGCCGGGTCTTCTCGCTGGTGCCGGAGCCCAGCTCGATCAGGGTGTCGGAGCCGCTCCTGCGCACGATGTCGGCGGCGTGGGACCGGAGGATGGCCAGCTCGCGCCGGGTCGGGTAGTACTCCTCCAGCCGGGTGATCTCGGAGAACAGCTCGCTGCCCGCCGCGTCGTAGAACCACTTGGGCGGCAGCCACTTCGGTTCTGAGGTGAGACCGGCCCGGACGTCGCGTTCCAGTGCCTGGCGCAGATAACCGCCGTCGAGATGGTTGATCACTTCCGCTCCTCGGATTAGGTGTCGGACGTGCTCGCCAGATGCCTGACGGGTTCAGATACGGGTCACGCTCACGCCGTCGGGGGAGGCGACGACCAGGGTCCGGTCGTCCACGGCACGCCAGCCCGGCCTGCCGTCCAGGGGCTCGCTCGCCAGGAGCACGCCCTCGTGGATGTGGCTGAAGAGGGTGTCGCCCCACGCGGTGGCGACGATCTCGGATCCGCCGCAGACGAGCAGGTTGAGCCGGGCCTCCGGGTCCGCCCGCGCCGTCTCGGTGACCACCCGCGCCACCGCCTCGGCCACCGGGGTCCCGGCGCGCAGCCGGGCGAACACGGCGGCCGCGAGCCACGCGGAGTCGCACGGGCTCCCGGGCGCGGGGCCCGGGCCGGCGGGCAGGGAGAGGAGCGCGTCGCGCTCCACCCTGCCGTTGTGGCTGAGCAGCCACCGGCCGTCGGTGAAGGGCGCGGTCGCGCTCTCCTCGATCGGCATGCCGACGGTCGCCGACCGCACCGCGGCCAGCAGGCAGCCCGACCGCGCCACCTCGGCGAGTCCGGGCAGGTTCGCGTCGGCCCAGATGGGGACCGACCGGCGGTAGCGGACCGGCTCGGCCCGCCCGTCGGCGTACCAGCCCATGCCGAACCCGTCGGCGTTCACGGTCCCGTACCGCTGCAGCCGGGGCGCGTACGCCTGGTGGAGCAGGCCGTGCTCCGGATCACCGATCAGCGACGACAGCGGGCGGGGCGGCCCCAGCCAGGCCGCGTGCCGGCACACCGGGCCCTCACCCGGCCCCGCGGGCGCACCGGAACCCGGCGAAGATCTGCCGCCGGATCGGATAGTCCCAGTTCCGGAAGGTCGTGCGGACCGCCGTCGGGTGGGTGGCCCACGACCCGCCGCGCAGCACGCGGTACGTCTCGCCGAAGAACACCTCGCTGTACTCCGGGTACGGGAAGCTGCGGAACCCCGGATAGGGCTGGAACCACGACCCGGTCCACTCCCACACGTCCCCGACGAGCTGCTCCACGCCGTACGGGCTCGCCCCGGCGGGGTAGGCGCCCACGGGGGCGGGCCGCGCCGCCCGGTGGCCGAGGTTGGCCAGGTCCGGCGTGGGGTCGGCGTCGCCCCACGGGTACCTCCGGCCGCCGCACGCCTTCTCCCACTCCGCCTCGGTCGGCAGCCGCCTGCCGGCCCAGCGGGCGTAGGCGTCGGCCTCGTACCAGGAGACGTGCTGCACCGGCTCGCCGGATGGCACCGGCTCCATCCGGCCGAAGCGTCGGCGCCACCACCCGCCGCCCGTGTCCCCGGCGACGTCCCGGGTCCAGAAGAGCGGGGCGCCGATCCCCTTCCGCCGGACCCACTCCCAGCCCTCCGGCCGCCACCAGCGCGGATCGTCGTACCCGCCGTCCGCGATGAAGGCGACGTAGTCGCCGTTGCTCACCGGCCGGCGGTCGATCCAGTAGCCCGGCAGGTCCACCGGATGGGCGGGCCGCTCGTTGTCGTACGCCCAGGGCAGGGTGTCCGTCCCCATGACGAAGGGTCCGGGAGGGACGAACACCTCGTCGGGACCGCCGCGGGCGCCGGGCGGCAGCTCGCCGTCCCGGATCAGCCCCGGCTCCCCGGAGAGCTGCACCGTGGCGAGCATGGTCTCGTCGTGCTGGTGCTCGTGCTGCACGACCAGCCCGAACACGAAGCCCCCCGCGCGCAGCGGGTGCGGGTCGTCCAGGTCGACGGAGTCGAGCACGTCCAGCACCCGGCCCCGGACGCCCGAGATGTACCGCCGCGCCTCCGCCGGCCCCAGGAGGGGCAACGAGGGCCGGTCCCTGCGCGGATGCTTGAACGCGTCGTAGATGTCGTCGATCTCGGGCCGCAGCGGCGTGATCCCGCCGGCCTCGCGCAGCACCCACAGCTCCTCGTAGTTGCCGACGTGCGCCAGGTCCCACACGAGCGGGGACATCAGCGGCGAGTGCTGGCGCACCAGCAGGTCGTCCTCCATGTCCGTGTACGCGAGCGACCGGTCGCGCGCGGCGGCCAGCTCCGCGGCGATCAGCTCCTTCTCCGGGGGCGCGGGCGGCGGGGCGTGCGGTTCTCTCATCCGATCTCCTTCGGGTGCCTGGGGAGGAAGCACGGCACGGCGTCGCGGGTCAGTCGCGGGTGATGGGGTGCGGATGCCTCGTGGCCTCCCGGCGGTCAGACGCACATCTCCAGGTCGAGCGCCGGGGAGCGGCCGGGCTCGATGTACCGTGCGGCGAAGCGGCCGACCCGGTCGACCAGCCAGCGCTCGGCTCCGAGCCGGGGCAGCGCCTCGGCGGCCGCGCGGAAGCAGACCTCGGCCGCCTTCCGCATCCGCGGTTCGGCCAGGCCGAACCGGGCGGCCCGGGCCCACGCCCCGCGCACCGGCCGTGCCGCGTCGAGCGCGGTGTCCGCCGCCCGGTCGTCCGTGACGAGCGCGTGCAGCACGGCGACGCAGACCGTCCAGTCGTCCGGTCCCTGGGCGTCGAGGTAGCGGGTCTCCATCCAGCCGCGCGGCCGGACCGGGGGGAACAGCGTCGTCGCGTGGTAGGCGAGGTCGTCGGGGGTCGGCGGCCGCCCCGCCACGCGGGCGAAGTCCCGGTACGGCGAGCCGTCCAGGACGACGCGGCACGGGACCGCGCCGTCGCCGGCTCCAAGCTCCGGGCGGGCCCGCCCGTCCCCGTCCTCGCCCGCTCCGTCCGGGGGGTCGCGGACCAGCATCAGCCGGGCGTCGAGGAGGTACTCGGCCCACTCCTCGGCGGGGTCGCCCCCCATCGCCACGGGGGCCGTCCTGGTGCGGTCGAGGTGGTACCAGACGGCCTGGCGGCCGGACATCCAGCCGTCCCTCGGCGAGTTGGCGAAGGCCGCCACGAGCACCGGGCCGAGCAGGTGCGCCCGGTTCCAGCGGGCGTGGGGGTCGCTCCCGAAGTCGAGGTTGACCTGCACCGAGGCCGTCGAGCACATCATCAGCGGCCCGTACGGCCCGCCGAGGAACTCGGCCATGGCGTCGTACCTCGGGAGGCGGAGCTGCCGCCTGGGCGGCCGGATCAGGTCGAGGGCGCGGCCGCCGAGCACCAGGCCGGCCCCGGAGAGCGCGAGCCGTACGGCCTCGAGGTCCGAGACGAGCCCCGCCACGGCCGCCGGCAGCGGGAGCGGGGGCGTGGCCAGTTCGAGCTGGCCGCCGGGCTCGAACGTGACCCGGCTGCCGCCGGGCAGCGGCGGAAGGGCGTCGGCGACCCGCGCGATGGGCACCTGGCGCGACGGCCTCTCCGCGTCGAAGACCAGGAACTCCAGCTCTATGCCGACCCGGTCCGTTTCGGTGCGCTGGAAGCACCGGCGTGCGAAAGCGTGAACATCGGTCATCGCCCCTCCAGCCACGGGACCAATGTCATCCCCGCTTTGACTGGCTTGTAACGCCTGTAGTTAAAAGTGGGCTTTGACGTGCATTGGGATTCACGCGGCGGAGGAGGACCACTCCCGGTCGTCCATGCGGAGGATCGCGACGCCGACCGCTCCGAAGGCCAGGAGCAGGATGACGGGGCCGGCGAGCCCGAGCACCAGGTTCCAGGCGCTCGCCCCGAAGAGCCAGACGAGCATCCCGACGAGCACGCCGGCGGGGAACCACCAGCCCGCACGCCCCGACCGGGCGTAGGCGACCGCGACCAGGATCAGCCCGAGGAACGAGCCGATCATGCCGGGCATCTGCCAGGCGATGGTCATCGCGGGCTGCGCGGCGGCCTGCATGATCTCCTCGGCCTGGGCGACGGGGAGCCGCTGGAACATGACGATGTCGAAGAAGTCGGAGATCATCAGCGAGGAGAAGTTGATCAGGCCGAGCACGGTGACCGCGCCGGCCACGTTGGCGAGCACGACGCCCTTGCGCCGTACGAGGTGGACCAACCCGATGACGCCGGGCACCCACATGATCCAGGCGTAGTGCAGGAGGGTGGCGCTGACGCCGGTGGCCGCCGGGTTGTTGGCGTACGCGAGGACGTCGTCGGTCCCGGACTCCGTCGGGTCGACGGCCATGCCGAGGAGCAGGCAGAGCGGGGCGAGGATGAGGCTGACTCCCGCCGCGGTGCGGCGGAACGTGTCCGCACTGGTGAAGAACCTTTTAACCATCATGCGGTGAACCGTAGAAATCAGGACCCGTCCGGTCGTCAACACACTCTTTGAACCCCTGATCCCCCGCAAGGATGATTTATCGATATAAAGCCGTCATGCGTTCCCCGATCGACTGGCTCGTAGCGGTCGTCGTCGGCCTGTTCGCGGTGGCCGAGGAACTCAGCGGCAGGTCCTCCCTCCCCGGTGGACGGCCCTCGATCTGGTGGGTCCTGGCCGGCGTCGCCGCGGCCGCCCTCGTGCTCCACCGGCGCCGCGCCCCGTTCACCGTCATGTGCGTCTACACCGCCGGCAACGTCGCCGCCTTCGCCCTGGTACGCGAGATGGCCGCGGCCTGGCAGTTCTACACCCAGCTCGTGCTGCTGTTCACCCTCCTGGCCGAGGTGCGGCCGGCGAGCTGGAAGGCCGCGGCCGGCCTCGCCGCCACCGGCGCGTTCATCGCCTCGATGGTGACCGCCTCGCCCACGACGACCTGGGGCGACGTCGCCGTGGCGCTGGTCATGGCCGCGCTCGCCGGAGGGGCCGGGATCGCCGTGCGCCGCCACCGGACGCTCGCCCTCCAGGCCCAGGAGCGGGGCGAGCTGCTCGCCCAGGCCGCCGTGGCGGAGGAACGCGCGCGGATCGCCCGCGAGCTGCACGACATCGTCGCGCACAGCGTCAGCGTCATGACCATGCAGGCCGGCGGCGTACGGCTCATGCTCCGCGAGGGGCAGGAACGCGAGCGCGAGGTACTCACGACGATCGAGGAGACCGGCCGTGAGGCCGTCGAGGAGCTGCGGCTGATGCTCGGCCTGCTGCGCGGGCCGGGCGCCGACGACCTCGCGCCGCAGGCCGGCCTCGACCGCGTCGGCGACCTCGTCGACCAGTCCAGGGCGGCGGGCCTGGACGTCACCGTCGAGGTCGTCGGCGACCCGGTCCCCCTCCCCCCCGGACTCGGCCTGTCCGCCTACCGGATCCTCCAGGAGGCGCTGACGAACACGCTCAAGCACGCGGGCCCCACCCGGGCCGCGGTGACCATCGCGTACGCGCCGGGCGAGCTGCGCCTGGAGGTCACCGACGAGGGGCCGCGCGACGGCCGCCCGGCCGCGGCGGCCGGGGGCGGCGGCCACGGCCTGATCGGCATGCGGGAACGGGTCGCGCTCTTCCGCGGCAGGCTCACCGCCGGACCGCTCCCCACCCCGCCCACGGCCACAGCGGCACGGACCGGCGGCCACTCGGGCTCGTCCGGCTACGGCGTGCGGGCGGTGATCCCGCTGTGAGCGAGACGATCGGCATCCTCATCGCCGACGACCAGGCGATGATCCGCGCCGGGCTCCGGCTGGTGATCGGCACCCAGCCCGACCTCGCGGTGGCCGGCGAGGCCGCGGACGGGCACACCGCCGTCGAGCTGGCCCGGCGCCTCCGCCCGGACGTGATCCTGCTCGACATCGCGATGCCCGGACTGGACGGCCTCGCCGCCGCCCGCCTGATCCTCGCCGAGCCCGCCCCGCCCAGCGTGATCATGCTGACCACGTACGACACCGACGAGAACCTCGACCGCGCGCTGCGGGCGGGGGTGCGCGGGTTCCTGCTCAAGGTGTCGCCCCCCGAGCAGCTGTTCGCGGCCATCCGCACCGCCGCCAGGGGCGACGCGCTACTCGACCCCGCCGTCACCCGGCGCGTCATCGAAGGCTACGGGCGGCTGCCCGAGGAGACCGCCGGCCCCGGGACGGACCTCACGCCGCGTGAGCACGAGGTGCTCGTCCTCATCGCCCGGGGGCTCTCCAACGCCGAGATCGCCGCCACACTGGTGATCTCCGAGGCCACGGTCAGCAGCCACATCAACCGGCTCCTCGCCAAGCTCGGCCTGCGCGACCGCGCCCAGGCCGTCCGGTACGCGTACGAGTCGGGCGCGGTCCGCCCAGGTGAAACCGGTAGCGTTGGGTGATATGACAGCTCTGGATCCCGGCACCATGGGTGCGCACGGCATTGGCGTTGCGACGATCGCCTCGGACGGCACCGTCCTCGACACCTGGTTCCCCGCCCCCACCCTGGGCGACCCCTCGTTCGTGGGGACGCGGCGGCTCGACGCCTCGCAGGCGGGCGAGCTGGCCCCGCTCCTGGGGCGAGACGACGTGCGCGACGTCGAGGTGGTCGCGGTCGAGACCGGCATCGGCAAGCTGTCCGAGGCGCCGGTCGACACGCATGACCTCTACCTGCGGCTGCACCTGCTGTCCGCCCGGCTGGTCCGCCCGCACGGGCTCAGCCTGGACGGCATCTTCGGGCTGCTCTCCAACGTCGTGTGGACCAGCCACGGGCCGTGCGCAGTCGAGGGCTTCGAGAGCGTGCGGACGCGGCTGCGCGCACGCGGCCCGGTGACCGTCTACGGCGTGGACAAGTTCCCGCGCATGGTGGACTACGTCCTTCCGTCCGGCGTCAGGATCGCCGACGCCGACCGCGTACGGCTCGGCGCGCACCTGGCCCCCGGCACCACCGTCATGCACGAGGGCTTCGTCAACTACAACGCCGGCACGCTCGGCGCCTCGATGGTGGAGGGGCGCATCTCCGCCGGGGTCGTCGTCGGCGACGGTTCGGACGTCGGCGGCGGCGCGTCCATCATGGGCACGCTCTCCGGCGGCGGCAAGGAGGTCATCTCCCTCGGGGAGCGCTGCCTGCTCGGCGCGAACTCCGGCATCGGCATCTCCCTCGGGGACGACTGCGTGGTCGAGGCCGGGCTGTACGTCACGGCCGGCACCAAGGTCACCCTCCCCGACGGCAGCACGGTCAAGGCCAAGGAGCTGTCCGGCCGGTCCAGCATGTTGCTGCGCCGCAACTCGACGACCGGCACCGTCGAGGTCGTTCCGCGCGCGGGCACCGGCATCGAGCTCAACGCCGCCCTGCACGCCAACGACTGAGCCGCGCTCCCGAACGACCCCGTGCCCCGGCACGACGCCGGGGCACGTCCACACGCCCCGCCGGCGCCGGAACGGCGCCGGCGGCCGAGGGACTCGCGCTGATCGGGGATCCGTCGTTCAGGATGGTGACCATGAGTTCCCGAAGGCTGAACCACGGAACCGGACCCGGGACGATCACCCCGGACGGCTGCGCCGTGGACTACTACGCGATGCTCACTCCGAACGGCGAGCCCGAGCTCGTCCACGCGGCGATCCCCGAGGGCGCCTCGATCCTCGAACTCGGCGCGGGTGTCGGCCGGATCACCCACCGCCTCCTGGCCCTCGGACACGAGGTGGTCGCCGTGGACGAGTCCCCCGAGATGCTCGCCCACATCGAGGGGGCGCGGACCGTCCGCTCCTCCATCCAGTCGTTGTCGCTTCCCCGGACGTTCGACGTCGTCCTGCTCATGTCCTTCGTGATCGAGACGGCCGACGACGAGCTGCGCCGGGCGTTCCTCCGTACGTGTCGGGAGCACGTGGCCGACACCGGGTGCGTGATCCTGCAGCGCAAGCCGCCCGAGTGGTACGACACGGTCGAGCCCTTCGAGCGGGTCGCCGGGGACGGCCACGTCGTGCGGATGACGGCGGTCGACCGGCCGGAACCCGACCTTGTCGACGCGACCATGGAATACACGGTCGGCGACCGGCGCTGGACCCACTCGTTCCTGAGCAGGCGCCTCGACGACGGTTTCCTCGCGGCCGAGCTCGACGCGGCGGGGCTGACGATGTCGGGGTTCCTGCAGGGAGACCGCGGGTGGGTCCGGGCGCTGCCCCGGCCCTGAGAGGACCCCCGGGCGGCCCCTGAGTTGTCCCTGAAGTTCCCTTTCAGCGGGCGAATTCCGAGCCGGTACGGCATAGCGTTCGGAGCATGGGACGCATTCTTCTGATCGCCGCGCTCGTCGTGGTCGGCCTCTTCCTCCTCGGCTCCATCATCGGCCTGGTCTTCAGCGCCCTGAAGTGGATCCTGATCATCGGTGCGATCGTGCTCGGCGTGATGCTCATCGTGAAGAACACCGGCTCACGCCGCCACTGAGCCCCGCCCCAGGGATTCTGCGGGCGGCCCGGGAACCCGGGCCGCCCGGCCCCGCCGCAGACGATCATCTGCCTCGCGTCCGGACGCGATCTCGACCCGATCCGTCGTGCCGCCGGATGTCACGCCACGTCCAGCCATGAGCGCAACGCCTGTCGGATGACCTCGCTGGCAGTGGTGTGATCCGCCTGGGCGCGATGGATGAGCGCGGCCTTCAGCTCAGGGTCGAGGCGGACAGGAACGACCTCCGCCGGAGCAGTCCCGAGTGGGCGTCGCCCCCCTCTACGGCGAAGTTCCGAGACGTCGTACCCCTCCTCCACCTCGGCCGCGAGCCGCTCGATGCGCTCCTCACTGATGGGAACGCCTTTGGATGTGAACTGCACCGGTTCCTCCACCTGTCCTCCCTTCACGGCAGCAGCCTCCGGTACTTGGCCCTCATCCGCATGGCATGGATGACCAACTCGGCCTCGTCCAGCAGCAACACCACCGTCTCCAGCAGGTTGCCCGCACGATCGGGACCCAGCCGAAGTTCCCGATCCGGCCCTTCGCCCCCGTCATCGGCGAGCGAGTAGGCGACCAGGAAGCGGCAGGAAGCGGGTCGCGGCATGAACCGCGTCATCGGCATCGACACCGTGCTTCAAAGCGGATTTGTGCACCTCCACGCTAGCAAACGTATTACGAAACAAGAAGTGGCGGGGGGTGAATGGGGCGGGCCCCACCGGAGAACCGGCGGGGCCCGCGGACGAGACGCGACTCAGGCGAGGCTCGGGTGAGCCTCGGTCGCGGCTCAGGAGAGGGGCGGGTAGGCGTTCCTGAGGAGCTCCTGGAACTGGGCGGAGAACCAGTGGCCCGAGACGGGGGCGTCGGCCAGGGCGCCGGTCGGGTTGTTGCCGTTGCGCTCGTTGCCGGTGTAGGTCGGGTCGCACATCCGGTCGAAGCCCTTGCCCTCGTCGTTCGGGATCGCCGAGCTGGAGCCGTCGGACTCACCCGGCGGCTTGATCCAGACGTAGGCGTCGAGACCCGGGGCCGGGTTGGCCCTCGGCCGCTCGCCGAGGCCGGCGCCGCTCTGGTTGCACCAGTTGCCCGCGTGGATGCGGCGGTCGATCCGGGACTCGTTGACGAAGGTGTTGACGTCGGTGGAGGTGCTCGCCTTGCTCGGACGCGCGGTGCCGCCCCAGCCGTTGCGCGAGGTGTCGATGAGCATTCCGAGGGTGGACGGGAAGCCCTTCGAGATCAGCAGGTTGCGGAACGCCTGGGCGTAGGACAGCTCGTCCACGTACTGGTTCCAGTCCACCCAGCGCGACTGGCGGACGGTGGTGCCGTTCACGGTCGTGCCGATGGTGAAGTACGGCTCGGTCAGCGCGGAGTAGTTCGCGGTGTTGGTGATGAAGCCGTCCACGCTGGCGAAGCCGGCGGTGGTGCCGCGCGCGGTCGAGGCGAACAGGTCGGCGGACGGGCCGAGGTTGGTGTCCCAGCCGAGCCAGCCGTGGTGGCCGGCGTCCACGTAGTTGTAGACGTTCGAGATCGCGTGCAGCTTGTTCAGGGCGTACTGCACGCCCTCGACGTACGCGCCGCTCGACTTGGCCTCGGCGCACTTGGCGACGTTGAGGTTGGTGATCAGGTTGGGCAGCGAGTCGATCTCGATGATCGACACGATGCGCAGGTCCTTGTACTTGGGATCGGCCATGATCGCGGCGATCGGGTCGATGTACTCGGCCTTGTACCTGGCCAGGCCGTTCTGGGCGATCAGCAGCTCACCGTTGGAGGCGAGCGCCGAGCAGTCGCGGTTCGGCAGGTTGTAGATGACGACCTGGATCGTCAGCGGCTTGCTGCCGTTGGCGGCGTCCTGCCGTACCGCCTCGTCGAGGTGGTCGCGCAGGCCCATGTGGTTGTCACCGGCCGAGCCCGAGGTGATCGCGGCGATCCGGTCGAGCCAGATGGCGGTCGAGGTCTTGTAGACCTTGGAGCCGCCGGGCTCGGAGGCGGCCTTCGCCGACCAGTCGGGGTTCACGTACCCGTCCGCCCCGTCGTACGGGTTGTCCACGTGGGTGCCGGGCTGCGGCGAGGTGCTGGGCGACGGCGACGCGGAGGGAGAGGGGGAGGCCGACGGCGACGCGGACGGGGACGCCGAGGGCGAGGCGGACGGCGACACGCTCGGGCTGGGCGACGAGGTGCCGTTGCAGGTCACGCCGTTGAGCGAGAACGACGCGGGGGTGGGGTTGCTCCCCGACCAGGTGCCGTTGAAGCCGATGCTGGTCGAAGCGCCGGAGGCCAGGCTCTTGTTCCAGTCCAGGTTCGTGGCCGTCACGTTCGACCCGCTCTGCGACCAGTTGGCGCTCCAGCCGGGCACGGTCACCTTCTGCCCGGAGTTCGGGAACGTGAAGGCGAGGGTCCAGCCGTCGACCGCGTCGCCCACGTTCTTGATCGTGACGCTGGCCGTGAAGCCGCCGTTGCCGGGGCTCGACGTCCATTCGTTGGTCGTGTACGTGACGCTGCACGCGACGGCGGCGCTCGCCGACGTGGCGGCGGCCACGGCCATCGTGGAGCCGAGCGCGAGCACGGACACGGCGACGAGGCCGCGCCGTACCAGGGAGCGCGCGGCTCCGGATCGGGGAGTGAATCTCATGCGGGGGTCCTCCTGGCGACATGATCACTGCGCTTGGGAGCGCTCCCACCGACCATAGGCACGGCCCTCCCGGCCGTACAGGGACCCGCCCGCGGGACACCGCCGGACCGCCGCGCCGGGGACACCCGCCATGCCCGCGAGCAGCGCGTCCGTCCCCCGCCCGGCCCGGGAACGGGCCCGCGGGAGCCTGAAAGTTTCAATCGGACGCCCGGTCGGCCCGGCGCGGACGGGACGTCACATGGGGGTCATCGTGCCCCGGGGCGCGGAGCCGCGGTGAGCAGCCACCTCCAGCGGGGCGCCTCGGTGACGAGCGCGGCCGCCACCAGCACGGTGACCGCCGCGCCCGCCGCCGGATGCCAGGCCGCCCACGCCGACACGAGCGCGGCCGCGAACTGCAGCAGCACGAGCGCGACGGTCGCCCACCCCGGCACCGGGACGACGACCTGGGCCTTGTCCCCGGGCGTCGAGAACACCGTGGGAAGACCGATCAGCACCACGACCGACAGGATCGCGAGCACCGGCGAGTGACTCCACAGGGCCCACGGCGTGGCCACCCAGGCGACCAGTTCGGTGGCGAAGCGGAGCGGAGGGCCGAGCCGAGGTTCCGGGGGACGTGCGTTCACCGGCCATATCCTGCCATTACGGCTGATATGGGGGTCCGTCAGGAGGGCCGGATCAGCCCGCGGCGGGTGGCGACCGCGACGGCCGCGGTGCGCGAGTCGACGCCGAGCTTGGTGTAGATGTGCACGAGGTGGGTCTTGACGGTCGTCTCGCTGAGGAACATCCGCTTGCTGATCTGCCGGTTGGACAGCCCCTCCGCCACGTGGCCGAGCACCTCCAGCTCTCGCGGGCTGAGCACGCCCGCCGGTTCCCGTACGCGGCCGAGCAGCCGGGACGCGACGCTCGGCGCGAGCGCGCTGGCGCCGGTCGCGGCGGACCTGATCGCCGCGTGGAGTTCCTCCGACGGCGCGTCCTTGAGCAGATAGCCGGTGGCGCCCGCCTCGATGGCGGCGAGGATGTCGGCGTCGGTGTCGAACGTGGTCAGCACCAGCACCCGGGGCGCGCCCTCCCCCGCGATGATCCGGCGAGTGGCCTCGCTGCCGTGGATGCCGGGGCCGAGCCGCAGGTCCATCAGCACGACGTCCGGCCGCAGCCGCGCCGCCTCGGCGACGCCGTCCTCGCCGTCGGCGGCCTCGCCCACCAGCTCGAAGTCCGGCTGGCCGAGCAGCATCGCGCGGATGCCCGAACGGACGACCGGGTGGTCGTCCACCAGCAGGATCCGGATCGGCCCGCTCATCGGCCCTCCTCCCGGCCCGGAAGCGGCAGCGTCACCGCCACGGCGGTGCCCTCTCCGGGAGTGGACTCCACGGTGAGGGTGCCGCCGAGCGCGGCGGCCCGGTCGCGCATGACGCGCAGGCCGTACCCGGTGCCGGGGCCGTCGACGGGGGTGCGCGCGGGATCGAACCCGCGGCCGTCGTCGAAGACGTCGAGCACGACCGCGCCGTCCAGGTAGGTGAGGGTGACCCCCGCGTTGCCGGCGCCCGAGTGGCGGCTGACGTTGCCCAGCGCGCCCTGGGCGACCCGCAGCAGGGTCAGGTCGTGGGCCGGGGGCAGCTCGACGGGGTCGCCGGACACCTCGAACCGGACCCGCGTCGCCGTACGCGCCGCGGCCGAGCCGCTGATCCGGCGCAGTGCGGCGACCAGGGAGGAGTGCTGCAGAGCGGGCGGCGCCAGCGCCCGGACGAAGTTGCGCGCCTCCTCCAGATTCTCCGCCGCCGCCCTTTCCGCCTCCAGCATCCGCTCCTCCGCCATCTCCGGCCGGGCGCCGAGGTCGCGGCGGGCGGCCCTGAGCAGCAGGACGATGCTGGACATCCCCTGGGCGAGCGTGTCGTGGATCTCGCGCGCCAGGCGCTCGCGCTCGGCCAGCCGGGCGGCGTCTCCCTCGGCGCGCACCAGCTTCTCGCGGGTGCGGACCAGGTCGTCGATGAGCAGCCGCCGCTGCTCGCTCTCGTGGTAGAGCGCCTTGTAGACCAGCGCCATGAGCGTCGCCACGGCGGCGCCGATCACGGGTCCGATGACCTGCGCCGGGGTGAGCCCGCCCGCGTGCCAGCTCGCCGCCGCGACCGCCGCCGCCGTCAGCGCGACGACCCCGGGCACCGCCGCGGGCAGGCTCAGCAGGTGCAGGTACGCGAAGAACAGCGGGAAGGCCAGCCAGACGAAGCTCGGGGCGGCCAGGGCGAGCGCCACCCACCCCAGGGTGACCGCCAGCAGCCAGACCCGGCCGAGGACCAGATGCGTCCGCCCCCCGAAGTCGGGCAGCCGCGACTCCACGAACACCCCCACGCCGTAGAACGCGCCCAGCAGGAGCCCGCCGGCCACCACCGCCGTACGGGCCTCACCGGCGACGCCTCCGGCGGCCACGGCCGTACGGGCCTGCTGGAGGATCGCGAAGGTGAGCAGCACGGCGAAGGTGCCGTGGATGGCCCATCTGAGCAGCCGCAACGCCGGGGGGAACGGAAAGTCAATCATGACGCACTCAGCGTAGGTCACCCCGCGACTCGTCCCGTATCGTCCGAAAGGTGTATTTCGCCGTGCCATCAGGCGGGGCGGGAACGGCACACGGAACGGGATTCCGGCGAGAACGGCGACGAACGTGGACCTGCTCGCGGCCCCCGCCAGGGCGGGCGAGTAGCATCCGGGAGGTCAAACCTAACGCGAATGGGGATCGTCATGACCGTCAAAGTGACCGTCACCGGCGCGGCCGGCCAGATCGGTTACGCGCTGCTCTTCCGCATCGCCTCGGGCCAGCTCCTGGGCGCGGACACCCCGGTGAAGCTGAGCCTGCTGGAGATCACTCCGGCGCTGAAGGCCGCCGAGGGCACCGCGATGGAGCTGGACGACTGCGCGTTCCCGCTGCTGCGCGGCATCGAGATCTCCGATGACCCCAACAAGGCCTTCGACGGCGCCAACGTGGCGCTGCTGGTGGGCGCCCGCCCCCGGACCGCGGGCATGGAGCGCGGCGACCTCCTCCAGGCCAACGGCGGCATCTTCGGCCCGCAGGGCCGCGCCATCAACGACCACGCCGCGGACGACATCCGGGTGCTCGTCGTGGGCAACCCGGCCAACACCAACGCGCTCATCGCGCGCTCGGCCGCGCCCGACGTCCCGGCCGACCGCTTCACCGCGATGACCCGCCTGGACCACAACCGCGCGCTCTCGCAGCTCGGCGCGAAGCTGAACGTCCCGATCACCGAGATCCGGAAGATGACGATCTGGGGCAACCACTCGGCCACCCAGTACCCGGACCTCTACCACGCGGAGGTCGCCGGCAAGGTGGCGGCCGAGCAGGTCGAGGAGGCGTGGCTGCGCGACACGTTCATCCCGACCGTGGCCAAGCGCGGCGCCGCGATCATCGAGGCCCGGGGCGCGTCCTCGGCCGCCTCCGCCGCCAACGCCGCGATCGACCACGTCCACGACTGGGTCAACGGCACCCCCGAGGGTGACTGGACCTCGGCCGCGGTCTACTCCGACGGCTCGTACGGCGTGCCCGAGGGGCTCGTCTCCTCCTTCCCGGTCGTCTCGAAGGACGGCAAGTGGGAGATCGTCCAGGGCCTGGAGATCGACGCGTTCTCGCGCGAGCGCATCGACGCCTCGGTCCGCGAGCTGGTGGAAGAGCGCGACGCCGTCAAGGAGCTCGGTCTCATCTAGGTCGTGTTTCGCGGATCTTCTTGGCCTACTGCGGTCGCCCAGATGGCCCCTCGCGGCGTTGTCGTCGTCGGCCGTAGGCTCCGCTACGGCCTCCTCCTCCGCCTTGCGAGGCATCCATCTGGCCGATCCTCGCTACAGCAAAGATCCACGAAACACTCCCTAGGCCCTCCCGGCGAGCTTCGCCGGACACCGGGCCCTTCCGCACGGGATCGACCCCCGCCGCCGTGTCACCACGCGCGGCGGGGGTCGTCCCGTCCGGCCGCCGAACCCGGCGCCTCAGAACCTCCGCACGTCGAACCTGACGCCTCAGGATCCTCGCCTGTCAGCTCGGCCCCTCAGACCTCGGCGTGTCAGGACCCCCGCTCGTCAGACCTGGAGCGTCAGACCCCCGCCAGCGCGCGGTCCGGGCCCGGCTCCGCTCCGGCGAGGGCGCCCGCGCGGCGGCCGCCGCCGTCGGGGACGACCGGCGACGCCGACGGCGCCGAGGCGCCCGACGCGCCCGCCAGGAACGCCATCGCGAGCAGGGCGCCCACCTGGGCGACGACCGTCATGCGCTGGGTGAGGCCCCCGGGCACGATGTGGGGATCCAGCCCCACCATCCCCATGCCGTACGGCACCAGCACGAGCAGGAGCGACCCGATCGCGATCAGGCTGAGGACGCGGACCGCCCGCGAGCCCGTGCGCCGGGCGACGAGCAGCCCCGCCAGCGGCATGCAGACGAACGCCACGAACGCGGCGTAACGGTGGATCTCACCGGACATCGACAGGGACAACCCCGGCCGGTCGGTGGGGAACCCCGCGACCAGCAGCATGCATCCGGCCCATCCGCCGACCAGCATCGCGCCCCTCCGCTCCAGGCGCGCGAGCCGCAGGGCGTGTACGGCGGCCCCGGTCGCGAGCAGCGACAGCGACGCGGGCAGCAGCCAACCGTGCGGGGTGAAGACGTAGTCGCTGATCATGTCCCGGAGAGGGTTGAGCTCCGAAATCAGGTGCAGAAGCACCATTCCCGCCGCACCGGCGCCGATCGCCGCATATCCCAACACGATGCCCATGACCATGACTTTGGCGGGAAGATCGACTCGGTCCCATCGGAGATCGGCCGGACACTCCCCCGACCTTTCCCCGAGGATCCCTTAGGGATCTCGGGGGCGATCCTCCGGGTTCGGGGCGGGCGTCAGGTGGTGGCCGCCATGTACCAGCGGGCGTGGCCGTCGCCCCGGGTGAGCGAGTCGAGCCTGCGCGGCAGCTCCTGCCTGGAGAAGGGGTCGCCGGAGGCGTTGAGGATGTGCACGCCGACGGCGTACATGTCCCTGACCTCCATCAGGGTGCTGTATCCGGGCCAGCTCCGCAGATCCGACCCGTACGCGTGGGCGAAGGCGTCCACATCGGCGGCGGTCAGGCCGAACCGGCGCTGCCCGTGGTACGTGTGCACCAGGTCCCACTCGCGCGGCCCCACCGCGACGCCGTCCCAGTCGCACAGGACGACGTGGCCGTCCTGGCAGCGCAGCAGGTTGTCGATCCACGCGTCGCCGTGCAGCAGCACCGGCGGCCCGGTCTCCAGGGCCTGCCAGCCGCCGGTGAGGTGCTCGATCCGGTCGGTCAGCCAGGCGCGCTGGGCCGGGGTCAGCACCTCGGCCCGGTGCTCGACCGCGTGCCGCACCTCGGCCAGCGGGTCGGTGAGGGGGCGCAGCGCCATCGGCGGCACCGGCTCTCGGTGCAGATTGCGCAGAACCCGGCCCAGCTCGCGCGTCGTCGGCCGCCCCCGCGACCTGACATAGCGCCAGAAGGTGACCGCCCGGCCCGCGTGCACGATCGGCTGGCCCGGGATCTCATCCACCGGCCGGACCGTCGGGAACCCCCGGTCGGCCAGCCAGCGGGCGACGGCGAGCACCACGGGGAGGCGGGTCAGCGCGTCCGGGGCGGTGGCGATCCGCACGACCATGTCCCCGCGCAGCTTGAACACCGCGTTGCTGCGCAGCCGCATGAGCCGCGCCCCCTCGGCGTCCACGCCGATCCGCAGGCACACGTCCCGCAGAACGGCGAACGCCTCCTCGGCGAGGCTCTGCGCGCCGCCCGGCGCCGGGCACCGCGACGCCTCGGGTGAAAGGCCGTCTGTCATGTCGGGTGACAGGTCCGGGGACAGGCTCATAGGGCGAGCCGCGCCGACGACTCGGCCAGCACCCGGTTCAGGCGGCGTACGGCCGGTCTGCGCGGGTCGGCGTCGGCGAGCAGCGCCCTCGCCCGGGTGACCACGATGGAGGTGCGGTGCTCGGCCGGGACCTGGCTCAGCGCCTCGGCGGCGATCCGGCACGCCTCCTCCTGATCGCCGTTCCTCGCCAGGTGGGACGCCTGGTCCAGCAGGATCAGCGCGGGGTCGATCGTCTGGAAGCCGGGCGGGAACGCGTCGATCGCCTCGATCGGCTGCGCGTCGCCCAGCTCGATCAGCGTGCCGGTGCGGTAGAACACCATGCGCTTCTCGGTGAATACGAAGGCCAGGTCGTCCTGTCTCAGCCCCCTCATCCTGGCGAAGATCTGCTCGGCCTCGGCGAGGGCGATCCTGGCGGCCTTCCCGTTGCCCATACGGGCCAGGGCGCGCGCCTCGGCCGCCGCCGCGAGCGCCGCCGGGGAGCTCGGGGCCGACCCGGCCAGCATCCGCGCCTCGCGCGCCAGCCGCACGGTCTCGTTGAGGTCCCCGTAGTAATAGAGCAGCATCGTCTGCTGCGCCCGGACCAGAGCCCGCAGCCGCAGGTCGCCGACGTCGTCGGACGCCGCGCGCGCCGTGCCGTACCAGGCGTGGGCCTGCCGCGTGTCGCCCAGCTTCATCAGCGCGTCGGCCGAGAGCAGCGCGAGCATCGTCGTCGCGGTCAGCAGGCGGCGCTGGGCCGAGGCCGGCTGCCGTGTCACGGTCAGCCTGCGCACGTCGGCGATCTCCAGCATGACCCGGCAGAGCATCGGCATCGGCGGGGTCGTCATGTACTCCCTGCGGTGGCGCAGCACCTGCTCGTCAAGCCGGTCGAGCTGGTCCTCGGTGACGGTGCCGGTGGCCAGCGCGCGGTCGAGGTCGTGCCTGGTGCCCTCGACCTCGGCGAAGAACCGGCCGTCGGGCCTGCCCATCAGCATCGCGTGGTGGAAGAGCGCCCGCCGCCCGGTGTCGTCGGCCGTCTCGTCGGTCCGCACCGCCTCGTCCGGCCCGCCCTGCGCCATGACGACGACCTTCGTGCCGCCGGCGTCCTCGCAGTAGTCCGCCGCCAGGCCGAGCCGTACGGCGTTGGCCCGGTACAGGCGGGCCAGCAGGTCGATGGTCTGCGGGCGCGGCCTGGCCCGGTTGTTCTCCCAGGCGTTCAGCAGGTCGATGCTCGCCCTCGGCAGGCCCAGCGCGTGCTGCTCGCAGAGGCGCTCCAGCTCCTCGATCGCCTGCCTGGCCGACCACCCCCGCGCCAGCCGGTGCGCCTTGAGCATGCTCACGCCGCAACATCCGTGGATCGCCTGCACCGTCTGCCACAGCGTCCACCGCCGGGCCTCGGCCTGCTCGCGCCAGCGACGAGCGCACGCGGGGGAATGCTCTCCTCGGGCCATGGAACCGCCCTTCGCTGCGTGGAGGGTGCCGCCTGGTCACCGGATAATTTCCCTCAGGTTAACCGGGGGGCACACAACCCCCCGTACCGTTATGGGTTCGTGCCCCGGGACCCGTTGGTGTTCCACGGAATGCCGGCCGGTTCCCCGGTTCTTGCGCGGTTTCGCGGATCGGGGCGGATTGCCGCCCGATCCCTGGGCAGTCACTCTTTCCGGAGAAAGGTCCCGACGTCCCCGGAGAGACCCCCATGAAGGCAGAACGCAGCGAGGCGGTGGACCACCTTCAGCGGCTGGCCGCCCAGCTCGAAGCGCACTCCTACCAGGTGCGGCTGACCGCGTCGGCCGGGCTCTATCCACGACTGCGCGTGGTCAACCCCATGGAGCCCACCATGTCCGAGGACGTGCTGGCCTCGGACGCCAACGACGGCGAGTGGTGGTACTGGCTGTCGTGGGCGGGGCGCATCGGGCACGCCTCCGACGTCGTCACCGCCGCCGAACGCATCGCGAGCGTACTGCAGGTGATCCGCCGATAACGCGGCGCTATTCCCCCCTTCGCCCGGCCGCACAATCCGCATTTCAGGATGTGCGGAGCGCGGATTTTGCCGTGCTGTCGACAGCGGGTGGATCAGACGCTTACCCTGGGGTAGGTGGGTCTTCGCCTTTACGATACACGCGGCCGCGCGGTCCGCGATTTCACCTCGCGAATTCCGGGAATGGCATCCATTTATCTCTGCGGTCCCACCGTGGTCGTGCCGCCGCACATCGGCCAGATCAGGTCGCAGGTTAATTTCGACGTCCTGCACCGCTGGCTGCGGCACAGCGGATATCGGGTGCTCTTCTGCCGGAACGTGACCGACATCGAGGACAAGATAATCGGCAGATCCCTTTCCGAGGGGATCCAGTGGTGGCGCGTCGCCGATCCCGTGTACCGGTCTTTCGACCGCGCCTATGCCGCGCTCGGCTGCCTTCCGCCCAGCGTGGAGCCCCGGGCGACCGGTCACATCCCCGAGATGATCGAGCTCGTGGAGCAGCTCCTCGCGGCCGGCCACGCGTACGAGTCCGACGGGAGCGTCTATTTCGACGTCGCATCCTTCCCCGACTACGGCGCGCTTTCCCGCCGGCGTGCGGACAACATACGGACGACGGAGGAGAACGAGCGGGGAAAGCGCGATCCGCGCGATTTCGCGTTGTGGAAGCGGGCGAAGCCGGGCGAGCCGGTCTGGCACGCGCCGTGGGGCGACGGCCGCCCCGGCTGGCATCTGGAATGCTCCGCAATGGCGCGGAAATATCTCGGTCACGAATTCGACATCCACGGCGGCGGCGCCAACCTGGTTTTCCCGCACCATGAGAACGAGTTGGCCCAGTCACGCGCGGCGGGAGATTCGTTCGCGCGTTTCTGGGTGCACAACGGGCCGGTCACCCACCGGGGTGAGAAGATAAGAAAACGCGCGCGCAATCCGCTCGCCGTGCACACGCTCCTCGACCGGGTACGCCCGATGGAACTCCGCTATTACCTCTGCGCCGCCCACTACCGGTCGCCGATGGAATTCTCACCCGAGGCGGTGGATGAGGCGGCGACCGCCTACCGCCGGATGGAGAGGTTCGTGCTCCGGGTCGGCGCGGGGGTCGCCGCGGAGCTCCCGGCCCAGTTCAGCGACGCGATGGACGCCGACCTCAACCTCCCCCGGGCGCTGTCGGTCGTGCACGCGACGGTCGCCGAGGGCCACGCGGCGCTCAATTCCGGCGAGCAGGAAACCGCCGCGCGGAAATGCCGTTCGGTGCGCGCGATGCTGAATGTCCTCGGGCTCGACCCGCTCGCCGACGACCGGCCGCGGGAAACGCGCCTGCAGGAGGTGGCCAGGGCCGTACTGCGGATCGCGCGGAATCTCGCCGCCTCCGAAGGCGACCGGGAAAGATCATTGATCATGCATCGGCAGATCGACAGCGCGCTCAACAATCACCGCGAATCCGACTTACAAGTCCTAACAAAATGATCTCCGCCCACGTCCCAGGGGCTGCTGATCATTGATCCGCTCATGAGGAAGGGGGAACGGCCACCGTGGATCGTGCCGGTAGCCCACCATCGACGGGAAGTGCGGCACCGTGGTGTTCGCTACTCCGCCGGGCCACCGGGGGTGACGAGTCCGGACTCGTAGCTGAGGACGACGAGTTGGGCGCGGTCACGGGCCCCGAGTTTGGCCAGGAGTCTGCTGACGTAGGTGCGGGCGGTGGCGGGGCTGATGTGCAGTCTCGCGCCGATCTCGTCGTTCGACTCGCCTCGGCCGATCCTGGCCAGCACGTCGCGCTCTCTTTCGGTGAGCGCGTCCAGCAGCTCGGGGCGTACCCGCGTGCCGAGGCGGGCACCGAGGTGCCCCATGACCTTGGTGGTGATCGCCGGCGAAAGCAGCGACCCGCCCGCGGCGACGACGCGGATCGCCGCGCGCAGGTCGCCGGGGGCCACGTCCTTGAGCAGATACCCCGCCGCTCCCGCGCGGACGGCGGCCAGCACGTTCTCGTCCTCGTCGAAGGTCGTCAGCACGACGACACGCACGCCGCCGAGGCCGGGATCCGCCGCGATCCGCTCGGTGGCGGCGATGCCGTCGAGGCGAGGCATACGGATGTCCATGAGCACGACATCCGGGCGGTGCCGACGGATGACATCGAGACCCGCCTGCCCGTCCGCGGCTTCGGCGACGACCTCGATGTCGCCGTCGTACTCGGCCAGCGACCGCAGTCCCGTGCGTACGAGCTCCTGGTCGTCGACCAGCACGATGCGGATCACGATGCCAGTCTCGCGGGGATCGTGGCCTCGATGGTGAACCCGGCACCCGGTGCGCCGCGGGTGGAGAGGGAGCCGCCGAGCAGACGCACGCGCTCGGTCATGCCGGCGATGCCGTACCCACCCGTTCGGCTGCCTCCGGTCGTACCACGGCCGTCGTCGGCAACGGTGATGCGCAGCAGGCCGGCCTCCACGACGGCGCTCACCCGCGCCGTCGTCGCGTGAGCATGCCGGAGGACGTTGGTGAGCGACTCCTGGACGACCCGGTAGGCGGCGGCGTCAACGGCAGCGGGCAGGTCGTCGACGGCGACGTCGATGTCGGCGGTGACGTCGACTCCCGCGGCCTTCGCCTCATCGATGATCGCCTGCACGTCGGCGAGCGAGCGGACGCGGCGTGTCCCGTCGTCGTCGGCACCGGCCCGCAGGAGGCGAAGCATCGACCGGAGCTCCCGCAACGAGGCGGTGCTCTGCTCCCGCACTCGGTCGAGAGCGGCCACGACGGCCCCGTCGTCCCGGCCGACGGCCTCGCTGCCGACACTCGCGTGCAGTGCGATGACCGAGAGCGCGTGCCCCAGCGTGTCGTGCAACTCGCGGGAGATGCTCTCCCGCTCACTCTGCACCCGCAGTTCCGCCTCCCGTGCCGACTGCTCCCGGGTGAGCCGGTCGATCTGCTTCTGCTGCGCGGCGCGCAGGCGGCGTGCCCGGATGCCGTAGCCGAGGGCGATCGCCACCGCCATGAGCGCGACGTTGGACACCGAGTCGGTCCCGAGCACGTACCCGACGGGTTGCGGGTCGTCGCGGATCCGGAAGTACAGCGACACGACGAACACGACCGCCGCCGCTCCGGCCGCCCATCGGGTCTCCCCGAGTTCGGCGGCCGAGTACAGTGCCGCCACGACCGGAAGAGCGACGCCGATCGGCGGATATCCCAGCGTGTAGTACGCGAACGTCCCCAGCACACTGAGCACGACCACCGGGACCGGCATCTGACGTCGCAGGAGAAGGACCGCACCGAACCCCAGGGCGAACACGTAGGCCATCACGTTCGCGGACGCGTCGCCGCCGGCCCGGGACACGGCGATGATCGCCGACAGCACGACCGCGACCACCGCGGCAAGCAGCACGTCAAGGACCCGGGGCGCGACCCGCCCCGCACCGTCGTCTCCGTGCCACCCCGTCACACGTCCAGGGTAGGAGCCGGGCCCGAATCCGGGCATGCGCCGCCAGGGCCATCCCGATGTCGCTTTCTGACGTACTCGTGCCACGTCGAGAAGCGATCCGGGCCGAGCGTCAGGGCCGATGACCGGCGCCGCACGCATTCGTAGCGTCGTCGTCATGACCAACACCCGCGCCCTGAACTGGCGTCTGATCATCGGGCTCGGCGCCCTCGCACTGATCCGCCCGCTCATTCGCATCGCCGAATCCGGGCTCGGCATCGAGAACCGGCCCGCGGTCCCGATCATCCTCACCGTCGTCATCTCGATCGTCTGGATCGCGGTCGTCGGGCTGAGCGCGAACCCCGCACCCGTACCGACTCTCCTGTTCACCGGGCTGGCTTACGGCGTGCTCTCCATCGTCCTCAGCGGCATCCTGTCCCCGATCATCGACGGACACCTCGACGGCCCGCTGGCGAATCCGATCGCCATCGTGCCCGCCCTGATGATCAACGCCATCTGGGGCGTGGCCGCGGGAGGACTCGCACTCGCGCTCCAGCGTGCGCGCGGCATCCGGCCGCCCACCACTCCCGGAGGCGAATGACGACCGGCACGAGCGCGAAAACCGAGAGGGAAACCGCCATGCGCACCGCCGGGATCGGCGTCCTCGGGCTGATCGGAGGGCTGCTCTTCGCGATCGTGCTCCAGGACATCCTCGCCCGCGCCCTCACCGACGCCGACGGCACACCGTCCGTGCTCGGCATGATCCTCGGCTCGCTTCTGCCCGCCTTCGCTCTCCTGGGCGCCGTACTCGCCGTCTGGCTCGACCGTCGTCACCGCCGAACCCGCTCGAAGGACACCACCGATGACTGAGCGGCATCGCCGAGGGCGAGGCTCATGCCCCGTCGACGGAGCCGGCGGGCGGCGGCCCCGTCCACCGGCCCGCCGCGGTCGCCCTGACGCGGGGGCCTGACATCCGCGTCCCGAATGCGATACCTACTAGTGACCATGAGCGGGTGATCCTGACGAGTTCTTGGGAATCATGAAACCAAAAGGAGGGCCGTAATGAAGAGAGTCCTGATCAGCACGCGGCCTCGGCCGCCCAGGCGACCCCAGCCCATCGACCTGCGCACCCCCTCCGGGCGCGTCCTTCCCTTCTGACTTCGGGCTTCCACCACCCGGGAGCCCTCCGGCGCCCGCTCCCCATGCTCCCCGGGCTCACCGCCCGCCGGCCGAGGATGGGGAGCGCGGCGGGAGGCCGCGCGGCGGACCGGTCACGGGCGTGAGGCGCGGACCAGCTCGTAGCAGCGCTCGAACCCGTCGAGCACGGCGGGCCACGAACACGCGACCGGCTCCACCTCGCGGTTGTGCATCGCGATCGAGGTCCGCAGCCGCTCGTCGCCCGCCAGCCGCGCCACCGACGCGGCCAGCTCGTCGAAGGTCCGGCCGAGCAGGCCCTCCTTGCCCGGCCGTACGAAGTCGGCGACCCCGCTCTGGGATCGCGCGACCACCGGCACACCGGCCGCCCTGGCCTCCAGGGCGGCCAGCCCGAACGACTCGCGCGGAGCGGGCGCGACGAACACGTCGGCCGTGCCGAGCAGCTCCTTGATCCGCTCCCGGCTGAACCGGCCGGGCAACGACACCCAGTCCATCTGCCGCGTGCGCAGGTAGCGCTCCATCGACCCGCGGGCGGGCCCCTCCCCCACGATCGTCGCGCGCATCGCGATCGACGCGGGCACCTGCGCCCGGGCCGCCCTGAGCAGCTTGAGCAGCCGCACCGGCTGCTTGCGCGGCGCGAGCCGCCCCACCGCCACCACATGCACGCCCTCGTCCGCCCGGCCTCCCTCGGGAGCGGCGACCCCGGGAGCGGGACGCCACGCGGAGACGTCCAGGCCGTTGGACACGACGTGGACCGGCACGCCGGCGCCGGCGACGACGCGGATGGGCCGGGCGGCCGCCTCGCTGACCGCCGTCACGGCGATGCCCCAGCGCCGCCACTCGAACGCGGCCTGCAGCCCCAGGTAGACGCCGGAGGTGACCGGATCCCACATGCTGTGCACCGTCACCACGACCGGCAGCCCGGCCCGTACGGCGGCGTTCACCCCCTGCCAGGCGAACGGCGAGACGGCGCCCGCGTGGACGTGGACGACGTCGGGCCGCCAGCCGGTCATCAGCCGGATCAGGTGGACGGTGCCCCGGGGATGAACGGGCAGGTCGAAGGGAAGCCCGGCCACGAGGCGGCGCACGCCCGGGAGGGGCTCTCCCGGGGTCGCGGTCGCCACCTCGACGGTGTGACCCGCCTCTCGCTGCTTCGCGACCAGGTCGGCGACCTGCACCTCGATGCCGCCCAGCCTGGGGAGGTAGCAGTCACTGATGTGAAGGATCCTCACCGACCCAGACTGGCAGAGGCCCGGACCACCATCAAACCGTCGGTCCGGCGGCGTGGAATCATTGCGCTGTGTCGAGAACCGCGGTCTTCTTTCACGCTCATCCTGACGACGAGGCGCTGCTGACTGCCGGGACGATGGCGATGCTGGCCGCCGAGGGCCACCGGGTGGTGCTGGTCGTGGCGACCGCCGGGGAGCGCGGCCTCGCCGACCTCCCCCACGGTGACGAGCTGGGCCGGGCCCGCATGGAGGAGCTGCACCGGTCGGCCGAGGCGCTGGGCTGCGCCCGCGTCGTCCTGCTCGGGTACGGCGACTCGGGGCTGGCCATCGACGGCGGCGTGGCGGACGACCGCCCGGACAACGCGTTCATCGACGCCGACACGGAGGAGGCGGCGCAGCGGCTGGCCACCGTCCTCAAGGAGGAGAGCGCCGAGCTGCTGACGATCTACGACCCGGCCGGAGGGTACGGCCACCCCGACCACGTCCAGGTGTACCGGGTGGGCACGCGGGCGGCCGAGATCGCCGGGACGCCGATCGTGCTGGAGGCGACGGTGAACCGGGACCCGCTGCTGAAGGGCGTGCGGCTGGCGGCCCGCCTCTACCCCAAGATCGACGTCAGGAGCTTCGAGAGCGCCTACTCGCCGAGCCACGTGATCACCCATCGGGTGAACGTCCGCAGGTACGCCCGGGCGAAACGGGCCTCGATGGCGGCGCACGCCAGCCAGACCACCGGCGGCGACGGCGACCGCACCCTCGGAGCCATGCTGAAGATCCCCTTCTGGGCGTACCGGCTGATCTTCGGCACGGAGTGGTACGTCCGGCGGGACGTCCCGCAGGGGACCCGACTGCGGCACCCCTTCCACTGACCGACTCCCACGGGGACGCTCCTCCCAAAGAAGGAGAGCCACCACCCGGCGTTGCCACCAGACTGGAACGCGGTCGCCGACGTGTTGGGGGAGCTGGAAGCATGAGCAAGTGGTTGCGGGTCGTGATGTCGGTCGTCTCGCTCGGACTCGCGACGGCGCTGATCGTCTTCCTCCCGCAGATCGTCGGCACGATGACCGGGGCGAAGGTCTCCTGGTCGCAGATCGGCGGCCTGTTCGGCGCGATGAGCTGGCAGATGGTCGTCCTGATGGCGGCGGTCTGGCTGGCCAGCCTGCTGGCGTACACGTTCGTGCTCACCGGCTCGTTGCCCGGCCTGACGCACGGCCAGGCGCTCACGCTGAACGCGGCGGGCAGCGCCGTCAGCAACCTGCTGCCCTTCGGGGGCGCGGCGGGGGTGGCGCTGACCTTCGCCATGACCCGGGGGTGGGGGTTCACCACCCGCTCGGTCGTCGTGCTCACCCTGGTCAGCGGCATCTGGAACACGCTGTTCCGGTTCATCCTGCCCGCCGCCGGCATCCTCGCGCTGCTGATGTCGGGGCGGGCGCTCAGCCCGGCCGTCGCGAACGCCGGGTGGGCGGGGGCGCTCTCGATCCTCGTGCTGGTCGCCGTGGTCGCGTCCGCGCTCTACTGGGAGCGCGCCGCGCGGATGCTCGGCCGCGCCCTCGACGCCCTCGTACGGCTCGCGCCGCGCAGGATCCGCCCGGCGGAGCACTGGGCCTCCGACGCCCTCACCCGGCTGCGCAAGGACACGGCCGACGTCGTGCACACCCGGTGGGCGACGCTGTCCGTCGGGATGGTGGCGTTCCTCGGCCTCCAGTGGTTCATCCTCGTGCTCTGCCTGCACGCCACCGGCTCCTACACGGGCCTGGCCGAGTCGATCGCGGTCTTCGCGCTCTCCCGCGTGCTGACCAGCGCCGTGGCCACCCCGAGCGGGGCCGGTTTCATGGAGGCCGGCACCGCGCTCGCCCTGGTGGCGTTCGGCGCGCCGGAGGCGGGGGCGACCGCCGCGGCCATCCTGTTCGGCTTCTGGACGTACACGATCGAGATCCCGTGGGGCGGGCTCGCGCTCGGCGGCTGGGCGCTGTTCCGCCGCCGTTCCGACGACCGCGGACCCGCCGGGGTGGAGTGAGGCGTAACCTCGGGGACCGCGTTTCCCCGGTCTGAACGCGATACTTTGTCCGCGGAGGATGACCGGGCTCGGCAGGCGCGAAACGAGCCGTTGCCAGCGAGCGACCCCCCGGGCGCAGGCGACCATGACCACAGTGGCATTCCGGGTTCTCGGCCCGGTCGAAGCGTACGACGGCGGTCGGGAGCTCGATCTCGGCGGGCTGCGCCAGCGGGCGGTCCTCGCCCGGCTGCTGGTCGCCCGCGGCCAGGTCGTGCCGGTCGACACACTGCTGTTCGACCTCTGGGACGACGCGCGCGGCGCGCAGTCCGGACTCCAGGTCTACATCTCGCGGCTGCGCCGGGTGATCGAGCCCGACCGGCCGCGCGGCGGCCCGACCCGGTTGCTGGTCACGGTCGCGTCCGGCTACGCCCTGCGCGCCGCCCCCGAGCAGGTGGACGCGCTGCGCTTCGAGGCGACCGTACGCGCGGCCGGCGAGCGGCTGGAGGAGAACCCGCCGTCCGCGCGGGCGCGGCTGGAGACGGCGCTCGGGTTGTGGCGGGGCACGCCGTACGCCGACTTCGCCGACCAGCCGTGGGCGGAGGCCGAGGTCGCCCGGCTGAACGAGCTTCGGCTGGTGGCGCGTGAGCGGTACGCCGACTCGGGGCTGCGGATGGGCCTGCACGCGGAGACCGTCCCCGACCTGGAGGCGCTGACGTCGGAGCACCCGCTGCGCGAGGAGGGCTGGCGGCTGCTCGCGCTCGCGCTGTACCGCTGCGGCAGGCAGGGGGACGCGCTGGCCGCGCTGCGCCGGGCCAGGGCGGTGCTCGCCGACGAGCTGGGCATCGACCCGGGTCCCGCGCTGCGGAAGACGGAGGCCGACATCCTCGCCCAGGACCCCGGCCTCGACCTGCCTCCGCAGGCGCAGCGCCGGGTCCACGAGGCGGCCTCGTCCTGGCCGCCCCGCCCGGTGGAGGCGGGCCCGGTGCCGCCGCTCGAACCCGAGCCGTTCGTGGGACGCGACGGAGAGCTGGCCACGCTGCTGGCCGCCGCGCCCCGCGCGCAGGCGGGCCGGTTCACGGTCGCGCTCATCGGCGGCGACGCGGGGGCGGGCAAGAGCACGCTGGTCCGCCGGCTCGCCGCGCGGCTGGACGGCTGGGTGGGCGCCGCGGGCGGCTGCCCCGACAGCAGCACGACACCGCCGGGGTGGGCCTGGGTCCAGGTGCTCCGGGCGCTGGTCGAGAGGCGGGGCGCGGGCGAGTACGCCGCGCTCCTGGCGCCGCTGCTCGACGACGCCGCGCCCGACACCGCCGACGACGAGGCGTCCGGCGGGTTCCGGCTGCACCGGGCGGTCGGCGGGTACCTTTCCGCGGTCGCCCGCGAGGCGCCGCTGCTCATCGTGCTGGAGGACCTGCACTGGGCCGACGAGCAGACGCTCGCGCTGCTGCGCGCCCTGCCCAGCCTGCTCGCCGCGAGCCGGGTGCTCCTCGTGGTCACCTGCCGCGAGGGCGAGCTGAACGACCGGCAGCAGGACGTGCTGGCCGCGCTCGCCCGGCTGGCCCCCGTACGCGTCGGGCTGGACGGGCTGGACGACGCGTCGGTCGCCGAGCTGGTCCGCGCGACGTGCGTGCGGGACGTGGACGAGGAGGTCGTGAGCGCGATCGTCGCGCGCACCGGCGGCAACCCGTTCTTCGTGAAGGAGACGGTGCGCCTGTTCGAGGCGGAGGCCGACCTCTCGCAGGTGCCCTCGGGCGTGCGCGACGTGCTGCGGCGGCGGGTGGCGCGGCTGCCCGAGCGGGCGCAGCAGGTCCTGCTGCAGGCCGCGGTGATCGGGCGGGACGTGGACGTGGACGTGCTCGTGGACGTGTCCGGCGACGAGGACGCCGTGGTGGACGCGGTCGAGGCGGGCCTGCTCGCGGGCCTGGTGACCGAGCCGGGTCCCGGGCTGCTGCGGTTCGACCACGACCTGGTGCGCGACACCATCTACTCCGACGCCTCGCGGCTGCGCAGGTCGCGCCTGCACGCGGCGGTCGCCTCGGTGATCGAGCGGCGCAACCCCGGCGACGTGGCCGCGCTCGCCCACCACTACGAGGCGGCGGGCAGCGTGGAGACGGCGGCGAAGGCCGAGCGGTACGCGGGCCTGGCGGCCGAGCAGGCCGAGCGGCGCTTCGCGCACCGTGAGGCGGCCTCGCTGTGGCAGCGGGCCATCGCCGCCTTCGACCGCGCCCGCTCCGGCGGCGAACGGGAACGCCTGGAGCTGCAGCTCCGGATGATCAGGGCGCTGGCGCTGTGCGGGGACATGACCGCCGCGCGGGCGCACCGCCGGGAGGCGATGGACGTCGCGCTGCCGCTCGGCGACCTGGAGCTGACCGCGCGGGTCGCGGCCGCGCTGGCCGTGCCGCACAAGGGCATCGCCCGCGACCTCACCCGCACCGCCTGGGAGATCGTGGACGTCACCGAGAAGGCGCTGGTCGAGCTGCCGGCGGGCGAGCAGTCGCTGCGCGCCAGCCTGCTGGCCACGCTGGCGCTCGAACTGGAGGGGTCGGCGACGCAGCGCGGCTACCAGGCGTCGCTCGAGGCCGAGGAACTGGCGCGTTCCAGCGGCGACCCGTCGCTGCTCGCGATGGCCCTGAGCGGCCGGCTGCGCCAGTCGTACACGATGACGCAGGTGGACGAGCGGGAGACGATCGGCCGCGAGCTGCTGCGGGTCGGCGCGGAGTCCGGGCAGATCGCGGTGCGGACGCTGGCGCACCTGGTCCTGCTGGAGTGCGCGGCGGCGCGCGGCGACTTCGCCGAGGCCGACGCGCATCTCGCCCAGGCCGAGCGGCTGGGCCGCCGGTACGACCTGCCCGCGCCGGCCGCGGTCGGCGCCTGGTACGCGGGGCAGCGGCTGATGATCAGCGGCGACTACGCCGGGGCGGAGCGCGCGTATCGGAACGCGGCCCGGCTGACCGCGCGGGCGGGGATGCTGGAGGGCCGCCAGGACCTGCCGCTGATCGCGTCGTTCTGCCTGCATCTGGTCCAGGGTCAGGCGGACGGGATGGTCGATCCGCTCGGGGAGGCGCACCAGCGGGGCGCCAAGTGGACCCTCGACGCGTACGCGCTGGCCCTGGCCTCGGCCGGGCACATGAAGGACGCCCGGGCCGTCGCGACGTCGCGGGAGCCGGTCCGGACCGACTACCTGTACGAGCTGGCCCTGATCTGGCGGGCGCTGGCCGGCATGCTCCTGTCGGACACGGACCGGATGCGCGAGGCGTACGACCGGCTCGTCCCCTTCCGGGACCGGATCGCGGGGGCGGGCACCGGCGTGGTCGCGCTCTGGCCGGTGGCCAGGACCCTCGGCGACCTCGCCGTACGGCTCGGCCTGCCGGCGCGGGAGCACTACGAGAACGCGCTCGCGGTGGCGGAGCGGGTGGGCGTGGAGCGCTGGGTGACCGACGCGCGGGCGGCACTCGCGGGCGCACTGTAAGGTAAGCCTGACCTAAGCGAGATGTCCTAGGAGAGGTGGAAATGCCCGACCCGATGTCCGCCTCGTTCCTGGGAATGCCGCTCTGGGTCGTCGTCGCCGTGGGGGCCGTGGCGCTGTTCGGCGCGTTCCAGGCCTACTACTGGATCGGCCACACGGTCGGCAAGGCCCTCTACAGCTCCCGCCTGGGCAGGAAGATCGGCCAGAAGCGCATCCTCAAGGTCGAGAACGTGGTGCGCCGGTGGGGCGCGCTCGCCGTCTACGGCTGCTTCTGGGTGCCCGGGCTGCGGCACTCCCTGCCCTGGGTGGCCGGGGTGCTGCGCATCGACTACCGGTGGTACGTCGTCGCGAGCGCCCTGGGCTGCCTGACCTGGGCGCCGATCACCGCGTTCGGCCTCTACACGGTGTTGTGGGGGTGGCTGAGGATCGCCGCCGACTCCCCGCTGGTCGCGGCCGGCGTCGCCGCGGTCGTGCTGGGCGCGGTCGCCGGCTTCGTCGTGTGGCGTCGTCGGCGGCATCAGCCGGAGCCGGACGCCTGATCGTGCCATCATGACCGGATGCGCATCCGGCTGATCACGGCGTTGTCGGTCGCCTTCCTGGCGTTCGGGCCGGTCGGGACGACCACCGCCGCCGCTTCCACCTCCCTTCCGACCTTTCCGGCGGGCGCGGCGGCGGCCGGGCGGGACGCGCCGTCGGTGACCGCCCGTTCGGCGTACCTCGTGGACACGACGTCGGACACGGTCGCGTTCGCCAAGCGGGACACCCGCCGTGTCCCGGTCGCCAGCCTGACCAAGGTCATGACGGCCTACGTCGTGCGGCAGGAGGCGTCGCTCGACGACGTGGTCACCATCACCGCCGCCGACGTCAGGCACGCCGTCACCGGCGGGGCGACCAGCGGCGGCCTGCGGGCGGGCGAGCGGCTCACCGTGCGCGAACTGCTCTACGCGCTCATGCTGCCCTCGGGCGCGGACGCCTCGCACGCGCTGGCCGAGCGGTACGGCCCCGGCACCCGCCGGTTCGTCGCCAAGATGAACGCCGCCGCCGGGAAGCTCGGCCTGGCCGACACCCGGTACGCCAACCCGGACGGCCTGCCCGCGAAGGGCGGCTACTCCACGGCCAGGGACCAGGTGGCCCTCGCCCGGATCGTGCTGGACGACCCGGTGATCGCGGTGATCGCCAAGAAGCGCAAGCACACGGTGGCCGCCTCGAAGGTCCACCGCGCGCACGTCTGGCGCAACACCAACACGCTCCTGTCGTACGGCGCGAGCGGCCTCAAGACGGGATACACCGCCGCCGCGGGGTTCTGCCTCAGCTTCGCCGCGGTGCGCGACGAGCACACGTTCGTCGGCGTGATCCTCGGCGAGAGCAGCGAGGCCCGCCGGGTCGCCACGGCGCGCAAACTGCTCGACTGGGCGGCCGGGGACGCCGCGGGCGGCTGACCCGCCGGGTCACCCCCGGGCGGGCGCGGTGAGGAGATAGCAGGCGATCGCGGCCGCGGCGGCGACGTTGAGCGAGTCGACCTCCCGGCTCATCGGGATGCGCACCGCCCGGTCGGCCTCGGACAGCCAGCGCGACGACAGCCCGTCGCCCTCCGAGCCGAGCAGCAGCGCGGTCCGCCCGCCGGTCAGCGCCTCCTCGATCGGCACCGCGCTCTCGGCGGGGGTGAGCGCGAGCAGCCGGAAGCCCTGGTCGCGCAGCTCGGCCAGACCGTCGTGCCAGTCCTTCAGCCGCGCGTACGGCACGGAGAAGACGGCGCCCATCGACACCTTGACCGACCGCCGGTAGAGCGGGTCGGCGCACCGCGGCGAGAGCACGATGGCGTCCACCCCGAGCGCGGCCGCGCAGCGGAAGATCGCGCCGACGTTGGTGTGATCCACCAGATCCTCCAGCACGACGACGTGCCGGGCGCCGCGCAGCACCTCCGAGACCGAGGGCAGCTCGCGCCGCTCCATCGAGGCGAGCGCGCCCCGGTGGACCTGGAAGCCGATGATGCCCTCCATGACCTCGTCGGAGACCAGGTAGACCGTGACGTCCCCCTCGTCCCCCGCGAGGTCGGCGAACCTGTCCAGCCACTTGGCCGTCATCAGCATGGACCGGACCCGGTGCCCTGCCGCGACCGCGCGGCGGATGACCTTCTCGCCCTCGGCGAGGAACAGGCCCCGGCCGCCTTCGAGGCTCTTGCGCAGGTCCACGTCGCGCAGCCGTACGTAGTCGGCGATGCGGGGGTCCGTGCTGTCTTCGACGGGAATGACCACCCGCCAAGGGTACGGCGTGCGCCGGGGATTCCGGCCGTTGTCGATCACATACCGTGATCAACTGGGCAAAATGAGTGTTTTGCCGCTTACCTACTTCCCAGTAGTGTGCCGTAAGCATTACCCAGGATCTTCCGTGAAAAGAGGACACCGTGGGCGGACGCCACCGGACAGAGGAGATCGACGGCGGGGACGACCCGTACGCCCCGCGCCGCCGCCGGCCCGCGAGCCGCGGCAAGGTGCTCGCACCCCTGGCCGGAGCGGTCGCGCTCGCCGTCCTGTGCGGCGTGGCCGCGTACGTCGTGGTGAACCGGGACCGGGGCTGCGACGGCGACCGGATCCCGCTCTCGGTGGTGGCCTCGCCGGACATCGAGCCGGCCATCTCGGAGGTGGCCGAGAAGTTCGGCAAGTCCGGCCGTACGGCGAGCGGCAGGTGCGTCGCCGTCGCGGTGAAGGCGGCGCAGTCGGCCGGGGTCGCCAACGCGATGACCGGCAGCGGCCCGACCTCCGGGAAGGTCGACCCCGACCTGTGGGTGCCCGACTCCAGCCTGTGGCTGACCCGGGCGGGGCTGGCCGAGGCCGGTCTGAAGGCGTCGGGGAGCGCGGCGCGCTCGCCGGTCGTGCTCACCGCGTCCAAGGCGGGCGCGCAGAAGCTCCAGTCGGCGTTCAGCCCGGCGAGCTGGACCGGCCTGCTGAACGCGGCCAACGCCGCCGATCCGGACGGCCTGGCCAGGAAGGTGCGGGTGCTCGCGCTCGACCCGGCGCAGAACGCCGCGGGTCTCGGCGCGCTGCTCGCCGGGTCGTCCGTGCTGAAGTCGGAGGGCGGCAACGACGAGCTGCTCGTGGGCGTGCTCCGGCAACTCTCGGAGTCGACCGTGTCCTCGCCGGACAGCCTGTTCGCCACGCTGACCAAGGCGGCCGCGCGCGTCCCCGTCGGCGTCGCCTCCGAGCAGGCGGTGTGGGCGTTCAACACCGCGTCCCGCCCGTCGAACCCGGCGGTCGCGCTCTATCCGAAAGAGGGAACGGTCAGCCTCGACTACCCGATCGTGATCACGTCGAAGGACGCGGCGGTGCGCGAGGCGGCCGAGGCGTTCGGCGCCGAGCTGACCTCGGCGGCCGGCCGCGCCGTCGTGCAGGGCCACGGCTTCCGCACCCCGCAGGGCAAGGGCGGCGACGCGCTCGTCCCGGAGAACGGCGTCAAGGCCGACAAGCCGGCCGAGCTGGCGCTCCCCGACGGCGCGGCGGTCACCAAGCTGACCCAGGCGTGGCACCAGATCAAGCTCGGCACCCGGCTTCTCGCGCTGATCGACATCTCCGGGACCATGGCCGAGCCCGCCGACAGCACGGGCGTGAGCCGGATGCGCGCCATCGGCAACGTGGCCGTCGAGGGGCTGAGGCTGTTCCCGGACAAGACCGAGGTCGGCACCTGGGTCTTCTCCGACAACCTCCGGGGTCACGGGGTGGACTGGAAGGAGGTCGTGCCGATCGGCCCGCTGGCGCAGCAGATCGACGGCGTGACCCGGCGCGACCGGATCGCCCAGGAGATGCGGAGCGTCCAGGCCATCCGCACCGGCAACACCGGGCTCAACGACACCCTCTGGGCCGCCTACCAGAAGATGACCAAGGAGTACGAGGCGGACAAGGTCAACACGATCATCCTCTTCACCGACGGCGTCGGGAACGACGACCCGAACGGCGGCATCGCGAACGACCAGATCCTCACGAAGCTGAAGGGCGCCTACGACCCCAAGCGGCCGGTCAGCATCCTGATCATCTCGTTCAACACCGAGAAGGGGGTGGACCGGGCGCAGATGAGCTCGATCGCCAAGGCCACGGGCGGCGCGGCCTACTTCCCGCAGACCGTGCTGGAGATCCGGGACATCTTCCTGAAGGGCATCGCGCGGCGGCTCTGCGCCCCCCGTTGCGGCGCCGCGCAGCGGTAGCCCGCGCCGGCCGTCGCCGTATCCGGCCCGAGGGCCGCGTCCCCCGCTGCGGGGGACGCGGCCGCCGGGGGACGCGGCCGGGTGTCAGCCGAGCGGCCGCTCCACGCTGACCCCGAACAGGTGCATCCGGGAGCTCGCCCCGAACCGCACCGCCACGAGGTCCCGCGCGGGGTCCGCCGCCACCCACTGATGGAAGATCCGCACCACCAGCGCGTGGTCGCCGGTCACGTAATGGCGGTGCGTGGTCGCGATGGCGACGTCCTCCCCGTTCTCCGGCAGGCGCCCCCAGTCCGACAACTTCAGGGAGGTCGTCGCGCTCGTCCCGTCCGCGTACTCGAGCGTCACGGTGGACGTGGACGCTCCGCTCACCGACAGGCCGAGCACGTTGAGGTTGACCGCCCTGCCCGGCGGCACCTGCACGCGCTGCCCGGCCGGGACGAGATTGTTCTTGCGCCCGTTCTCGTACGACGGGAACACCCAGTCGACGCCGCCGCTGCGCCACGGGCCGGGCGGCGGCATCTCCTCGGCGGGCAGGGAGTACCCCTGCCCGAGGTCGCCGTCGCGCAGCGCGTCCTGCCAGGTGATGCCGTCGTGGTCCAGCAGCCCGTCCAGCGGCACGGGCACGCTCGGGCCCCGCTTCACGCCGGGCCGGCCCCAGGCGTACGAACCGCCGACCGGGGCCAGCTCGGTGTCGGGCCGGGTCCCGGCCGGATGGATCATCACCTCCTCGCCCCTGCCCAGGTCGATCTCCAGCACGCCGTCGACCGTCTTGTGGGCGATCTCCTTCGGGCCGTGCAGGCGCTGGACCTCCCACGGGCCGGGCAGGCCGCCGGGGATCACCCGGCAGGGCTCGCCCGCCAGGCTCTTCACCCGTACGAAGGCCGTGGCGCCGCCGCGGCGCACGGCGCTCACCTCGAAGGCGCCCTCCGCCCGCAGGTTGTGGAAGGCCACGTCGTCCCATGCCGACGGGACCGCCGGGAAGACCCGGACCACCCCGCCCCGGCTCGAGATCAGCATGTCGTGCAGCGACTGGGCGCCGGCCAGCGGCGTCTCGATGACCGGGCCCGTCTCCGCGTACATGGTGTTGGGCCGGACGTAGCGGTCGAGCAGCGTGTTGAGGTACGTCAGGGCGCGGTCGCCGTCGCCGAGCAGCGAGCTCATCGACGAGGCCCCCGTGAACGTGTAGCCCTGCAGCGCCCCGGTGAAACCGACCCAGTGCTTGAGCGACCGCTCCAGCAGGTCGCGGTTGGCCGGGTCCTCCACGTCGAGCAGATGGAGCGGATAGAACCACAGCAGGTGGGAGAAGTGCCGGTGCGACGAGGTCAGCCGCCGGTCGCCGCCGATCCACAGGCCGTCGGCCCCCTGCGGCGGCGCGACCAGCCGGTCGAGCACCTCCCGCCAGCGCGGCGCCAGCTCGTCGTCGACGCCCAGCCGTCCGACCGTCCACAGCAGCGTCCGGCAGCCCCAGGTGAGGAGTGCCAGGTCGTAGTTGCAGTCGCTCGTGAAGTCGTACTCGGGAGAGTAGGTACGGGGAAGGTGCAACCTGCCGTCCGCGCCTTCGGTGAGGAAGTGCAGGTAGTAGTTGATCGAACGGCGCAGCAGCGGATAGAGGACGTCCCGCAGCACCGTGTCGTCCATGGTGTGCCGGTAGCCGAGCCAGACGTTGTGCAGCGCCCAGGTGAGGTTGCCGAGTTCGAGCTTCGGTGCCGCCGCGTCCGCTCCGGCCTCCGCGAGCGTGTCCGTGCGCAGGTCCTCCTGGCTGCTGCGGCTGAGCCCGGCGGAGTCGTGGCGGTACGGCTCGGGCACGTTGAGCACGAGGTTGTCGCGGTGTTCGTCGAGCGAGGCGGTCAGCGAGTCGAGCTCGCGGTGCCCGGTCGCGTTGATCAGCCAGTATTCGAGCTGCGCGTTGAGGTTCCACCAGGTGCCGGGCCACGGGGTCGGCTCCAGCCACTGCGCGCAGGTGCCGACGGGCGGCAGACCGCGCCTGGTCGCGCTGGCGATCTTGTAGAGCTGGACCCAGTAGAAGCTCTGCAGCCGGGCGTCGGGCACCGACACGAAGCTCTTGGTGTAGAAGGCGTTCCACCACGCGCGGTGCTCGGCGGTGAGCGCGGCCGGGTCGCCCGCCCGGTCGAGCACGGCGCGGGCCCGGTCGGTCGCGTCCCGGTCGGGGAAGGTGTGCGCGACCGTGGCGAGCAGCGTCCCGCCGGTGACCTTCCAGGCCGTCGTGGTGCGGCCGCCGGCGGTCAGGTCCTGCTCGCACAGTCCCGGGCTCACCGCGGGGGCCGGGTTGTCCTTCAGCCCCTCGGGGCGCGGGTTGAAGCCGAGCCGCGGGCTCTCGGCCTTGTACGGCGTGAACTCCCATGCCGCCGTCTCGCCGTCGGACGGTTCCGCGGTGACGACGAGCAGGTCCCTGGTCGCGTGGACGAAGGCGCGGAGGGAGACGGCTCCGGCCGACGTGGTGATCGTGCCGCTCAGCTCGGCGTCGAAGAGCGACAGCCGCAGGTCCACGTCGACGATCTCGCCCCTGGTCACCAGGTCCAGGCGGCCGATGCGCAGGCGGGCGTCGCCGAACAGCGAGCCGCCGGTCCCCTGGTGGTCGCGCACCCGGCTGTCGCCGAGCGTGAAGGCGAGCCGTCCCTTCGGCTCGGTGTAGACGGCGGCGCCCAACCCGCCGTTGCCCAGGTAGGGCCCCTCGTAGAACGTGCGCGGGACACGTCCCCAGCGCAGGTCCTGATCGCCGAGGAACGCGGCCCAGCTCTCGGGGGTGTCCATCCGGTACTTCAGCGGGAAGCGCGGCGCCGCGGCGTGGGCCGGCACGGCTCCGGCCATGGCGGGCAGCGCGCCGAGGGCGAGGGCCCCGAGCGCGCCGCCGAGCACGGCCCTGCGTGTCGGGAGGAAGGAGTCGGTCATCGAGATGCCTTTCGATCTCAAGGTTCTGGCGGCCCGGCGATTCAGGCGGCGCGGAAGGCCAGGCTCTGCCAGGCGGCGGCCTCGGCCGGGGTCAGCGCGCGGGCGAAGACCGCCATCCGGTCCACGGCTCCGGACAGCCGCTGGCCGCCGCCCTGGTCGGCCGCGAACCGCAGCGGCCGGGTGGCGCAGCTGGCGATGCCGTCGGCCGGGACCGAGGCGCCGCCGGCCCGCGTGCCGTCCACGTAGACGGTGACGGCCCCGTCGCGGCCCATCGTGACGACCAGGTCGAGATAGCGTCCGGACGGTACGGCGGCGTCCGTGGTGACGTTGAGCCCGGCGCCGATGAAACGCACCCGGTTGTCCGGCGTCAGGTCGACGAGCACGCCGTCGGTGCCGGGGTTTCCGGACGGCTGCGAGTCGAACAGCCGCCGGTAGCCGGACGGCGCGGCCACCTTGACCCGGGCCGCGAACGTCGCCTCGCGCAGGAAGCCCAGCGTCGTCGGGGCCGTCGTCAGGTACGTGGACCCGCCGAGCACGAGCCCGCCGTCCGCGTCGTAGGCGGCCGGGCCGGTGACGGTCGCGTCCCTGCCGTTGCCGGACACGTCGGCGACGGTCGTGCCCGAGGACGGGTCCCAGGCGACGAGCGGCACGCCGGCCGGCGGGACCGCGCACGGCGCGAGCCCGAGGGACGCCGTCCCGCTCACCGACCAGCCGGAGCCGCCGGTGAGCGTCGCGCCGATCCGCGCGGTCCGCGAGCCGTCGGCCGGCCCGGCCGTGACCGTGAAGGTCTCCGTGCGCGTACGGCCCGGCGGCACGGCGGGCAGGTGGCGCGAGGCGGGCTCGGCCGTCCAGCCCTCCGGCGTACGCAGGGTGAGGTCGCCGGCGGGCACGGCGCGCCTGCCGGTCGCCGCGACGGTGACCTCGACGGGGAACGAGGAGCCCGGCCCGGTCTCGGCGGGCGCCTTGACGGTGACCCGCACGTCGTTCGTCACCCGGTAGACGCCGCCGGCCGCCGCGGTGAAGGTGACCTCGGCTCCGTCACGGGTGTGCGTGACCGCGCGTCCCTGTCCGTCGACCAGGCGGTAGGGGCCGCGGAAGAGGGCGTTGCGCACGGTCAGCGGCCCGGCCGAGCCGGCCCGCAGGACGATCTCCGAGACGGCGCCGTCCCGCCACGAGGCGTCGACGGTGACGTTCCCGCGGGCCCGCAGGCCGGAGTACGAGCCGGTCGGCCAGGCGGCCGGCAGCGCGGGCAGCACGTCGACGGCGGAGTGCTGGCTCTGCAGCAACATCTCGGCGATGCCGGAGGTGGCGCCGAAGTTGCCGTCGATCTGGAAGGGCGGGTGGGTGTCCCACAGGTTCTCCAGCGTGGACGTCCTGAGCTGCTCGCGCAGCATCTTGTGGGCGTGGTCGCCGTCGAGCAGCCGGGCCCAGAAGTTGACCTTCCATGCCTTGGACCAGCCGGTGCCGCCGTCGCCGCGCGCGGTGAGCGAGACCTCGGCCGCCGCCGCCTCCGGGGTGCCCGCGGCGACCTGCCGGCCCGGGTGCAGCGCGAACAGGTGCGAGACGTGCCGGTGGTCGTCCGTCGTGGAATCCCAGTCGGTCTTCCACTCCTGGAGCTGGCCCCAGGAGCCGACGCGCAGGCCGGGGTCGAGCCGGTCGAGGGCCTGCCGTACCTCGGGCTCGTCGGTGCCGAGCGCGCGTGCCGCCTCCAGCACGTTCGTGAACAGGTCGTGGACGATCTGCTGGGACATCGACGCGCCCGCGGAGAAGTCGCCGTGCTCCGGCGAGTAGCTCGGCGAGACGACGAGCTTCCCGTCGCGCGGGTCGGTGTGCAGGTTGTCCACCCAGAACTCGGCGGCGGCCTTCATCACCGGGTAGGCGGTCTCGCGCAGGTAGGTCAGGTCGCGGCTGAACCGGTAGTGGTCGTACATCTGCTGGGTGACCCACGCGGCCGCCTCGGGGAACCAGAACGCGGTGGACCAGTCGTGGACGCCGGTGAAGCCGAAGGGGTTGGTCTCGTTGTGCACGACCCAGCCACGCGAGCCGAACATCTCCTTCGCGGTCCTGGTGCCGGGCGCCACCATGGCGGTGATGTAGTCGTCGTACGGGCGGGTGGTCTCGGCGAGGTTGGTCTGCTCCGCCGGCCAGTAGTTCATCTGCAGGTTGATGTTGGTGTGGTAGTCGGCCGACCAGGGCGGGCTGGTGGAGTTGTTCCAGACGCCCTGGAGGTTCGCCGGGAGGAACCCCTCGCGGGACGACGCGATCAGCAGGTAGCGGCCGTAGGCGAAGAACAGCGCCTCCAGCGCCCGGTCGGCGGCCGAGGCGCCCCCCGTGTACGCCTTGAGGAGCCGGTCGGTGGGGACGGTGGGCGGCTGCTGCCCGATGTCGAGCCGCACCCGGTCGAACAGGGCGCGGTGGTCGGCGACGTGGGCGCGCTTCAGCGTGTCGTAGTCCTGAGCGGCGGCCTCGTCCACGGCGGCGGTCACCGCGGCGTGCGGGTCGGCTCCGCGATAGGCCGGATAGGTGTCGGCGTAGTCCGTGCCGGCCGAGAGCACGAAGGCGGCGCTGTCGGCTCCGGTGACCGTGATCCGGTCGGCGGCGTCGGTGCGGGTGCCGCCCTGGGCGACCACCTGGATCTGGGCCTCGAACGTCATGCCGTTGTCGGCCAGGGCGCCTCTGATCGTGAGGCGGCCGTTCTCGACGCTCACCCGCCGGTCGTTCCTCGGCGAGGTGGTGCGCAGGGTGAACGAGACCTTGCCCGGCCGGTCGGCGGAGATCCGGCCGGCGATGACGCGGCCGGGGTGGCTGGCGAAGTATTCGCGCCGGTAGGTGACGCCGCCGGCGGTGTAGCCGACCCCGGCGACGGCGTCGCGCAGGCTCAGCTCCCTGCGGTAGCCGGTGGCGTCCGGCTGGGCTCCCATGTCGAGCCAGACGTCGCCGAAGGTCTGGTAGGCGCCGTACCCGCTCTTGGGCTGGCCCAGTTTGGCGGCGACGGCTCCGGGCGACATCTTCCCGTCGCGGTCGATCTGCTTCTGGACCTCGGCGATCGCGCCGGGGCGGGGTGTGGTCCAGTTCCCGAAGTCGTAGCCGCTCTTGGAGCCGGGGCCGCCGGTCCAGAGCGACTTCTCGTTGAACTGGAGCTGCTCGGTGGCGACGCCGCCGAAGACCATCGCGCCGAGCGCGCCGTTGCCGATCGGGAGGGCCTGGGTCTCCCAGTTGGCGGCGGGCTTGTCGTACCAAAGGGTGAGTTCATCGGGTGTCTGTGCGGCGGGGGTGGGCGCCGGGTCGGCGTGCGCCGGGCCGGTCGCGTGGATCATCCCGGCGACCAGGGCGAACGCGGACAGGATGGCGGGGGCTAAGCGTCGTTTACGACGGACGTGCACGGAAACCTCCGACGATCGGTCGATCTGGCCCCGTTCTTACACCGGAAAGGGAGAGGCAACAAGGTGCGCCATCCGATGTTTTCCACCTCGTGACCGGAGGGCTGTGCGGGCAGTTATCGGATGTACGGACCGCATTTCCGGTATCTCCATCGGACATTTCGCCATATATCCAGGTCACAGATCGGACTACCTGGCGTCGAAGTATTGACACGAGCCGACGGCAGACATGAGCATCTCGACCAAGACATCCGATGTATGACTGTGTATACCGAGGGATGCGGTGTGAAGCTGCTGCGAGTAGGACCTGTCGGACAGGAGAGGCCGGTGGTGATGGACGCCGCCGGAAACCTGCGCGACATCGGAGAGCCCGAGATCGACGGGGCTTTCCTCGCTTCCGGGGGAGTGGCGCGCGTCCGCGACGCGCTGGAGCGCGGCGACCTGCCGCTCGTGGACGCAGAGGGTCTGCGGATCGGCCCGCCCGTCGCCCGCCCCGGCAAGATCGTGTGCATCGGCCTGAACTACAGTGACCACGCCGCCGAGACGGGGGCCGAGCCGCCGCTCGAACCCGTGGTCTTCATGAAGGCGCCGAACACCGTGGTCGGCCCGTACGACGAGGTGCTCGTCCCGCGCGGCAGCGTGAAGACCGACTGGGAGGTCGAGCTGGCCGTCGTGATCGGCGGGACCTGCCGCTACCTGGAGTCGCGCGAGGAGGCGCTGAGCAGGATCGCCGGGTACGCGGTGGCCAACGACGTGTCGGAGCGCGAGTTCCAGATCGAGCGCGGCGGCCAGTGGGACAAGGGCAAGTCCTGCGAGACGTTCAACCCGCTCGGCCCGTGGCTGGTGACCGCCGACGAGGTCGGCGACCCGCAGGACCTCGGCATGCGCCTCTGGGTGAACGGCGAGCTGCGCCAGGACGGCGACAGCAAGAACATGATCTTCGATGTGGCCGAGATCGTCCGCTATCTCAGCCACTTCATGGTGCTGGAGCCGGGCGACGTCATCAACACCGGCACCCCCGCCGGCGTCGCCATGGGCCTCCCCGGGCAGCCGTACCTGCGGGCCGGCGACGTCGTCGAGCTGGAGATCGACGGGCTCGGGCGGCAGCGGCAGACGGTGGGTCAGGCGTGAGCTCCCGGATCGTGTCCCTGGAGACGCACGACATCCGGTTCCCCACGTCGCGGGAGCTGGACGGCTCCGACGCGATGAACCCCGACCCCGACTATTCGGCGGCGTACGTGGTGCTGCGGACCGGCGACGGCGTCGAGGGGCACGGGTTCGCGTTCACCATCGGCCGGGGCAACGACGTGCAGACCGCCGCCATCCGGGCGCTCGAACAGTACGTCGTCGGGCGGGACACCGAGGACGTCGGCGCGCTGTACAAGGAGATGGTCTACGACTCCCAGCTCCGCTGGCTCGGCCCGGAGAAGGGCGTCATGCACATGGCGATCTCCGCCGTGGTCAACGCCCTGTGGGACCTGAAGGCCCGGCTCGAGGGCAAGCCGTTGTGGCTGCTGCTCGGCGAGATGCCGCCGGAGCGGATCGTCGACCTCGTCGACTTCCGCTACCTGAGCGACGCCCTCACCCCCGAGGACGCCCTGGAGATCCTGCACCGGGCCGAGCCGGGCAGGAAGGAGCGGATCGCCCACCTGCGTGAGCACGGCTACCCCGCCTACACCACCTCCCCCGGCTGGCTCGGGTACGACGACGACAAGCTCAGGCGGCTGTGCCGGGAGGCGCTCGGCCAGGGCTTCGGGCAGATCAAGCTCAAGGTCGGCGCCAACCTGGACGACGACGTCCGCAGGTTCCGGGTCGCCCGCGAGGTCTGCGGCGACGACTTCCCGATCGCGGTCGACGCCAACCAGCGCTGGGACGTCGACACGGCGGTTGCGTGGGTCGACGCGCTCAAGGAGTTCCGCCCCCACTGGGTGGAGGAGCCGACCAGCCCGGACGACGTGCTCGGCCACGCCGCCATCGCGCGCGGCATCGCGCCGATCCCCGTCGCCACCGGCGAGCACGTGCAGAACCGCATCGTCTTCAAGCAGTTCCTCCAGGCGGGGGCGATCTCGTACCTGCAGCTCGACTCGGCCAGGGTCGGCGGCGTGAACGAGAACATCGCGATCCTGCTGCTCGCCGCCAAGTTCGGCGTGCCGGTCTGCCCGCACGCGGGCGGCGTCGGGCTGTGCGAGCTGGTCCAGCACCTGTCGATGTTCGACTACGTCGCCGTGAGCGGCTCGATGGAGAACCGCGTCATCGAGTACGTCGACCACCTGCACGAGCACTTCGCCGACCCGGTCGTGATCGAGAACGGCCGCTACACCGCCCCCGAGACGCCCGGGTTCAGCGCGCGGATGCGGCCGGAGTCGATCGCCGCGCACAGCTTCCCCGGCGGCGCGGTCTGGAGGGAGTCATGACGCTCAGGGCACTCGTCACCGGAGGCGGTTCCGGCATCGGGCTGGCCACCGCCCACACGTTCGCCGCGCGCGGCTGGCGGGTGGCCTGCCTCGACGTCGCGCCGCCCGGCGACCCGTTCATCGGCGTCACCGCCGACGTCACCGACGACGCGGCGGTCCGTACGGCCGTCGCCGAGGCGGCGGAACGGCTCGGCGGCCTGGACGTCCTGGTCAACAACGCCGGCATCGGCGCGCAGGGCACGGTCGAGGACAACCCGGACGGCGAATGGGCCCGCGTCCTCGACGTCAACGTGGTCGGGATGGTGCGGGTGACCCGGGCGGCCCTGCCGTACCTGCGCGAGTCCGGGCACGCGTCGATCGTCAACACCTGCTCGATCGCCGCGACCGCCGGCCTGCCGCAGCGCGCCCTCTACAGCGCGAGCAAGGGAGCGGTGATGTCGCTCACGCTCGCCATGGCGGCCGACCACGTGCGCGAGGGCATCCGCGTCAACTGCGTCAACCCGGGCACCGCCGACACCCCGTGGATCGGCCGGCTGCTCTCGGCGGCGGCCGACCCCGAGGCCGAACGCCGCGCGCTGGCCGCCCGCCAGCCGATGGGCCGCCTGGTCACCGCCGACGAGGTGGCCGCGGCGATCGCCTACCTGGCCGGTCCCGACGCCCGCTCCACCACCGGAACCGTCCTCGCCGTCGACGGCGGCATGCACGGCCTCCGGCTCCGGCCAGGCAACTGAAACACCCCCACCCCCTGAGGAAGCAGAGGCGAAACGATGAGGTTCGGCCCCGTGGTCGCAGGAGCGGCCCTCTTGACGATCATCACCGCGTGCGGCTCCACCGGCGACGACGCCGCCGCGACGGGCGGCGGCAGCGGCACGGCCTCGGGAGGGAAGGTCGGCATCGACTTCCCCCGGGCGGACTCCGACTTCTGGAACTCCTACAGCAAGTACGTCCCGCAGATGGCGGGCGAGCTCAAGGTCGAGCTGATGAACCCGACCAACTCGCAGAACGACGTGGCCAAGCTGGTCGCCAACACGCAGGCGCTGGTCAGCCAGGGCGCCAAGGTGATCGTCATGGCTCCGCAGGACACCGGGGCCATCGCCTCCACCCTCCAGCAACTGGAGAACAAGAAGATCCCGGTCGTCTCCGTGGACACCCGCCCCGACAAGGGCAAGGTCTACATGGTCGTACGCGCCGACAACAAGGCGTACGGCACCAAGGCGTGCGAGTTCCTCGGCGAGAAGCTCGGCGGCAAGGGCAAGGTCGTCCAGCTCATGGGCGCGCTCAGCTCGATCAACGGCCGCGACCGGGCCGAGGCGTTCCGCGAGTGCATGAAGACGAAGTTCCCCGGCATCACCGTCTTCGACGAGCCGACCGAGTGGGAGGGCAGCAAGGCCGCGTCCATGCTGCAGACCCGCCTGGAGCAGAACCCCGACATCAAGGGCGTGTACATGCACGCGGGCGGCGTCCACCTGGCCCCGACGCTGCAGGTGCTCAAGGCCAAGGGCCTGCTCGTCCAGCCGGACGACCCCAAGCACGTGTTCGTCGTGTCCAACGACGGCATCCCGCAGGAGTTCGACGCGATCCGCAAGGGCGAGATCGACGCGACGGTCTCCCAGCCCGCCGACCTGTACGCGAAGTACGCGCTCTTCTACGCCAAGGCCGCCGCCGAGGGCACGACGTTCCAGCCCGGCCCGACCGACCACGACAGCACGATCATCTCGCTGCCGAACGGCCTGGAGGACCAGCTCCCCGCTCCCCTGGTCACCAAGGACAACGTGGACGACCAGAACCTCTGGGGCAACCAGGTCAAATGAGCGTTCACGTCGAAGCCAGGAACGTCGTCAAGCGGTTCGGGCCCACCGTCGCGCTGAACGGCGCGGGCATCTCCATCGCCGAGGGCGAGACGCACGCGCTCCTCGGCAGGAACGGCGCGGGCAAGTCCACACTGGTGTCGATCCTGACCGGACTGCAGGCTCCGGACGAGGGCGAGGTGCTGTTCTCGGGAGAGGCGGCGCCCGCCCTCGCGGACCGGGACGCGTGGCGGCGGCGGGTCGCCTGCGTCTACCAGAAGTCGACGATCATCCCCACGCTGACCGTCGCGGAGAACCTCTTCCTCAACCGGCAGCGCACGTCCGGCGGGCTCATCCGCTGGGGCGCCGTGCGCCGCGAGGCCCGCGAGGTCCTCGAACGGTACGGCGTGGACGTCGACGCGGGCGCGCTCGCCGGCGACCTCGGGGTCGAGCAGCGGCAGCTCGTCGAGATCGCCCGCGCATTGTCGTTCGGCGCGCGGTTCATCATCCTCGACGAGCCGACGGCCCAGCTCGACGGCCCGGCCATCGAGCGGCTCTTCGAGCGCATGCGCGCGCTGCGCGAGCAGGGCGTCACGATGATGTACATCTCCCACCACCTGGACGAGGTGTACGAGATCTGCCAGAGCGTCACGGTCTTCCGCGACGCCCGGCACGTCCTCACCCGGCCGGTGGCGGAACTGCCGCACGAAGAGCTGGTCGCCGCGATGACCGGCGAGGCCACCGCCGCGTACCAGCCCAGATCCCGTACGGCGGGCGACTCGGTCGCGATCTCCGCGACCGGGCTGTCCCTGCGGGACCGCTACCAGGACGTGGCGCTCGAAGTGCGGGCGGGCGAGCTGGTCGGCCTCGCCGGGTCCGGCAGCAGCGGCAAGGTCGGGCTGGCCGAGACGCTGGTCGGGCTCCGCCGCGCCGACAGCGGCACGATCAGGATCAACGGCGCCGCCGTCAGGCCGGGGGACGTGCCGTCCGCGCTGCGGGCGGGCCTCGGGTTCGTCCCCCAGGACCGGCACCGCGAGGGGTTCGTGCCGCTGTTGTCGGTCGCCGAGAACGCCACCCTGCCGATCGCGCACAAGCTCGGCGGGTTCGGCACCGTGTCCCCGTCCCGGCGGCGGGCCCGCGCCGTACAGATGATCGAGGACCTGGACATCAAGACGGAGGGGCCGGACCAGCCCGTCGGCGACCTGTCCGGCGGCAACGCGCAGAAGGTCGTGCTCGCCAGGGCGCTGTCCGACTCCCCCGCCGCGCTGGTGGTGATCAACCCGACCGCCGGGGTGGACGTGAAGGCGAAGCAGTCCCTGCTCGGCGCGGTCGAGGACGCGGTCGGGCGGGGCGCCGGCGCCCTGCTGGTCTCCGACGAGCTCGACGACCTGCGGATCTGCGACCGGGTGCTGGTGATGTTCCACGGCAGGGTGGTCAGGGACGTGCCGCGCGGCTGGTCCGACCAGCAGCTCGTGGCCGTGATGGAAGGCATGGAAGAGTGAGTACAGCGACCCCCTCGGCAACACCGTCCCCGCCGCCGTCGGCGGCCCCGGCGGGACGTCTCCGCGCGGGCGCGGGGCTGCGGCTCGGCCGCTTCCGCGACCTGACGCTGGTGCCGGTCATCGTCGTCCTGCTGGTCGTGGGCGCGTTCGTGGACCCGGTGTTCCTCACCGTGGGCAACCTCACGAACGTGCTCCAGCAGCAGTCCGCGCTGGCCCTGGTCGTGCTGGCCGAGGCGATGATCCTCATCGCGGGCAAGTTCGACCTGTCCCTGGAGTCGACCGTCGGCATGGCTCCCGCCATCACCGTGCTGGTGATCCCGGCGACGGCGGGGGGCTCGGGGCTGCTCGCGATCCCGCTGTGCCTGCTCATCGGGGCGGCGATCGGCGCGTTCAACGGCTTCCTGATCCTCAAGTTCCAGCTCTCGGCGTTCGTCGTCACGCTCGCCATGATGATCGTGGTCCACGGGCTGCACCTCGGCCTGACCGGCGGCAAGAGCCTGTTCGAGCTGCCGGAGTCGATCATGTACCTGGGCGGCGCGACCTGGCTCGGCGTGCCCGCGTCGATCTGGATCGCCGCCGTGCTGTTCGCCGCCGGGATCGTGGGCCTGCGCTACTTCAGGGCGGGGCGCGCGCTGTACGCGATCGGCGGGAACCCGGACGCGGCGCGGGCGGCGGGCATCCGCGTGGACCGGGTGTTGTGGACGGTGTTCGTCATCGGCGGCGCGCTCGCCGCGCTCGCGGGTGTCCTGGAGACCGGCCGTCTCGGCGGCATCAGCGCCAACCAGGGCGTCGGCTGGATCTTCATGGTGTTCGCGGCGTCCGTGATCGGCGGCGTCAGTATGGACGGCGGCAAGGGCACGGTCCTCGGGGCGCTCACCGGCGTCCTGGTCATCGGCCTGGTCGAGAACGTCCTCACGCTCAAGGGCGTGCCGGGCGAGTGGAAGCAGCTCGTCTACGGCGGCATCATCCTCGTCGCCCTCATGATCAGCCGGGTGGCCGGCGGGAAGGCACAGGACTGATGCCGGCCCCGGGGCCCGCCTCGGACCGGGGGCCGGGCGCGGGCGGTCTCGCGCTGCCCCGGCTGGGCTTGGGCGGGGCGCCGATCGGCAACCTGTTCACCGCCGTCACCGACGAGGACGCGCGGGCGGCCGTCGAGGCCGCCTGGCGGGCGGGCGTCCGGCTGTACGACACCGCGCCCCACTACGGCCTCGGCCTGTCCGAGCGCCGTCTGGGCGCGGCGCTCGCCGGGCGCTCGGGGCACGTCCTGTCGACCAAGGTCGGCCGCCTGCTCGTGCCCTCGGACGCGGGCGGCGGCACACGGGGGAAGGACGACGAGGGCTTCGACGTGCCGGCCGGCCACCGCCGCGTGTGGGACTTCTCCCGCGACGGCGTGCTCAGGTCCCTGGAGGAGTCGCTGGAACGGCTCGGCGTCCCGTCCGTGGACATCGTGCTCATCCACGACCCGGACGGGCACCCGCGCGAGGCGCTGGAGGAGGCGTACCCGGCGCTGGCCGCCCTGCGCGACCAGGGGGCGGTGCGGGCGATCGGGGTCGGCATGAACCAGTGGGAGCTCCCGGCCCGGTTCGTGCGCGAGACCGACATCGACGTGGTCATGCTGGCCGGGCGCTACACCCTGCTCGACCAGTCGGGCCTCCCGCTGCTGGACGCGTGCGCCGAGCGCGGCGTGCGGGTGCTGGCGGCCGGCGTCTTCAACAGCGGGCTGCTCGCCACCGACCGGCCGTCGGGCACGTTCGACTACCGGCCCGCTCCGGCGGAGCTGGTGGCCCGCGCCCGGGGCGTCGCGGCGGTGTGCGAGCGGCACGGCGTCACCCTGCCCCGGGCCGCGGCGGCCTTCCCGCTGCGCCACCCGGCGGTGTCCACGGTCGTCCTCGGGGCCAGGTCCGCGGCCGAGGCAGGGCGCAACGCGGCGCTTCTGGACCGGCCCGTGCCCGAGGACCTGTGGGCGGAGCTGGTCGCCGAGGGCCTGCTGGCGGCCTGACCCCGCGCGTTGCCGTACGGCGGAGGCCGGGTGTCCCGGCCGGCCTCCGCCGTACCCGCGTGTCAGCGTGACCCGGCGACGTCGAGACACCAGCCGCCGTGCCACATCCCCGGGATGAGAACGAACGTCGTCACAACATGCTCCTTGTCGTGGGTCGTGGGTCGCGGTGATCGAACCGGTCGGTACGTTCTGGGAGGCCAGCAGTAGATCGAACCGATCAGTACTATCTGTGCGGCCACGCCGGCCCGACAGGTTCTCCGCCCTCCGGGCGGCCCGATCGAGGGGGCGACCACCCCCACCGCGCACCACGATCCGGCAAGCCGCGCCACCGGCCCTTCGGCCGCTTCGGCATCCATGGCCGAAGATCGAAAATAGCGACGGAACCGCCGTACAAGATCGATGAATCTCGCTGTCGATAACCGAAATTCCATGGAATTGCCCGATTTTCGGAGTTAATACCTGTTGAGTATGACTTTTCAGGTAGTAAACGGCGGCCGCTGAGGCGGCGTCCTCCTCGTGTGGGGCCCGACAGGTTCTGGTTCCGTCATCGGGGGAGGAATGTCCGTTGCCCGCATGGCCCAACGTCAGCCGCGCCGACGAACGCCGGCTGCTGGACGCGCTGCGACGAGGTGACGCGGAGGCGCTCGCCGGGCTCTACGACGCGTACGCCGACCGTCTGGCCGACTACACCCATTCCCTGCTCGACGACCAGGACCGGGCCGCGGACGCGGTGCGCCGGACGTTCGTCGCGGCGCGGGCGGGCGTGCGGCGGCCGAAGGACCCGGCGCGCCTTCGCGCCTGGCTGTACGCGCTCGCCCGGTCGCGGTGCCCGGCCCGCGAGCGGGGCAGGGCGGCCGCCGTCGCGGTGCTCGAC